>DASQGJ010000029.1:0-78450 GCA_035632675.1 Candidatus Dormiibacterota bacterium
CCTACGCGGCCGCTCATTCACCGAGGGCGATGAAGACGGCAAACCGCTGGTGGCCATCATTGATGAAAGCACCGCTCGTAAGTATTGGCCAACCCAAGATCCGCTGGGCCACCGAGTGCGGTTCGGACGAGACGCTACCAAACCATGGACGACCGTCGTGGGTATTGTTACGGATATCAAGAGTGACGGCCTCGACATTGATGGCGTTCCCCACATCTATGTTTCGACCTATCAAGACAACAGCAAGGAACTGAGCGTGGTGTTGCGGACGTCTCTGCCCGCGACCCAGCTCGAATCACAGATTCGGCATGAAATCCAGAACATTGATCCCGGCTTGCCGGTATTTAATGTTTCTTCTATGAACGACATCCTTGATCGGTCACTGGCTTCACGCCGTTTTTCTGCCGATCTGGTGGCCGGATTTGCTGGACTGGCGGTGCTTCTGGCCTCCATCGGAATTTACGGCTTGTTGGCCTATATAGTCGGCCAAAGATCGCGCGAGATCGGTATCCGCATGGCCCTGGGCGCGCGGCGGGACGACATTCTGAGAATGTTCTTACGCAAGGGAGTCGCACTTGCTGGCATGGGCATCGTTGCCGGACTGGTCTTTTCTGCAGTTACTGCGTCGATGATGGCAAGTTTGCTCTATGGGGTGCGCCCCCATGATCCGGCTGTGTTTCTGATCGTGCCCCTGCTGTTGCTGGCGGTGGCCGCGCTGGCTAGCTATCTCCCAGCACGCCGCGCGACGAAAGTGAACCCAATGATTGCTCTTCGCGAGGCATGAACTCACAGTTTGACCTACATGGTAGGTCGGCGGGCGCACGAGATTGGACTGCCATGGCGCTGGGGGCCTCGCCCTCAACCATTGAAAAAATGATTGTGAGCTGGGGCGCGAAGTCTGGCCGGCATCGGACGGCAATCCGGTTGTTTGCTTTCTAAATTCGCTCAGATGAAGGAGTAGGAAGCCAGTGTCTGTTCTTCGGTACATCCGTCTCGATGTTTTTTCGAATCAGCCATTCACCGGCACCAGCTAGGTGTGTTCCCCGATGCGGCGGGAATTGACGAGCGGCGGATGCAGCAGATCGCAAATGAAATGGCTCTCCCCGAAACCACATTCGTGTTTCCTCCCGAGGCTCCCGAGACTGAGGCGCGGGTTCGCATTTTTACTCCATCCCGAGAGCTACCGATGGCCGGAAGTCCGACGATTGGGACGGTTTTTGCTCTCGCGGGCTCGGGCCGACTGCGTGCGAGCGCCGATAAGACGGTTCTCGGACTCGGCATAGGACCAACGACCGTGGGACTCGAATGGGATCAGAACGCCTTGCGCTTTGCCTGGATGACGCAACCGATTCCGACATTCGGGCCCATCGTCACCGACAGCGTTGCGGTTGCCGCGGCAAGTTTCCGTCTGCAAGGTCGCACGGTTGCACGCCGACTGCCGCGGCTATCCGAATCCTATAGCGCCCACCATTTCCCCCATTCCTGCTCTTGCCCGACGAAACCTGGGCGCGACAAAACCTAGGCACGGTCTGGTCGCATCCTGACTGCATCCTTTTTGTGGGAAAACAGAACAAGAGAAATACTTCCGGGGATTCTCGACGGTTGACTCGCTCGTCTCGTGACATCCCCGGCGGTGCATATATCTGCAAAACTGGGAGCGGCAGCACCCGGCCACCGTCCCACGTCATTCCTGATTCCTAGGCGTGCACGGTCTTTTCGACGTCGCGCAGACGGGCTGCCTTGCCTTTCAGGCCACGCAGATAGAAAAGGCGCGCCCGGCGCACCTTCGAGGAGCGCACCAGGTCCACCTTGTCGATGACTTTCGAGTGAAGCGGGAAAATACGCTCGACACCCTGGCCGAAGCTGATCTTGCGCACGGTGAAGCTGGCTTGCGGTCCATTGTCGCGCTTGATCACGACGCCTTCAAAGGCCTGCACGCGCTCTTTGTCGCCTTCTTTGATCTTCACGTGAACACGCACGGTGTCGCCAGGCCGAAATGCCGGAATGTCGGTCCGTTGCGTCTTGGCCAGCAACTTTTCAATGATTAGGTTTGACATATCGTTTTCCTTCGTCCTTCGGATTTCCAAATTCTTGACTTCTAAACTCCACGGTTGCGAATGCGACCCAAAATCTTACGGTCGTCTTCGCTGAGGTCCACGGTCTCCAGCAGGTCCGGCCGGTTCCGTAACGTCTTCATCAGCGCCTGCTCTCGCCGCCAGCGCCGAATCTCGAGATGGTTGCCGTTGATCAGCACTTCCGGCACGGCCATCCCGCGAAACTCGGCCGGACGGGTGTAGTGAGGATAGTCCAGCAATCCTCCGGAACCGCACGTCGAATCCGGACCATCCCTCTCTTCGGTCGCAGCGTGCGCCGCGAACGATTCCTGCTTCGTCGATGCTTCGTTCCCCACCGCGCCGGGCAGCAATCGCGTGACTGCTTCGACGATCACCGCCGCGCCCAGTTCGCCGCCGCTCAACACATAGTCGCCAATCGAAATCTCGCGGTCAGCGACAAATTCGGCCACGCGCTCGTCCACACCCTCGTAGCGGCCGCAGACCAGCACCATACGATCCAGCGCCGCCAATTCACCTGCAACCCGCTGCGTCAGGCGCTGCCCCTGCGCCGAAAGCACGATCACGCTCTGTTTTGCGGTGCCGTTCATGCGCTCGGCACGCGGAGCAACTCCCAACGACTCCAAACATTCAAAGATCGGTTCCGGCTTCAGCACCATGCCTTCGCCGCCGCCGAAAGGGCGGTCATCCACGGTGCGGTGCCGGTCATGCGTGAACTGCCGCAGATCGTGGACTTCGATTGCCGCCAGCCCCATCTCGCGGGCCCGGCGAGTAATGCCGTGATCCAAAGGCCCGCGAAAGAAGTCCGGAAAGATCGTGACGATATCGGCCTTCATTGGCGAAGCCTGAATCCTGATCCCTAGCCCCTGCTCTTCTGCTGCTTCTTTTCTTCCGCCGTCATCGGGGCATTGATTTCCAACATGCCCTCGGGAAGCGTCATGCGCACTTCTCTGCGCGAAACATCTACGGATTCCGTATACGCCTCGGCGAACGGCACATCAACCTTCTTGCCGGAGCCTCCGGCCACAATCAGCAACGGTGCTTCTCCGGCCCCAAACTGCACGTCTTCAATGCGGCCAATCTCACGGTCGTGGTCCAACACCATGCAGCCGACCAGGTCGCTGACGTAACTCCAGCCCGGCTCAAGTTCCGCGCGCTCGACCAGCGGTACTTGCAACTCCGATCCGATCAATGTCTCAGCGTTAGACATCGAATCGATGCCGGAGAACTTGAAGACCAGCATGCCCTTATGCGGCCAAAAGCTTTCGACTTCCAGTTGGCGCCGCGCGTCGCCGGATTTTCCCAGCGCGAACAGCTTCATTCCTTCGGCGAAACGCTCGGGGATGTCGCTGTGAACTTCAGCTGCGACCTCGCCGTGCCGGCCTTGCGTTTTCACCACGCGCGCCAGCGTAATGAACTCGCCACTCCCGGAATCCGAAGGGTGCCCCATTTCTCGCGCGGCTTTCGCGCCAGAAGCGGGGATTTTCGATGGTGAATCCACGGCGCGCTACTCGATGATCTCGAGCTGATAACGCTTGCGGGCACGCACGCCAGCGGCGCTGAGAAGAGCGCGCAGCGCGCGGGCCGTACGCCCCTGCCGCCCGATCACTTTGCCCACGTCGTTTTCCGCGACTTCCAACTCAATCACGCCGTCGTCGAATTTCTCGACGAACACTTCCTCAGGCGAATCGACCAGCGCCTTCGCGATCAACTCGATGAGCGCACATACATCTCCAGTAGGCTCAGGCATAAATTCTCACTGTGGAAACGAGAGCGATACGTTGAGGAGGCCGCATCCAGAACGCGGCTTCTTTACCTAGGCGGCGGAACCAGCGGCCGCCGGGGCCGGAGCCTTGGAGAACAGCTTGTTCACCCGCTCCGACATTTGCGCGCCTTTCGACACCCAGTACTCGACGCGGTCACGCTTCATTTCGACGCTGGCCGGATTGGTGCGGGGGTTGTAGGTCCCGACCACTTCCACCGGACGGCCGTTGCGCGCGCGTGCCTTCTCAATGACCACAATGCGATAGTGCGGTTGTTTGCGCGCACCCATGCGCGACAATCGAATCATTAACACGAGACGTATATCCTTATTCCGGAAGAGTCCGGTGAGGTCAAGACAAACTATTATTATGCAGGAGCTTAGCCGCAAAGGCAAGGGCCGCCGGAACCCCTGCTACCGCTCCTCGGCGATGAAGGCGCGCTGCCGCTCGTGGCCTTTTCAGCACGAAAAGACCCTTCTGGCGCCCGCTCCTCTGGCGTGATTCCGGTAATCTGGATGCCAACGGCCAAGTGGCCTTCCTCCAGAGGGCCACGTGCCGCGCTACTTTCACGCCGCGAAAGGGCACGGGGCCTTGCAGACCTCAGTGCCCACGCTTTGGAAAAGCAACCTGCCCTTACGCGACCGCTTTCTCTCTCTCTGAGGTCGTCTGCGTAGCTTTCGTCCCAAGGAATCTTAGCAGCGCCGCGTTTACTTCCTCCGCGTGCGTCCAGGCCACGTTGTGCGGGCCGTCCTTGATCACGACCAGTTCAGCTCCCGGAACCAGTTTGGCCGTCCGCTGCCCTGCCGCTGCGAAGGGGACGATGCGGTCCGAGTCGCCATGAATGACCAGCGTCGGCACGTCGATCTTCGCCACATCCTTGCGGAAGTCTTCACCCCATGTCGGTACGCACGCGAGACTTGCATGCGCGGACGCAATCGCGGCGGTATTCCAGTTCGCCTGAATGGCCTGCTCACTGACGCGTTTTCCCAGGTGAACATCGGTGTTGTAGAAGTTCTTGAAGAACGCGGTGAAGAACGCATATCGATCGGCAGCCACCGCTTTCTTGATTCCCTCGAATACCGCACTGTCGACGCCCTCCGGATTGTCTTGTGTCTTCAACAAGTAGGGAGGAACGCCGCCCATAATCACCGCCTTGCTTACTCCCTTCGATCCGTATTTGCCGATGTAGCGCGCCACCTCTCCGCCGCCCATCGAGAAACCTGCAAGAACAAAATCCTGCAACCCGAGGTGAGCGACAAGATGATGCAGATCTTCCGCGAAGGTGTCATAGTTGTACCCGCTGGTCGGCTGGCTGGACTTACCGAATCCGCGCCGGTCGTAGGCAATCACGCGATATCCGGCGTCGAGCAGCGCGGGTACCTGCCGTTCCCATGACGCGCTGCTGAGCGGATATCCGTGGATCAGCACAACGGGCTGTCCGGAACCATGGTCTTCATAATAGAGGTGAATGGAAGTGGAATTTTCTTTCCCAACATCAACGTAGGACATGGATGCCTCCTTGCAGCCGTGAAGAAAGTTAGGGTCTAGGATCGTGCTGTTCGGTAGATGATATACCGGGTGCTGAGGGTTCATCTGAAATGCCAAATGTCTTGGCGGCTTCGAACCGCATTTCTTCGGGTATCCCCCATGGACAGGTTGTAACCGTCCTTTTACATTGCGAGAATAGACTGCGTCTGCGCGCCGACCATGCCACGCAAAACGATAGCAACACGGAAGAGCGAAGAGTCCCCGAAGGAAGCCACTGTCCGTCCCAGCCCCGCTGGCTCCGACGATCTTGCGGAACTCGCCTTGAAGGCCTGCCTCATCGCCCGCGACGCCGCCTTCAACGTGCGCGATCTGCTGACGCACTCTTCACGCATGGCTTTCCTTGCCATTAAAGATTGCGAAAAAGAACTCGACCTGATCGAGCGCCAGATCGACGAGCGCATGCCCGCTGCCATCACCCGGGTTAATGAAGCCCGCGCCCGGCAGTTGCTCTCCAGCCTCAAGTCGACGACTGACCTCGAGCGCATCGGAGACCTGGTGATGAGTGTGGCCCTCCGCGTCCAGGCTCGAACCTCAAAGATCCCGGCTTCCGATACCCGGCAACTTGTCGAAATGTCGACCGTGCTGCGCGACATGCTCGACCTGGTTCACCAGGGATTCTCGAATCTGGACCTCGAGTGTGCCCGCAAAGTTCTGCAGATGGACAAAGACATCGATCGCGTTTGCCATGCCCTCTTCCAGAAGCATCTGGCCGAAACCGTCGCGCAAGGGGACACGTCGGGCTTTGAAATCCTGCTGATGGCGCAGGCCCTGGAACGCGCCGGCGACCACACCACGAACCTCGCAGAAGACCTGTACAGCCTGATCGAAGGCCGCAGCCTGCGGCATGCGCCAAAGAAGAAAGCTGCCAACTGAGGTCAGGGGTCAGGGACCAGAGGTCAGGAATCAGCACAGCATTTCGCGTCTCAATTTCAACTTCAGTGTCCGGTTCGTTTCGCGCAATTCACCAGCCTCTGGCCTCTAGCCCTGCACTTAAATTCATCATCCATTAACAATCAGGCAACATTCGCGCAACATTCTCCCCATAGAGTCTTGGGGTATCTATTCCGATTTCGTCCCGAAGTTCACCCGAATCTAGAGCACTCTGACCGCAAAATGCATTTACCGGCCGAACCCTCAGAACGGACTCCCAGCACTGCAGCTGTGCAGTTTCGCCCGGTCATTTTTGTGGTGGAAGACGATGAGGATATAGCCCGCCTCATCTCGCACAATCTTCAGTCGGCGGGCTTCGAGGTGCAGAGCTTCGTAAGCGGCGCCTCCGTGCTCACTGAGGCAGTGCGCGAGATGCCCGCGCTGTTCCTGCTCGATGTGATGCTGCCCGGCACCGACGGGTTTGAACTCTGCCGCCACATCCGGCAGACACCCGCGCTATCCGCGACTCCCATTATTTTTCTGACCGCCAAGACGTCCGAAGCCGACCGCGTCAAAGGCCTCGAACTGGGCGGGGACGACTACATCACAAAGCCCTTCAGTCCGCGGGAACTCGTGGCCCGTATCCGGACTGTGCTGCGCGGGCTTGGACACTCGGCGGCAGGCTCTGAGGTCCTCCGACTCGGCGACTTGGAAATCGACGTCTCGTCCATGACCGTCCAGGTCGAGGGACGCAACGTCCTCACCACCGTCCGCGAATTCCGGCTGCTGGAGTACCTTGCCTCGCATCGCGGCCGTGTCCTGACCCGCGACCAACTTCTCGACGCAGTCTGGAAAGAAACTCCCTTCGTGACTCCACGATCGATTGACGTCTACATCCGCCGGCTGCGCGAGAAGATCGAGCGCGACCCCCGCCACCCGCAGTACCTGAAGACCTTGCGCGGGATCGGTTACCGCTTCGAAGTGCCGAAGTAGACTCGGGCCAGACCACAACCATTTGGGTATTGACTCTTTCCGCTCGGATAGACTACAAACACTTCGGCCTTTGTCGTACCCTCGTGCTCTTGTCCATTGCCCCTTGTCTTGTGCAATGTGCTCATCAATTACTCTGAATCGCCGGTTTAATGGCCGCCTTCTTGCCGGCTGACCAAACTGGCTCGGAGGGCACTTGATCCTCACTCTGCATTCTCGCACACGTATCTCGCCGGAGACGAAGTGGATGTTCGTATGGGCCTTCGTTTGCCTTTTCGCCCCTTTTGGCTTGGCGCAGACCCCGGCGACCGCGGCCTGTGGCGATGAAGAAATCGGACGGCTGACCGCCGACGAAGTGACGGTTTCGGAAGTGAGCGCCGGGATCTTTCAGGGCAGCCACCGCTACCGGATTACCTGTGGACCTTGGTCAGTCGAAGCCATCCTAAGAAAGACGCCGAGCATTGCCCTCCAGATCAACAGCAAAGAGGGTGATCCAATTCGCAACGTGCCGGCGCAAGCGGCGTTCCGTCTATATCGGCTGCCACTCGGACGTCTTCTTGCCGATCAAAAAGTCGTCCAATCCTACGGTCTAACGGTTCGCGGCTATCAGGAGCTTGGCGACCGCCTTGCGAATGCGGCGTCCATTTCGGATTCGTGGAACTCACGCCTGGGGCGCCCTCGTTCCGCAGTTTCGATCAGCAGCCTCGTG
The DNA here is from genome assembly GCA_035632675.1 of Candidatus Dormiibacterota bacterium. Classification (GTDB taxonomy): domain Bacteria; phylum Acidobacteriota; class Terriglobia; order Terriglobales; family Acidobacteriaceae; genus Sulfotelmatobacter. The sequence continues at coordinate 7,953 of DASQGJ010000029.1, forward strand.
AAGGACCTGATGGACAAACAGCAACTCTACCCCGAGCTCGTCGCTCTCGCCGGTCAGTTTGGCTATGAAGTGCGCGTGTCCGGAGTCGAGAAAGTGGAACTCTGCCGCGATCCGTCCTCCACTCACACGGGACCAAGTCACCGAGGGCGCGTCCCCTGCGGTGGACTCATTACTTTCCGAATGATCGAGAAAGGAAAAGACGATGGCCGAACTTCCCAAAAGTAGCGTGCGCCTCAGTTTCGAACAGAGTGTCAAGACAGGCGCGTGGAAACAAGCCTTCCGCGACTTCAATGGGCTCAACATGTACGAGATGCTTAGGGCCTATCGCGACCTGGACCCCACCACTCGCGCCCTCTTCTGGAGCCAGAAAGACAAGAAGACGTCCGCCGACGCCGGTCCCGATATACCCAACACACAGCCCGGCGAGATACCTCGGATGCAGTATGCGGTGAGTGTAATCGACGACGGACAGATACCTGACGGCGCCGCGCCCGGGGATCTTTCCGCTACTGGACAGGAGGAGGATGCGCGGGAATTCCTGGCACCCGTCCCTGACAAGCTCTCCGGATTTACCTTCGACAAGCTGTTGGCTCAATATCCTACTGGCGATGTAGATGACGTTAAAACTCGGATCGGCGGGAAAGTGAATGCCGACTGGATAACGAATACGTGTGCAATCCGTATCAGCCGGGTATTGAACTACAACTCGGTGGCGATTCCCGGCCCCAAGGCTAGTACCTTGGACGTGGTCTCCGGCGGCGATCACCGTTGGTATTCCTACAGGCAGATACAACTGCAGGCATGGTTCAAAGGGATGTTTGGCGGACCAAGTATCACCATGGTGCGCCCCGTCAACCGCCGGAAGCTGAAAAACCTCAAGGGTTTCATCGGGTTCGACATCCACTTCCCGGATGCAACCGGGCACTTCGATTTGTGGGATGGAGACCAGTTTGAAACGGAAGCGGAAACCGTAGGCCGCCACGACTATTTTGCAGAGGCCAATAGCGTTGTCTTTTGGCGAGTCCCAAGCTGGACCCGTCCCTAACGACGGGCAATGGCAGACAAGCGTTCATCACAAAAACCTCTCCGGAATCCGGCGTTCCTCTCAGCCCGCGGAGGGCCGCGCTTATCCTTCTCAGCCACTCTTTTCATCGCACCGGTCCGTCTCGTCATTTATTCTGTCCTGCACCCCTTTCGATGGCGAATAAACTCAAACCGCTCTGGAAGGTCGATGACCAGCAGGCCCGTCTCGCGGAACTCACCGCGCCTTCCGACGAACCGGCGAAGGACAATCCACTACGCCGTGACGTTCGCTCGCTCGGCGCGATTCTCGGGCAAGTTCTGCTGGAGCAGTCCGGACAGGAGCTGTTCGAATCGGTGGAGAAACTGCGCCGGCTGCTGATCGAACGCCGCGAGTCCGTGCGGCGAAGCCCCGAACCATCTTCCGCCTCAAAACTCATGCTGGAGGCGCAGGAGATTGTGTCGGGCATGGAGCTCTCCCGGGCCTACCAGGTGACCAAGGCCTTCGCGACGTACTTCGAACTGACGAACCTTGCAGAAACCAACCACCGCAAGCGTCGCCGGCGCGCGGGAAAACTGGATCGCAACTCTGCTTCGCTTGCCGGTTCCTTCCGAGGCACGCTCTTGCGTATGAAACAGTCTGGAATCTCAGCCGAAGATGCTCTCGCGGCACTTCGCCAGATCCAGGTCACTCCCGTGTTCACGGCGCATCCCACCGAAGTCGCTCGACAGACGGTCCTGCTAAAACGACGGCGCATTGCGAAAAACCTGGAGCAACTTGACCGACTGCCTTTAACCGCCGAAGCTGCCGAGACCTGTGAGAACAGTATCCGCGCGGAAGTCACCTCGTTGTGGCAGACCGACGAAGTCCGGCTGGCGAAGCCCACTGTGGATGACGAAATCCGCATGGGCCTGCGATATTTCCGGCTCTCGCTCTTCGACTCGCTTCCCAAAATCTATGACGAGATTGTCGAGTCCTTTCGCGATGTGTACTCGCTTGCTCTCGACGAGTCTTCTGTTCCCAACGTCATCCACTTCGGTTCCTGGATCGGCGGCGACCGGGACGGAAATCCCCTGGTCAAGCCCGGCTGCATCCGCGATGCACTCGAAATGGCGCGCGCGATCATCCTTCGCGAATATCTTTACGACGTCGAAGCCCTCAGTGACCGCCTGAGTTCCTCGCGCCGGCAGACCCAAGTCTCCGAAGATCTTCTGGCGCGCCTGCTGGAGTATGAGCGCACCATCCCCGGCGTGCATCTCGCGTGGGGACCGAACAACCAGTCGGAGAGCTACCGCCGTTTCCTCTCGTACATATTTCACCGCCTGCAGCGCAGCCGTGACGCCGTTGAGGCCCCGGCGGCATACGCCAACCCCGGAGAATTCGAGCAAGATCTTCTGCTGGTGCGCGACAGCCTCGTCTGCAATCGCGGGGAGCGGCTCGCGCGCGCCTACGCCGGTTCTCTGTTGCGCAAAGTGCGCAAGTTCGGATTCCACCTGCACACTCTCGACATCCGTCAGCATGCCCGCGTACACGCGCATGTCCTGAAGGAACTCGGCCCCGCTCTTGAACACCGGCCGGAGTCGCCAGAGAGCCAGGAACTCCTCGATACCTTCCGCATGATCGCGCGCCTTAAGAAGACGTACCCGGCGCAATCGATTCGCAACTACATCATCAGCGGCGCAGAATCGGAGGACGATGTGCTCGCTGTGATTCGACTGGCGAAATCAGCCGATGTCCAGGTGGCCGGATCGGCAAGTGATCCCGGCCTGATGCCCGTGCCTCTGTTTGAATCGATCGAGTCACTGCGCTCCGCGGGGGCAGTCATGCGCCGCCTGTGGGGCAATCCCGCCTACCAGTCTCTGCTGGACTCCTGGGGACGCTGGCAGGAAGTCATGCTCGGCTACTCCGACTCCAACAAAGACGGAGGCATGCTCAACAGCACATGGGAACTCTACAAAGCTCATCGTGAACTGCATCGAGCCGCGCGGGATAATGGGGTGAAGCTGCGCCTGTTCCACGGTCGCGGCGGCACCGTGGGACGCGGCGGCGGCCCGACCCACTCCGCCATTCTCGCCCAGCCTCCAGGATGCTTCTCCGGACAGATTCGCGTCACCGAGCAGGGTGAAGTGCTGAACTGGAAATATGCGGATCCTGTTCTGGCCGAATGGAATCTCGAACTGATGATCGCCGCCAGTCTAGAGGCCTTCGCCCGGCCCGGCGAAGCACCATCCGCGCATCCCGCCGCGTGGGAAGAAGCCATCGAGGAAATGTCGCAGGAAGCCTACCGCATCTACCGCCGCGAAATCGCCGAGAATCCGGAAGTGCTCGAGTATTTCGAGCAGGCCACTCCGGTCAACGAGCTAGACTCCGCCCGCATCGGTTCCCGTCCGGCGCGCCGCACCAAGGGCCACCGGCTCGAAGATCTCCGCGCCATTCCCTGGGTTTTTGGCTGGATGCAGAGCCGCCACGCCGTGCCCGCATGGTTCGGCATCGGGCACGCGCTCGAAAAATTTTCCGCAGCCAGCCCCAGTCACGAGCAACTCTTGCGACAAATTGCCCGCGGGTTTCCGATGTTTTCAGATCTTATCCGCAACGTTGAGTTGGGCATGGCCAAAGCCGATCTCGGCATCGCTCGCGAATACTCCGGACTGGTGCGGGACGCGGCCCTGCGAAAACGCGTCTTCTCCATGCTGGAAGCTGAATTCCTGCGCTCCCGTCAGATGATTCTGCGCGTCACGGGACAGCGCGAACTGCTCGCCCGGAACCGGGTCTTAGCGCGATCCATCCGTCTGCGCAACCCCTATGTCGACCCCATGAGCCTGATTCAAGTGGAACTCCTGCGGCGAAAACAGCAGGGACAGAAAACTTCGGACCTGGAGTATCCGCTCGGGGCAACCATCAACGGGATCGCCGCCGGTCTCCACAACACGGGATAACAAAACGATTTCAGATTTTCAATTTCAGATTGCAGATTTACTGCTCAAGTCCAAGCGCAGGCAACTGAAATCTAGAATCTGAAATCTACAATCTGGCGACGACGGCTATTCCTTCGTGGCTTCTTTGACGGGGTTCACGGCGGATTGACTGACGCCTTCACGTACAGTTTTCTTCTTCAGGGGTTGCCTCGCTGCCTCAGCCCGTTTCCGCTCCTGATAACGGCGGTCGTGTGATTGTTGATCGGACGCTTGCTTCTTCATGTCCCTATCATGTCATACAATCGGCATCAATTTCGCCAGCGGGCTATTTCGATACTGCCCACTGCCCAATTCGGCTAACCTCCCGCTACTCGGAACGTCTGTAGTATCGTGGCAGCCGGGCCGATGTGTGCCATCCCGGCTCCGCACGGAACTCGTTTCTTTTCGAATGCGTATCCTTCAGTGGCCCAGTCTGTTCAATCTAATCCTATGAATGAGGATCTATGTCCATCTTTCGACTTTCTGCTGCCCTAGCCATAAGTCTGGCGGTGCCAGCAGCCATTGCCCAGAGCATTCCAGCCCAGAGCGCGCGGCCCAGTTCCGCGCTCGCCGCGGCCTCCGATCAATCCAGCGAAGTCAAACTCGAACATTTCGATCCCAATCTCACCGACAGGTCTCTGGACCCCTGCGATGACTTTTATAAATACTCCTGCAGCAAATGGATCAGCGCCAACCCGATCCCGGCCGACCAGGTCTACTGGAGCACCGGCAGCGGCCTGGAACTGTGGAACGAAAGCGCGCTTCGCGAGACCCTGGAAGCCGCCAGCAAGAATGATCCGAACCGCAGCGCCGTTCAGCAGAAGATCGGCGACTACTGGGCCGCCTGCATGGACGAAAGCGGCATTGAAGCCACCGGCCTCAAACCGCTTCAGCAAGAACTCGCGCGCATCGCCGCTCTCAAGTCCAAGAAGGAACTGACCGCAGAGATCGCCCACCTGCATCATCTCTACCCTGGCGCATGGCAAGCGGGTGACAATCAGAGCGAGTCCGCGCTATTCGGCTTCAACGGGCAGCAGGACTACGACAACGCCTCGATGGTGGTCGCGCAAATCGATCAGGCCGGCTTGAGCCTTCCCAACCGCGACTACTATCTGAAGACCGACGACAAGTCGAAGGAAATCCTCGCCAAGTACCGCACGCACATGCAGAAGATGTTCGCTCTCGCCGGCGAGTCGGACTCTCAGGCTGCGACCGACGCGGGCACCGTGATCGAACTCGAAACCGCACTGGCCCAGGCGCAGATGGACAACGTCAAGCGCCGCGACCCCAAGAATATCAATAACAAGATGAGCCTCGGCCAGGTCCGCGCGCTCACGCCCTCCATCGACTGGGACGTCTATCTGAAAACGGCAAAAGCTCCGGCCAGCGATCACTACATCGTGACCTCACCGGATTTCTTCCGCGCCGAAGAGAAGCTGATCTCCAGCCATCCTCTCGAACACTGGCAGGCCTACTTGCGCTGGCAGGTGATTCACCGCTCAGCGCCGTTCTTGACCAAGGCGATGGTCGACGAGAATTTCGACTTCTTCGCTCGCACCCTGGCCGGAGCCGAGCAGCAGCAGCCCCGCTGGCGCCGCTGCGTTCGCGCCGCCGACCGCGACCTTGGCGATGCCCTGGGACAGGCCTATGTCGATCGCGCCTTTCCGCCCCAGAGCAAAGAGCGCACCATCCAGATGGTGCACGCCATCGAGACCGCTCTCACTTCTGACATTCAAAGCCTCTCCTGGATGTCCCCCGCAACCAAGGAACAGGCTGTCGTCAAGCTAAAAGGTATCGAGGACAAGATCGGCTATCCCTCGCACTGGCGCGATTACACCAGCGTGAAGGTTGTCCGCGACAGTTATCTAAACAACATCGCGCAGGCCACTTCGTTCGAATTCGAGCGCTGGGTTGCGAAGATCGGAAAGCCGGTCGATCGCTCGGAGTGGACCATGACTCCGCCCACCATCAACGCCTACTACGATCCTCAGTTGAATACCATCAACTTCCCCGCGGGCATTCTGCAGCCGCCGTTTTTCGATCCGACGAAAGATGATGCAGTGAACTTCGGCGCCATCGGCATGGTGATTGGTCACGAAATCATCCACGGCTTCGACGATCAGGGACGCAAGTTCGATGCTCACGGAAATCTGCGCGACTGGTGGACCGACGCCGACGCTAAGAAGTACGACGAGCGCGGAAAGTGCATCTCGGACGAATACACCCAGGATGTTCCCGACGCCGGTCCCGGAGTCAAGCAGAACGGCTTGCTGACGCAGGGAGAAGACACGGCCGACAACGGCGGAATCCGTCTCGCCCTCGCCGCACTCGAGGCCGCATTGAAGCAGCAAGGCAAGTCGCTCGAAGACAAAGGCGATGACGGCTGGACCTACCGCCAGCGCTTCTTCCTCTCCAACGCCTTTTCGTGGTGTGCCAACGTCCGTCCGCAAATCACGCGCCTGATCGTGACCACGGACCCACATTCCATGCCCGTCTTCCGCATCAACAACGTAATTTCGAACATGCCGGAATTCGAGCAGGCCTTCAACTGCAAAACCGGCCAGAAGATGGTGAGAGCCAACGCCTGCAGAGTCTGGTAGTTCTTGTGGGAACTGGTAGTCATTGTGGGAATAAGAAGGGGCCAGCAAGATTGCTGGCCCTTTTCTCTTGCCTTCAAATCAAGTACAGGAAGCACAGAGCAAATGCAGAAAGCACCGTGGAAGAGCGGCGCTTAAGCGCCGCGTAAAGCTCCCGAAAACACGCGGGCTTAGCCCCTGAGGGCCGTCGCTACCGGTTGATGTCCTCCTTGTTCTGCAGTCGCTTCACGTAGTTCTCCAGATTCGCCTTGTTCGAATCCGGAGCCCCCGACAACGCAACTTTCGCTTCCTTCACCGCATTGTCGAAGTCTCCCTTGGCGCTGTACACGCGTGCCATCCCAAGATGCGTAGTCCAGTAATCCGGAAACTTCTTCGCTGTCGACTGAAAGATAGCGAGAGCCTGATCCTGCTTCTTCTCTCCCTGCAACTGACGTCCGTAGAAATACAACTGCAGCGCACTTCCCTTGTCGAGCGCCTTGGTGCGGAAAGCCTCCGCTTCAGAGTTCTTCCCCATCGCTTCCAAGATCTTCGATTTGTTCAGCAGATTGTCGTAGCGCTCCTCGGCCTGGATCGACTGATTTTCATCATTCAACGCTTCATCCAGATTGATCTTGTTCGCCAGAAAATACTGCGCCGCGTCATCCCAGCCTTCCCAGTAATACTGGTTCAGCCCGTGCATCTGTCTGTGGATGCTCGCCGTAACCAGATCGTTCACTTTCACCGAAACTTTGAAAGGCACCGCAACTTTGTCCCACCGCATGGTCACGACGGCGGAGTCCGACTTGAGGTCATCGAAGTCGTAGGCCAGTGCATCGTGGGCCTCGGCGCTCTGCGGCTTCACATCCACGCGCAGGGCGTCCTCATCCTGCTTGTAAGTAAAGCTTCCCCACGAAGTGGAGTTCTTCGAAAAGATCACGGTCCACTGATTCTCGCCCGGGATCATATGCAGCCCATACGTCCCCTTGTCGAGCGCCTGCCCTTCAATGGAGACGGGATCGCTGAACGTGATCGTCGTATTCTCATTCGCCCCGGCGCGCCAAACCTGCCCGTAAGGTGCGAGTTTGCCCCAGATCTGGCGCCCGTTGGCCAGCGGCCGATGATAGTTGATGGTGATGTCCGTGATGCCAATGCGTTGCATGACCCGAGCATGCTGGCTTGTGCGGGGCAGATCAAGCATGACGGTCTCCCCCGTGGCGACGACCTGCGCATGGCAGAAACTTGCTAACGACAAAACGCTGGAAAACAAAACAAGCAGACGAACGTTAGGCATGGAAAGCTCCTTCTCGCTGCCGAAGTTGGATCGGGCAGGCTTTTCAGAATCTGGATTTGGAATTCGCGAATTGAGCACAGGAAGATCGCGACGCTGTTGGGCTTAGACGGATGGGGAAAGGGGAGGTGAGCAGGAACAAGGACAACTAGGTGCAGACGATGCAATGTTGATGGAGAAATCGCTGCTTACGTCAGTTAAGGTGAATCCCACTCGTCGGCTTCAATCACCCGGTCGTCCCGAGAGAACGAGACAATGTAGTATTCGGGAACGAATGGCGCAAACGGGTGTGAGTAGACGTACTCGATGGCACAGTCCTTGCCGGGGAAATGTATCACGCCGCATCCTCCTGCGTGATAGTTCGGCTTCCCCATCCTTGCAATGACGGAAGCGCGAGAGTCCCCTATTTGAACGGACGCGAAGTAATGCTCGGCTTTCGAGTAGCGAACAAATGCAGCAACCGCCCTTGCTGCAATAACGAGCAGAACACAAACACTAAGTATCAAAGCGACGCGAACGTTACGCGACACTGGATTCCCCGGGGTCCTGTCACAATGGTAGCCCGTAGGTTGATTGTTACAAAATTGCAATCACTCCACCAATTTCAAATCCTTGTTGATTAGATCCTTGACAACCTGCCCCCGATAAAGCACAATCTCCAAAGGCGAATAAAAAGCGAAACTATCGCCGATCGCCTCCGCGGCTCCTGCCCCGGCGTTCCCTGAAATCTTTCCGAGGAATCTTATGTCTTCCGCAGTGGTTTCCACTTCGGCGGCCCTGGGCCGCCCTTTTGTCTTTGACGACGAATCCGAGGCCCAGGTTCGTCCAGAGCAAGTGCGCCCCAGCGCCAAAAAGCCCTCCAACACGGAATCTGACCTTGCCCAAGTTGTTCATTCAACAATCAAAAATCAACAATCAGCAATCTCACTGACCCCGGCCTCGCGGCTCGAAATCCGCCCGGCGCCCGAGATGGTCCCCAGCGGCATCCCCACCCTCGACGCCCTCACCGGCGGCCTGCCCCGCGGATGCCTCACCGAAATCTGCGGTCCCGCCTCCTCCGGCCGCACCGCCGTGCTCCTGGCTGCTCTCGCCGCCGCCACCCGCCGCGGAGAATACTGCGCCGTAATCGACGCCAGCGACGCGCTCGACCCCCACTCGGTCGCGGCCGCCGGGATCGACCTGGACCGACTGCTCTGGGTCCGCTGCAGCGATGATTCACCACGGAGACACAGAGACACAGAGAAAAACGGAAATAAGGCAGAAGGGTGCCCCATTTCTCGCGCGCCTTCTGCGCGAGAAGCCTGCCCTGAGCCGGTCGAACGGGTGAGGCTTTCCCCGCAAGCAGCCTTCGATTTCGACCGAACAGGATCGCGCCAGTCCGAACACCGCCTCGAACAACTCCTCCGCGCCACCGATCTGCTGCTCGAAAGCGGAGGCTTCGGCCTGATCATCCTCGACCTCGCCGACCTGCCGCCCCAGTCCGCCCGCCGTATCCCGCTGACGACATGGTTCCGCTTCCGCCGCGCCATCGAACACAAACCCACGATCCTGCTCGCCATCGAGCAGCACCCCATCGCCGGAAGCTGCTCGTCCTTATTGCTGCAGTTGAGGACCGCCGATACCCCAGCCGCGGAGCAGCGAAAGGAAATCTGCACAACCGGGGAAATGCCGATTGAACTTTCATATCCCACGCACACACACCTGTTCACCGGACTCGAAATCCACGCGGAACTGATCCGCTCGCGGCTCGACCGCAAACCCGCCCGCTCCGTAATGTTCGAAACCAAAACCGCTTGGGCGGGATGAAATGACTGAATGACTGAATGACTCAATGACTGAATGACTCAACGCCCCCATGCCGTTCGCCTGCATCTACGTTCCGAATTTTCCCGTGGCGGCCGCCCTGCGCGCTGAACCGGAACTGCAGACGCACCCCGTCGCCATCCTCGAAGGCACCCCGCCGCTCGAAAAAATCATCGCGGTCAACGAAAACACCAAAAGCCTGGGCATCGCGCCCGGCATGACCAAAGCCCAAGCCGAACTCTGTTCCGAACTCGCTCTGCGCCCACGCTCCCCGCAGCAGGAATCCTCCACCCACGCGGCCTTGCTCGATTGCGCCCAGTCGTTCTCCCCCGTGGTGGAAGACGCCGCCTGTGACACGGTGCTCCTCGATCTCGCCGGCATGGAATCTTTATTCGGGTCGCTGACAAAAATCGCCCACGCGATCGCAGATCGCGCCGCCGCTCTCGGCCTCCGCGCAAGCGTCGCCGTTGCTTCCAATCCCGATGCCGCCCTGCTCGCCGCCCGTGGCTTCTACCGCGTCACGGTGATTCCTCCCGGCAAAGAAGCAGAAAAATTAGGTTCACTCCCGGTCGATGTTTTATTCGCCGGTCATCAAGATGCAGATCAACAAAAGGAAGCTGACTGCCTGCTCGAAACCCTCGCCCGCTGGGGCATTCGCAACCTGTGTGCTCTGGCCGCTCTGCCGGAAGTTTCACTCAGCGAGCGTCTCGGGCAACAAGGCTTGCGTTTGCAACGCTTGGCTCGTGGCGCCGTCACCCGCGCGCTGGTTCCGGTTGAAGCCCCGCTGATCTTTGCAGAAGCCATCGAGTTGGAACACCCCATCGTCCTGCTCGAACCTTTAGCTTTCCTGCTGAATCGCCTGCTGGAGCAACTCTGTGCCCGCCTCGCCTCGCGCGCCCTGGCCACTCAGGAACTGCGTCTCTCGCTAGAACTCTCGAACCTCACCGGCGTCGATGGCGAATTTGAAACCGCAGGCATCCCGAGCGAGAGCGATGGAGTCGAGAGTCATAGGGCTATGTGGGGACAGCCGCCTAAGCCTGCCTTGAGCGGAGTCGAAGGAGCTGTCCGGCGGAGCGAAGCTCCGCAGCATCACAGCCGGCCAACAAAATTCACTCGCACTCTGAGCCTCCCCTTGCCCCTGCTTGACGCCAAAGTCTTTTTAAAACTGCTGCAGCTCGATCTGAACGCACACCCTCCCGGTGCCCCCATCACAAAAATCCATCTCTCCGCCGAGCCTGCACGCCCACGCTCGGCCCAAGGAGGCCTGTTCCTGCCTCCCTCTCCCGAACCCGAAAAATTGGAACTGACTCTCGCGAGAATCGCCGGCATCGTCGGCGAACAAAAGGTCGGCGCCGTGGAACTGCTTGACACGCATCACCCCGAAGGATTTCGCATGCGCCGCTTCGTCGCCGAGGTCGCGCGCAAAACTCCACCGAAAAAAACTCCCGACGCGACGGAAGCACAAGCCGCCGTTACCGCTCTGCGCCGTTTCCGCCCGCCGCTTCGTGCCAACGTCACACTGGAGAACGGTCAGCCGATGTCTTTGGTTTGTCGAAAGAAAGAGGTGCAAGGCGAAGTGCTCTGGAAGGCCGGCCCCTGGCGCTTCTCCGGCGATTGGTGGGAGCGCGAAGCCTGGTCCCGCGACGAATGGGACCTGGCCCTGCGCAATGGCGAAGCCGTCGCCTTCTACCGCCTGGTGCACGACCTGCTCGGCGGTGGATGGTTCATTGAGGGCACATATGACTGAAAAATATTTGCCACGGATTTCCACGGATCATCACGGATAAACATGTGGAGCAGAAAATTTAAGAACTGGATTGCTTCTGATCCGTGTGAATCCGTGTTGATCCGTGGCTGAGATTTATTGGCCACTGACCATTGATGTACATCGAACTTCACGCCCGCTCCGCATTCAGCTTCCTCGAAGGCTCTTCTTTACCCGAGGAATTGATTGGCGTGTGCCAGCACTTCCAGATGCCCGCCATGGCTCTGCTCGACACCGATGGTGTCTACGGCGCCCCGCGATTCCATCTGGCCGCGAATAAAGCCAAGGTCAAGGCGCACATCGGAGCCGAGGTATCGGCAAATCTTCTTTCACCACGGAGTCACGGAGTCACAGAGAAAACCAATAAAAAATCAACAATCAAAAATCAACAATTGGATTGTCTCCGTGGTAAGTTCCGTCTTCCCCTCCTCGTCGCCTCCCGCACCGGCTACCAGAACCTTTGCCGCCTGATCACCAGAATGAAGCTGCGCGCCCGGAAAGGTGAGGGCTCCGTCACGACACAAGAACTCGCAGAACATGCCGAAGGCCTGATCTGTCTCACCGGCGGTGACGAAGGTCCGCTCGCCGCAGCCCTGCAGCAAGGCGGCGCAAATGAAGCTCGTAATCAACTTGACCAACTCATCGGCATCTTCGGTCCCAACAACGTCTACGTCGAACTCCAACGCCACTTCCATCGCGAAGAAGAATCCCGCAACCGCCTCGCCATCGACCTCGCCAGCTCGCTCCATCTCCCGCTGTTAGCCACCAACGGCGTCAACTACGCCATCCCCAAAGCCCGCGAGCTCGCCGACGCTTTCACCGCGATTCGCCATCACCACACGCTCTCGACCGCCGGACGCCTGCTTGCCCGCAACTCCGAGCGCCACCTGAAATCTCCGCAGGAGATGCAACAACTCTTCGCCGATCTTCCCGAAGCGATTGCCAACACGCAAGAGCTTTCCAACCGTCTCGAATTCACCCTCAACGATCTCGGCTACGAATTCCCGCGCTATCCCGTGCCCGAAGGCGAGACCATGAATTCTTTCCTGCGCGAACAAGCCTGGATCGGTTTCCGCAACCGCTACGGCCGCGCCTCCGAAGACATGCAGGCCAAAGCCCGCCGCCAGATTGAAAAAGAACTCGCTCTCATCGAAAAACTCAAGCTCGCCGGATACTTCCTCATCGTCTGGGATTTAATCCGCTACTGCCGCGAGCAAAACATCCTCGTCCAGGGCCGCGGATCAGCTGCCAATAGCGCCGTCTGCTACTCGCTCGGCATCACCGCCGTCGACGCCGTTGGCATGGAACTTCTCTTCGAGCGTTTTCTTTCCGAAGAACGCGGCGAGTGGCCCGACATCGATCTCGACCTGCCCAGCGGCGACGAGCGCGAAAAAGTCATCCAGTATCTTTACCGAAAATACGGAGAGCGCGGCGCCGCCATGACCGCCAACGTCATCACCTATCGCAACCGCATGGCCGCGCGCGAAATGGGCAAGGCTCTCGGCTTCGATTCCGAAACTCTCCAGAAGATTTCCGCCGCTGTTGCTACCTGGGAATTCCGCGACGAAAATGACGCGCTCGACCGCCGCTTCCGCGACGCCGGACTCGACCTCTCTCATCCCCGTCTGCGCAAATACTACGAACTCTGCCTCGCCGTGCAGGACATGCCCCGCCACCTCGGCCAGCACTCCGGCGGCATGGTTATCTGCCAGGGACAACTCGATTCCGTCGTCCCGCTGGAACCCGCGAGCATGCCCGGCCGCGTCGTCGTTCAGTGGGACAAAGAAGATTGCGCCGACATGGGCATCATAAAAGTCGACCTGCTCGGCCTGGGCATGATGGCCGTGCTCAAAGATTCCATCGAACTGATCCGCGGGCATTATCACGAAGAGGTCGACCTCGCGCATCTTCCGCAAGACGACAAGCAGGTCTACTCAACTTTGCAGCAGGCCGACACCATAGGAATGTTTCAGGTCGAAAGCCGCGCGCAGATGTCGTGCCTGCCGCGCCTGCGCCCGCTGCGTTTTTACGACATCGTGGTGCAGGTCGCAATCATCCGCCCCGGCCCCATCGTCGGCCAGATGGTAAATCCGTTCTTGGAGCGCCGCCAGGGACGCCAGAAAGTCAGTTACGCGCACCCCTCGCTCGAACCTGTTCTGAAGCGCACGTTAGGCGTTCCGCTCTTTCAGGAACAACTGCTGCGTATCGCCATGATCGCCGCCAATTTCACCGGAGGCGAAGCCGAAGACCTCCGCCGCGCCATGGGATTCAAACGCTCGCAAGCCCGCATGAAAGAAATCGAAGCCAAACTCCGCGCCGGCATGACTGCGAACGGAATCTCCCAAAAAGCGCAGGAAGAAATCATCCTCTCCATCACGTCGTTCGCGCTCTACGGATTTCCTGAATCCCACGCCGCCAGCTTCGCCCTGATCGCCTACGCCAGCGCTTATTTGAAGTGCCACTACCTCGCCGCCTTCACCGCCGCGTTGCTCAACAATCAGCCGATGGGCTTCTACTCCCCCGCGACCATCGTGAAAGACGCCCAACGCCACGGCCTGAAGCTGCTGCCGGTGGATGTGACAAAGTCGGAGTGGAATTGCACGTTGGAAAAAAGTATGAATTCACCACAGAGACACGGAGACACAGAGAACCCAAAAAAGAATGGCCACGGATTCTCACCGATCTCCACGGATTCAATCAACAATCAGCAATCAACAATCAACAATTTCTCCGTGACGGAGCCTGCCCTGAGCGTAGCCGAAGGGTATCTCCGTGGTGAAGAGGATGGGCCAATCGCCCTCCGTATGGGACAGCGCTATGTTCGCGGCTTGCGCGAAGAGGCCGCACGCTCCCTAATTCTCGAACGCCTGCATGCTCCCTTCGCCTCGATCCACGACCTCACCCGCCGCGTTCCCGAACTGCGCAAAGACGAACTGACCACGCTTGCGGAAATCGGCGCGCTGAACTCAATCGGATTGCAGATTGCAGATTGTAGATTTCAGATTTCCAAACCAGACCAATCTGAAATCTGTAATCTAAAATCTAAAATCTCTTCCCAACTCCCATCTTCGCCTTCAATCAACAATTCCTCCGTGCCTCCGTGGCTCCGTGGTGAAAAGACTCTCCACCGCCGCGACGCCCTCTGGCAAGTCGAAGCCGCCGTCCGCCCCTCCGGCCCACTACTCGAACAGCACGCCGAACCCGACGAACGCTCTCCCCTCGCCACCATGAACCAGGAAGAGCGCCTGGTCGCCGACTTCCACGGCACCGGACTCACCGTCGGCCCGCATCCCATGGCCTATAAGCGCGCCTGGCTCAATGCCATGGGCATCCGCCGCGCCGGCGAACTGCGCGACCTGCCCACGGGCAAGCGTATTCGCATCGGAGGCTGCGTCATCACCCGCCAGCGTCCCGGCACCGCGAAAGGATTCGTATTTTTAAGCTTGGAAGATGAAACCGGAGTCGCGAACGCCATCGTCCGCCCCGATCTGTTTCACGAAAATCGCCTGCTGCTCACTAGCGAGCGCTTCCTAGCCATCGAAGGCATCCTGCAGAATCAGGACAATGTCATCTCCGTCCGCGCCGAACGCGTGCAGCCGTTGTTCGTCACGAAAGCCGAAACCGTCTCGCACGATTTTCACTAACTCATTCACCACGGAGACACAGAGCCACGGAGAAAAGTTCTTAGTCAAGGATTCTCACAGGCCTTCGCGGATTTTCAATCAACAATTCCCCCTGTGCCTCTCTGTGTCCTCTGTGGTGAAAGATCTCTTACTTCCCCACGTAGCTCACTCTCCAGATCGAGTTCGACCCGTCGTCGCTCACCAGCAGCGATCCATCCGGCGCCACCGTGATTCCCACCGGGCGCCCCCACACCTTCCCATCCGGAAGCACGAACCCGGTCAGGAAGTCCTCATACTCGCCGGTCGCGTGTCCGCTCTGGTGCAGCGGCACACGAATCACTTCATATCCCACGCGCACCGCCTTGTTCCACGATCCATGCTCCGAAGCGAGAATATCTCCCTTGTACTCCGCCGGAAACTTGTCTCCGTCATAGAACGTAAATTCCAGCGAAGCATTATGCGGCTGCAGCAACACATCCGGAACGATCGCCTTGTCCTTCAACTCCGGATGCTTTCCCTCATGTCGCGGATCCTGATGCGCCCCGATGTACCACCACGGCCATCCGTAGAATCCGCCCTCCTGCACATGCGTAATGTAGTCTGGCACCAGGTTGTCGCCCAGCGCGTCGCGCTCATTCACCGAGCACCACAATTCCCCAGTCTGCGCACTTACCCGGATTCCTCCTCCCGGGTTGCGAATGCCGTAGGCGTATACCTTCAGTTCGCAATGCGCCGGATCGCACACCAGAATGTCCGCGCGATCTTTTTCTCTGGGATGCGTATCCGTATCGTCAACGTTCGACGCCGAGCCAACCGCGACAAACATCTTCTTTCCGTCGGCAGAGAAATCAATGGCGCGCGTCCAGTGGCCGCCACCGCTGGGCAAATCGGCAATGTGTTGCGACTCGCCGCTCGCCTTCAAATCCCCATTGTGATACGGAAATCGAATCACCTCGTTCGTATCTCCGACATAGACCCACTGCGGCTCCGGTCCCGGGGGATAAAATGCAATGCCGTAAGGCCGCTTCAGCCCGCTGGCAAAGATCGCACTCTGCTCCGGCTTACCGTCGGAAGTCATCCCGCGAAAAACGCGAATGCGTCCAGGTTCGCTCTCGGCCAGGAAAATGTCGCCATTGGGAGCAGTCCGCAACCACCGGGGGTTATCGAGCCCGCTGGCAAACAATTCAACCTTGAATCCCGCTGGAGCCACCGGCCACGCGTTCTCGGGACGCGTTGTCTCCTCCGCGCCATTCTCCGCCGATTCCGTCGCAAACGGCTTCGGCAGATCGCTCACCGTGATCTTGCGAGTCGTTCCCGGCTTCTCATAGCGAAAATCCGTGAACGGAGCTGACGGAGAAGCATCCTTCAGTTCGCCTGTCCTGGCTGCCGATGCCGGGGCCGCGCCGGTGGCCGCTCCAGGTACCAACTTTCCTGACACCACCGCATCCACATAGGTCACCACCTGCCACCGCTTCTCCTCCGGCAGAGATGCCCACGATGGCATCCCGTTGTCCTTGTCGCCTTTAGTGATGAACCAGAAGATCTCGCCCGCAGTCACGCCCTTCAATTTACCGTCCACTAGCGAAGGCACATTACCCGTTCCCTTCAGCGTCTTGCCGTGACATGCCAGACAGTTCCGCGCATACACGGTCTTGCCCGCGTCCATGGCGGCCTGCTGGCCCGCATAAGGATTCTTCATCGCCTTCGCCGAACTCGGCGCATCGTGAAAGGGATTATCCGCAGCTATGGATACGGCAACCGCCAACAGAACAAACGGCAAACCGTAAACCGGGAAAAGCTTCCTGCCGGTGCTCACGCGCATGGGTGTCCTCGTAACCAGATTTTCCACTTGGATTAACCGTCGTGGGAAGAAGTTGCTGACGCTGAGACCGATGATAGCGCGGCAGGAGCCTTCTCAGCCAGCGGGAGCGGGGTGCGGCGAGACGAACAGGTCAGAACTCAGGATGACTTGCGCCGGTCTAGGGATTTCCAGTCATTCAGGTATTGCGACGCGTCAAACGTCCACTCATCCCGTTCCCTGGGACGTGTCCGCAAGATCTCGGACGGCGTTCCGTAGCCCCGCTCGAAGGCCGGCTTCGAGACACTGCAAGTCATCACTTCGTTTCCCTTCCACCGACTGGCGCCACTACCCCTCCCACAGGAGCAAAACAGGATGTATTCATCCCAATGCCCGTTCACCGCGGGCAGCAGGTACGCGCCGTTGCTATACGGGCTGAACGAAATGAGATATCGCGTGAAGCATTTCGGACACTCCACGCAATGGCGAATCCGCGACATAGAGACCCTCAACGATGGCGTGGTTTCGTGCGTGCTTGGGGCTAGGTTGTCATCAAAAATGGTCAGATTCAATACCCACTTGACGCGCCTTTGGCATGACCATTATGATCCGCGGAAATGAAGCGTGTGGCCTCGGGCCTGCTCCCCATCATCGCCGTCGATCGAAGAGCCTCGCAGCCCCTTCATCGCCAGATCTATGACTCGTTCCGGGCCGCCATCCTCGATGGCCGGCTTCGTCCAGGGCAGCGAATTCCCTCCAGTCGGGTCTTCGCTTCCGAGATCGGGGTTTCGCGATTTCCCGTGCTCAATGCCTATGCGCAGCTCGTGGCCGAAGGCTATTTGCAGAGCCACGTTGGTGCTGGAACCGTCGTTTCCGGCTCTCTTCCCGAGTACCTGACGTCGAGTGGGCCGATGCGTGCGAAGAGCACCCCGGTCCGCGCCGGCCTTCGTCTGATATCGCATCGCTGTTCGCTCGTTCCACCCATCAAAGACGTGCCCTGGATGGTTCCCTTCGGGCCATTCCGTGTTGGGCAGGTGGCTTTCGATCAATTCCCGTTGCATACCTGGTCAGCCCTGGTCGCACGCCGGTCGCGAAACGTCAACGCCGAGTCTGCGCACTATGGCGACCTGGTGGGACAGGAATCCCTGCGGCGAGCGATCGCCAATTATCTGAGAACCGCGCGGGCGGTGCGCTGTGAACCTGAGCAGGTCCTGATCGTCAATGGTTCTCAGCAGGCGCTCGAGATTGCCACTCGCGTTCTTCTCAATCCCGGCGATCGGGTCTGGATCGAGAACCCCAGCTATCGCCTGGCCCGCGACGTTTTCGCGCTGAACGAATGCCGAATGGAGCCCATCCCCGTCGATGCTGAAGGTCTGGATGTTCCCGCTGGAATCAGGAGGTGTCGAAAGGCGCGGGCCGCGTTCGTCACGCCCTCCCACCAATTTCCCCTCGGAGTCACGATGAGTGCCTCGCGTCGCCTGCAGTTAGTGGACTGGGCGCGTAACTCGGGTGCATGGATCATCGAAGATGACTATGACAGCGAGTACCGTTACGAGAGCCTGCCCATCCCGTCCCTGCAGGGGCTCGACAACAACTCCCGCGTCATCTACATCGGCACCTTCAGCAAGGTCTTGTTTCCCTCCTTGCGACTCGGTTACATCGTCGTGCCGCCGGACCTCATCGAGAGCTTTGTCACCATGAGGCGTGTGATGGACCTGGGCCTGCCAACTTTTCACCAGCAAGCGCTCGCCGACTTTATCGACGAAGGCCATTTTGCCCGTCACATTCGGAGGATGCGCATCCACTACGGTGAACTAAGACGCGTCTTGTTCGAAAACCTCTCCCACATTCTGGGGAACATGGTCGAAGTCATCGGGGACGAAGCCGGTATGCATCTCACCGTGATTTTGCAGAACAAACTTAACGACGAGGAAATCTCCCGGCGCGCAGCTCGTCAGAACCTGTCTCTCTGGCCGCTCTCCCCCTTCTATCTCGGGCAGACGCGTCAGGGCTTTATCCTGGGCTTTGGGGGGACAACCGTCCGGGAGATCCCGCACGCCGTACGCAAGCTGCGCACCCTGCTCATCGAATCGGGAACCGCGCTCGTGTAGGGACGGACGCCTTCGTCCGACCCCGAGCGAAGCGGGCAGGTTTTTGCGTGGAGCGCCGGGGATGCGTCACAAGAGACGACATCCCAAGCATGACGGCGCGCAAAGCGAGCCGCAGTGCGCAGTTCACTCCCCTGGGACTCGGTAGCACTGTAAAAGCTCCCCGCAAGGCCAACGCACAAGAGGATGACAGGATATGTCGAGCGGACTCCCCCCGCTCGCTGCCTTTGCTCTGCTCTCGTGTGAGAAGCCTATTCGTAGCGCAATGCCTCGATAGGATCGAGATGTGACGCGCGTATCGCTGGAATCATGCCGCTGACCAACCCCACCAGCGCCAGGATTGCCGTAGAAACCAATACGCTGACGGGTGAAATGATCAGCCGGATGTCGCCCGCCTCTCCGTGCTGGGCAAGCGCACTGTAAAAGGTAAGAGTCCCCACAGAAAAAGAAATGATGTAGGCGAGCACAATCCCTAACAGGCCGCCCACAAAGGTAATCGCCAGCGCTTCGGACAGGAACTGAATAAGGACATCGAATCGCCGGGCACCCAGCGCCTTCTCCACCCCGATCTCTCTCGTTCGCTGCGTCACGCTCACCAGCATGATGTTCATGAGTCCCACCCCACCAATCCCCAGAGTCAGGGCTCCAATAAAAGCAAGCATGACCTGCAGCGCCATCGTGATAATGCGGAATTGCGAAAGCTGCTCCATCAGGCTGAAGACGAACAGAGCCCGTTTATCGTCGGCGCGAAAATTGTGTTGGGCGGCCAGCGTATTGCGAACCGACTTCTCCACCCCTCCATAGTCGTAGCCGAGAAAATCCAACCAGATCATGTCGATGTAGTGGGTATTGCGAAAGTCGCTCATGGTGGGGAACGGGATGTAGACGACGCGGTTGATACTGTTCTCGGTGCCTTCCTGCGGTCTGGGCTTCAGCACACCAATCACTTCGTAAGGAATGCCGCTGATCCGAACCTTCTCTCCCAGGGGGAAACGGCCGGAAAACAGCTTTTCCCTGGACTCCGAGCCGAGCACACAGACGCGCGCGCGCAGTTGCAAATCCTCTGCACTGTAGAAACGACCGAGACTCATTTGCAGGTTCTGAATCTCCTGAAGCGCCGGATTGCCGCCATCGACTCTCCAAGTGTAGGAACGTCCCTCGTAGCTGACGGGCGCATCGAAAAACGATTCGGGAGTGATGCGGGTCACTTCCGGCACATTCACCACGACACGATCAATGTCATCCATGGTCAACCGGATGCTGGTTCCAGCCTTGTTCCCTCCGGCCTGCATCGAGGTGCGCCCGCCCGCGATGCCCATCGCCGCCATGCTGGCGTAGCTCCGGAATATGTTGACGATGGCTGTCGAGAACCCCGTGCCATAGGCCAGCAACAGCACCACCGTGGCAATCCCCCACGCCATCCCCAGCATGGTCAGCGCACTTCGCTGGCGGTTGTTCCTGAGTGATCCGTACGCTTCCGAGAACACATCTTTCGCATGGATCATCGGTTACTCCTGACGAAGCGCCTCCACGGGTTGGAGCAAGGCCGCGCGGCGCGCGGGATAAAGCCCGGCGACTATGCCAGCCACCGCGAGACTGCCCATGGCGAGCACCGCTGTCGCCGGATAGATGTGCGGCAATTCGAATCCATCGATCGGCGGCGCCAGTCCGAATAGCGTGGTGGCCACGTACGCTCCGCTCACGCCAATGGCGCCACTGATTCCGGTAAGCATCAGCCCTTCCAGAAAAAACTGGAACAAGATGTTGCGTCTGGTAGCACCGAGCGCCTTGCGCAGGCCGATCTCCCGCGTGCGCTCCGTTACCGACACCAGCATGATGTTGATGACTCCGATTGCGCCCAGACCAAGGGTCACCAGACCCACGGCTCCCAGGAACGTATCCATGGCATCGGAGATTTTGCCGACCATTTCGGCGGTGGCAATCGAGTCCCAATCGTCAAAAGCGTCGGGCGTCTCGGGATCGAAGTTGTGGTTTCTGGCCACGATACTTCGCACCGCCTTCTTGGCTTGTGCGTGTTGTTCTCGCGTGATCGGTTGGTAGACAACGTACTTGACCGCTTTGGCATTGCCCGCTCCCTGCATCGGGAAATAGGTAGCCATCGTGGTATAGGGCATGATCAGGCGCATGTTCTCGCCGTTGTTGTTTCCGTGACCGACCTTTTGCATCGTCCCCACCACCTCGAACGGCACGCTGTTGATAAGGATCGTGCTCCCGACCGCCGGACGCCCGGGGAACAATAAGCGCACAAATTCGCTCCCGATGATGCAGACATTGTGGCGCTCGCGTTCATCGTTCCAATTCAAAGCGCGTCCTTGCTCGATCGGCTGGTAGCGAATGTCGGAGAACTGCGGCTCAGAGCCATCGACGTAGCCGTTGCTGCTGCCATACTCGCTCACCAGTCGAAGGTCGCCGCGGTAGATGACCGGCGAGGCATTTCGGACAAACTGCGAGCTCCGGATATCCAAGAAGTCCTGGTAATTCAGGTAGTACTGGCGAGACGAAAGCTGGCTGCCACCAACCGCTGGCACTCGTCCGTTGTAAATCTGCATGAAGTCTTCGCCGAAGTTCGCCATACCCTTGGCGGTGCCCGCTCGAAAGCCCTCTCCTAATCCAACCAGGAGCAGCAGCGATCCCACGCCCCAGGCAATACCAAACATGGTGAGGAACGAGCGAAGTTTGTGCGTCCACATGGCACGCAACACCTCGCCGAAGCTGGTGGCAAATCGCTTCATAACTTAAGGTACGAAAATCAGATCAACAAAGTTGCTATTTGCTTCAATGTTCGCGCATTGTCCGCACCGTTTCTGCATGCGTGATCTTGATCACAACAACATCGGCGCTCTGTGAGTCGACTCTGAGATGAGGGAGCTTGTCTTCACCTCGTGTTGGCATGGATGGCTTCAATATGCCTGTTCATCGAGTAGGCGACCGTGACTGAAATCACAGATGGAAGATCAGGGTCCGGCTAGATACTCAACTGCATGAGTCAGTTGCCGACATTTCCAGAGTAACGCGTGAATAGCGTTCGTTCGAATTCCTCGGTTGCAGACGGGGTACAAGAAAAGAGAACTGGAGAGCAAAACGCGCAGAATGCGGCTCTCTGTGCCGTGGCTGGAAAGATGCCGGACTCTGTTATTCAGCGATAGCGATGCACCTTATGGATGCGCACATTTCCGTCAGCCCCCATAGAAGCGACCACCGCCGCTTCGTGGAATGTGCCTGCACGCAATAAGGGTTCATATTCTGCCGGATCATCGAATGCGGGTACCACGCCACAAAGGATGTGCTGAGTATCGAAAGTTGCTTGTTCCAAATATCCCGTAGGGTGGAGACACAGGGGCTGGGAGCCAACGTCCGCCACAAACCTGTACCGCTTACCGATCTGAAGGCTTGTGTTTGCCTTCACGTAGAAGTCGATATATGCGATCGCCTCACCATTTTCTTGCTGTGCTTGATCCTGTTCCTCTTTGGGCCCCTGCTTTGGTCTGGGGTCGTCATCCGCAATAAGACCGCCACAGACCTCAGTCCCGTATTCGTCCCTGTAGTGGTGCACATTTGCGGGACAATCTGTGCTCCAAGGTCTCCGCACGCCAGTGGCAGCCTCGTTTGCTAACGCTGCTTTCTCTTTTTCCCTTCGATAGTCGTCGTATGCCTTGCCAATTGGGCCGGTCAACACCGCGTTGGCACAGGCTTCGTTTGCGGCGTTCTGCTCCGCAGAAACATACAGCGGGTACTTTGATTCACAGGCGTCCAACGCTTTTCTGCGCTCGCTAAAGGGCGGGCCTTCTTGTAGTTCTGCTTCTTCGCCTTCCCTGATTTGTAGACGATTCGTGAGACACAGGCTACGTACCTTGTCGTCGCTCTTCCGGAATGCTCGCCCGCATTCGAGGAACACTTCGACACAGAGGTCATGCGGCTTGCCTGAGCAAGCGATGTCCTGTCTCTGTTTCTCCGCCTTTTCTTCCGCTTGCCTCTGAAGCGTAGCCTTGGAAGGGCCGCAGCTAATCGTCGCCCCACACAAAATCAATGCTGCTACCAGGAGCGTGCTCGTTCTCTTCATCCGTCTCCCCCATCCTGAATTCCATCACGATGTCGGGGAGCGACATAATTACCATCGTCACAATTGCCTCCTGTTGGCGCGGATCGCCTCGGCCCGACTGCTAGCTCACGATTGGAAAGAATCTCGAGTCCTTGGTATTGCGTCCTACCACGCCGAAAGCAGATCTTTGAAAGATACTTCGATTGTCCCTCCGACGATTTGGATTGGACACCCCGGTACAACATCGCTCCTAATTCAATACGTGCCCGTCATTCGCCAGCATCCCAGAAAGCCGTTCGCAATCTTTCGCTGATGAAGTAGCTAGCTCGCAAGCTCGACCACTTCACCAACCTTCGTCACGCGGACGCTGCCGTCGGGCTGCCCGCGCACCGAGACCCTGTCCAGCCGAGCAGCCGCGGTACTTGCCCGGCTGCTCGACACGCGGGCGAAGGCACCTATTCCATTCCGTTGCTGGCTGTTGCGGTCAAGGTGTTGATCGCCTGTTCTAAAGCAGCTTTGTCCTGATCGGGTAGGGCGGTCATGGGAACGCTGAATCCACCCTCTGCTTTTATTGCTGCAACCTTCACGCTTTTGTTCTTGTCTTGGATTGCTCTAAATTTGAACCCTTTCGCGAACATCTCCTTCCACAGAGGCGATCCCGAGCCTAATTGGCTGTATGTGTTATCCGAAAGATGGTTGGCTGTAACCACTCCAGCCAGGACTTCATTGTCCTGTCCTGTCGCGCACCAGCGAATTTCGCCTGCCATGCTCTTGGTCAGGTTGTCTGCATAGCTTTGTCTCTCTGCTGCAGCCGCAGCCAGTTTTGCAACGGCTTCGGCGCGTGCTGCTGCTATTCTTCTCTGTTCTTCAGCCCTTGCAGCCGCTTCGCGCCTTTGCTCCTCGGCACGTGCCCTGGCTATGCGCGACTCCAAAGCCGCTTCAGTGTGAACAAGGCTGGCACGCGTTCGCTCGGCAATTGCGATCTGATCAATCTTCTGTTTGAGAGAAGCGGTCTCGCTCTGCCCCAAAACGCTGGCGACCGTGTTCACGGCATCAATGTGTGCCGCAACTTGGCGAAGTTCACTTGCGGACTGCAACTTTCCATCAATGTCCGAAATTCGATTCGTCACCAGAGAGAGCTTCTCGCTTAGGCTTGACAATCCTTCGTCGTCGGCAGCTTGCGGCACGCTGTATGCTGTTTCACTGACCTGAAGAAGCCGGAGGCTGTTCAGCTTTTGCCTCGCGATTCCAGTCTCGGTACTCACTGTGCTTTGTAGAAGTGCTCTCGTCAGTGGTTTCAATTGAGGAGCATTCAATGCATTGAGTTCCTGAGCGAGTAGCTGGATTTCCTCCGAAGCGGTCAGATCACGATGACGAGAAACCTGCGAAACTTGAGCATAGGAAGCCAAGTCTTGTCGAAATGCGACTGTCAGTTGCAGATAGTGCGCGAATCCGGAAACCTGAGCCATCTGGTTATCGGAAGCGACCTGCTGATACCGCAGACTGGCAGAAATCAAGTCGCCCCTGTCTAGCATCTGCTCGGCGCCAATGACCGCTGTACGTGCCCGGTCGATTGGTTGTCTCTGTTCGCGTTCGGCTGCGACATCGCGCTGTACGTTACCGCTGACCTCCATAGCAGAGTTTGGGAGTAGTGATGGGTCGAATGACCCCGAATACGGCTTGCCGTATTCATCACGTGCTTGCCCAAGCTGGGAAATCCTGACGCAACGCTTAAACACTTCGTTCATTGCGATAACGTCGTCGTCGCTCTGCGGCTGCATCCGCTTGCCGAGTCGATCTTGGAGTTGCAATATCTGTTGCAAAGGGGATCGCGCCGCATAGTCCGATCTTCCTGAGTACGCTTTTTGAAAAGCGACTAGCGCCTGCGACAGCGCTGTGGCATCCTGTGACAGCGTCGAAAAAGCACGCTGCGTGTCCTGATCAAACTCGGCCATCACAGTTTTGAGATCATCGTCCGAAATCCGACCCTCAATCTTTGGCGCATTTGGGTCATGGCGATACTGAGTGGCTGACGCAGTTCCGGCGAAGGCAGGCGTGACCGCCATCAGCGAAGGGGTGGTGGTAGTGGCTACCTGTTGCTTTGGCGGTTCGTCGAGAACAAAAACGCTGGAAAGCTGTGACTTAATAGACTGGAGATCAAATTTTGACTGCCAACCTGCACCCAGCATCAATTTCAGCTTCGCGGCATCTCCGTTCCCGCTTTGCAGTTTGAGTTCAAGCCTGTCGTCCTTGACCTCGACAGCCGTTACGCGGAACGAAGTCCCCGGATCAAAGCGGCGTGCCATTCGATTGGGCATCACATCCTCGCGGATCAAGCCCCACTCCACGCGGTAGCTAACTTGACTGCTGTCGGGAAAAACCAACGTGTTGACCGGGTAGTCCATGCTCCCGCCAGTGCGAACAGGCACGGCTTTCCCGCCGAACATGATTTTGGACACCACATTCTGTCCAACAAGTGTGGCTTCGAGGTCGGATTTCAGCCTCTTGGAGTCACCGCGTAGCTCAAAATTCAAGCTAACTAGAATCAGGGCTGTATAGATCGCACCTCTGAGAAAACGGTCAATCCGCGTGGAAACATGCATATAACTAGCCTCACGCTTCGAATGTTTACTGCTCAGTCGATTCCGCTGACACCGGAGTGACGGGAGTTCCGTTTTCCCCGCTCTCGGCGTTTGGGAGGCTGGGCAGGTCGGGCACCGTTTCGAGCATGAAAGGTTGTGTGGGCACCCCCGGAAAAGGAACCCAGCCGTCCGCTGTCGGCTTCATTGCGAACAGCGTCCTGCCGTGTCCATCCTCAAAGGCAAGCTCGTCAAATTGCAGCTTTGCTGCGGTCTGCGCTGCTTTTCGATCATGAAACAATGCTTTCCCGTATTCCGTGGCGTCGCCCTTACGCAACGTAAAGCACAGAGGTCTGGTCGCGATGTTATTTGCGCATAGGTTCCATCTGCCATCGTTTTCATCGCTTGATGGGCGATTTGCGTTAAGCAGTGGTTCCATCTGCGCGAAGTCGCTCTGGAACGTTTTCACGCTTGGAAAGACCCATTCAGCCTTGGCATTGATATAGAGGTTGGGCGCGATGGGAGCGAGTCCGCGTCTGAACGCACCGACTGAAGAGCCATTGAATCGAGGGCTGATAACTATCTTTCCTGTGTTGTCGATGTACCCCCACTGGTCTCCAAGCTTCACTGCGGCAAAGCCTTCTGAGAAGTCTTCAGCTTTAGCGAACTGGGGTGAAATCGCGAAATTCCCCTTCAGGTCAACATATCCCCACTTTTCGCCGCTTTGGACTACTGCCAGTCCCTCCGAGAACTTCCCAGCGCTATCGAATTGTGGGTTGACAACGTACTTCCCATCCTCGTCGATGTATCCCCACTTATCACCAATCTTGAAAGCGGCTCGTCCTTCAGAAAATGCATCGCTTGCCTCATCGAACTGCGGGTTAATGATGTATTTTCCTCTTCTGTTGATGTAGCCCCACTTGTCACCGAGCTTGACCGCCGCACGTCCCTCAAAAAAGCATCGAACATCGTCAAACTGAGCGTTGATGACGTTTTTTCCACTCCTGTCGATGTAGCCGTGCTTGAATCCGGTTTCGGTTCCAAAAACCGGAGCAAGGCCCTCTGAAAACATGGCTGCGTCATAAAACTGCGGATTGATTGTGTACTTGCCGGTCTTGTCCACGTACCCCCACTTCCCATCACTCTTAACCGCAGCCAATCCTTCAGCAAAGCTACTTACTTCATCGAACTGGGGATTTATCACGAACTTTCCATCCTCATCAATAAAACCCCAACGGCTTCCAGTCTTGACGGCAGCAAGTCCTTCGGAGAAGTCGGCAACTTCTTCGAATTGGGAATTGATTACCAGCTTCCCAGTGGAGTCTATGTATCCCCAACGTCTATCCTTGGTTGCGCAACGGTCGCAGACCGCGAATAGCCGAGGTGTTTCCTTCTTCGAATCTGAATACAGGATGCTATCTGCCACACCGAAATAGAGACCAGTACCGATGACCATCGCTGCCACAACCGCGATGACGATCACCTTCGCTTTTATCCCGCCTTCTTTCCAAACCTGCATTACAGAATGTGGACTGATCATTCTCTGGTTGCGAAAGCCAAAGACAGACTTCAATATCAAGCGGAGGTAATTTGTCATCTGTTGGGGCGCTTGCGTTTGCGGCATTCCTGTCGATCCTATCCCCGTCATTCTCGGGGCACCCAATTTTCGATTGAAGGTAGACGAAACATAGAATCCTGCTCCCGCCCCTAATACGAGACCAGCTAAACATTTCGCAAACGTAGCGGACTGGACAACCATCCCCAAGTCGATGCTTCTCCCCTCGCCGACGGCCTCCCAGAACATGCGCCATCCGAGTTCCTCAAAGGGGCCCAGGAAAAAAGCTCGGACGATTAACACGCCGACGATGCCACCAACGCAAGTTGAAATGGCCAACTGAGTGCGGTTCTGCGCCATATAAGTTCTCCGTATCGATAAGCCTTTGACTTGGCGAGCAGGGACAAATGTGTCATGAACGTTCTCTTTATGACACGTCTTCCCCCTGTCAATTCCATCGAGGAACGCGGTGGTACACAAGTTACGGAGGTCATCTCAATCGCGAATGCGAGACAGGTCTTTGATGGGGAATGATCGTGAAAAAGATTGGAGCACTTGTGCCCCGCTTGCCTGCAGCCTTCGACGTTTGGGACAAATTTGGGGCAAGCGTTTCGGCAGGCTTGGAACCTTGCTGGATTCAGCAGCTTAGGAAGGTTTGGTAGCGCTACCGGGAATCGAACCCGGGTTTGAAGATTGAGAATCTTCCTACCATAAACACTAAATTGTGTTGCGCCAATAACATACATCGCATGGAATTGATGAGTTTACCCGATGTATACCTTACAGATTAGGAAGGAAGATTTTTCGGTCGTGTCTTAAAAACTGTGGCATGGGTAGTCGGTAGGTGACTGCCCCGAAAGCGGTTACGGCAATCAATCTTTACGGCTTGTCAATGGATCGGCGGTCGTCAGCAAGCGGGTACTGAGCAAGTCTGGCCCTGATGCGTTCTATGTGTTCGGTGATGGCAGCGCGGAGTACAGCCGCAAGCTGATGAAATTCTTCTCCTTCGGCGGTCACCAGCTTTGCAGACAGGGTTCGGATGCGATCTTCTAAACGCTTGCGAGATTGCACAGGGTTGGAAAGTATGTACTACAGGCGGTAGTCGGCTGGAATACAGAAAAATGTGTAGGGTATCCGACCACAAGAAAAAAGGCTCAACTCAGTACCGATTTTTCGCCGGGCTTTGGATTGAATTGCGCGGGCACCCTTCGCGCAGTTGCACGAGCCGCACACAGGTGTTTTGGTAGCGCTAATGGGATTTGAACCCATGTACCGGCCTTGAGAGGGCCGTGTCCTAGACCCCTAGACGATAGCGCCACACATTCACGCCTTCAGCGCCTTGGTCCGCTTTGCGGTTTTCGGCGTTACAAGATTATACCTCACCGTTTGCGTTGGAAGATTCTGCGCGAAGATTTCCCAGCGCTGCATCGCCGCCGTCAGGTCAGCAGTGTTGGCCACCGCGTACCTATCGAAAACGCTACGAGTTTTCCATCCACCAATGCGCATGATGATTGTTTCCGGCACACCGGCCAGCAGAAGATTGCGCGCCGCACTGCGCCGCAAATCGTGAATCGTCAAGCCTTCGTATTTCGGGTCGTAGGGTTTCCCCTCAACTTTTATCTTTCGTCCAAGCCCGGCAGCCGCACAAGCCGTCATCCATTCCTTGCGGACGTTGGTTGTATCGAATACCCGGCCTTCCTTCTTGTCGGTGGCGGCCAGCATCAGCACCAGCCTTTCCGGCAGTGGCACGAAGCGCGGCTCCTTATTTTTCGTCTGGTCATCTTCAAGCCGGATGATGGCCCGGTCTAAATCCACCTGTGTCCAGTCGATAAGCTCCGCTTCTCCACTGCGCCCACCGCAGAAGTACAGGAAGGTGATGTAAGGCTGCAGATGTGCTGGCAGTTTCGCGACCAGGTCTTCAAACTGCGGCAACGCCACGAACCCACGGCGCGCGGGTGGTTCCTTCAGCAGCCGGATAACCGGCACAGCCTGCAGCTTGCCATCTTCGTGGGCGATGCGAAGCATACGGCGCAGGCAAGCCAGCGAGCGATTTATTACCGCATTGCCAGCGCCTTCAGCTTGTCGTTCCTCCACAAACTTCCGCGCGGTATCCGTGCCAATCTGCACCACACTTGGCCCCGGATTTTCGCTGCTGAACTTGAAGAAGGCATCTAGCTGCGGCAGGCCGGTGATGGTTTCCTCGCCGTTGGGCCGCATTTTCAGGGATTTGTTTCCTTTCTCGGTGTAGTTGGCAAGCAGCCCGGCGCGCAAATCGCGGTAGGTGATGCGCCGCATGTCAGAAAGCGGTGCCAGTCCCCTATCGCGCACATCAGCCATCTGCTTCCGCAGGAAAGCTTCTGCTACCTGCTTCACTGTGGTTTTCGTACTAATCGAAATCTTGCGCCCCATCTGGTCGTAGAAGCGTGCTTGCCAGAAGGGCGAATTTTTCAGCTTGATAAGCGAGCCCAACCCTTTCGTGCGCCGTGGCATGCTTCCCCCTATACCCAGAAAATCTTATTTCCTTTGGGTAAACTCAGAAAGTCACGCCGGTAACGCAGTGCTACAATGCGGGGCCATGACCGCCAACCCGCTGCCACCGCCAGTCGCATACGCCTATTACGAAACGACTGGGCCGAATGCCAAAAAGGCCAATGCCTTCGTACGACCTTCCACGCATCGAGAAGGCTGGTTTAGATACGAAAACACTTTCGGTGAGAAAGACCACGGGCCGCGTGGCAGGATTGCGAAGAAGTATCTTTTGTTCAGCCTCAGCATGAAGCTGCAGGGCTACCAGCACAAGAATAGCTTCAGTGCCGACCCCGTATTTACCGTCGCCTAGCTTACGCAAATTGTTCGCCCCCATCGCAACAGCAGGAGTACAATAGAAGCTCGCTGTCGTGCTGTTGCGATGAGCTGTTCGACGAAGGAGCAGTTAAATGGCGAAGTTTGCGAATTTTGAAGTACACGTTGAAATCGAAAAACTGAAGATTCACGTAAAGGGCGACCGTGAAATCGCACCGGAAGTTGCGAACAATGTGGCGCAGCAGATTTCAGGAATCTTCCAGCCCAGCGGTCTGCTTGAGGCTCCCAAAGATGGGCAGAATGGCCATCGTGTAATTGAGGCTTCTGCACCAGCCGCGCCAGCGCGC
This sequence comes from Candidatus Dormiibacterota bacterium, assembly GCA_035632675.1. Classification (GTDB taxonomy): domain Bacteria; phylum Acidobacteriota; class Terriglobia; order Terriglobales; family Acidobacteriaceae; genus Sulfotelmatobacter. Next base: position 38,232 of record DASQGJ010000029.1, read on the forward strand.
CGTGGTCGTCGCAAAAATTCCGGTCCTGCGGCCAATGGCGGTGCCAAAACGCTGAATTGGAATCACGATGCAACAAAGTGGGGCACACCGGTTCAAACTTGGACGCAGGTGCAGAAGATAAACTGGCTGCTTCATGTGGTTGAACAGGAAGGCGTGAGCAAAGATTTATCGCCTGTTGAAATGTCTGATGTTTGGGAATCCAAATTTCGCACTGCTGGTTTGCTAACCAGAACAAACATCGGGCGCGACCTTAAGAACAACCCGGATAACTTCGGTGCAGTAGATGGACGATGGTTTCTAAAGCAGGGTGGAAAGACCGCAGCGGCTGCTTTAGTGAATGAAGCCAAGGGCGCTGGCGCACAATAAGTACGATTGAAGTATGCTCGTAAATAAGGCAACAATTGTTAGCCAGTTGGCACCACCGCTGGATAGCCAACTGGCCCAGCAGTTAGTTGACGAATTTGTATCTCAGGAAAAGCGATTCATCCAACGCGACTGGGAGCCCAGCCAACTGGATGGCGGCCAGTTTTGCGAAGCGCTGGCGCGCATCGTGTACCACGTAGATTCAGGCAATCTGAATCACACCAAGAGCGTAAATGCTTGCTTGGAATATGTGGAAGACGAAAAGAATCAGCATGCGATGCAGCCACGCCAAACTGCGCTGCACTTAGCCAAGGTTACACGCACCGCCTACAAATTCCGCAGCTCACGCGGCGCAGTGCACATCACACCTTCATACGTTGCCAATCACATGGATTCCAAGCTGGTGCTGGAATCGGTGCGCTGGCTTTTTGCGGAAACGTTGCGGATATTCTGGCGTGATGACCGCGATGCAGTTGCTACCGCCATTCGCGAGCTCTTGCAGTTTGATGTTCCAGCCGTAGGAAGATTTGAAGATGTACTGTTGGTGCAGCGCACCGACCTTAGCCCCAGCGATGAAATTCTCGTGATGCTGCACTACGCAGGGGAAAAGGGATTCAGCAGGCGCGAATTGGGACAGTACGTGATGCACCCGGCACCACGAATCACTGAAGCACTTCAATACCTGACAGGACCTTCCAGCCGCCAAGTGGTTAAGTTGGGTTCCGGAAATTTCCGCCTTACCGACCTTGGCTCCAAGCACATCCGCGAATCGCTGGCCGATAAACTTTTCATTTCTTAGATGCCCCAACGGTAATACTCCTGCGAGTATTACTCCTCGGCTATTCCCTCCTCTGCCGGACAGTTCCTACTATTCCTTCAGTACCGGAATCGCCGGATAGGGGAAACGAAATGAAACGTTTGCTGTACGCCGATGCAATCAAAACCGCAACATTCAAGAAAGCACTGGCAGCTTCAATCAAGAAAAATCCAGAACGCAAAACGTGCAAGGCAGGCCACAATCTGGTGGATGCCAGCAAGGGTCACATTCACGTGGGCGATTTGCTCAGACTCGGCCAGCGCAACTGCCGCACCTGCTGGAAGAAGCAGCAGGCAGCTTACGAAGCCAAGCTGGCTAAAGCGAGGAAGGCGGCGGCGAAGTGAAGCGCTTCCTTCGCTACTTCTGCTTCTATTGCGCCAGCCGGTTGGTGTACGAAACCGCGCGCGGCCTGATGCGGAAGCATCCACGGCAGGCGGCCCCGGCCTGCAAGCAACACGCGTCTGGTTTTCTGATTGGTATTTTTCTGCTCTTAACGGCTGTGCCGCTGATGGCCTTCGCCATCTTCGGCGCAATCATCAGCAAGTAAACCGGCCACGCCCGGCGCGCGAACGCCGAAACGTGGCCTAACCAAAGATGTGCCCACTGGAGGGGCAACCAATGGCTGTACCGAAGCATACCGCAACCCAAACGGCGAAGACCCACGCTGCACACTTCTGCGAATCACTTTCACCAAGCCAAAGAAATGCGCTGCGCACCATCATGCATCACGAGGGAGCCTGCAGCGAATTGAAGCACGCGCTGGGCATTCAGAAAGTGTATGTAGTATCGGAACATTCGCGGCGCACAGGCAAGGCGATGCAGGGGCGTACAATCGACCTGTTCACGCGCCACACGGCGCAGGATATCGCGGCAAGGTAGCGCTTCCCCGATTCACCAGCCCCGGCATCGCGCCGGGGCTTTTTTCTTGCGCGACGTTTTCCGTCTGCGGGCCGAACGCCATCGGGCTGGCCCTACGGCACCACCTGCGCGCGGCTGCACGGCGCTCCAGGAGTATCCGGCATGCCGGAATATTAGGTGATTGATTGCTGCTGGCTATCGTTGATTTCCACGCACTGCAGAATCAGCATCTTGGTGCGCTCATCGGGATTCTGCACGGCTTCAATCTGAAACTGTCGCCCGTTGAATTGCAACTGCATGGCTGCGGTAATTCCGGGCAGATAGCGCATCACAACCTGATGGGTGACCTTGGAAACGAAGCCGCCAGCACCGTTGGCACTATCGCCACCGCCCTGCGCTTCGATGCTGGCCCACACATTCGCATACAACACGTCCACCGATAGATTGATGCCACCAGTGGAATCCTGCGCCGGTGAAACCCGCACGATAGAAATTCGATTGCGCAGCCGCCCGGTATTCAATGTGGGCGAACGCCGCGATACTTGGATGCCCCATGACATTTACTGTACCCACACAATCAGCGTGCTGTTACAAGCCCGCTTGCATACTGGCGCTGATAGGCGCGCTGGCATTCATTGCAGAAATAGCGCCCTTCGCGCCGCATATCTCCCACGTGCGCGTTGGCGGCGCAAATCGCGTGGCCATTCTTGCAGTGCCTGCGCTTATCACCAGTGCGGGCGCGCCACACATCAAAAAGCGCGATGAATTCCGGACTGGAAACAATCGCGTGGCGCTTCGGTGTGGGCGGTGTGGTTGCTTTCTTCTTTGCGGTGGACGCTGCGGATGCAGCCCTGTGATTGTACAAGCTGCCGCAGGCATCACAGAATTTGTAACCTTTTCCCCGTGGTGCGCCACACAAAATGCACACGCGCGGTTTGGAATAACGAACTCGCTTGTGGCGGCGGCAGGGCGGATTGTGAAAGCCCAGCAATGCAGCAACCTTCCTGAGCCGCCAAAGTATCTCGCGCACATGCGGCGGCTTTAGGCCGGTTTCCGTTTCAACCTGCACCGATGTGTAGCCCATACGGTAGTAGCAATGCACCACGCGCAGCACTTTGCCAGCAATGTCCTTATTAAAAAGCAAAACGGTATCCAGATTCTGTATCTGGGTCGCGCAGTCGTGCTTCGCAGCCAACGCTTCTGTGTCGGCAGGGGTTTCTTTCAGCCGCGCAAGAATGCCAGCATATCTGTGCACCATCTTGTCCAACGAAACTTGAAACGATGCTGTTTGTTTAATCAACGTCGCCTGCGCGCGCTGCAGGCGCTGAATTTCAGTACCCGGCCCCGGCTTCATCAATCCGGCCCGCCTTTCCAAGTACACCACGAGCACGGCACGCAGTTGCTTATCATTCGTCGCCCAGCTTGGTGTGTCGCTAAGGCGGCCACTGTCTAGCTTGTGTTGAAACTGGCCCATGCGGCCAAAATCGCCCCAGTCGATACCATTGCTCTCTGCTACACCTTCAGCATCGAATGTGGCTTTTTGAATCGGCAGCTTGCGGCGCACACCCACGTATTCATCGAAGCGCGCGTTGCGAGCTTCGCCGGGTGGGCAATAGGTTATCGGATGCGAGAGTTTGGGTACCGCGATTGCGCAGGCCATCGTAGATTCAGAATCCTGTTAGGTAAAAAGCCACGAAGCGCGCAGGGTCCTGCCCCTATCACGCGCTTCATGTTGTGGCTGCACCGGGTAGGAGCCAACCGACCCGATGGCTTTAGTGCTGCGGCAAAGAGGGCTTGAGACCCACGCACCACGCAGCGACCTTGGCTGGTGCTGGCCAATCTTTTGGCCCGGCAGTCCCGCAGGGCTTGTTTTCCACTGCGGGGTGCTGCCGTTTCGCACAGTGTTATCCGTGCAATCTTGTATGTACAGTGTCGTACCTAGCGCGCGCAGCAGCACGCCGAAATGCGTGCTCGTCGTATTCAACTTCGCGCGCGATATTCATAACCCGATTGGTGGCCGAATGCCCGGCCAGAAATTTATTCTTGCGGCTGGACTTTCTTTCGCCGCATCCACACCGGCACATGATGCCTTTATCTTGCCGCGCCATCGTTAGGTACCTGCTGCTGTGCGAGTGCTTCTTGCACGTGTTTTGGCCGCAGCGCGTCAAGCTCTGCAGGCGTGAAGGGCTTCCGGTTAAGAATCGCCGTAGGCCGCGAAGCGATTTCTTCCGCGTTGTACTGCTCCCATTCTTTCGAGCGGTAGGGGTGTGGATTTCCTGATGCCATGTTTTTATTGCTCCTGTTTGATTGCGGCCAGCACGGCAGCCAGCAGCGCTGCAAGCACCCGCTTCTTTTCGTGTGGTAGCTTGCCGCAGGCCTCGTGCACTTTCTTTTCCGCAAGTTTGTTAAGTGTCGCGTCCGTCATTTCTTTGCTTCCTCCAAAACCTGTTCCAGATGCTGGCGCGCTACTGCATAAACCGGGTGCTCCGGCATGGATGCCAGCCTTTCGGTGATATTCGCCAGCACGGCGGCCTTCTGCGCGCGCAGCTTTTCAACTGCGGCCAGCAGTTCGGCATCGCCCACCACGGTGATATCTCCGGGGTCGCCTTTATCACCTTTCGGGCCGGGCACAGTGGAATCCTTGCCGGTCAAGCCGCGTGGCCCACGCGGGCCGGGCACCATCGAATCTTTGCCGGGCGCACCGGGCGCTTCAGTGATATGCAGATTGAAAAGTTCCGTCACCGGGCACAGCACACCGTTACTTGCTGCCAAAAGTAGCTCGGGGCCGCGAGGCGAATCCTTAACAAAAAACAAATGACCCGGCGTACCCTTTTCGGGCAGGTTTTTGTATGGGCAGAAATTCAGTTTGGGTGCCATCAGAGTGTGCGCCGCCTCCCGCATGTAATCCCCATCCTGCTTTGTGCAATGGCCAGCGCTTCTTCGTCTTTCTGCAGTTGCTCCGCATCCGCAGCGATAGTGGCACCGGCGCGTGCAGCCCGTGCCCGCAATTCGTTGGTAGCATCCGCAGCGATTTTGCGGCCAAGCTGCGTGGCCCGGTGCAGCCGGTCGTAGTCGCAACGCTCCCGAAACTGCGCCAGCGTCATGCCGTTAATCTTTGCGAGTTCTTCTTCAGTGAAGGGGCGCGCTACAACTGCTGGCTTCTTCGCCGGTGGCTGCACAGGCGTGATTGCGCGCGATGCAACGCGAAGAAGGCCCTTTGCCGTAAGGCTGCGGGCGTCCACCTGCGTGCCCACTGGATATGCGGGATAAGCCACCACGCTGCAATCCACTAAATCAACGTCCTTCAGCGTGCGCAGCGAAATGGGATTGCCCTTCGCATCTTTGGTCTGCGAGATAGCATCGCCACCTGCTGGCACTTTGAAAGCAAAACTGCACGAATCCAAGTCGCCGCGTTTCACACTGGCATAAGTGTTCGCGTGCATCGTGTTGGTACGGTCAAGCTGCACGCTGAAGCGCAAGCCTTCGGCGCTGTCAAAAACTTTCGCTGTGCCCGCTTTCGTACTGCCAAGCACGAAGTTGGGGTCGTGATTCAGCGTGATTACAACCTTGCTGCCTGCTTCCAAGCTGCGGGTGAATGCGCCGGGTGCGATGGTTTCAACAAAGCCGCCCAAATCGTGGGAGCGCACACCGTACTGCGCTGCGATGCCTTCGAGCTTGAAGCCTGCGGCGGCACGAAGCTCGCCTTTAATCGAACGGATTTCGTAATCCATAAGTACCTCCACACATATCCGGGCGCGTGTTAGAAGCTAGAAGCTGGGCACGCCGAAATTCGATTTGTTTAGAAATGCTTCCCAAACCTGCGTTGGAATTTCCGTGCCCCAAACTGCTTCGAGTTTTTCCTTGGGTGTCGCCGGGTTGAATGAGGCCACCACTTCGCCGTTTGATTTTCTGTAGTGCAGCCCCATAGCGCCGGTGTGCTGGCTAGCAGCAACCCAAAAGCGCGTGGCCGGTGGCGCTGGCTGGGGCTTGGTGTATTCCTGAGCCAAGCCACACGCGCACAGAATCGCGGCCAACTGCGAGTCAACTTTGAAAAAGTTTGTGAACTTCCCTGATAGCGAATTTCTTACGGTGATATCCATGATGGTTCTTTCCTCCGTGGTCTGGTGTGTGCTTGTTGCGGGCGCATTCGTGGCCCGCAGCCGATAGCGCCGCAACATGGCCCGGAGCATCAGCAATTCCCCTTGTGAAACTTCGGCGGCAACGGTGAAAGGCCAGCAGTTTGCCGGGCACCGGCGTACTTCGCCAACGCCTTGTTGTAGGCGGCCAACGCGCGGCGATAGACACGGCGCGCCAGCGTGGTTTTACTTCGCAAGAGCCTGATAGATGCCATGATTGTTTTTCTCCTAAATCCGCAGCCGGATTTCGTTAAGCGTTTTGCGCTTCAATCAGACACTTGGCTGTTACGGGCAAAGAAAAGCCCGGCGCTGATGGCCGGGCTGGATGGTGCAGAAAATCGCGGGAGCTAGAAGGAATCTTCAAGACCCTGCTGCATTGCCCACGCGCGCGATTCACGAAGCTTCTTCATACGTGCAGCAACCGCGCCAGATTGTTCCGTTTCTTTTTCGCCGCGCTCCGCTGCTGTTTCTTCTGCGTCACCGGCCTGCCGCACAGGAACACGTTCAACGTACAATTCCAGATTGGTTTCAGGTGCGCCTTCTTCGCGTGTAGCGCGCACATCAGCGGCAGCCAGCGCCAGCACGGCATCAAATTCAGGGCCTTCCGGCAAGCAAAACCCGTACGGATGCCCAGCCCACCATTCGTATTTTTCTTCCAATTCGGGCCGGGCGAATTTTATTAGCTCGCCCAGCGTGTGCATTTCGGTGTTCAGTGCCTTCGTTTCGGCTGGCCACGGCTGGTGCAGTTGGTTGGCGTCGATTTTGGCCCGGTAGCTCAGTATCCATTCACGCGGTGCAATCATTCATTCAGCATGCATCGACAGTGCAGCCGTTCACAATCACTTTGTTGCCTCATTTGCGCGCGCAGGCTTTTGTCCAACATTCCCGGAACATCTGGCTGCCTTTAATTCCGATTCGATTTTCTTCTGCCGATATTCGGAACACTTTCGGTCGAAAATTTCAATCGCGCGGCGAAGAAAGCGCTGAAAACAAAAAACCCAACTGCGCGCGGACCGTTACGAACCGTCGCACGGTTTGCGATGCTTGCCAAAATCAAAAAGGAGTACCCCTATCCCCTCTGCGCAAGTGATAGCGTCGTAATGGCTTGCAGGTTCGTCCACGAGAATGCGTCCAAGGGCCGCGCGTAGGCTGACAGCAAGGCACTTACGCATGTGGACGGAGCACGGCAGAAGGATGACGCGCGTGCGCGAAGTACACGTGCGCGTAGTACGCGCGCGCGTCGCTAGGCAACCGGGCCATTTTGATGGGGTAATCAGGGGCGCTGGGTGGGTGAATCCAAAGCGGGCAGCAATGGCCCACCCAGCGTGTGTGCATCGGCTTCACCTTCGCAAGTGATAGCCAATATGCCGCCAAGATGTATCGGGCAGACAGTCCGGGGCGCTAGGGCTGGCGCACCGGTATCAGCGCCCGGCAGGGTAGACAACGCAGCGACGGGCTTGAGTCACTTGGCTATGGGCATCCAGTGCTGTGATTGATTCGCTATCTGGTGTATTTGGTTTGGAGGTTGGTGTTGGGGCTATCTACCGGGGTTGGGTTTTTCCGCCGACATTTTCTGAATTGCTGCCAAGGGGGAGCACCGAAGCGGAATCAACACCCCTCACGCTCCGATGTCCCCACCCTGTTGGCAGGCCGGGCTTAGCGCCCGGTACCCCATTAACCGGCTTTCCGCTTTTCCGTATCTTGCGTTTCCGCTTCTACTTGGCGCTGATGCTCGACCATGTCTTTAACTGTCGTTTCGGCTATTTCCCGAATCATGCCTAGTCGCCGCGCTTGCTCCGTCCCTTCTTCTGTTGTTTCAATGAGCAAATCACAAAATCCGATGATGGCCCCTAGTTTGCTAATCACGTGGTGTGCGACCATGCACGCTGGCTGGTGGCGCTCCGCTGTTGACTTCATCCTGCTGACATCCCTTCTCCCCCTCGCGGCAGTTTGCTGCATTCCTCACGAGTCCCCGTTTACCCCTTTGATTTTGTTACGGAATACGAACAAAGCGGGTTGCCCGGCATGGAGCGTATGATGGACTTGCGCTTGGAGAGTTGGAATATGCAATGTCCGCTATCGGTTCTAGCACGCTTGTTCCACACCGCATTGGTATCCTGATGTGTCCCGGCGGACGTTTTCTGGAGTGCATTAACTGCCGATTACGAATTGAGTTTCCAGCCGGGGCGCAATACAACACAAGTGTAAAGCTGTTCGAATCGCATCCTTGCGGCGCTGCTCCCGGCGACTCGACGTACAGCCCTAAGTAAGAAACTTGCCCTTCTCCACAAGGCTGGCGATTTCGGATTTCGTAACCAGATAGAAGTAGTAAATAAGCTGTCGTCAGATTTCGTGGCATCCTTCCCTCGAAGGGAAGACTATCGTCATGCCGTCGCGCAAGCTCTACTCGCCGCCACAGCTTCAAGCCCGGACCTTTTCGCAGGCTGCTTTATTCCTGACCGGCTATGCGTGGATTGGGAATGGGAGCGCGAAAGATTTGTTGGAACTGATGTTTTCACAACCCGCACAGGAACTTCGCAGGATGGATTCGCTTTCTGAAATAGGGGCAGCCAAGGCGCGCACAGAGGACTGTGTGCCTTAGCTGGATAGCGGGCTTCTATCCGCCGCTGTTTTCTGGATAACCGATAGCAGCCAAAGCTTCTTGGTATTCGCGCCGCCTATCCGATTCGATGATTTGTCCAAGCACGAATGCCCGGTGCTTCTGTGCTCCGTCTATTTTGGCTTCGATGCGTTTCAGTTTGCGCATCAGTTCACCATAGCTGGGGATTTTCTTTGCCGATGTGGTGTGGACTATCTCCGCCATTTTCTGGATATGCTGCGTACAGTCGCGTCCAATGTGAAAGTGATTCCCGCAAGCGTACACAATCAGGCGGTGAAAACTACGCCCACCTTTGCCCGTTTTGCGCGCGGACCTTTTCAGGCTGGTGCATGCTGCTTCGGCTTCCGCGTGTGTGTAGTAGGGTTCTTTCCCTTTGCACTTTTCCATAATCATTCTGCCTCCATCATCCTCCGCAGGTTTTCGCCGCGCAGTTTCGGTGGTGCAGGCACGAAGGGAATCAAGCTTCCGATGGTGTGCCGTTTCCAACACACCGGCGCGTCGCAAAACGCAAGCTGGAAAGATTGGGCTTCCATATAGGTCGAGAAAAGATGCACGTGGGTGGTTTCGGTGCAGCGTAAAACAACAGCGTGAGGCCCGTCTCCAGATATCGAAGCGCCGCGCCACTTATCGCGGACGATGCTGTGCCAGATGCTAGTTGAATTTTCAACCATGATGTTGCTCCTTCTTGATAGCAGCACCGTGTTAGCTCCCGCGCTTCAAATCATTCAGCACCTTCAGCCACGAAGTCGGTACATCGCCGTGGGCTGCGTTGAACCTTTGCATCGCCAAGCTCATAATCAGCGCGTGCGTTTTGCGGCCAAGGTACGGCTGTGCTGAAAATTCCGTGAGCACATCCCAGCAAATCAGCAGCAGATTATCCGCGCCCGCAAACCGGCCCCATGCCTCGGTTTTAGTATTCAGAAGGCCCGCTGTGATGCTGCCAAAGCCCGGATGCAGGGCTACATCGAAGTGCTGGCCGATGGTTTTGTCATTCACGCCTTTTTCTTCCGCCCCATCCACCCGCCCGGTTTTGCTGTTGGGGTTGGTGTTGCCTTTCCCTGCATCTTCCGCTTGGCCGCTCGATTTCGCTGGTTTAGTTATTACGGTTTCCACGGATACCACGGCTGATTGACCACGGCTACCACGGTTAGCGCGCACACCAACCGTGCAAGCGGCTTCATCGTCAACTGTTTGCGGCGAAGGTTTTGCAGGAGAAACTGCACACTTCACTGCACACTTGGCATTTTCTGACTGCACACTTGGCTGCACACTTCCCTGCACACCATCATTTTCCGGGGCGTCATCCACATCATCCAGCCGGTAACCAGCCGCTGCTGGTAGCTGGCTGGCTATGGGCTTTCCGCTTGCAAAATCCATCCAACGCACCGGCCCGATGCTCGAAACTTTCCAATTACCATCTGGTTGCCTTTCCGTTTTGATTTCTCGCTCCCAATGGCGTTGGCCTTTGAAATCGCAACGGTTTTCTTCCTGTAGCGTGGCCACATCGTGCGGCGCTACGAGCCAGCCCCAGCGCATTGTGCCCTTGCGAAAACGTTCCACCTGTTCGGAAAGCACAAATTGCTTTTGAAGAAGTGAAATCACGTAACCAACGGCGCGCTCCTTGTACGATTTCTTGCTCTTGTATCGGTTGCAATGCTTCACGATGCCGGGCACGGTTACGTAAACGAATCGCTCCTCATCGTTGTTGGCCAGCCTATCCAGATAGCCGATAACTTCACGTGCGCAGTGGCGATAGTGGCGCTTCCAATTGCAGGCTTCGCCATCCTTCAACCTGACTTCTACGGTAAAGCTATCTTTTCCTCGGTTGGGTTTACGTTTTTCCATTTCCGTTCCTTTGCGAACGGGTGCCCGGCCCCATTGGCAGGAGCCGGGCTGGAAAAATCAGGTATGGGCTACCTGATTCGGCGCATTGCGGTACGCCGAATTTCACAAAACTTGATTGAAGGCGCAGTTTCATTTTTCCATTTCCCGTTTCAAAATCTAGCTCCGCAAAAAGCTAGTTGCGCGTATATCTGGCTGCGCGCCCCGCCACAAAGCAACTTCAAATCGCGGGCCACGTCTCCGTGCCCACATCGCGGGTTTTGAAGGTCGGTGCACGGTGCGAAGGCGCACGGCCCATTTCCCACTAATACTTCAACCACGTGTTACGCAGCCGCTGGTACTTTCTGCGCCGTGATGAAGCTCTCCAAATCACGAATATCAAACAGCAAGCGTTGACCCAGCCGGATGTGGGCGATTTCTTTTTCCCAAACGAGTTTGCGCATACACCACGTGGTGGTGCCCAAGAAGGCGGCGGCCTGCGCGATGGGCAGCAGGCGAGGTGCGGGTGCATCAACAACAGGTTTCTTTGCCACTGGAGACGGCTCCCAAGAAATGTTTCGGAAGCCGCGAATGGGCCAGCTTTAGCCCTTATCAAACGCGGAGGATGGTGCGCGCGCCGTTTCCGTTTTAGCTGTGTGAAACCTTGTCGGGGCCTTCCGACACGCCACAGCGCGCCTAATCAATTCACATACTGCCAAACGATTGATGGAGATTGCAAGAAGTTTCTTGAGCAACTAGGGCTGCCGTTCGTCAGGCTGCGGAATCACTTCAGCATGAAGTACCGGCAGGGCAGGCCGCTGCGGTGTAGTCGGGGCCGCCGGGGCAAGCGCGGGTTGTTGCCTTACTTCATCTGGTGGCGGCAACGGTGCTGTGGTTTGCACCCTGCCAACTACGGTGGTCTGCACCGGCCTTTCACCAGATAGCACGGCAAGCGCAGCTTTTCGCAGCGCGTGCTGTTCGCCTTCTATCTCAACAAATCCCTTCGGATGGTAAACGTTGTTCTTAATCGTAAGCTTGTTGAATTCGTAGCCAAGGCTTTGCGCCATCTCATAAAGCAAATCGAAAAGCAGGTCTTGTTTCTTTTCGACCCATCTATCCAGCGCCGCGCCACCAGCGTTAGGGCATTCACCAAGATGGTCGATGTAAAGCCGCCACGCATCGAGCACTTTCTTATCAGCACCTGAACTGGAATAGAATTCAACTTCGATTCCGTTAAGAGCTTCCACGTGTACCGGCGACAATTGCGTTGCGCGCGTGGTCATCAGCCTGCGGAATATGCCCATTTTTCGTTCGCGAATGGCGCGCCTATCTTCCAAGCGCTTCTGCACTTCCAGCGCACCTATCGGACCCAAGGCAATCGCTACGATGCTGATTACTACTAACCACTGGTCGATTGTTAACATAGCCTGCGAAGCTATAAACTGAGGCAATACTAGCACGGAGCGATAATATGGCCGTAGATGGATTTTGGTTGTTGCGGTTTGAAGGCCCGCAGGTGGCAGGTACCGGCGTGGCGATGATGAAAGGCAGCAAGGTGTATGGCGGCGAAACTGGTTTCTATTACATCGGCAACTACGAAGTGGATGGCAATATATTCAAGGCGCGGATAGCTGTGCACAACTTCGACCCAGCTATCCCCAGCGGCTTCGGAATTCAGGGCGACTACGAGATGGATGTTTCAGGTGTGATAAAAGACGATACCACCATGACCGGCACAGCCATGATTACGGGGCATCCGCAATACAATTTGGGAATCCGCCTAGCCAAGCGCGCCGACCTATAAGAAAACCCCACCGGGGCTGGTGGGGTTTTGGTATCCATCAGTGCCTGCTATGCGCCTGCAGCAGCGCCTTTGGTCTGGTCTTCCACATCAAACGGCACAACTTTGTAGATATTGCGCGCTTCCCTCGATTTCTTCTTCGCAGCCAGAATGGTTTTTTCTGCTGCCTTGCGGTGTTCTTCCGCCTTCGCCTGCAGCGCTTTGTATTCTTCGTTAATCTGCTGCGCCCGCGTGAAGGTTTCCTCGTACATCTTGCGAATATCCGCGATGATGATTTCCAGAAGCTTATCGCCATTCTTCCGGTCGAAACGCGCAGCATAGCGCACCAGAATATTCAAATCCTTGGCCACTGTGTTGATGACCTTCAGGTGCGGCTTCTTCTTTGCCACTTCAGCAGCTTTGGCCGCGCGGGCTTCCTTGCCCACCTTATGTTCGGCCACGCGGATGCAATAGAAAATCCGGTTCCTGCTGCTTTCAAATCTGCGCATGAAAGCAGCCCCAGCCTTTTTACCTTCGGCACCCATAGCTTTGCATGCTTCCCGCACGGCTATGAAGGCTTCGCCTAATTCCTTGGCGCTCGGCCCGGTTTCCGCCAGCACATAGGCTTTCTCCGCTGCTTCTATTTCCTTCTGCGCGGTGGCCAGATTCTTGGTTGCATCTTCACGCGCTTTAGTGGCTGCGCTCAGCGCGCGGTTATCCTCGCGAAAAAGCTTTATCGCGCGGTCTTGCAATTCCTGAAGTGATTTCATCTCCCGTGCGCCTCCCCAGCGCAGTTGAATTTTCAACTGGAAGGCCGGGCGATGAAAGGTCACATCGGGTGCTGGCCGGGCGCGAGAGTTTACCCAATTTTGTATACCCTATGTTTACCCTATCCGTCGAAGAGCGACCAAACAGGACCAAGCTAACAGCAAGAAAGAAAAGGGCCGCCATGAAATTTGGCGGCCCATTTTACGATTGAGAATCTTCCGTCCTAACCCCTAGACGATAGCGCCCCGGAGACGAGCTTTGATTATAACAAACGACGTCCCGGCGCCGGCTGTCGTGCAGCGCTCGCCAACCCCACAACCAACACATCCCATCCGAATCCGCTCCGCACCCAAATCCTCACTGTTTCATTTCAGGATTCCGTTGCTTCGCATCATTATTTTTTGTTGCAATTGACTCCCATCCACAGGGCCAGCAGAGCTATAGTAGTTACATCTGCCAAGCACAATTGAACGTTAACCGTTCGTACCTAAGGGCGACGTGTATGTTGTTCCTTCATCAACAAATCCAATCCTTCCTGAATCTAGGAATTTGTAAGGAGTACCCGACCATGGCGAAATCCAGGACACCCAAGAAAGCGAATGGCGACATCGCGCTACCGCCCGTAGAAACCGCCTCGACCGCCCTTCCCACGGCCGAGGCCAGCGCACCAGACACTAAGCCCGAGCCCAGACGTTCCTCCAGAAAGCCGTCGATCGTGCGCTCCGACCCACGCGCCACCGTCGTCCCGATCAACCTCGAGGAGGAAATCCGCCGCCTCGCTTATCTGCTCGCTGAGCGCCGCGGATTTGAACCCGGCCACGAAGCCGAAGATTGGCTGATCGCCGAGCGCGAGATTCAGCAGCGCTATCACCAACACAGCGCCTAGGGCGCTCCACCCGCGCCGGGTGGCGGCCGAGCCCCGGCCGCCGTCTCGCTGCGGAAACGTTTACGCCCTCCCGATTTCTCACCCGCCGTTCACAAGTAAGGACATGGTCTCCTACTACCATCCAGAATGACCTAACGGCACCCTCTACTTTCGCACTCCCGGTTGCTACTACCGTCGCTTTCTGAAAAAATGATTCGGGGCTCTTCCACAATGGCGACAATCGGCAGTTTTGCCTTGCTCCTCGCGTTGGCGTTGAGCATCTATTCCTTTGGAGCAGGCCTGCTCGCGCTGCTGTGTCAGGGCGACAATATGTGGGAACGCGCGGGCGAAACGGCTCGCCGCGCCGGCGTCGTGGTTTTTGGCGCCGTCGTTCTCGCCGCTGTGGCCCTCGTCGTCTCCGCTTTCCGCGACGATTTCTCTATCGCCTACATCTTCCATCACAGCAACCGCGACCTGCCCGCTCCCTACAAGTTCGCGACGCTGTGGTCGGGACAGGAAGGCTCGATCCTGTTCTGGTGTTTGCTCCTCTCCGGATACGGCTTCGTTCTCCGCCTCCGCTACAAGACCGATCCGCGCCTGTTTGCCTACGCCTCGGTGATTATGGCCGCGGTGCAAATATTCTTTCTCTCGCTGGTAAACTTCGCCGCCAACCCCTTCGGCCTGCTCGAAGGCCCGCTCCGCGCCGATGGCAGCGGCCTCAACCCGCTCTTACAGTATCCCGAGATGGTCATCCATCCCCCCATGCTTTATCTGGGCTACGTCGGGACCACGGTGCCCTTTGCCTTCGCGCTGGGCGCGCTGATCATGCGGTATCCGGGAGACAAATGGATCGGCATCACCCGGAGATGGACCATGGTCACCTGGGGATTGCTCACCTGCGGCATTTTCCTCGGGGCGCATTGGGCCTACTCGGTTTTGGGATGGGGCGGCTACTGGGGATGGGACCCAGTCGAGAACGCCTCATTGATGCCCTGGCTGGTCGGCACCGCGTTCCTGCATTCCGTGATGATGCAGGAAAAGCGCGGCATGCTGAAGGTCTGGAACATGTGGCTGGTCTTTGCCGCGTTCTGGCTGGCGATTCTCGGCACATTCCTCACCCGCAGCGGCATCATCAGCTCGGTGCACGCCTTCGCGCAGTCCTCCATCGGCAACTGGTTTGCCTGGTTCCTCGGCATCAGCTTCGCCGTTTTCGTTTTCTTCTTCGTCAAGAACGCGGACGTCCTCCGCTCCGAGCATCGACTCGAAAATTACGTTTCGCGCGAGTCGAGCTTCATGTTCAACAATCTTCTGTTTCTCCTGCTGACGCTGGATGTTCTTTGGGGCACGTGGTTCCCGAAAATCTCTGAGCTCGTGCAGGGCAACAAGGTCACGGTCGGCGCTCCTTTTTATAATCGCGTCGCCATCCCAGTCGCGCTGGTCCTCCTGTTGCTCACCGCCGTCGGACCGCTGCTTGCCTGGCGCAAGACTTCGCTCGAGAGCCTGAAGCGCAACTTCCTCTGGCCCTCCGTACTTTCCATCGCCGTCGCTCTCTTGGTCATGTTCACCCCGGCAAGCTGGGGATCCATTTTCGGTATCAAGCCGTGGCACGACATCAGCTACTTCTACTCGCTGATGACGATTCTGCTCTCCGCTCTGATCACTTTCACCGTCGCTTCCGAGTTTTACCGCGGAGGCCGCGTCATCTCTGAAAAGACCGGGCAGGGCATGTTCGCCTCCATGGTCCAACTCACCCATCGCAACACCCGGCGCTACGGCGGATATATCGTCCACTTCGGCGTCGTCCTGGTCATGATCGGTTTCTCCGGCGCGGCCCTCAATCAGGACAAAGAAATGGAAATGGGATACGGCGACAAGATGACGATCGGCAGCTACGACCTGGTCTGCCGCTCCTTCACCCAGGACGACAACCCGAACCAGGAAACTGAATGGGCGCTCATGGACGTTTATCAGGGAGGCAAGCTGATCCGCACCATGACCCCGCAGCGCATCTTCTATAAGGCGAGCCAGCAGGCCTCCACCAAACCCGACATCGATCAGGGCTTCAAAGAAGACCTCTACCTGGTGTACGAAGGCCAGAATGAAAAAGGCCAGCCCGTCATCAAAGCGCATCTCAATCCCATGGTGATCTGGATCTGGATCGGCGCCTGGGTCATGATCATCGGCACTGGCTTGGCCCTGGTGGAAAACGCCCCGGCCCCTGTGACGGTGCGAGTCCCCAAGATCATGGAGAGCGCCACCCCAGTCGCCACAGGAGACTAAGTGTAGGGGCGGACGCCTTCGTCCGCCCCCGCGAAGGCAAAGCCGAGCGTCGAGCGCAGTCTCGACTGTAGGCCGCCGAAGACGCTGACAAATAGAATGACGACCAAACTCAACCCGACGCTCCGCCGCGCTCTCCACTGCGCCCTGCTCTCGTTCGCCGTCTTCGCCTTCACGGGCGCCGGAGATCCCGGAACCCGCTTCTCCCAGATCGGCCATCAACTGATGTGCATCTGCAGTTGCGGCCAGATCCTGCTGGAATGCAACCACGTCGGCTGCCCCAGCTCCGACGGCATGCGCAACGAACTCATGGCCGCCGTCACCCGCGGCGACAGCGACAGCCTGGTGCAGCAAGCCTTCGTGCAAAAGTACGGCCCCACGGTTCTAGCCGCGCCCACCACTTCCGGATTCGATCGCACCGCGTGGATCTTCCCCTTCGCCGCCTTCGCCGTGGGAGTGGTCGCGATAGTTCTGGTAGTTCGCGCCTGGAAGAATCGTCCAGCCCCGCTGCCGGCAGGCCCTGGAATCCCAGCCGCTGACCTGGAGAAGTTCAAAGAACGTGCGCGCGAGGAGACCGACTTATGAGCTTCGAACTAGCTTGCTGCGCCCTCGTCACCATCGCCGCTCTCTTATATATTTTCTATCTGCCCGAGCGTCTCTATCTCGGCCCGGAGAAGACCCGCGCCTCCTACCTGCGCGAGCGCAAAGACGCCGTCTACGAGAACCTGCGCGACCTCAACTTTGAATACCGCGCCGGCAAGGTGCCCGACGCCGACTACCAATCGCTGAAGTCGTCTCTGCAAGACGAGGCCGCCACCATCCTGGCCGAAATCGAGTTCCTCGAATCCAACCCCACACCCGCGCCAAGAAAAGCGAGACCATGAATCTGACCCATACCCCTGTCATCCGGAGCGGAGTAAACACATCGCACTCCCAAAACTCTGTCACCCTGAGCGGAGCGGGAAGGGCGCAAAGCGCGCTTCTCGCGGAGTCGAAGGACCCCTTGTGCGCGTCCACCCTCCAGCGGCGTCGCAAGGAGTTCTCTGCGCGCACCCTTCCGATAGCCCTGCTTCTCCTCCTCTCCGCTCTCGCCTCCGCCCAAACCCTTACCGGCACGGTGAAGAACTCCACCACCGGCAAGCCCGCAGGCGGAGACGACGTCGTTCTCCTTAGCCTCGGTCAAGGTATGGAGGAAGCAGGACGCACCAAGGCCGACGCCAGGGGCAACTTCTCATTCAAGCTCGACGCCCAGGGTCCGCATCTCGTCCGCGTGATCCATCAGGGAGTCACCTATCACCGCATGGCTCCTCCCGGAACCACGTCGGTGGAAGTCGAAATCTACGACGTCGGCAAGCAAGTCGAAGGCATCGAGGTCATCGCCGACATCATGCGCTTCCAGGCTGGCAACGGAACCATGCAGGTCGAGCGCACCTTCGCGGTGCAGAACAATTCCAAGCCTCCGCGTACGCAGATGAACGATCACAACCTCGAGTTCTACGTGCCCGACGGCGCCACCATCGGCGAGGCCCAGGCCATGACCGCTGGCGGCCAGCCCGTAAAATCCGCGCCCGTTCCCGAAGGCGCCAACGCCAAGAATCGTTACTCGTTCCTGTTCCCGCTTCGCCCCGGGGAAACGCGTTTCAACGTCATCTACACACTGCCCTACACCGGCAGCATCAATATCGATCCCAAACTCATTTATCCGCTGGAGCATTTCGTCGCCATTGCGCCCAAGTCGATCGAGTTCACTCCCGCGCAAGCCGACGCCTATAAGGTCACACCTTTCCCGGGCCAGCCCGACGCCAACGTCGAAGTCGCGTCCAACATCAAAGTCGGACAGCCCATGGCATTCAAGCTCAGCGGAGAAGGCACGCTCGCCAGCACCGAAGAGGGCGGTGCTCAATCTGGTCAGGCATCCTCCGGTGGACAAGGTGAAAGCCGCCCCGGCGGCGGACTCGGCCCGCCGATCGATGCTCCCGATCCTCTGCAAAAATATCGCTGGTGGATTCTCGCTGGATTCGCCGCGATCCTGATTGTCGGCGGAATCTTCGTCGCCTCGCGCCAGCAAGCCGCCAACCGTGCCGCCCGCGCCACGGGCGGTCTCTCGACCATGGAAGACGCCGAGGACTTCGAGGTCCCGGCCGCTCCCGCAAAGCGGGCCGCTCGTCCCGCTCCGCCCGCGGTGCAAACGCGCAGCGCCGAGAGCAGTTCACAACCCGCTTCTCGTACCTCCATGTTGCTCGAAGGCCTGAAAGACGAACTCTTCGAACTCGAAGTCGAGCACAAACAAGGCCGCATCACCCAGCAGGAATACGAAAAGACGAAGGCCGCCCTGGACCAAACCCTCCAGCGCGCCCTGAAACGCGAAAGCCAGAAGGCCTGACGCTGGCACCTCACATCAGTTCCAGCTAACTCGATGATTTCAAATAGGCGAAGGGGCTGGAGCGCTCACCACGACGATCGCATGCATCTCGTCCCAGCGCCTGACATCCAATAGGGTAGCTCCACAAAATTATGGGAAATGCTTTCAAGACCGCGTTCCTCCTCACCGCCCTCACGCTGCTCCTGATGTTCTTCGGACGCTACTTTGGCGGACAGAACGGAATGTTCCTGGCGCTGGCCTTCGCGGCCGTCATGAACTTCGTCTCGTATTTCTATTCCGACAAGATTGCCCTAGCCATGTATCGCGCGCAGCCTGTCACGCGCGAGCAACTCCCGCGCGCCTTCGCCGCTGTTGAACGCCTCACCCAAAAGATCGGGATCCCGATGCCGAAGATGTACGTGATCCCCACCGACTCGCCCAACGCCTTCGCTACCGGACGCAACCCGCAACACGCGTCGGTGGCCGTGACTCATGGGATTTTGGGTTTACTGAATGACGAAGAACTGGAAGGCGTTCTGGCGCATGAACTCGGACACGTCAACAACCGCGACATCCTGATCAGCTCCGTCGCCGCGACGATTGCAGGCGCAATCACCATGCTCGCCAGCATGGGACGCTGGGCCATGCTCTTTGGCGGATACGGCAATGACCGCGACCGCCGCGACGGTGGGGGTCTGACCGCCCTCTTCATGCTGATCGTCGCCCCGATTGCCGCAGGCATGATTCAGATGGCCGTCTCGCGTTCACGCGAGTATCAAGCCGACGCCACCGGAGCGCACTTCACCGGAAATCCGTACGCGCTGGCCAGCGCCTTGCAGAAGATCGACGCCTACGCGCGCCGTGTGCCGCTGCAGGCAAGCCCGTCCACCGCGCACCTGTTCATCATTCAGCCATTCCTGGGAGCCAGTGCCGGCATGTTCGCGAACCTGTTCTCCACGCACCCGCCCATCGCCAAGCGCATCGAGCGCCTGACGGGACGACCCGCGGAGTATACGCAGTAGGCGAGCGATGAGCAGTGAGCAATGAGCGATGAGCAAGCGCAGTCCCTGCTTTTAAATGTGCCAAGCCCTATGTGCAAGTTGAAGGACTCTAACCGTTCTACCCAAGGTTGGTTTGCTCACAGCTCATTGCTCATCGCTCACAGCTCAAAGCTCTATGACGTACGTAACTCCTTCCCCGATCGACGCGAATAGTAGAATCCAAAGGATGCCCGAGACAGCCATCGCTGTGTCCACCAAAGCCGCCGAACTCGAAAAGGCCCTGCGCCGCGTGATTCGCGGCAAAGACGACGTCGTCCGCCTCGCGCTGGTCAGCATTTTCGCCCGCGGACACCTGCTCATCGAAGGCGTCCCCGGAGTCGGCAAGACCACGCTCGGACAGGCGCTCGCCCGCGCCATCGATTGCACTTTTCAGCGCGTACAGTTCACCAGCGACATGCTGCCGTCCGACGTTCTTGGCATCTCGGTTTATTCCGCGGCCGATCAGAATTTTGAATTCAAGCGTGGCCCGGTCTTCACCAACGTCCTGCTCGCCGACGAGATCAATCGCACCACGCCCAAGACACAGTCCTCGCTGCTCGAGGCCATGAACGAAGGCCAGGTCACGGTCGACGCGCATTCCTACGAGCTGCCGCAGCCGTTTCTGGTCATCGCGACGCAGAATCCGGTTGAGCATCACGGAACCTATCCTTTGCCCGAGTCGCAGCTCGACCGCTTCCTGATGCGCGTGCGCATGGGATATCCCGATGCCCAGGCCGAGCGCGAGATCCTGCGCTCTGAAGCCGGCGTCGCGCACCTCGACGACCTCCGCCCGGTTCTCACCGGCGCCGACGTGCTTGAAATGCAGCAGGCGGTGAAGACCATTCGCGTGGACGATTCGCTGGTGAGCTACGCGCTGGAAATCGTGCGCCGCACGCGCGAATCAGAATTCCTGTCGCTCGGAGTGTCGCCGCGCGGATCGCAAGCTCTCTACCGCGCCGCACAGGCGATGGCTTTCCTCGAAGGCCGCACCTTCTGCACCCCGGAAGACTTCAAGCCGCTGGTCGTCCCCGTCTTCGCCCACCGCGTAGTCGTGAACGGACTCTATGCTTCGACACTGAAGAAGTCTGAACAGTCGGATCAGGTGCTGAAGGAGATGATCGAGAGCGTGGCCGTACCGGTCTAGTTTGAACGCCTTTCAGCAGTCATTTGAAAACTGGGCTGTCGTCCCGAGCGTAGCGAAGGACCTCCGCACTGCTGCCGGCAGCGTCGAAGCTGCAAAGGAATGCACAGATCCTTCGCGCAAAGAACGCGCCTCAGGATGACAAGGCTGTTTATAATTCTCCCGTCATGTCCTTTCTTCGCTTCTTGATGGTGCTCTCGCTCGTGGTCTGGATTGGCGGTCTCATCTTCTTCGCCTTCGTGCTCGCGCCCACGGCCTTTCAGGTTCTCCCCAGCACGCATCTCGCCGGCAACGTCGTCGGACGCGCGCTCGGAAAGCTGCACTGGATCGCCATCTTCTCCGGAGTGATCTTCCTGATCACGTCGCTGCTCTACAGCTATCTCACCGCTGGAACCGCACATGTCTTCGCCATGCGCCACGTGCTGCTCTGCTTGATGCTCGGCCTAACGCTGTTTTCGCAGTTCTGGATCATCCCGCGCATGGACACGCTGCGCGCCTCGGTCGGCGACTTCGCCACCGTGACGCTCGATAATCCGGCCCGCGTGCAGTTCGACGCGCTGCACGTCTGGTCCACGCGGGTGGAAGTAGCTGTGCTGCTGCTGGGATTAGTGGCGGTATATCTGACGGCGAGCGCGATGGCTACACCGCGCTGAAAGGCGAGCACGGATCACGTAGCCCCGGACGCATTCGTCCGGGGAACTCTGATCAACGGCCGAGATCTCTCTTTTCGTAACTACAAAACCCTGACGGACGAATGCGTCCGTCGCTACGTGAGTCGTGACGAGACGCGATAGCGGAAGCAGTTCGGCGCGTGGTCGTCCACCATTCCTACAGCCTGCATGAAGGCGTAGCAGATGGTCGATCCCACGAAGTTGAAACCTCGCCGTTTCAGGTCTTTGCTCATTGCGTCCGACTCAGCGGTTCGCGCTGGAACCTTGCGCACCTTCCACGGATTCACGATCGTCTTTCCGCCGACGAATTGCCAGATGTAACGGTCGAAGCTTCCGAATTCTTCCTGTACGCGGAGAAACGCCTTCGCATTCTGGACCGCCGACGCAATCTTGAGCTTATTGCGGACAATTCCTGGATCCGCCAGCAGTTTCTTTACTTTCCTGGCGTCGTATCCCGCAACTCGCCTCGGCTCGAATCCGTCAAAGGCGCGGCGATAGTTCTCACGCTTGTTGAGGATCGTGCTCCAGCTTAGCCCTGCCTGTGCGCCCTCGAGGATGAGGAATTCAAAGAGCGTGCGGTCGTCGTGCACCGGCACGCCCCATTCCTCATCGTGATAGCGAACGTACTGCTCGCCTTTCGCCCAGGCACAGCGAACCGGAGATCCATCGGCGGATTGCTTGCTTGTCATTCGTCCCGTTGAACTTGAAACCCCTCACCACAGGGGTCACAGAGAATCACAGAGTAAACCGTTACTCCAGCGATTTCGGCTCCGACTTGTTGACGGGAGATCTCTTGTCGAGCAGCGATACGAGTTGGCTGGCGCAGGCTGGAATCCCGACCTTGCCACCGCGAATGATTTCTTTCGCCGTCAGCTTCCTGCCATAAAGCTTTTCGTTCGCGCTGCCGTCCGAGCGCAGAGTCGAGCCTTCGAGAGAAACGCCGGCGAACAAACCCTTGTTGCGCGAATACGAGAGAATCTCGGCGTTCATGACGATGTCGGTCGCGCCCTCGGCAGTGCGGCCCTTGGGACCCGCTGCCGCCGACGCGTCCGCTCCCAGCTTTACTTTGCTGTAGAGCAGCGACTCGGCGCCTTTGGGATTCATGACCAGAAGCACAAAGTCGGTCGCTTGTCCGCCCAGCTGAAATCCGATGCTGATGCCTTCCAGAGCGTACAGTGCCGGAGCTCCCCACTTGCCCTTGTAGTGTTCGCCGGAGCGGCAGACCATTACGCCGCGCCCGTAGCTGCCGCCGATGCCGAAGGCTCCCTTCTTCACCGAAGGAAGAATGACGATACACTCCGCTTTGTCGAGCAGGTCCTGCGGAATGTCGTCAGGAATATTGAGGATTTCTTTCATCACCGCACCCGCATCTTTCACGCGGTCTGCTTCATGTTCGTCATTGGCCGCGAAAGCCATGACCGTCGATATAAGGACAACTGCGAAACAGACGATGAGTTTCTTCATCAGCCCCTCCGAAAAAAGATTGTAAGGAAAAAGCGTAAAGCTCCTGCGCCTATGGTAAACCCGAATTCGGTTTGGGCAACGTAGCGCAGGTTGGCCGCGCCAACCGTGGGACGCGCCAAGTAGTTTATATTGCATGTTTTGTGCCATGACCAAACGTGTGCTCCTTTTGTAACTTGGCACCTGGACGGCGCACCCCTAAAGTCAATCGTAAGGGCACTCCAGCAAGACCCTCATTTCGGCCCATGGCGTGCATCGTGTAGTTTGGGAGTGTGCTGGAACGCGTTTTATAGTGAAAAAATTGGATTCCCCGGGCATGAAGTACACGCATTGGATGTTTCGCCTTGTTGCACTCTGGCTGGCAACCTCTGCCGGAGTTCTCCACCTCAGCGCGCAGTCGGCCTACGTATCCGGCGTACCCACTCTGAATGCGTCCAACACCGACGCCTCGGCCAGCAACGTGGATGAACCTCAGACCTCAATGATCACGCTTCACGCTCGCGTGAATGAGGTCAACGTGCTGTTCATCGCGACCGACAAACACGGAAAGTTCGTGCGCGATCTGAATCAGAGCGACTTCAGCATTCTCGATGACCACAAGCCGCCGCAGGCGATTCTGAACTTCCGACGTGAGGTCGATCTGCCTCTGCACCTGGGCCTGCTGATCGACGTCAGCGGATCGGTGGACAGCCGCTTTGATTTCGAACAGGGCGCGGCTACCAGCTTTCTGCAGCATGCCGTGCGTGCCGGTTTCGACAAGGCGTTCATTCTCGGCTTCAACAGCCACACCCAGCTGACCCAGGATTTCACCGACAACGTTGCTCTGCTCTCGAAAGGCGTCCACAGCCTGCACGATGGTGGAGGCACCGCCCTTTACGATGCGGTTTACCGCGCCTGCAAAGAGAAGTTCCTGAAAGATCATCCCGATCGCCCGGTGCGTAAAGCCATCATTATTGTGAGTGACGGCGAAGATAACCAGAGCGAAGTGACCAAGGCGCAGGCGATCGAAATGGCGCAGCGCGCGGAAGTGATCATCTTCGCGATCTCCACCGACGACAGCGGCCTGGTCATGCGCGGCGACAGAGTGCTCGAACAACTGGCCGAAGCTACCGGAGGGCGGGCGTTCTTCCCTTTCAAGATGAAGGACATTACGCGATCCTTCGCCGCCATTGAAGACGAGTTGCGCAGCCAGTACGTCGTGTCATACAAGCCGGCCGACTTCGACGCCGATGGTCGTTATCGCTCGATCGAAATCTCTTCTTTCAAGAAGGATCTGCAGGTTCGCGCGCGCAAGGGATACTTCGCGCCGCAGCAATAAATCCGGCTTCCGGCCTTCGCTCTTCGGCTCCCGGCTTCTCTGATTTCTACTGCGCTCGCGCTACTACCAGCGTCAAGTCGTCCTGGGGATGTTCACCGGCCCTGAATTCTTCCACCGCATGCTCGACACTGCGCAGGATTCCGGCAGACTCCAGTCCCCGGCTCTGCTCAAGAACGGATAGAAGACGCAATTCCCCGAACTCTTCTCCGCTGGAAGACGCAGCCTCGGTGACGCCGTCGGAGAAAATGCTCAGCACATCTCCGGGATCCATGTGAGTCCGGCCAACAGAACAGTCCCAACTTCCGAATAGTCCAAGCACAGTTGCGGTGGCTACCAGACGGTCAACCCCGCCGTGATGGCGCAGCAGAAGTGGAGGACTGTGGCCGCAATTCACGTAGGCCAGACTGCGAGCATCGTCGTCGTAACAGCCGAAAAAGAGTGTGGCGTAGCGGTTGGCCTCAGAGTGCTCATAAAGGTGATGGTTCAGGGCCGACAGAATTGCGGGCAGATCGCGAGGGTCAATGCCGGAACGGTTGTGGATGTTGCCCTGCAGATTTGCCATGAGCAGAGCGGCAGCGACTCCCTTGCCCGCCACGTCGGCTAGAACGAAGCCGAGGTGGCCGGCTCCCAGATCGAGAAAGTCATAGTAGTCGCCGCCGACCGTGAGCGCCTGCACGCACTTTCCGGAGTAGTCGAGGGTGCGCAGCCGCGGTTTTATGCGGGGGAACAACCACCGTTGCACTGCGCGAGCCACCATGATCTCCTGCATAAGCGGCTCGTCGTCCGTTCGATGGGAGAGATCCAGGTCCCAAACGTTTGCCTCAGGAGTAAGGCACTCTATACCCAACTGGCCTGCATTGGGCGAACCGGGCAAACCGATCCACGCCACGCGGAAGGCCGCCTGGCGCTCGCCGTAGCGGATGTCTACGAATTCTCCCAGCTTCAATGGCTCGCCGGAGTTCACGATACGGGCGCCCATGGCAGAAATGTCCACCGTGTGTCCGGCCCAGGCTTTGTCAGAGCATGCCAGCCGGGCGATGGTGATGGCCACCTTAATTCGGATTCGCTTCTCGCGGCGGCGCGCTTGCTGGCGCACCTCCAGGTTTCCGTGCCGTCCGCCCAGGAGATTCTCCAGCCCCCCCAACACGACCCGACACTCCTCTTCGGTGGAAAATGGTCCCATGTGAAACAGCGGATGAGGCGTCGTGCCCGGCGTTGTATTTCCCGTCTCGAAGATGTGCCACTCCATGACCTCCGCCGGATTCTGGTGCATGAACATGCTTCGCCTCGGGACTCCCGCCGGACAACACTTAGAGCAACCGTAAATTTGACACTACTTCATTGGACTCCGAAGTGCACTGAGAGACGACACAGGATTCGACGGGCGTACCGGGGGCCGATTTCGTTTCGGGAACGGTACTGTTCTGGAACCGATCCTGCGATTCCCGTGGGCCAAATCAGCACAAATTGTGTATCCTTAGCGCCAAAGCTGGAGGCGATGCGCCGGCCTCGCTGTGATCCGGCTCACTTTGTCCGCCTGAAGGGATTCCATGGGGACGGCCGCAAGAGCGTCGACGCGCTTCACGTTGATCCTGATCAAGCCGTCGCACTACGACGATGACGGCTACGTGATTCAGTGGTTGCGATCGGCGATTCCTTCGAACACGCTCGCGGTCATGAACGGGTTGGCGCTCGACTGCAAAGAGCGGCGCGTGCTCGGCGATGACGTCGAGATCGTCATCAAGGCGCTCGATGAAACCAACACGCACATCCGGCCGCGGAAGATTGCCCGGCAGCTTCAAAACGAGCGGTGTCTGGTCGCGCTCATCGGGGTGCAGTCGAACCAGTTTCCGCGCGCCCTGGATATTGCGCGCCCTCTGCGAGCGGCGGGCATTCCGGTTTGCATCGGAGGATTTCACGTGTCCGGATGCCTGGCGATGTTGCCCGGCATTCCGGCCGAGTTGCAGCAGGCGATGGATCTCGGCATCTCTCTGTTTGCCGGAGAGGCTGAAGGGCGATTCGAGGAAGTGCTGGTCGACGCATGGCAGGGAAAGCTGAGACCTCTCTACAACTACATGGCCGACTTGCCGTCTCTCGATGGCGTGCCCCTGCCCATTCTTCCTGCGACGCGCATCAAGCGCACCGGCGGCCGGATCACGACCTTCGACGCGGGACGCGGCTGCCCTTTCCTATGCTCGTTCTGCACCATCATCAACGTGCAAGGACGCAAGTCGCGGCGGCGGTCAGTCGACGATATCGAACAGATCGTGCGACGCAATCTGGAGCAAGGGATCAACCGGTTCTTCATTACCGACGACAATTTTGCGCGCAACACCGACTGGGAAAAAGTCTTCGACCGGCTCATTGCGATGCGCGAAGGCGAAAAACTCAACCTCAAGTTCGTGATTCAGGTCGACACTATGTGTCACCGCCTGCCGCATTTCATCGAGAAGGCGGGCCGGGCCGGAGTGGCGCGGGTATTCATTGGGCTGGAGAGCATCAATCCCGACGCGCTCCAGGGAGCACGCAAGAAGCAGAACAAGGTCGCCGAGTACCGCAAGATGCTGCTGGAGTGGAAAGCGGCCGGGGTCACCGTCTTCGCGGGATACATTGTCGGATTTCCGTCGGACACTCCCGAGTCGGTGATGCGCGACATTGAGACCATTCAGCGTGAGTTGCCCATCGACCTGCTCGAACCACATTGCCTGACGCCGTTGCCGGGATCGGAAGACCATCAGACGCTGCACAAAGCCGGCGCGTACCTCGATCCCGATCTGAACAAGTACGACCTCGAGCATGTCACCGCGGCACATTCCACCATGACGCCGGAGCAGTGGCAGAAGCTCTATCACGACGCGTGGATGGCATATTATTCGCCGCAACATCTGGAGACCGTGATGCGGCGCGCGGTGGCCACCGACTGCAACGCCGGGAACATGACGTTCCTGCTGCTGTGGTACTACTCGTGCGTGCGGCTGGAAAAGATCGATCCGCTGGAAGGCGGATATTTGCGGAGAAAGTATCGCAAGGAACGGCGGCCGACGTTGCCGGTCGAGAGTCCGTTTGTGTTTTATCCCCGCTACCTCGCGGATCTGGTCAAAAAACACGTAACGTTGGCCGGATTGATCTGGCGCTACGGGAAGCTGCGACGGCAACTGAAACGCGATCCCGAAGCGCGCCATTATATGGACCTGGCGCTGACTCCGGTGGCGGATTACGAATCGGAAGACGCGTATGTCACCAGCGGGCATCATCACGCCAACGCGAAGCCGGCACTGGTAACGCTGGGCAATCCTGCGGATGTTGTGGCGCAGCATTAGCCGGGCTTCGCCCGGCGGACAGCATGGCGGCTGTCCCCACAAACTTCTCTCCACACAAGCAGGCGGGCTCGATCAGAAACGAGAAGGGCCGCGATTGCGGTCGCGGCCCTTTGCACGGCAGGGTGAGAGGTTTACTGTTCGCCACCTGTAACATTGGCGCCCCACAGCGCATTCGCCCCCCAGAGCGCGTTGGCTCCCCACAAGGCATTCGCGCCCCACAGAGCGTTGTTGCCATCTACTCCGCCGGCGCCCCACAAGGCATTCGAGCCCCACACCGCGTCGTTTTCACCCCAGAGCGGGTAGCCCGACATGGCGGACGCGGGAGCGCCAACCACGAATTGCTGAGATCCCCAGACCGCCGCGTTCGACCACGTCGCCGATCTGTTCCAGACCGCCGTCGAACTGTCGTTGAGGTAGACGTAACCGTTGGAAGCGTTGTAAGAGGCGACCGGGGACATCGCGGTGCCCCTCGCCAGGTCGTTGTTGTTGAGAGCGGCTTCGACATCGACGTAGCCGGCGCCCACGGTGAACACGTCATACTGATCGGTGTAGGTGATGCCTGTGGCCGGATCGGTTGTGCTGCTATAAGCGGGCAGCGACTTCCATGCTGTCTTCATCAGGCGAGCTTTCACCTGATCGGGATTGAGGTTCGGACTCTTCTGCAGCAGATCCGCCACAACCCCGCTGACGACTCCTGTGGCCATGCTGGTACCGCTCAAGGTGAAATAACTTGAGGAGGGCGCGCTGTTGCCGCCGCTCACGTAATAGCTGTAGGGCACCTGGTTCGAGGGATACTGGGTGTAGAGCGTCGAGCCGGGAGCTTCGAGCGAGACCAGCAAGTTGCCGGGAGCAACGAGGTCGGGCTTGGCAACGGCGTCGATGGCCGTTGGCCCCTTCGAACTGTAGCTGGCGATGAGATCGTCGACGCGGGTGGGAGTTCCCATCGGCTTCATGGCGCCGACCGTAATGACATAGGGATCGTTGCCCGGCGACGTGACCGTCGCGTATCCATTCGTCGGCTGGTAGCGGCCGTTGTTGCCGGCCGCGACTACGACCACGATGCCGTTTTTCCACGCAGCTTCGACGGCCAGGCAGAGCGGATCAAGTTTGTAGCTCTCGTAGACCGCCCGTCCGAGCGAAAGATTGATCACGCGGATGTTGAACAGCGGCTTCAGCGTGATCGCCTCATTGATGGCCGCAATCACAGCGCTGTCAGTGCCCGCGCCGTTCTGATCGAGCACCCGCAGGTTGATGATGCTCGCCTGCGGCGCAATGCCCTCAAACGTACGCGAATACTTTGGCCCGGTGGAACTGGACCCATTCCCGGCGATCAGGCCGGCGATGTGCGTGCCGTGTCCGAACTGGTCGTTTCCGCTGGCGTTCCCCGGAACAAAACTCTGGTTCCAGACAACGCGTGACAGCCCAAGGAAACCGCCATTCAAATCCGGATGGCTGCTGACGCCGCTGTCGATCAGCGCGACTCCGATTCCGGCACCGGTATATCCCGATTGCCACGCGGCAAAAGCGTTCACGGCTGGGGCAGCGTTGCTGAGAGTGGGAGCCAGCGGACGATCAGAGCTGATGTAGACAACGTTGGCGTTGTTGGACAGGCTCGTGATCCCCGGGCCGTCCAGCAAAGCCACGACGCCATTCACCAGAGGAAGTGGCTCCAGGATCGTTCCACCCAGCTTCACAATGTCATTCACCAGGCAGTCGACCAGACCGAGCAAGCCGCTGCAATTCACCTGCGTTCCGGGAGCGTACTGCACAATGACTCTGACCTGCTGGGTCGACTGATTGCCCCGGAGTTCTGGTGACAGCTTCGAATCGTCGGCGTAGGCCACCGTGACGCTGACGATCAGCAGCAATAGAACTAATTTCTTCACGATTCCCCCCACTTGTTCGCCCCCACAGTGCGCGTAACCGCACTCCAAGTGACTCCTGAATGTGCAAGCCGGGGTCCAAAATGGGATCAGGATATCTATTATTTTCAATGACTTGCGGAGGTATGTTGCAAAGCGCAACGGGCACTTTGTCCCGTCATCGGGGAGGCGGGACAGATTGTCCCGTCCCGACCGTCCCTTGGGGCTCATTTTGCGCGTCACTTTGCGCAGTAAATGCTTGATTCAACGAGAGAAAACGATGGTAACGGGAGCACTGCGTTTTGGGCGGACAGACCGCCCTAATTCGTTGAAAATTTAAGCACTTCTCATGTCTGGGGTCCGATCCATTGGCGCGCGCGCCTTCATCGCCGGGATGTCCCTGGCGGGCTCAGTCTGCCTGGGCGCGGCATTTCTGCACTGGCAGTCGAGCGACCCCGTCAAGTTCGTCTGCTATCTGATCGCGGCGCTGTTGGCTTCCGCTCTCAAGGTTACGTTGCCCGGCGTGGTCGGTACGCTGTCGCTTAACTTTCTGTTCACGCTGCTGGGCATTCTCGAGCTGAGCCTGCCTGAGACTCTTGTCATCGGGCTGGCCAGCGTGCTCGCCCAGTTTTATTGGAAGCCGGTTGGGCAGCTCAAGCGGGTCCAGCTGATCTTCAATCTGGCGCAGGTCACCGTTTCGAGCGCGGTCGCGTATGGCGCCTACAAATTTGTTGCGGTTTACGTTCTGCACGCTCCCGGACCGCTGGCGCTGCTTGCCGCGGCGGTAACGCATTACGCCTGCAACACCGGCGCCATGTCGACCATCATCGGTCTGACGGAAGACAAGCCTCCTGCGAAGGTCTGGACTGAACTCTACCTATGGCCCTTCCCTTACTACATTGTGGGAGCGGCGACCGCCGGCCTGGTTCACTTCCTGAACGCGCACATCGGATGGCAGTCCTCCGTTTTGATTCTGCCGCCGATTTATGGGATGTACCACTCCTATCGCCTTTATCTGGGCAAACTGGAAACCAAGAAGCAGCACGCCGAGCAGGTTTCAAAGCTGCACTTGCGAACGATTGAGGCCCTGGCGCTCGCCATCGAAGCCAAAGACGAAACCACCGGCGAACACCTGCAGCGCGTGCGCGTGTACGCCCTGGAACTCGCAAAAGAACTGGGCTTGAGCGAAGACGAAACCGAGGCGTTGCAGGCGGCGTCCGTTCTGCACGACATTGGGAAGCTAGCCGTGCCGGAACACATCATTTCGAAGCCGGGAAGATTGACGCCGGAAGAATTCGAGAAGATGAAGATCCATCCCATCGTCGGGGCGGAAATTCTGGAGCAGGTTCATTTTCCGTATCCGGTGGTGCCGATTGTTCGTGCGCATCACGAAAAATGGGATGGCAGCGGGTATCCGAACGGGCTTGCGGGAGAAGAGATTCCCATCGGCGCGCGCATTCTGGCCGCGGTGGATTGTCTCGATGCGCTCGCCTCCGATCGCCAATATCGTAAGGCGCTGCCGCTCGACGAGGCGATGGCGAAAGTCGCCTCCGAGGCCGGCACCAGCTTCGATCCGAAGGTAGTCGCGATTCTGCGCCGGCGCTACATCGAGCTTGAAAAGCTGGCGACCGAGCAGCCGCTGCAGGCTCCGCCGAAACTTTCCGTCGATATCAAAGTCCAGCGCGGATCGGCCCCCGATGCGGGATTTGCCGAGTCGCCGACACCCCCGGCGGCGCGTCCCTCCGCTGCTTTCAGTGCGCTGCTCGCGGCTGCTCTACAACACAGTCAGCAGATCTCCCAACTCGCCCGCCAGGCTGGACTTGCATTGCGCCTGGACGACATTCTTTCTCTGCTGGCAGTTCGTCTGAAGCATTTGGTGCCCGCCGACTCTGTGGCAGTGTATTGTCCCCAAGCTGAAGTGCTGGTGCCGGAATTCGTGAGTGGAGAAAATTTTCGCCTGTTCTCTTCGTTGCGGATCCCGTTGGGAGAAGGCCTTTCGGGATGGGTTGCAGAGAATCACAAAGCAATTCTGAACGGCAATCCATCCGTCGAGCCGGGCTACCTCAACGATCCAACGAAGTGCAGCACGCTGCGGTCTGCTCTAGCGGTGCCGATCGAGTCCGCTTCCAGAGTTGTTGCCGTATTGGCGTTGTATCGCGCCGCGCAGGACGCATTCACCGCGGACGATCTGCGCATCGTAGAAGCGATTGGCTCCCAACTGGGCAGCGCCATCGAAGCCGCCGCCAAGCCTAAAGCCGCCGGAGCCAACGCCGGTTAGAACAGCCGGACTTACCAGATTCGCTGCACATGATACGTATCGAAGATTCGGTCATTGCTGATGATGGGCAAGTTCTCGCTCTGTGCCTGAGAGATCAGCATTCGATCGAACGGATCCCGGTGATTCCCTGCGAGGGTGCCGGCCCTGACAGCGTGCGATAGCGAAATCGGCAAGCTCTCAAAGCCCATGCGCGCCAGGTAACGGTCCAGGTCGCCGATGAACTGTGCTCCGGTGGGTAACTTTCCTAACCGGACTTTGATCGCAATTTCCCAGGCGGACGCGGCGCTGACGAAAATCTCATTACTGCCGTCCTCGATCAGCGCCCGCGCTTTTGCGCTGAGGGATCGGTCGGCGTTGAGACACCAGAGCAGGGTGTGAGTATCGAGGAGGAGGCGCATTCGCTACTCCCAGCGGTCGAGTTCTTCTGCCGGAAGCGGCTCGAAAAACTCCTTACCCACCACCAGCTTCCCCTTCAAAATGCCCAGCGTCCGGCGCCCCTTAGTTCCACCGATCGGAACCAGCCGCACTACCGGCTCCGGCCCGCGAGCAATGATGATTTCTTCCCCTCGGCACGCCTTCTTGATCAAGCGGGAGAGATTGGTCTTTGCCTCATGGATAGTCACAGTCTTCATAAGTGTTAGCTAAATGTTTATTAGCTTAGCTATATGTAGTTTAGCTAATATTAAATCCGTGTGCAAGTGTTGCTCTGAAGCCGTCTGCCTACGGTTACAAACTGGACTATGCGCGCCGGGCAGGATGATTCACCGCCGACGATCTGCGCCTCGACCTTACGACTTATTTCTTACGCTTTCGTGTTATTTCGATTCTGATGTACTATCTCCCGTATCGCAAGTGACAGTGCCGCAATTGCGGCGGGAACAAATATGAGCCGACAGTACGCACCCTGGGAGTGATGAACATGAAATTTTCAACCCTCGTTCTATGGCTTGCTTGCGTCTCCGGAGCGTTTGGCCAGTCCAACTCCTCCTTTTATGTGGCGACGACCGGGAATGATTCGAATCCCGGCACTCAATCGGCACCTTGGCGCACCATTCAACACGCGGCAGACACCGCGCGCGCGGGCAGTACTGTCAACGTTCGCGGTGGAATCTACGAAGAACTGGTGAGCATCCACGCATCCGGCAACGCGAGCGATGGATTCATTACTTTTCGAAGCTATCCCGGCGAGACAGCGATTCTGGACGCTGGGCATTTAGCTCCCACTGACAGAACCGGCGTGCTCACGATTCACAACCAGAGTTACGTGCGAATCGAAGGTCTTGAAATTCGCAACTTCCGCACCGCCGAACATCGGCTCGCTCCACTGGGAATAAGCGTCATGGGGGCAGGCTCCCATATCGAACTGCTGAAGAACAACGTCCATCACATTGAGAACAATTTCGAGGGCCGCGATGGTCCGGGACACGGCGCCAACGGCTTTGGCATTGCCGTATACGGCACCGACGCCAAGTCGCCTATCACGGACCTGATCATTGACGGCAATGAGGTGCATCACCTCAAGACGGGTTCGAGCGAGTCGCTGGTAGTGAAC
Organism: Candidatus Dormiibacterota bacterium; assembly: GCA_035632675.1. Classification (GTDB taxonomy): domain Bacteria; phylum Acidobacteriota; class Terriglobia; order Terriglobales; family Acidobacteriaceae; genus Sulfotelmatobacter. The sequence continues at coordinate 71,542 of DASQGJ010000029.1, forward strand.
GGGAACGTCACCAACTTCCGCATCACGCACAATGTTGTCCACGACAACAACAACATCGGAATCGACGTCATCGGTTTCGAGCGCACGGCACCCGACCCTGCCGTCGACCAGGCTCGCGATGGGGTAGTCAGCGGCAATTTGGTTTACAGCATTACATCGCGCGGCAACCCGGCATACCGCAACGATGAATCTTCCGATGGCATTTACGTGGATGGCGGCACCAGGATCCTTATCGAACAGAACGTCATTCATGATGTGGACTTTGGGATCGAGCTGGCGAGCGAACACAAGGACCGGGCCACTAGCTATGTCACGGCGCGGAATAACCTTGTGTATCACTGCCACACCGCGGGTGTTTCGATCGGAGGTTATGAGCCTGAACGGGGACACACCGATCACTGCACGATCGTCAACAACACGCTCTACGACGACGACACGTCGGGAACCGGATCTGGCGAGTTCCAGATGCAGTGGAACATGGCGGACAATGTTTTTGCGAATAACATCGTCGACGCCGGGGCTCGCTGCCTCATGACGCTGAACAAGTCTCAACTCAAAAGCGACCCGCCGCCGGTGAATATCGATCACAACCTTTACTACTGTGCATCCGGAGCGAAGGCGAGTACGTGGATCGAGTCTTCTGCCACGGTGACGGGATTCGACAAGTATGTTGAGTCCACGGGGAATGACCGTCATTCCCGCTTTCTGGATCCGCATTTTGTTGACGTTGCCGCGCATGACTTTCATCTGCAATCAGATTCTCCCGCGATCGCTGCCGGAACGACTGGCGGAGTGCCGGTGGGAGAACTGGACCTTGAAGGCTCACCGCGCGTCAAGTCCGGAAATATAGACATCGGCTGCTACCAAAGAAAACAGGAGTAGTCCCGGTTAAGATGCGACGTGGCTGTTGCGTTTGTGGATGAGGTCCCGTTACTCCATTTCAAAGCTCAAATACGTCAACCCATCTTCACGCTCGATCTGCAGGACCACCGGATCTCCGGTCTTCAAGGCCTCCACCGCCACACGCAAGGTCTTGACCGAGTCGATGGGAGTCGTATTCAGCTGGTGAATGACGTCTCCGGCCTGCAGGCCGGTGTCGGGAGTAGTCAGGTCGGCGGCTCGTCCGACGACAATGACGCCGGAGGGAATCCGCAGCGACGCACTTAACTTGGCGCCCAGATCGCCCGTGAGGTCGATGGCGAGAACTCCAAGCTTAGGAATCAGGCTGTCTTCCGGATTCACTGTATCCAGAATCTGGTCCATTCGGTCACGGTGCTCAATCGCCGGGATGTACAGCGTCTTCTTTTCTTTGCCGCGCAGAACCTCCAGCTTCACTACCTGATCGAGCCGGTGCAGATACAACGCGGACGAAAGCGAGGGCAGCGTTTCGATGCGGCGATCATCGGCGGTAAGAATGATGTCCTGAATCTGCAGCCCGGCTGCCGCGGCAGGACCATCGGGCTTCACATCGACCACGATGACTCCCCAGCGCTGCGACAATTGCAGGCCCTCGGCAAGAGTGGGAGTGATCTCCTGCATCCCGGCACCGATTTCGACCCGATGGACATGGCCGTGTTTGCGCAAGCTCTGATACACAAACTCCACGACGCGCGCAGGAATGGCAAATCCCAACCCTTCACTGCCTCCACCTTGCGACAGGATGAACGTGTTAATCCCGAGCACGGAGCCGCTCATATCCACCAGTGGGCCTCCGCTGTTGCCAGGGTTGATGGGCGCGTCGGTCTGAATGTAGGTCAACGCCCTGGTGGGATCGGGCTGGCGCGCGAGCGCGCTGACCACGCCCATGGTGACTGAGTTCTGCAGGCCCTCAGGGCTGCCGATGGCAAACACAAGCTGTCCGACTCGCGCCCGTTGTTGGCTCAGGAGCGGGAGGCTTGGCAAGTCGGTCTCGTCGATCTTGAGCAGCGCGAGATCGGTTTCTTTGTGCTGGCCGATCAGGCGCGCTTCAAGAATCCGGCGTTTCCCGATGGGCACCTGTCCAGCCGAGTCGCCCATTGGCAAGGGCAAGGCCACGCGGATGCGTTGGGCGCCTTCGACCACGTGGGCGTTCGTCATAATGTATCCACTCGGATCGACGATCACGCCGGAGCCGACTGCGTGCTGGCGAACGATGAATGCTGCCTGCGAGCGATCTGCCTCGCGAGCCTGCCCATATCCCGTAACGAGGATCTGTACGACTGCGGGCGATACCTTTGCCGCCAGACTCTCCAAAGCGGTGTTGAGTTGTGCCAGCACGGCGGACGAGTCAGCGGGTTTCGCCTCGGTTACGCCGGATTTTGCGCTCTGCGACTTGGGAGGCGCCTCGGGAACCGTCACCTTTTGGCCCTTCGTCTGCGCGAACAGGTTCGAGGCCATAAGGAAACCGGTGAGAACTACGCAAGATCGTCGGATTTGAATACGCGCACTGGCTTGGGATGAATTCGGCATACGAATCCCTTCTGTCTCTCCCCTGGAGTATTCCCCAACGTTACCACGCATGTCGGGAGGTCCACCGGGTGGACGGCGTGACGTCTGCTAGTATTCTCTCGCCCATCGACACTAAAAAACGGACTCGTGGATCCCAACGCTTTTATTGCCGAAGTATACCGTCGCATGTCCGCTCGTCATGCCACCGCAAAGGCCCGCCCGGCGTGGCGAGAGATGGAAAACGATCCGATGGTTCTGGCGGCAGCGCACCAGTACGCTCCACACCTTCCCCGCGACCGAAATGCCTGCATCCTCGATATCGGATTCGGCAGGGGATGGTTTCTTGCAGCCTGCTTGAAGTTGGGCTACACCAACCTTTGTGGCGCCGATTTTGGCATGGCCCACAAGACCTACATCCGGGACTGGGCGCCCGATCACATTCAATTGTTCGAAATTCCGAACAATATCGGCGAGTTCTTGAGTGATCGGAAGGAGCAATACGATTTTATTCACATGTCGCAGGTGATCGAGCACATTCCCAAGTACTCGCTGTTGTGGATCGTCGATGCGCTCTACTGGGCTTTGAAGCGCGAAGGGGCCGTCTTGCTGCGCACTCCCAACATGGAGGGGCCTTGCGCCAATTCCAACTTCTATGTGACTTTGTCGCACGAATACGGGTTTGCCGGATCCAATCTGGTGTCGTTGCTCGATCTTTGCGGTTTTGATGAAGTGCGCCTGATCGATTTTCCGAACCACGCTCCCACCCTGAAGCAACAGCTTGGAAATCTGCTGCGGTGGCCGTTCATCCAGCAGAATCGACTTCGGCATCGGCTGTTCGGTGCGAACTTCGGCGGGCAGTTCGGGGACGAGCTGATTGTCACCGGAAAACGCGGCGATTGGCCCCCATACTTCGACCAGCGATACAAATAGGACCCCGGAAACTGGCGGCCCAGCCCTGGCCTGGGGTTCCGGGGGGAACCGCCCCTACCGTTAACTAACGAGCTATCAGGCTTTTACATGAGTAACGTTCCGTGATATAACCGCCCCTGAGCATAAAAGTGGGCGATTGCCCGCCAGGAGCTTGGTTTGACGACGTTGACCTCATTCATAGACGACAAAACGACAGGTCAACTCAGAGGAGGTACCGTGGGGGAAGAAGCACGGACCGGAAAAAGATTCCCGCTGGAATTGCCGATCAAGATTCATAAAGGCGAAAGCGGAGACGCAAAAGGCGTAACCGGAAATCTCAGTGCGGCGGGCGTGTACATCCGCGCCGATGCCTCGATGGAGATTGGTTCGCCGGTGGAATTTGAAATCACGCTGCCACCCGAAATGACGGGGGGCCAGGAAAATGTCACCATCCAGTGCAAAGGGCGAGTAGTGCGCGCCGATGAAACCGGCGAGGGTGGAGAGGGCCGCGGCGTGGCCTGCGTGATCGACTCATACGAGTTCGTCAGGAACTCATAGCTTTTTGAACCGGACTTTCTGGGAGCGTTGATAACATGCTCAAACTGATTCTGGCCGATAACCAGGCGATCTTCCGGGCGGGCATCGCCAAAGTGCTTGCCGTCGAAGACGAGATGCGAATTGTGGCCCAGGCGCAGACGCCTGAACAGATGTTCATGGCGCTCGACAAATTCCGCGCCGCGGTGCTGGTGGTGGCTGCGGGCTTTCACAACGATTTCGCCGCGATTGTGCTGGCTGCCAACAAAGCCAAGACCCGCGTCATCGTGCTGGCCGATACCGGCGAGAGCGCGCAAAAACATATGTCGAACGGTGCCCACGGAGTCGTCTACCGCAACGTGACCAGCGCGGCGCTCGTCGATTGCGTCCGCAAGGTGGCGCGCGGCGAAACCTGGGTACAGGACGTCGCTGTCCCCAGCGAGCTCACCGAAAACGATATGGTCGGACTGCGCGTGCGCGACCGCCTCACCGCGAAGGAACTGCGCATCGTCGCGCTCATCGTGCAGGGCTACAAGAACAAAGAAATCGCCTCGCAGCTCGGCACCACCGAGCAGGTCATCAAGAACTACCTGCGCAACGTCTACGACAAGATCGGCGTGTCGGACCGGCTGGAACTAGCCCTGTTCACCATCCACCATCGCATTCTGAACGAAGCCGCCGCCGCCACCACGACGGGAGCCGCACCACAGCCGCCCGCGGGCGTGGCTCAGTAGAATCAGGTAGGCCCTGTTCGTGTGGAGCGGGCACTCCTGCCCGCTTTGCCTGCGCCGGATAGAACCAGCGGGCAGGAGTGCCCGCTCCACACAAAACAACCACACCACTAGCTGATCTTCTCCCCAACAACTTTCGCCTGGGTGAACAAGTACAGATAGTCCGGGCCGCCGGACTTGGAATCTGTCCCTGACATGTTGAAACCGCCGAAGGGATGCGCGCCGACCATGGCGCCGGTGCACTTGCGGTTGATGTAGAGATTGCCGACGTGGAATTCGCGGATGGCACGGTCGATCTTGTCGCGCGAACTGGTGTAGACCGCGCCGGTCAGGCCAAACTCGGTGTCGTTAGCAATTTCAAGCGCGTGATCGAAGCCGCGGGCTTTGATCACGGCGAGCACGGGTCCGAAGATCTCTTCCTGCTCGAGCTTCGATTTTGGAGCAATGTCGGCGATGACGGTCGGCTGGATAAAGTAACCCTCGCCCGGAGCACGTTCGCCGCCGGTGATGACGCGTCCATCTTTCTTGCCTTGCTCGATGTATTCGAGGATCGTCTTCATCGAGCCTTCGTTGATGACCGCGCCCATGTTGGCATTCTCGGCGGGATCGCCGACCTTGATCTGCTCGACCCGGGCTTTCAACTGCGAGAGGAACTTGTCATAGATGCGCTCGTCGACGATGACGCGCGAGCAGGCGGAGCACTTCTGTCCCTGGAATCCAAACGCGGCCTGGGCCGTGCCTTCGACCGCGGCGTCAATGTCGGCGTCGGCGTCAACGATCATGGCGTCTTTGCCACCCATTTCGAGGATGGTGCGCTTGATCCAGATCTGGCCGGGGGCCTGCGTTGCGGCCGTCTTGTTGATGTGCAGGCCGACCTCGCGCGATCCGGTGAAGGCGATGTAGCGCGTCTTGGGATGAGCCACGATGGCGTCGCCGAAACTGGCTCCGGCGCCGGGGCAGAAGTTCACTACCCCCTCTGGCATGCCGGCCTCCTCGAGCAGTTCGATGAACTTCGCTGCGATGGTGGGCGAATCGCTCGACGGCTTCAGAATCACGGTGTTGCCGCTGACGATCGAGGCCAGGGTCATCCCGGCCATGATGGCGCAGGGAAAATTCCACGGTGGAATGACTGCGCCCACGCCCAACGGAATGTAGTGCAGCGCATCGTGCTCCCCGGGCAACTGGATCGGCGTCTGAGCTTTCGCAAACCGCAGCGCCTCGCGTGCATAGAACTCGCAGAAGTCGATGGTCTCGGAAATGTCGGCGTCGGCCTCGGCCCAGTTTTTGCTCACTTCGAAGACGAGCCACGCCATGTATTCCATCTTGCGCTGGCGCATCAGGTCGCCGACGCGGAACAGCAGGCTGGCGCGCTCCTCGACCGTGGTGCGGCTCCAGGACTCGAAAGCTTCAAGCGCAGCCTTCATCGCGGGCTCAACGTGATCCTTGCCTGCCTTCTGGTGGATGCCGACGATCTCGGAGGGCTTCGCTGGGTTCAGCGACTTGATCTTTTCAGTAGTCCTGACGCGCTTGCCGCCGATGACGAGGTCATACTCGCGGCCCAACTGAGCGCGGACTTTCGAGATGGCGGCGCGCATGCGGCGCACGTTTTCTTCATTGCGGAAATCGTAGAAGGGCTCGGTAACAAATGGCCCAGAATGCAGGCTCGTGCGCGGCCGGACGGGGGCTTCCAACGTTGCCATGGGAGGTTCCTTTCGAAGCTCGGGAGATTAGGAAAGTAGGTTTACCTGGATATTTTACACCTCGCCAGCCGTCGGCTATCGACTTCCGGCAGGGAGGATACAGCGACTCGGTTCGGCTAGTGGATCGGGGTTGAATCGCGGCGAGTAGATTCGGGCGGTTTCAACCCCGGCAAAAAGCGCTGCAACCCCAATTCATCCTGGCTCTCGGTAATTCGGTAGAACGTGTCCGCTTTCACATTGTGAAATGTCTGATGCAAGCCGCTCGGCCAATTGACCTCCACGGTTGTGACCATGGACTCTTTCCCCAGCCCGAAATTCGCGCGCAGATCGCTTTGAGAGAGATAGCTGCCGCCACTCTGAACCTCCCGGATTTGCGAGAGGCCTCCCGCCAAAACCCGGATGCGCGCTCCGATTGCGTCACGGTTGCTCTTAGTCCCCACGAGCTTGAAATTGATGAAGTGGTTTCCGTTGTGGCCGCTGTTGTGCAATAGCAATGGGGCCTCACCATCGTTGGCGACCATGGAATCGGTGGCGGCATCCAGATGCGACCGGCTCACCATTGCGACCGCATTCGCATTGCGCGGCCAGGACCGGGTTTGAATCCGTTC
>DASQGJ010000030.1:0-118087 GCA_035632675.1 Candidatus Dormiibacterota bacterium
CACCGCGATCTTCACCTTGGTCCACGCCATCCTGCTGCGATCACTGCCCGTCGCCAACCCCGCCAGCCTCTACCGCATCGGCGACCTCGACGACTGCTGCGTCAACGGCGGATACATGAACGACAACGGCGACTTTGACATCTTCTCTTACGACCTTTACCGCGAATTACAGAACAACACTCCCGAATTCGAGCAACTCGCCGCCTTCCAGTCCGGCCAGAACCTGATGAGCGTCCGTGTCGGCAACAACATGGCCAAGTCAGAGCGTACCGAATACGTTTCTGGAAACTACTTCTCCACCTTCGGCATCGGAGCCTACGCCGGACGCATGTTTCAGTCCTCCGATGACGTGCCCGGCGCTGCTCCCGTCGCGGTCCTCAGCTACGCCGCCTGGCAATCCGCCCACGCCGCCGATCCCACCGTAGTCGGCTCAACGTTCTACTTGCAAAGCCACCCCGTCACCATAGTCGGCATCGCTCCTCCCGGATTCTTCGGCGACCGTATCAACGACAACCCTCCAGCCTTCTGGATTCCGTTGAACGTCGAGCCCGTGCTAGAAGGTGAGACCACTCTTCTGAAGGTGGCCGAATCAAACTGGCTCTATGCTCTCGGTCGCGTAAAGCCGGGAGTCGCTCCCAAAGCACTCGAAGCCAAGATCTCCAACACGCTTCGCCTGTGGCTCGCCACCCAACCCTCCTATACCCACAACGGCAACGAGAAAGAAATTTCCAAACAACACGTCGTCCTTACGCCGGGTGGAGGTGGCATTCAGAATCTTCAGCAGGAAACCGGGGATGGTCTCCGGCTGCTCACATGGATTTCCGCGCTCGTCCTGCTGGTGGCCTGCGCGAATATCGCCAATCTTCTGCTGGCCCGCGGCGCCGCTCGCCGTGCCGAGACTTCGATTCGCACCGCCCTCGGCGCCGCCCGAACCACCCTGATCGGCCAATCGCTCACCGAAAGTGTTCTCCTGGCGGTGGCTGGCGGCCTCATCGGCATCGGCGTCGCCTATCTCGGTGCGCGCATGATCCTCAACCTGGCGTTCCCCCAAGCCACGCAAATGCCCATTCAGGCCAGCCCATCGCCGGTGATCCTCGGCTTTGCATTTCTGCTGTCCCTTGTCACTGGAATCATCTTCGGCATCGTGCCCGCGTGGATCTCCTCCCACGCCGATCCCGCGGAAGCCCTCCGGGGCTTGAACCGCTCCACCGGAGATCGCTCTCTTCTTCCGCAGAAGGCGCTGATCGTTCTTCAAGCCGCGCTCTCACTGGTCCTGCTCGTCGGGGCCGGCCTGATGACGCAAACACTGCGCAACCTTGAGCATCAACAATTCGGCATCACCACCGCCAACCGCTACGTGATCCACTTCGACACAGGAGGGGGATACACCCTCGAAACCATTGGCGCTCTCAATCAGCGACTCGAGGACGAATTCAAGGCTCTGCCGGGCGTCAAGAGCGCGGGCCTGGCACTTTACAGCGCGCTCGAAGGCAACAACTGGGGCGAATCGATCTTCATTGAAGGCCGTCCCCTGCCTGGGCCCGAGGACCACCATAACTCGTCCTGGGACCGCGTCAGCCCGCAGTTCTTCCAAACCATCGGCCAGTCCATTCTCCGCGGTCGCGGCTTCACCGATCAGGACACAGCTTCGTCGCAAATGGTCGCGGTCGTCAATCAGGCCTTTGTGAAGAAATTCTTCCCCAACGAAGACCCGATCGGCCACCACTTCGGGGTATTCGACCAGAAATATGCCAGTGACTTCGAAATTGTCGGCATCGTCTCCGACGCCAAGTACAACGATCCACGCGACCCGTACCGCCCCATGTATTTCCGCCCCATGACGCAGTTCAATCGCCACGTAACCGGGCGCAACTTCTTCATGGCAGAGAGCCGGTCTCTTTATCCCAACTCGATCACCATGCAATACGCGGGCGATGCCGCATCTCTGGAATCGATGGCGCGCCGCACCCTCGCAAACATCAATCCCGACCTGACCATCGTGAGTTTCAAATCGCTCGACTATCAGGTCGCCGACAACTTCAACGGAGAGCGCCTGATCTCCCGTCTCACCGGATTGTTCGGCCTGCTCGCACTGGCCCTGGCCTCCGTCGGCCTCTACGGCATCACCGCGTACTCGGTCGCGCGCCGCACGAACGAAATCGGGGTCCGCATGGCCCTGGGCGCCAATCGCACCCAAGTGGTCACGATGGTGATGCGCCGGGCTCTCGTATTAGTGGCTGTTGGCCTTGCCATCGGCATCCCGGTCGCCCTCGGCGGCGGACACCTGGTGCGCACGCAACTCTACGGCGTGAAAGCCTACGATCCGTTAACTCTGGCAGCCGCAGTCGTTGCTCTCTCCGCCTTCGCCGCCCTTGCCGGATTCATCCCCGCCAAGCGCGCCGCCAGCATCGAACCCATGCACGCCTTACGTCAGGACTAGACCAGAGAACCACGTAGCGACAGCCGCCTCGGCTGTCCCGCGAAGCAAAGCTGGAACTACGCCGCACCCAACCCAAGGGGTGCCCCATTTCTCGCGCGCCCTTGGCGCGAGAAGTGGGGGATCTCCCGGACACTTTCTTGATGGAGGAGCACGAGAAGAAGAAAGCCTGGCCCGAGGTTTTCATTCAACAATCAAAAATCGACAAGCATCAATTCTCACACTCGTTTGACCCTCTCCCACCCCGTGACTAAAATCGCCTCACATCGCTTCGCGGGGGCCCGAATGAAACGCATCGCTTACTTGCTGGTTGTCTGCCTCGCTGTCACCCTCACCACCTTCGCCGACGACCAAGACAAAGACCACCATCACCACGAAGATCTCACCGAAACGCAACTCGGCACCGTCCACTTCCCCGTCTCCTGCGCCGAGTCGGTCCAGAAGCCCTTCGCCCGCGGAGTCGCCCTGCTCCACTCCTTCTGGTACGAAGAAGCCGAAAAGGAATTCCTCGACATCGTTAAAGACGATCCCCACTGCGCCATGGCTCACTGGGGAGTGGCCATGAGCCTTTGGCACCAGCTCTGGAACGAGCCTGACGCCAAGGTCGTGGCCCGTGGTCTGAACGAAGCAAAATCCGCGCGTAAGCTCTCGAACCACGCGACCGCTCGTGAACAGGCATACATCACCGCCATCGCTGCCTTCTACGGCAACTCGAAGAAGCTCGACCACGCCGCCCGCGCCAAGGCCTATTCCGACGCGATGAAGAAGGTCTATGAGTCCTACCCCGACGACCATGAAGCCGCCACCTTCTACGCGCTCTCGCTGCTTGCCTCGGAACCGCACAACGACGCGACTCTTGCCAACCGCAAACAGGCGGCGGCGATTCTAGAGAAGATATTTGCTGTCGAGCCCGACCATCCCGGAGTCGCACACTACCTGATCCACAGCTACGACCGCCCGCAACTTGCCGAACTCGGCATCCCCGCTGCCCGCCGCTACGCGCAGGTCGCGCCCGCTGCGCCCCACGCTCTGCACATGCCCTCGCACATCTTCGCCCGCGTCGGCTTGTGGCAAGACGACATCAACTCCAACCTCGCCTCGATCGCCGCCACCCGCAAAACCGCCGCCATGGGCATGGGCGGTGAAGGCCACCAGTTCCACGCCATGGACTTCCTCGTCTACGCCTACCTGCAAACCGGCCGCGAAGCCGAAGCGCAAAAGGTCATCGACGAAGTCAAAGCCATGCCGCCCATGCACGACATGTACGGCATGGGCTTCGATCCGCGAACCTTCGCTTTGACACAGTTTCCAGCCGCCTATGATCTCGAACTGCGCCACTGGTCCGACGCAGCCGCTTTGACGCCAGTCGAGGGCGCGCCTACCGGCGATCACGCCATCACATACTGGGCGCGAGCGATCGGCTCAGCGCGCACCGGCAATGTCGAACTGGCAAAGAAAGATTTGGCTGAAATTGAAAACGTCCGCCAGAAGCTGATCTCCGAAAAGAAGACTGAGTTCGCCGACGCGGTCGCCCATGACTATCAGGAAGCCTCAGCCTGGATTCAGCATGCCGAAGGCCAAGACGACGAGGCGATCACCACCCTGCGTAAGCTTGCCGACGAGACCGACAAGTTGGACGACGAGCCCGAAGGCATCCCCGCCCGCGAAATGCTCGCCGACTTGTTGCTCGAAGCCAAACGCCCGCAGCAAGCCCTGGTCGAATATCAAGCCGACCTGAAGCTCCATCCCAACCGCTTCAACGGACTCTACGGCGCCGCCCAGGCCGCTGAAGCTTCCGGCAAGCAAAGCGACGCCAACGAGTACTACGCCCTGTTGCTCAAGAATTGCGAAGGAGGAACCTCGACGCGCCCCGAACTCAGCCGCGCCAAAGAATTACTGGCGAAGAAATGAATTAGCGGAGGGTCATCCTGAGCGAAGTTGTCGCGAGCAAAGCGAGCGGCAACGCAGTCGAAGGACCCCTACCCGTCACGCCTGGCCGCGAACGTGAAAAGGCGTTCTCACAGCAGGCCGGAAAGCAACGTCATCTTGACGATCAGCGCCCCCACCAGCAGTGAACTCCCCAGCAGCGCGTTCCACTCGCGGTGCTTGAGATAGAGTTCCATTGAAAACTCCCCACCCTCGTCGCCCGAAAAGGCTGGCGTAATTCTCGGTAGCATCCTCGGCACCCGCCGCGCGTACTCCTCAAACTCCGGAAACTTTCCTCGCAGAAATTCTTCCTCACCTCGAATTACCGGCACGTAGATCGCAAAGAACATCATCACAAGCACGGCACCCACCCACCAGCTCCGCGCCGCCACCGCGAATCCAATCCCGATCAACAACGACCCCAGATACAGCGGATTCCGCGTGTGAGCGTACGGCCCCGAGGTCGCCAGCGCCTCGTTCTTCCGCACGTGCCCCGAAGCCAGTGCGCGAATTAGCAGCCCCGGCGCAATCAACACCGCGCCCAGCGCGAGGAAGCGCCAAGTTGGCCGCGCCAGCCAGAAGTAAAGCACCGCAAACACAAACCCCACCGGCACCCGAATGCGGCGCGCCACCCGCGACCACTCAGCCATGGTCGACCCCCATGTGGTGCGGGCACTCCGGCCCCATGTGGTGCGGGCACTCCTGCCCGCTGCTCCTTCCGAGCAGACCGCATGCAGCACTCACCACAGCTTCAACACTGATCTCAAGCATGGCCTCATCAGGTTTGGGATTCCGCGTATGCGTCGTCGGGCTCGCCGGATTTCGCAGCACCACGCTCCGCGTTCCGTACGGCCCGTTGCGCGCCGGATCCGTCGGCCCAAAGATCGCTACCACCGGAACTTGCAGCGCCGCCGCTAAATGCAACGGACCCGTATCTCCGCCAACAAACAATTTCGCCCGCCGCGTCAGCGCAATCAGTTCGCTGATCGAGCACTTCAAAGCCCGCGCCGCGCCTTCACTCGCTGTTTCGGTTTCGCGCGCCAGGTCTTCTTCCCCCGGGCCATAGTTCACGATCGACCGCACTCCGCCTGCCGCCAGCACACGAGACACGTGGCCATAACGCTCCGCAGGCCACCGCTTCGCTCCCCATCCCGCGCCCGGATTCAGAATCGCGAAGTCCCCAATACCCGCCTCTCCGAGCCGCTGCTCAATCCGCCCCTCACTCTCTCGATCCTGCGGAAACTCAACCCGCGCCGCAGGCATCGCCTTCTCAGCCACGGCCTCCGCCAGCGAAAGATTCTGCTCGATCACATGCGCTCCGCGAGTGATGGCCTGCCGCGTGTACCACAGACTGGCGGGACTCTCGCGCGGCTGCGCCACACCGTACACGACACGAGCGCCGGACCACCGCGCGGCCAGCCCCGACCGCACGGCTCCCTGCAGATCGACGGCAACATCGTAATCGGCGGCGCGCAAGTCGTTCCTTACCCGAGCAATCTGCTCCAGCGTGTGAATCGTAAACAGCGACTTACGCCAACCCTTCAAATCGACCGTATGTACCCAATCCACCAGGGGACGCTGCGCCGACCGCGGCCCTCGTCGAGGAGCACCCGACGCGCACAAAAGCTCCACCCACCTCTCCTCGACAAGCCAGCCGATCATCGCCTGCGGAAATGCCGCGCGCAGCGCCTGCGCCGCCGGTAGCGCATGGATCACATCCCCCATGGCGCTCAACCGCACAATCAGCAAGCGGTCGATTTCTCTGTTCTCAGCCGCGCTCAAGATTTCCTCGGCGAGAGCCGTGTGCGGATGATGTCACTGGTGGAGTGATCCTTGGGATCGCCGACAATCTCGACGCGCCCTCCGCACTCAACAACCGTGTCGCGCTCGGGCACAGAATCGGCGGTGTAATCCGTCCCCTTGGCTTGCATGTCGGGGCGAATCTCGCGAATGAGAGCTCGCACGTCGAGCTCAGGAAAGATCACGACCGCATCCACGTCGGCCAGCGCGGCCACAATCTCTGCCCGCTCGTTCTCAGGCATCACCGGACGCCCTTCGCCCTTCAGCGCGCGCACCGACGCATCGGAGTTGAGCGCAACCACCAGCCTTCCACCCAGCGCCTTGGCCCCGCGCAGATAACGCACGTGCCCCACATGCAACAGGTCGAAGTTGCCGTTCGCCAGCGTGATGCGTTCACCGGCGCGCCGCCATGTCTCCACGCGCTCGCGAAGCTCCCCGCGGCTCAGAATTTTGTTTGCTGCTTTCAAGTTAGTGAGGCCGTGCAGCAGGCGGCGCCTGCTCCATCGCGTGCAGCAATTCCTCTCTCGAAACGGTCGCCGTGCCACGCTTCATCACGACGATGCCCCCTGCATAGTTGGCCAGGTGCGCTGCTTCTTCGGTGCTTGCTCCGGCGGCCAGAGCGGCGGTGAATGCCGCGATCACCGTGTCTCCGGCTCCCGTCACATCCGCAACCTGATCGGAGCCATAAATCGGAATGTCGACCGGTTTATGCTTGTGGCTGAACGCCACCATGCCGTCGCGCCCGCGCGTGATCACCAGCGACTGCAGCTTCATCCGCGACATCAGTTGTTCGCCCGCCGCCAGCACCTTGTTCCAGTCTTGTCCGATACGCACTCCAAGCGCCTCTTCTACTTCCGGCTCGTTGGGAGTTGCCGCCGTGATCCCCGAATACTGCAGCATGCGATATCTCGAGTCGAGGACAATCGGTACCGAGCCCAACTTCCCCTTGTCCCGCAGCGTGTTGACGATCGCAGGAGTGGCCGCGCCGTATCCGTAGTCGGAAATCAGCAGTGCGTCCGAAGCGTGCGCATAGTTGCGTGCCGCCAGGTACAGTTCGCGGGTGAGATGACTGTTCGGGGCTTCGTTCGGCTCGCGGTCGACGCGCACCACCTGCTGCCGCGAGGTGTGCGTCATCCCTGCCAGAATGCGTGTCTTGGTGACGGTGGTATAGCTCTTGTCTTTGAGCAAGCCACTGACGGCGACGCGCTTATGGCGAAAGTACTTGAGCAGCAGCCGGCCCGGTTCATCATCCCCCACGATGCCGACAGGCAGCACGTTCACTCCCAGGTCCGCCAGATTGTTCGCGGCATTGGCGCCCCCGCCGGGAACAACAGTCCGCTCGCGGTGCTTGAGAATGAGCACCGGAGCTTCGCGGGACACACGTGAAATCTCACCAAACACAAACTCGTCGGCGACCATGTCTCCCAGCACGGTCACAGTGACCTTGGGAAACGAGTCGACAATTTTTCTGAGCCGGTCGGTATCTTTGAGATGCTTGGTCATGTAGCGCCGCGGTCCGGCGGCCGTCGCGCGGGCTTCCCGCCTGCGCATGAGAGCCACCTGATCTAGCCCGAACAGATTCTCTCATGTGGCGTGCCCTCGTTCCGCAATCCCGCGCAGGATAGTATCTACAGCGTTAGCCGCGTCCGCCAACTCCATCCGCACGGGCACGACCGAAAGCGGCTCGAGTGCCGAAAGATAAGGCCCGAGGTTCACCGCATCCTTCTCCGTCGTGACGAACCCTCCAGCCTCGCTGCGATGCCGCAGCGCGAGCAATTCGCGAATATCTTTCTCGCTGTAAGCGTGGTGATCCCGATAGAACGCCTGAGCGACCGGTTCAATGTTCGCCGCCCGCAACTGCAGCAGAAAGTTCTGCGGCCGGGCAATCCCGCAGAAAACAGTCGGCCGCGGTGGAACTGCCTGCGCAACGATTCCCCGCTTCACGCGCCACACCAGCTTTCCCTCGAGCGGAAACGACTCCGCCGATGCACCGCTCACCAGCACTGCCACATCGGCTCGGCGCAACGCGCCGAGCGGTTCCCGCAACCGGCCCGCCGGAAGCAGCCGATCATTCGCATCTTGGGGCGTGAGCAAGACGATATCGAAGTCACGAGCCAGCGCGCGATGCTGAAAACCATCATCGAGCAGGTGCAGTTGAACGCCGAATCTGGACTCGGAAAAGCGTCCAGCCTCGTATCGGTCCTCTCCGACGATCACCGGCACCTGCAACTTTCGGGCAATCAGCAGCGGCTCGTCGCCGAACTGTTGTGGCAGGCCCACAGGATCGACCAGCAGCACGCCGCGGCTAGCACGCCCGTAGCCGCGCGACAGCACATCGAACTTCACGCCTCGCGCTTTGAGCAACTCGCCCAGCAGCATTACAAACGGAGTCTTCCCCGAACCACCTGCCGAGAGATTTCCTACGCTGACGACCGAACCTTGCAGCCGGCGCGCCGGCAGATGTCCTCGGTCATAGAGCGCGTTGCGCGCCCGCACGACGCCGCCGTAGATGGTGGAGAGCGGATTCAATCGTTATGTACGGCTTGCGCCGAACTGAGGCGAGGATCTCGGTCTTGACTCAACAAAGTTTGAAGAGCTTCCAACGTCCGAAATGTCGCGCCCATCTGCGAAAGGAGCGCCTCTTTCGCGCGGCGGCCCAGGGCCCGGCGATCGGCATCGTCCTCCAGCAAATGGATCAGCGTGAGCGGCAACTCAGCCAGGCCGACGATCCGAACCGCATCGCGGCTCTGAAAAAGTCCGACAATGTCGCGGAAGTTTTCCGTGTGGTTGCCAGTCACGATCGCAACGCCGTGCTGCGCCGGCTCTATGATGTTGTGTCCGCCGCGTGGAACCAGGCTGCCGCCGACAAAAGCTACGTCGGCAAGAGCATAGAGAGCAGCCAGTTCTCCGATCGAATCGACGAGCAACACGCCCCCGGCCAGTGACTCGCCCTGCCAACCTGAGCGCCGATGCGAGGAGATGCCCATCTGCTGCAGCAGTGCCGCGACGCTGTCGAAGCGCTCGGGATGGCGGGGGGCGAGAATCATCACAGCCCGGGGATGTCCGGCCTGCAAATTCTCAAACGCTTTTAACAGAGGCGGCTCCTCATCTTCGACGGTGCTGCCGCAGACCAGCACCGGGCCCGCTCCCTCGGCAGCAAGCGAACGGCGAAGACTCTCAACAATCGCCGGTGGAGCCGGCAAGCTCACATCGAACTTGAGATTCCCCGTGACGTGTACAGTGATGGGATCGGCCCCGAGCGCTTGCAACCTGACACTATCCTCTGGCGTCTGCGCCAAAAACAAGTCCACGTGCGCCAGCATCCGGCTCAAGGCCCAACGAAAGCGCCTGTACCGCGGCCATGACCGGTCCGAGATGCGCGCGTTGACCACCGCAATCCGCGATCCATTGGCGTGCACCAGGCGTAAGAAGTTCGGCCAGAATTCCGTTTCGGCGAGCACAACGAGCTCCGGCCGCAGGGCCTGAAGATACGGCCTTATCGCCACGGCGAAGTCCATGGGAAAGTAAAACACGTTCTCTTCACCAAAACGCTTGCGGGCGAGGTTCT
The DNA here is from genome assembly GCA_035632675.1 of Candidatus Dormiibacterota bacterium. Lineage (GTDB taxonomy): Bacteria > Acidobacteriota > Terriglobia > Terriglobales > Acidobacteriaceae > Sulfotelmatobacter. The sequence continues at coordinate 9,732 of DASQGJ010000030.1, forward strand.
GACCAGTGTCGGTCGTTGTCGAGACAACAACCCGGTGCTCAGGGAACGCCCGCCTCATTTGTGCGACCAAGCCGCTGACCGCGAGCACTTCACCAACCGATACTGCGTGAATCCAGATAACTCGCCGCGACTGCGGGCCGTCGGCGACAAGCCCGGCAGGGACCTTCCCCATGCGCTCGGCAAAGCCGCGGGAGTACTTGCCATGACGCAGGATCTGAAACACCCAGTAAGGCAGGCTCAGCAGCATTCCCAGCGCAAGCGCGAAACTGTAGAGAAAGTAGACCAAGTTCAGTCATTCTAAACTGCTCGTCGGCAGCCCGCCGTCTTGCCTTCTATAATTGGCGAATGCAGGATTTGTCAGTTCAGTCGCGCTGTTGCCAAAATCCTCCCTTCTCGCACACAAGGCGCAGGAGAAATGTGGGACCACCCTCTCTTCTGGTCGTGCTCTTGAGCGTGCTGATGGCTCCTGCAGCCCTGCGGGCGGGCAAGAGCTTCGTGAAGCCCGTGGCGAAGACGGCTATCAACTATCCGGCGCACGATTTTCATCGCGACGAAAAAGTGGCGATCGCCGCCGACCCCTACGACAATGCCGACAAGGCGAAAATCTTTTCCATCAACTTCGCCGAGCACGGATTTCTCCCCATCTTCTTCATCGTGACCAATGACAGCGATCAGCCCGTCTCGATCGCCAACATGGAAATGAAGCTGATCACCGGCAACCGCTCGAAGCTCACCCCCATAGCGACCGAGGATCTCTACCGCCGCCTCTCCAACCCGCAAGCCAAGACCAGCAGCAACATTCCGCTTCCATTCCCGCGCAAGGTAAAAGGCGGCGTCACCAAGCAGCAGATGGACGAGATCGAGTCGTCGCAATTCGCAGCCCGCGCCGTCGAACCGCATTCCACGCAGTCGGGCTTCTTGTTCTTCGACGTGGGAGACATCAGTTCACCACTGCGCCGCGCCAGCATCGACGTGAGCGGCGTCGCCGACGCAAAGGGCGTCGAGCTCTTGTTCTTCGAGATCCCGATGGACAAGTATTTGGACGCCCCGCAAAATCCGTAGCGCTCTTCTCGGCGTCCTCCGCGGATATCTCTGGGATCTCAGCGATCAAAATGTTTTCCCGCCGCAAACTCAAAGTTCGTGCCCGCCGCCGACCTTTATAATCGTTCTTCTATGGCAACGACTGCGGAGACCTCCATCGCCGCTCATCCCAGGTTCGAGCCGGTCATCGGACTGGAAGTTCACGTCCAACTTCTGACCGCGACGAAGATCTTCTGTTCCTGCTCGACGCAATTCGGCGCCCGCCCGAATAGTAACGTATGCCCCGTATGCCTGGGGATGCCCGGCGCCCTGCCCGTGCTCAACAGAAAGGTCGTTGAGTTCGCCGCCCTCGCCGCGATGGCGTTGAATTGCCGCATCAACGAAACGTCGATCTTCGCCCGCAAGAACTATTTCTATCCCGACCTCCCCAAGGGCTACCAGATCTCGCAGTACGACAAACCGCTCGCCGAATTCGGATTCATCGAAGTTCCCTCAGGCGACGGCAAGAAGAAGATCGGCATCACCCGCGTGCATCTGGAAGAAGACGCCGGCAAGAGCCTGCACGAGGGCTTCCCCGCTTCCGATGAAAAGACTGCCATCGACCTCAACCGCACCGGCGTGCCGCTGATCGAGATCGTCAGCGAGCCCGATATCGCCACCCCCGACGAGGCTTACGAATACCTGACACGATTGAAAGAGATCATCCTCTACACCGGCGTAAGCGACTGCAATATGGAGGAAGGCTCGCTGCGCTGCGATGCCAACATCAGCGTGCGTCCCCGCGGACAGAAGGAATTCGGCACCAAAACCGAAATCAAGAATGTGAATTCCTTCCGCTTCATTCGCGAGGCCCTCGAGTACGAGATCGGACGCCAGATCGATGTCATCGAATCCGGCGGCAAGATCACCCAGGAAACGCGCCTCTACAACGCCAACGAAGGCAAGACCTACGGCATGCGCTCCAAAGAACAGGCGCACGACTACCGCTACTTCCCCGAGCCCGATTTGCTCCCGCTCGTCGTCGACGAAAAGTGGAAGACCGAAATTGCCCGCGCATTGCCGGAATTGCCTGAGGCCCGCCGCGCCCGCATGGTCAAAGACTACGGCATCACCGACTACGACGCGCAGGTCCTGACGTTATCCAAGTCGCTGGCCGATCAGTTCGAGCAGGCCGCAATAGCCGCGAAGAATGCCAAGCGCGTCGCCAACCTGGTGCAGGGTGAGTTGATGGGACGCCTCAAAGCAAAGGGAATCGCGATCGAGCAGTCGCCCATCTCCATGGCTGGCGTCGCAGTCTCAGCCGATCTGGTCGAGGCCGGAACAATCTCCGGCAAAATGCTCAAAGATCTCTACGACCTGTCCTTCGAACGCGGCAAAGATTTTCCTGTGGTCTACGAGGAAGAAGGCCGCCCACAGCAGTCAACCGACACCTCCGCTCTGGAAAAGATCATCGACGAGATTCTCGCAGCCAATCCCAAGCAGCTCGAGCAATATCGCGCCGGAAAGAAAACCATGCTGGGCTTTTTCGTCGGCCAGGTCATGAAGGCCTCCAAAGGCCAGGCCAGCCCACAGATTGTGAACGACTTACTGGCGAAGAAGCTGGTATAGCCGCGCCCAGTAACCGTCCACACCTGTGACTTCGGTCATCTGATCTTCTGCTTCGCCTCCCGCTAGGATGACACTGGGCCGCTCTGCGCCAGCCCAACCGTCTGGTCTTCGTCATGAAGCTCAAGATACACCGCATTCTCAGCATCGCGACCCTGCTGGCCTCGCTGATCGCCATCGTGCTCGTCCTGCAGAAACCCGCGCCCGTAGGCCATGCGCAGGCACCGGCTGCGATCACCGCACAAGCAGAATCGTTCGACCAGAAGATGGCCGAGTTCCAACTGGCTGCGCAGCAACTGAAGAATCCGGCGACATACGAGGCCGCCTCGCTAACCCCCAAAGCCGAAGTACACGTCAACTCCGACGAGATCGGCGCAGTGCTCGCGCAATCGATGGGGACCCCGGGAGCCGCACCAGCTCCGAACTCCGATGCGGGCAGCGCCGCTCCCACGATTAAGGACCAGCAAATCAGCTTTGATGGAGACCTCGTCCACGGTCAGTTCCTCACCGAAATCGCCGGCAAGGATGTCTGGATCACAGTCTCGGGCCACATCGGCGAGAAAGATGGTTACGCCACTTTCGATCCAACGGAATTCAAGGTCGGAGACCTGAACGTCCCCGTTTCGCTGGTGAATCCGTCGCTGCAGAAGAAACTGGCCGAGCAACGCGACCGGCTAAAACTTCCCGACAATGTCGGCAACGTGAAAGTCGAGAACAGTCAATTGGTGATGCAACAGAAGTAGGGCCGGACCTTGGCCAGTTTAATCGGCTAGAGAATAGGAATCCTTATGAAGATAAAACTCGACCGGATTATCAGCGTCTTGACCCTGGTGGCTGCAGTGACTGCCATTGTGCTTGTTCTGAAGAAGCCCGCACCTGTGGTGCAGCCCCAGACCCCGGCGGCGGTCGCCGAGCACGCGCAGCCGTCTGATCAGAAGACGGCAGAGCTCCCAGCCCAGAGCCAGCAATACCAAGCCACCAGTCCACAGCCGTCAGCTCGATACGACACGCCCTCGGCTGTACCAACCGCGCCCGCGAATCCCGCGCCCGCTGCATCTGTCAATTCTGAGGCACTCAGCGCCATGATCGCGAAAACCTTGGGTGGCGGTGCAGGAGCTTCCAGTCTTTCTCCCGACTCCAGCGTCGGCAGCGGCTCTCCCAACATCAAAGACCAGCAGATCACGATGGATGGCGACATCGTTCACGGCAAGTTCCTCACCGAGATTGGCGGCAAAGACGTGTGGGTCACGATTTCCGGCCACATGGGCGAAAAGGACGGCTACGCCACCTTTGATCCCACAGAATTCAAAGTCGGAAACACAGAAGTGCCCGTCTCGCTCGTGAATCCTTTATTGCAGAGGAAACTGGCTGAAGAGCGCGACCGTTTGAAGATCCCCACCGGCGGCTCACAATAACGCAACCAACCATCAACGCACGCAACCAAATCAGTTGTGCTTGATGAACTTCCCGTTCTTCTGACCAGTCAAAGAATTGTAAAGCGTTTCTAAAAACGCATCCGCGCTGATGAAATCTCCCGAGTACTTCTTCCAAGGCTCGAGCAACTTCGCCTGCTTCAGCTGATCCAAGCTCTTGCCGTCTTTGATCGCCTTCGCCACGACCTCGCGCGTGCCCTTCAGCATATCCAGATACGCTCGCACGTCCGTGACACTCGAGATCGGCCCGTGCCCCGGAATGATTTTCACGTCCGCCGGCACTTGCGCGATCACCTTCTCCACTCCATCGATCATCCCGTCAATGCTCCCGCCTGAGTCGACGTCGATGAAAGGAAATCCATACGTCACGAAGTCGTCGCCCATGTGCACGACATTCGATTTGGGAAAGAAAATCACCGAGTCACCGTCGGTATGCCCGGCAGGGAAGTACAGGGCGCGAATGTCCTCGCCGTTCAGGTGCACCGTCACATCGTGATCGAAGGTAATGATCGGCAGGGCCTCTTTCGGAGCGGGCTTGAAATCCATGTGAACCGAACCGCCGTTGCCCGCACCTCCGCCACTCTCCAGCCGCTTGCGCACATTGTCGTGTGCGATGATCGGCGCCTGCTTCTGGAAATACGCGTTCCCTCCCGTGTGGTCGCCGTGATAGTGCGTGTTGATGATGAATCGCACCGGCTTGTCGGTAATCCCCTTGAGCGCCGCCTGAATCTTGTCAGCCAGTGGCGCGTACTGATCGTCGACAATCACGATCCCGTCGTCACCCACCGACGCGCCAATGTTTCCACCCGCGCCCTCCAGCATGTAGACGTTCCCGGCCACCTTCGTGACCTTGATCTGAACTTTGCTGAAATCTTGTTCCTGAGCGGATGCCCAGCTGAATGCGATTAACAGAGCAGTGAGAGAAAGCGAGATTTTGCGCATGCCCGTCCTTAAGATCGTTTCACGATCCGGGCAGCCATTTTACACCGAAGCCCGCGAAAGCGAACCTGTTAGTAAAGATGAAAGTCCACTTCGACGGCGATATGAACCGGTACTGGCTTGCCATCTTTGGTCGCAGGTTCGAATTTCCAGGAACGGACCGCAGCCACAGCCTTCTCGTCCAAGCCCATTCCCACAGGCGAAGTGATCGCGAGATCTCCGACGGAGCCCGACGAATTGACCACCAGCGACACCACTACTTTTCCCTGGTACTTCGCCTTGCGAGCCTCTACGGAAAATTCAGGCTCAGGCGTGAAGGTCACGCGAGGTGCCGAGATTCCACTTCCCGGTCCTACGTAGTACACCTTTTCCGTAGTATGGCGAACGATTCGCGGCTGGCCCTCGATCTGGTCAAAGTAATCCCGCCAATAGTCCGGCAGGATGTCGGCCAATGACTCGCCTGGCTTCAAGAAAACCGCGTCGATTGCGGACGATGCTTCTCGCAGGTCCGGCTTTCCTGAAACAAGCGCGATCTCGATCTCGACACTGTTGTCCAGGAAATCGCTTTCCATCTTGTCTCGATTCTCCGTCTTCAATTCATCCAGTAACGCGAGTATGTCCCGATACGGCTTTCCCTTGGCATCGAAGATCAGGCACACGCGGCGGCCCTGGATCCGCAGCGTGTGCGGACTCACCTCCATGCCCTTGACTAGAACTTGCCCGTCCAGTGTCCACGGCCCAATCTCTCCCACGCCGATCAGAGAACCGTCAGGCTGAAAGGAAAGGTGATCTCCCTTGAAGAAATGCCGGAGGGTGAGAACCTTATCCAGATAGCCAGCCCTCAGCTGCTCTTCAACATCATCGCCGGCTCGAGCACACGGCGTCTGAAGAAGTATCGCCAGCAAAGTCGCCGTGAAGAGCGCCGCGGTTTGTGGGAGTCTCATTCTCGCCTCACTCCGGTCTCAGGCTGTCATACATCTTCCACAACTTGTCCGCCGTCGCGCGATAGATCACCCACCCGCTGCCCTGGTCGGAAGTCTCGCGAAACAGCAACTCGCCCCGCCCGTCCCCATCGGCGTCGAGGGCATCGATCAAATCCAGCCGCGGCGTCACGTCGAGATGGAACTTGTCCGTAATCCCCACGTGCAGCTTTCGCAGGTTGCCGTAGATGTCGGGATAGGCCACCAGGAAAATCGAGTATTGCAGATCAGTCGCCTCGGAATGCGTCGCGCCCGCAGGTGGCGGAGGCATATGCGCCTCCGCGCTGAGAAGGATGACTGGCACGTTCGATCCCCACAAATCGTACGCAACCATCTGCACATTTTCCAGAATCGGCTCCCCAGACTTCGCCGCGCTCCGCGCCGGATGCGCCACCTTCGCCGTGACGTTACCCTTGGCTCGGGCAGCGACGTAGGTGCGCAGCTGATCCTTCGCCAGGTCGACCATCTGCTTGCGGCGATCTCCCTCCTCGCCCTTGAGCCACTCGAACGTATACGACTTCGGCTGCGGGCCAGACGCGTCGGAAATCGCAGGAACCAGTTTGATTTCGCTCTTGGCAGCGGCAGTCTCAGCCAGTTTGCTGGAAGCGGCAGCTTTGGCTCCGGGCTTGCTGTAGCCGGGCACTTCTTCATCGACGGGCGCGACAGGCATCCCGCGCCGCAATCGCGGACGGCTGCCTGCGCTGGCGCCACTGTCAGACGCGGGCAAGTTCGGACCGGCCTCCGGTTTCGTGTCGGGCGCTTTCATTTCGGCCGGCTTCGCGTCGGCGGATGCCGGAGGAGCCCCTGGGGCAGGCTCACTCGATCCCGCCGGAGCCGAACCTGCCGCCGGCTCCGACGGCGCTGATGGCTTCATCAGGCGCGGTGGCTCATCGGAATCCGATTTCCCCGCGGGCGCCGAAGACGCAGGTACGCTCGAACTTGCCGGCGCAGAAGCAGCACTCGCCGGTGCCTTGGCTTTTGTGCTGTCGACTGCCGTGTCGCGCGTGAGCCGCGGGGGCTCGTCGCTCTTATCGATCCCCACCGGAATCGCCTCAGCCTTGACCCCCTTCGTCGCCGTCTCGGTACCAATCGGACGCCATGCGCCAGTACCGATCCACGGAGGCTGACCGCTCGCGCCATTGTTGCGCTTCAGCGCGCTGCCCACCGTGAACAGTCCCAGGGAATTGCCCGTGCGCTCCGCTTCGTACACGGTCCCCGAGTCCAGGGCCATGGGAACCGGATCCGCCTTGTAGGCGCTCGCGTCCCAGAACTTGCCATAGACCAGAATCGCAATGGGAACGATCGACGTCTTCCCATCCGCCGCCATCTGCAGCAGGCCCACCGCGCGTGGCCCTGCGTCTTTCTTCCGTGGAACTTTCCGCTCGCCGGGCGTGATTTGCGGTCGTTCTTCCTGGGCCGTCGTTGAAATCGCAGTACCGAGTGTGCACGCGAGCAGCACAGCCAATACCATCCGGCCCCGCAGAATTCGGCAGTGTAGAATCTTCGAGAAAGCTGGCTCGCGGGTAGCCGCTTCCGCGGTATCCCCCGATCTTGATCTAGCCCTAGAGAGTCCCATGAATATCCATGATAAAGCCCCTGACTTCACTCTGCCGGACGAGAACGGCAAAGATGTAACGCTGAAAGACCTGCGTGGCAAGACTGTCATCCTGTTTTTCTATCCCCGGGCGAACACGCCCGGCTGAACGGTGGAAGCTCGCGGGTTCCGCGACTCCTATAAACAGATTCAAAAGACGGGCGCCGTGCTGCTTGGCATATCCCCAGATACTTCCAGCGCGCAGAAAAAGTTCGCCGGCAAGGAGTCCTTACCCTTCACTTTGCTGGCCGACAGCGAAAAAAAGGTCGCCATCGCCTTCGGCGTCCTGGTCGAGAAGAACATGTACGGCAAGAAAGTCAAAGGAATCGCCCGAACAACGTTCATCATCGGCCCCGATGGCAAGATCCAGCACATCTTCGAGAAGGTGAAGCCCGATGGACATGCCGAGGAAGTGCTCGCGTACCTGAAGCAATCGGCGGGATAGGCCGCAAACACGGAACTATTCCGGGCGTTGGCTCGTATCAAAACACAGGACAGTGGTGTTTCTCACATCCCTGGGTCGGGAGGACGTCATGCGCGGTCAAATCAAAATCGCAGGAATATCTGCCATCGTATTATTCGCTGTCGCCGGCACACTCTTGCAGGCAAAAACCCCGTCGGACGATCGAGACTCGGTTGTGATCGTCTACAAAGACGGGCACCGTCAAAGCCTGGCCGCTGCTCAGATCGCCAGTATCGACCTCAAAGCTGCCACGATCGTCTACAAGGACGGACACCGCGAAAAAGTCCGTGCCGCCATTGACCGTATCGAATTCGAAGACGCCTCGGCCAGCACCTCGAGTCCGGGCCGCTCCCACTTTATCGGCAAATGGGAAGTGGGCCAGGGCAACGGAAACAGCACGTTCCTCATCACGCTCAAGGAGAATGGCGACGCCAAAAAGTCGATTGGCGCTCCGCACGGCACCTGGACTCTCGTCGACGGAGAAGCCCGCATCGCTTGGGACGACGGCTGGCACGATGCCATCCGCAAGGTCGGCACCAAGCACGAGAAGTTCGCCTACGAGCCCGGCAAGAGCTTCGGTGACGAGCCCACCAACGTAACCGAGGCGAGGAACACACAGCCCAGGCCAATTTAGGAGCACCACGTAGCCCCGGACGCATTCGTCCGGGGTCTCCGACCACATTCCCAGCCGTCGCCAGGGAAGGCGCAGCCGAGCGCTCCCCGTCGAGGAATCCGCAGCAGGGCCTGGATCGCTATGGCGGACAAAGGCTCTCCCCACCGTTTAAGATTTCGCTGCATGCCGCAATCGAAACCGTCCAGCACGCTCGCCAAACTCCACCCGCTCGCCCCCGCATTCTTCGCCCGCGATCCTCGCCGGGTAGCGCGCCAACTCCTGGGAAAAGTTCTGGTGCGCCGTGGGGACGGTGCGCTGCTAACGGCCCGCATCGTCGAAGTCGAAGCCTACCTGGGCGAAGCGGATCCCGCCGCTCATGCCGCCGCCGGCCGCACCTTGCGCAACGCCGTGCTCTTCGGTCCTCCCGGCCATGCCTACATCTACTTCATTTACGGGAATCACTATTGCCTCAACGTGTCCTGCCAGCCTGAAGGCAAGGCAGGCGGCGTCCTTTTTCGCGCGCTCGAACCCATGTCTGGCATCGTAGAAATGGCGCATGCTCGTGGACTCGTCTTACACTCAACGAAAGACTGGCCCAAACTCACTAGCGGCCCCGGACGGCTTTGTCAGGCCTTCGGCATCACGCGCGCTCGCGACAACGGATGCGACCTTACCTCCGCCGCCAGCAGCCTTTGGATCGCCGATGATGGATATCATGCACGCGGCATCGCAGTAACGCCTCGCATCGGCATCACCAAAGCCGCCGAGATGCCCCTGCGCTACATCCTCAAGGACAACTCTTTCGTTTCCGGTCCCAGAATGCATCCCGTTCGCGCCTGACCGTGCCACCGTATCAAATCCTCGATAGCGTCCCAATATCTTCTTCGCGACCTTTGCGGAAGTTCTCTGCGTCCTTTGCGGTTATAGCTCTTGATTTCCCAGCCAAATCTTAGAGACTTCATCCGCAAAGTTATGCAAAAGAAAACCCGTTAAGTTCGCAAAGAAGACCAAACTGTGACTACCAACCGTCCGGCCCGCTTGACAGGGGGTGTAGACTGTCCCCCGGGGTTCGGACGGGCCCAAAAGCCTTGCCAGTCGTGGCTTTTGGGCGACGGTTAGGATGGCATGCGGGCTCAACATCCGCCGGTGAATTCTGCCGCATCCCCGCCCCTGAACCAGTCATCTCATCAATCAGGAGATCGCGTGCCTCGGTTCGCGGAGTATCGGGTGCTTGCAGCGGTTCTCGCCCTGCTCGCGGTACCGGCTCCGCTACTCGTTGCCGCGGACAGTGCCGATGGCGTTTCGGCCACCTCCAGGCAGAATGTCCCGTACATTCTCGTCGGCTTTGTCGGTGGCTTTGTGCGCCACACTAATCCCCACCACGGCCCCGTCCAAATCGCCCAGCGCCTGCGGCAGTATTGCCCAAAAGATTCCCACGTTGAAGTCTTCGAGAATCGTCACCGCAAAGCTGCGTACCAGACCATTCTGCGCCTGCTCGACAGCAACCACGACGGCACTCTGAGCAACGATGAGAAAGCCAGAGCGCGCATCGTCCTTTTCGGGCAGAGTTGGGGAGCCTCGGCCGCCGTAATCCTGGCCCGCGAGTTGAATCGCATCGGCGTTCCCGTGATGCTGACCGTGCAAGTCGATAGCGTCGCCAAGCCCTGGCAGCGGGATGACGTAATCCCCGACAATGTGGCCGCTGCTGTCAACTTCTACCAGACGCACGGAATCCTTCACGGTCGCCAGCTCATTCGAGCCGCCGATGATTCGAAAACCCAGATCCTCGGCAACTATCGCTTCGACTACAAGCAGTCGCCGGTAAAGTGCGAGGGCATGCCCTGGTTCGACAGGGCCTTCACCCCAGGCCACATGGGCACCGAGTGCGATCCCCAACTCTGGGGACAGGTCGAAACCCTGGTGCGGGAGCGTCTTGAGCCGCAAGTAGATCACCTTGCCGTCATCCAAAAGCCCTAACAGTTCTGCTGAAAAACTCGACTGTCGATAGCACCGCGCCTCGAGAGCTGCAATCGCTTTGGGGGTGTAGCCCTTTGGGTGGCGCAGGGCTTTAAGCGCTGCGAGAAGGCCTTCCCCCCCCGGCGCTTTAGCCACTGAGGGGTCCGGCGCCACGAAAATTTCGATGCAACTCCCGAGCGAAAACAGGGTTCGAATCGATTAGGATTACTGGCGGTGGTCTGCCCCGTCCAGTCCACATCGCCGGCGGAGGATATCAATATGAAATCCACCTCGCTGAAAGCCCTCCTTGCAGGAATTGTTTCCCTAACAACGGTTTGCATGCCGGTCATGGCGCAGCATGGTGGCGGCCACGCCGGTGGAGGCGGGGGCTCCCGCGGTGGCGGGGGTGGAGGGGTCCACGGCAGCTACGGCGGTGGTGGACTCCACGGCGGCGGGTACGGCGGTGGCTATGGTGGCGGCTACCACAGCGGCGCCTCCGCCGGACGCGGTTCTTTCGAAGGCATGCGCGGCGGCGAATCACCCTCAGCACGCAGTTCCAGCGCAGGCCGCCCCTGGTCCTGGGAAGGCCATAGTTCTCACGACACCTCGCCAGGCTGGCACGGGTTCTCCAGATCAGGCAATGAGGGCATGGCTGGACGCTCCGCCGCAACTGCGGGAGCAAGGTCCGCGAACGCGGCGGGAAGACCTGGCAGCAGCGCGACCGCTGAATCTCGTGCAGCCGTCCCCGACGGAAATTGGCACTCCTTCGGAGGCGCCCGTGGGGCAGCGGCTGCGACCGGCTCGAACTCGCATCTGGCTTCGGCCACTTCCCTCAATCGTGCCGGCTTTGTATCGAGCAATGTGGCTTGGCGTGGCGGAAACTTCGGCTGGCGCGGCGGATGGCGTGGTTGGGGCTGGGGCGGTTGGGGTTGGGGGTGGGGATGGGGTGGTTGGGGCTGGGGTTGGGGATGGGATCCCTTCTGGACATGGCCTGGCTACTGGTACAACCCATGGCTGTATCCCTACAATCCCCCGCCGTACGTGCTTTATCCGTATCCGGACCCGTACTGAGGAGCAACTCAGATTGTGTGGTGCGGGCACTTTTGCCCGCCGGTTTTGACCTTGTGGTTAGAGTTCGCGGGCAAGAGTGCCCGCGCCACATAGACGCTACTCGGCTTGGATTCTCGATAAAAGAATGTTGTCGATCAGTCGCGTAGTCCCGACAAACGCCGCAACGGCGACCAGCACGCCACGTGAAATATCACGGACCGGATCCAGCGTCTCCGGATCCACGATCTCGAAATAGTCCAGGCGCACCGAACTCTCGCGCGCAAACTCCTCACGCCCCGCAGCCGCGAGACGAACTGCATCCCGCTCACCTGCACCGGCCAATTTCTGAACGCGCATGAGCGAACGATTCAGCACCAACGCCTGCTTCCTCTGCTGAGGATCGAGATATGCATTCCGCGAACTCATCGCCAGTCCATCGGCCTCGCGCACGATCGGGCAAACCACAATCTCCACCGGCAGATTCAAATCGCGCACCATGCGCCGGATAATTGCCACCTGCGCCGCATCCTTTTGCCCAAAGAACGCTGCGTCCGGCTCCACAATGTGAAACAGCTTCGCCACCACGGTCGTGACCCCGCGAAAGTGTCCCGGCCGCGAACGCCCGTCCAGCTTGCCGCTCAGTTCCTCGACCGTCACCCACGTCACCGGCGTAGGGCGGACACTCCTATCGGCCGCAGTTGGATACATCTCCTCCACCGAAGGCGCAAACAAAATCGCCACGCCCTCCTGCTCAAGCATTTCCCGGTCCTGCTCAAAAGAGCGCGGATACTTGGCCAAGTCTTCCGTAGGCCCGAATTGCGTGGGATTGACGAAGATGGACACCGCGACAATGTCGCTTGCCCCGCGCGCTGCGCGCACCAGCGACAGATGCCCTTCATGCAAAGCTCCCATGGTAGGCACGAACCCCAGCCGCTTGCCTGCCCGCCGCACCAAGCGCGTAGCAGCCCGCATTTCGTCAATAGTACGGTAGATATTCAAAAGGTTTGAATGTGGGGACAGCCGCTCTCGGCTCTCCAGCGATCAAAGCTCGCCTGCTTGGCGCTGACACTCACGACGCACCGGGTGCCCCATTTCTCGCGCGCCTTTTGCGCGAGAAGTGGGGATGGCAGCCGAGTGCCCTACTTCTGGCCGGTATTGCCAGAAGTGGGGACTTTAGCTCACGCCGAAGGCACCCACCGAACCGCAATATGCGCACCTTCCAACAGCCCGCCCACGATGCCCTTATTCCGTCGAATCGCCACTCCATCCTGTTCGGAGGCGCGAACGCCATTCTCCTGTACCGCCACTACCCGTCCATAAGGCCAATAAGAAGCCGGCAACTTCGCCAGTGCGGCCAGCAAATCTTCCGGCTTTAACAGAATCTCCGCACTATCCGCCGAGTCGTAAAGCGTTACTCCATCGGCGCGCACGATCAGGTAAGGATTTTTCCAGTTCTTCATGTCCTGGACGTGTTCGTATTTCGCGGGGTCCGCCGGGGGAATCGCTTGCAGAATGGTTTGCGGATCCGGCACTTGCGGCGCCGGTTGCTGCGTACACGCACTCAGAGTCGCCAGTAAAGACAGAACCCAGAGCAGGCGCAGAGATCTCACTACCGATAGTACCCCGCCACAGTCGGAACGTCGTTCTTCGCCGCCCAAACCAGGGCTACGATCCACCCAATCACGCTCCAGCCGAGAAACAGATTCAGCAGAAAGATCGCCAGCAGATCGCGCTTGCTGCGCGCCAGCGCAATGATCGACGGCAGAAAATACATCACCGTCCCAAAACCAAGGCCCGGGAAGAAGAACATCGCCGGGAAAGTCATGACCACCTCCCTCGCACCGGCATGAGAAGAACTTCCGCAAAACCGGTGCCCATCTACCCCACGTTAGACTATACGTACCAGCCGCAGATTCAGTTCCAGCAACACTCGGGCTTTGTCCGTGTGAATCCGCGAAGATCCGTGGCCCAGGTTCTTACCGCCGCATCGCCCGCTTCCGCTCCAGCACGGTATCCAGTGACGCCTTAGTCTCTCGAGGCAGATGATACGACTCCTCGTCCGACGGATACTGGTGCGACCGCACGTCCGCCCGAAACGCCTTCACCGCCTGGGTAATCAGCGCAGCCGCATCTCCGTACCGCCGCACGAACTTCGCCGGAGCCCCAAACGTCAGGTTCACAATGTCGTGAAACACCAGCACCTGCCCGTCACACTCCGGACCCGCCCCAATCCCGATCGTCGGCGTGCTCACTTCCCCACTGATCATCGCCGCCACTTCCCGCGGAATTCCCTCCAGATACAGGCAGGCTACTCCGGCCCGATCCAGCGCCACCGCATCGCGCATCAGTTGCTCGATCCCGCTCAGGTTTTTTCCCTGCACCTTGTACCCGCCCATCACGTTGACCGACTGCGGAGTGAGCCCGATATGACCCGCGACCGGAATCTCCGCGTCAATGATGCGGCGAATGAGGTCGGCACGCCGCTCGCCGCCTTCCAGCTTCACCACCTCCGCGCCGCCTTCCTTCACGAAGCGAGCGGCGTTGAGGATCGCATCCTTCGCGTCCACCTGATACGATCCGTACGGCATGTCGGCCACCAGCAGCGCGTTCTTCACGCCCCGCCGCACAGCCTTCACGTGGTGCAGCATCTCGTCCATCGTGACCGAGAGCGTGTTCTCGTAGCCCAGCATGGTTTGCGCCAGCGAGTCGCCCACCAGCACCATGTCCACTCCAGCCTCGTCAACGAGGCGAGCAGTGGCATAGTCGTAAGCCGTCAGACAGGTTATGGGATCGTGGCGGAGTTTCTGTTCCCGGAGAGAAGCGGTGGTTACCTTGCGGCCAGAGCCGTCAAACGGACTCCCGCCGATCGGGGTCAAGCTCATGATGTCCTCCAGTGCCCCTCCGGCATCGCCGGATAGAGCCTGTGCACGCATCTTGGCGTCTTACATCTTGGATGACGCTCGTCCTATTCTAGCCGCAAGAGACGACCGCAGCCAACCCAAAAAACGACCGGAATTGGGCTAGTTCGATAGGGTCTGCGTCTCCCCCCAAATCGGCAACGATTTCTTGAGGTTACTGGCTGCGAGGACTCGCCTTGTCTCGCCGTTCCGAGACCACGACCACTTCAGTGCATTTCGATTGTATAACTAAAAAGATAGATTCATTGACAGCAGTTATACTTATCATGTATAAGTATTGGCATGGGTGACAAATACCAAGCCGCTCTCCACGAAGCTCAGGAAGAACTGGAGCGGCTCGAACAGCGAAGGGCCGCACTGCTTCGTTTGATTCAGAACTTGAAGGAACTCTCGGACGATGATGCCTACGAGCTGACGCCGCCTCCGGGCTACGTTCCGCAAGGATTGACCGAAGAGATTCGGACGATTCTGGCCCTCACGACCGTGCATCTGACCCCGCCTGAAATTAGAGATTCGCTAGTTGCTCGCGGGTTCAAGGCTTCTTCCCCCAAGAACCTTCTCATCAACGTGCACACGGTACTCAGCCGTCTTCACGATGCGAGGGAGTTGGACGAAGCCGAGAAGGATGGAAAGACAGCCTTCAAGAAAAGGAGTGTCGACATCAGCGACACCGTCGCGGCCATGGCGAGTGGCGTACATCCGCCCCTGCGAACGAGCAGCTTCTTGGCGCGCCAGGTGGCGTCAGAGAGGGGAACGTTTGATCCTGACAAACTGCCGGAACAAGTCAGGGCATCGACGGGAATCCGCCCCCTCGGGAAACTTGGCACCCACAAGCTCACAGGGAAGAGAGCGGGGGATATAACAGGAAATGACAGTGCCTACACTTCGGGCATGCGTGGCGACGAAAAGCCTAAGAAATGACTCTGGGATCAGCCGTTCAATGATTGCGAGATACAAGAGGCTTGTTAGATCTTCACCAGAAGCCGCGATCTTCGCGGTCTACGGAATGATTCACTTGATCCTGCTATTAGCTGCCGCCGAGGTCGAGCAGGTGAAATCACTCCTTCACGGGTTAGGCCTCAGATAAGCCAGAAAATGGGAGTAGGAAATGCAAACGCTTCGCATCAACGCACGAGGACAAGTCACGATACCAGCCGAGTTGCGCAAGAGGTTGGGGATCAAAACGGGCACCCGAATCAGTTGGAGCGAGGAAAACGGTCGACTTGTGCTGACTCCCTTCGAAAGATTGCTCGACGAGATCCAAGGATTCCTAAAGCCCCGCCCTGGCCAACCCTCCGCGTTCGAAGCGCTGTTCGAGGAGCGAAAGCGCGAGCGAATGCGAGAAAAATCTTGAGCCAACCGACGCCCAGCGCCTGACGCCCGACGCCCTTTCTTTACGCGCTGGCGGCTTCCTGCCCGCCCAGTGGCAGGAAGTATTGCGTCCCCTTGATCGGCTCGCTGACTTTGCGCAGGAGTTCTTGCAAGTCTTCGTTGCGGTCGACGAAGTCAATCTCCGACGTATTCACAATCAGCAGGTCCGACGACGTGTAGTGAAAGAAGAAGTGCTCGTAGGCCTTGACCACTTCCTCCAGATACTCATCGCTCACGGCGCGCTCGCCCGGAGCGTTCTTCTTCTTGAGCCGCTTTTTCAGAACCTCCGGCGTCGCCTGCAGATAGATCACCAGGTCCGGCGTCGGCAGTTGTTCGCGGAAGTGATTGTAGTAGCGGTTGTAAGTATCGAGTTCCTGATCGGTGAGGTTCAGACAGGCAAACAGCTTGTCCTTCTCAAAAATAAAATCAGCCACCACCGTCCGCTGAGATCGTGCCCCAAGATCGAGCGCCTGCAACTGCTCAAAGCGCCGCACCAGAAACGCAAACTGTGCCTGGAATGCCGCGCCCCGCTCCCCTTCGTAAAACGCCCCCAGAAACGGATTCTCCTCCGGCTCCATCACCCGCTGCGCGTTGAGCCGCTCGCCCAGAATCCGCGCCAGCGTGCTCTTGCCGACTCGGATGGGACCCTCCACAGCAATGTAACGGGGAAGCTCGAAGAGATTGGCCATGGGCTAGAGCAACGTCTCGGAACAGGCAGGATATCTCGGATAAGCTTCACTGGCAATTGCGGGATCAGTTAACAGGCAAGTCATTGCTGATTCCTCGATTGCTGACTGTTGATTGAAGCCGAAGCCGATCACCGACGGCTTTTCAATCAACAATCAAAAATCAACAATCAACAATTAGAATCCCTATATGCTCGCACCCCTGCTAGCCGGAGCAGCCGCAGCCGCCACACTCGCCGCCGGCTACCAGTCCATGGCCCCCACCGGCCAGTGGTACGGCCGCACGTTCACAGGACTCGCGCGCGGAACCAAGCAGATCGCCCTCACCTACGACGACGGCCCCAACGATCCGCACACCCTGCATCTTCTGGATGTTCTAGCCCGCCATCAGGTGCACGCGACCTTCTTCCTGATCGGACGCTACGTGCAGCAACGTCCCGACATCGTCCGCGAAATCGTCGCGGCCGGACACGTCGTCGGCAACCACACCTTCACCCATCCCTTGCTGATTTTCAAAGGCGGCGCAGAAATTCGCCAGCAACTCACCGACTGCCGCAAGGCCATTCAGGACGCGGTCGGCGAGCACTCCAGTCTCTTCCGCCCCCCGTTCGGCGGACGCCGTCCGGCCACCCTGCGCATCGCCCGCGAGCTAGGCCTCCAGCCTGTCATGTGGAATGTCACCGGCTACGACTGGAACGCCCCCCCCGCAGCGGTGATCGAAAAGAAAGTCTCAAGCCAGATTCGCGGCGGCGACGTCATCCTCCTCCACGACGGCGGCCACAAACAAATGGGCGCGGATCGCTCGCAGACCGTTCTAGCCACTGACCATCTGCTCACGCGCTACAAGTCAGAAGGCTACGAATTCAAGACGGTCTCACAAATGATGGAGCGGGCTTAAGAGAGAGCGGTGAATGGGTGCCCCATTTCTCGCGCGCTCTTTGCGCGAGAAGTGGGGCTTTTGCCTGACCGAAGCCGAAAGGTGCGACGCACCTCGTTAAGAAGGTGTTGCCTCAGCAACCGCTACTGTCTGAGCAACCGTGGAAGAGCGGCGCTTCAGCGCGGCGTAAAGATCGCAAAATAGATAGGGCTTCAGCCCCCGGTTCTACCCTCGCATCCCGGCAAACGCCACCTTCGCCGCCGCAACCGTCCGCTGCACATCTTCCTCAGTATGCGTCGCCCCCAGAAACGCCGCCTCATACTGCGACGGCGGCAGATACACTCCGCTGTCCAGCATGCTCCGGAAAAATTTCCCAAACGCCTCCGTATTCGACCGCGACGCCGCATCCCAATCCGTCACCGGACCCTTCTGGAAGAACCACGTAAACATCGATCCCACACGGTTCGCGCACAGCGGAACCCCGGCCTCTCTCGCCGCCGCCATCACTCCGTCCACCAGTTCTCCACTCAGCTTGTCAATCCGCGGATAAATCTCGCCCTTCCGCTCCTTCAACTGCTTCAACATCGCGCAACCCGCCGCCATCGCCAGCGGATTCCCCGACAGCGTCCCCGCCTGATACATCGGCCCCAGCGGCGCCACCAGGTCCATGATCTCCTTCGGCCCGCCGTACGCGCCCACCGGCAGTCCGCCGCCAATAATCTTCCCCATCGTCGTCAGGTCCGGCTTGATGTTGTACAACTCCTGCGCTCCGCCAAACGCTACGCGGAATCCCGTCATCACCTCGTCAAAGATCAGCACCGAATGCTCGCGCTGCGTGATCAGCCGCAGCCCGACCAGATAATCATCCGCAGCCGGAACGCATCCCATGTTTCCCACCACCGGTTCGACGATCACGCAAGCAATCTGATGTTTGAATTTATGAAACGCATGCTCGACAGCCGCGAGATTGTTGAACGGCAATGCCAGCGTGAACATCGTGAATTCTTCGGGAACGCCCGCCGATCCCGGAATCCCCAGCGTCGCCACTCCCGACCCCGCCTTCACCAGAAGCGCATCAGCATGCCCGTGATAGCAGCCTTCAAACTTCACAATATATTTGCGTTTCGTATAAGCCCGCGCCAGGCGGATCGCCGACATCGTCGCTTCCGTCCCCGAACTCACAAACCGCACCTTCTGCATGTGAGGGAACGCCCCGAGAACTAACTCCGCGAGATCCGCCTCCGATGGCGTCGAGGCCCCAAAGCTGGTCCCGTTGCAAGCCGCGCCCACAATGGCATCGAGCACGTTAGGTTCGGCGTGCCCAAGAATCAGCGGCCCCCACGATCCGATGTAGTCGATATATTCATTTTCGTCGGCGTCCCAGATGTGCGATCCCTTGCCCCGCACGATGAATGGCGGATCGCCGCCTACGGAACGAAACGCCCGCACCGGCGAATTCACGCCTCCGGGGATCATGCTCTCCGCCCGCTGCTGCAGGCGCCGCGATTGTTCAGTCTTGCGCACAGTTGTGGAAGGCATCCAATCCTCTCGACTCGGAGAAAAACAGATGTCAACAGGTCCAGTGGATGTAAGCGAATACTATAGCAGCGCTCTCCGCGCCGAATTCACCAGATATTCATCGTTCTGAAATCCCATTGCAACATGCCCGCAGTACCGTAGGGTCATCAAGTTGCCCTTCTAACCGGGAGGGTTTGAAGGACAGTCTCGGGGGCTCCGGACTGTCCTTTTTGTCTTCTCGTGGTTTTGATTTTTGTGGGGACGGCCGTGTGGGAACGGGACAAGATTGTGTGGCGACGGGCGCTTTTCGCCCGTCCGCGGCGCGCCAAGCGCCGCAGGTTTTCCACCCCCCCACCCCAACATTAACCACAATTAACCCCCCATCGTATAATCCCGTAAATGATCACCGTCTCCAAGGAGGACTACCTCAAGTCCATCCTCGAAGCCGAAACCGAAGGCGAAACCGTCATCTCCGCCCGCCTCGCGCACCTGCTCAAAGTCTCCCCTCCCGCAGTGACCATGGCCCTCCGCCGCCTTAAGAAGGACGGCCTCGTTCGTGTCGAAAGCAGCGGCGAAGTCCGCCTCACCGCCGAAGGCCGCAAAATTGCCCGCAAACTCATACTGCGCCACCACCTGATCGAACGCATGCTCTCAGAAATGTTCGGCATGGAGTGGTGGAAGGTTCACGACGAGGCCGAGCGCCTCGAACACGCCGTCTCCCCCGACTTCGAGTCGAAACTCCTGGCGAAATTAGGATCCGCCGGCGCCTGTCCTCACGGCAATCTCAGTGAAATGGAAAACTCCGCCAGTCGCCGCCGCCGCGGATTGGTCCTGCTCTCCGACGCCGAACCTGACACAAACTACACTGTCAGCGGAATCTACGAACGCGACCGCGGACTCCTCGAATTCCTCGAACACCGCGGCGTCCGTCCCGGCGCAAAGCTGCGCCTCGTCGAGCGCAACTATGATCAGACCCTCACGCTCTCCACTCCCGCCGGAACCGTCTCGCTGGGCCCCGCCGCCTCCGGCAGAGTCTGGCTGTCCCCAGTTCCTCACGCAAAACACTGAAGCGCAGACTTCCTGTGTCCTGGAGAGGAAACGGGGAAGTATCTTGGGTCTGCCGCGTTGTTCTAAGATCTTCTTTGCGTCCTCTGCGAATCCTCTGCGATCTTTGTGGTTTAAGATCTTTACTTGAACGCGGAGTCAACGCGACTTGATGCAACGTTACAACCTCGATCTATCTAGATAATCTTCCCCCGTGGCCCAACTGGAGAATTTCCGTCTCAAGGTCTTCCGCGCAGTCGCCGAACACCTGAACTTCCGCAAAGCCTCCGAGCATCTTTTCCTGACCCAGCCCGCCGTCACCCTGCAGATCAAAGCGCTCGAAAACGATCTCGGCGTGCGCCTGTTCGACCGCTCCGCCAACCGCGTCGCGCTCACCTCTCAGGGATCGCTTCTCCTGCGCTATGCCAGAAAGTTGGCGGCGCTCGCGGCCCAAGCCGAGCAAGAGCTCGGCTCCGCCGCCGGACAATTCTCTGGCGAACTCTCCCTGGGAGTCTCGACCACCATCGCGCAATATGTCCTGCCGCGGCTGATTGGCGCTTTCCTCGACGAACATCCACGCGTGCAACTCGCCTTACGCAGCGGCAATACAGAAGAGGTGGTGCAACTCGTCCTCGACAGCCACGTCGCCATAGGTCTCATCGAGGGCCCCGCCCGCGAGCGCGGCATTCACACCGAAAACTTCATGCGCGACGAACTCGTGCTGATCGTTCCCCCAAATTCCGAGTCGCCACACTTCTCTCCGCAACAACTTCTGGCCTCGAGCCTCCTGATGCGCGAACAAGGCTCCGGCTCCCGCCATGTCGTCGAAGCCGCCCTCGAAAAGTCCGGGCTAAAGCTGAAGTCCTTCAAAAGCGTGATGGATCTCGACTCCACCGAAGCCATCAAGTCCGCCGTCGAAGCCGGACTCGGCGTCGGCTTCGTCTCGCGCTGGGCGATCTCGAAGGAGTTGGAACTCGGCGCACTCCGAACCGCCCAGGTCCGCGGACTGACCATGGCCCGCCACTTCTCCCTCGTCACCCGCACCGGCCCCAAACAGCAGGGTCTGCCGGAGGCCTTCCGCCTCTTCGCGCTCACCCGCGGCAAACTCCTGTCGAACTCCGGAAAGCCGTGCCGTCAGAGCCTTTCCGCCCGATAAACCAAACTTATCGCCAATTGAAACTACTGCTTGGACTCGCCCACCGCCCCCGAGTCACACTCTCTGAGTGCATAAACGACTCTTTCTATTGGGATTGATTCTCGCCGCCACCGGCCTCATCTCCCCACCATTCGCCCTGCTCGGCGGCCTCCTCTACGGCCTCGTCCTGACGCATCCGTTTCACGTCGAGAGCAAGAGCCTCGCGAAGTTCCTCCTTCAGGCCTCCGTCGTCGGACTCGGCTTCGGCATGAATCTCCACGAAGTCGTCCACGCCGGACGCTCCGGTTTCCTCTACACCGCCATCAGCATCACCGCCGTCATGCTGCTCGGCCTCGCGCTCGGCTATCTGATCCGCGTGGGCAAGAAGTCATCGTTCCTCATCGCCGCCGGCACCGCGATCTGCGGAGGCAGCGCCATCGCCGCCGTCGGTCCCATCGCCGAGGCCAACGAAGAGGAAATGGCTGTCTCGCTCGGCGCGGTCTTCATCCTCAACTCCATCGCCCTCTTCCTCTTCCCCGCCATCGGCTTCGCGCTGCACCTCTCGCAATCGCAATTCGGACTCTGGTCCGCCCTCGCCATTCACGACACCAGTTCCGTCGTCGGCGCCACCGCGCGCTACGGTTCCGCGGCGCTCGCCGTCGGCACCACGGTCAAACTCGCACGTGCCCTCTGGATCGTCCCTCTCTCCATCGCGACCGCCGTCACCCTCAAAAGCAAGGCCAAAGTCCAGTGGCCGTGGTTCATTCTGCTGTTCTGCCTGGCGGCCCTGCTCAACACACTGCTCCCGGTCTTCAATCCAGCCTTCGCCGTGCTCAGCCGTCTTGGCCGCATCGGACTCACCGTCACCCTCTTCCTGATCGGCACCGGCCTGAACCGGCAAACACTGAAAAAGGTCGGCGTCCGCCCCCTGCTCCAGGGCCTCACCCTCTGGATGATCGTAGGCAGCGCCACCCTCGTCCTCATTGTCCTTAACTGGATTCACATCTAAGAACGTCTCTTGGAAAAACACGCCCTCGGCCGCGCTGGGAAAAGTTCCCGTGGAAAAGCGGCGCTTCAGCGCCGGAAGCCTCTGCCTCGCCGCTTACTATAGTTAACTACAGTTAACTTAATTCGATGTATACTCATTAACATATCAACTGCACTGCTTCTGGGGTGCACATTCCATGAGCGCGAGAAATGATCACGGAGAGACCGCTATTCCCGCTTCTCTTCCGCCCGGAAAACTCGACCCCGTCGCCGGACATCGCTCCCTGGAAAACGTCCACAGCTCCGTACATGTCCCCCACCACGACGCAAGCTTCTGGGAACAGTGGCGCGCCTTCGTCGGCCCTGCCATCCTCGTCAGCGTCGGATACATGGACCCCGGCAACTGGGGCACCGACCTGCAGGGTGGCGCGCAGTTCAAGTACGGGTTGCTGTGGGTCGTAGGCCTGGCCAGCCTGATTGCCATTTTCATGCAAGTGATTTCCGCGCGCCTCGGCGTGGTCACCGGAAAAGACCTCGCCCAGTGCTGCCGCGACTGGTATCCCGCGTGGACGCGCTGGCCCAACTGGCTCATGAGCGAAGTCGCCATCGGCGCTTGCGATTTGGCCGAAGTGCTCGGCAGTGCCGTCGCCCTCAACCTGCTCTTCCACATTCCCTTGCTTTGGGCCGTCATCATCACGGGCCTGGACGTCCTGCTGCTTCTCGCCCTGCAGCGCTTCGGCATGCGCACCATCGAGGCGATCATCCTGTTGCTGGTCGCGACCATCGGCATCTGTTACTTCATCGAGATCTTCGTGCTCCCTCAGACGCAGCCTCACTTTCTCGAGCTGGGCAGGGCATTTCTCACACCGCAGTTTCGCCAGGCTGGCATGCTCTACGTCGCTATCGGCATCATCGGCGCCACTGTGATGCCCCACAACCTGTACCTTCATTCCGCACTGGTACAAAGTCGACGCTTGCAGAAAGACGACTCCTCCATTCGCCGCGCCCTGCAGTTCAACACCATTGATTCAGCCGTCGCGCTCACCGTGGCCTTCTTCGTGAACGCCGCGATCCTCGTCCTCGCCGCAACCGTATTCTTCGGCAAGACCGGTGTCACCGTCCCCGGCGGACGCTTTGTCACCTTCAGTCCCGACAGTGACTGGATTCGCGTGGCCTACCTCACCCTTGCGCCTCTGTTAGGCGCTACCGCCGCCAGCACTCTGTTCGCGGTCGCGCTCCTGGCCGCCGGCCAGAGTAGCACCATCACAGGAACCCTCGCCGGACAAGTCGTGATGGAAGGCTTCATGCACTGGCGCATCCAGCCCTGGGTGCGGAGGCTCATCACTCGCACTCTGGCCATCCTTCCCGCCGTGC
Source organism: Candidatus Dormiibacterota bacterium (assembly GCA_035632675.1). Lineage (GTDB taxonomy): Bacteria > Acidobacteriota > Terriglobia > Terriglobales > Acidobacteriaceae > Sulfotelmatobacter. The sequence continues at coordinate 33,316 of DASQGJ010000030.1, forward strand.
TGGTCATCGGATTGCGCGGCGACAGCAGCGTGACTGACTTGCTGACTTTGAGCCAGGTCGTGCTCGCCTTGCAGCTTCCCTTCGCCATGTTCCCCCTGCTGCACTTCACCAGTTCCCAGAAGCGGATGGGCCGCTGGAGAAACCGGCGCCTCCTGCTGGTTGCCGGTTGGGCCAGTGCTATCCTGATCACCGCCATGGACATCTACGGCCTCCCCGATTCCCTGAAAACCGCCTGGCACATGATGGGTGGTCATTAATGAGGAGAAACGAGTCTTCATAAACAGTTTTGAAAGGGCGCGGCTTGCAGCCCCGCCGCAAGAAGCGTTTCGTGGAAGAGCGGTGCTTTAGCTCCGCCTGAAGGGAACAAAAGATTGGGGCTTTAGCCCCTGAATGAACTACAACCGGACCCCATGTACGACACGATACTTGTGACGCTCGATGGCACCCCGACTGACCGGGCCATCATCGAACACGTCAAACAACTCGCCAAGCTCGCTCACAGCCGCCTCGTGCTGCTGCACGTCGCCGACGGATGGGCCGCCAGAACCTATGGCCCCGACGCCGTGAGCCCCGAGATTTCCGAAGACACCGCCTATTTGCATCGCGTCCAGGCGGAGTTCCAGTCGGCCGACATCCCAGCAGAAGCCGAATTGGCCTACGGCGACCCCGCTCAAGAAATCATCAAATGGGTCGAGAATAAAGGCTGTGACCTCGTCGCCATGAGCACCCACGGACACCGCTTCCTCGGCGACCTCTTCCTCGGCGCCACCGCCACCCGCGTCCAGCACCGCATCAAGGTGCCCGTCCTGCTCCTCCGCGCCCGCTGAAACTCACGTAGCGACAGCCGCCTCATTTGCTCATGTGGGGACAGCGGCCTCGGCTGTCCCGCGAAGCCCCGAAGGGCGAGCGCCCTGCATCATCTCCGTTAATAACATCTCTTCGCTCGCATCGCGCGGCCCTTCTTCGCGACCTTCGCGCAAACCTTCGCGTTCTTTGCGTTTAAGCTTTCCCGCCATCGCCCAATGTCAGACGACTCTGCCCCTACTAATTTCCCCGCCCCACGCATTACACTATAAGGTTGCGGTCCCACGCCGTATTCCTCAAGGAAGGCAATCATGTCAGTGAATACCTTTAATAGCCGCTCCATTCTCAAAGTTGGCAACAAAGACTACGAAATCTACCGCCTCGACGCTCTCGACAATGCCGGAATCTCCACCCAGCACCTGCCCTTCTCCCTCCGTATCCTGCTGGAGAACCTGCTGCGCACCGAAGACGGGCGCAACGTGACCGGCGAAGAAGTCCGTGCCCTCGCGAAATGGAACAGCCAGTCTAAGCCCGACAAAGAGATCGCCTTCACCCCCAGCCGCGTCCTCCTCCAGGATTTCACCGGCGTCCCCTGCGTAGTCGACCTCGCCGCCATGCGCGATGCCATGAAGCAACTTGGCGGCGATCCCAAGCTCATCAATCCGCTCCAGCCCGTCGAACTGGTCATTGACCATTCCGTGCAAGTCGACGAGTTCGGCACACCCGAAGCTCTCGACTTGAACGCCCTACTCGAATTCCAGCGCAACAAGGAGCGCTACTCCTTCCTCCGCTGGGGTCAGACAGGTTTTCGCAATCTAGCCATCGTTCCCCCCGACACCGGCATCGTCCACCAGGTCAATCTCGAATATCTCGCTCGCGTCGTCTTCGTCCACGAGAGCCCCGGCAAGCGCGTAGCCTACCCCGACACCCTGGTAGGCACCGACAGCCACACGACCATGGTCAATGGTCTGGGCGTTCTTGGGTGGGGAGTCGGTGGAATTGAAGCCGAGGCTGCGATGCTCGGGCAGCCAGTCTCCATGCTGATTCCGCTGGTGGTGGGCGTGAAGCTAACTGGACGCTTGCGCGAGGGAGCGACAGCCACCGACCTCGTACTCACCATCACCGAAATGCTGCGCAAGCATGGCGTTGTCGGCAAATTTGTCGAATATTTTGGCCCCGGCCTGCGCGATCTTCCTCTCGCGGACCGCGCGACCATTGCCAACATGTCGCCGGAGTACGGAGCGACGTGCGGAATTTTCCCCATCGACAAAGAGACCCTGAAATACCTGCGGCTCACCGGACGCAGCGAGGAACAGATTGCCCTCGTCGAAGCCTACAGCCGCGAGCAGGGACTGTTCCACGACGAGAAGACTCCCGAAGCCGAATACTCCGAGCTGCTCTCGCTCGATCTCGCGACCGTTGAGCCGTCACTGGCGGGTCCGAAGCGTCCGCAGGATCGCGTGATCCTCTCGCAAGCCGGAGAATCGTTCACCAAAGCTCTCCCCACACTCATCAAGCCGAAGACGGCGGCCAAAACGACGGGGGCCGCTGCGAATGGCCCACGCTGGGAGCAGGAAGGCGGAAGTCCGGCTGGCATCGGTGTAGAAGATCCGAATGATCACGAACACGTCCCCGCCTCAGTGAAAGATTCCCTGAAACACGGCAGCGTCGTCATCGCCGCCATCACATCGTGCACCAACACTTCGAATCCTTCGGTCCTCATCGGCGCCGGACTCCTTGCCAAGAAAGCCGTCGAGAAAGGCTTGACCGTTCCGCCCTGGGTCAAGACTTCGCTCGCCCCCGGCTCCAAAGTCGTCCGTGACTATCTCGAACACGCAGGCCTCATGCCCTATCTCGAAAAGCTGAAGTTCCATCTCGTCGGCTACGGATGCACGACCTGTATCGGCAACTCCGGCCCGCTGCCCGAAGAAGTTTCGAAGGCCATCGACGAGAAAGAGTTGGTCGTCGCCTCAGTGCTCTCCGGCAATCGCAACTTTGAGGGACGCATCAACTCCGAAGTCCGCGCCAACTACCTGATGTCGCCTCCTCTGGTCGTCGCCTTCGCACTTGCCGGACGCATCGACACCGACCTTCGCAAAGATCCTCTCGGCAAAGGCCGCGATGGCCAGCCGGTATATCTTGCCGACGTCTGGCCAACGTCACGCGAGATCGAAGAAACGATGGCGCACTCGATTACCTCGGAGATGTTCTCGAAATCTTACGCAGAGGTTTTTCAAGGCGACGAGCGCTGGCGCGGGCTCAGTGTCCCCAAAGGCGAGACCTACGCCTGGGACACAGTCTCGACCTACATTCAGCGCGCTCCGTATTTCGACGACATGGACGTGAAACCCGCGGCTGTGCAGGAGATCAAGAAGGCGCGCGTGCTGGCCGTTCTCGGCGACAGCGTTACCACCGATCACATCTCGCCCGCCGGTTCAATCAAGAAAGACGGCCCCGCCGGAAAATATCTGCAGGAGCATGGCGTCAAGCCGGCGGACTTCAACTCCTACGGATCGCGCCGCGGCAATCACGAAGTCATGGTCCGCGGCACCTTCGCCAACGTCCGCCTGCGCAACAAGCTGGTCTCCACCGAAGGCGGATTCACCCGCCACCTGCCCACCAACACTGAGATGTCCATCTTTGACGCCTCGGAAAAATATCGCGAGGAGGGCACCCCGCTCGTCATCCTGGCCGGCAAAGAATACGGCTCCGGATCGTCGCGCGACTGGGCCGCCAAAGGCCCCGCGCTGCTGGGTGTGCGCGCGGTCATCGCCGAGAGCTACGAGCGCATTCACCGCTCGAATCTCGTCGGCATGGGCATCCTGCCGCTGCAATTCCCCGTGGGCCAAAACACCGACTCGCTCAAGCTCACAGGCGAGGAAGCGTTCGAGATCACCGGCATCCGCGACGTAGTCGACAAGTTCGCCGCCGGACGCAGCGTAAAAGTAAAAGCCAAGGCAAAGGGCGGAGAGCCGATTGAGTTCGACGCCGTAGTCCGCATCGACACCCCCCAGGAAGCCCTCTACTACGCCAACGGCGGGATTTTGCAGTACGTGCTGCGGCAGTTATTGGCTAGCAAACCGCAACCCGTGGGAGCGTAAGCGAACGGGCGAGATGGCGATCTTGCAGCAGCTATCCTTGTGGACGGAAGCAGGGATCTCGCGGTTAGCTTTTCGGCGGAAACGTGATTCCCCAGAAATCCCTTGCCCCATCGTCTTGTTCGACAAACTCGATTGCGTAGGCGGGAATTCCCTCTCGGGCAGCCAGCTGCGCCACGATACGCGCTGAAACCTGGGTACCACGCGTGTTTCGCACCGCAAGGACAGAACCCACCGCCAATTCACGATGTAGCTGAATGACGGCCCCATGCCGATTCAGGTTGGTGGCTTTGGCGGTCATCGTAAACGAGGATTTCTGTCGATCGTGACCCGAAAGTCCCACGGCACTGTTCAGGGCGATCCGATTGCTTCGGCGCCTTCCCATCTGAATGCGATTCAGTGTGAGGCTGGCTGATAGGTCGGTCGACAAAATCGCAGGGTGGCGGTGTTTTGGCACTTTCTGGGTCTCCCCTAATCTGACAACTTAGGGGATTCAGGAGGCGCGTGCAATGTACACAAGTCACCACGAAGTGGTGACTACCGTATGCGCAAAGTGCCCTATCCTCTACGCGGAGCGGTCCATCAAATGCGTTGACGCAGGCCCTCCCAGACTGGCTGCGCGGGCGAGGTGCCCCACACCCGCAGGCCGACGCCACGCACGATACTCCGCCTACAGCCCGCGCGGTCGATGACAGCTTGGGTCACGCTATCGTCGATCGACGACGCCGGCGCCTGCTTGCTCACCCACCCCTCTCCGCCGAAACAAAGCCGGAGGATCTTCTCGGCGGTGCGAGCCGCCAGCGCCTGCTTGCGTCTCACTACTTCGCGCTCTTCGTCTCCGCATGCGCCGCTTCCGCCGCCAGAACAAAAGATGTAGCCGCATCCACCACGTACTCGTTCTCATACCACAGGAACGGCCAGTCCTGTTTCAGTTCCGGGAAGTCGGGCTCAAGGATGACCACCCCGGGAATCATCGCCCCAGGTATGAACGTATAGTCGGCGCGGTTGTTCCCGTAGGCGATCAGCTTCGATTGCGTTCCCACCCCTGACACGTACGACACGTTCGATACCGGATGCCGTCCCAGCACGTAATCAATGGCATGCAGCGTGTACTCCGGCCCGATGATTTCAGGAAACGCCTGATGCAGTAGGTACATCTCCTCCGCAAACCGAGTCACGGCTCCGGCGCCTCCCCAGGTTCCTCTCGTGACCGGAACTCCATACGGATTCTGCGCCAGCATCTGCTCCAGCCTCGGCTTGAGTGCAGTGAGGTCCTCGGCGATGGCGTCTTTGAATTGTTTATCCATGAACGGAATTGCGCGCGCCGCGGTGCCGGCGAGGAATGGAAATTGATCTTTGATCAACGGGAGAAGTTCTTTGAGGCGCTTCTGAAACACCTCTCCGCCTCTGGTTGAGATCAGCAATTCGACGGCGGCCTCGACTTCGGCATGCTGCAGGTTGCTGCCGGTAGTGTTGAAGTATTGAAACGTGGTGGGAGGCTGTGTGTGCTCCTGCTCCCAAACGTACATCGCGACTTGCCGGCACTCACCAGCCATCCTATCGTCGTAGCCGCTGAGGACACGGCTTGCGGCGGCCAGCGCACCCACCAGGTCGTAGCTGAGTGCGGTGGTATGCGTAGTGAAGGCCCAGCGATCATCAGGCTCGCCGGAGTGGATGCCGTCAGTTTCAAGCGGCCCCATCTTTTCGGAATAAATTCGCCCGTCAGTCTTGGACGCCGCGTCCCCCAGATGCGTGTACTCCTCGAGCGTCGGCTCGACGATCCCAGGAATGGCATGGCCGATTGCGTGATATTCCGCGAGCAAAAGAATCACACCATGCTCGATCTGCTGCACAACGTCAGGAACTCCGTCCGGCCTCCGCATCTGCACGTAGCGCGAAGTCTCATCCACTGTAGTGTCGTCGGCGCTTTCTCCAAACAGTTCGCGCGCCATCACCAGGTCGGTGATGACCCGGGTCTGCGTCTGCGTGCGGAGATCGAAGTCGCCAGCGTCATACCATCCGCCGACGTTCAGGCCCGGGATATGCTCTCCGGGAGAAAACGGCGAGTCCGTAGTCGGTCCCTGCTTGTAGCCGTCGAAGTGCGTGTAGTTGACCGGGGCTTGGCGTGCATCGTCGAGGTGCGACGCGCCATGCCAGATGCGGTATCCCTCGCGGACTTTCACGTGGTCCATCTGCTCCGGCAGGTACGTATTGAGCGATAGCCCCCAGATACCCTCGTAGAGATTCTGCTGGATGAGGAACGGAGCGGTTCGCTGACCCGCATATTCGATCGCGTAGGTCCCTTGTATGTGGATCGCCGAGAAGTCGAAGGTCGCATACTGGTAGCGCACCCACTTGCCCCACGGCTTGATTTCGCCGCTCAGGACTTCGCGATACTCACCGTTTGCAGCAATGCGCAGCACGCGAGCAGTCTTGGGCGCGTCGAAGAGCGGATCCAATTCGATGACCGCAACTTTCTCGCGCTCGGGTGTATAGCCCACCTGGTTGTAGCCGATCACCGGAGGACGAGTCCATCCCGGAATGACGTTGGGCTTGATGTGCCAGACGACGACGTCGCCGGTCTTGCCCGCAGGAATCAGCGTGCGAACTACGAACCATCCGTTCTGCACCTGGTTGCGCCCGTCGAAGAGTTGGATAGGACCAACTTCGGAAGCGATGGACACCCGCGTCGCAGGATCCTCCGGCGAGAGTACAATGCTGCTCCCCGTCGCGAGAGGCAACGGCTCTGCCGTCTTCTCCATCGGACCGCCGGCGTGGCGGGGGAAGACTCCGGGTGAGCTGTCAACGACGTACGACTTGCCGAAATAAGCCGACGGCAGGAATTCAAGATTGAATCCGGCCTTTCCGGCAAGTGCGGCGGGAATGGCACCATCGAGCTGCACGGCCACGCGGAATCCCCCCGCCTCGGGCCTCACGTCGATGCGATACGTCAGCCCGCGATCGGCATAGGTGCATGACGCCATGACCTCGTCAGCCGCAGCTCCGTGCTTGCGACCCTGAAAGTCCGGGATGGGATCCCACTGCGCGGGTGTCGGTGAGAGGCGAACATCGCCGTTCGTGGCGAGGCGCTCCTCCTGCAGAATGATCTCGAGCCCACTCATCTTCTGGTCGCCGAAAACGTGGTGATAGGAATTGTGAAACAGCAACACGCTCAATCCATGAGTCTCGAGAACGTCGTGCTGCGTCAAGTGGAGGTCGGAACTCGCCCACGAGAACACGGTCATCCCCAGCACAAGTAAAGCCGGGCACGTGGCAAACATAGCAGTCCGGTGCATTGGTCGTCGCCTCAGGAATCTTTCGTGGTTCGTTATATCGCGTTTGTTGATCGACAAGATCGTCGACTTCCTGAACTAAGTTTGTAAAGCTATGAGAATTCTCCACTTTTCGCACCAAGGGAGACTCTGGAAAAAGACCCGCCAGTTCTGTGATAAGGATTATTCTTGCGGCGTGACAGTCGAATTCTCCAGTCGCTTGCGGGCTTCCGAAAGCTGGTCGGGGGTCATGCGCGATTCGAGTTCCGTGACCTTGGCCCCGGCTTGCTCGAAGCCGCTGCGCTGGGCCTGGACATACCACAGATACGCGGAGACGTAGGTATCGGGGTCGTTGCCGTTGCCGTAGGTGCGCTCTCCCATTTGAAACTGGGCTTGAGGATAGCCACTGCGCGCGGCCCGCTGGAGCAGAGCCGTACCCTGCGATTCGTCTTTGGGGATGTCGCGGCCTTCGAAGAAAGCGTTCGCGAGTTCGAATTCGGCGGCGGGATCGCCGGCCTTGGCTTTCTCGGAGAGCTGGAAAAACTTTTCGGTGTTGCCTCCGAAGAGCTTGAAGTTCAGCGTTAGATTCAGACGGCTGATGACAGGCTTGCCGTAGCGGCGTCCGGGATCGAACTTCCACTTGCTGATGGTCGCGACGATTCGCTCGTCCATGCCCATGCCGATTTTCTTGGAGACCTCCACCTTGCTGGGCGTGCCGTCGATGCCAACCACAAGAGAAACTAAGCACGATCCTTCGAATTTTGCTTGTCGGGCCTCTTCGGTGTACTCGACTTCGGGGGAATAGATCTCGCGGGGAGGAGTTTCTCCGGCGCCAGCGCTACCGGCGGTTGGACCGCTCTTGCCGGGCACAATTCGAGTCATCGGCGCTGACTTGTTCTGGGCCCGCATTCGGGCTTGCTCAGCGTCGTACTTTTGCACGGACTGAAGCACGTTTTCCACGGCAGCAATCTGCTCGGGGGTGTGCGCCATCTTCAGAGCCAGTTGAAGAACATCCACCGCCTCTTTGTCTTTCTTCATAGTCGACAGGACTTGCGCCTCGTCGATGCGAATCTCGGGAACACCGGGCTCGAGTTGGACGGCCTTCTCGATCAAGTCGTGGGCGTCGGCCAGATGGATGCCGTGCATGGAGTAGAAAATTGCGAGCGCATCATAGGCCGGGGCGAACGAGGGATTGATCTTCATCACGGCACGCAGGCTCTCTTCGACGGCGGTTTGGGAAGCCTTGTCGGGCGCGCCTTTCCGGATGGTGGCGGTGGCGAAGAAGTAGTGCGCGACAAAACTGTTGGGATCGAGCTTGATGGCCTCCTGGTACCACTTGCGGGCTTCATCGTAATTTTGACGGCGGTAAGCGATATATCCCATCGTCTCGCGGGCCCCGACATTCGAGGGATCGTCGCGAAGAACGTTTTGCAGCAGAGTTTGAGCATCAGTCTCGCGGCCATCGTGGGCGAGGAATTCGGCGCGCATGGCGTCGGCCTGGGTCTGCGAGATCGACTGCACGATGAATGAGGAGTCGTCCACATCGGTGGAGCCGGAGATTTCGCTGACGGCATATTGGCCGCTGACGGCGTGGCGCCGGAAATCCAGTTCCAGTTGGTCGAGATCGCCGAAGGCTTGTGTCGCGGCGGCGGTGGGGCCGACATTCTTCTGCAGCAAGTCGAGGAAATCGGTGAGGCGGTGCGTGCCGTCCAGGTCGTCCTTATCTTTCAAGTAGTGCGTCAGCGCCCAGGACTCGGCGTAGAAGATCGAGCCTTTATCCTGCTCATGGTAGTAGGGCGAGTGAGGGTCGACGGCAAAGAGAGTCGGCAGCGGCAGCAGCGGGGCGGAGTCGATGACGTACTGCAGGGAAGGGTCTCCCTTGCCCAGGCGGACCTTGTCTTCCAGTATCTCGGTGTTCTGGTAGAACTCGGCGATGCCTTCGGTGAGCCAGAGGGGCATCCACTGGCGGGTGCGACTGAAAACGAAGTGGGCGTACTCGTGGTAGATCGGCGCGTAAGGATGCGTTCCGGTCGCGTTCAGCAGGATAAGAACGTAATTCTTTTCGGGTGCGGAGAGAAACAGTCCAATCAGAGTGAGTTGGCCCTTGCCGAGATAGGCGGTGGGTTCGAGGGCCTGGAGCGATCGCTTGTCCTGCACGGCAAGAACGAGCATGGGCGAGGCGGTGTCGAGGTCGGCGTCGGGAAAGACGCGTTGAAAAACGGAACGCATTCCCTCGAACTGGCGGGCGGCACGGCGAGCATCTTTCTCGGTGGAGTTGCTGACGATGAGGAAGTGCGGAGTGCGAACTTGCAGCCAGGCGTCCGTCTGTCCGCACGCAGATGGAACAATGGCGGCCAGCAAGGACAGGAATACAAGAATGCGGCGAGACATAGCGGCGCTCTATAGATACACCGGGAGAGCAGACGCGTCAAAAGGAGTTTCGCGGGAGAAGAATCAGAATTCCACGTGCGCGCGGAAGGACGGAACCGTCACTGGTCCGCGGTCGCGGTTGTAGCCCGGGTTGTTGATGTGCTGCACTCCGGGCGCAAGATAGATTCCGCGCCAGACATGCACTGTGTAGTAAGTCTCGAGGATATTTTCGCGGCCGTAGTTGAGGTGCCCGTCGCCTAGCAGAAACCCCAAACCGCCCGCGTTGAGATAGTTCTGGTGGTCCTTCTTGATGGCGTTGCTCACGAACGCAATGCCGGCGCGATCCTGCTTGCGATGCCACCAGGCGCCATTGGCTCCAACACCCTCCGCGAATGTCTGATCGACCTCGGTATATGCAAAGGATTCGGTGCGGCCATCGTCCCAACCGAAGCGCGCGAAAGCGGTGAGGTAGTGGGAGAGATTCTGCTCGACGTTGATGCCGAATCCGTACTTGCGAGTGATGCGCCAGAAGTGGTTGGTGATGTCGGCGGCCGTGCCCGATTCGGCGGCCTTGATGACCTGGTCGCGATAGATTCCCATGTTGGCGGAGTTGGAGTAGGCCAGCAGGCGGACCACGCCAGCCTTCTTCGGGATCACGCCGCGGCGGAGTTCGAATTCGTAGTTTTCGCCGTGGGCCTGCCAGGGCTTCCACACGAGGTCAATGCCGTTGGCGACCTTGGGCATGAGCGCCTCGGCGAAGCGGAATCCCCAATTGCGATCTTCGAAATCCGCGACAGCCCCAACGGTGTAGCCGCGCGTGTCTGCGGCGTAGTCCCACGCCCCGTTGTTATCCGTAGTCCAGTTGATGAACTGGAACTTCGTGTCTGAGCCGACGGCGTTGACGTCAAAGAAATCGGGCATGCTGAATTTACCAAAGCGGACTTCGAGACGCCGGCGCGGAAGTTCGTCGAACAACGAGAAAGCGTTGCGCTGGTTTTCGACCTTGTCCTGACTCAGCGCGAAAACGTGATGGATCATGCCGCGGCCCAGATAGGGCGCTTTGCTGAGCGACGGGTTGCGCACAATGTCGAGATCGGTGTTGCCCGCGAGGCCGAAACCCTGGGTGAGAGCGGCTCCGCCGGCTTCTTCGATGTCGACTAGGACCTCGGTGGAGTTGTTGAGGCGCACTCCGGTGTAGAGCGTCAGCAGGCGCGAGGTAGCTTTCTCATAGTGCGGGTTCAGGCTGTGGATGCCGCTGTAAGGCGCGTGGAAGTCAGGATGCGTCTGGAAGATGAAGTTGGCCTGGCCTGAGAGCCAGAAGCGTGTGTCCTTGAAATGAGGAAAAATCGACTCGCTGCTGTCGTCCGGCGGAGGATCGGCGAGGTTCACGGTGGCGGCGGGGGCATCGTGGGAGGGGGTCGGCTGCGGCGTCGAAGCCGAGTCTGACTGTTGAGCGAAAGCGGGGACGGCGCCCGCAAGCAGCAGCAGTAGTACAGCACTGAGAAACGCGCGCCCAGCGCCAAGACGGGCACCGTCAGCGCGCCCGCAGCCCCTTGCCTCATCGAGATTGAATTCTTTCTTCATCGGCCCACTCTGGCAAAGATCGGGAAGGCCCGCGGCAAACATCGCCGGACCCGTTCCAACGTAGTCTGACCGCTGCGATACGAACCCCAGATTCTTATGATTAACTATAGCATCTCTCCTAATATTAACCATAGTTAATACTAAGAAGGTGACTCCGCGCCACTTCCGTGCGCTCCAGTCTACTTCACGAGCCTACGCAGGGTTAGTTACAACAGTGTTACAAGTGGTGCGGCTCGAGGCATCAGCAATCGCAAGCGCGAATAAGGTCATGCAAGCCATTGCCGTCTTTCTCCGCGATTCGCGGTTTGACAGCATTGCGCTTGAACCCCTAACCTGATTTGTCTTTTATGAAGGTTCTTGTTCTAGGCGGTGGCGGGCGCGAACATGCGCTGGTGTGGAAGCTGCGGCAATCGCCGCGGATTTCACAGCTCTATTGCGCGCCGGGAAACGGCGGTATTGCCGACGATGCCGAGTGCGTGGCGGCGGATCTGAAGAGTCTGGAATCGATCGTCGAGCTGGCAACGCGGCTGCAACCGGATTTGACCGTCGTCGGGCCGGAACTTCCTCTGACCCTGGGCGTGGTGGACGAGTTCACGCGGCGCGGCTGGCCTGTGTTTGGTCCAACCCGCGCGGCGGCGCAGCTGGAGTCGAGCAAGAGTTTCGCCAAGGAATTTCTCCAGCGGCATCACATTCCGACAGCTCCCTTTGCGATTTGCGATTCGATTGAGCAGGTACGTTCCGCGCTGGGACACTTCCATGTGCCGGTGGTGGTGAAGGCGGACGGACTGGCCGCGGGCAAGGGCGTGGTGATCGCCAAGAGCAAGGAAGAAGCGGCCAGCGTTGCGGCGGAGATGCTCAGCGGAAAAATGCTGGGAGAGGCCGGGGCGAGGGTGGTGCTGGAAGAGTGTCTCACCGGTGACGAGTTATCGTTCCTGGTATTCAGCGACGGCGAGCGCGTGGCTCCGCTGGTGGCGGCTCAGGATCATAAGCGCGTGGGCGACGGCGACACCGGTCCGAATACTGGCGGCATGGGCGCATATTCCACGGCCGATCTGGTGGACAACGGGATGCGCGACTGGCTGGTGAATCACATTGCGCGTCCGGTGGTTGCTGGGATGAAGGCCGAGGGCACGGAATTCAAGGGCGTGCTGTATTGCGGGCTAATGATGACGGCGCGCGGTCCGATGGTGCTGGAGTTCAACTGCCGCTTCGGCGATCCGGAGACGCAACCCATCCTGATGCGGCTGGAGAGTGATCTGGTCGAAGCGCTGGAGGCTTCGATTGAGGGGCGCGTCAGCGAGGGAGATTTCCGGTGGTCGCGGGATGCGTCGGCGTGTGTGGTGATGTCGTCGGGCGGATATCCCGGGACGTTTGAGCAGGGTAAGCGGATTGACGGGCTCGAAGAGGCTGGTGCGGTCTCGGGTGTGAAGGTGTTTCATGCCGGAACTTCCAAGCGGGACGGGATTCACTACACCGCCGGAGGGCGCGTGTTGGGCGTAACGGCGAGGGCTGCGGATTTAGAGACTGCGGTGGCGCGGGCGTATGAGGCTTGCGGGAAGATCAGTTTCGCCGGTGCGCATTATCGGAAGGATATTGCGGGGAGAGCCCTGAAGAAGTAGGTTTCAGAGGTTCAAAGTTTCAATGCGACGCTGGATTCGACTCGCGTGGATTGGACTGACGAATAGTCTCTTAGTTTTGACTCCAGTATATTTCCTGCCTTTCGCCATGCCGCATGGCTTGCCCGGGTACGCGGTGTTTTACTTTATAGCTTATTGGTGGGACTTTATCTTCGGGGCAGTTCTGGGTTTTGTCCTCGACGCGGTGCAGGCAAAGTCCGCGCAGGTAGTGAACGTGGGGATCTGGCTTTGGATCGCGCTGAAGTCCGCCGCGATCTACTTCAATTTGTGGGGCAGGTTCGCAGGCGACAACAAGTGGCTTGCTGCGTATCTGACACCGATAGCATTGACAATAGCAGCCGTCAATTTCTTCCTTTATCGGAAGAAGGGGGAAATGGAACCGACAACGACGTTGGGAGACTGAATGAGCAAAGCGCAAGTTTCGATCGTGATGGGGAGTGATTCGGATCTGGAGATCATGCGGGAAGCGGGGAAGGCGCTCGACGATTTCGGCATCCCGTATGAAATCGATGTGACGTCGGCGCACCGGTCTCCGGATCGCTCGGCGGATTTTGCGAAGAAGGCAGCCGGCCGCGGTATCAAAGTCATCATCGCGGGAGCGGGCGGGGCGGCGCATCTGGCGGGCGTGATCGCGGCGCACACAATTCTGCCGGTCATCGGCGTGCCCATTCCTTCCACTTCGCTGAACGGCATGGATTCGCTGCTCTCCACCGTGCAGATGCCGGCGGGGATTCCTGTTGCTACTGTCGCGATTGGGAAGCCAGGGGCGACTAATGCGGGGATTCTGGCGGCCCAAATGATTGCGCTGGCTGACGAGGGGATTGCGAAGAAGATTCACGCGCACAAGGAGAAGCTGGCGCGGGGAGTGGAGGAGAAATCGAAGAAGCTGAGGGGAGTGTAGTTGGTTCTAGCACCGCAAGGGACGCGGTCGAGTTCGGAAGCAAACCCTTCACCACAGGGGCCACGGGAGTTCACAGGGTAAACATCGAGGTTTGGGCCGCTCGCCTTGCTTTGCGGAACAGCCGAGGCGGCAGTCGCTACGTGAGCGGACTACAGCTTAAGTTCTTTCAGATATTCGCGGAACTGCCCCCCTAGATCGCTGCGTTTTAACGCGAATTCCACCGTCGCCTTCAGGAATCCCAGCTTGTCGCCGGTATCGTAGCGCTTGCCTTCGTAGACGTAGGCGTACATCTTTTCCTGCTTGAGCAGCATGCGCATGCCGTCGGTGAGTTGGAGTTCGCCGCCCGCGCCGGTGGGCGTCTTCGCGAGACAATCGAAAATTGCGGGCGTCAGAATGTAACGGCCGATCACCGCCAGGTTCGAGGGAGCTTCCTCGAACTTCGGTTTTTCGACCATGTTGCGGATTTCGAAGAGGCGGCCGTTGAATCCTGCGGCAGGCTGCGCGTCGAACACGCCGTAGGAAGAGATCATTTTGCCTTCGACCACCTGCGCGGCGATCACGCTGCACTGCTTTTCGTTGAAGACGTTGACCATCTGCTTGAGGCACGGGACGGGGCTGTCGATGACATCGTCGGCGAGCAGCACGGCGAAGGGTTCGTTGCCGACCAGTTCGCGCGCCATGAGCACGGCGTGTCCGAGGCCGAGCGCCTCTTTCTGGCGGACGTAGGCCACGTGCATCATGTCGGAGATGTTGCGGACGATTTTCAGCAGGTCGTGCTTGCCTCGCTCCTCAAGCATCTTCTCGAGTTCGTAGCTGACATCGAAGTGGTCTTCGATGGCCTGCTTGCCACGTCCGGTGATGATCAGGATCTGATCGCAGCCGGAGGCCATGGCCTCTTCGACTCCGTACTGAATGATCGGCTTGTCGACCACCGGGAGCATCTCTTTGGGCTGGGCTTTAGTGGCGGGCAGAAAGCGAGTGCCCAGGCCGGCGGCGGGGAATACGGCTTTGCGGACTTTCATGGTCATGGAGTCGGTCTGAGTTGAGCGCAGCTTCGAGCTGTGAGCCGCGAGCTCCGAGCTTTCAAGTCTTTGCCTGTTCTGTGTTACTTGGTGGCCGGATCATTGTAATTGGTTGCGATTACAAAATCCCCACCCTTCGACCTCGCTCAGGGCAAACTTTCTCGCGCAAAGTGCGAGCCAGAAATGGGGCACCCTGAGCGGTACCTTCCCAACGCCGCTGGCCTCGCTTTGCGGACAGCGAGGCGGCGGTCGCTTCGTGAGTTACTTCCCAAGGACCAGTACCACGAAGCTGTCTGGCAGCATGGGTGGGCGGGGGTGAGGATTGTCCGTTGTCGGCGCGGGCTGCGGGCCGAACTTGGCGGTCACGACGTAGGCGTTGTGGGTTTTGGAGTCGAGGGCCATGGTGCGGGCTCGCTGTTGGGTGGGGACGCTTTCGGCGACGTTGAATTTGGCGGGAGACTCTTCTTTTACCACTGTGAGAACGCCTTCGCCGCACGAGGCGAATGCCAGTCCGGTCTCGTCGTCGAATGCGGTCGCATCGACGCCTTCGCCGATCGCCGGAGTCGCAAGAACTTTGCCGCTATCGGCGTCGACGACGGCCATCATCTTGTTGTCGCAGCCCACGAACAGGCGGCGGTTCTTGCGGTCGATGGACAGTCCGCTGGGCTCTTTGCAGGGAGCGAGAGGCCACTTCGATTTCACTTCCAGTTTGTTGGGATCGATGGCGATGAGTTCGCTGGTGTCCTCATTGTTCACGAAGATTTCGCCCTTGGCGTCGCTGGCGGCGAATTCGGGCTTGCCTCCGAGTGGGATAGTGCCGAGGACTTTGCCGCTGGTGGCATCGATGGCGGTGGAATCTTTACCGCGGGCGTTGAAGGTGAAGACGCGCTTGCTCGCGGAATCGTAGAGGATCGCGTCGGGGGTTTCGCCAACCTTCACTTTGTCGCCAATGGGCTTGAGCGTCTGGATGTCGAAAATGGTGACGGTATTTTCGCGGCCGTTGCTGGTGAAGCCTCTTCCTAGGTCGGGCGCCAGAGCGATGCCGTGCACGCCGGGCGTGTCAGGAATGTCGCCAACGCTCTTGCCGGAATCGAGATCGAGCACCATCACGTGCGTGCCGCGCGAGATGTAGAGACGGCGCGCGCTCGCATCGGCGGTGAGGTAGTCCCAACCGCCTTCGCCGCCGACTTTCCAGGTAGCTACGACGTGGTATCCGGGAGCAGCGGCGGCAAATGCCAATGCGGTGAGTGACAGAATGATTGCGGTTGCGAGCAATCTTGATTTTCTGGACATAATTCCTCCTCAGTACCTGTTCGCTAAGCCTCGCCGCGTAGCCGGAGACTGCTTCCGGCGCGCAGGAGGGCAGTGCAGGTGTTGGGCTCAATGGGATGGCCGGAAGTAACTTTACCCTATTTGGGCACGACGTTGCGCAGTTGGTTCGTGTCCGCGAGTGCGGTAACTAGCACGGTACGAAAGTGCAACGGGCAAGAACAACTTCCTAGGTAATGGTTAATACAGTGTGAAAGAATTCCACACGGGACGATTGAGTGCGAGGCCCCCTAAAACCTAAATGAAAAACTTGAACGTAGTTGTTGCTCTTACCACGAGAGACAACGATTACCAGGCTGAACAGGCAGCCGCAGTGGCCGACATGGCCGCCCGTCTCGGAACCAAGATCGAAGTCATTTACGCAGACAACGACGCGGTTAATCAAACCCAACAACTGATCAAGATTATTCAGAGTGCCGAACACAGGCCGTCCGCAATTCTTGTGGAACCGGTCGGCACGGGAATGCCCCAGGTTGCGAAGGCGGCAGTGGCCGCAGGCATTGGATGGGGGATGATCAACAGCGATCCGGACTACATCGCGGAGCTGAGGCGAGGCGGCTCTGTGCCGGTATTCTCAGTTAGCACCGACCAGTCAGAGGTGGGCCGCATTCAAGGGATGCAGATCAGCGCGTTGGTGCAGCAGGGAAACATTCTGTATATCGAGGGACCCTCGAGCAGTACGGCGGCTCAACTTCGAACGAAGGGAATGATGACAACCAAGCCGAGTTCGGTCACATTAAAGACCCTCAAGGGAGATTGGACCGAACGCAGCTCGCACCGCGCAGTGGAGTCGTGGCTGGGGCTGGCGTCGTCGCGGCAATTGCAGATTCGGGCGGTCATCAGCCAGAACGACGCGATGGCGATGGGCGCAAGAAAAGCTCTAAGCGACTTGACCGAAGAAGATCGTGAGAAGTGGCAGAAACTCCCGTTCACCGGATGCGACGGCGTCACCAAGACTGGACAGGATTGGGTGCGTCGCGGGCTGCTCGAAGCCACCATCATCACGGCGCCCGCAGCCGGAACTGCGCTGGAATTGCTGGTAAACGGGATCAACGCCGGGTCCATGCCGGCCGAGCGGACACTGATTCCGCCGAAGTCGTTTCCCGGGATTGCGGAGCTGCAGAAAAAGGCGCAGAAGGCGAGCGGGTAAGGACTGGGGGGTAGTAGTCTTCCCAACCTTCTGTCATCCTGAGCAAAGCGAAGGACCTATGCAATGTGCCTGCATGCTACCGGGCCTAGCGAACCCTCAGCGGCTGAGCGACTGGCCACTCGCCCCTATTAGTCCGCCATCTTCGCGACGTGGACGTCGAATCCGGTCTTCGGCAGCAGCGACGTTAGCGAGAAAGCTTTGAAGCCGTCGCCGGTCACTTCAGTGTGACGATAGATGCCGGGCTCGCTTTCAATCATTTCTCTGCGGCCTTCCATGTCAGCCAAGAACGCCTGTGCCTGATTCACTGACGCTTCCACTTCTTTTGCCCGCGTGACTACGGCTTCAGATGCGTAGGAGCGAACCAGCTTGGGCCAGTACTTTCCCAACAGATCAGTGCTCGCAAATACGTCGGCCCAGATGATGCGGCCGTTGACGGCGACGACTACGCCGACGGCGTTGCGATCGCGCAGCTGGCGGATCAGGCTCTGGTAGTTCTGCTCGATAGGCTTCGCGATGGCGTCGACCTGCTTCTTGACTTCGGCGTTCTCGTTGACCTTGGCGTAGGACGTACTCCGGGCCAGATCGGCCGCAACCGCAGGGGCGGTCGTCTCGACTTCGACGGTCATTGCAGATCTCTGTTTGTTCACTTCGTTCCAGACCTGGTTCTGATCTTTGTCAGCCATGGCTTTGCCGCGCACGGAGGGTTGCGCCATCATCGCCATGGGCGGGATAGCTTTTCCCGCGCCCACGCCTCCGCCATACATCGATTCCGACGCGCCGAAATGCTCGCTGCTGGCGACCCAGCGACCGGGCTCGACGCAGAACACGCTGAGGTCGACCGGATCGCTTTCAGCTGGAACGATGCGGTCTTTGCCGATGACGCGGTCCTGCTTGCCGCCGCTGACGATTTCTCCGGCTAACAACAACAGCGGGCGCTTGGAATTGTTGACCAGCACAAGGCGGTTCACCTCGGCGCCGTCGTGACGGATGGCGGGCATACCGTGACGGCGAATGAGTCCCTGCACGCTGCCGGCTTCGGTGACCACAACCTCGCCGGAGCGGAGGCCTTCGTCGAGAGTGAGAAACTCTCCAGTGGGATAGCTCTTTACCGCGACTACCGGAAACACCGTGAGATTGCCGTGGCGGATGGGCTCGAGGACTTTGAATCCGGTGGGCGGGACTTCTCCCGCCTGCACGGGACGTTGATCGACCATCACTAACGCGGCACCGGCTAACAGGACTGTTACGGCCAGGAAAATCTTCGGACTCATAATGTGCCTCCCCGTCGGGACGAGCGCGCCCACTTCGAGGGAGAAGGTGTGTCCGAGTTACCGGTGTAACTCGAACCGGGCGCGCTGCCCATGTCGACTCCGTGGAAAGAACGGGGGAGGAGACGTGGCTTGCATAGTTTCTCTTGAGCCCTGTCATCCTGAGTGGCGGCGGAGCCGGCACGAAGGACCCTATGCAGGCATAGACCGGCGATGCTGCCGGCGGGAATTTATCCGCTGCCTGCAGCTTTGAGCTCTCGTCGACTGCACTTGAGCTGCGGACTGACGTAAGGTCCCTCGCGCCGGCTTCGCCGCCGCTCAGGATGACATCGCTTCCCTATGACATCGCTTCCCATGCCTTCCACAGCGCTCTGTACACTTCTGCTTGTAGAATTGAGAGATCAACTCCGGAGCCACTTTCCGCATTGTCTTTTCTTGATCAATTGAATCCGCAGCAGCGCGAGGCTGTCGAGACGACCGACGGGCCCGTACTGATCCTAGCCGGCGCGGGGAGCGGGAAAACGCGCGTCATCACGTATCGCATCGCCTATCTCATCGAGCACAAGGGCGTGATGCCCGAGTCGATTCTGGCGATGACGTTCACCAACAAGGCGGCGGCGGAGATGGGTGAGCGCGTCGAGAAGCTGGTGGGCGGGCTGAGTATCGCCAAGCCGGTGATCTCCACGTTTCATTCGTTCTGCGTGCGAGTATTGCGGCGCGACATTGAGGCGATGCGCATTCCTTCGACCGTTCCCGGGCAGCCGCCGATCGGGCACACCAAGAATTTCGTCATCTACGACGAGAGTGATCAGCAAGCTGTGGTCAAGTCGGTCATGAAGCGGCTCGGGCTCGACGACAAGCAACTCACACCGCGCACCGTGCTCTCGCGGATTTCGTGGGCGAAGAACCACATGCTTGATCCGCAGGAGTTGTACCTGCAGTCGGCTGACCCGAAGACAGAGAAGGTCGCGCATCTGTATGAGGAGTACAGGAAGGAACTACGCCGGGCCAACGCACTCGACTTCGATGACTTGCTGCTGGAGGCCGTGCGGCTGCTGAAAACCGCGTCGCAGGTGCGCGAGTACTACAACAAGCGCTTTCAGTATCTGCTGATCGACGAGTATCAGGACACGAACCGGCCGCAGTACGAACTCATGCGCATGCTAGCCGGGGATCGGCATAACGTTTGCGCCGTGGGCGATGAGGACCAGTCGATCTACTCGTGGCGCGGAGCCGACATCCGCAACATTCTGGAGTTTGAACAGGACTTCCCCGAGGCCAAGATTATCCGACTGGAACAGAACTACCGCTCGACGCAGAACATTCTGCAGGCGGCGTCGGCGGTGGTCGCGAACAATGTTCGCCGCAAGGGAAAGAATCTGTGGACGTCGCGGCAGGGCGGCACGAAGATTGGATACTACGAGGCTCCGGACGGCGAGAATGAAGCGCTGTTTGCCGCAGACTGGATCGCCCGCTATGTGCGCGAGGCGAATGAGCGGGGGGAGACTCCGCGGGCTGCGGTGCTGTATCGCACGAATTCGCAGTCGCGATTGTTCGAAGAAGGGATGCGCCGGTACGGATTGAAGTATCACGTGGTCGGCGGGTTTTCGTTTTACGAGCGGGCCGAGATCAAGGACATGATCTCGTATCTGAAAGTCATCCTGAATCCTGACGATTCGATTTCGCTGCTGCGCGTGATCAATACGCCGGCGCGCGGGATCGGCAAGGGGACAATCGACACGCTGGAGCAGTTGGCGCTGGAGACGGGGCTGTCGCTATGGGGCGCGGTCGGGGAGGCGGTGAAGCGGCAGTTGCTGCCTCCGCGGGCCGTGGCGTCGCTGAAGAGTTTTCAGCAGTTGATTGAAGATGCGCGGGCGATGCTGGCGGGGACGTTTACCGAACAACTTGATCAGACTGCGGCGTCACCGCGAATCGGAGAGGAGATCGCTGCTGCGGGTGAGCCTGTTTCTGACGAGGGGGATGTGACTGCTTTTGATCCCCAGGAGTTTGGAAACTTTTCGTTTGACTTTGGAGAGGCGGAGGCTGCCGTTGACGCTGACGGTACGGACGCGGGCCGCCTCCCCGACAGCCGGCCGGCGGCCGGCGCTACGGGCGATGCCGCTACGGAAGCGGCTGGGGCGGATGCTTCCACTTCATTTCCTGTGCCTACAGTGAGTACCGCCGACATCCTCAAATTCCTGATCGACCGTACGGGTTACATCAAGTTGCTGGAGGAAGAGGACACGCCGGAGGCGTTTTCGCGGATCGAGAACTTGCGCGAACTGGTGAACGCAGCCATGGATTCGCGGGACCGTGTGGAAACACTTGACCAGTTTCTGGATCATGCGGCGCTCATCGCCGACGCTGACGACTTCGATGAGCGGGCACAGATTACGCTGATGAGCCTGCATGCCGCGAAGGGCCTGGAGTTCCCCTTAGTGTTCCTCAGCGGCCTTGAAGAGGGACTGTTTCCGCATTCGCGGACCATGCTCGTCCCGGAGGACATTGAAGAAGAGCGGCGGCTTTGTTACGTCGGAATGACGCGGGCGATGGATCAGCTGATCCTGACGCGGGCGGTCTACCGGCGGCGGTATGGGACGGATTTGCCCGAGGCGAGTGTGCCGTCGCGGTTTCTGGAGGAAGTTCCGGGCCCGTTGATTGAGGACGTGGGGACGCGCAAAGGTCGTGTGGGGACGGCCGCCGTCGGCCGTCCGGCGGGACGAAGTCCCGTGGCCTATGACACCGAAAGCACGCACTACTCCTATGAGGATGAAGATCAGTCTGCGTCGTGGCACGCTGGCGATCCCAGCCGCGCGCGTTCGACGAAGTCGACCGTTGCAGCCCGCGCCTACAACTCGATCGAGAACATTGCGGAGTTCTTTGCCAGCCGGGGGAAGAAGTTTACGGTACCCAAGGCGCCGGTCGAGGAACCTACGGGCAAGCGCGGATTCCGTCCGGGGCAGAAGGTGCGGCATCCGAAATATGGCGAAGGAACGGTCTACCAGCGCGAAGGAGAAGGCGAAGAAGCCAAGATTACGGTACAATTTCCACGCTTCGGCTTGAAGAAGCTGGTGGAAAAGTATGCCCAGTTGGAGCGGGCCTGAAGTGAATTGAGTAATTGGGAAATTGAGTAATTTGGAAGTTTCCCCGAAGTTTCATCGGGTTTCAAATTGCTTAATTACGCAATTACAAATTTACCCAATCGAAGAAAGAGTTCATGGCAAACACGACAAAGCTGAGCAGAGAAGACCGCAAGAAAGTAAAACGGACGGCGCGCAAGAAGCGCAAGGCAGAAAAGCCGCTGAAGCCCCGCGACTATCCTCGCGGATCGAAGAAGCCGAAGGTCAAGAAGCTGGCCCGCGGCCAGGCGAAGCGGTAGAGCGAGCACTGAGCACTGGGCATTTAGCCCGTCGCGATTCGAGCAAGCACCGAAGTCCGACGGCTAAATGCCAAGTGCCAACTGCTAGGTGCCAAATCCCTCCGTTCAGGAGAAATCAGACCTCTTGTCACAACCATCCGCGTCGAGCGAACCTCCGGCAACGCAAACCATTCGTACCTCTGACAACCAGCTATTCTGCTGCAAGTCGATTGACAAGCTGATCTCGGAATCGGAGTCTCCGGGCCAGCGTCTGCAGAAGACGCTGGGGCCATGGTCGCTGACGGCGCTGGGAATCGGCGCTGTCATTGGCTCTGGAATCTTCGTGCTGACGGGCACGGCGGCGGCTGGGGAGTACTTCAAGGCACCGTCAATTCTGCACGCGCAGGTGCTCGACATCGTCGTGAACTTTTTGCGAGGTGGCGGGACAGCTCAGGTTCTGATGCACGGGAGACCGCCAGCCGGGCCTTCGATTGCGATCTCGTTCTTTCTGGTGGCGATCGCGTGCAGCTTTGCGGGATTGTGCTACGCGGAACTGGCGTCAATGATTCCTATCGCCGGGAGCGCGTACACGTATTCGTACGCAACGCTGGGTGAGATTTTCGCCTGGGTGATCGGCTGGGACCTCATCCTCGAATATGTGGTCAGCAATGTGGTGGTGGCGATTGGCTTCGCCGCCTACACGAAGGCGCAACTCGCTTCGTTTGGCGTCAACTTGCCGGATAGATGGTCTACACCCGTCTGGGAATCGGGGCACTGGACTGGCGCTTACTTCAACTTTCCCGCGTTCCTGATTATTTTCATCCTCACGGTATTGCTGGTGCGCGGCATTCGCGAATCGGCCGAAGCCAACAATGTGATGGTCGCGATCAAGATCGGCGCGATTCTCACATTCCTGGTTGTGGGCGGAGCACTGGTGAATCCGGCAAACTGGAAGCCGTTTGCGCCCTCGGGGTTCGGCGGCGTTGTAACCGGAGGGGCAATCGTCTTTTTCACTTACATCGGGTTCGACTCGGTTTCGACGGCGGCGGAGGAGTCGCGTAATCCGCAGCGCGACTTGCCGATCGGGATCATCGCGTCTTTGATCGTTTGCACGCTGCTCTACGTCGGGGTATCGGTCGTCCTGCTCGGCATGATGAAGTACACAACGTTTGTCTCGGGCGAGGCTGCTGACGCGCCTGTGGCGTACGCGCTGAAGGTTCTTGGAGCGAGCCGGTGGTCGCGTTCCATCATCGTGATCGGCGCACTGACCGGGATGATTTCATCGCTGCTCGTGTTTCAGTATGGACAAGCCCGCATCTGGTACGCCATGTCGCGCGACGGGCTGTTCCCAAAATTCTTTTCGGCGGTGCACCCACGGTTCAAGACGCCGCACTGGTCGACGTGGATTGCGGGGCTTGCAGTCGGCATTCCATCCGGGATTTTCGCCATCAGCGACGCCGCGGATCTTTCGAACATCGGGACGTTGTTCGCGTTCGCGCTGGTGTCACTGGGCGTGATCATCCTGCGGCGCACGCAGCCGGACCGGCCACGGGTGTTCAAAGTGCCGCTGGTGCCGTGGTTCCCGCTGATCTCCATCATTCTTTGCGGCGGGCTGATGACCGGGCTTACGGTCATCACCTGGGTGAGGTTTGTTGTGTGGCTGGTGCTGGGATTGTTGATCTACCTGTTCTACAGCCGGCACCGGAGCGAGTTCGCGCGGAAGTAGCTACACTAAGCACCCTCCGAATCGATGAGCATGAACAAGGGAATTGAGTTTGCCGTTGTCGCCATTGTTCAGGTCGGGATGTATTTTGGCCTGCCGTTAGTGACGATATGGGGATGGGCGCGCTGGGCGAGGCGTTCGCATTCGCGATCGGCAAGCGCGATCCTTTCGCTGATCGGGTTCACACTCGCGACCACTTCATTGGTTCTAGCGATTGCCTCAGTCGCCTACGCTCACCGCATCGGAGGATTTCCTTACTACGACCCGCTGCTGCTGAGAATCTATGGCACTGGGACTCTGCTTTCGATTCTTGCACTCCTATTCTCGCTCGGGGGTGTGTGGCGGCCCAACCTTTTGAGGTGGCACGCGACCATATGCTCGACCTGCACCCTCCTTTTCTGGTTCGCCTCAGCGATGGGCGAGTAAGGCCAATCCCCGCTCGATGAAGCGGCAGTCGCTACTTCCCCCACGCCCTCGTCAGGAACAGGTACCGCTCGCGGAGGTCGTCTTTGTGGGCGGCGGGCTGATCGGCTAAGAACATGACGGGCCAGCCGTCGGTGGCCGAATACGGCGGCCAGTTCGCCAGGCCGGGGCCGTTGGGATTTCCGGAGCGCGCGAAGTTTGTCCAGTATTTCTGCATCTGCTCGCTGACCTGACGGTCCTCCAAACGCCACGTGACATCCGTTTTCGAGTCGAGTTGTCCGAAAACATATTCGATCTCGGCGGAATGGTACGCGCCGAGTCTCGGTGCGTTGGCGTTCTTCGGTGTAGGCGCCATATCGAAACGGTAGCGGTAGATGGGCTGCTTGCCGGTCTTGCCTTGCGCGTCGATCCATTGCCAGGTGGAGGCGGCGATGAAGGTATCGCCGGCATAGTCCATCGCAGAGCGCTTCACGTGTTCGTCGGTGTCGGCGGGATAGAGTTTCAGGAATTCATCGGCCTTGTCTCCGAAATCTTTTTGCGCGGTTGCCTTGAAGCTTTCGGCGGTGGGCTTCTGAGGAGAGAAGACAACCTGGAAGCTGCCCTCGTCGTGGTTCCATCCGGCGAGAAGGGTCACGTCGTTCTGTTTCCCGGCGGCGAAGATTGCGGGGACGGATTCGGGCAGAAAATATCCGTCAATGTCGGGACCGAACGCGAAGCCCTCAGGGCCGGGCTTGCCGAACGTCTCAAGCAGCTTCTCCGCTGGAACCGCACGGAGTCCGGCCAGAGTCGAAACGCCAAGTTTTTCGCTGACGAGTTTCGTGTCTTTCTCTGCGCGGGCCGTCATCGCATCGAAGGACAGGCCGCTACGGGAGAAGGCTGCGCCGCTTTCGCCAATCGCGCGCTGGAACAGGCCCTTCGCAAGAGGAGAGGCCATTTGCGCACTCACGGAAAACGATCCGGCGCTTTCGCCGAAGATGGTCACGTTGCCGGGATCTCCCCCGAACGCCGCAATGTTGTCATGCACCCACTGCAGGGCGAGAAGCTGGTCGAGCAATCCGTAGTTACCCGCGGAGTTGCGGCCCGACTCTTTGGCCAGTTCGGTGTGCACAAGGAATCCGAAGACGCCGAGGCGGTAGTTCATAGAGACGACGATGACGCCCTGCTGCGCGAGGTGCGTGCCGTCTTGCCGGGCTTCCGAGGTGGTGCCGGCAACGAAGCCTCCGCCATAAATCCACACCATGACCGGGAGCTTCACGTCCGCATGTTTCGCTGGGACCCAGACGTTCAGAGACAAGCAATCTTCACTGCCGCCGGGATCGTGAAACACCATGTCGCCAAAAACTTTTCCTTGCAGGCAGTGCGGGCCAAAGTCAGTGGCTTTTTTGACGCCGCTCCACTTCGCAGCGGGGACCGGCGGTTTCCAACGCAGGTCGCCCACCGGCGGCGCGGCATAGGGAATTCCGAGGAAAGCGTGCACCGATCCATCGACCTTGCCTTCGACGACACCCGAGTGGGTCTTGACTTGCGGCGTTGACGACGCAGCGAAGGAGAGTAACGACGTTGCGAGTGCAATGGAAACGGCCACTGCTCTGCGGGCGAGCCTGAACATGAACGGCCTCCGGTCGGCGATCTTAGAACTTCGGATTGTAATGGAAAAAATCCGCGGAGCGAAGGGAGGTGTGCTCGGCTCTCGTCCTGAGCGTCTTGCCGGGTGCGGAAGCCACCCCGCTCACCACAGTGGACTCGGGGGGCACAGGGTAACCCGCTCTCGCAAATCTGCAACGCGCAATCTACAATCGGGAATCATGAATGTTGTTGGAGCCCATCCGCCAAATGCCTTTATCCGTCAGCTTCCCAAGGCGGAGCTGCACCTTCATCTCGAGGGAGCGGTCGAGCCCGCGACGCTGCTTGAACTGCGCAAGCTTCATGGCGAGAGCGCCACTCTCGCCGAGACCGAAGCGCTGTATCGCTACAACGATTTTCCCAGCTTTCTGATGGCGTTCAAGGAAGTAAGCGCGCACCTGCGCGGGCCGGACGACTACGAGTTCATCACCTATCGGCTCATGCAGCAACTGAAGGAAGAAAATGTGCTGCACGCCGAGGTCTATGTTGCGGTGGGTGTCTGCCTGTACCGCAAGCAGGATTTCGCCGCGATCTTTGAAGGGCTGGAACGTGGACGGGCACGCGGCGCGCACGATTTCGGAGTGTCGCTGCTCTGGATTTTTGACGCTACACGCCACTTCGGCGTGGAAGAAGCGCAGAAAGTCTTTGAGCTGGCAAACCACTACAAGAACCGGCACGTGGTCGGGGTCGGGATCGGCGGGGACGAGCAGAAGGCTCCGCCAGAACTTTTTCGCGGCGTGTATGCGTACGCTGAAGATCATGGCTTGCGGCTGACGGCCCATGCGGGCGAAACTACCTCGCCGGAGTCGATATGGGGCGTGCTCAATCTGCATGCCGAGCGCATTGGGCATGGGTTGAGCGCGGCGCAGGATTCTGATCTGGTGGAAGAACTCGCGTACCGGCAGATTCCAGTCGAGATCTGCATCACGAGCAATCTGCGGACGGGAGTCTGCAAGGCCGCCAGTGAGCATCCGGTGAAGAATTACTTTGATCAGGGGATGATGATCACGCTGAACACGGACGATCCGGCGCTGTTCGGCACCACGCTGGCGCGCGAGTACCAACTGGCGCAGGAGACCTTCGGCTTCACCGATGAGCATCTGCGCGAACTGGCGCGGAATTCGTTTGAGGCATCGTTTCTGCCGGCGGAGAAGAAGCTTGAGCTGCTGAGCCTTTTCGACGCGGCGATGGCCCGGTAGTAAATGGGTTTGAGGAATCGGGATGACGTTGCGTGAGGATGCGTACAACCGCGCCAACGGATATTGCGAGTGTAGGATGTGGTGGTGCAGTCACATCGGACGATGCGGACAGGTTCTGCGCGGGGAGTGGGAACTTATTCGATTGGACCGTGCTGAGGCCCACGTACTTAGTAACGTCGTAGCCGCCTGTGAAGCGTGCTCTCGCCGCGCGCACGGCTCTACCGTAGGGCCTCTACCCGGGATTTTTTAGGACACCAACTGTCATGCCGATTCGACCGATCTTGCAACTGGGCAACCCGATGTTGCGGGAGCGGTGTGCGCCAGTGGCGGACCCGACTTCCCGAGAAACAGGGGACCTGATTCGGGATCTGGCGGACACGCTGGCGCACTGGAGGGCGGAGACGGGCTATGGGCGCGGGATTGCCGCGCCCCAGATCGGCGTGTTGCGGCGCGTGATCTTTCTGCAGTTGCCGGGGGAGAAGCCGTGGCCGTTCATTAATCCGGAAATTGTTCGCTGCAGTGACTACAAGATTGTTGTCTGGGACGCGTGCCTGAGTTTTCTCTCGATCTTCATGCAAGTGGAGCGGCATCGCGAGGTCACGGTGCGGTATCAGACTCTCGACGGAGAGACGGTCGAAGTCGAGGCGGGTGCGGCGCGTGATCTGTCGGAGTTGCTGCAGCATGAGATCGATCATCTGGACGGGATTCTGGCGATTGACCGCGTGTTGGATGTGAAGACGATCGTGACACGGGAGGAGTTTGAGAAGAGGTATCGGGAGGGGAGTCCGTACGCGGTGACGGCAGCAAGGGTGGCCCTCAGCGGCTAAAGCCTGCAAGAAAAATCGTTCTATCGCAGCGCTTGAAGCGCTGCGCCACCCAGACCATTCTCGAATCAATTTTATGTTGCATATCGGCATCGTCGCTTGCAGCACCGAAGGGGCAGCGCTCTGCTACCGCACCATCTCGCTCGAAGGGGCGCAAATGCTGGGGCGGCACGATCATCCGGAGGTCTCGCTGCACTCGTCTTCGCTGGCGCGGTATATGAAGAGCGTTGAGGCCGGTGACTGGGCGGGCGTGGCGGAACTCATGCTGGCTTCGGCGGAGAAGCTGGCGAGGGCTAGCGCTGATTTTCTGATTTGTCCCGACAACACGATTCATCAGGCATTTGACATGGTGGAGCACCGGTCGCCGCGTCCGTGGCTGCACATTGCGCGCGAAGTTGCGGCGGAGGCGAAGCGGCGCGGGCACAAGCGGCTGGCGGTGCTGGGGACGCGGTATCTGATGGAAGGTCCGGTGTATCGCGAGGCGCTGAAGGCGGCGGGAATCGAGCTCCGGGTTCCAGCGGCGGAGCAACGCCAGCGCATCAATCAGATTATTTTCGATGAACTGGTGAATGGACAGTTTCTGCCGCGGTCGCTGGCGTATCACGTGGAAGTGATTCGCGGGCTGAAGAACGAAGGGTGTGATGCGGTCGTGCTGGGATGCACGGAGATTCCGCTGCTGGTGACGCCAGAGGATTCTCCCTTGCCGGTGCTGGATTCGACGCGACTGCTGGCGCGGGCGGCGGTGCGGAAGGCAGTTGAGGGGTAGGCGGCCGGCAAAATCCCCACTTCTCGCGCAAAAGGCGCGCGAGAAATGGGGCACCCGTCTTCAATTTAAATGACAGCCCTTCAGCAACTGAAATTTCGCTGGGTCAAGGACGGACCTTACGCCATCGTTCGGCTCGCACCCGATGCGGCTGTTCCCGAATGGGCGGAGAAGGGGGAGTTCACTTCGATTACGAGCTCGGCGGATGAGTTGTCGATTGTTTGCCCGGCGTGCAATCTGCCGCCTGACGTGAATACGTCGCATCGCTGGGTCTGCCTGAAGCTTGAGGGGCCGTTTCCGTTTTCGCAGACTGGAGTGCTGCTGTCGTTCATCGAGCCGCTGTCGTCGAGGGGGATTCCGATTTTTGCGATCTCGACGTATGACACGGATTACGTGCTGATCCAGGAGGAGTGGGTCGGCTCTGCGCTTAGTGCGCTGCAGGAAGCGGGGCACGAAATGTGGCCGCGCGATGAATCCTGGCGCAAGCTGATCGGATAGACTGTCCCCCAATCTTGTGGCGTCGGCCTCCCAAACGGTTCACAATATCTGTGTGATTGTCGCGCGAATGTCCAAGGCAAAGGAGGGAACCTGCCATGATCTTCGTCGACTCCATCTTCGAACGCCTGATCCTTCCGGTAATTGATCAAAAGGTTCAAGCTTATCGGACGCAATCGGCTTTTGACTCGGCCCGCGAACTGCTGAAGTCTCAGTCGGTGAGTGAATGCCTCAAGGGATTGTCCATCGTTCGGCGACTCTGTCTCGATAACCCGCCCAACTTGCAGGAGCACATTGATCTGCTGTGCGAATTTGTGCGGGACAAGGCAAGCCGCCGACAGGAGACGCTTGGAGCATGGGGGCAAGGCGTGCGCTCCGCGCTGATTCTTATCTGTTCCTTGCCCCGTTACGATCGGAATAACTGGTCTTATCACCTTGATCTTTCCAACATTCGGCTGAACGATCTCAAGCTGGAGAGGCTGAACCTGGAAAACGCGGCCTTGTTTGATTCTGTATTTCACAACGTCGATTTCGGTTACAGCTCGTTCAAGAGCTGCGATCTGGGCGGTTCGGTCTTTGAAGCATCGTCCAGCGTAGAGTGGTGCAACTTTGCAGACAGCCTGATGAATTGCAGTTTCCTGACTGGCGTTGCGACTTCGTTCTTTGGGACTCGGCTCTGGGGCTGCAATCTGGAGGCGGCGCGGATTGACCGGTGCAAGGTTCAGGTGGTCGACGGTTACAATGTGCAGCCGGTTCTGAATCGCCACGGAGCCAAGGTCGAGGTTTCGCTGGGACAACCGCAGGCGGCATAGTGCTGGGTTGAAGCGCTGACGGGACCGAGGTAGACGTTCCCGTCGTCCGTGTCGAAGTGATCTTCCGTCTACCATACCGGGGAGACCATTCGCTGCGAAATAGCTCCACCTGCCTTCGGAACGCGTACGCGCAGGCGGCCACTATGTTCTAATTAGAACATTCGTCTCCATGCCTTCTTTAGTGACAACTTTGCGCCGCCGTGGGAAGGCCCTGCACCGCAACCTTCGCGGGGCGAAGATGGCGGCTCGCGCGCTGGCGTCGACCGACCATCCGCTGCTGGCGCACATCATTCCGATGCGGCGCTGCAACCTGGCGTGTACGTACTGCAACGAGTTTGACGATTTCTCGAAGCCGGTGCCGGTCGAGGAGATGTACCGGCGCATCGACAAGCTGGGATCGCTGGGAACATCCGTCGTGACGATTTCGGGCGGCGAACCGCTGATGCATCCGGAACTCGACGACGTGATCCGGCGCATTCGCGCCAACGGGATGATCGCCGGGCTGATCACGAACGGGTATCTGCTGGTCGCCGAACGCATTCAGCGGCTGAACCGCGCTGGGCTGGAGTGGCTGCAGATTTCCATCGACAACGTGAATCCCGACGACGTTTCGAAGAAGAGCCTGAAGGTGCTCGACAAGAAGCTGCAACTGCTGGCCGAGCATGCCGACTTTCACGTAAATATTAATTCCGTGGTGGGCGGCGGAATCTCGCATCCGCAGGATGCGCTTGTGATCGGAAAGCGCGCAGTGGAACTCGGATTCACTTCGACCATTGGGATCATCCACGACGGCAGCGGACAGTTGCAGCCGCTAGGCGACGAAGAGCGGCGCATCTATCACGAGATGCAGGCGCTCGAGAAGAGCAGCTTCACGCGCATCCACGCGTTTCAGGACAATATTGCCAAGGGACAGCCCAACGACTGGCGCTGCCGCGCGGGAGCGCGCTATCTCTACATCTGCGAGAACGGACTGGTGCATTATTGCTCGCAGCAGCGCGGATATCCGGGAGTTCCGCTCGAGACCTACACTCCTGACGATTTGCGCCGCGAGTATCGAACCGAGAAGGGCTGCGCGCCGCATTGCACGGTGTCATGCGTGCACCAGGTTTCGATCTTTGACTCGTGGAGAGCGCCGCAGACGCCGGCGCCGCCGATTCCTGCTGTTCCCACTCCTGCCGACGAACTTGTGCAGATCAAATAGCACTTAGCATTTGGCACTTGGCATTTAGCCAGTCGAGTGTCTCGCCATCTGCTTAAGAACTCTCAACCGGCCAAGTGCCAATTGCCAAATGCTAAGTGCTGAATCCTAATGCTTCTGTTGCGCAGACGGCGGCAGGATGCCGTTCAGGCGCAGGTACATCGCCGCCGCTCCGTAGTGATCGGCCCAGCCGCTGGCGAGGCCCAGGGCGGCCATCGCGCGCGGGAAGTGGCGTCCGCCGAAGAGTTCGACGTCGTCGCCCAATTTCGAGTCGTCCATTTTGCTCAGAGCGTCGCTGCAGAAGGTGTACGAAGCCTTGACTGCGGCGAGCATCTGATCCTTGGAATCGGTCTCTTTCGGCTCGTCAGCTTTGGGAGCCGGAACATCGGCAACCTTGGAGCAGAGCGTGTTGTTTGAGCCAATGATGTGCACGACCAGGTGGGCGAATGTCATCTGGTCGGGAGTGGGCTTGTAGGAGAACTTGTCGGCGGGCATGGCTTCGACTGCGCCTACGACGTTGGTTTGCGAGCGCTGCAGCAATATGCGCAGCGAGGTGGCAACCGGATCCTTCGTGGGGGCCGCAGCGGGCGCGGCCGGCTTTGCGGCGGGTACTGGGGCTTGGGCTGACGCGAGCGTTGCGAAGAGACACAGAACGATGACGGCGAGAATCTGTTTCACGGAAAGCCTCCTGAGGGATTCAAGGATATAACGGGCGGGAGTCGTAGGTCATCCGCAGCGGGGTGATTCTTACAATCAAAAGAATTCACCACAGGGGACACTGGGGAACACAGAGGACCTTTGGCGTTCGTGGCACAATTGCACGATGTCAGACATCTTGGCTGCGCCTGCTTTTCTGTATGGAACCGCGTGGAAGGAAGATCGCACCGCGACCCTGACGGAACGGGCTCTGCGCGCGGGGTTTCGCGGGATCGATACGGCGAACCAGCGTCGGCACTACTTCGAGGCCGGCGTAGGCGAGGGGCTGGCTGCCTCCTATCGCGCTGGAGTCGTGACGCGGGCCGATCTATTTTTGCAGACCAAATTCACTTACCAGCGCGGGCAGGATCATCGGCTGCCTTACGATCCCGCGGCTGCTCTCGCCGTTCAGGTGGCTCAGTCACTGGCGAGTTCGCTCGAACATCTGGGAACGGATTTTGTGGACAGCTTTGTGCTGCATGGACCTTCGTCGAGCTACGAATGGACCGAGGCCGACGGCGAAGTCTGGGACGCGATGCGAAAGGAACGTGACGCCGGTCGCACGCGGCTGTTGGGGATCAGCAATGTTTCGCTGCAGCATCTAGAGCAGATGGAAGCGGCTCATGCCGAACTGCCGGCGTTCGTCCAGAACCGCTGCTTCGCCCGGCTGGGCTGGGATCGCGAGGTGCGCAGGTTCTGTGCCGAGCGCAAAATCACCTACCAGGGATTCTCGCTTCTGACGGCAAACCCCGAGGTGCTGGGGCATCCCCCGTTCATCGAGTTCGCTGCGAAAATGAATGCGACTCCGCCACAGATTGTCTTCAGCTTTGCGCGCGCGATTGGGATCGTGCCGCTCACCGGCACATCAGACCCCGAGCACATGCGGCAGGATCTGGCCAGCCTGCAGATCACCATTCCCGACGAGACCGTCCGCGCGATTGAAGCGATGGCGGGGTGAACCTGCTTCATTCAAACCCCGCCCCGATCTTCTTATCCCAAGCTTGCAAGGCCAGAGGTCAGAAGCTTGTAAAGCAGGTACCAGGCGGCGACGACCACAATGGCGGTCGAACGCTTAACCTTGCTGGTAGAGGCGAAGCCGATACCGATGAGCACGATGCTCCAAATGATGAGCACATCCAACGACGACGCCATGCCCCGTACGAACTTTCCTGTGGTGTCGGGATCGAGATAGTAGGCCAGGTTTGTGCCGACCGGATTGTTGATGTCGAAGCCTTCGGGGTTCACTCCTGCAAACAGCGAGATGATCCCCAGAATCGCGCCTACGATACCCGGCAAGCCGGCGTACATCCCGATTGCATAGGCTTGACCGAAAGTAGTCTCCGCCGAGAATCCCACTTTGAAGGTGGTCCACAGAGCCACAGTGGAAATCAAAGTGAAGAGCAAGATGAACGCTGGACTGCCGAAAGCGAAGACCTGGAAAATCTTGACCGACAACTGGAGCTGCCGAGCCTGTTGATCGGCCGGCAGCTTGTCGAATTGTTCGGCGCGCTTGGAGTGCTCGATTTGGTTCTTGCTGATCTGTTCGTAGCCGACCTGCTTGCCGATCGTAAAGATGAAGGCGACCGAGACAATGGAAATCAGCAGCCAGGGCGCCCACCACATCGCGCTACGGCGCAGATCGGTGAACGTTTTGGACGGGGCGATGAATGTGTTGACGATGCGAGCGCCTTCGGACATCGGCGCGGGCTGCGGGTCTGGAGTGGGTGCAACGGGTGGGAGCGGAGCAGCGGCCATGAATCCTCCTTGCGTAGATTCGATGGAATTCTAGCCGGGGCGTGGCGTCCAGACAAGCGACACGGCGGCAGAAAGCCTCACGAACCATGTAACGCGGAGAGTGCCTGCGTCACTATCCCAGTAATTAGGAATTCCGCGGCGGGTTGATCCTTCGCGGTTTGAGGGGGCGCCGGCGTTGCGTCGGCAAACCGCGCTTTTCCGGGCGACATTTCGTCGCCCGGATAAGATAGTGGTGTGTCGAACGTGACGCCGGTCGTGGTTGCGGTCCTGGTAGCGGAACTATTTCCAGCCGCGGCTTTTGGACTTGCCTCTGAGCGCGTAGCCGGCGCGGTCGGGCGGTGGCCGCGTTCCGTACGCTTCGCGGCTCCGGCGGTGTTGGCTGCTCCCTACCTTATCCTCGCGGTGTCTCAGCACATGTTTCGGTGGGAATGGCTTGCCGTGTATGCCACTCTTCCGGTACTGATGGCCTGGCTGCTGGGGCAAGCGGCGGCGGCGGATCCTGAGCAGAAGGGCAACTGGCGTGACGCGCTGATCCTGTTGGGCCTGGGGCTGGTGGTGGATTTGCGCTGGCTGGACGCGGCCTGGCCTTCGGGGCTGCGGGGATTGGGCAATCTTCTGCTTGTGGATGCGGGCCTGTATGGGTTTCTCGGCATCCGGCGATTGAGCGGCACCGGCTTCGATTTTCACTTCCGTTGGAGCGACTGGAAGACGGGCTTGCGCGAGCTGGTATTTTTCGCGCCGGCGGTTCTGGTGCTGGGATTGGCTCTCGGCTTCATCCATCCGCATGCGAACGTTCCTCAGGTGGGCAAGTCCCTTCTTACATGGCTGGGAATCTTCGTATTTGTCGCGGTGCCGGAGGAACTGTTCTTTCGAGCCTGGGTCCAGAATTTCCTTGAGCGGCGAATGGGGCGGTGGCCAGCTCTAATGATCGCGTCGGTGCTGTTCGGCCTGTCACACTTCAACAAGCGAAACTTGGCTGGGGTGCATTTCAACTGGCGATACGTCCTGGTAGCGGCGATTGCCGGGATTTTCTACGGGCGCGCCTGGCGGGAGCAGCGGCGGGTTCCGGCCTCTGGCATCACGCACACTTGTGTGGACTGGCTGTGGTCCTTGTGGTTTTAGGCTGACCGCTCACCTTCCAGCAGTTGCATGAGGACTGGCAGCGAGCCTCGGTGCGACCGAGGCGTAGTGCCAGTATCCCAGCCCCACGCGCATGTGGTGGATGAACGCGTCGGGAATGCATACGGCAATACACAGGCCCAACAAACCTTGCGCAATGCCGAGCACGTAGAGGCTGCGGTAGCGGCGGAAGAGAGCGCAGGATGCAGCTCCCCAGACGAGAGTCGCCACGGTGAGGGGAACATTCGGCAGGTGCGCTGCGGCGAACAGAACGGCGGCGACTGCGATCGCGGCGTCAGTCGTGAGAACCCGCGCCAGACGCGGCATGAAGTAGTCCTGCAAGAGAAACTGCTGGTAGATGGTCCACAGAACGTATCCGCCGACGTGGGCGAAGTCGGCGTTGTACAGCCCGTGGAGTGTACCGGCGGCTTGAGCCAGTTGCACGCCGACGATGCTCACTCCGGCTGCAGCGGGCAGAATCCAGAAAGAAGAAACGAAAGCCCGCCAGCTGAGGCCCAGTTCATTCGCGGAGGGCCGCTCGAGGAGCACAAGAGCGAGCGGGGCTAGCAGTGCGATCGGGCCAAAGATCAATTGCTCGCGCGCTGGCAGCCACAGAACTGCCAGGATGCCTCCAAAACCGACCGCCAGTTCAGCAAGATTGCGGGTAGAAATCCCTGGTTGCGGAAGTGAGACTGTGAAGGAAGCCGAATTCGTTGTCGCCACAGATGTACTGTCCAAGTAAGTCGTTGGAGTGGCCTCGCATCAAATTGGTTGCAAGATTTTGGGGACAAAGAACCGAAATGGGACGAGGAGATCACACCAGCAACTGCGGAGTCGCCTCAAGCAGGCTGCGGGTGTAGGCGTGCGTTGGACGGCTGGTCATCTGCTCAATCGGGCCGGTTTCCACGATCTTGCCTTTATACATAACGGCGATACGGGTCGAGAGATAGCGCACCACCGGCATGGAATGCGAAATGAAAAGGTAAGTCAGGCCAAAGTCGCGCTGCAGTTGCGCGAGCAGGTTGACGATCTGCGCGCCTACGCTGACGTCGAGGGCAGAGACTGGTTCATCGCACACGATAAATTTCGGACGCAACGCCAGTGCGCGAGCGATGCCGATGCGCTGGCGCTGTCCGCCGGAGAATTCGTGCGGATAGCGGGTGCGGGCGGATTCGTCGAGTCCGACGGCGCGCAGAAGCTCGGCGACGCGGTGGCGAACTCCTCCGGTGACTAAAGCCGTTCTCCCTGATGCAGCGCTGACGGCACGACTCAAGTAGTGCTCTTCCCTTTCCCCGTGAATGATCAGAGGCTCGGCGATGATGTCTTCCACGCGGTAGCGGGGATCGAGGGATGCGAAAGGGTCCTGGAAGATGATCTGGAGATCGCGGCGCAGGCGGCGCATTTCGCCGGAAGAGGCAGCGAGCAAATCGCGGCCTTCGAGGCGAATCGTGCCGGACGTCGGCTCGATCAGGCGGAGGATCAGGCGGCCGAGAGTGCTCTTGCCCGAGCCGGATTCACCCACCAAGCCGAGAGTCTCGCCGGAGTAAATGTCCAGTGAGACGTCGTCGACTGCACGGACGTCGCCGGAGAAGACTTTGGTCAGGTTGCGGATTTCAATGAGCGCCACGCAGCGATGCTAGCAGCACCCGGCCACGGATTTGCACGGATTCTCACGGATAGAACCTTGGGAGAAATCCACTCACTCGTCGTTCATCCCGCGGCGATCAGTGGCACCGCCGTCAGGGCGGCCAGCAGTCCGATCACTTTCCAGCGGCTGAAGTGCTCTTTCAGAACAATCCGCGCCAGCACCACCGTTACCGCTGGGTAGAGCGAGGTGATGACGACGGCCTCGTCAAGGCGTCCGTGCTGGTTGGCGTAAATGAAGAGGGCGCTGGCCGTGATGTCGAAGCATCCGGCCACGCCACCGAGGGCGACGGAAGGCCGATCCAGACGGAGCGGGGCGCGAATGGCGACGACGGCTATCGAAGTCGTGGCCAGCGACCCGATACGGGAGATCGCGGCGATCCACGTCGGGGAGCCGGTTGCCTGGTGGATGCAGAGATAGAATCCGGCGAATCCCACGCCTGCCAGCGCGGCCGCGGCCACGCCCTTGGGATGACCCGACTCGTCGTTCTCTCCGGGTGCCTCTGGACGACTGATCAGCCAGATGGCGAGGATCGCAAGGGCGAAGCCCAGAATCGACCAGCGGCTGGGCGCGCCTTCCAGGGCGATGTCGACGAGCGTCGGAATGGACGCGCCGAGGAGTGCGGCGATCGGGGCGCTGAGGCCCATCTGTCCCGAGGCAAGGGCGCGATAGAAGATGGCCAGCGAGAAGCCTCCGATGGCTCCTGCGGCTACCGCCCAGAAAATACTGGCGCGGTCAGGGAAGGCACCGTGCTGCGTGAATGCGATCGCGAACATTAGCACCAGTGCACAGACGTGCGAGAAGGCGGTGAGGACGAAGGCGTTGGCGCGGCGGGAGCCGAGCCCTCCGGCAAAGTCGGACGCACCCCAGAGGAAGACTGCGGTGACGGAGTATGCCGCCGGCGCGAATTGAGGCAGGGAGGACACGCCGGACGAGGGTAACACGACAGTCGGACAAAGCAGCCGGCCACGCGATAGACGAAACAAACCAGATCGATTAGGCTACGGTGCTGGTCGGAGGACCTTTATGAAACGCTTGCTGATCGCTATTGCATGTCTCCTGTGCAGCCTGGCCGCGTTCGCGCAGAACGCTGAAGAACCGGCTTCCCGCGACGATGTCATTCTGTATTTACGGACGATGCGCTCTCACGACATGTTGCAGCGAACGATGGAAGTCCAGGCGCAATCCATGCATCAGCTGTTTCGCGACATGATCGCGAAGGAAGCGGGAGAGGTTCCGCCGGATTTCGACACGAAGTTCAAGGCAGCGATGGATGACTTGATCAAGAACATGCCGACCGATCAGATCGTCGATGCGATGATCCCTGCCTACCAGAAACATTTCACCAAGGGCGACATTCAGGCGATGAACGCGTTCTACTCCTCGCCCGTGGGCCAGAAGGTTCTGCAGGAGTTGCCGGGGGTGCTGCAAGACGGCAACCAGGCGGCGTTGCCCATCATGAGTAAGTACCTGTCCGAGTGGAAGGACCGGTTCCAACACGAGTTCGAACAAAAGAAGAACAGCACGCCGCCCACGACTAAGGGCAGCAAGGCGCCGGATACCAAAAACTAGGGTGTCGCGGCCGGTGAAGCTCGGCATCACAGTACGCCGAGTTGGCTTTCTTGCGTGTTAGAATTTCCACAGCGTTTCCTGACGAGAAAATCAGGTTCTGAGGCGCGGATTTGATCGAACTGGCACCGTCAATTCTGTCCGCGGATTTTGCCCGGCTCGGCGAGCAGGTGCGCGCTGCGGGCGAGGGCGGAGGAAGTGTTATCCATGTGGATATCATGGACGGGCACTTCGTTCCGAACCTCACGATCGGGCCGCCGGTGGTAAAGTCCCTGCGAAAAGTGACTCAGCTGCCTCTCGATTGCCACCTGATGATCGAGAATCCGGACGAGTTCATTCCGGCGTTCGCCGAGGCCGGTGTGGATTGGATCTCGGTGCACCAGGAAGCTTGCCGGCACCTGAACCGAACCTTGCATCTCATCAAGAGCCATGACTGTCTGGCGGGTGTAGTCATCAATCCGGCGACCCCGGTGGAGACGCTCGAGGAAGTGCTCGACATTGTGGACTACGTGCTGGTGATGTCGGTGAATCCCGGGTTTGGGGCGCAGAAGTTCATTCCGTCGACCCTGCACAAAATGCGGCGGTTAGCTGAGATTCGCAGCCAGCGGGGATTGCCTTACCGCATCGAAGTGGATGGCGGGGTAGCGCTCGACACGATTGCAGACGTGGTGCGGGCGGGAGCAGAAATTCTGGTGGCGGGCAACGCCGTGTTCGGGAATGGTGATCCAAAGAAGAATGCGGAGTCGTTGCTGAGGGCGGCGACCGAGGCGGCGCTGCAGAAAGTCTAGCGAAAGCAAGTTTTCAACGTTTCAACGTCTCAGAGACTTTCACATTGAAAAGTTGAAACCTTGAAACCTGAAGCTCAAAGGATTTCCAACTCTATATGTCGCGTCGAATTCATCTGATTGCCGTACTGGGCGTGCTACTGGCGCTGACTGCTGCTTGTACCAATAAGAAGTCCGTCAACCCGCTGGCGAACATTGGCTCGAAGCAGCCGGACAAGGTGCTGTTCGACAAGGCCATGGACGCCATGAAGCACAACCGCTTCGACGTGGCGCGGCTGACGTTGCAGACTCTAATCAACACCTATCCCGATTCCGAATACGTGGCCCGCGCCAAACTGGCGGTGGGCGATTCCTGGTACGCGGAGGGTGGCACGGCTGCCCTGGCGCAGGCTGAGCAGGAATATAGCGACTTCAAAATCTTCTTCCCTAACATGCCGGAAGCGGCGGAAGCGCAGCTGAAGATTGCCAACATCCACTACCAGCAGATGGAGAAGGCTGACCGCGACTACACGCACGCCAAGCGGGCCGAGGACGAGTACCGCAATCTGGCCCTGCAATTCCCCGATAGCAAGCTGGTCCCCGAGGCCAAGCGCCGACTTCTGCAGGTGCAGGAGGTTCTGGCGGACCGGGAGTTCGGGATTGGACGGTTCTACTATCTGCGTGAATCGTATGCGGCGTCGATCGCGCGCCTGGAATCGCTGGTTAATGAATATCCGCTATACAGCCGGGCCGACGAGGCTCTGTACCTGCTTGGCCAGAACTATGAGGGCCAGATTGCGAGAGTCCGCACCGCTCCCACCTGCGACGTGCACGGCCTGCCGCGCGGTTGCATGAAGGAGGCGGCGAAGGCTCAAATGATCGACGACTTATCCAAGCACGCGGGACAGTTCTATTCGAAGATTCTTACGCGCTATCCCATGATGGATCGTTCGGATGACGCCAAGAAGCGGCTGGCGGCGCTGCACCAGCCGGTCCCGCGGCCCACCAAGGCGGCAGTGGCGCAGAACAAAGCCGAAATTGCCAGCCGCGGCCAGCCCACGATGGTGCAGTGGGCGATGGGGGTCGTCAAGAGAGGGCCGGATGTATCCAGGGCTCCTGCTGTGGGCGAGCCCGCGTTGATTGCGCAGGAACCGATCGCTCCCACGGATGTGATTCGCCAGGAAGCAATGGGGGCGGCCGGTGGAAGCGAAAAAGCCACCGTGGAAATCGTCAAGCCAGATCAGCCCGCTACGGGCGACGCGACGCCGGCATCGGAGGCAAGAGCGCCGGGCGCACCAGCATTTGGGGCTTCTTCGGGCACGACACCGCCCGCTTCAGATTCGAATGAGCTGAAACCGAATACCGACTCCAACGAACTGAAACCGATCGACTCGGGGGCGGATCAGACCCCACCTCCGCCCACTCAGGTCAACGAGATCCAGCAGTCGTCTTCCAGGGACGCGGCAAAGGCGGATGATTCGACGCCGGCCAGCGACGAGGATCTTTCCAGCAGCAAGAGGAAGAAAAAGAAGGGGCTGAAGAAAATTGTGCCATTCTAGGGATTAGGGATCTGGGGCCAGGGGCCAGGGGTAAGTTCAAGACCTGTCTCCGGCTCCCGCCCTTAACCTGTGATCCCTTGTTCTTCCTTGACCTTGACCGCCTGCCCCCTAGCCCCTGTCCCTGGCCCCTGAAAGGTGCTGACCACTAGTAACGTGTTACTTCCCTTTTGCATCATTGACTTAGGATGACGGTCAGGTTACCTTCGCGGTATCTCCCCGCATCAGAGGATACCTTTGGCCCGGAAGATACTGCTCGCCGACGACAGCGTGACCGCCCAGAATATGGGACGGAAGATCCTCGCAGACGCGGGATATGAAGTCATCACCGTCAATAACGGATCGGCGGCGCTCAAAAAGATCAGCGAGCAGAAGCCGGACCTGATCGTACTCGACGTGTATATGCCCGGTTATAGCGGGCTGGAAGTCTGCCAGCGCATCAAAGAGGTGGCCGAGACCTCGCGAATTCCGATCCTGCTGACGGTTGGAAAACTGGAGCCCTTCAAGCCGGAAGAGGCCAAGCGCGTCCGCGCCGATGGATTTATCGTCAAGCCTTTCGAAGCCAGCGAACTGCTGAGCGCCCTGAGCAAGCTGGAAGACAAAGTTGTTCCCCGTCCCGAGACGTCGAAGACCGGGCGCTTTGCCCGCGCTACCGCCGCTATCGAAGAAGCGCGGTACGACAAGACGATGTCGGTCGAGGAAGAAGATTCCGGGTGGAAGAACCGGATCTCATTCCCTCCGAAGAAGAAGGAAAAGCCGGCGGAGGTGGAGGCCGACGATCCGGCCGTTTACAACCCGGTCAACAAAGATCTGCGGACGGTGATGGAGCCGAAAGCGGCTGAGGCACAGGCCACTGCGCACCCCGAGACGGATTCAGGTAAGCCCGAGAGGCGCAAGTCCGAGAGGCGCGAGGAAGAGAAGCACGTCAATCTGGGCGCGCTGGCCCCGGAGGGCCTGCCGAAGGACGTTACTCCCGAGGAAATCGCCGCCCTGGCCGCAGCCGCAGCCCAAGTCAAAGGAAAGATCGGCGCTGAAGAGCCTGCTGCGCCCGTAGCAGAAATGGCCGTTACCGCGCCTGCCGAGGTTGAAGCTCCGAAGGCGCAGAGCATCGAGGCCGCAAGAGCGGAGAGCAAAGAAGAAATCCGCGCGGCGGTGGCCGCGGCTTTGCCCGAGGTCCCCGCGCCCGCACCGGTCGGGACTTTCGCCGAGCAGCACACAGCAGAGAAGATCGCAGAGAAGAAAACGGAACCTCACATTGTCTCCACCCAGGCAGATGCGATGACCGCCATTATGGGGCTGGAAACGCAAATGTTCGCGGTACATTTTCCGACACCGGGAGATGGATCAGGGCCGAACCCTGCAGCGAATCCCGCGCAGGAACCGGTAACGATGGCCGTCACGGCACCCGCATACTCTGGACCGACAGTCTCGCGGTGGACAGCGGTGGCAGTGGCTCTTACGCCCGAAGATTCTCCGGCTTCCCTCGAAGAGGAAATGCAGAAGGCTTTTGCCGCGGCTGCAGCGGCCAGCGCAACGCAAGCGACGCCCGCGGCTGCGGTTGCCGAACCAGTCCCGGTATCCAGTGTTGCTGCCGAGCCGAGCCCCGTTCCAATCGCTACCTTCGAACCTCAATCCCCGGTGGCAACGCCGGCGGAGGAAAGCGCTGCTCCCGCTCTCGCAGAAGTTGCTCCGGAAGCCGCAGCAACGCTGAACGCTGTATCCAGCGCCGCGACCGAGGCGATCGAAGCGGCAGTCAAAGAACTGGAATCGGTGGCAGCCTCGTATGTGGCCGAGCGGAACCCGGCTCCCGCCGAGGCCGTTGCGCCTCAGCCAGCCGAACCGGTGGCCGAATCCTTGGTAGCTTCGGGGACGGGGCCATCCCACGTTGAGGAACTGAAAGCGGAGCCCAGCCCGGCTTTCGAAGCAGCGGCACCGATGGAAGCCAAGGCAGACACGGTAGAGGCCGCACAGCCGCAAGCTTCGCAGGAAAGTCGTTGGCAAGTAGACCGTGGGCGAGAAGATCGGGAAGAAGAGAAAGCCACAAGCATTGAGGCAGTTTCGGAGACTGCCGTGCCGGCGCCAGTGCACGAAGCTGTTCCGGTGCACGACGTTGTTGAGAAGAAGCAAGACAGCGAAGAAGATGTTTCTGCGGAGCCGGCGGCGAAGGTTGTGGGACCATCCAAGTCGGGAGGCACTGACGATATGGCGAAACGAGAATCGGAAACTGCGGCGGCATGGGCCAGTTGGCGCAAGATCCGTGAGACCGGTGGGTCGAAGTCCGGGGCAACGGAGTCTGGGTCGAAAGAATCCGAAGAAGAATTCTCTCCCAAGGACGCCGCCATGGCTGTCGCGGCAGGTTCGGAAAATCGTCCCGAGGAAGCTTCCGCTTCCCTCGATTCCGATCCGGAGATCGCCAGCATTGTGGACAGCGTTCTCGCCGATATGCGCCCGAAGATTGTTGAAGAGATCGCCCGCAAGATGGGAAGGAAGAAGTAGGGAATCCCCCACGCGACTCCTCGGGAATCCGCACATCAGTTCCAGAATAGTCCTACCGCCCTAAGAATTCACTCCGGTGCTATTGCGCCTCTCCGTCTAACTTGAGTACCATGCCGCAATCAGGGTCCGTTCCAGGATTGCGCGCCAATGAACGACCAGATTGTTTCGCACTATCGCCTGCGCGAAAAGCTGGGCGCCGGAGGCATGGGCGTCGTCTACAAGGCCGAAGACATGCGTCTGGGACGCATGGTCGCTCTGAAGTTTCTTCCCGAAGGCGCAACCCGCGATCCGCACGCGCTGGAGCGGTTCAAACGCGAGGCACGAACGGCTTCGGCGCTCGATCATCCGAACATCTGCACGATCTACGAGATTGACGAAGACCAGGGACATCCTTTCATTGCCATGCAGTTGCTCGAGGGGCAGACCTTGCGCGACCGCATCGGCGACCAGCCGGTGCCGCTGGGGACGCTGCTCGATTGGGCGCTGCAAATCACCGACGCCCTGCAGGCGGCACATGCCAAGGGCGTCATGCACCGCGACATCAAGCCGGCGAACATCTTCATCACCGAGCGTGGGCAGGCGAAGATTCTCGACTTCGGCCTGGCCAAACTGACCGGCGCTGACACTACAAAGTCGGACGAAGCAACCTTGTCATCTACCGGGCCCCTCACCCATACGGGCGCGGCGATCGGGACCGTTGCTTATATGTCGCCGGAGCAGGCGCGCGGTGAAGCGCTCGATGCGCGTACCGACCTGTTCTCGTTCGGCGTGTTGCTCTACGAGATGGCGACCGGCAGGCAGGCGTTTTCCGGACCGACCTGGGCGGTGACCGTGCATGCGATTCTCGGGCAAGCCCCCATG
Organism: Candidatus Dormiibacterota bacterium; assembly: GCA_035632675.1. GTDB lineage: Bacteria > Acidobacteriota > Terriglobia > Terriglobales > Acidobacteriaceae > Sulfotelmatobacter. The sequence continues at coordinate 76,630 of DASQGJ010000030.1, forward strand.
TCGCTGAATGAATCGATGCCGGGGTTGCCGCAGCGGCTGCAGGAGATCATTGATAAGTCGCTGATCAAGAATCGCGATCTGCGCTACCAGAGCGCGGCAGAGATTCATCACGACCTGCTGCAGTTGAAGAAGGACTACGAGTCGGGGAAAAAATTGAAGACGACTCAAACCGCGGCTACGTGGACGCCAAAAAGAAAGTTGCAGATGGGGATGGCGGCGGCGCTTCTGATTCTGCTTGTGGCCGGTGGCGTCTGGGGACCGCGGCTGCTGCGGCAACTGGCGTCCAGAGCGGGGGCAGGCGCGCTGCCGGCTTCCCTGCTTCCGGAGAGGAAGAGCATTGCTCTTCTTCCGATTGCCGCGACCAGCGACCAGAAACTGACGGCCTTCGGCAAAGGCTTGCTCGACGATGTTGCGGCGAAGCTTTCGCAGTTGAGCGCAAATCACGATATGGAAGTTGTGCCGGCGCGGACCTTGGAAGACAAGAAGGTCGCCACTCTCGCCGATGCCCGCAAAGAACTCGGCGTGACTCTCGGGTTGACGGTATCGCTCGAGCAGGCAAACGATCTGGTGCGCGCGGCTTACAGCCTGACCGATGCAAAAAGCGGGAAGAATCTCGCAGGAGAGTCGATCACGGCTCCAGTCTCAGATCTCTTCTTGATTGAGGACAAGCTGACCAACGGTGTGGCTGCGGCGCTTGAACTTCCGCTGCGCAGCGAGGAGAAGGAGGCCCTCGTCGCACGCTCCACGAACTTTCCTGAAGCCTATCAGTATTACGTGCAAGGGCGCGGTTATCTGCAGGATCCGCATAGGGCGGAGAACCTGACCAGCGCGGAGATCGTTTTCAAGCAGGCGATCAAGATCGATCCTAACTTCGGGCTGGCCGAAGCAGGACTCGGCCAGACCTACTGGCTGAAGTATCAGCTGGGCAAACAGACGCAGTGGATCGCTTCCGCGCAGCAGGCCTGCACCAAGGCGCTGGACTTAGGCAACGCCGGCGCCGAGGGGCACATGTGCCTGGGACTGCTCGAAGATGGCACCGGCCAGTACGAGAAGGCGGCGGAGCAATTCCAGCAGGCAGTGCAACTGGAGCCCGCCAATGACCGCGCCTACGCCAGCCTGGCGGACGCCTACCAGCACCTGAATCAGCCGGACAAAGCCGAGCAGACTTACAAGCGTGCGATTGATGCGCGTCCGCAGTACTGGCGCGGGTACAACCGGCTGGGTTCGTTTTATATATCGCAGGCGGAGTACGACAAAGCGGCCGCTATGTACCGCCGCGCGACTGAGCTCGATCCGGACAGCTACCTGGCCTGGAATAACCTGGGCTCGGCACTACTTTATGGCGGCAAGGACGACGACGCGACCCACGCTTTCGAGAAATCGATTGCCATCCGATCGTCGAGCGATGCCTACAATAACCTGGCCGTCGCGCAATTCCGGCTGCATCGCTTCAAGAATTCCGTCGCGAACTTCAAAGAAGCGCTGAAGTTTGACGACAACAACTATCAAACCTGGGGAAACCTGGGCGACGCTTCTTACTATGGCGGGGATACTGCATCGGCGATGGAGTCTTACCGGAAAGCGATTGCTTTGGCCGAGCCGCAACTCAAGGTCAATCCGCGCGATGCGGGGGTCTTGGGTGACCTGGCAAGTTATTACTCGATGCTAGGTGACCGCAAGCAGGCGCTAAGTTATCTGGACCGTTCGCTGCAGTCAGGTAAGGGCGATAAAGATTTGCTTTTAAATGCAGCCGTGGTGTACAACCAGTTGCGCGAAACCGGGGTAGCGCTGGAATGGTTGAGTAAGGCTCTGGCCGCGGGTTATTCGCGGTCGGTGATCGCCACCGGCGCTCCGTTCGACAATCTCCACGATAACCCTCGTTACCAGGCCCTGATGCAACAGAAGTAACCGGCATCATTCAAAAATCAGGAGGGCGCCACTATGCCAATACCGCCACAACCGTATATCAATATCCAGAACGGATCGGTTACAGGGAGCCTCACGCGCGGCCAGACCTTTTACTGGTACAACCCCACCGGCACCGATGTCACGATGAAGAACACCGGCACCTGGACCAGTGTCGACAGCGTCGTAGTTCCCGCGAACGGCTCCGCCCAGGTCACGTTTCTCCAAAACCCGAACACCTTTGGGCTCGCCTTCACGGAGAGCCCCAACGAGTGGAACGTGCCCGGGATGCCGCACATCTCGAATCCGGGCTTCCCGGAGGAAGTGGATGAGGCGGGGGATGAAGAAGGGGACGACGCGCCGGAGCAGGACGTCGCGTAGGAGCGAAAGCTTCCCACTCAAGGGCCAGCACAGACCAAGGGTGGCCCATCCTTTGCGCCTTTTTGCAAAGGGTGGGCATTCCCAACGGTCAACACTTTGGGAGTTTGCTGTTGTGTTTTTCTGGCCTGAGCCTGCGATCCGCTGTTTGAAGCACCCATCGAGATTGCCCAGTGGCACGCAGCAGTGGTGACGATTCGGGCAGTGACTTACTGAAACTCCACGCAGGAGAGAGTATCGAATGCCCACCCTTTGCAAAAACCGCAAAGGATGGGCCACCCAACTGCGTGGAGCCTGAAAGGGTGCGCCACCCTCTATAACCTTGTCGGCGTTGTCAAGAGACACGTAGAGTGTCTGAGGTCAGCGTTCCCATTGTGTTGGCGCTGAACTCGTTTTTCTTTCTTACTTAGTGGAAAGATTTTGATCTTGCTTTTGCTCACGCGACCGCAGCTCGCTTTCGGAATCTCGCGGTGGAAGCTAGTTCCACCAACCATCTATTCGGTTTTTCAAACCATGATTCGTTGTTCAGACTCCCCGACTCTTCGGGGAGGCAAGGCGCCCAATCAGCCCAGCGATGGACTGTTTTCCACCAGGGTGGCCCACGGGCTGCCTTGCATGCGAACCAGCTGCGCGTAATCCGCCGTGCTGCGCAGCATCCAGTACATCCTCACGGCCAGCTTGCGAGCCACGGCGACCTTCGCCACCGAGGCCCCACGGCGAAACTTCAAACGTTGATACATGCGTTTCAGTGCGGGATCGAAGCGCGCCGCCGTGTGACCCGCCTCCACCAACAACGACCGCATCATCGGGTTGCCTTGCTTGCTGATCGATCCCAGTCGCTGCTTTCCGCCCGAACTGTGTTCCTGCGGATTCAATCCCAGATAACTCACCACCTGCTTACTATGTTCGAAACGTTCCACAGGGCCCATGATCAGCACGAAGGCCAGCGACGTTACCGGCCCTACTCCGGGATGCGACATGAGCCGCACGGCCAGCGGTTGACTCTTCGCGGCCTGTTCTACCGCCGCATCCAGTTGCGCCGTCCTCGCCGCCAACTCATCGAACATCCGCAACAACTCCTGCCGTCGATAACTGGCCCATGGGCCCAGCACCAGGCCCTCCAGCTCCTTGCGTCCTTTCGCGGTGAATAACTTCTTCTTGCGGCACACTCCCTCTCCCATCGCCAGCGCGTGCAGTTGATTCTTCACCGCTCCCCGCATCCACACCAGCTTTTGCCGGTGCCAGACCAACTGCCGCAAGTCCCGCTCCGCCGGCGACGGCCGCCAGATCTGCGGAAAGCGATCCTGACGCAGCAGATCGAGCAGATGTACCGCATCCCGCGCATCCGTCTTCTGCTTGCGAATCACCGAGGCCCGAATCTTCGCCGCGTCCCCCATCCTCAACTCGTGTCCCATTTCCGCCAGCATGGCCTCGAACCAGTGCGTGTGTCCGGTGGCTTCGATCCCCACTCGCACCGGCACCTGCAGCGCAGAGTAGAAGGCCCGCGCCTCTCCGTTCTCGTGCTCCAGACGCCGCTCCACTTCCTCGCCTGTCTCCGTGTCCAGCATCGCGATCTGTTGGTAGCGTGTATGCAAATCACAACCTATAATCATCATCGCTCGGCTCCTTCCTCCGAGCCTTGGTTGCTTGAGCGCTCCCAAGTCTACTCGCCCGCGAGGAGCCGACACGGTTATCTCATCAGCGAAATTACTGATGTGCTTTCTGCCATTTCGCCCCATACAACTTCTCGTGCATATTGTCGGCAATCCAGAGACGGGCCTGCAGATCGTCTAATCGAGCTTTGATGACCCCGTAGGGGGTCGTATGAGCAAAGAACTTATCCAGATAGCCGCAGACGGCCTCGAGGACCAATCGGGCTATTGGCCCAAGAGCACGCGAGTCAACCACCGCGAAGGTTGTGTCGGGAGCGAATGTTGCAGTTGTAGCGTTGTACTCCAGATGGCTAGTGAAAAGGTCTACCCATGTTCCATGGACGGCATGTGAGGGTGTCCGCTGCATCGACACATAACGGTGCTCCTTACCAAGAGCTTTCAATCGCTCCCTGACACCCCCACCCCAGTCCCCAGGCTTTCGGTCAACATCGGTAATTTTCACACCAGAGACGCGACACAGGTTCTCGATTCGGCTCAGAATTCGACTTTCAATAGGCAGCATGACACCATTGCGGGCAACGATGTTGCCTCTAATTTGATCGTATAGCTCTCTTTCGGGGCCGAGGCTGAGCTTTACAAACTGGTCGTAAAATCTGTCTTCGTTCTTGTGGGCGAGAAACTCTAGATTGACGGCAGATTCCATGATGCAGCGGCTTAACACCATCACCGGTTCCGAGCGATTACCTGTGGCACCCAGTTGCGTCACCACGAGCATGAGTTTCGTGATTCTGACCAGCAGGCCAGCGCAGATCGCTTGATTTCTGGACAGGCCTCCTTTCGCAGATGCCGAATCGTCGAGGAGGTGAGCCGTGACACTCACGACACAAGCTGCCTCCTTGTAGAGCTCGAAGACGATGCCGTCGATTCTTCCGTCGTCTGTCTCCTGATCAATCCCGTCGACGCTCACGGGTGGGCCGAGCATCTCTTCAAATCGTTCCTGTGTTAGTTCATCGAACTCGTCAGGCATATCTTGAACGTCCCTCTCCACACTTCGCCCGTGATGATGCTGCAGCACGGGCACGTCAACAGAAGCGTGGGATTCTAGCGTTCCTTACTGTTCGCTTTCGTCCTCTTCGTTCTCGTCATCGATGTTTCGCTGATTCCACAGCGGAAGAATCGCGTGCTCTTCAACCTTAACGTCACAGAGCGCGTGCCCCGGCGTCTTTTTGCGGACGTCCTCAGCAAAATCAGCACCAAGGTTGTCGATGACGATCTGCTTCCAGGGCGGAGTCCGCATATAACGATAGACAAGATTGGCATCGGGGAAACCTGGGGACAGACGGGAATGACCCCAATTTCTTCGCAAACGAAAATAGGTGAACGTCCCGTCTGTCCCGATATTTCCCCCCATATTTCCCCCATATTTCCCCATATTTCCCACACATGAACCCAATATCTGATCTTTAATCCATTGTGGGATGTCATTCACTTCCATCCGACATACTCCTCCCAACTGAGATGCGACCAACTGAGCGTGAACAAGGGCGCCAGTGGGGATAAAGGCGGTAACGGCGGTAGTGGTGGAAGCCCTGCCAGTGGCGGCAACGGTGGCAAGTGCGGGAGCGGTGGTAGTGGCCCGCCGCTGCAACCACGAAGAAACGCAACGGCGTTGCCACGACCGTCACGAAAATAGCCGTTTCGCAGCCAGCCAAGTTGTGACGTATCGTATAGGTAAATCGCATCACTTCGAATGAATGCGAATGCCCGCCCTCTCATGTCATGGATGTACTCATTGTTCAGCCATGACACGACGACTCCCTGTCGATTAAAAATTGGCTCCATCGTTTGACTCCCCTCTCACCAGTACGTAAAATGCGGTCGCCATGCGAACTGCCTTTCGCACGACGACCGCGTAGTCCGTTACATCACCTTTTCCGTAATGACCTTCTGCGCCAGTTCGGGCAGAGTGACTTTAAGCCCTGGAAAAAACATCGTGATCGGATTGTCAACCGCCTCGGGGTTTTCCAATGCTTGGCGGGCTTGCATCGCAATCTGCGACTTGTACACGTCCAGCTTCGGAATCAAGGAGTAGATGTCTCCGTTGTCGATCGGGATCGTTCGAAACTGTTGGACGTCGAACGGTACCTGATCCTTCTCGCGGATGACCTGAACGAGGGGAAGTCCGATCACGTGCCGCAGACAGAGTTCGTAGAACACGTTCGGGTTGTGAAATGAGAGATCGGCGATGACCAATCTAGCCCTTAAGATGTGCTCTACGATCTGCGCACCGATCATCCCTGCCTTTCCTATCTGATCAGCGCGCACGATTTTCAGTTTCAACTCTGCAATCGCGGGCTCGACCACGTAGTTCAAGAACAGGTCGGAATGTTTCCTTTGATCCGATCCTTCCGTGCCAATTGGAGTGATGTAGAAACAGATCTTCGACCAGTCCGAAGTCTCGGCGCTTGCAGGTACCGCCACAGAGGAGTTCGCTCGCGGCAGCGAACCAGAGTCGAAGCCTGACACTACGGGCATCTCTTCGAGTACGTGTTCAAGCGACAGCAGTCGCTCGGCTCCGGCGACGTTCTTGAGAAGGCCGAGAAATTTCGCGTTCACGATGAATGCCTCGGCACACCTGGTCAAGTCGCCCTCAGGCACGCGAATCTCACGAAGGTTGTCCAGAATCACGGGCATGGCAGGCAGCTTGCTGCCCGCGAGTTTGTCGTACAGCGCCTTGAACGGAGGAATGTCAGCGACTGCAAGATCAAACCTCGCTTTCAAGCGCTCCTTAGGAGATACCTCAGGATCAGTGGCGACACGACCCTTCGGTGTCAGTTCGAGATAATCGGCTTGATATCCCCCAATCGTTAACCCATACTTCGAGGAATTAGTGACAAGCATTCGGCTAGGGCCGCTATCTGGCGATTTCTGAAGCGCATCGAACAGCGTTAACCTTCGAATCTTTGCGCCAGCGGCGTGCTTGTGGATCGCGTCGGCGATCTCCAAGGACTCCTCGAAGGACACCGTGGGAAAACTGCGGATGATGCGGACCCGTTTCTCACTGGCTGCCGTCGCCGCCTTCCTCGACTTCCTCTTGACCTTCGGTTTTCCTGCTCGCTTCGCTTCTTTTCGAATTGGTTCGGACGGTGGTGGTTGAATTGGTCGGACCTTGCCCTCTGCGGGCAAGACAGGCGTGTCGCTTGCCATACTTGCTCCTTTGAATTGATTTGCAGGCTAGGTGGAGGCGGTGCGGTTGGGCGACTGGTTCCCGAGACGAAAGGACGCAACTGCAGAGCACATCTAAAACCTGATATAGATTAGAATAGCAGGCATTTGCAATCGGTGTCAAGCTGTTGGAGAAACAATTTTAAGGATACCATTAGTAGGGGGTGTTTGGCAGGACGAAGCACAATATGTAGTGGCAGGCTGGCCCATCCTTCCCGTTCTGCCCCTGTGAAAACCACCACGGTTGAGGGTGCGTACCACGGACGCGTACAGGAAATGGCCACGACCTGCGCTATCCGCTCTCCGAATCCCCACCCCTTCGGCTCCGCTCAAGGCAGGCTCTTGCAAAAAACGATGGAGCAGCCTCAGTAGGAATGGTGCCCGCACCGCAGAGAGGAAAGGGTGGGCCAGCCCGCCGCAGCAGCCGAGAACCACACAGCAGCCGCAAGGGTCGCGAGTGCACAGATCAGAGCACGTTTCATACTTTCCTCACTTTATCGTCCGAACGTCAATGATTCTTCCTGGCGTATGCCTACGGGAGGCTTTGCGCTGGCCCCAGGAACTCACCGATTACGACCGCCAACGACGGGCTGGCAATGATGTTGTAGTGAGTCGTGCCGGGAAGGATGGCCAACTGCGCCGTCGACCTCATCGATCCGTCGAGTCCGGCGTCCCGTTGTGCGCCACCGAGAGCCTTGTAGAATTCAACGATATGCTCGGCGCGAACGGCATCTGCATCGGCAAAGACCAAGAGTGTCGGTTCCTTGAGAGCCTTGACCTGCGCTGACCAGTCAAATGGCGTGCTGGCCAGTTCGCCCATCTTTTTGAACGACGTTTCCCAGTTCGTCTTCGGGTACATCGTCGCGAGTGGTGGACGGGGAAACTGGGGACAGACGGGAATGACCCCAATTTCTCCGCAACGACAAAAGGTGAACGTCCCGTCTGTCCCCATATTTCTGCATATTTCTGTCCCCATATTTCCTTGTCCCCATATTTCCTGTCCGGCCGAATGCTGCCGGCGCAACTTTTGTCCGCTCTACACTACCCGTTGTTTATGCCGTCATCGTACCCGCTGCTGCGCTGGCTTCTGCAGTTTGAATGCCGGGCCGCCCGACCAAATGGAAATTAGTGAACGTCCCGTCTGTCCCGGTTTTTTTGTCCCGGTTTTTTTCCATTGACCTCCTTTGAGCGAGTTTTGTTGCCAGCGCAGCCGCGGCTCTAAGAAGAAGTGACCCCAGCTTCCGGTTGGCGGACGATCCGCTCCGTACCAACTTCGGCTTCAACCCCTGACCAAGTCCACGCCTGCCAGATGATGACTGAGGTGCACACAGTCTCGATCGTCCCGAAGAAAATGTACGATGCAAACATATGCTCGTGCCAGGCACCGCTGACCAAAGGGTAAACGAATTGCATCGAAATGACGGCTAAAGTCTCAATGGCACCCGCGACGATATTCGCCAGCCGGTTCGCTCTAAGCGGAAGCAGTCGAGACGCCAGAATCATGGCGATGGGTATTTCCATCAAGACCGCTGCCCCCAGCAGAGCCAATGGTGGGAGATGTGGGGCTGGATCTTGCGAGCCAACAATATCGAACAGGGCAAGCACGTCCGCATACAGGTAGTTGAGTAACGCGAAGAGCCACAATTGAGACAACCGCACCTTTGTGTCATGCATGTCAACCTCCTAAGGGAATAGCGAAGAGCAATGCAGGATCTGAGTTGCGCTCCTGCGCTCTGTACTGTGCATTTGAGCACTTCATTTGAGCACTCTGGGAATACGGGCGAGAACATCAAAAGGATGCAAGGTATGCGTCTTTTTTAGGCACTCATCCGTATTACGAGTATGGTGGGGGCGACCGCACTATCGCTGGAGGGGCTTGTGGCAGTGGATGCGGATGTGGTCCGGCTTCGCCGAGGCGACCTGAACGCTCTCTCGGAACTGATTGCCCGGTATCAGAATCGGCTGTACCGGTACCTGCTGCGCCTCGTGCGGCAGCCCGCCGAGGCGGAAGACCTGTTCCAGCAAACATGGTTGAGAGTGGTCGAAAAGATTCGTTCCTTTGATGCAAGCCGCAATTTCGACGCCTGGCTGTTCACGCTGGCGCACAACCTGGCGATCGATCATTTGCGCCGGATTCGTCCGCAGAGCCTCGACGAGCCGCTCGCCAACAGCTGGGATAGCGAAACCGTGGCGGACCGGATTCCGTGTAAAGACCACACGCCGCTCGATCACGCGCTCGCGGCCGAGCGCCGAACCGAGATCAGCGAAGCGATGGCGAGGCTGCCGATGATGTATCGCGAAGTCCTCACACTGCGGTTTGAGGAAGAGATGAGGATTGAGGAAATCGCGCAGGTTACAGCGGTTCCGGTCTCAACGGTGAAGTCGCGGCTGCGGCGTTCGCTGGAACAATTGCGTTACGCGCTCGAAGCGCGGTATCCCGGAGGTAAATGGCAATGAGCGAGCACGAGAAGGTTCGAGAACTGTTGGCGCTGGCCGCAGCCGACGCGCTGACGAGCGCGGAAGAAAAGCAGGTTGCGGAGCATGTGCGGTCTTGCATCGCCTGCTCGAACGAATTGGGGGCTTGGCGGCCGATTGCGAGCGAACTCCGCCGATTGCCGACGCCGCAGCCTTCTTCGTGGCTGGTGCAGGCCACGCTGGCGCGTGCGGAGGCGAAGCTCACCGAACAGGCCGAGCACGATTGGAACCGCCGCGTCATGATTGTTGTCGTGGCTTTTGCGTGGCTGTTGACGATTGCGAGCTGGCCGGCTTTCCACTTTGTGAGCGGACGTTTCGGGAACCTGCTCGGGCCGCAGTTCAGCCATACACAGTTCGGCCAAACATGGATCAGTTTTGCCGCGTTCACCGCGCTAGGGTGGCTCGCGGGAGGGGTGGCCGCAGTGATGCTGGCAATCCGGCTGCGCGGCGAAAGGAGGCTGGCATGAGCCGCTTCACAAAGGAATTGCGCGTGATTCCAAAGGCAGCGTGGATCGTTGCATGGTTCGCCTATTTGTGCTTCACGGTGCCGGTGTTCTTCTTGGTCGCACCATCGGATCCGGAAGTAGGCAAATGGCCCCGCTGGGGACAAGCGCTGCTCATTTACGGAACTTTCCTGTTCGTGGTGGCTTGGGTGGCGCTGATCGGATACATCTACGGCGACGCGAAGCGGCGGCAGATGCGGTACGTAATGTGGACGCTGCTTTCGATCTTCATTCCTAATGCGATTGGGATGATCTTGTACTTCATTCTCCGCGACCCTCTGCCGAAGCCGTGCCCCGGCTGCGGGCATGTCGAAAAGGCAAAATTCCCATTTTGTCCGCACTGCGGCACTTTGCTGCAGCCGACGTGCCCGAAATGTGATAAGCCCGTTGAGCGCACTTGGGCGAATTGCGCGCATTGCGGACAGCAATTGCCCGAGCCCGCGCAGCGAGCTACACAAAATCCCTCTGTGGCGACGTGACGGGGGGCGGCTCATCTTTGCATTGCAACCATTTCCACGGAGGGTGGGTGGCCAACCCTTTGAGCCGGTGCGCAACTTAGAATAAATCGGGGTGGCCCATCCTTGCGGTTTTTTTTGCAAGGGTGGGCTTTTCCAGATGTGGACAGCTTGGGATTTTGTCGCTGATCGCATCTCTCCAGGTCGGCTGGCGGCGATAAAGATTCGCGCGGCAGTATGTAGCGTTCAGAATCCTTCGAGGGCGAGAGCCGGGATAGGCCCACCCTTTGCGATGCACCTGCAAAGGATGGGCCACCCGGGATTTATGCTTAGCGCCAAAGGGTGCCCCACCCGCCCGCGTCGCGCATGACAATCATCAAGACTCCAGCTTCTTATTTCGCCTGCGCTAGCTTCGTAACAACTGCGGCAACTTTATCGAGTGTCTCGTTCCAGCCCTCGAATTGACCGCTATCTTTCGCGCTCTCCATGGGTTCATTTCCAATGAAGGTGAGTTTCGTCCGGCCGTTTCCTAGATCCTCAAAGATGGTCACGTCGTACGCACCCTCGATGGCCTCATGTTCTATTCCTAGCTGCGCAGGATCAATCTTGTTTCCCTTCGAGTCCGAAAAGTACATCAGGGAAACGATCTTCTCAGGCGGAACAATCTCGTGGTATTCAACCCCATTCCAGAACTCCTGCCCATCCGGCGCCTTCGTGCAGCAGAGAAGTTTTCCCCCAACGCGAAAATCCATCTGGCAAACGGTCGCAGTGAAGCCTTTTGGCCCCCACCACTGCATCACGTACTTCGGGTCTGTCCACGCCTTCCAAACCAATTCGCGCGGGGCATCGAAAACTCGTGTTATCGTCATCCGCTCTGTCTCGTTAACCGTGCTTTTTGTCATCTCTGGCCTCCTCTTTCTTCATTTGCTTCACAACCTCTTCCAGCTTGTCGAAACTCTCTTCCCAGAACCGGCGATAGCTAAACGCCCAGTCGCTGACTGTTTTAATCGCCGCTGGCCTCAGCGTGCACACACTCTCTCGTCCGCGCTTCGTCTTGATCACAATCCGCGCCCGCACCAGGTATGCGATATGTTTTGAAATCATCTGTTGCGAGAGTGCAAACGGTTCCGTCAATCCATGCACAGAGGCAGGCCCATGGGAGAGCCGCTCGATCATCGCCCGCCGGGTTGGATCCGACAAAGCGGCAAACGTTGTACCTAATTTATCCACAACCATATGGTAGTGGATTATCTGGCAATGTCAAGTGTAGATTTGCGATCCCTGATTTCTGATCACTGGTCCCAATGTGCCACGCGTTGGCCGGCAATTTTCTGGCCGGGCTACACTGCGGCTACACTAACTAAGAGGCACGGTGCCGCGAGTTGGTCTTTTAAATTGAATTCTCAAAATGATCTCCTTCTCAAACATCAATAAGCAGTATGGCAAGCAGTTGCTCTTCGTGGACGCTTCGTTTCAGTTGAATCCCGGCGAAAAAGTTGGACTGGTCGGTCCCAACGGGGCGGGCAAGACGACGCTATTCCGGATGGTGGTCGGCGAGGAAACTCCCGACGAGGGCGCGGTCTCTGTCCCCAAGAAGTTGACGATCGGCTACTTTCGTCAGGACGTCGAGGAAATGCAGGGCCGTTCGGTCCTGGATGAAGCGATCGCGGGCAGCGGACGCGTCGGCGATCTGCACCACGAGCTCGAAGCCCTGCAGCGGGAGATGTCTGACCCCGACAAGGCGGATGACATGGACCGCATCCTTGATCGCTTCGGTCATGTGCAGGAGGAGTACGAGCATTTAGGCGGTTACGCGCTCGAATCGCAAGCCCGGGAAGTGCTCCACGGTCTGGGATTCAAAGATGATCAGATTGACGGCGACGTGGGCGCTCTCTCCGGCGGATGGAAGATGCGGGTTGCGCTGGCACGCGTCCTGCTCGGAATGCCGGATGTATTGCTGATGGACGAACCGACGAACCATCTCGACATCGAGTCCATCATCTGGCTCGAACAGTTTCTCAAGTCATTTCCGGGCGCGCTGCTGATGACTTCGCACGACCGCGAGTTCATGAATCGTCTGGTCTCAAAGATTGCAGAGATTGATGGCGGCGAAATCATCACCTACTCGGGTGACTACGATTTCTACGAGCGCGAAAGGGCGGTGCGAGAGAGCAATCAGCAGGCTGCGTTTGCCCGGCAGCAGTCCATGCTTGCCAAGGAGCAGCGCTTCATCGACCGTTTCAGGACGCACGCCGCCAAAGCGGCCCAGGTGCAGAGTCGAATTAAGGCCTTGGACAAGATCGAGAAGATCGAACTGCCCAAAAAACGGCAGGTCGTGAAATTCGACTTTCGTGTCCCTCCGCGATCCGGCGAACAGGTGGCCATCCTTGAGAACCTGCACAAGAGTTACGGCCCGCGTGTGATTTATGAAGGGTTCAATCTCACCATCCGCCGCGGAGAACGCTGGGCCGTCATGGGAAGAAACGGCGCAGGTAAGACCACGCTTCTTAAAATGATTGCCGGGGCCAGCGCTCCAGATGCGGGAAGCGTGCGGCTCGGTGCCAGCCTTTATATGGGCTACTTCGCGCAACAATCTCTGGACGTGCTCAATCCCGATCTGACCGTCATCGAACAGTTGCAACAGGATTTTCCCCACGACAATCTCGGGGCGCTGCGGACCCTGGCGGGAGCATTCCAGTTCTCTGGCGAAGACGTCGATAAGAAGATCCGCGCACTCTCCGGCGGAGAAAAATCGCGGCTGGCAATCGCACGCATGCTCTACAACCCGCCGAACTTCCTGGTGCTCGACGAACCTACCAATCACCTGGATCTTGCGACCAAGGAAATGCTGGTGGACGCCTTGAAAGATTTTGAAGGCACCATGATTTTCGTATCGCATGACCGCATGTTCCTTCGCGGTCTCGGCTCACGTGTGCTGGAACTGGGCGGTGAGAGCGGCACGGACCGCCATCCCACTGTTTATCCTGGATCATACGTTGAGTACGTGCAGAAGCTTGGACATGAGGCGCCGGGGATCTATTCGTAGGCCTTGCAGGGCTTTTGTGCAACGACTCGCTGGGTGGATATCCATCTTCACCCATTTTTACCCGATTCCTCGTCCGACCTCTAACTTTCGTTTATCTTCTTTTCAAGCTCGCGGATCGCGTTCATCACTTCATCGAAATCAGGCTCGCTGCCGAAATACATTTCTCTCATTTTCTCGTAGTCCTTACGCAAACTCTCTTCGAGACGTTTCCCAGGGGCCAGACGGAGGGTGCTTCTTTTCGCAAGTTCATAATGCGCAGTCCCCTCGCGGAAAAAGTGCTGTTTGTGGGTCACCACTTCGTCAAGTAGGTGTGCTTCTGTAGTCATCGCGGAGCGTCCCCGTCCATGCCTGGAAATGACTACAAGGTCATCGTAGTGTCGGAAGACCCTTTCGGTTAACTCTTTTCCGGCCTCAGCTCTGTAGTATTCCCTATGGAGAATCGTTGCCTTTTCCCAAAAAGTTCGTTCCGCACCGATGACAAGTACCGGCGCCTCAGCGGTCTCAAAAAGCTTTGGATTTGCCTCCGCCGCATAGGGTTTTACAGTCGCCTCTTCGCATGGGACTTGATCCCCGCGACATCCGAGTTCAAGGCGCACTGCTGGTCTGATGTACGCCGAAATGCGGGAATCGGGAAGCCCCTTGGGGTATTGAAATTCAACAGTATCCGGCTCGGACGCATTCGGATCGATCTTAAGAGCCCACCCTTTTTCTCCAATTATCGAGCTTATCTGTGAATGAAGTTTGGGTGTGAATTCCATCGCAATTACTTTAAAACACGTCTCCTTCAGCTTTTCGATGGTTCGATTTCGTAGGTTCGTGCCTTCCTGATTAGCAGGATCGGTTTTGTCATTGAATCCGAGTTCATGTCGATTGATAACTAAGTCGATGTCCTCGGAGAACCGTTTGATGATGCCAAACGCCTTAGAAAGAGAAGTCCCTCCTTTAAAAATAAGCCGTGGTAGGTCTTTTAGGCGAGAGATTTGGAGCAGTGTCCAACACACCCAAAAATCTTTTTCAACGATCTCAGGCGAGATGCCCTTTTTCGCTGCCGTTTCGGTGAAGAGTATTTCTCTGTCCTTTGGCGGTGCGTTTGCCCATTTGTCCATCGATTGTCGCCTCCAATTGACGAATAATCTCTTGAGTCCACCGTGGAGCATGCTTTCTGAGCTTAATCAGTTGCGATTTGTCGCTTGCACTCAGGCCCCGAGACAATTGTCGGAAGATCAGATCTTTGTCAATTTCTGGCCCCACAGCACGCATCGCTTGTATCGCTAAGCCAGCCGGGGTACCGGTTCCAGGAAATTTGGACGGTCGAGCATGGCGAAGTTGAATCGTTTGTCCCTCGATTTTCACGCGACGCGGAGGACCATCAGTCAGATATACAAGTTGAGCGGGGACCTGAGTGGTCAGTCCGAAGAGGTTAGCTGCACGTCCACCAGAGATTTGCACACGACTTCCGGTGCTCGCTGCCAGCGCGGCAGCCACATCGTCTGGATTCGGAGAAAGAATTCCGAGCTTGGTGTGAGTGCGCGGATAATCGTATATGCCTCGTGTGAGACGTCGAATCATGCCGTCATGGCAGAGCCGGGACAATGTTTTTTTTAAGGCACTCTCAGCTCCCAAATCGAGGAATTCTGAAGTCGTGAATATCCAGCCCCGCCCGTGACCTCGAATTCGCCGAACGATGGAATCCGACGTTGATTTTCCGTTGCTCATGCGTCACTAAAACTAGCACATTTAGTGACACCAAGCGAGCTGCCAAACCGCTCTAAATATATGAAAAGTAGTATTTTGGAGATGATTTGGAAATGCCAGTAGTTCCCTCCCTGATGCGTCCCAATTTATGCGTTTTTGCACCTGGAAGACGAAAGTTGCTGGTACACCTGGTGGCAGGTATACATACCTGCCACCAGGTGTACCATTGAGATCGAATTTCGAAATCACAGCCATCCGCGAAGCTGGTATATATACCAGCTTCGCGGATGGCTTGAAATCTAACAATTCCAGAATGAAATCCTCCAAGCCTTTCAATTTGTTGAAAAGCCGCTTCACTCACCTACCCCGGCGGATTTTTTGGCCTAACGAGCTCTCGCAATTTCTCTCAGAACATCGCCGGGAATGGGGTGCGTCAACCGTCAGTATCGAAGAGCTCGTCAAACTCTTGATCCAAGAAAAGCTAGTCACAAGAGCGGAATTTAAATCGAACACATACGAAACGATCGTTCGCTACGTGCATGGCAAACACTCAAACGAGGAATTAGCTTTATCACTGCAGCGCGATTCATTCCTCAGCCACGGAACAGCTCTAGCAATCCACGGACTGGCGGCACCTGAAAACACAATCTATGTCAATCGCGAACAGTCCCCCAAAGATCGATCAGTTGAAATCACCCAAGTAGGGTTGAAGCTCGCGTTCAAGAACAAGCAGAGACAATCTAGGTACATATTTAATCATTCAGCCGTCCAGTACATGCTCCTGAACGGAAAACACACAGGTCGTGCCGGTGTAAAGCGCACCAAAACGACATCGGGCGAAACAGTGGACGTCACCAACAAAGAACGCACTCTAATCGATGCCGTCGTGCGACCTGCATATGCAGGAGGAATTGAGCGGGTCGCTGATGCTTACGCAGCAGGGGCGAATGGTATTGATATCGATCACATGATCGATCTCCTGCAGCGACTCGACCATGCCTACCCATATCACCAAGCGATTAGCTTCCTACTTGAACGAGCTGGGCGATCGAGTACAGATTGTCAAAAGTTCGAGGCGCTGGGGAAAAAGTTTGATTTTTACCTGGATTACGGTATGAAACATCCAGATTTCAACAAGAAATGGCGACTTTATTACCCTTTGTCCCTTGACTGAGTTACAGACCAAAGAATGGGCATGATCCTTCCAAGGCGGGAGTCTTCGAGAGATCGGCACGGAGCTGGGATCCCGTTTCTGCCATGTTTTCGGTGAAATGCCGGCAGAGTTACCGCTCAAGCAAGAAAGTGGTGCCCGGCGGGTGGCCGCCCTTTTGGTCGCGCCGACAGCACCAACACAGGGGGTGCCCACCCTTGCGTTTTGTGAAAGGGCGGGTACGATGCTGCCGATGACATAGAAAGGGACCCGCTGAAAGTCGCCACCTTCAACATTAACAACATCAATAAGCGGTCGACAACCTCCTGGCTTGGTTAGCGAAAGCTGAACCGGACGTGGTGAGTCTCCAAGAGCACAAGGCAGAGCAGCAAGCCTTTCCCGTGAATGCCCTTCGGAGTCTCGGGTACGAAGCAGTCTGACTGAATCATGCCGGCTGCGGACTCTCGACGGGTGCGGCGATCTTTGGAAACTCTGCGCAGAACGTTGCCCCTTCGCCTGGACGACTTTCTACCGTGATCGAGCCACGGTGCTGGGTGACGATCCAGCGAGCGATGGAAAGGCCGAGCCCGCTTCCGCCTTGGGCACGGCTGCGAGCCTTATCGACCCGGTAGAAACGCTCGAAAATCTTGTCCTGGTCTTCCGGGGCGATACCAACCCCTGAATCCTTTACCGTGATGGAAACGCTGTCTCCGCGTTGTTCGAGCAGCAGTCGCACAGAACCCGGCGAGGGCGTGTATTTGAAGGCGTTGTCGAGAAGGATGTCCAGCAGCCGGCGCAGTAGAGTTTCGTCGCCCATGACAAACGCCGTCTGGTCGCCGATATTGGTCGAAAACTGCAGGTCGCGGATTGTGGCCACCTGCTGCCAGCTTTCGATGACACTGCGCAGCGTCGGCCGCAAATCCACGGGCTGCATGTGCAGCGCCTCACGGCCGGAGTCGGCGCGAGCCAGGGCCAGCAGTTGTTCAATCAGGGCGGTGGTGCGCTCGGCCTCGAGCAGGATGTGGCGCAGCGACTCTTTGTATTCGGCTTCTCCGCGCGACCGCCGCAGGGCCAGCTCCGCCTCCGTGCGAATGAGCGAAACCGGCGTTCGTAGCTCGTGCGAGGCGTCCGCGGTGAATTGGGTGACGCGCAGAAACGCCGTCTCAATGCGGTCGAGCATTTCGTTGAGCGTATCGGAGAGCCGTTGCAGCTCGTCGCCGGTGGTTAACTTCTGAAGCCGGCTGTTCAGGTTCGCGCCACTGACGTCGCGCGCAGTCCGCACCAGCGCGTCCACCGGGGAGAGAGCTCTGCGGCTCATCCAGTAGCCGCCCCCCGCCGCCACCATCAACAGCAAAGGAGCGAACATCCACAAATAGGAACGGAACAGATGCAGGGTTGCCACCGCGTCGTCCGCCGGGATGCCCATTTCCACGATGAATACCTGGCCGTTGACGTTGAGCCTCTCGAAGGCAAAACGAAAGTGGCTTCCTGCGACCTCGCGACTTCGAAAAATCGGCCTCTTGATCTGATCGGGCGGCAAAAGGATCGACGGGTGTGCCTGCAGAAAAGAGGATCGATAGAGCAATTCACCCGTCTCACCATACAGTTCAAGGAAGTCGCCGGAGTGCTCAATCGCATAGCTCTCGTTCACTTCTTCCTTCAACTTGGCGATCGAGGCGTCGTTTTTCTGCGCGTCGAGAAACCTCGTTAAGTCGTCGATCTGGCTCTCCAGACCGTCATCCACGAGGTCATACAAATTGTGGCGCAAGATGAACCACATGCCCGCGCCGAAGACAAGCTCTGCAACGGCAAAAATGGCCACATACCAGAGGGTGAGGCGCACGCCGATGGAAAGTTTTCTCATGCCTGTCCGTTGGAGCGAATCATATAGCCGACACCGCGCACGGTGTGAATCAGTTTCGGCCGGCCCGGCGCGTCAATCTTGTTGCGCAGCAGGTGCATAAAAGCGTCAAGAGTATTCTCTTCAATCTCCCGCTCAAAACCCCACACGGCTTCAATGAGCGCGCGCCTGGACACCACCTTACCCGAGCGGTACATGAGCCGTTCCAGCAGATTGTATTCCGTGCGTGTGAGCGAGAGCCGCTCCTCGCCACGCAAAACCTCCCTGCTCGCCGGATCCAGCACCAGGTCCGCGACTCGCAAGTGAGTGTCCTGCGACACCAGCGCCCGGCGCTTCACCGCTCGCAGCCGCGCCACCAGCTCGTCAAACGAAAACGGCTTAGTCATGTAGTCGTCGGCGCCCAGGTCGAGGCCGCGGACAATATCCAGCACGGAATCCTTTGCAGTCAGCATCAGGATTGGCGTTCGAACCCTCTCCGCGCGCAAACGCTTCGCCAACTCATACCCAGTGAGCTTCGGCATCATGACGTCGAGGATGATGACGTCGAACTCGTAGGATTTGGCCAGTGCGAGCCCCTCAGCGCCATCGGACGCGCAAGTCGCCATGTGGCCTTCCTCCGTCAATCCCTTGCGGAGCAGGTCGGCCATGCGCGCTTCATCTTCGACGATCAGCAGTTTCATCGCGACTACCTTGATCTGAAACAGTTGCGCTCACTTTTTTCTTCCCACAGTGTAGACCGAAGCAAAATGAACGCTCCTCAAACATGAAGAAATTCTAACTTTGCGTTCATATCGTCGTCACACTCTGGCTCTACGATCCTTCCTCAAGTCGCCCCTCACGAATAAGTGTAACCGGAGATACGAATCTCCAGCGGTTGGGACATGACCGTTTTGGACGCATTCTCGATTTCACGTCTCTCGCGCTTGGAAGGAGCTCAGGTCATGCACTCTCGCCTCCTCGGAAACGTCTCCCTAGTCGCAGCCTGACTCGGTGAAGGTCACCGTTCCCGCCGTGGCCGCAGCGCAAGCCGCCGGTCGCTAAACTGCCGCGACCTGGTTAGCAGTCTCCTCCCGTGGCCGAACCGGACAGCTCGGTGGAACTGCATCTAGCGGCAGCTTATTTCGCGGGGAGTGCCCGCTCTATTCAGCGTGTCACGTCTGTGCGTGATTCGAATTACGCACGGCACGGGCTGGGTTTACACTATCCAGCCGGAGGAAGGAACCCGGTATTCAGAAGACGGGAGAAATCGTTCGGAGAATAGAAAGATGCCCCACACGAAGAGCTCGGAGATATCCATTTCTTATGACGATCGCGGCCAAGGCGAACCGGCGCTGCTGTTCACCCCTGGCTGGTGCGCGACGAAGGCGGCCTTCGGTCGTCTGCCGGAACAGTGTTCGGCGCACCGCCGGACCCTCGCACTGGACTGGCGTGGCCACGCTGACTCTGGTGCATACGAAAAGGATTTCGGTAACGAGGGTTTGCTCGACGATGCCCTTGCCGTAATCTCGGAGAGCACGGCTTCGCAGGTGATACCTGTCGCGCTCGCACATTCCGGATGGATCGCGATTGAACTTCGCCGCCGTCTCGCGAACCGAATCCCCAAAATCGTCCTGCTGAATTGGATCGTGACCGATCCTCCGCCGGCATTTCTCGCCGTGGTGAAAGGCCTGCAGGATCCGCAGCAATGGAAGCAGATGCGCGACCGTCTGTTTTCATTGTGGCTCGAGGGCGTGGATAACCCCGAGGCCATTCACTTTGTTCGCGACATTATGGGAGCGGCCAGCGGTAAAATGTGGCAGCGTTCCGGCCGCGAGATCGGAAAAGCCTATGCGGAGGCTGGCAATCCCCTGCGAGCGCTGGCCGCGCTGACTCCGCATTTGCCGGTTCTACATCTTTGCCAGCTGCCGGCGGATTCACCCGCGTGGACCCAGCAGGAAGAGTTCGCAAGATCGCATCCATGGTTTGAGCCGCGGCGACTGAATGCCCACGGTCATTTCGCGCCACTGGAGATTCCCGGGGAGATGGCGCGGCTGATCGAGGCGTTTGTCGCGAGATAATGCGCCGCGCCTGACTGGTTTTGCGCGCTCTCTGGCTTCGATGGTTTATTCTGAAAGGTTGCTCAACGCTGGCCGGCCCGTGTAGCTCGTCTCAGAAGCCCTGTTCCAGCACAACGACCCCAAACCAGGAGCTAGCAGCTAGAAGCTTTCTTATGAAAACCGGCATCATTGGCCTGCCCCAGGTAGGCAAGACATCTCTGTTCCAGATCCTCACGAAGGCGCACCTCTCCGCCCAAGCCCACGCCAATCCGCGCGAGGCACACATCGGAGTCGCCAAGGTTCCCGACGACCGCCTCGACCGCCTGGCCGCGCTCTATATCCCGAAGAAACTCACGCACACCTCGGTCGAATACGTCGACGTGGGCGCCATCGGCCAGGACGCGCTGAAAGAAACCGCCTACATCGGACATCTTCGCCAGGTGGACGCACTCGCTCACGTGGTGCGCGTGTTTGAGGATCCCGCGGTCCCGCTTGTGGCGGAGATCGACCCCTTGCGCGACATCAAGAATGTCGAATTCGATCTCATGGTCAGCGACCTCGGCCAGATCGAAAAACGCCTTGAGCGCCTCGAAAAAGACTTGAAGAAGATGAAGACTCCGGACCTCGAGAAAGAATTCGAGCTGTTGAAGCGCGCCAACACACACCTCGGGACAGAAAAGCCGCTGCGCGAAATGCAGATGACTCCCGAGGACAAGAAACGTCTGCGCGGCTTCATGTTTCTCAGCGAGAAACCCATCTTCTACGTGCTGAACATCGGAGAGTCGACCGAACTAGGCAAAGAACTGGATGCAGCGGTCGCGAAATACAAGCTCACGGAAATTGCCGCGCGGCCCAACTCGGCAGCTACAGCCATTTGCGGCAAAGTCGAGGCCGAACTTTCGGAGATGAGCGACGCCGATGCCGCCGAGTTTCTTTCGAGCTATGGACTCACTGAGAGCGGCCTGGTCCGGCTCATTCGAACGACGTATCAATTGCTCGGCCTGATCTCATTCTTCACGGCTGGTGAAGACGAGTGCCGCGCCTGGCAGATTCCCGCTCACACCCGCGCGCAAGAGGCGGCCGGAGCCATCCACTCCGATCTCGAAAAACATTTCATCCGCGCCGAAACCATTCGCTGGGATCAACTGCTCGAAGCCGGTTCCGAAGCCAACGCCCGCGCCAAAGGCACGCTGCGCCTCGAAGGCAAAGACTACATCGTGCAGGACGGCGACGTGATGCATATCCGGCACAGCGGATAATCCCTCATCACCACGGAGAGCACTGCGACACCGAGAAATTCAACTTCACGTTTTTCTCCGTGTCTCCGTGGCTCCGTGGTTAATTCCTCACCAGGCTGATATCATCGCGCTGCCTGCGCATGAACCCTATTATTACGAGCCTCCTCCTCGGCCTCACCGCCGCAGCCGCCAACGTCTTCGGCGGCGCCATCATCGTGCAGCGCCATTGGGAGCGCCGCTATCTTCGCTACTTCGTCGCACTGGGAGCGGGATTCATGCTGGCCACCGCTCTGGTCGAGATGGTTCCAGAGAGTCTCGAACTACGCGGACGATCCGCGGCGTTTCTGGTTCTGCTCGGCTATCTGATCATCCACTTCTTCGAGCACACAGTCACCCCGCACTTCCACTTCGGCGAGGAAACACATCACGACGAGTTCATGCACTCTCACAAATCCTATTCCGTTCTATTAGGGCTGATCATTCACACCTTCTTCGACGGCATCGCGATCGCTTCCGGATTTCTGGTGTCGAACTGGCTCGGCTGGCTGATCTTCTTCGCCATCTTTCTGCACAAGATCCCGGAAGGCTTCACCGTGAGTTCGGTCATGCTAGCCAGCGGACGCAGTCGCGGCATCGCCTGGGGCGCATCGATTGTCCTGGGAGGATCGACTCTGGCCGGAGTTCTGACCATGGCGCTCTTCCGCCATCATGTCGGCGCCGGATTACCACTGGCAGCCGGTGTGACGATCTACGTCGCCGCGTCGGACCTGGTACCTGAAGTCAACAAAGAGCCCGCGATGAAGATGGCCTTACTCGTTTTCGTCGGCGCAGCCTTATTCTTCCTGCTCGATCACTTATTCCACGTGCACTAAAGAAAAAGCCTCCGCCCAGGGGCGGAGGCTCGTCGGAACAAACTGTTCTCCTAGTTCACCGTGATGCTGACTGGAATCGACGGAATCCCGTTGGCCACCACCTCCAGCGTACTCGCTCCCGTTTCCATCGTCGCCGGAACATCGAAGTTCGTCGATACGATCTTCGATCCCGTAGCGACTGCCATCGTGCTGTGGTTATGCGTCTTGGCGTAGAACACATGACCCGTGCCGGTGTTCGTGATGCGCACCAGCGGATAGTTCGTCGAGGTCTCGAGTTCGTCTCCGAACGCAGCCGCTTGCGACAGGCCGTTGAACTGGGTCCCGGAAATTTTGTACGTCGTTCCTCGGGTCACACTGGTTGCAACTGACGTGATCGTGGGCGCCCAGGCCGCCTGATACGTTCCAGCCGGGTTGTAGACTTCGGTCCCGCCAACCAGAACTTGCCCCGTTGGAAGGACCATCAAGCTGCCAAAGGTCGCCAGCGTTTGAGTCAACGAAGTCCCATCCCACAGATACGCGCCAATCGATCCCTCGACCAGAACGTCGCCGTTGGGCAACAGAGCCGCGAAGTTGTCGCCCGCGTTGTCGCCATTCGGAAAGTCCGGGCCGGCTGTCCAGGTCTTGGTCGCCGTGTTGTAGATCGCCGTGTGGCCCGCCCCGCTTCCGCTGCTGGTATACGAACCGGTTGCGAACACAGTCCCATCCGGTCGCAGAATCGCCGGACCAATTTCTCCCGGCGGGTAGTAGCAGAGCGATCCATTCGGACCGTAGTGAATACAGCCGAACGGCGAAGGCGAGTGCAGATCGACAATCGTGCTGCCCGCCGTCTGCCATTTCCTCGTGGCTGGAATATAGCGCTCCGAGTTCGGAGCACCCTTCACATCCATGGTCAGCACCGATCCATCCGCGAGAAGGGTCCAGCCCTCTTCGGCGTCGAAGTCAGCTTTGCCTGCTCCCGGCAGCACCGTCCACGTCAGCGTCTTGGGATTCAGAATTGCATCCTGTTTGGTGAGCTTGTTGCCGACCATAAACGTGCCGTTTGGCAGCACCACCGAGGGCGAATCTCCAATGTAGAGCCAGCTTGATGGAGCCGGAAGATTCAACCACGTGTTCGCCGCGGGGTCATAGATCGCCCCCAGATTGGTGAGTGTGAAATTGTTGTTCAGGTATTCACCACCGGTGATCACGACACGTCCGTCGGCGAGCACTGCGGATGCGAACGCATCGGGCACGTATCCCGAAGGCAGGTTCGCCATTTTCGCCCACGTCCCGTTGACGTAGCTTCCCGTATTGTCGGGAGTGAGCTTGTACCAGTCCGATTCACCATTGCCCTGGCACAAAACGGTACCGTCGGTCAGTTGGAAACAGATTCCGGCGCCATCGGGCGGCTGGTGCGCCAGACGCTGGATGCTCTGCGAAAACGACAGGCAGGTTAGAAACAGACACACCACGACAAAAAGAAGAAATTTCTTGGGCAAGCAGGTACTCCTTCTTTGGACTTAACTCCAGAACCCCACAAAATTCGCCTCGGAAGCATACAACAGAATGGGGTTCAACGAGAGGTCGGGCTGACGGATTTTAACCTTGAATTTACAAAACGCGGTGGGGAATCCTAGGAACTCAGCGAAGAGATAGAAAACTGGCCGGACACGGCTCTGGTATTGGGGAACCGCGCTTAGTCCACCGTGTGCTTCGCCGTGTATCCTTCGCGCGCGACGACGTCGATCTTGTGATCCTTGCCGTGCTGGTCGCGGACTTTCAACGGACTACCGTCCGCGGCGACGACCTGAACTTTCAGCTTGCGGTAAGTTCCATCCAGCTTCGTATTGGTCGGCGCGTACGAGAGCGTGTACTGATTGCGAATGTCGCTGGAAATATCGCCGAACAACTCCGGCAACTCGCCTTGAAAGCGCGGGAAGTAGGCTCGTCCCCCAGTCATGGCCGCGAAGGTGCGCATTTCGTTGTCGCCCTGGATGTAATCCATGTGCCCAACCGGAATTCCCATGCCGTGCGCGTTGGCGCAATAGTACGAACCCGGGTGGGTCTCGCAATACTCGCGCAGGATGAAGCCAACGCTAATGGGGAAGATCGTGACGTCCTTTGTGTCTTTGATCTTCTTCATGATCTTGTCCAGCGTCAGCTTGCTGAACGTATCGACTCCTGTGGTTACCAGGATGACGTACTTCTTTCCGTCGACCCGGTCCAGCCGATCAAGCGTGTCGTACAAGGCATCGAAAAGATTGGTCTCGGCGAACCCCGGGATGCGCAACTGGTTCAGCGCCCCGTACACAGCCTTCTTGTCTTGCGTGAAGTCGACGAGAATGTGCGGCTGCATGTCGTAGTAGGTGACCGCAACCCAGTCATCCTTCTTCAGGGTGTTTGCGAATGCGTACGAGGCTTGCAGCGCCTGCACCATGAACGTGTAACTCGTCGATGCAAACTCCACCAGCAGCACGGCTGTAATCGGAGCCTGCGAAACCGTGAAGTTCTTTACATCCTGGGGCACGCCGTCTTCCGAAACCCGGAAGTTCTCCTTGTGCAGACCGGGCACGAACTCGCCCCCATCTTTCACCGTCACCAGCACATCGACGTTCACCAGCGGAACGTTGACCTTCAAAGAATAGTCAGGCAGGTCTTCGATCTTCTTCGGGGTCGCTGGCCGTGGCGGAGGAGGCGGCTCTTCCGCCTTCTTTTTCGGAATCGCATAGGGCCCAACGTTGTTATCGGTTGGACCTCCGGCCTCGGCGGGGACGTCCTGCTTGGGCTTGCCGTTGTCGGGCACCTGCGCAGGTGGGGTCGTAGCTGGCGCCTGCGTGGCCGGAGCCTGCGCGGCGGGTGTCTGATCCTGCGAGTTGGCCAGCGGCATGGAGCCGAAAATCAATGCCAGCGAGGCCGCCGCCACCCGCAACCAATACTTGCCAAAGGCCTTTGCAACCTTAGATTGATGAGTGTTAAACATGTGAACCACAAAAGTCCCTGTGCTAGTATAGACGCAAGGATTCGCAATTGGGATGTTTTTGCCCGGTCCCAGATCGTTCCCCCTTCCGTGCAACGTGTCGCAGTTGGTCTGGATCTAAGCTATTGGGCCCGTTGGCGGGTCCTGTCGGGGCTCCACATGAGCAAAGCAGTTCGCGCGCTTCTCGTCCTAGGTCTATCCCTATCCACAACCCTGATCTCCCAGACATCGCTCGGACAGACCTCGCTCGCCCAGACCTCCCAGCCAACCATCCCGGTGGATCAGATTCATGCCGGCATGCGGGGCGTTGCCTACACCGTATTCGAAGGCGTGAAGCCGGAATCGATGGACGTCGAAGTTCTCGGCGTTCTGCACAACGTGAATGGACCGAAGGGCGACATTATTCTCGTCCGCCTGCACGGGACGAAAGTGGAGTACACCGGCGTCGTCGCCGGCATGAGCGGCAGCCCGGTCTACCTCAATGGAAAGCTCGCGGGTGCTCTCGCGTTTCGTATTGGCGAGTTCTCGAAAGAGCCGATTGCCGGCGTCACCCCGATCGCCGACATGCTCGAGATCAACGCGATGGACAAGTCGCCGGCCGAAGAGGCTGCAGCGGTCAAGCCCGCGGTGAACAACTCCGCAGGAAAAACCGCGGCTCCCGGCACCGCGACCGGACTCTCTGGTTCCGCACAGGATTTCTCTAACTATCTGAACCCAATCGAAACGCCTCTCGTCTTCAACGGATTCTCCGAGGACGCGATCCGTCAGTTTGCTCCGCAGTTCGCTTCCGCTGGAATCGTTCCGGTCATGGGCGCTGGCTCGGTTAGCGAAGAAAAGCAGCCCGAACCGCTCGAAGCCGGTTCCGCGGTGAGCGCGATTCTCGTGCGCGGCGACATGGATATCGCTGCCACCTGCACGGTCACCTACATCGATCCGCAGCGGCTGTTGGCCTGCGGACATCCTCTGCTGCAGTTCGGCTCCGTCGATCTGCCCATGAATAAGGCGCAGGTGCTGGCCACCCTGCCTTCGCCTCTGAATGCTTTCAAGATCGTCAACGTCACCGAGCGCGCCGGAGTTTTCGTCCAGGACCGCCATACCGGCATTCTTGGCGTGTTTGGCAAGCTGCCCGAGATGATCCCGGTGACGCTCACCATCCGCGGCGGCGGTGGCGCCAAAGAATTCCACTACGAAGTCTTGAACAATCCGCGCCTCAGTCCCGTCGCCATCATGGCCACGGTCTTCAATGCGCTCCACGGCGTCAACGAATACGGCGAGGAGATCACTTACAGGCTGACCGGCAGCATCGACGTAAAAGGTTTCCCGAAAGTTGGACTGAAGAACATGTTCGTGCCCAGCGAAAATGGACAGCCCGCCGCCATGGCCGCCGCCCTCTCGCTCGGCGAGCGCTTCGGAAAAATCTACGACAATCCCTATAACGCTCCTGCTGTGAACAGCGTGAAACTTGATTTCGACCTGGTTCGCGAGCGCCGCTGGGCGCGTCTGGAGAGCGCCCGCACCGATGTGACGGAAGCACGCCCGGGCGACGAGATCACCGTCGAGACCGTGCTGGCCCCGTACCGCGGAGAACGCGTCGTGCGTCAGATCCGCGTCAAGATTCCGACCTCCGCCAGCAAAGGAAATCTTCGCATCCTGGTAAGCGATGGCGATACACTCGACCGCGCGAATCGCAGCAATCCTGCATTCGGCCGCAAACTCGACCTGGCCTCCACGATCGCGCTACTGAATAAAGAGCATGCCAACAACCGCCTCTACGTTTCGCTGCTCGAGGCCGATCCGGAAGCTCGCGTGGCCGACAAGGTCATGCCCACGCTGCCCATCAGCATCATGAATGTGATGGACGGTATGCGCGGCAACCAGGAGATGATCGTCAGCGGCGAATCCAACGTCGATGAAACCGCCACGCCTCCCCTCGACTACGTCGTAAGCGGCGCGCAGTTACTCACAGTTACAGTGAAATGAAGCTGCGTGGCGCGGGCAAGAAGTGTGGCGCGGGCACTCCTGCCCGCGAACTCTAACCACAAGCAAATCAACCGGACCCATTTCGGAACGCAGACCCAAAAGACCCGGCAATTTGTTGGTAACGCCATCCCCGCCGTCCTACGATACCTGGGAGCGTCCAGTCCATGCCCACCGCTACTTTTCGTCGTTATGAGTATCGCCGCTACCTGCCTCACTACCAAAAAGACGGCCGCCCACTGTTCGTTACATTCCGCACGCGCAAGCCTCTGGAACTCTCACCCGAAGCTCGCACGCTCGCCCTGCAACACTGCATCCACGACCATGGCGTCACAATCACTCTGCATGCTGCTGTGATCATGCCCGATCATGTGCATCTTCTCTTCACCGCTCGCCGCGATGCCGACGGCTGGACTTTCGCCCTGCCTGAAATCCTGCGCGCCATCAAAGGATCTTCCGCCCGCAGCATCAACAAGTTGACCGGGAGGTCAGGCTCCGTCTGGCAGGACGAATCATTCGACCACGTTCTGCGAGGGAACGAGAGCCTGCGGGAGACCATCGACTACATCCGCCAGAATCCCGTAAGAAGAGGCTTAGTGCAAAAGCCGGAAGACTACCCGTGGCTCTGGATTGACCCCGAAAGCATCTTGCGTGGCGCGGGCACTCCTGCCCGCGAACTCTAACCACAAGCAAAGATCTTGGATACTTGCCAACAAAAAAGAAAAACTGAGAGGCAGAAAGCGCCGCAGACCCCAGCTTTTCATCCGCTGCTGGCGGTCGCGGGCAGGAGTGCCCGCGCCACACAGTCTTACGCCAGTGCCGCGTCCACTGCCCTCAGCAGCGCCGCCCGCGTGAACGGCTTTTCCAGCAGCCGAACACTACTGTCGACGCCTTGATGCGTCACCAGTTCGCCCGTGTATCCCGACATATAAACAACTTTCAACGCGGGATGCGACTGGATCAACTTCAACACCAGCTCCGGCCCGCTCATGCCCTTCATCACAACATCGGTCAATACCACGCTGACGTTGCCGTCGTTGGCGCTGATCACCTTCAAGGCAGCAGCTCCGTCCTCGGCTTCGAGCACGTTGTAACCGTGCTCCTCTAGCATTTTTCGAGTCAGGCGCCGCATGATGGTATCGTCTTCCACCAACACGATGGTTACGTCTTCTCTCCGATCGGGCAGCCCCTCAGCGCGCTCTTCCCGCGAGATACCGAGTTTGTGATCCATGCAGGGCAGATAGATCTTGAAGGTTGTGCCGCGGTCCGGTTCACTGTAGACCCATATGTGCCCCATACTCTGCTGCACGATTCCGTACACGGTCGAAAGCCCCAGGCCACTTCCCTTTCCCGTTTCCTTGGTCGTGAAGAACGGCTCAAAAATCCGCGACAATGTCCCAGGGTCCATTCCGTTTCCGTTGTCACTGACCGCCAGCAGGACATACCGTCCCGCCTTCATCGGCGGATGATCTCTCGCAAAGGCCTCATCAAAGTCGTGCACCCCGGTTTCGATCAACAGTTTGCCGCCGCGCGGCATAGCATCCCGGGCGTTCACCGCCAGATTGACCACGATCTGATCCATGTAGCCCGGGTCGACCTCCACAATCGCACTCGGTGATCTGGGAAGGATCGAGAGTTCCACATCGTCGCGCAGCAGCGGACGCAGCAGCTTCCCCACTTCCTTCAGCCGCTCATTCAAATCCAGCACTTCCACCTGCACGGGCTGCTTGCGGCTGAAAGACAGTAACTGCTTGGTCAAGGTGGCTCCCCGCTTGGCCGCCTCCCGGATGTTGTCGAGGTACTCCAGACCCTCCCCGTCTAAACGTGAGCGCAGCAACTCCGTGCATGCCGTCACGATGCCCAGCAGATTATTGAAGTCGTGGGCCACTCCGCCGGCCAGCCGCCCAATTGCTTCCATCTTTTGCGACTGCCGGAGCTGGTCCTCCACCTTCTTCTGCGCGGTGATGTTGCGCCCAATCGCCGATGCCCCCACCACTTTCCCATCCGCATCATGGATCGGAGAAACCGCCAGAGAAACGTTCAAGCGCCGCCCGTCCTTCGTCACCCGCACCGACTCAAAGTATTCGACCCGCTCCCCATGCCGGATCCTGTCGAGAATCGCCGGAATCTCATCGGGACGGTCCTTCGGGCAAAGCACCGAAATCGGCCGTCCGATCATCTCCTGCGCCGTGTAGCCGTACATCTGCTCGGCGCCTTTGTTCCATTGCGTGACGATGCCGTCCAGGTTCTTGCCGATAATGGCATCCTGCGACGAATCGACGATCAGCGCCATCCGGCTCTGTGAGTCCCGCAACTCACGGGTCTTTCGCCGCTCCAACTCCTCATTCAGCCGTCGTAGCTCATCTTCAATCCTTTTACGATCGGTGATGTCGCGAATGGCGCTGAGAACCACCATCGCTTCCCCCGAGCCGATCGGGCTGAGACTGATCTCGACTGGGAATTCCGATCCATTGCGGCGCCGGCCGTAAAGATCGAGCCCCGATCCCATGCGCCGAATCTTTGGCCGCGCGTGGAAATCCTCCCGGTGCCGATCGTGCGATCCCCTCTGCCGTTCCGGAACCAGGATCTCGATTTTCTGACCCAGCAGTTCGTCGCGGGTATAACCGAACATGGCCTCGGTCTGGGAATTGGCCTGAATGATGACGCCCTGCTGATTCACCGCAACCAGGGCGTCCGGAATCGCTTCCAGGATGGCTGTCGACAATAAGGTCTGCGCGAGAATGTTCTGGTTGGACCCCATGACCTGCTCGGACGAGGAATTGGATTGCTCCCTCCGCCCCACGCGGAGGATAGTTTGCTTAATATACTTCAAAACCGGATGTCAGGGTGCGCTCCGAAAAGCAGCATTCCCAAAACGGAACGGCTCACTGCAGGAACTGCACGAGCCCTTTCGGCATGTGAGTGAAGCCACGCGTCACCAGAACAGCAATCAGCATCTGCGCACCGTTATACCCCGCATGCACCAGGAAGCTGGCGCCCACGGATCCGGTGACAGCCCGCACCAAGCCGCAGACCACGCCCACCAGAAAAACCACCAGCGCCGCTCCCCAGGCCCATCCATATTGCGGCAGGTGAATCAAACCGAACGGCAGCGCCGTGAGCAGAACGCCCCACATCACGCCCATGCGTCGCGCCACCACCGGATACATGAAGCCGCGAAAGAACAGTTCCTCCAGCAGCGGCGCAAAACTGATGGCGATAATCGCGAGCAGATACGCGTCGCGCGGGCGATCGAACAGATGCTCGAACGGCGTGTCTTTCGGACTGGGCAACACCGTCTCCAGCATCCCCAGCACAATCAGCGTGGCAGCCCCGAGCGTCAGGAATTTCCATCCCGACCGCGGCCAGTTCCACCGGATCGTCGGCCAAAACGCCACGTGGTATTTGCCCTCCACCAGCATCACCATGCACGCGCCTACCGCACCGTAGATCAGGAACTGCGAAACCAGCAGCAGAATAGGCTTCTGCGCCACCGCAGCCAGGTTCGTATGTGGATAGATGAACCTCATGGCTCCGACCATCACCAGAATCTGGAGAACCAGCGTGGAGAAAATGGCAATCGCGGCAATCAACAATACGTCCCACCCGCTCCATATGGGATTCTCCACCGGCGACGGTGCCGTCGGAACAGGAGCGATGCCCGCGGGAACGCCAAGAGTGGGAGCATCAGCCGGGGCAGGCGTCTGCATCTCTACGCTCACTACCGGCTGCGGGTCAAACTGCGGATTGTCGGAAGATGACAGATATATCCTTTTCGACTATGACCAGTCTACCGAATACACCGCGAATATCCGGTATGGACCGGGCTCAGCATTTTCAAATTTCCCATCGTTGAGACTGGTCTCGGCCTCGGCAAAAGTGTCCAACAGACAATGGGAGTTTGTCTGAACCTCTTCCGCAATACCGTTGCACGAAAGCGGAGAACATTCTGGACTGGTCTTGAGGCTAAAACAAACAACATCGAAACCTTGGAACTCTTTCCCGACAGGCAAGACAATATTTGTAGGAAAGGATGGATCTGACGACCAAGGGACCCAGCGCTCGCCGTCGAACTCCATCTCGTGCGTCTCGTAGTAGAACAACGAAGTTTCTTCCAGACGGATCGAGTTCTCCTTTGCGAGGTTCTTTATGATCTCTGGAGAATCGAAGAGCCAATAGCCGTTGTGCTTCCAGTAGCGGATGTAGTCCGCAAAATCCTTCGAAAGGCAGTTGCTAACGGAATACACGTCAACGACTTGAGGCATCTTTTCAAAAGATGCAGTGATCGCACGGACTTTGAGCTGCTCTGCCTTCTTGTAAACCCTCTTCGCCATGTATCCAACGGGAATCATATCGACAACGAAAAATCTCAACTGACTACTGAGAACTGAGAACTCCGCCGTGAACTGCCTTCCCGAAATACCCAGCCAGCGCCTGCCCCGTGTACGACTTCTTCACCTTCGCCACCTGCTCTGGAGTCCCCTGCGCCACCATGCGACCACCGTCTTCCCCGCCCTCCGGACCGAGGTCAATAATCCAATCTGCATTCCGGATCACGTCCAGATTGTGTTCGATGATGATGATTGAGTTTCCCAGGTCGGTCAACCGATGTAACACGTCGAGAAGCTTCTTGACGTCATCGAAGTGCAGCCCGGTCGTCGGCTCGTCGAGCAGGTAAAGTGTCTTACCCGTCTGCCGCTTGCTCAACTCGCGCGCCAGCTTGATGCGCTGCGCCTCGCCCCCGGAGAGCGTCACCGCCGACTGCCCAAGATGAATGTAACCCAGCCCCACATCGACCAGCGTCTGCAGCTTCTGTTTCACCTGTGGAATGTTTTCCAGAATCGGCAGCGCGTCCGACACGGGCATCTCTAACAAGTCTGCAATCGAATTCCCGTTGTACTTCACCGCCAGCGTCTCGTGATTGTAGCGCCGCCCCCCGCACACTTCGCACAGGACATACACGTCAGGCAGAAAGTTCATCTCGATGCGCCGCTGCCCTTCGCCCTGGCACGCCTCGCAGCGCCCGCCGGAAACGTTGAAGGAGAATCGTCCCGCCTTGTATCCCCGTTCGCGCGACTCCGGCAACATTGCATACAAATCGCGAATCGCTGTGAACACTCCGGTATACGTCGCCGGATTCGACCGCGGAGTACGCCCAATCGGCGACTGATCGATGCGGATCACCTTATCTATATTCTCCGCCCCCGAAATCGCCTTGTGCTCGCCAGCCTTCTCGCGCGACCGGTAAAGCTGCCGCGCCAGTGCGCGATACAGAATGTCGTTCACCAGCGTCGACTTCCCTGACCCGGAAACTCCCGTCACGACCGTCATCACACCCAGGGGAAACGTGACGTCCAGATTCTTGAGATTGTTTTCCTTCGCGCCCAGAATCGTCAGCGCCGCGCCATTCGCATGCCGCCGCTCCGGACGCATCTCAATCAGCGCCCGCCCGGAGATATAAGCACCGGTCAGCGAATTCGGCTCCCGCATGATCTCTTCCGGCGTTCCATACGCAACCAGATCGCCGCCATGCCGCCCCGCGCCCGGCCCGAGATCCACAACATAGTCAGCGCGCCGGATCGTCTCCTCATCGTGCTCCACGACCAGCACGGTGTTGCCAAGATCGCGCAGATTCTCCAGCGCATTCAGCAGCCGGCCATTATCCCGGTGGTGTAGTCCAATCGACGGCTCGTCCAAAACATATAAGACACCGCGTAGCTTCGATCCGATCTGCGTGGCCAGACGAATCCGCTGCCCTTCGCCGCCCGACAACGTCGCCGCCGAGCGATCCAGCGAGATGTACCCCAGCCCCACCGCATTCAGAAACTGCAGCCGCTCGACGACCTCATGCATGACGCGCCCCGCAATCGCCGCCTCGCGACCCGCGAGCTTGATGCCCTGGGCCACTGCCAGCGCCCGCTCCACCGGCATCGCCGTGAAATCGGCGATCGACATCGCGTTCACCTTGACCGCCAGACTCTCGGGCCGCAGTCGCTTCCCGTGACACGCCGGACATTCCGTCGCCGACATGTGATCCATGAGCCAGTCGCGGTAGCCTTCCGACGTCGACTCCTCCAGATTCTGTTTCAGATATCCGAAGATGCCGTGGAATCCCGTCTTCCCGCCGCGCACCGATTCGCCGTTCAGCAGAAAATCCTGCGTCTTCTCGGGAAACTTCTC
Organism: Candidatus Dormiibacterota bacterium; assembly: GCA_035632675.1. Taxonomy (GTDB): domain Bacteria; phylum Acidobacteriota; class Terriglobia; order Terriglobales; family Acidobacteriaceae; genus Sulfotelmatobacter. The sequence goes on from DASQGJ010000030.1 coordinate 110,195, forward strand.
GAACGGCGTATTGAGATCGATGCCGCAAGCCGCCGAAACAATCTGCAACTGATGAATCAGGTTCTGCGACGCCGATCCCGGCCCCAGCCCGCCGTCGAGCAGCGGCTTCGACCAGTCGCTGATCACCTTCGCCGGATCGAAATCATATTTGCTGCCCAGCCCGTGACACTCCGGACACGCTCCGTAGAGACTGTTAAACGAGAATGACCGCGGCTCCAGTTGCGGCACGTTGATGCCACAATCCGGACACGCCAGCTTCTCCGAATACAACTGCTCTTCGCCCCCAACCACCGCGACCTGCACCAGCCCGCCCGCCAGCTTCATCGCCAGCCCAATCGACATTTCCAGACGGTGCTCAATCCCCGGCTTCACCAGCAGCCGGTCAATCACAACTTCGATCGTGTGATTCTTCCGCTTATCGAGACTGACGGTGCCGGCGACATCGTCGTCCAGACTCACCAGTTCGCCATCGATGCGCGCCCGCGTGTAGCCATGCTTGACGAGCGTCTCCATCTCTTTCTTGAACTCGCCCTTGCGCCCGCGGACGATCGGCGCCATCACCATGACCCGGTCTTCCGGAGTCAGCGCCATCACCCGCTGCACAATCTGGTCGGCGGACTGCCGCGAGATCGCCCGTCCGCACTTGGGGCAGTGCGGCACCCCGATCGAAGCGAACAGCAGGCGAAGATAGTCGTAGATCTCCGTGATGGTCCCCACGGTCGACCGCGGACTCCGTGAAGTGGTCTTCTGCTCGATCGAGATCGATGGGCTAAGTCCATCAATACCATCGACATCCGGACGTTCCATCTGGTCCAGAAACTGCCGCGCGTAGGCCGACAACGTCTCCACATACCGCCGCTGCCCCTCGGCATAAATCGTGTCAAAAGCGAGCGAAGACTTCCCCGATCCGCTGAGCCCGGTAACGACGGTGAGCGTGTTACGCGGAATCTCGACGCTGATGTTCTTGAGATTGTGTTGCCGGGCGCCCCGGACAGAGATCTTGGTAATCGCCATTATTCGCCCAGGGTCAAATCCCTTCCGTAACGTCGACAGGTAACCAGAATTGTCCGACAGTAGAAGTACACAGCTCTACTCCGTATCTTAGTCGTCAACAGCGCGGAGCGTCAACGCGGTTGGACCTGGTTTAGATTGGAGGTTCCCGCTGCTGGAAGGATGCAAGAGACTGCTATACGGATTGTCGGCCGTGAATAGCCACGTCGCTAAGGTTGGTTGATCGTGAACTCGTTCTATATGCCCGTCATTCTCTGCTTCACCGTCATTGCCTCGGTTGGGTTCGGCGTTTTCGCCGCATATGCCGCGGTCTTCAGTATCCTGGCCGCCTTCGGCCGCCCCGCGCAGCCTGAACCAGCCCGCCCGCGCCTGATGCTGGTGCCAACACAGAATCACGCCAGCGGCGACTAAGTCTTGTCGTAGCGCCGACGTCCCGCCGTCGCTGCGTCCACCGAGACTTCCCAAAAGGTTCTAAGAGAAAGTCGTGCTCCCCAACCAAAGAACTCTTTAATTCTTTGGTGTTCTCCGCGCCTCGGTGTCTCCGTGGTGAATAGACTGATGCGGCGTCAGTAGATGATCTTCAGCGAGAACTGAATCTGCCGCGACGATCCCGCGGTCTTGCTGATGATCCCGAATCCGCTCCCGCTCACAATATTCGATGGCAGACCGAAATTCACAATATTAAAGATGTTGAAGAACTCCGCGCGGAACTCAAGCGTACCCAACTCCGCGTTCCCGCGATGTCCGAACGGCGTGTCTTTGATCAGCGCGATATCGAAATCGTGGAAGCCCGGCCCTCGAAACGTGTTGCGCCCCAGCGTTCCAAACCGTCCCTGATTCGGCCCGGTCCCGCCCGGAACATTGATGGGAATATTAAAGAACGACTGGTTGCCGACCGCCCCGAGTCCGAAGTAGTCGTTGCGCACCGCACGGCTGGTCGACAAGTGCGGCATCGAAACCAGGTCGGGACGATCTCCTCCGCCCAGGCCAGCCCCAGTCTGCTGCATTCCCGAATAGACCGTGAAGGGCGATCCCGTCGTCATGGTCGTAATGTTCAGAAACTGCCATCCCCTGGTTAGCGCTCGGGGCACCGGCCGCAGGAATCCAACGCGATCGAACGGCAGCAACTGGATCACGCTCGCCGCAAACACGTGGGTAACATCAAAGGTCGAAGGACCTTTCTCCACCCACGGCTCAAAGGGATTTTGCGGCCCTGTCTGCAGGACGGTTCCCGAAGTCCCGAGCAGTCCCCCCAGCACCGAGCTCGTATCGTCCAGCGATTTGGAATACGTGTAGCTCGCCTGCAACCCCAATCCCAGCCGTGCCGAGTTCTTGCTCAAGCTGGTCTGCAGCGCGTGATACGAAGAGTGCGAACCATCGGTCATGATGGTCTCAGGACCAAATCCGCCAGTCGCATGGCACTCGGTATCGAACTGTGTGAAGGGCGCGAAGCCCCGACACGCGCCGCCGTAGCCGTTCGGGTTATAAAACCTCGGCAGATGAATCCCCGTCGTCGCCACATACGAAGCGTTGAACTTGAAATCGCCGAAGTCGTGATCCACGCCCGCCGTCCAGCTTCCGACGTAGCCGTTCCCGAAATTCTTCGCGATCCCGTAGACGCTCAGCAATTGCACGTTCCCGGGCGCAAGGGCATTCAAATCATTCTGGAAGCGTACGTAATCAAAGACGGTGTTCGCAGGAACGTCCTCGGATCGCCCGGTCGCGAAGATCGCCTGTCCCTGAATGTTGTAAGCCGTCGGCAGATTCAGCGGAACAAACTGGTTCTGGAAATTGATCGGCTCACTCGGCTGCGCGTAAATCGCCGGAGCAAATACATAGGGAATTGCTGCCGTCAGCGCATTGTCCTGCCACAAATTCGGAAGCAGCGTGGTGATCGATGCCCCGGCGTGCAACACCGTGTGCTTGGTCAATCCGTAATCGACCGCCAGCCGCGGCCCCCACCCATTCCAGTCCTGGTCATAGGGCGGCTGCGGATTGATGATCTCTTCCTGGATCGCGTTGCGATCCCAGTACGGCACCGTCTTCCCACTCGCGTCGTGGAAAATGGGAAGCGAGGTCCGCTTCGTCGCTTCATGAATGCGACTGTTCACCTCGTAGCGCAGACCGTAATTCACGGTCATCTTCGGCGTGGCTTTCCACGTATCCTGGAAATAGAAGTTGTACGCCTCGCGCCGCACTCCCGCCTCATTGAATTTGCCGCCGACTGGGGTCACGCTCGCAGGCGCCATAATGTTGTAGGAATACGCCGTGGCCGTCAGCAGTCCGGTCAGCGAGTCTGGCAGCGGATCGCCCACCTGAATGTCATGCGTGCCGCTCGCCGACTTTATGGATACTGGCGAATATGCTTTTCCGCCTCCAAACTCATACAGCCCGGTCGTATTCACGCCAAAAATCGTCGAATCCCGGTTGACGCGAATTTCTGTTCCCCACTTGAACGAGTGCGTACCGTGTGTCCAGCCGAAATTCTGCTGGAACTGGTACAGGTTGCTGTAGGACCCGAAAATCGATCCGGCCGGCTGGTTATAGGGCTGGTAGAGCCCGTCGGCAAAGGTGATGCCGGGTTGCGTGTGATTGCTCGCAGGAAAAAACGGTGTGCTGCGGACGTAGCTGAGCGAAGTGTCCGACGTCATGTGCGCGGAAATCGCGCGCGTATAGTGAACACCTGCATTCCGCTGATGATCGAAGAACTGAATCCCGAAGTCCGGATTGATCGCCGTTTGGTCCGGATTGGTTAGCGGACCTGTCACCTGATTCAGACTGAAGCGCGTCACCAGCGAAGCTTTGTCCGAAATCTTATGATCAATGCGGATAGAAAATTGGTCCGTGCGTGTGACCACCTTCGACGATGCCGCGTACGTCCTCTCACCGATAGGTCCCTGCGGTTCGTTCGGCATTGGATACCCGTTGAGCACCGGCAGAATTCGCGGGTCGACCGGAACGAACAGCGTGTCTCCTGGATATGCTGTCGTGTCATTCCCCAGGCGCTCGCCCGCAGTCGGCACAGGAATCACCTGCGTCGTTCCCAGCACCTGCCGAAAGCCCTGATACTCACCGAAGTAGTAGGTGCGGTTGCGCCCGTCGTACACGCCCGGCAGCACAACCGGCCCGCCGTTGGTAAATCCAAACTCATTGCGCACAAATGGCGGAATCCTGTGCTTTCCCGTCGGATCCCGGTAATCGAAGTAATTCCGCGCATCGAGCGATGCATTCCGCAGGAACTCGAACATGCTTCCGTGAATCTGATTTACTCCCGACTTTGTGACGACGTTCGTATAGCCCGCCGCTCCATGACCGATCTCGGCCTGCATCACGCCGGAGTCCGACTGCACCTCTTGAATGGCGTCGACGTTGAAATTGGAAAAGGTCGCGCCGCCCATCTCCGGATCGGTCGTATCGAATCCATCCATCGCAAAGACCGTGGCAGAACCGCGCTGCCCGTTGACCGCGAACTGTTGCGTGAAGTTGGCTGCGCCGTTGGCGTCAGTCATGGTTCCGGCCGCCAGCAGCAGCAGTTTGCTGAAGTCGCGCGCATTCAGTGGAAGACTCGAGACTTCCGAGCCCGACAGGTGTTCTCCGCCGCTGGCTTCCGCGATCGACCGATTCGTCGCAAGGGGAAGAGTCGCACCTTTCTCCCCACCCAGTCCCAGCGCCACTTGCCCCGAAGACATGAGTTGTACCGACGTCAGGATCGCGCTCGCGTCCTTCACCACGAACGGAGCCTCAGCCTTCCATTCCTTACCACCGAGCTTCACCGAGAGCTCATAGCTTCCCGCGTCGAGAGAGGGGAATGTGAACTGGCCGTTCTCGCCGCTGGTCGCGGTATAGTCCCGCGCTGAGCCGTGCAGTTGGATCACCCCTCCAACTGCGGCCTTGCCGTCGGCATCGCTCAACTGCGCACTCCAGGAAGAACCTGAGGCACCCATCGCAGACGATCCAATCAGCAATAGGATCACTGCTACTAAGACAGTAGAAAATCGATTTTTCATGGTTTCTTTGAAGCTGGAATTATACAGGCGCGTAAGCCGCTCTTAGAACAGTATCAGCGGTCAAGCTCGACCGGTTGTGATCATGCTCACAAAACAATCCTCCCAAACAATTGACGTTGCCCCGACCAATGAGTAACCCGTATTCCCTCCGCAGGGTGCCCGTTTCGCATCGGCACTGAGAGTTCCAGAAGCCGCGCTCCGTCGGGGCTTTTGCATTATCCCTAACCCTGCTAGCATTTCCTTGAACACTCCGCTCCGGCGCCCAATGCCACGTACCCGCCCCATCGCGCTTTCCCTCGGGCTTTTGGCGCTAACCTTATGCACTCCTGTCCGAGCCGCCAGCGAACCGCCCTGGCTCGAAATTCATTCCACGCACTTCACCGTCATCACCGATGCCGGAGAAAAGAAAGGCCGCGAGGTCGCGCTGCGCTTCGAGCAGATGCGCGCCGTCTTCGCCACTCTGTTAACCAAGGATCGCCTGCACGAGTCGCGCCCGCTCACCATCCTTGCTTTCAAGAACGACAAGTCCTACTACCAGCTCGCGCCCTTGCGCCAGGGGCAGCCCATTACCGTCCCCGGATTCCTCCTCCCCGGCGACGACCAGGATTTCATCGCTCTCAACCTCTTCGAAGAAGATTCCTGGCGCGCCGTCGCCCACGACTTCGCCATCCACCTGCTGGACTTCAACTATCCCCCGGCTCAAGGATGGTTCGACGAAGGCCTCGCCGAGTACTTCAGCTCGATTCACATCGACAACCAGCAAGTCGAAATCGGTGGCGATCCCGAACTCCTGCCCTCGGTCACCGAAGACTTGCTCGGGAACCAGCGGGACGCCCATCCGCCCAAGTCGCTGACCGAATTGCTGAGCGCGCAGGTCTGGCTCTCGCTGCCTGATTTGTTCACCATGAAGCACGACCCATCCACCCGGAACCAGGGCAGTCGACACGTCCTCTACTACGCGGAGTCATGGATCGTCATGCACTACCTGCTGCACGAGAAGAAGCTGCCCGAGACCGGCACCTACTTCGGCCTCGTCCTCAACCAGCATGTCCCGGTCGCAGACGCCATCCAGCAGGCCTATGGGATGAGTGCCGCGCAACTCGAAACAGCGGTGAAAGACTACTTCCACTCCCAGACCGGACTTCTCGCCGCGGTCGACGACGCACGTGTCTCCAACGTCGATCCCAGTCGGCCGCCGCCGGTTGCGCGATCCGGCCAGACCGATCACTTCCCCGTCCCTGTTCATGAGGACGATTCGGCCATCACGGCGAAACCGATCCCCGAGGCCGATGCTCGCGCCCTCTACGCCGGAGTCCAAGTCCGCATCCCCGAGCGCCGCGAGTTCGGTCTCAAGACGTTAACCGAGCTGGCGACCACGCCCACCGAAGCCGACAAGAAAGCCGCCGAACGGCAGCCCACCAAGCGAGTCGGCGAAGATCCAGATCTGCTTCCGAGCAATGCCGTCGGCAATCCGCTCGCCCACCGCATCCTTGCCTGGGATCACATCGAGCATGGCGAATACGAAGAGGCTTTCACCGAGATCGGCGACGCAGCCGCGCTCAACCCGCGCGATATGTGGGTGCGCTATTACCTCTCGGTGGCAAAGTACCGGATGGCCCAGGCCAAGCATACCGACATGATGGGCCTGGCCAACATGATGCTCGACCTCAAAGGCGTGCTGGAATGGAACCCGGAGATGGCTGACGCCTACGACCTGTTGGCCCTGGCTCGCAGTTCCGGCGGTAGCAGCACGGCCGCGATGCAAGCTGAGCGCGCCGCCATCAACCTGAGCCCGCGCAATGAAATGTTCGTTTACCATCTCGCCGAGATTTACGTGGCCAACAAGAAGTGGGAGGCCGCCGGAACTCTTCTCGACCGACTGAAGTCCAGCAGCGATCCGAAAATCGCTGCACTCGCCCGCGACCTGCTGACTCAGGCAGGAACCGAGCGCAAATACGGTATCTCTCTGAACTCCACCGGGGCACAACCGAAATACGAAGCGCAGAAGTCCCCTTTCGATGTCCTCGAACAAGACGCCGCCAAGCGCGCCGCCGATAGCGCAACTCCGGGCACCGCCGACCAGCGCTCCACCAGGTTTCTCAAGGGACGCCTGGTCGCCGTCGATTGCTCGAAACCTCCCGCAGCCACTCTCACGGTCCACTCGGAAGCGGGAACCCTGAAGCTCCGCGCCCCCGACTACAAGTCCCTGCTGCTGATCGGCGCCGACGATTTCTCCTGCGAATGGCGCGACCGCCCCGTCACCGTGAACTACAAGCCCGGCACCGGTGCCGAAGGCGACCTGGTGTCGCTGGAACTGCGATAAGCCAACCAATCTCTTGTCATCCTGAAGCCCGCGCATTTCGCGGGCTGAAGGACCTGTGCACCGCCGGCAGCCCCGATGCTGCCGGCCGGAGAGCCATATCCGGTGAAATTCAGAGTTGATCACGCACGGTTGGACGAACCGGTGAATATGATCCGGCATCACCCCGTACCCGACCACCACGAAGCGATAGCGCTGGCGCGTCTGTTCCAGAATCGAGAGGAAGCGGTCGCGGCTGCGCGCCGTGCGGAGAAAAGCTAATCGCCGGTAGCATGAACAAGTGATAAAGTGCAGGTGATGCGCACCGTAGGTGCGATGCAAACCGCTGGGCATGACAAGGCCCATGATATCGGCAGCATCGTACCCGCCCTTGCAAAAAGCGCAAGGACGGGGCACCCACAGTTCCGGAACAGGAAGCAGGAAGGGTGGGCCACCCTCTATAACCTTGTCGGCGTTGTCAAGAGACACGTAGAGTGTCTGAGGTCAGCGTTCCCATTGTGTTGGCGCTGAACTCGTTTTTCTTTCTTACTTAGTGGAAAGATTTTGATCTTGCTT
>DASQGJ010000031.1:0-1896 GCA_035632675.1 Candidatus Dormiibacterota bacterium
TGGACTGCACCCCAAAACTGAGACACGGAAATTAGGGACACTTTTCATTGAATGGAAAGGGGCCGAATTTGTCCGAAAGATACCGTGTGTTCAGTCAGGACTTCAAGGAAAGCGTGGCACGACGCATTCTCCACGGCGAAAGCGTGAGCGCGTTGCACCACGAACTCCAAATCAAGCGCAGTGTGCTGTACCGCTGGCGCGATGCCTATCGCAAAGAGGGGGCGGCGGGCTTGCAGCGGCCGGCCGGTCGGCCGCCGGGAACCCCGCATCCGCGGCGGCCGATGGGCAGCGCGGAGGAAGCCGCGGCGCGGCGGGTGGCGGAGTTGGAGCGCAAGATCGGCCAGCAAGCTCTGGATCTCGATTTTTTGCGAAGAGCCTTCAAGCGTGTAAAGGAGTCGCGCCGGAACAACGCCGCATCTGGCGAGACAGCATCTACGGAGAGATCCGAAGCATGATGCAGCGGGAAGGCTTCCGGGCGGATCACGCCTGCGAGATCGCACACATCAGCCGGGCGGGTTTTTATCGGCACTACGAAGAGCACGAGCCGCGTCAGGCGGATGTGGCTTTACGCGATCTCATCCAGAAGATCGTCCTGGAGAACCGTTTCTACGGCTACCGCCGGGTTGCGGCGGAACTGCAGTACCGCGGCGCCATAGTGAACCGCAAGCGGGTGCTGCGGTTAATGCGGGCTGACAACCTGCTGGCGGTGCGCAAACAGCGGTACGTCTTCACCACCGATTCCCGGCATGGCTATGCCGTGTATGCAAACCTGGCTTCCCGCATGCAACTCACCGGCCTCAATCAACTGTGGGTGGCGGACATCACTTACGTGCGCTTGCGAGAAACGTTCCTGTATCTGGCGATGGTGATGGACGCCTATTCGCGGCGCGTGGTGGGCTGGGAACTGGGCGAGGATCTGCGTGCCGAGTTAGCGCTCGGCGCTCTGAACCGGGCCTTAGCCGAACGTCCCATCGAGCCGGGCTTGGTGCATCACTCCGACCGCGGCGTGCAGTACTGCAGTCAGGCATACGTGGAGAAATTGCAGGCGCACTACGTGGTCATTAGCATGAGCCGCACGGGTAACCCCTACGACAACGCCAAGGCGGAATCGTTCATGAAAACCTTGAAGTCCGAAGAGGTCTGCCTGCACCAGTACCGCGACCAACCAGAAGCTCGCGAGTCGATCCAACATTTCATCGAGGAGGTCTATAACCAAAAGCGGCTGCACTCCGCCTTGGGGTATCGGTCGCCGGCCGACTTCGAACAGCAGCGCCGTCCCGACACCGGCATCAAGGGAGGACCGGCCCAATGAGTTTTCTCAGGCATGGGGAAATCTATCGGTCCGATGAGTTGTTGGCCACGCAGAAAAGCTGGGGCCGGGGTACCGCCTCCCGTTGGTCGGCCCCGGAGCCCAGCCAAAAGACGCGACGGAAGGAACGCGTCCGGCTCATCGTCCGCGATGAGTTTCCAGTTGGCTATTCCTTGGCGGGTTGCTCTCCAGCAGAGCCCGCCTCCGCTTCACCAACCGCCCCCAGTATGCGCAGGGGGATTTCTGCTGGCAACGGATTGCCAGCGAGTGGTAACCTGTCCCTAATTACCGTGTCTCAGCACAGGGGTGCAGTCCAGTGGAGCCAGTCCCCATTCGGTCCGTCTTGGCTAGTGGGCGGCGAGTCTTTCCAGGATTTCTTTGACATAGGTGGTGGTTTCGGGGATGGGCGGGATGGCTCCGATCTCGTCGACCTTGGCGGGTCCGGCATTGTAGGCGCCGAGGGCGAGAGAGAGATTGCCGCTGTAGTGGCCAAGCAGCTCTTTGAGATATTTCGCGCCGGCGTCAATTTTCTGCTTGGGATCGAAGGGATCTTTCACGCCGAACTGCGCGGAAGTGTCGGGCATGAG
>DASQGJ010000032.1:0-56569 GCA_035632675.1 Candidatus Dormiibacterota bacterium
GTCTTACTGATAGCTGATAGCTGAAAGCTGAAAGCAGGAATTTATGAAAGTTAGAGCGTCAGTAAAAAAAATCTGCGACAAGTGCAAGGTCATCCACCGCAAGGGTGTGGTGCGGGTGATTTGCGTCAACTCTAAGCACAAGCAGCGCCAGGGATAACAGAGGAGCACTATGGCACGTATTGCAGGCGTCGATCTTCCGCGCAACAAGCACATTAATATCGCGCTGACCTACATCTACGGAATCGGCAACCCGCGCGCCGCCCGCATTCTCGATCAGGCCAAGGTGGAACCGATGAAGATGGTTCAGGATCTGGGCGAAGACGAGGTTAACCGCATCCGTCAGGTCATCGAGTCGGAAGGATTGGTCGAAGGCGACCTGCGCAAGGAAGTTTCGATGAACATCAAGCGGCTCATCGAAATCGGCTCCTATCGCGGATTCCGCCATCGCCGGAACCTGCCGGTCCGTGGACAGCGCACGCATACCAACGCCCGGACGCGCAAAGGTCCGCGCAAAGGAACCGTCGCGCAGAAGAAGAAAGCGACAGCGAAAACCTAGACCCGCTGTTGGCAATTGGCTCTTGGCCTTTGGCTCGGAGCTAAGAGCTAATAGCCAAAGGCGAAGAGCGACTTTATGGCGAAACCAGCAGCAGCGGCGGCCGGCACTGGAGCCGCGCCGGAGAAGAAGGGCAAAAAGAAAACCTTCAAAAAGAAGGAGCGCAAGCACGTCCCGCATGGGATCGCGTACGTGCAGGCGTCCTTTAACAACACCATCGTGACCATTTGCGACATGAACGGGAACGTGCTGTCGTGGAAGAGTTCCGGGTCCCTCGGATTCCGGGGATCGCGAAAGGGAACTCCGTTCGCAGCACAGCAGGCTGCATCGAACGCTGCGAATATGGCGCGAGACCACGGGGTCCGCAGCGTGGATGTGCGGGTAAGCGGGCCGGGTTCGGGCCGCGAATCTGCCGTGCGTGCCTTGGCTGCCGCCGGGATCGAGGTGCGTTCGATTCGCGATGTCACGCCGATTCCGCACAATGGCTGCCGTCCGCCAAAGAGACGGAGAGTGTAAGAGCGAGTGGCCAGTGGTCAGTGACCAGTGGCCAGAGAGTGCGGGTCAATTGGCGACTGATCATCAGCCACTGACCACTGAGTTTTGTCCGGGACGAAGGGTGAAGCCAAACCTGTAAACCGGTCATCAAAGGAGAAGAAAACTTGGCACGTTATACCGATGCAGTGTGTCGTCTATGCCGCCGCGAGGGGATGAAACTGTTCCTCAAAGGCGCAAAGTGCTTCAGCGATAAATGTCCTATCGAGAAGCGCAATTTCGCTCCCGGACAACATGGGAAAGACCGCAAGGCCAAGATCGTTGGCTACGGCCTGCAGTTGCGCGAGAAGCAGAAAGCGAAGCGCATCTACTTCACCCAGGAAGGGCAGTTCCGCAACTACTTCGAGAAGGCGGCGCGCTCCAAGGGCGTGACCGGCGAGAAGTTGTTGCAGCAACTCGAGCGGCGTCTCGACAACGTCGTGTTCCGGTTGGGCTTCGCGCAGTCCCGGCGCCAGGCACGCCAGCTGGTGCGTCACGGCCACGTGGCTGTCGACAGCCGCAAGGTCAACATTCCTTCGTATGAAGTCAGCGCAGGCGAGGAGATCTCGATTCGCGAGAACAGCAAGAAGCTGGCAGTGCTCGAACTGGCAAAGGAATTTTCGAGCCACGGCACGCTGCCGAGCTGGCTGGAAGTGGATCGCGACAATTACAAAGCGCGGATCCTGAATCTGCCCAAGCGCGAGGATATTCAGCTGCCGGTGAATGAGCAGTTGATCGTCGAACTGTATAGTAAGTAAATTGAGTGATTGGGCCATCGGGCCATTGAGCGATTGAAAAATCACTCAATCGCCCGATCGCAAAATCGCCCAATTCTTAGGTCCACTTTTCGTGCCAGATCAGCCTACGTTGACGCCTGACCTGAACCCGGGCCGGTTCAGGGAGCCGACGCTGAGCCAAACGGCCGAAGGAGAAACGCATGCTTTGGAAGGGTTTTCAAAAACCGAAACGTCTCGCAGTCGATACCTCTTCACTCACCGACAAGTACGGCATCTTCTGGGCGCAGCCGTTCGAGCGCGGGTTCGGCACAACCGTGGGCAACGCCCTGCGGCGCGTGCTGCTGAGTTCGATTGAAGGCGCCGCCGTCACCGCGGTGAAGATGGACGGCGTGCTGCACGAATTCCAATCCATCCCCGGCGTCGTCGAGGACGCAACCGACATCATCCTCAACCTGAAGCAGATTCCGTTCAAGCTTGCGGGCGACGCGCCGAAAGCCATCTACCTGCGTGCGGATCAGCCTGGTGTGGTCACCAGCGGCATGATCGAAGCCGACGGCGACGTCGAAGTCCTCGACAAAGACGTTTACATCGCGACCGTCAGCGAAGGCGGCAAGCTCGATATGGAGATGCGCCTGAAGCGCGGCCGCGGTTACGTTTCCGCCGACAAGAATTTCGACGAGGACCTCGGCATCGGATTCATTCCGATCGACTCCGTGCACTCGCCCGTGCGCAAGTGCAATTACACGGTCGAAGCGGCGCGTCTCGGACAGATCACCGACTACGACAAGCTCACTCTCGAAGTTTGGACCAACGGCTCCATCACGCCTGCTGATTCAATCGGCCTGGCGGCGAAGCTGCTGAAGGACCACATGAACATCTTCATCAACTTCGAAGAAGAAATCGAAACCGGAACCTCGTCGTCCGACGATCGCAAGCCCGAGATTCACAACGAGAATCTGAACCGCTCGGTCGAAGAGCTGGAGCTTTCCGTACGCAGTTACAACTGCCTGAAGAACGCGAATATTCAGACGATCGGTGAACTCGTGCAGAAGACCGAAGCTGAAATGCTGAAGACCAAGAATTTCGGCCGCAAGTCGCTGAACGAAATCAAAGAGATTCTGTCTTCGATGGGACTGAGTCTCGGCATGAAGATCGACGAGCACGGTAACGCCGTGCCCGGCCCGACATCGAACGTACCGCTGCCCGCATCGGCATACGGTCCGGACGACCAGCTGTAAGTTGAGGCGTTTGCGCGGCGTCAGAGCCGCGCACCGAAATCCCGAGTGTTCGTTGCGAGGGAACTCAGGTTGTTTATTTGAGCTTTGAAAGGGCGCGGCTTTAAGCCGCGCCGCTCAAGGCCAAAAATTAGAGGATCGGGGCTTTAGCCCCTGAGGTTCGAAATGCGTCACAAAGTTGCAGGCTTCAAACTCGGACGGAATACAGCGCACCGGCGGTCGCTGCTGCGCAATCTGGTCACATCGGTGATCGTTGAAGAGCGCGTCGAAACGACCGTTCCCAAGGCCAAAGCGGCGCGTCCGCTGGTCGAGAAGATGATCACGCTCGGCAAGCGCGGCGATCTGTCTGCGCGCCGTCTCGCCGCTTCATACCTGATGACCGATGAGGCCGTGGTGAAGCTGTTCGACACGGTGGGCCCGCGGTTCGGCGATCGCAACGGCGGCTACACCCGCATCATCCGCACGGGGTGGAACAAGGGTGACGGAGCCGACAAGGCTTTTCTCGAGCTGCTCGGCAGCGAGAAGATCCTCGACGAGAAGAAGGAAAAGCGCGCGGAAGCTCGCGCCAAAAAGGCTGCTGAAGCCAAGAAGGCGATGGAAGAGGCCGAGGCACAGGCACAAGCGCAGGGCGAGTCCGCTCCGGCTGAGAGCGAAGACAAGAAAGAGTAGTCTGCCTGCGCACCCATTAAAGAGGCACGGCTTCGGCCGTGCCTTTTTGTTTGCAGGTTTGCAGGAGCAATGTGTGGCACGGGCACTCTTGCCCGTGAAGTCTAACCACAAGCAAAGTATCCCGATTTTCCCCGGGGTTGAGCTTCCAGTTATTTGTGCGTTTTGACTTCCCTGCTCCTGGTAAGATTTTGCGGGCAGGAGTGTCCGCGCCACACGTCCCCGGTCGTACATGTCCGGACGTGTGTCCGCGTAATCTTGCCGCTGGTTTCCTCGTCTCCTTACACTTTATTAGATGGCCTTTACCAAAACCCAGATCGGCATAGCCGTCGGCGCCGGAGCACTGCTCGTGTTCGGGTTCGTGGGTTATTTGTACTGGCTCAACAATCAGGGGCCGGTTCTGGCGCGCTCCGAGGATCACGATCCGCTGACGGGCTTGCCGGTTACCATCAAGATGAATCCGTTGCGCGACCGCTCGACCGAGAAAGCTGCAAACAAGTTTCTGCGCGAAATGCGCGACGGGCATTGCGACGAGCTCTTGAGCAAGTGGGAGCACGATTACCACAAGAAGTACGCGAAATACATCTGCAAGTCCGAAGCCGACCATCCGCTGTTGTCGTGGGAACTGGCAGATTGGGAGGATGCGCCACCGCTGGTGATTCTTCATTATCGCGGCAAGCGGCCGAGCAACGCCGGGCCGAATCAGGCAGGAATCGATCAGGACCTGTTTACCCTCACCGTCGAGAATCGGGGAGCAGAGTGGGTGGTGACGAAGTACGACGCGATGTATTGAAGAGCAGACCTCAGACCTCAGACTTCAGACTTCAGACTTCAGACTTCAGACTTCAGACTATCGGGGCCTGATGCAAAGCGGCGCTCATTGTTTGGCTGCAACTTCAATGACATTTCTTTGGCTTCTCCGTGTCTCCGTGTCTCCGTGGTAAAACCTTTCTATGCCCGCGCCCTCTTCCGAGTCGCAGCCCTCTGCCTCTCGCAACATCTACGCGTTCGGAGTTACGTCGTTCTTCAACGACACGGCTTCAGAGATGGCGTACTGGGTGCTACCGGCATTTCTGATCTCGCTCGGCGCCGGTCCGGCCCAGTTGGGACTGATTGAAGGCATCGCTGAGAGCGTGGCCTCGTTTGCCAAGCTGTTCTCGGGATATCTCACCGATCGCCTCGACCGGCGCAAGCCGCTGGTCGTTGCCGGATACTTTGTCGCGAACGCGGTGAAGCCATTGTTGGCCGTGACAACGGCGTGGTGGCACATCCTGTTGATTCGTTTTACCGACCGGGTCGCCAAAGGACTGCGTGGAGCGCCGCGCGACGTGATGGTCGCCGAGTCGGTGGGGAAGGAACGGCTGGGATCGACGTATGGGCTGATTCAGTCTTTGGATTCAGCAGGGGCGATTGCGGGCCCGCTCATGGCGCTCGTTCTGCTGGCGCGGTATGGGATTCGAAGCGTTTTTTGGGCAGCGGCTGTGCCGGGGGCGCTGGCGGTGCTGGTGGCAGGGTTCGGCATTCGCGAGACAAAACGGCAATCCTCGCAGCAAGAGAGGCTGGAGCATTCGACCAAAGCAGAACTTCCTCCTGCGGCGCAGGTCGGGCTTCCGGTTTCGTTCTACCTGGTGCTTTGTGCGGTATCCCTGTTCTCCCTGGGAAATTCCAGCGATATGTTTCTGGTGATGCGAGCCCAGAGCGCCGGCATTTCGGTTTCTCTGGCGCCTTTGCTTGGGCTCGTCTTCAACGTCACGTATACGCTCGGCTCATGGCCCGCAGGATGGTGCAGCGACCATTTTTCCCGGCGTTGGATTGCGGCGGCGGGTTATCTCATCTTTGCCGGAGTATATTTCGTATTCGGGCGTGCGCCTTCGACCCTCGTCATCTGGATCACGATGGCTGTGTATGGCATGTATTACGCGCTGACGCAGCCCGTGCTGAAGGCGCTGGTCGTGGAATCGGTGGCTCCGGAGGTCCGCGGTCGCGCGCTGGGTGTGTATTTCTTTGTAACCAGTGTGGCGACGCTGGCGGCGAGCGTCATCACGGGTGAACTGTGGAAGCACTACGGAGCCAGCGTGCCGTTTTATGCATCGGCGGCGCTGGCGGTCGTTTCGGCAGCGTTGCTGGTGGCTAGTCCGCGCCGCAGGCCGGCGGGAGTCAGCGCCTAAGGGCCTTCTAAACACAGGAGCGGATGCGGCCCCCGAAGTCCCGCTCCTCCACGGCCACGTCCACAGTCGAGGACTGTTCACATTGTGGGAGTCTTCACCGATTCCGCTTCCGGCTTCGCGGTGCCGTTCTTGACCGCTTCGTCGAGTAGTTCTTTCATCCGGCGAGAAGCCTCTTCAGCTAACTTTCCCTGCTGCTCGCCCAGTTCACCCTGCAGCTCCCCGAGCTTTCCCTGCTTTTCTCCCAACTCGCCTTGCTGCTCGCCCAGCTTGGATTGGGCATCACCGGCCTGTGACTGGATGTCACCAATCTTGCTCTGCAGGTCTCCGATCTCCGACTGCAGATCGCCGATCTGCTCCATGGTGGCGGTGGGACCGAGCTTCTGCAGTTTTGCCTTCAGCTTGTCGAGGGCCGCGGTCATGTCGGGCACATTGACCTTAACCTGTTCCATCTTCTCCGCGAGCTCCTCCTGCTGCTTGCCCAAAGCCTCCTGTTGCGCGCCAAGTTCCTCCTGCTTCTTTCCGAGTTCCTCTTGCGGGGCCCAGAGCTTCTTGGCGCGATCAATCGTTGCCTGGTCGCGAATGATGTAGGACTTCTCGTCGCGCTGGAACCAGATGAAGTCTCCGGGAATTTCCTTCTTGAGTTTCTCGACATGCCGGATGTCTTGCGTCGACCCCGACATGGTGTACGAATCGGTCTTGCCGGAGACGATCACGTAGCGTTCATCGTCGTCAAAGCCATATCCGTAGGAGAAGCCGCCTTTGGCAATACCTCGCGCCTGCGGCGCCCATGCAGGAGACGGAGGAACTCCCGCGATCGCTGGCGCAACCGGCGCTCCGTAGGCAGGTGGAGGTGGCGCCACTACACCCGTGATTGCCGGCGCCACCGGAGGAACGGCATACGCCCTCGGTGCCCGAGTCTGCGGTGTGGCCGGAGCAGCGGGCGGAGGCGCTACGATCACTTCCTGCGCGTTTGAATTGCGCCCCGCGGGGCGAACGGCCGCAACCAGATAAACCACCGGAACGGCAACTGCGATTATTGCGAGGCTGACAGATTTCTTCAGATTCATGGTGACGGCTCCTCTCCAAGCCAGAATTTTTTCCAATCGTTGTTCTGCCTGTCCCGCTTTCGCCATAGAAACGCCTTGCCACCAGACCCTTCCGGGGGCGGTTTGCAGGGCTTCGAAAAATCCCAGCAGAGTTCTGGCATAAGTGTTGCGGTCGGCGCCGCAGGACAAGGCTGCTTCATCGCTAGCCTGCTCCGCCAGCGTTGCCAAATGGCGATCGAGCCACCAGGCGAGCGGACTAAACCAGAAAATCGCGCGGTGCAGCAGCGAAAGTCGTTGAGTAAGAGCGTCGCCCCGCGCCACGTGTGATACCTCGTGTGCCAGGACGGCGTCGAGCTTCGCATCGTCCCATTCGCGCCAAGTGGCGGGCAACAGGATCGTCGAGCGCAGTGTGCCCACCGTGACCGGGACAGACACCAAGTCAGATTCGGCAACTCGCGGTGCAGCGGCCAGGGCGTTGCCGTATGCCCGAGAGGCAAGTCGAGCGGCCACTCGAGGCTCCGCAATTGTTTGCGATCGGCGGATCACGCGGTGGGAAATGACAAATCCCGCGGCCAGGCGCAGAAGCAGAATCAGCGCAACCAGGAAGTAAGTGGCCACGACCACGTTCCAGCTAACGTAACTCCAAAAGCGGTCAGGGCGGGACAGGGCCTGCGTTGCTGCTTTGGGATCGGCCGCGCGCGGCGCACGTATCACGCGTGAACTGGTTGCGGAGAACTTCGGGGGCAACGCCGCGCCAGTTTCCTCACCGATCTCCGAGCGAATCGCCCCGGTCTGAGGGACGTGCGCGGGCTGCAAAGCATGCGGATTTTCGTAGCTCCACAATGCAGGTGTGGGAACCGTGAGCGGTGGCAGCAACAGCCCGAAAAACGGAATGGCTAGAGCCCCGTAGAGAACAGACCTCCAAACGAACAGGCGCACGGAGGTGTCTCTTACCCGAAACGCCGCCAGTCCGAGTCCTGCCGCCGCCGCCAGAAGGGTTCCACGTAGCGCAGAGGTCAGGAGTTCCGTGACCATCGCGTTGGGGACAGAGAAGATGTTCATGGCTTTCTTTCCCTGGTTCGTGTTGGCGCCTCTTCCGCGGTACTTCTATCCGCAATCTTGCGGGCCAGACGTTCCAGTTGTTTGCGGTCGAGTACGGCATTGTCCACCATGCCGAGCACGAGTTGTTCGGCCGATCCGCCGCAGAAGCGGTCAATGATGCTCTTCACCGCGCGGACGGCGACGTTTTGGCGCCCGTCCGACGCTCGGTACACAAACGTCCGGCCCTCGATATGGTGCGTGAGATATCCCTTTTCCTCGAGGCGCCGCAGAACCGTGCGGATGGTGGAGTCTTTCATCGGCCGTGACGAAGCCAGTGCCTCGCGGCAGCTTTCCGCAGTGCAAGGCCCGTGACTCCAGATGTAATCCATCACGCTCTGCTCGACCTCTCCCAGGTTCTTTAGACGTAGCTGCCTTGTGTTAGTCATTGTAGCGTTACAATATGTAACATTTGACATGGAACCTGTCAAGAAGAAAGCACGCGCCAGGCAGATACGGTGACGGGAACTTACAGCGGGTATGCGTCTAAGACCAGCGCAGATAGAGAAACAGCGCGAGCTGGGCGGCGATGCCCGCGCATGTGTCCAGAATAACGTCGTGCATGGTTCCCGTGCGCGAGGGCAGAAAGCTCTGATGCCATTCATCGAGGCTGGCCACCAGTGCGGTTCCCAGCACGGCAATGTTGGCCCACCGAAAGGTCCACCTCGCTCCGCGTGACGCCGGAAGTGTCTCGCGCCAGGCGCGGAACAGCAGAATGCTCAGCAGGCCGTAGCCGAACACGTGTCCGGACTTGCGGATGAACACGTGCCACGGTTCAAAGCTGGCGTAATCGATGCCGAAGAGAAAATGCAGCATGGGGTACAGAAAGCGGCTGGTGTTTTGCGACGAGAGATAGGTCGTCGACTCGATCGCGATGACGATGAGCCAGAGGATCAGAGCGATCCAGGCCTTCAGGACGTGGTGACGGTCGGAGCTCAAGCGGTTCGGGAGCCGGCCGATCGGGGTGCCCCATTTCTCGCGCGCCCTTTGCGCGAGAAGTGGGGGTGTCGATAGCGTTTCGTATCCGGCGCGGGACTATTCGATCGCATAGTTCGGGGCTTCGCGGGTGATCATCACGTCGTGGACATGGCTCTCGCGCAGTCCGGCGCCGCTGATGCGGACGAACCGCGTCTTCTGCAGTAATTCCGAGATCGTCGCGCAACCGCAATAGCCCATGCCCGACTTCAACCCTCCGACCATCTGATAGATGATCATCGCGACCGAACCGCGATAGGGAACACGTCCTTCGATGCCTTCGGGGACCAACTTGGCGAGCCGGTTGGATTCGCCGTCGGAAGCAGAACTTGCCGAAGAAGAGTCGGCTGCCGTGTTCTGGAAATAGCGCTCACTCGAGCCCTGGGCCATGGCGCCGAGCGATCCCATGCCGCGGTACGACTTGAACGAGCGGCCTTGATACAGGATCAGTTCGCCGGGGCTTTCATCCGTTCCGGCAAAAAGCGATCCGATCATGACTGCGCTCGCGCCCGCTGCCAGGGCCTTGGTGACATCGCCCGAATACTTGATGCCGCCGTCGGCGATGATGGGAACTCCAGAGTCTTTGGTTGCGCGATACGCTTCGGCAATGGCGGTGATCTGCGGCACACCTGCGCCCGTCACCACGCGCGTGGTGCAGATGGAGCCCGGCCCGATGCCAACTTTAATGCCGTCGGCACCGGCGCGAGCCAGTTCGCACGCGCCGTCAAATGTCGCCACGTTGCCGGCGAGCAATTCCACTTCCGGCAATTTCGATTTGACCAGCTGTACGGCTTCGAGCACCTTGGTCGAGTGCCCGTGCGCACTGTCGATGGCGATCACATCAACCTTGGCTTCCGCTAATTCCTGAGCACGCTCCAGAAAATCTCCGGTCGCGCCGATGGCGGCTCCCACACGCAAGCGGCCCTGAGAATCTTTGGCGGCGTTGGGATACTTCAGTTTCTTCTGGATGTCCTTAACCGTGATCAGGCCCTTCAGGTTGTACTTGTCGTCGACGACCAGGAGTTTTTCCACACGGTGCGTGTGAAGGATTTTCTCCGCCTCTTCGAGCGTGGTTCCCACCGGGACGGTGATGAGGTTTTTCTTGGTCATCACCTTGTCGATGGGAATGTCGAAGCGGGTTTCAAAGCGCAGGTCGCGATTGGTCAGGATGCCGACCAGTTTGCCGTGCTCCGTGATCGGCACGCCTGAGATCTTGTACTTGCGCATGACCTCGAGGGCGTCGCTGACTTTGTCGGTGGCGTGCATCGTGACCGGATCGACAATCATGCCACTTTCCGAGCGCTTCACCTTGTCGACTTCATTGGCCTGCTGCTCAATGGTCAGATTGCGGTGAATGATGCCCAGTCCGCCCTGCTGCGCCAGCGCAATGGCCATGTGCGATTCGGTGACGGTATCCATGGCGGCGCTCACGATCGGAATATTCAGGCTGATCTTGCGGGTGAGCTGCGTCTGCGTGCTGGCCGTTGCAGGTACGACGTCGGAACGGGCCGGCAGCAGAAGAACGTCGTCAAAAGTAAGAGCCTCAGGAACGGGAAAATGAATCATAAAATTCTCGGGATTCCCCAGCGTTGTGGGTAAACATTCATTCTAGAGAGGGGAGCGGATTAGGGCAAATGAATGACAGGCG
Organism: Candidatus Dormiibacterota bacterium; assembly: GCA_035632675.1. Taxonomy (GTDB): domain Bacteria; phylum Acidobacteriota; class Terriglobia; order Terriglobales; family Acidobacteriaceae; genus Sulfotelmatobacter. Next base: position 10,658 of record DASQGJ010000032.1, read on the forward strand.
GTGATACACCGCTTGGGGGGCAAGGCGGGCTCTCCGCGAACCCCCGACCTCGATTGGGTGGATATCTTTCCATTGACCTGCTCGGACCGTTCAGGTATGTTTCAGCCCCTTCCCTCAATTCTGCTCTGCGAGGACAAACGCATGTTAAGCACGAAGTACTCCGCTCCCGAAGGCTTGATCCGCCTTCGATCCACTGCCAGAGTCGCCAGCCACGCGCTGCTGCTTTTGGCATTCGCCGTGATAGTCGCCTGTCTGTTCCCTCCGCCGATGCACGCTCAGGGCTCGCTGTCGCTTGGTACCATCGCCGTAAGCAACGTCGCGTGGTCGTGCGACCCAACGGGAGGTTGGTACTACTATCGAAACAGCAACGGCAACACTTATATGACCTGCCAAAACGCGGTCATCAATTGTCCGAACACACAGAATATCTCGCTGTCGTTCGGAGTCATCGACCCGACGGCGGTCGGACTGGTTAGCAAGACGCTCGGTACGGTCGTAATTTTGGGCGGCGACGGAGGCGTCGCGCCTGGAAACTTCGGTTTCGCAGACAGCTTCTTTCGTGCTGGGTACGAGATTGTAGAGATGACTTGGGCGGCAGACTGGGAACAAACCTACATGCCATTCACGCAGGGCGAGACTGCCAGCATCCAGAATGCGGCCTGCCGCCCCGCCACTTTTCTGAACTTCGCTTACACGACGCTCTTTCCGAGCGTTCAAAGCGCCAACTCCCGCGCCGGATTTTGTGCGCATGGCGCGAGCGCGGGGTCGGCGGAAATAGCCTACTCCCTCGCCTACTATGGTGCGGGCAGTTGGCTCGACTAGGTACAACTGCTTGCCGGACCAGTGTTCGGCGACATCAAACAGGGCTGCAAGGTGCCTGCGCCGGCCAATGTAAGCGTTTGCGGATTGACCAACTACAATGGGGGGCAATACGGTTGCCAGTTGGGGACAGGTGGGCCGTGGTCTGTCAGTCCATCATATCTGGGTGTCGCTGGCTCGGTCGGGCAGTGGACGAATGATAGCTCGTGTCGAGGGTCGAATAACACTACAGACAACTCAAATGCAGCGTGGCTCGCGCAGGGCATAGTGGACCAGTCAACTGGAGGTGCTAATCAGGGAGCCATTCCCACGTTCAGCTATCTGAGCACTGGCATGTCGGCATGGCTCTGTCGAAGTTCCACAACCACCATGAACAACTCCAGCCCGCAAGGGCAAATCTTCTATGCAAATATCGGTCAGTCCAACTCGCCTCCAAGCTACGCCGTTTACGCAGTCGACAACTGTCCGGGGTCAGAAGCTGTGGGCGGCGGAAATGTTCCTGGCTATCAGGTGCAGATATTCCATGGCACGGTAGTTGGTTCAACTGCTATCACAGACGATATGATCGGCATCCCACCGAACGTTCCGGCGGGATGCACCCACACGCCTCACTAACAACTTGATTTTGCGAGGTCCAAAGCAGGAAGGCGGGACACTCAATCCCGCCCTTCTGCTACGGAGGAACCTCTAGGTGCCGTTGCCTGAAAGCGCGATAACCTCAGGTTTCTTAGACGCGCTGCCGTTGATCGATACCGTGCCGGACTTTACGCCTTGGGTCTTCGGCTTGAATGTTACCTGAAGCACGCATTTTGCTCCCGGTGCAACCTGCGGTTTGCAGTTTGTGGTTACGCCGAACTGGCCGTTTGCGACAACAGACGATATTGTTAAGGTGGACCGCCCAGTGTTAGTCAGAGTGACAGTCTGCGGTGCGCTAATGGTGCCGTGCTTCTGCTTCTTGAACGTGAGTTCTGTGGTAGGAGAGAAGCTCACGACGCCCGTGTTGAGCATAGTGACTGCTCCGTAAAAAAAAGTCCCCATCACGACATCCGGAAGGTGATCCAGGTTTAGATCACCTATGGCGAGGAGCCCAGAGTGCCCGGCGGAAAAGTGCTGGGCAAGTTCGAGACTGCCGTCGCCATTTCCCCAAAACACATCAACGCCGTCGCCAGCGCCAATCGCAACGTCCAGTTTGCCGTCGAGGTTCAGGTCGTTGACGAGTACCTCCTCTCCACTGACTCCTGTCGTGGCGTACTGCACCGGTGATTGCAGAGTACCGTCCCCATTCCCAAGGAAGACAGCGACGCCGCCCAGATCGTAACTCAAGATCGCGTCCATCTTGCCGTCGCCGTTTAGATCGGCCGCTGCAACAGTAGACGGGACGAACTCCGCGTTGGCGATGATTGCATTTTGCAGCGTGCCGTCGCCATTGCCGAGGAAAATGCCAATGCTGTCGCTGCCGCCAAAAAATCCGGTCGCCAGCACATCGGGCTTGCCGTCATTGTTAAAATCGGCGACCGTTAACCAGTGAACTCCGACGAACGAATCGTTATCACTCGGCGGCCCAAACGTGCCATCGCCATTCCCCAGCAGAACGCTGACGTGTGGGTTCTCGATTAACACCACATCCGGCTTGCCGTCACCGTTGAAATCGCCCACCGCCACAAATTCGTTGTAGCTTGTCGTGTTGGAGGTGATGGGCACGGGATTGAAAGTTCCATCCCCTTTACCCAGGTAGACACTCACGGTACTGGGATTTAGGGTTTCGTCCGCAGTGACTATGTCCAGGTTCCCATCTCCATTAAAATCGGCCACCGCCAGCGAATAAGAAAGTTGCGTTGTGTAAGACACAACCTTCCCAAAGGTCCCGTCCCCATTTCCTAGAGCCACCGAAAGGCCATCGGTTGTCATCATCACGACATCCAGCTTGCCGTCGTGATTGAAGTCACCGGTTGCGATGGAGTACGCACCCTCGGGAAACGGACTGGTCGCTCGCGTTTCAAATTGAGCCCACGCAGGTGCGCCGAGTGCCCCAAGAAACAGCAGGGCGGCGGGAATCGAGGCAGCGCGGCGAAGACAGGCAAAAACCGAGAGACTCATGGCGAACTCCATTTGTACCGCCGGAAGGGGAACTGCAGACCGCACGAGTGTACCACGGATTCTGCCCGGCCCCACGGTGTTACCGGCCCAGGTGACGCAGGCAGTGGTTCGGCCTCGTGCCCCGGGTTTGTCTTTTACCCCCTCACGGGCGTATATTAAGAAACTGAGAACTGCTGTGTACCGGCTTTTGGCGAAGCACACCAGTGGGCGCAAGCCCACTTTTTAGTTGGGACCCCGTCCGGTGTTGCAGCCATCCGCCAGTAAGTCATTGGATTCATGGCGCTTGACGTTGATCGTGTGCGGGAGATTGCGGACCGCGTCGCCGCCTCCAGCGGACTCGAAATCGTTGAAGTCGAGTTCCTGGGTGGAGGCAAGGCGCGGATGCTGCGGGTTTTTCTGGACAAGCCCACGGCAGGAACTGATCCCTTGTCCGGAGTGACGCACGAAGATTGTGCCCACTTCAGTCGCGAATTTGGCACGATCCTTGACGTAGAAGACGTCATGCCGGGTTCGTACACGCTGGAAGTTTCGTCCCCGGGGCTGGACCGAAGGCTGGTCAAGGCCAAGGATTTTACGCGCTTCACCGGCAGTCGTTTGAAACTGACAACGCGGCAGCCGGTGAACAACAACCGCCACTTCGAGGGCCGGCTGGAAAGTTTTCAGGACGGCCGATTGACACTGGACTTGAGCGTCGCCAGCCACAAGTCGCGCAAGAAGATGGGCGACGCGGCCGGGCAGAAGATTGAAATTGAATTCGCCAACGTAGAAAAGGCGAATCTGGTACCAGAGATATAGGTTTCAAGGTTCCAAAGTTTCAAGGTTTCAGAGACAACGACCTTGAAACTTTGAAACCCTGAAACGTTGAAACTTTGATTTTTATGGCTAGCGAGCTTTACAACATCATCGAAGGCGTCAGCCGGGAAAAAGGCATTGATCCGCAGATTGTAGTCAGCGCGGTGGAAGACGCCATTGTTATGGCCACGCGCAAGTACTACAAGTCGCAGGAAAATCTGCGCGCCAAGCTCGACAAAGATACCGGCAAGATCAACGCATTCGCGGTGAAGACCGTGGTCGAGACTCCCGAGCAGGTCGAAGACCCGAACCTGCAGGTTACGCTGGAAGACGCGCGCAAGGTTGACCCCTCGCTCGAAGTCGGCGGAGAGTTGCAGATTCCGCGCGCCACCGAAGGCATCCTGGGACGCATTGCCGCGCAGCTCGCGAAGCAGGTCATCTTCCAGAAGGTGCGCGAAGCCGAGCGCGACACGGTCTACAACGAGTACATCGGGCGCGTGAACGAGATCGTCAACGCGACCGTGAAGCGCGTCGAGGGTCCGGATGTGATCTTCGACATCGGCAAGGCCGAAGCGCGCATGCCGCGCAAGGAGCAATCGCGGCTGGAATCGTTCGCTATCGGCGAGCGCGTGCGCGTAGTCATTGCCCGCGTAGAGCGCGCGTCCAAGGGTCCAGGCGTGGTGGTTTCGCGCGCCGCGCCCGAGCTCGTGCAGCACCTGTTCCAGACCGAAGTTCCAGAAATCTACGACGGCACCGTCGTCATCCGCGCGATCGCGCGCGAGGCCGGTGAGCGTACCAAGATCGCTGTCATGTCGAAAGACAAGGACGTCGACGCCGTAGGCGCTTGCGTCGGCATGAAAGGCATGCGCGTGCAGTCGATCATCCGCGAACTGCGCGGAGAGAAGATCGACATTATCGAGTACCACGAAGACGCGGTGACTTTCGCTGAAAAAGCATTGCAGCCGGCAAAGGTCAGCCGCGTAACCATCGTCGACAGCGCCGACAAGCACCTCGAAGTCGTCGTCGACGACAGCCAGCTCTCGCTTGCCATCGGCAAGAAGGGCCAGAATGTTCGTCTCGCCGCCAAGCTGCTGGGCTGGAAGATCGACATCAAGAGCGAGGAAGAGAAGCGCCAGGAAGTCGAACAGCAGATGGCCGCCATGGCCCCGCAGGCGACGACGCCGCTCGAAAGTGTCTCCGGACTCGGTGAGGGACTGGTCGAGAAGCTCGGCGCTGCCGGCATCACCACGGTGGAAGCTCTTGCCGACATGACGCCGGAACAACTGGAGGCGATCGAAGGCATCGGTCCGAAGACGGTGGAAAAAATCAGTCTCGCGGTGAATAATTATTTCGCGAGCCTGGAAGCGGGCAGCGCAGAAGGCGCGGTGGGCGCGGAAACCGCCGAGGGCGTCGAAGGCGTTGCCGAAGAAGTCGCGCCTGACGCTGAAGCGGCAGTCGAAGCGGCCGCCGAAGAAACGGTACCCGAAGCAAGCACGGAAGCGGAAGCTGCCACAAGCGAAAAAGAGCATGCGCCCGAAGAGGGAGCTGCTCCCGAAACAACTGAATAGTCATGACACGCGCAGATTATTTCGATTGCGTGCGAGTCCAGGAAGCTGACTCCGTGAGGCTGCTGATGAAGACCTAAGCACAACGCGGAGAAAAGAAAGGCCGGATGAGTAAGGTTCGAATCAACGATCTCGCCAGGGAGCTGGAAGTTAAAAGTAAAGCCATTCTCGACGCGCTACCGCTCGTCGGAGTGACGGAGAAGAAGACCCATTCCAGTTCGCTGGAGGAGCACGAAGCGGAAAAAGTACGGGCCCACATCCGCGGCTCGTCCGAAGCGCAGTCGTCCTCTGCGCGGTCCGCGCGCACCCTGCGCGGCGAAGAAGAAATCAAGACCAAGATTGATTTGTCCCACATCTCCCGTCCGGGCGATGTGCTGAGAGCGATCACGCAAAAGAAGGAAGCGGCTGCGGCTCCTCCGGTGCGGCCTGCTGCGCCGTCGATTCCGCCCAGGCCGGCGGTGGTGCCTCCGGCCGCAAAGGCTGCCGCGCCAGCGATGCCTCCTGCTCCCGTGGCAGCGCCGGTTCCCCCCGTACCAGTGGCGCGTCCGGTGGTAACGCCGCCAGTGGTTGAAAAACCCGAGGCTCCGCCTGCTCCGGTTGCTCCCGTTGCGCCTGCGGCTGTTGCTCCGCCAGCGCGTCCTGTCTCACCGCCCGCCGCGCCTCCCGCTGTGGTGGTACCGCCTGCAGCTGCGCCGCCTGCGATTTCTGTGGTTGCGCCACCCGCCGTAACGGCTCCTCCTGTAGTGGTTCCGCGTCTGGTGACTCCGCCGGTCGCTGCGACGCCGCAACCCCCTGCGCCGCGGATGATTGTTCCGCAGACTGGGCCACGTCCGGTGTACAAAGCGCCGCCTCCGCGTCCGGCTCCGCCGGCGCCTGTGGCGCAGGCTGGGGCTCCAGTAGGAACGATGCGTCCCGCGCCCGGACGTCCCGTGCCGGGTCAACCGATTTTCCAGCGTCCTCGTCCGCAAGGTCCAGGTGGAGTTGGCGCGCCGCGTCCGCCGCTCCGGCCGGGCGAACGCCGCCCGATGCATCCCACCCGGTCAGCTCCGACCGGACCACGTCCCCTCGGTGTGGGCCCGGGCGGGCCGCCTCCGGGACCAGTTCGTCCCGGTGCTCGCCCCGGCGCGCCGGCTCGCAGACCCGGCCAGCGTTATGTTCCGCGCGGCGTAAAAGAAGGACCGATGAAGGGCTACACGCCACCACCGCGCATGGTGGTGTCGAACGAGCCCATGCCGATCACGCGCAACATCACGATCACGGAAGGCATCAGCGTAAAGGATCTGGCAGAGAAGCTCGACATCCGCGCGAAAGATCTGATCTCGCGGCTGCTGTCTCGCGGCGTTTTCGCCACGATCAACCAGACACTCGACGCCGAACTCGCCAGTGAAATGGCGCGCTTCTTCGGCGCCGACACCAACGTGATCACGTTCGAAGAGCAGGCCTCGAAAGACATTGATGCAGCTGCCGGAAGCGGGGAAGATACCACCGTCGAAGTCTCGACCCGGCCGCCCGTGGTCACGATCATGGGCCACGTCGATCATGGCAAGACCACACTGCTCGATTCCATCCGCCTGACCAATGTTGCCGAAGGTGAGGCTGGAGGCATCACGCAGCACATCGGCGCCTACAAAGTGCGCATTACCGACAAGGATTCTCCAGCGTTCGGGCGCGAGATCGTGTTCCTCGATACCCCAGGTCACGAAGCTTTTACGCGCATGCGTTCGCGCGGAGCCAAGGCGACCGACATCGTCGTGCTGGTCGTTGCCGCCGATGACGGCGTCATGCCACAGACTCTGGAAGCCATCGATCACGCGCACGCTGCTGAGGTCCCGATCATCGTTGCCGTCAATAAGATCGATAAGCCCGACGCTCTCCCCGACCGGGTGAAGAAGCAGTTGGCCGATCGCGGATTGGTGCCTGAGGAGTGGGGCGGCAAGACCGTCTTCGTCGACGTTTCGGCCAAGAAGAAAACCAATCTGAATCTGTTGATGGAAATGATTTGCCTGGTTGCCGATCTGGCGGAACTGAAGGCGACTCCTGAACGTGCTGCGACTGGCGTCGTTCTGGAAGCCAAACTCGATCGCGGCCGTGGACCGGTGGCCACGGTGCTGGTGCAAAACGGCACGCTGAGCGCCGGCGACAATTTTGTCGTGGGCAACGTCTACGGTAAAGTGCGCGCGATGTTCGACGATCGCGGGGCCGCTCTTGAAACCGCGCCGCCTTCGACCCCGGTTGAGATTCTGGGTATGGAAGGTTTGCCGCAAGCCGGCGATCAGTTCGTCGTCGTAGCCGATCGCGATAAAGCCCGCGGAATTTCGGAATACCGCGAGCAGAAAGCCCGCGAAGCCGCGCTGGCGAAGAGTTCTCGTGTCTCCCTCGAAGGTCTGGCCGAGCAGATCAAGACCGCCGGCACCAAGGAACTGAACATCATCCTGAAGGGCGACGTAGGTGGGTCGGTGGAGGTCCTGAGCGACCTGCTCGCCAAGCTCTCGAACGACAAGGTACGCCTGAAACTACTGCGTTCGGGCGTTGGCGCCATCACCGAAACCGACGTGCTGCTGGCCTCGGCATCGAATGCCATCATCATCGGATTCAACGTGCGTCCTGAACGCAAGGCGCAGGAACTCGCCGAGCAGGAAGAAGTCGACATCCGCCTGCACTCGATCATTTACGAATTGCAGGACGAGATCAAGCGCGCCATGAGCGGCCTGCTCGAACCGACGATCAAGGAAACCTATCAGGGCCGGGCAGAAGTGCTCGAAACCTTCCGTATCCCGAAGGTCGGAACCGTTGCCGGGTGCCGCGTGATCGATGGGTTGATCAAGCGCGACGCCGATGTTCGCCTGCTGCGCGACAACGTAGTCGTCTTCAAGGGCAAGATCGGGTCGCTGCGCCGTTTCAAGGACGACGCCAAAGAAGTCACCAACGGCATGGAGTGCGGCATCTCGATCGCCAACTACGGTGACATTAAAGCGCACGACGTGATCGAAGCGTTTGTCACCACGCGCGTCGCGGCGGAAGTGATTGCCTGAAATAAGTGTCCAGTGGTCAGTGAATAGTGTTAGTTAACTAGCTAGCCACTGACCACTATCCACTGATCACTAGATGCCCATCGCGTTCCTTACTCTCGAACTCCACATCGAAGCCGCACAGTCCCTCAAAGACCGGCGCCAGGTCGTCCGCAGCCTGAAGGACCGGCTGCGAACGACCTTCAACGTTTCCGTCGCCGAACTCGACGGAGCCGAGCTCTGGAGCCGCGCGACCATCGGCGTCGTCAGCGTCTCAAACTCCCGCGACTATCTCGATGGCCTGATGAAGAAGGTGGAAAGCGCTGCGACCCGGATCGCCAACAATCATGGGGCCGAGATTGCCGATTCGTTTGTCGAATTCTTATAGAACTACTAGAACTGCGTAGCGACAGCCGCCTCGGCTGTCCCGCCAGAGCGAAGCTCGGTGGAATACCAGCGAACCCTCGACAGCTGATCCTTTCACGGCCAATGCAGCCCCTGCTGATTTTCTCAACATCCCCTAACACGCTGTTACCTCCGTACTTACCACGCATCCCCAAAACCGAGGACAATAATGCAGCGTCTGACTCAGGTTGGCCCAACACTTGCGCCCGGTTTTCTGATATTCTCAACCGTTTTACCTGAGGTGGAGTCGTGGAGAAGCGCGGACTGAAGCATCATCGCGGACGGGTCGGCGAAGCTCTGCGCGAAGAGATCGAAACGCTGGTCGAAGGCGAACTGGCCGATCCCCGCATCGGTCTGGTTAGCGTGACCGCCGTGCATGTCGCCGATGACGGCCGGTCCGCGGAAGTCTGGGTCAATGTAGAGGGCGACGACGCGGATGCCGATCAGAGCATCGAAGGATTAGAAGCCGCGCGCGAATATATTCGCCACGAATTGGTGGAAAGGTTGCACTTGAGGCGCGCTCCGGAGTTGTACTTCCGGCTCGATCGCGCGGAAGTGGATAAGGCCCGCGTGGAAGAATTGTTGCAGCGGGCGAAGAAGAGAAGTAATGCCCGTAAGCAAGCCAGTGGAAAGCAGGCGTAGCGACATGCTAAAGGATGTACTCCGCCAGATTGGACAACACGAACGCTTCGTGCTGACCTCCCACGCCCGTCCGGATGGCGACGCCGTCGGCTCGGCGCTCGCTTGCTGCCAGGTGCTGCGCGCCATGGGCAAGCAGGCCGACGTCGTGCTCCACGACGGTGTGCCCCGCATCTACCGCTCGCTGCCATTTGCCGATCAGGTCGTGCAGTCGAACCGGGTGATGGGCAGCTACGAAGCCGCAATCATCCTTGAGTGTGACAGCATTCACCGCACCCGCCTGGAAGGGTTGGAAGACCGCTTCCTGATCAGCATTGACCACCACGTCAGCGGGCGCCCCTTCGCCCATGTGAACTGGATCGATCCGCATGCGGTGGCCACGGCCGAGATGGTGTTCCGCCTCGCGCGGGAGGCAGACGTCAAGTTCTCCCCCGAGATCGCAACCTGCCTCTACACTGCCTTGATGACGGACACTGGCTCGTTCATGTTTCAGGGGACGAACGAGAACACATTCGCGCTCGCGCGGGAACTCGTGCTGGCCGGAGCTGATCCCGCGCACTGCGCCCGTGGGATCTATTTCGCGCATTCGGTCGCCAAAATTCGATTGCTGGGCGAAGCGTTGCGCAATTTGAATGTTGAGGGTCACGTCGGCTATGCGTGGGTCACGCATAAGCAGATGGAGCGCTGCAATGCGATCGAGGAAGATTGTGAAGGACTCGTGAACTACGTTTTGTCGATCGGCGGAGTTGAGGTGGCGGCATTCTTCCGTGAGTTGCCTGAGGGACGATTCCGCGTCAGCCTGCGCAGCAAGGGCAAGCTCGATGTAGCGCATGTCGCAGAAAGCTTTGGCGGCGGAGGCCACGAATGCGCTAGTGGTTGCTCGCTCGATGGACCACTCGCCGAGGCCGTCCGCCAGGTAATTCTCCAACTTGGCCGCGGACCCTCCGTACAATAGAAAACAATTGTTGATTGTTCGATTGTGGATTGTTGATGGAAAAACGCGGGCTCCCGGCTGCGAAGGTTTTCAATCAGCAATCAACAGTCAGCAATCATCAATTTTCCTTCATGACCAATCGCACCCGTACCGACGTCCTGCTGCTCGCCGGCTTCTGCACCTTCCTCTTCTTCTACGGCATTGGACAGTTCGGCCTGCTCGGCGCCGATGAGCCTCGCTACGCACAGGTCGCACGCGAGATGCTCGATCGCGGCGACTGGATCACGCCCACGCTCGGCGGGCATGCCTGGCTGGAGAAACCACCCCTGTATTACTGGCAGGCGATGCTGGCCTACAGCGCTTTCGGTGTCAGCGACGTAGCAGCGCGACTTCCGTCGGCGGTCGACGCGACACTGCTCGTAATCGCCATCTATCTTTTTTTTCGGAAGTTTCGGCGCGGCGTGGAAGTCGATGCCGCGCTCATCACAGCCTCATGCGCGGGGATCATAGGGTACGCTCGCGCTGCTTCGATGGACATGGGACTCGCCGCGGCATTTTCTGTCGGGATGCTGTTATGGTGGGCCTGGCGCGAGAAGGGAAGCAGAATCTATCTCGCAGTCTTCTACCTATGTATGGCTCTAGGGATGCTCGCCAAGGGTCCGGTGGCGCCGGCCCTGGCCGCATTGGTGATCATCCTCTTTTCAATTGCGATTGGTGAATGGCGCTTGATCATGAAAACCTTGTCGCTGCCGGGCATCCTCATCTTCTGCGTGATCGCGCTGCCCTGGTACATTGCGGTTCAGCTGCGCAATCCGCAGTTCTTTCGCGAATTCATCCTGGAGCACAATCTCGCCCGCTTCTCGACCAATCTCTACCATCACCCTGAGCCGTTCTGGTACTACATCCCGGTCATCGCGATCGCACTTGTGCCCTGGATCGTCTTCGTGATCGCGGCGTTCGTGGAATCGGCTCGCGCCTTGTGGGCAGAACGCGGATCCGACCGCGATCTCGAATTGCAGTTTCGCGTGTTTGCATGTTGCTGGCTGGTCGTGCCAGTCGTGTTCTTTTCGATTTCGAGATCAAAACTTCCCGGCTACATTCTCCCCGCTATTCCGGCGGGCGCAGTCTTGCTGGCCGACTATCTGCGCCAGCATTTAGAACACGAGACATCGGTCTCAAAGGGGCTGGTCATTCTGCACTCCCTGGTAGCTGTCGCGCCGATTGTACCCGCTGTCTTGACCGGCTTTGCAGTCACCGAACACCGCCTGCCCTGGGGACGTCCGTTGATCTTCGCCGTGGCCGTCGCACTGGTGCTGTGCGTTGCCATTGCCCTGACGCTGTTGAGCCGCATGCAGCTTCGTATGCTGCGTTTCGTGACACTGATTCCGGTCGTACTCGCGGTGGCGGCGGTGCTCAAGCTGGGAACGGGCGTGATCGACCAGAAGCTGTCGGCCCGCCCGCTGAAGAACGAGTTGGGAAGTTTGGAGACGCACACACTGCCGGTCGCAGTCTGTGGCACTTCACGCGAGTTGGAGTATGGGCTGGCCTTCTATCGCGATCAAATCATCGCGCGCTACGAGGCAGGGAACGTTCCCAGCGGAGAGCATCTGCTCGTTGCGCCGCCTGCGTGGAAGCCAAATATAACCGAGTGGACGAAAGGCCGGCGTGTATCGTTACTGGGACACTATGCACCGCAGGGCTTGGATTATTACTGGGTCGCACCCGCGTCAAAGCCCTAGGAGACTGCTGAGAAACTCGATAGGTGCCTCTGTCTTTGAAGGGCGCGGCTCCAAGCCGCGCCGTAAGTGCACTAACTCAACCGCGGCTTTCAGTTTGTGAAAAAACTCGATTTTGGGTGGCGCAGCCCTTCAATCGCTGCGATAAAGCGCGCCGTGACAAACTCCCCTACTCCTTCGCGTACCCCACTTCTTCCAACTCCGGCGGTGCTCCGGCCTTTGCCGTGATGCCGTAGTCGAGCCCCTTGTCGAAGGCCTTCAGATTCAACTCGCGGAATGAAGGTGGCACCGAGTCCGCCACCGCTTTCCGCACCGCATCGGCATCGAGCAGCTTCGTCACCGCCGTGAAGAATCCCACCATCACCGAGTTCAGCACCATGCGCTTGCCCAGTTCCTCGGCGAAACGCGTGGCTGGGATCGCGTAAACCTTGGGGTCGCCCTTCAGGTCGGACACGCGCACCAGGTCCTCTTCGACGATAAGTGTCCCTCCCGGCTTGAGCTCCGGGGCGAAGCGGTTGTACGCCTCCTGCGACATGATCACCATGATGTCGGGCCGTGTCACGTACGGATAAAGCACCGGCGAGTCCGACACCACCAACTGCGCGCTGCAGGCGCCGCCACGCGCCTCCGGGCCAAAGTTCTGTGTCATGGTGGCGAAGCCGTTCTCGTAGATCGATGCCGCTTTTCCCAGCACCACAGCCGAGAGGATCACTCCCTGGCCTCCGAATCCTGCGATACGAATTTCGGTTACTCGCATACGCACTCCATTTCTGGTTCTTCCATTTCAACGTAGCGCTCGCCCAGCGCTTCGACGTACTGTGCCCGCATCATGGTCTGATAGTCGGGACGGTCGCGATCTACGAACTTGCCGACGACAATTTCACCGTTGAGCGTGAGTCCAACTTCGCTGGTGGGCGCGCCGTTCTTCACCTTGCTTTTCTCTTTGTAGTACTTCATCGTGTCGAGCCCGTCGCCCATCTTGTTGCGCCGCTGGTACAGCGTGGGGCAGGGCGAGATGACTTCGATGAACGAGAATCCCTTCTTCTGAAATGCTTCGCTGATCGAGCGCGCGAGTTGCCGTACGTGGAAGGTCGTCCAGCGCGCCACATACACCGCCCCCGCTGCTTCCACCAGGTGCGGCAGGTTGAACGCCGGTTCAAACGTTCCGTACGGATTCGTCGACGTGGTCGCGTGACCCGGAGTCGTCGGAGCAGTCTGGCCTCCAGTCATCGCGTAAATCAGATTGTTCACGCAGATGACTTTCAGATCGATGTTGCGCCGCGCCGCGTGAATCAGGTGATTGCCGCCGATTGCCGATAAGTCGCCGTCACCCGAGTACACCACAACATTCAATTTCGGATTGGCCAGCTTCAAGCCTGTGGCAAACGGAATCGCGCGCCCGTGCGTGGTGTGGAACGAGTCGAGCTTCACGTATCCCGCAACGCGTCCGGTGCAGCCGATGCCCGAGACCAGGGCCAGAGACTCAAGATCGATCTTCGAGTCAATCAGCGCCCGCGCGAAGGAATTCACCGTCGTGCCAATGCCGCATCCCGGGCACCAGATGTGCGGCATGCGGTCCGAACGCAGAAACAGTTCTACGGGATTCACAGTGTCGTCGATAACATTCAGCATCGGGTTGCCTCCACGATGGCATTCAGAATTTCGTCGGGATTGTGGACTCCGCCGCCCGCGTGCGACACGGCGACTGTTCTGGCCTTACCGCCCGCGGCGCGCTCGACCTCGCGCACCATCTGTCCAAGATTCAGTTCGGGCACAACGAAGGCTTTCACGCGTGCTGCGAGACTGGCGATCTTCTTTTCCGGGAAAGGCCACGCGGTGATGAGCCGCAGCTTGCCGACTTTCACGCCGCGCTCCCGCGCCATCTCCATCGCCCGCTGGGCCACGCGCGACGTGATGCCATAAGAAACGACAACCACGTCGGCATCATCCAAACGATCTTCCTCAAACAGGCAGATCCGGTCCTCGGCCGAACGAATCTTGTTTTGCAGTCGCCGCACCAGCTTGTCCTGCGTCTGCGGCGTCATGTTCGGATAGCCACGCTCGTCATGCGTCAGCCCGGTGATGTGGAACTTGTAGCCTTCGCCGGCATGCGCCATCTCCGGGACCATGTCGCCGTTCGTGCCGTAGGCGAGATAGTCTGCGACAGATTTGTGCGTGTGCTTGCGGGGCACGACTTCGATCTGATCGGCTGGAGGGATTACGACTTTCTCCGTCATGTGGCCGACCACTTCGTCCATCATGAACATCACCGGCACACGGAATTCTTCGGCGAAGTTGAACGCCTTGATCGTCAGATCAAAGCATTCCTGCGGAGAGTTCGGGCACAGCGCGATGATCTCGTAGTCACCATGCGATCCCCACCGCGCCTGCATCATGTCCGCCTGTGCTGGCAACGTCGGCAAGCCCGTCGACGGCCCGCCGCGCTGGACATCGACGAACACACACGGCGTCTCGGTCATGGCCGCGTAGCCGATGTGCTCCATCATCAGCGAGAAGCCGGGACCCGAAGTCACGGTAAACGCCTTGGCTCCGCCCCAGACTCCGCCCTGCAGCGCGATCGAAGCGGCGAGTTCATCTTCCATTTGGATAAACGTTCCGCCCACCATCGGCACTCTCGCGGCAAAGCGTTCTACGACTTCCGTCGAGGGCGTGATCGGATACCCGGCGGCGAATCGTGCGCCGGCCGCCAGCGCGCCTTCGCAGCAGGCGTGATCGCCGTCTATGAAATGCGTGCCCGTCAGCACGCCGTGAGGATCGGCTTTCATTTCGCACCTCCGGTGGCTATTTCCGCCTTAGCCGGTTCTAAAGACTTCGCATCCGACTTTGTGCCGTAGATCGCAAAGTCTGGGCAGTACATGCCGCACAGGTCGCACCCGCTGCACTTTTCCGGATGTACAACATGCGGCGGATGGTAGCCCTTGGAATTGAAAGCGGAGGAAAGCGCCAGCACATGCGTGGGACAGAACTCCACGCAAAAGCCACAGGCCTTGCAGCGCTCAACGACAATCGAAACACGTCCTTTTGCCACGAGATCCCCCAACTGGGAGTACCAATCACTCCGGGTATTCGACTACGCAGGATGTGATTATGTATGGGAGCAGCGGAGAAACGGTGTGATGGGAGTCACAGAATGTCGTGAGGAGAAGCACGCGCCGGTTCGCGCCGAGGTGCGGCTAACTTGTTGATGCCGTGCAGCTTAGATAGATTTCCCCCGCGACGCGTGTTTGTGAATACCCTGGCGACCGAACCCTCTTCGTAGCCTGCATCACAGCAAGCAGTGAGCCTGAACACACAGTAACAACCCCTTCCTCTCATTCCCGCGTTACACTTTGCGGCATGTGCGGCCGCGAACGTTCATTCGCAGCAGGTCTTTTGGACCGAGAGGGGCGTGCGTCCGCTTGAGCACTCTGACTCCAGGAGTTCCCGCCGAGTTACCCGCGAACGTTCAGCAGATTCTGTCTGGATTTCTGGCTGGTGCGCAGCGCGCCTTTGGTGAGGACCTGCTGTCGGCTGTTCTCTTTGGAAGCGCGGCGGATGGTTCGCTGCGGAAGTCGTCCGATGTGAACCTCATCCTCGTGTTGCGCCGCTACGACCCAGCCCGCGCGCAGCAGGTTCGGAACGATCTGGCCACCGCTGAGGCGGCGATTCTCTTGCGCGTAATGTTTCTGGTCGAAGACGAAATCCCCGCGGCTTGCGAGGCGTTCGCGCAGAAGTTCAGCGACATCCTGCGCCGACGAGTGGTGCTGCTCGGTCCCGATCCGTTCGATGGAGTTTCCGTCCCGCACGCGGCGCAGGTGGGACGACTCCGCCAGGTCTTGCTGAATCTTCTTCTGCGCCTGCGCGAAATCCATGCCGCACACCAGAGCGGGAGTCGATCCACGTTGAACATGCTGGCCGATTCGACCGGAGCGCTGCGCTCGAGCGCGGTGTTGTTGCTGCAGCTGGAGGGACGCGGGGCCGCAAAGCCCAAACAGGCTTTGGTCAATGTGGCGGAACAGGTTGCGCCCGGAAAATACTCTGCCCCGCTGGCTAAACTTTCCCAGCTGCGCGAGACCGCAGCCCTGAGCGACGCGGACGCACACGAGGTCATGATTGCCATGATGGAGCTAGCGGCCGCCATGCACCAGCGTGCCAAAGCCATCCAAGAGTGAGCGTGGAACCAGTATGAATCCTTTTGACCTGCGAGGACCGGAGTTCCTCTTTTTCTACTTGCTGCTGTCTGGATTCGTGATTCTTGGAGTCATTTGGCTGCGAGCACTGATAGAAGCAGGGCCGACGCCTCAGGTTTCGCTCGACGACCCTTACTTCTTTGCATACCTGCGTGGCGGGATCAACGAAGTGTTTCGCGCGGCGATCGTCGTGCTGCTCGACCGCGGCTGGCTCATCGCGGATGAGGAGATCGTGTCCCGTCGCGCAGATATAGAACCCCATCCCGTCCAGCCCGAGGTCGAGCAGGAAATCCTCTCCTTCTTCTTCGCCCCGCATGCCGCATACGAAGCACTGAAGACCAGCTCGCTGGGCGCTTCCGCGGCTGCCTACGATAAGCGCGCCGTTGCACTCGACTTGATGCCTGACGCGCGCGCCAGGGGGCGGCGCTACATCTTCGCTGCCATCGCAGCGTGCTTCCTGATCGGCGTGTCGCTCATGAAGATCGGCATTGCCCTGGCTCGCGGCCGAACCAATATTCTGTTCTTGGTTGTTCTGACGACGGTTGCACAAATCGTCCTCTGGCAAGTCGCCATCTCCGGTCCCACGGCCAAAGGGCAAGCTCTGCTGCGTGACATCCGCGGTCTGTTCGGCGATCTGAAAGGACGTCGTCCGTTCTTGCGTCCGGGTGCAGGTACCAAAGAGATCGCGTGGCTGGTCGGAGTGTTCGGAATCGGAGCTCTGCCCGGCGACGGCTTCCCAGATGTGAAGACACTGTTTCCCCAGAGTACCCGTGCCGTCAATCTCGGAGGTGCGGGATCGAGTTGCGGCGCGGCCACCAGTTGTGGCAGTGGCGGGAGTTGCGGCGGGGGATGTGGTGGAGGTGGTTGCGGAGGAGGATGTGGAGGTTGCGGAAGCTGAGATGGAGCATCAGTCACAAGATCGTGCGGGCTTGAGCTGGCGAACCGAGCTGGCGACGGGCATCTTCGCGCACCGGGATCAGATTGACGTTGTCGAAGTGATCGCCGAAGACTGGTTTGGTGCTTCGCGGTCGAGAGTGTCCGCTCTGCGGACGCTGGCGGCGCAGATTCCGGTACAGCTGCACGGAACCAGCGCTGGCCTTGCGTCCGCGGAACCGGTGGAAGAAAAACGTTTGGCGAAGATGGCCCGCCTGGTGGAGATGGTGCAACCCGAGGCATGGTCGGAGCACCTCGCGTTCGTGCGCGCCGGAGGTTGGGAGATCGGTCACTTGGCGGCGGTGCCGCGCAATCCGAACACGGTGGAGAACTCCGCCGCAAACGTCGCGCGGGCTCGCCACATCGTTGGTGTGACGCCAATGGTGGAGAATATCGCCACCCTGATCGCGCCCCCGGCGAGCTCGTTGACTGAGGCCGAATGGCTGCGCCAAGTGGCCGTTGCCGCCGATGCGCCGCTTCTGCTTGATCTCCACAACCTGTACGCCAATGCCATCAATTTCGCAGATGATTCAGCGACCGCGCCATTATCGGCGTTAAGACTGCTTCCACTGGATCGCGTTGGGACGGTGCATATCGCCGGAGGCCGCTGGATCTCTGCCGGCCGCAACCGCGGCGACCAGCGATTGCTGGATGATCACTTGCATCCCGTACCCGATGCGGTCTTCTCGATGCTGGAGGAGTTGGCCGCGCTCGCGCCGCAGCCTCTGACCGTTGTGCTCGAGCGCGATGGCGCCTATCCGCCGATGAGTGACTTGCTGCTGGAACTGCAACTGGCCCGGGCGGCGATGCGAAGAGGACGGGCGCGGAAGGCTCAATCGGGATTGTTGCCCGGAGTTGCGGTTGAGACCGTCTCGGGCGGAAGTTCTGCGCGCCTGGAAGGCTTGTTGGCACGCATTTTCGTGGACGAGACTCTGCGTGCCAGTTTTCTCGCCGCACCGAAAGAATTCTCCGATCGCTATTCTTTGAGTGCTCAGGATACCGCAGCCTTGGCCTCGATTGATCGAACCGGGCTGGCGATGGCGGCTCGCAGTTTCGCGCGGAAGCGACAGCCGAAGCGCGCACAACCGCACCAGACGGCGATCCCCACAATCTGGTGTTGCCGCCCTGTGTTCGCCTCGTTTGCCTCTGCCGCGCGAACCAACTACACTCGGAATTTCGCTGCGGTGTTTGCCGCTGTCCGCCAGCGCATCCCGCGGCCGGAGCCCCTTTTGGAGATCCTCGACCTCAGGCATTTTTCTTCGCTGGACCTGCGTCCTCTCCTCGATGACGAGACCCAACTCTGGTCGCGCCAGCTCTCTTGGGATTATTCCAGTTCGGCGGAAATGATCCTGCGCTACGTCGACGCGAAAATCCTGCCGGGTTACGCCGCCGTCGACCGCGGACGAGTCTTCGGATACTCCTTCTTCGTCTACGAAGGCAGCAAGGGCGTGATTGGCGATCTTTACGTAATCAACGGCACTCGCCTGCCCGACGCCCGGCAGGTGGAGATGCGACTGCTCACCCACGTCATCGAGACCCTGCAGCAGTCGCCCGGAATTCATCGGGTCGAAGCACAATTGCTGGCGCACGAAGCGAATGTGGTCTCGCGCCCATTTCTGGAGACGGGATTTCAGAGGCATCCCCGTTTGTTCATGGTGTTAGCCCTTGAAAAATCACCGCCCCAGAAAATCGCCGCTCACCCCGAGGTTGAGATCCGGCCATGGACCGAGGCGGACTACCAGCCCTCGGCAGCCGTGATCACGGCCGCCTACCGCGGCCACGTGGATGCCCAGATCAATGATCAGTACCACACGCTAAGCGGCTCGCTGCGCTTCCTGAACAACATCGTGCGCTTTCCCGGATGCGGCGTGTTCGACGCGGAATCGTCTTTTGTTGCCCTGGATCGCCGTGCAAGAAATCTGATTGGTTTGATCTTGTGCTCGCGCGTGCGCCACGACGTAGGACACGTCACCCAAGTCTGCGTGCTTCCGGAATATCGAGGGCGGGGAATCGGGGAGTCCCTACTTGCAGCCACCGAAGGCAACTTGCGCAAGAGAAATTTCTCACTGCTATCGCTCACCGTGACCGAGGCGAACGCGCGAGCGGTAGCGCTGTACCGGCGATTGAATTTCGATGTGAAACGAATTTTCGATGCGTTCGTGTGGGAAGGGTGAAGAACAGGCGTCAGACCTCAGGCGTCGGACCTCAGTCCAACGCTGCTCTCCCGGCAACACCCATGCGCCGCGAGTTATGTTAGTCGCTTCAACTCAGTGGACAGGATTACGCTACGATTTTTCCAGAATTGCTACGCCGAAGGTGAGGCCCCTCTGAGGTCTGAGGTCCGGTCTATCTGCGCAACACCCACATCGCCCAGCCCGCCACCAGCACTCCGCCTAGAAACATCGCAAAGCAATAGACCCCGTAGCGCACCATCTCGCGCGTGGTATCGCGATGCGTGATGCCAAAGACGATGGAGGCGAACAGCGAAAACACCAACGCCGCGCTGAAATGATTAAGGGTAATAGTCACAATGTCACGCTCTGCGAAAAGAATTTAGCCGAGGTCCGAGGTCCGACGCCCGAGGTCTGCTTCATTGCTTCTTCCCAATCGCAATGTGGTACGCGTCGGCGACGGCAATGAAATTCAGCAATCCGGCGACAATCATGAACTTCGTTCCGTAGTCAGCCGTCGCGAACGCAATCGCGCCCTGGCCCCAATCCATCGCCATGGTCAAAATGTAGAGCGCGCCCGCGCCCACGTCGCCGACGAAGCCAAGAATATCCAGGATGTCGCCGCCGTTGGCCCTATAGATACGACCCTGCATCCCGAGCCCAAGCATGAACAGAGTCACAATCGAGACGAACAGTAGCGCGCCGCGAATCCAGCGTTTCTGGATCATGTGTCCAGCGCCAGGGATGAACCACCCCACTGCGGGGGCGACTACCGACATCACGCTCATCGTCTCACCCGGCGCGGTCTTCGCTTTTTCTGTCGTCGAATTTGCCATTCAGATGGTCACAATCTCGCGCTGAATTTTCCCGGTCACTTCCGCCGACTTGGCTCGTACCAGCACATTCACTTCGCTGCGCACGCCAAACTCCGGCAGATAAATGCCGGGCTCGATCGAGAAGCAGGAGTTGGGAAGGATCTGCCGCTCGTCGTGAATCTCGAGATCGTCCATATTCGCGCCATTGGAATGGACGTCGGTGCCGATGGAATGTCCCGTGCGATGAATGAAATATTCTCCGTAACCGGATTTCTGGATGTGGCCGCGCGTGGCGCGATCGACTTCCCACCCCGCGATGCGGCGGCCCGCGTTAATCGCGTCGAGCACGGTCCTGACCCCGGCGTCCCGGGCATCGCGCACAATCTCAAACACCTCGCGCATCCGCTGCGACGGAGCGCCCCCGACAAAACCCATCCACGTAATGTCGTAATACACCGCGTTCGGCGTGTTCTTTTTGCCCCAGACGTCGAGCAGTACCAGGTCACCTTCGCGAATCGCCATGGGACGGCTGGCCTGCGGCTCGTAGTGCGGGTTCCCGGCGTTGGCATTCACGGCAACGATGGGCGGATCGTCCGTCAGCAGGTTCTCGCGAGCGAAAGCTTCCATGAACCACTGCTGGATTTCATGTTCCTTCGTTCCACCGTTGCGCACGCGCCGTCCAATTTCTTTGAAGGCCGCGGCAACAACGGAATCGATGCTGTCACGGGCCGCGAAGTGCGAAGCGACTTGCTCGTCACTCCACGTGGATTCAAACTGCGCGACCAGGTCGGCCGAACTGACTATGTTCTTCCCCAGCCCCCGAAGCAGGTCGATCGTCCCACCGTCCACCAGCGAAATCGTGAAGACACTGTTGTTCGGCGAATACTGCATCGCCAGATCGAGATATTTCGCCAGAATCGCCTTCAACTGGTCGAACAGTTCCTGCCAGCCCGAATATTGATGCTTCTTGCCGGGAAGGGAATCAAGGTGTCCGGCCTCGATCTTGTGCACGAGCTTTACGGGTTCGCCTTCAGCGGGGACCAGATAGAACCACCGCCGCGTCACCATCAGACTCGTCGGTAGGCCGAGAACACGATACGCAATCGGATCACGATGATGATGGTCGTAGAACAACCACGCGTCGATGTTGCGTTCCCGCAGCGCAGACTGGATGGCGGTAAGGTCCATGGGCAAACAACTATTGTAAACGAGGAAAGCCTTGTGTGGGGACAGCCGTCCCGGCTGTCCGGTCGGGCGAAGCTCGACTGCTTTCGGATTCCTACGTGCTGAGTACCCTCTTCTTCATCGCCACCGGCAGCGTCTCACACGCCGTCCGCAGCACCAGTCGCGGCGTGCGCCCGCGGATCTTCATCAGGTACGGCACGGTACGCTTCGCATCGAACTTGGTGGTTTCGCGCAGCAGCCAGCCAAGTCCCTTCTGCACCATATCGTCTTCGTCAGCCAGCAGAAAATCGGAGAGCCTCACAATTTCCGGAAAGAGCATTTTCACTCGCGCTCCGCGAATCAGAGCCACGCAAGCCGCCCGCCGGCGCCACCGATTCCGCGACTTCGCCCACTGAAACACCCGCTTAGCCCGCGCCGGCTTCGCAGCCACCATGGGTGAGATGAGATAGTGCACCAGCCCGTCGTGGTCCGCCCAACTGCTGACCCGGTCGAGCCAGCTTTCGAACAGCTTGAACTCGCGATCTCCACATCGTGTGTCCAGCCCCTCAAGCAGAAAGACAGCCGCAACCTTCTCCTCCAAAATCTGGCCCGAGAAGAGTTGGTCTGCGACCTCGGTCAGAAACTCAAAGTCGTGCTCGCGAAGAATCTCTTGCCGGCATCGCCTTGTGGCACGTCGCAAGGCCGCCGTATACCATCCGTGTGATTTGATTTCTTCTTTGAAAAACCACTGCACGCCGGCGGCATGCTCAGCCGAGCCGCCGTCTTTCAAGGTACGGCGGATTTGCTGTGCTGCTGCGCCCGGAGTTGAATTGAGAGGGGGCATCGCATTCAATGGAAGGTAAGAAAGGCGGCCCTCGGCGGCCGCCTCTAAGTCTTTGAGTCTGGCACACGTTTATGCGGCACGCGTCGTGACCGTCGCGGGACGGTATCCGCATTCCTTTGCCTTGCGCAGCGCCTGTGTGGCTTCTTCGGGAGAGATCAGCGGCGTCGTCTGCACCGACCTGCAAGCTCCACCCGCTGCGAACGCCATGGCGATGGCTGCGGCGCTTACGTTGTCGGGCAGATCCGTGATGACCACAACGTCATAGTCTCCGAACGAGAACCACGCCGCTTCGATCTTCCCTCCCAGTTTCTCGATCGCAGGCCGTACCGCTTCGATCCGATTTTGAGGATTCGCAACCAGCGCCTCCCATCCTTGTTGAGAATACGCAACCTGCTGCAGGTAATGTGGCATAGAGCCTCCTTGCGATTCGCTTGCTGGACGCGAATCATCCCAGAGGCACTCCTCGAAGTCAAGCATCTACCGTCTCTACTCTGACGAGGCGATCATAAATCCAGAGCAGCAGAGTGGTAGTGATGCCGACCCCAATTACCCACCACCAAACCATTTGCGGCCGATGCATCTCCTCTCCGTAGTGACGCATCAGCCAGCCACTGAATTTGCCGGCTATAAACGATCCGATCCCCAGGGGAAGAAAGGCGAATCCCATGTAGGTTCCCTGCTGATCGGGCGGGGCCAGACGCGAGATGTAGTCGTAATAGCGAGGCTGCTGAATGATCTCGCCGATCGCAACCACCACCAGCGTCGCCACAGCCATCCACACCGAAGGGTGCACGATCAGCAGAATCCACGCAACGCTAGAAACGAGCGTCCCCAGTACGATGGCGTGAAACGCGTGCATGCGTTTGGTGAGAAAGCCGATCACCATGGTGAAACAGATCACGACGATTGGGTCGGTTGCTAGAATCCGCGCGGTGTTGGCATGCGGGTCGATGTACGCGGAAACATAGAGTGGCAAGGCGATAAACTCCTGCCAGAAGACGATCCAATAGCCCGTGAAGATGAGCAGAAAAAGCATGAACCGGGGATTCGAGAGCACGGTGAGAAAGTTCCTTCCCACTTGTGCCAGGCTCGCTGTCTCCTCGCCTTCGCGACGTGGCTCCTTGAAAAGAAGGAGTACCAGAAAAAACATGACGAACACGCTCAGTGCCGCGATACGAAACACATTTTCGACCCTGCCATGCTCTTCTTCCCAACCCGCGAGCAGTGGCCCCGCGGTGCTGCCGACATTGACCAGCGTGTAGTAGATGGAGTACCCGACCGACCGCACATTTTCTTTGGAAGCGCGGGCGGTGGTCCCAACCACGCTCGGCTTCACCAATGCGACCCCCAGGGCCGGAAGCATCAGCACGAATGCGACGAGCGTCACCAGCGGCACCGCATTTCGCAGAGGCGCGAACCAACTTGCGCCAATCGAGCCCAACGAAAAATAGGCGATTGTTAGAAACAGATAAGCCAGAGAAAGCGCGCGTCGGAATCCCAGTCGGTCGGCAACCGCTCCGCCCACCACGGCAAGAAACCACACCCACCCTCCGAACATGCCCGTGAGGCTGCTGGCGCGTTCCACATCAAAGTGCAGCCCCTCGTGCAGATATCTGGCGAGCACGGCGAACACGGCGTAGTAAGAAAGCCGCTCAAACAGTTCGCTGATATTGGCAACCCAAAACGGCCGTTCAAACCCTGTACGGATCTCGTGGAAACGTTCGGAGAAAGTCAAAGTGGCTCCTGTGTATCGTGACCGTGTGGTGCGGGCACTCCTGCCCGCAACTGTCGATACCGCCAGCGACGCCGGCGATCATTTCGGCAGTCGATCCCGGACGTACTGGCCAGTCACGCCGCTGATGCGAACCACTTTATTTCGGCTGGTCTGGCCGGAGGCAATGGTAACGGAAGACCGCGGCACCTTCAAAAGTTTCGCGAAGAATTCAATGCAAGCCTCGTTCGCGCGCCCTTCGACGGGCGGCGTGGTCAGAGAGACTTTCAGAGCGTCCCCGAGTTTGCCGGTGATGGCGTTCTTCTTCGCACGGGGATGAACCTTGACCGCGAATGTTACTCCCCTGGCGGACTCCTGAAGAGAGATCACCATTCTTCTGTGTTTCTCTGTGTCCTCTGTGGTTAGGTCTTTGTTCTTTCCCCGAAGATCGCCGTGCCTACGCGCACGCAGTTCGAGCCTTCCTCGACCGCGATTGCGAAATCGTGAGACATGCCCATGGAAAGCACATCCATGCTGATTGCAGACAACCGGCGTCTCGCGATGGTGTCGCGCAGTTCGTGCAGCGTATGGAAGTACGGCCGCGCGCCCTCAGGATCCTCCATGAACGGAGGCACACTCATCAGCCCGCGGAATGACAACCCCTCAAGCCGCGGCGCAGCCAGCAGAAGTTCTTCCAGTTCGCGGGAGTCCGGGGCAACTCCGCTCTTGGCTGCCTCGCCGCCCACATTGATCTCAATCAGGACGTGAAGCTTCTTGCCCAAGCCGCGCGCGGCCGCATCCAGCTTTTCTGCCAGCTTCAACGAATCGACGGAATCCACCGAACCGAACAACTCCGCCGCTTTTGCCGCCTTGTTGGTTTGAAGATGTCCGATCATGTGCCACTCGGCTCCAGCAAGATCAGCCACTGCGCCGGCTTTCCCGCCAAATTCCTGCACACGATTCTCGCCAAACAACCGCAGCCCGGCATCGTAGGCTTGCCGAATGCGTTCCGCCGGATGCGTCTTGGTCACCGCCATCAGTCCAATTTCTTCCGGACGCCGCCCCCCTCGCCGCGCGGCTTCAGCAACTCGTTCTCGCACTGCCGCTATGTTCTCTGCAATCGACATAAGAACCCTGAACCACGAAGGACACGAAGTTGCACGAAGCTTCCCAGGATTTCCTTCGTGTTCCTTGGCGTCCCTCGCGGTCTGAAACTTACATAATCGCCGTCGGCGGCGCCGGATCTTCCGGCCGTCCCGCGTTCGCCAGCGGGACACGAACCATCACAAGGACCAGGATCACCAACGCCGCTACCGCAGCCCAGATCGATGGCGTCCAGTGAACGAGCGTGACATCTTTTCCGGAGCCCACAAGTCCCGCAATCACCAAGCCGCACAATGCTTCTCCCGCGATCAGCCCGGATGCTGTCAGCACCCCGGCGTTGTCGACGCGCGCCTTCTGCGCGTCATTGAAGCCGCGCCGGTCGCGCAACTTGTCGGTCACCCAGCGGATGACGCCGCCCAGGAAAATCGCAAATGTCGTGCCCAGCGGCAAGTACATTCCTACTGAAAACAGCATTACGCTCTTCACCTCGATCATGATCATGGCGATGCCTAGCAGGATGCCGACCACAACCAGGGGCCATGCCATATCGCCTCCAACGATGCCCTTGGACAGCATCGCCATCAACCCGGCCTGCGGAGCCGATAGGGCGGGACTGCCGAAGTGATAGGCCTTATCCAGCACCGCCAAAGGAAAGAACAGTACCAACGAGGCGACCACAATGCCGAACAGGTCGCCAATCTGCATCTTCGACGGCGTACCGCCAAGTATGTGTCCGACCTTCAAGTCTTGCAGCATCTCGCCGGCGACAGCCGAAGAAACGCAAATTACGGCAGCGACTCCCAACACGGCAGCCACTCCGCCCGTGCCGGATACTCCCAATGCAACCATCAACAAAGCGGCGATCACAAGGGTGCACAAAGTAAGTCCCGAGACCGGATTATTCGATGAGCCGATCATGCCCACAAGATTTCCGGAAACGGCTGCGAAGAAGAAACCGACCACGACCATGACCCCGGCCGCAACCAGCGATCCAGCAATAATCTTCGAGCTCGAGAGATTTCCGGCACCGCTGATGAAGTAGTAATAAAGAACCAGCATCGCAACGAACACGACGCCGATGCCGGCAAAGATGGCCTTGGCGGGCAAATCGCGCTCCGTGCGGTTGGTGGCCGCTTGGACAGCCGCCGACTTCTTCAAGTCTGAAACCGCGCGCCCCATGCCGACCGCAAGCTGTTTGCGCATCTTGAACAATGTGTAAGTGGCTCCGACCAACATGCCGCCGACAGCAATTGGCCGCACGATCGAGTAATAGATCGCTCCCGCAAGCGCTGTCCACGAGAGCGCGTGTCCCGCAGGTTGTTCCCTCTGAATATAAGGTCCGATGGTAAAGGTTAGAAGAGGAACCAGCAGTCCCCATGCGAGTACGCCGCCGGCAAAATTCAGAGCTGCCAGTCGTGGGCCAATAATGTATCCGACGCCAAGGTAGGCCGGACTGATATCGGGCGCGGTGAACAAAGAGGTCCCACCCGTTATGGTTGTGGCTACGTTCGGATTTGTGCTGGTACGCAGCAGTAGTTTCTTGCCCAGGTCGCTGATCTTCACGGCAAACGTGTTATTGGGCGAGAAAACATTCACCGCTCCCAGCAGGAACATAAATGCACCAAAGCCCATGTTGGCGAAGAGAATTTTCGCCGCCTTGGCGCCCTGCTGTCCGGCCTTGTGAATCTCCGAAGCTGCGACCGACTCGGGGTAGGGAAGATCGGGATCCTCGACCATCACGCGCCTGAGCAGAGTCACAAACAGGATGCCAAGGGTGCCCCCAATCATCATGAGCGCGACAGATTTCCAGTATTGATCCTTAGTGAGGCCGGGCCACAATCCCGCCATCACGAACGCGGGAATCGTGAACACCGCGCCGGCCGCCACCGACTCCCCGATCGAGCCCACGGTGCGTGCGATGTTCTCCTCGAGTAGTGAACCTTTCATCAGCCGTAGCAGCGCCATGCCGATCACCGCCGCCGGATACGTCGCCGCAATCGTCATCCCGGCCTTCAGGCCGAGGTAGGCGTTGGCCGACCCCAGCAGCGCGGTCAGGAACAGTCCGATCAGCACCGCGCGCAGGGTGAATTCCTTCATCTCCATGCTCTCGGGCACATACGGCATGTGTTTCTTCTTCGGAGGAAGTTCTGTGACGGGGCTGCTCATGGGCGGAGTCCTTTTAGGGCGTGGGATGGAAGCAAGTTCGTTTGCGTTGCCTGATCAAGCCGATTCGAAACAACGGCGCACGTTAGCACGTGGCCTACCCGGATGACAAGTGCGGAGCGGTCTTTCTCGGCATCCTGATTCCAAGGGCCCCCGCGCCACAGGGAGCCCACAACTGCCCACATGATTCTTTGCCGATGGCTGAGGTCTGAGGTCGGATGCCCGATGCCTGACGGCTGACGCCTACTTTCCCACCCACTGGTCGACCCAGGCGTTCACCGTTTCGTACCACAGTTTGCTGTTCTGCGGCTTCAGGACCCAGTGGCCTTCGTCGGGGAAATACAGCATCTTTGACGGGACGCCTTCCATCTGCAG
The DNA here is from genome assembly GCA_035632675.1 of Candidatus Dormiibacterota bacterium. GTDB lineage: Bacteria > Acidobacteriota > Terriglobia > Terriglobales > Acidobacteriaceae > Sulfotelmatobacter. The sequence continues at coordinate 38,123 of DASQGJ010000032.1, forward strand.
CGTGGTGAAAAGCTGAAGGCCTTCGCTCACGTCGAGCCGGTAGTCGCGCTGGCCGTGGATGACCAGCGTCGGGGTTTTGAAATTCTTGGCGTACTGGTGCGGCGACCACTTCACGTAACTTTCGCGGTTGTCGTAGGGAGTGCCTTTGAACTCCCAGTTGTTGAACCACAGTTCTTCAGTCGTGCCCCAGGCCGACTCGGCGTTGAACATGCCGTCGTGCGAGACGATGCACTTGAAGCGGTCAGTGTGGCCGAGAATCCAGTTGGCCATGTATCCGCCGTAGCTCGCGCCCAGAGCGCACTCGCGGTTTTTGTCGATGAACGGATACGTCTTCTCGGCGTAGTCGAGGCCCTTCATCAGGTCTTCAAAGGGAGCCCCGCCCCAGTCGCCGTTGATGGCGTCGATGAATTTCTGCCCGTATCCGGTCGAGCCGTGGAAGTTGATCATGATGACGACGTAGCCCTGATTGCCAGAGGTTGGTGCCGCGAAGAGTTCGGGATTCCAGCGGAAGCTCCAGTCGTCTCCCCATGCGCCTTGCGGGCCGCCGTGGATCAGGAACTTCACGGGATATTTCTTGGAGGCGTCGAAGTTCGGGGGCTTGACCAGGAAGCCTTGGACTTTGTCGCCGTTCGCGCCGGGGAACCAGAAGGGCTCAAGAGGTGACATCGATACCTGTGAAAGCACGGCATCGTTGAGGTGCGTGAGTTGGCGCGGCTTCAACATCGCGCACTCTGGGAAAGGCTCTCTGGATTTTCCAGTCATCAGCAACTGAATTTTTTCGACACCGATAACGCAGGACCCAGAATCGGCAGTGTAGATTTCCGTCGGTGCACCGAGCGACATTTGCGTGAAAAACGGAACCGGTTCCCAGATGCCACCCGGTTTGTAACCTGCTGGCTTCGCCGTGCTCACGGCGAGGTCGTCATTGAATCCATTAGAGATCTTTATCGGATGACAGCCGTCAGGACACATTGTCGGCAAGACACCGTAAATGGGCGACTGACCCTGATCCTCGGCAGCGAAGAAAATCTCGTATTCGCTATACCAAGTGAATGTCCCGACCCAATGATCAAAGTTTTCGGTTAGATTCTTCCTCTCGCCCGTCTTGCGGTCGTAGAGCATGAGGCGGAAGCGGTCGCTTTCGTATCCGGGACGCTGCTGGGCGCGGTAGGCGATGTAGCGTCCGTCGGGGGAATAGAGCGGCGAGGTGTCGCTGGCGGGATTATCGGCGGTGATGTTCTTTGCCGCTCCTCCGCTGACCGGAACGATCCACAGATCGTTGTTGGTGGTAGCCGCCGGATTCTTGTCGTGATTCGAGGCGTAGCAAATCTCCTGGCCGTCGGGCGAGAACGCATAGTCATCCTGCCCGCCAAGCGAGAAGACGGGAGCGTCGTAGTCGCCGGGCGTGAGGTCGCGAGGCAACAAGGCGGGCTGGAATACACCGCCGGAGGCCGGTTGCACATGCGCGACGAAGATGTGGGTTCTCTTGCCTTCTTTGTAGGCGTTCCAATGGCGATAGAGGAGGTGATCGAAGATCTGCGCTTTCACCTTGGACTTGCTTAGCTGATCGAGCTTGTAGCGATCGCAGGCTACCTCTCCCTCGTCGTGCAGGTTGCATTCTGGATACACATCCGAGGTGAACAAAATGTTCTTTCCATCCGGCGACCAGAGTTCGCCGCTGGCTTCGGTGTCGATCATGGTGAACTTATGCACGGCGGTGGCTTTTCCTGCCGTGCTATCGAAGTCAGCGATCCAAATCTGCGAGCCGCCTTCCTTCGTGGACAGGAAAGCGAAGCGCTTGCCATCCGGCGCCCAGCGCGGGCGGTCGGCGTCCTGGTCGGCGATGATTTCTTTTTCCTGGCCTCCGGCTGTGGGGACGATCCAGATGTGCGGCGTTTTGGTATTGGCCGCCAGATCGACGTCGACCACGCTGAAGATTACCCACTTGCCGTCGGGCGAAACCTGCGGATCGCCGACGCGCTTCAGCTTCATCATGTCTTCGAAGGTGAAGGGATGCTTGGATTGGGCTGCGAGAGGGAGGGCGAGTGCGAAAACGAGAAGGGAGAGAAGAAGACGGCGCATGAAGTTACCTCCTGCGGCAAACGGATGAGTTTAGCACTTGTCATCCTGAGCCGCAGGGTTTGGCGGCGAAGGACCTGTGCAACCTGCGGACAGCATCGGCGCCGCCGGCGGGTTAAATTAGGCTCTTCGCGCCAAAGAACGCCTCTCAGGATGACAAGGGCTCTTGTGCGCTCAGGAAAGACTTGGGTTTTGCACAGCGTCGATGTTCATCCGTCACAGACAATGCTGATGACGCAATACTAGACTCAGCACATTGTGCGTGAGCCGAGGACATATTTTGTCTACATCATGTCAAACCGCTCCAAGACACTGTACACGGGAGTGACCGGCAATCTCATCCAGCGGGTGCGGCTGCACAAGGCGGGCGTCGGTTCCTGCTTCACTACAAAGTACAAGCTCGATCGGCTGGTTTATTTCGAGCGCTTCGAAGATGTTCACAATGCGATTGAGCGGGAGAAGCGGATCAAGGGCTGGCTGCGGGTTAAGAAAATCGCTTTGATCGTGTCGGTGAATCCGGCGTGGCGGGACTTGAGTCTGGAATGGTTCGAGCGGCATGCCTTTCAGCCGGATGCGGCTGCGATTCAGCGTCGGTTGTCATCCTGAGCCGCAGGGTTTAGCGGCGAAGGACCTGTGCAACTTACTGACAGCATCGGCGCTGCCGGCAAGTGCATAGGTCCTGCGCGGCAAAGAACGCCGCTCACGATGACAAGGGTCTAGCATTCGTCTTTCTCACCCGGCAACCTCTTGTCCGGCAAGGCATCCAATTAAGTGGCAGAACTGCAGCACCCTTCCCTTCGACCTCACTGAGCGGAGAGGGGCCGGAGGGCAGGGTTGCCGCGGTGTTTGGCTACGTCGGGAAATGGATGCTGCCTCTTGCCGATGACGTCCCAGATGATGGCGCGAGCGACGTTGCAAGCATCGTCTCTACGACAGCGCTGGTCCGATCCGATAGACTAGACAATATGAAACTGGCGTACTGCGGAACTCTGTTTTCCCCATCGCTTCTTGCTTTCACGCTCCTCGCTTGCGGTTTGGCGGCCCTGCCCGCCCTTGCCCAGGAGGGCCCGCTCGAGAACACTCCTCCTAAAGACACGGTTGAGGAGATCATCCAGCGCTTCGCGGCGAAGGAGACCGAATTCGCCAAAGCGCGCGAGCAGTACACCTATCGCCAGGACGTGAAGGTGCAGACGGTGGATGGTGAGACCGTGGACGGCGAATATCGCGAAGTGTTCGACGTCATATTTGACGACAAAGGGAAGCGGATTGAGAACGTCGTCTTCGCTCCCCAGTCCAGTCTGCAGAAGATCTACATGTCGCAGGAGGACTTCGCCGACATCCGGCACCGCCTGCCTTTTGTGCTGACGACCGAAGAACTCCCGGACTACAACATCCTCTACGTAGGGCAGCAGCAGGAAGACGAGTTGCACTGTTACGTCTTCGACATCGCTCCCAAGAAGATCGAACCCAAGAAGCGTTACTTCCAGGGCCGCGTCTGGGTCGACGATCACGATTACCAGATTGTGAAAACCTACGGCAAGACGGTGCCGGACCTGTGCAACGGTCGTCCTTGCAATGAAGTCAAGAAGCGCGGGGACGAGGAAAACCTGTTCCCCAAATTCACTACCTGGCGCACGCAGATCGACGGCCAGTACTGGTTCCCGGCATACACCAAAGCCGACGACGAACTGCACTTCAAGCTGGAAGATGTGCACATCAAGGAAATCGTGAAGTACGAGGACTACAAACGGTTCGGCGCGAAGTCGACGATTCTGTTCGAGGGCAAGGAAGTTCCGAAGTCAGAGCAGAAGCCTGGGCAGCCGCCGGATCAGAAGAAACCGCAGTAGCTGATTTCAACTCCACAGCTCCTTGTCATCCTGAGGCGGGCGGTTTTTGCCCGCCGAAGGGATCTATGCAGCCTGTCGGCCGCATCGGTGCTGCCCGGGTGTGCATGGGTCCTTCGCGAGACAAAGAGCGTCTCGCTGAGGATGACAACACTCTTGAGATAAGCTGAGAGCTCAATAGATGACAGCTCAATAGAAGAGATACTTTCTCCACTTGTCGTCGCTACGGCCCATCAGGCGCATGATGTGGCGGCTGGTGTGCAAGTTGAAGGCGCGCGGCTCGCGCATCAGCTTCATGCCGGCTTCGGCGGGAGACTGGTTGCCTTTGCGCCGGTTGCAGGGATGGCAGCAGGCGACCAGGTTCTCCCACGTGGACGAGCCTCCGCGCGAGCGTGGGATGACGTGGTCGAGCGTCAACTCGCTCGAGGGCAGCACGGTACCGCAGTACTGGCATGTGTTACGGTCGCGCAGAAGAATATTCTTCCGCGAGAGCGCGCGGCTCTGGTGGGGAATGCGGCGGTACTCCAGCAGCCGGATCACCGAGGGCAAACGCATCGCGACGCGCGCCGAGTGCAGGAAGTGGCCATTCTCTTCCTCGGTCATCGCGACACCCTTCAACACGAGCACCAGCGCGCGCCGCGCGGCGCAAACGTTGATGGGCTCGTAAGAAGCGTTCAACACCAGCACGGGCGCAAGCAGAGCATGGCCGTCTCCGGCGCGATGTGGAGCCGCCGGCGCGAACAGGCCGGCGGCATGCCGGGATCCTGCGTCGTGTTCCATGCGTAGCGACATAAAACTCAAAGTCCCAAGGTTGTAAGGTTTCAGGGTTTCAAAGTTTCAAGATCCTTAGACTCCAACAGTTCGGTTTCTCCTTTGAAACCTTGAAACTCTGAAACCTTGAAACCTGGCTCCGGCCCATCAGTCTCACCGAGATCAACATACTTAGATGCCAGTTTCAAAGTGCGCGCCACGGTTGCGACCCACACCTGGGACGCACCCGCGCGGCGCAGGACACGCGCGCACTCCGACGCCGTGGTGCCCGTGGTATAGACATCATCCACGAGAAGCACCGCGCGGCCAGTAACTGCCGTGGCACGCGCAACCGCGAAGGCTCCGCGAAGATTCTCACGGCGCTGATGGCTGGTCAGCCCTATCTGCGAATGCGTGTCACGGGTACGCAGCAGAATGTCCGAAGCAAGATGGAACCGCTCACGCTGTGCACATACTTTCACCGCCGCCCGCGCAATCAATTCCGCCTGATTGAAGCCTCGCTGGCGCCGCTTGCCTGTGTAGAGCGGAACCGGAATCACGAGCACATTCTCCTGCGGAAGCGATCGGTCGAGGGAAATAAGGGCCTCGGCCAGCATTCGCCCCAGCACCTCGGCAGCCGGACGCACGCCGTTGTATTTCAACAAATGAATCAGCTCGCGAAGTCCGCCGTCGTAGCTGCCATATGAGACCGCCCGTTCAAATGGATGATCGACGCGGCGGCATACCGGGCAGCGGCGCAGGCCGTCGTCCGCGTATTCCGCGTAAACGGAGAGAACGCGCTCGCCGCAGATCGAACATGTTTTTCCTCGAACCGGCTGAATGTCCCCCAGGCAATCGGGGCATACCGGGAGCCGCGAGATATTCAGGAGGGGCAGGCCGCAGATGCGGCAGTCGGAAGGAAACAGAACGGAGAACAGACCCTCGGCGGCGCGGCGAAACCAAGCTTGCTCTACTACGGAAGAAGTTCCCTCGGAAGCAATACTGGGCCGAGCGACTGCCATCGTGGCTTGGCCAGCCCGGATTCGGTCCTCACTACTGCTGAAGACAGCCTCCTTGTAACTCCGCGGGGAAAATCAATACCGCGCCCAGTCCTCGGTACTACAACAACCCCACCATTCTGCAGTATAGCGGCGACCACCGCTCCTAGGCAACGTTGCGATTGGGCGTAGCCGGCTGCTTTGCGGGCATCACGCGCGGCGTATCGGACAGGCGTTCGCGCACCTTGGTGAAAATTAACCGGTAGTCGCGGCGGAAGCATTCTCCGCAACGCACCGGCTGCAACAGAAAGAGCGGCAAAATATAACGCTCGGTCAAGGTCCGGCGGCGTGAGCGGAAACCGACTTCACTTCCGCAATCGCAGCAACGATAAGGATGGGGAAAGGACGAATCGGGGGAGTTACTCATACACTGCACCTCTAAATGACGGTAACGCGAAGGGGCGAACAACCGTTGCACCTATTTTACACCCGTCGGACGCCGGCAAGTGAGTTATGGGGCAGGGTCGATAGTGGGCCCATTTGAAAACTGACCTACTCCCGGCAGCGTGCCGCCGGCGCGGCGTGGGCTATACATGGGCGGCGTAACAGGACGCTGCCCGTCCGCGGAGAGGACCGAGTCCAACTGAGTGAAGTCTCAATTCAAGGTTCGAACGAACCTCCTTTTCGGCTGCTGTAGCAGCCCCCGGCATGTCTTAATAAGGAGATCCGTAGGGCGACGCCGTTTCACGACCGTCACTTTCCGGTTCGCCCCAACCGAGAACAACTGTGACATCAGGCAAAAGATCTCCTGCGCGCCATTCAGCAGGGCAAAGGTGCCGTTGTCGCTGAATTGCGCCAGCACCACCTCACAGCACCACCCCTCGGGGATCGATCCTGCGTCGGTGAAACTCGCGAACGCACAACTCGCTCGGGCTCGCAGCTACGGGTTGCCCTACTGGCCCCGGTTGGTGGTGGCCTGCTGCATGACCGATGCCATCTGGCGCGGAGATGCCGGCACTGTCCGGGAGCCGATGAACAAGGAACCGCCGTTCTTCATGTTTGCCGCGCACCCGGCGTTGAAACGCCAAGCCACTCTCAGATGTCCCTCCAAAGAATCGCGATCCCGTACCCTGGGCTCACCTGATCTGGCCCCCGCCCATCGGAATTGAGATAGGGTGGGTGGCCGGCGGCGGGCTCGCGTCCGAGGATGCGCTTCCGCCGTAGGGCGGTGCGAACACTTGCAGCGGATCATCGAGTGCAGCGCTCGTCCCCGCGGTGACCCCCACATCCACCTCCACCGGCGCGCTGTAGCCTCCGCCCGACGGCACAATGCTGGCTAATCCGTTGGTGTCCGTCGTGGCGCTGCTTTGGGTGACTTTCAGAATTACCGGCATCGCGGGGTTGCCAGAATTCGTCTCGCCTCCACCTCCTCCGGAAGCTGTACCTCCCGGTCGAAGTACAGTAGTCAGAAAAATGACCGGCGCAGCCATCACCGGATTCGGCGCCGCAGCCGAGTCCGTCACGCGCACAACCACCGCCTGAAACGCTGGTCCCGTAGACACCTGACCCGCCCCCGAGACCTGCTGCAACCTTTGCAGCGCCACCGGAACCGGGCTCAGGTTGAACATCCCGCAGGGTGCGTTCCCCGGCGCAACGCAAGCACTCACCTGCACCAGCGCCGCGATCTGCGTGAGCGAAAGTGTGACTGTCGCATAGCCACTCGCGTTCGATTGCCCGCTACCGTTGCTAAGCGTGCCCGTCCCGGTCACCAGCGTGAAATTCACCTGCACATTGTTCCGCGGAGTTCCATTGCTCAGAACGCGCGCGGTCAGGGGTACGCTGATCGTGGCCCCTTGAGAGATGAACAGATAAGGAGTAGTGGCTCCGATGTCAGAGGACGACTCTGTGGCGCTCAGGGTCGCATTCACCGACTTCGATGGAGAATACACTCCTGGCGCTAATGTCGCCGTGATTGTCGCCACTCCGGCCGCGGAAGCCGTCAGCCAGGATGACGCATTTCCACTCTGGTCGGACGCCCCTGAGCACGACGACGCTCCGCCGCAGGCAGAGAGTTGCACACCATTTGTGCCGCTCCACCCGATGGTCGCTCCGTTGACGGGAGTGACCCCATCCGCCGCCAGCACCTTTACGCTCACCGGATTCGCCGCCTGCACGCCCGCCGGAGTGGAAGGATTGGATCCGTTCAGCAGAATAATGTTGTCGGTGCTCGCCGCTCCATAAGTGAGTACTCCCGTCATAGCGGTCGAGGCGCCACTCAGGGCATCGCTGACAGTAATGTTCTGCAACCCATCCGCATGTGCCGGAGCCGCCAGCGTCAACTGCCCGGCGCTGATCGCCAGCAGACTCGCCGACGTCGTTCCGATGCTCGCCGTTAGTCCCGGCGCAAAGCCGGTGCCATGCAGCGTGATTACGCCGCCGTTCACCCCAACACGAGCTGGAGACACGGAATCCGCGTAAAGGACGCGCGCGTGATAGGGATAGTCCGGCCGTCCGTCCCCGCGCACGTCGGACACGCCGATCAGAAAGTTCGTAGAAGTAAGGATTGTTACATCCAGCCGGGTCATGCCGAAGGGAATCTGATTGAACGGCGACGAAGTAAATGCAGGCGGCGCGGTGCCTTGCGGATCAGACGCAGCCCACATTCCGATCACTGGTTGCGCCTTGATCTCGCTGGCACTCCCGGATTCGTCCAACGCTGTCGTCGCGATCGACAGCGTGCGATTGGCCTGCGCCGGTAACAGGTAGTAGTCCGTTTCTCCAACCCCGCCCAGCGACGCCATCCAATCCCCGCCTGCAGGCAGGGCTCTCGGAGAACTCCACGACGAAAGCGACTGCGGCAAAGGCTGCGCCGTACTACCCATCAGAATGTCCTGCTGCAGATCGTTGCCCGGCGAAACGGTTACGGTGATTGGCGCCGCGACGCCCGACAGAGCCACTGGACCCGGTGCATACGGTCCAACCCCCGTCGACCATTTCGGATCAGTCACCTCAACGGTCAACTGATACTGTGCGCCGGTCGAGGGTGGTTGCAATCCACTCAGGTCGAAGAAACCTTCCAGCCCAGAGTTGTTCGATCCCCATTCTGTGAATGGATCGCCCAAAGCATCAACGTACCCGGTGATAGGATTTCCCGCGTTCCCGTTGAACAAGAATCCTGACTCCGACGACGCAGCATACCTCCGCGACGGCAGCCCGGTTGTCGGATCGATCCACCGCGCCACCACGTTGACGCCTTGCATCGCCTGCGTGCGATTGCCGTGACTATCAGTGAAGTAGACCGATCCATGAATCCGCGCTGTGGTCGCCGAAAATACTTGCTTGCCCGGAAAGCTCGATTGATTCTGTGCGGTCACCGGATAGAGCCGCGAGATCGCGGCGGCATCATCCATCGACAACTGGTAGGGATTCGGATAACACAGTGTGATCGGCACGCAGTTCCATAGATCGGTGAAGTGCATCACCGGGAATCCGGCATAGTCGTTGCTCGACGGAAACGGCGAGCCCGTCTGCACATTGGTATTCAGCTGCGACCATCCCATGCCCAGCACTTCGCCGATCACGCGAACCAGGCGATACTCCACGTCGGTAAGTTGTGACGATTGCTGCACGCACTGACCGTTGATCACAATCAAGGCGTGCTGGTACGTGGCCAGCGATCCGAAGTTGTCGTTCCCGCCCACGACTGCGTTGAAGAAGCACTGGCTGGAGTCGCCTGCGCCCGCTCCCACCAATGCGTCGATCACCGCCCCATCAGAGTCGTAGACGACGCCGATCGGCGTCCCCGTTGCCGTTGACTGAATGTCGGCCGGCATCGAGATGGTGCCGTCGGCGTTCAACGTAACGTTCGTCCCGCTCACGTCTTCGGCGAGTGCACCGCCGCTGCTGCCCGCCAGGGCCGCCGTGGGAACCGAAGTCCAGATGCCAAACGCCCCCGCCACGAAATTGTTGGCTGCTGCATTGGGCAACGCTGGGCTAAGATCTCCCTGGTCGGTGTAGTAGGTAACGAAGCCCGTCGGCCAGATGAGCGGCTGTCCCGTCATCGTGGAGTCGAAGTAGCTGGTTCCGGCGACCCGCTTGGGCCCTCCGGCGTGCAACACCAAAGCGAACACAACCACAATCCCTGCCGCGACGGCCAGCCTGAGGAGGAATACGCGAGCTGTATATGCCATGTCAGATTTCATGGTCACCTCTCTCACCCCTACTCCTCCTCACCGGCCCGCCGCACCGCCAAGGCGAAATCGCTGATGCGAAGCCGCGACTTCCCACCCAGGACGGGATCCCTTCGAAACGCCGCCATATGTTGTGCCGTAAGCAAGACGCGCCCGCCCGAATCGACCGCGAGTCGTCCCAGCGGTCCGCCCACCCAACTCGTAAGCCCCAACTTACCGTTGGGATATAAGAAAAGAAGCACCCGCTCCCCAACCCGATACCGCTGCCCCGACGACCAAAGCCCGATCCACTGCGAGATCGTCAGATTCTCCCCCGGCGTAGTGCCGCGAATCGCATTCTCAACATGGAAGGTGATGGCAACCGTCTCGACCGACTGCCCCAGCGTTGCTGCCCGCCTCTCGACCCTGGCTACAGTGCCCGAAAAAATCATTCCCGCGGCGCGGGCAAACTGGGGGAAGCCGGACACGCCAGGCAGAGTGCTGGGAACACGCAAAGAAGGATCACGCAGCGGAGGCTTCTGAACTTCCTTTCCCAGACGGAGGACAAAGTCAGACGCCAAGTCAGGCGCCGAGTCCGGCGCAGCCGTTGCCGTAGGACCAGCCCGGCTGCTCTGCCCGATCAACCAGATCGGCGACAAAGCCAGCCACGAAACCGCGAGCAGACACGCACCGCGTCTCCCAAACATTGGGCGAACCTCAACTATTATGAAACCTCTGCTCGGAGGGTTACCGGGGGAAACATGTCAGACTAGTCCAGCCCCGCTGGCAAAAGCAGTGACGAATGTCACAAACCCCTGTGGATATCCCAGCCGCAACGAGAAATGCAGCAGCCGCGCTCGCCCCGTCTTTACTCTCTCAATGACACCGTAGAACATTCCGCCACTTTTATTTCTTGACTCGAATTCTCCGCCGCTGTAAATTCCCTCCCAATTCAGCGACAGGATACGCCAGTCAGAGCGACGGATTCTCAGTCCCGTCAGAGATCCTTCCTCGCTGCTTCCCTCTGAAGTGTGAAGCGCGTTGCGTGATCGCAGAATTGCGACACGGTGCGGACAACATAGGTCTGTGCTCGAGTGGCGTAAAAAGCCTCTCGCAAGCGTTTTGTGCGTAAGGAGGAAGTCATGTCCGGCAAACTGAACCCCTTTCTCGGCATTCTCTTCTCAGTTCTCGCTCTTTCAACCCTCGTTCAAAGCCAGACAATACCCGAGTTGGGTGTTCACCCGGAAGAGACGTATGACGGGGTTCGGGAGAACGTCAACCTCGCGACCGGTGGGTTGAACGTTATGATTCCTCTGCTAAAGCTGCCGGGGCGGAACGGCCTTGACTATTCAATGAAATTCACGATCAACACGCCCTACTTTACAGGGGCTTGCGGCTCGTGGAGCGGGTGCAACGGTAGCGGGGGTGCTAGCTTAACTCGTTCAAACCAGATTGGCTTCGGGCCAACGCGGCCAGTATATTATCAGCCCGATTACAACCACAAATGCATGGGCGTGTACTATTTGTGGTTTGGGGATGGCAGCATCTACACTTTTCCGAACCTGCGAACTAGTTGTCAATACTGGACACAGGTCGGCGGTGGGGGCTATTGGACAGCCGATCCTAACGAGGACATTCGCACTGATGACGATACTCGCGGAGAGGGCTTCACGCTGATTTGATCAACTGTAGGCTGACGCGCAGCAAAGACGGCATCTTCTATCCACTGACCGGCTGCAGTGGTAACCCTCCTGGTGATGGCACCTCCATAGGTACAATTGAAGATCCTAACGGCAACAAGATTACGACGGTCGCGGGTTTGACAACCACCGATACCGATACCCTTGGTAGAACCATATCACTCGTAGGAATTCCAACCACGTCGATTCAGTACAAGGACTCCAATGGAACGGTTCGGGCAATCACGATCAACTACACCAGTGTGACAATCTCCTGCTCCCTCCTCTACCCGTCTGGCTGGACGCAACCGTCAGGAACGCTGGGCAGACCCTCGTCTGTGGTGCTTCCTGATGGACTCACCTACACTTTCCAATATAACGGCTGTGGAGATCTTGCGAAGATTACGTATCCAAGCGGCGGGTACACACGCTACGACTACGATACTCAAGACTACACTCAGTGGGTGGTCTTCCCAGACGGCACTGAGAGTGCGGTGGCCACTGATATACAAGTTTCCGCCAAGCACGTCTGCCGCGCTCCCGCCCTCACGCTGGGTGCCACTTCCACCGGTACGGGCAATACGTGTCCGGTTGCTGAAGACACCACCACCTACGTCGGGAACGCGAACGGTAACAACGTCATTGGCTACTTCCGGATGACGAACAATACGCAGACCTCCGTGACTGACGCATTGGGTAACCTCACGGTCTACCAATTCACGAATATCGGACAGAGTTCGAGCCCGCCGCTTGAGACGAGCAGAACAATTTATCAGGGGTCTTCCACCCTACTTCGAACCATTCAGACGTCCTATCTGGACTCACAAGGCTACCAGACCATTTATCCGACCAAAGTGACGACGATCCTTCCGAACGGCCTGCAAAGCCAGGTTCAAACCGACTACGCCGGTTATGGCAATCCTAAGGAAGTGCGGGAATATGCTTACGGATCGGGTGCTCCCGGCTCCACAGTCATCAGAAGGACGGACTATCTATACGGTGCCTGTTACCGCAAGACGAGCGAAATTGTCTATGACGGCTCAAACAATCAGATCGCGAGTACAACCTACGAACTCGACAACTACACAGCGGGCATCACCGCCAGTGGCGCGGTCCAACACGATTCGGCGTTTGGAACGAGCTATACGGCTCGCTGCAATGTGACCGCTGTCAACCGCTGGCGAAATACCGATGGGGCAACGCTCACGATGCGCCACCAGTACGATGACGCGGGAAACGTGGTCAGCGCCACCGATCCCCTGAGTCACACGACCACAACCAGCTACGCGGACGTGTGGGGGAACTCTGCTTGTGCACCGACTGGAGGCAATGCTGCCGCTTTTCCGACTCACGTGACCGACCCGGCCGGTCTGATCAATAAGAGTTCCTACAACTCCTGCACGGGAACGCTGGCGTCAGTCACCGATCCCAATCTTCAGGTCAGCAGCGTCGTTTACGATCTCATGGACCGCGCAACTGAGGCCGACTTCCCCGACGGCGGTCAAAAGACTCTTTGCTATAGTGAGGTTTCGGGCAGTTCCTGCTACAACTCCTCCTATCCATTGAATCTCGTGGCCAAGCAGAAGATCACGTCGAGCATCACAAAGACTTCCACTACGGTACTCGATGGCCTTTCGCGAGTTTCGCAGACGCAGCTCAATTCAGATCCGGACGGCGTTTCTTTTGTGGACACGACCTATGACGGGAACGAACAAAAAGCAACCGTCTCGAATCCTCATCTGAGCACCACTAGCCCGACAGACGGGACGACAACCTACCAGTACGATGGTCTTGGTCGAGCCACCACGTTGATTCCGCCGGACGGCACTGGTTCTGCAAACAACATCACCACCACCTATGACATTGTTCTGAGCACAACACCTCCGGCGAATTGCACAACTGCGACCGATCAGGCTGGCAAGACCCGAAAATCATGTTCTGACGCGCTCGGTCGGTTGACCCAGGTCTTCGAAGATCCCGGCGGATTGAGCTACGAAACGGACTATCAGTATGACCTATTGAATAATCTTGTGCGGGTAGACCAAAAAGGCAGTGCGCCCTCTGACAGCACTCAGTGGCGCACACGCACATTTGCCTATAATTCGCTCTCGCAGCTCTTGTGCTCCGCCAATCCCGAAATGGCGATTGTCACATGCCCGAATCCAGACAACGGATCGTACACGCCCGGAACTGTGCGCTACGCATACGATAACGACGGCAATCTCGCGACGAAGACCTCGCCGAAGCCTAATCAGACGTCTTCATCCGTTACCGTCCAGACCACCTACACCTATGATCTGGATAATCGGCTGACGACAAAGAGCTACAACGATGGCAGCACTCCGATGGTCCAGTTCGCTTACGATGCAAGTACGCTCTCCGGGTGTACGACTACTCCTCCCAGCCAGACAGACAGCTATCCCAAAGGCCGCCGTACTTCAATGTGCGATGCCTCGGGTGCAGCCTCATGGAGCCATGACAAGATGGGAAGAGTGCTGCATGAGCGGCGCACGATCGGTTCGGTGAAAGGTGACTACGACAACGACACGTTCAATCTCGACGGCTCCGTCGCGACCGTGACCTCCCTTGGATATGGAGTCACGTATACATACAATGCAGCGGGTAGGCCCATCACCGCGAAGAATAGCGCCGACCCGTTCAACTATGTGACCAGTGCGAACTACGCTCCCTTCGGTGGCCTCACTGCGATGAGCATGGGTGCGCAGCCGATCACCATCAGCAACAGCTACAACAACCGTCTGCAGCCGACGACACTGTCAGCGAGTGGGGCTGCAACGATCATGAGTTTGAGCTATGACTTCCATCTGGGGACGGCGGACAATGGGAACGTGTTCCAGATCGTGAACAACCGTGATGGGAACCGGACGCAGAACTTCATCTACGACTCGCAAAATCGAATTCAACAGGCTTGGACCAATGGGTCGAACTGGGGCGAGACGTATGGATCTCCAGCTTCCAATCCCGGCATTGCGCCGACGAACGCCGGAATCGATTCATGGGGTAATCTGTTCCAGCGCTCGGCGGTGAATGGGAAGACTTTAACGGAACCCTTGAGCTGCGTGGCCGACAAGCAAAACCATTTGACGACATGTTCCATGAACTACGATGCTGCCGGAAACATGACGTCATATGGCACAGCGAACTATACCTATGACGCCGAGAATCAGCTGATAGCGACCGCGAGCACCTCCTACATTTACGATGGCGACGGCAAGCGAGTCGAGAAGTGCACGCAGGGAACGTCACCCGGTATTTGTGCTTCTAACGCCACCGGAACCCTGTACTGGACCGGAACAACGAGTGATCCGTTCGTCGAGACGGACCTGGCGGGGAATGTCGTGGAGACCTACATCTTTTTCAATGGCAAGCGCATCGCACGACGGGAACCAACGACGCCTGCGACGGTTCATTACTATTTTTCAGATCACCTCGGAACTCACTCGCTGATCACAGACGCCGTCGGTACCATGTCGCCTCACCCACAGGAAGAGTCTGACTTCTACCCGTATGGCGGGGAAATTCCAATCACGACGGGGGACTCCAATCATTACAAGTTCACCGGCAAGGAACGGGATAGTGAATCCGGACTGGACAACTTTGGTGTGCGGTTCGATGCATCAAACCTGGGAAGGTTCATGAGTCCAGATGAAGGTGCACTAAACCTTGGAAATCCTCAATCTCTCGGCCGGTATTCCTACACTATCAATAATCCGTTGCGTTACATTGACGAAGATGGCCTTGACGTAACCTTCGCAAACGACAAGTTGGCCCTGCAGACCTTCAGGCTTGAGCAGCAGTCGTTCACGATGGCAGAGGAAGTCTATGACGCAATGACCGATCACAGGATCGACGTCCAAGTCGTAGATAGGGGTGTGAGACAAAACGACCAACATAGTCAAGGAGACACGGAGGTCGACGCGACAGATCCAAGCATCACAAGGGTGACTATTAAAGTGAATCCTTACTTCACCCCCGACGACCAAGTGGAACACGAGTGGGGTCATGAGCACGATGTGAGAATCATGGGTGGCATACAATGGACGATTAAAGCGCAAGCCGACAAGGAGAAGTATTACGAGCCTAGTGATCACGACAAACGACCCACAGAGCAGAGTGCTAATGCATTCAAGGACAGGGTGAACGCGGAGCGGAAGCGAAATAGGGAACTCGAGAAGAGACTGAAGAAAGAGGAAAAGGAGAGGAAGAAGGGCAAGAAGAAGGATAAGTGCAGAAGCACAAATTCGGGCTCCGGGCTCTACGATGTATCCAGGCAAGCACCGGTTAATGATTCAGGGGCATCGATGGTCTGTGAAAAGTAGTTGCGTTCTCTGCCTCATCAACGGAATATCCGCGAGGGCAACGGAGCGAAAGAGTGATGCGAGCGCGTGTCGGCTACTCCGACGCTACCCTATTGTGCTTGAGGCCGAGAGGACCATCGCTTTCGGGACTAGAACGCTTAGCTTGTTGAGGTGCTTAGGTGAAACGATATGCATGCTTTACGTTGCTAATTCTTCTATGGTTACGCCCCGCAGTCCATGCACGGGGGCAGAATTCGCAGCTCGTCAACCAGGGACGAAGGATTGCTGAACAAACCGTTCTACACGCTGAAGGCTTAGGGCCCAACCGTCGCGTTCAAGTCATACGGCGGGAGGATCTCGAGCAGAGAGTTGTCGAACTCCAATACATGGTCAAGTACTCCGATGCCAAGTACGCCAATGTAAAGGCTGGCGCTGCAATGCCGGTTCGGTGCGTCGAGATCTATGAAGTGACGCCGGCCGGAATTAGCGCCGAAAATGGCTCGATTGTCTCCATTGGTGTGGCGGTTGATGATGTACCAATGTGGCTGGTGGCGTACGATTGTGACGCCAAAGAAGCAATCCCTCTGGCCGGTTTTCCCGATGACGAGAGTGGGTTCAACAACTTTACGAAAGCGCTCAATCTCGGTGCCATTGATAGCGAGACCAAGGCACTCTTTGTATTCTCGACGTTTCTAAAGCTTTCGTTTCCTGACTTTGAGAACTCTGTCGTTAGATCCCAGCTTGGTTTGATGAGATCGGCTCTGCTTAATTTCAGCATCCGTTTTTCCGGTACCCCAAAGGAGTTTGAAGCCTATTGGGATAAGTGCCCGAGTTCGGTAAGGAACTTGATTTCTAATCCCATTTTTTCTCCGTCCCCGAAGGGGTTCTTAGTCACATTCTTTACCTATGCGGAGGGGAGGATTGACAGAAAAGTGGTTTTGGTCGCATCAGACGGTGAAGTATCCCAAATCGAGTCGAAAAGTGTTTTCGTATGGCCTAAACCAAGCCGTCCCGCGGACTAACCGATGACAAGGCACGACGTTGGGAAACGTGGGGACAGGAAACGTGGGGACAGACAGGAAACGTGGGGACAGACGGGACGTTACACTAGTTTTCAGACAGGCTAGGCGAATCCGACCAAACGTGGGACCAAACGTGGGGACAGACGGGACGTTCACCAGTTTTTCAAAAGCTACGCAACAGAGATGAGTCTGGCTTGCCTGCGGGAGCCAGGTTCATGTCAACCGATCCAGTGATTGTGACTCCTGAGAGAAAAGGAGACCCTCAGCAACTCAATCGCTATGCATATGTAAGAAATAATCCGCTCCGGTTAGTGGACTCAACGGGCGAGACCCTTCAGCTTTCGGGCGATTTAGATACAGACATGAATATGCTGTGCGGAATCGTGGGCAAGGATAATTGCGACCGGATCAAGTTCGACGCCAACAGAAACGTGAGTTTCGATACAACCGGAATTGACCTCAGCAAGAATGAGGGCGCGAACTTGATCAACGAGCTCGTTGGCAGCAACAACGTATATGGTTTAGCGGCTGGCACGAGCATTGATACGGCGGGTGGACTCGTCCCTGTCCTAGGTACCGCTAACATTCCGGACGGCTTCGACCAAACCCATGCACCAGAGTTCTCACTCCCGCCCAAATCAAAAGTGACCGACCAAATCGTAATAAACTCGACAGCGGGCTTGGCTGACACGAAGGGGCGCTTGATTTTCGCCGCGGCCCTAGCATTTCACGAACTGGCCGAAGCCTATGCAAAGATCGATGAAGGTAAGGGGTATAACGATAATCCCGATATGTCCGTGGTGAATGGGACCAGGGTGCAAGTTGGCGCGCCAGGCGCGCTACAGATCGGAGCACATCACGAAGCCAGACTGCGAGAGATGACGCTTCGAAACCAGCTACCCTCCTTCGCTGAAAGCGGGGTGGCTGGCGATGAACCCATTCATCAGATAATACGAGACCCTCACAATTAGGACTAAGCCTATGCGCACGTTGAAGATTGGGGTGGTTTGGATATTGCTTGCTGTGGTCTCTCATGCGGTGAATATGCAGAAATTGATCTGGTACAAATCGCCTGTCAAGCGGATTCAAGGTCAAATAGTCGACGCTTCCGGGGTTGCGGTCGATCTCGTTGATGTCAACGTTTGGAGTAATCCGGAACTATGGTCAGATGACTCACTCAGCCCTCGGCAAAAGCGCTTGAGGCAGAGAAAAGTAGCCGCATCAACGACCGACGAAAAGGGCAAGTTCTCTATCAAAAAACTGCAGAATGGATCTTACGAGGTGGAGTTCAGGAAAGCTGGCTTCAATGACTTCTCCGTAATCGTCCAGGTTAACAGTGCCGCCCTTTCCGAGAAATTCTGCGTTACGTTGTATCCCGGAGGCGCAACGAATAACGCGTCATTCCAGCCCTGCGCGCAGTAAGCGGGGTTGGAAACGTGGGGGTTGGAAACGTGGGGACAGACGGGACGTTCACCAGTTTTTCAAAAGCTACGCAACAGAGATGAGTCTGGCTTGCCTGCAATCGGCAGCGGGTTTCTTGGGCCGGCCTCCTTTTCGCGGCGCCAGGGGCCGAGAAGTCAACTCCTC
>DASQGJ010000033.1:0-20858 GCA_035632675.1 Candidatus Dormiibacterota bacterium
ATCCCGCGCCTTTACCTCCCGCATCCGCTTCCTTGGGAAGAAGTAGATGTGACCTCCCGGAATCGAAATCCGGAATCGAAATCCACATCCATCTCATCGCCCCACGATATAATCTTTCTTCCAGGCGCCTGCATCGAAACCCAAACTCCCGTCATCTCAATCTTTTGAGGAGAATGAAAATCATGGCACACGAAGTTCCAGCTCTCCCTTACCCCTACGACGCTCTCGAACCCATCATCGACAAGCAGACCATGACCCTGCATCACGACATGCATCATGGCGCGTACGTGAAGAACCTCAACGCCGCCCTCGAGAAACATCCGCAGCTGGCGGGCAAGGCCGCCGAAGATCTCATCCGCGACCTCAACGCGGTCCCGGAAGACATCCGCGCCGCCGTCCGCAACAACGCCGGAGGCCACGTCAACCACTCCATGTTCTGGAAGATCATGAAGCCCAAGGGCGGAGGCGATCCCACCGGCCCCATCGCCGACGTCATCGCCAAGACCTTCGGCAACTTCAACGACTTCAAAACCAAGTTCAACGACGCCGGCGCCAAGCAATTCGGCAGCGGATGGGTCTGGCTCGCCGCCAAGTCCAGCGGCGAAGTGCAAATCCTCAGCACGCCGAATCAGGACAGCCCGATCTCCCAGGGCCTCTATCCCATTCTCGGCAACGACGTCTGGGAGCACGCCTACTACCTCAAGTACAACAACCGCCGCCCCGAATATCTCGCCGCCTGGTGGAACGTCATCAACTGGGACGAAATCAACAAGCGCTACGCCAGCTTCAAAGCCGGCAAAGAATCCCACGAACCAGCCCTGGCCCACCGTTAATAAAACTCGTGGGGGGACGGCCGCCTCGGCCGTCCCGCCAAAGCGAAGCAAGGCGGAACCAGAGGAAAATCACCACGCTGGGTGCCCCATTTCTCGCGCGCTCATTGCGCGAGAAGTGGGGATTGTTTTCGAAAAGAAGAGAAGTGCGGGTTTTCCCGAGAGCGCCCACCCCCGCGGAACTCTCCCCAGACTCTTCCCGTATCATCCTTCATAAATGTCCATCTCGCGCCGCACGCGCCGTCTGATTCTTGCTCTCCTTCTCTACCTCACTTTCTGCATGATCGGTGGAATCTACCTGGCTGACGCCACACTCCATCCCCCGCGCCGCCCTCTCACCGAAGACGACGCCGCGACCATGCGCCAATCCGTCCACGCCTTCGACGCCGACCTCGCCGACGTGTCCATCACCGCGCCGGACGGAGCAATCCTGAAAGCCTGGACCGTCCATCCCCATCACGCGAACGGCGACGCCGTCATGCTTCTCCACGGCCTCGGAGACAATCGCCTCGGCATGACCGGCTACGTCCCGCTCTTCCTCGACCACGGATTCACCGTCCTGCTCCCCGATGCCCGCGCCCACGGCGTCAGCGGCGGCCCGCTCCCAACTTTCGGCCTCCTCGAACGCAACGACATTCACCAGTGGCTCGACTTCATCCAGTCGGAAGATCATCCGCGCTGCATCTTCGCCCTCGGCGAATCCATGGGCGCCGCGCAACTTCTCCAGTCGCTCGACACGCACCCAAATCTCTGCGCCGTCGCCGCCGAATCCAGCTTCTCCAACTTTCGCGAGATCGCCTACGACCGCATGGGGCAGCCCCTCCACCTCGGACCGCCCATCGGGCCACTGCTCGGCCGTACTTTCTTCCGGCCCATCGTCGAAGTTGCCTTCCTCCGCGCGCGTTGGAAGTACCACCTCGACATGCAGCAAATCTCTCCGGAAGATTCGGTCGCGCGCAGCCCGATCCCGGTGCTTCTCATCCATGGTCAGATCGACAGCAATATTCCCGTCCGTCACTCACGACTGATCCACAACAAAGCTCCTCACACCGAACTCTGGGAAGTCCCCAACACCGACCACTGTGGCGCCATCGCCACCGTCCGCGAAGAATTTGAGAAGCGTCTGCTGACCGAGTTCTCCTCAGCGCGTCAATGAATCTATTTCGGGACCCAGGTACTCGGGACCCAGGACTCGGGACCCAGGACTCGGGACTCGGGACTCAGGACTCACTGATTCTGCATTTCCTGTGCACGCCCTGTGGACAATCCCGCGTCACGATTGATCGAACTGCGCGGCTCATTCCGCCGCCATGCAGAAACCACAGTCATCGTGCGCCCCGGCACCATGCACTTCAGGCGTTCCTTCATCCGCGTCTTTGCCAGAAAATCGGCGGCAGTGTTTTTCCTCAACTGCACCAAAAATACTGAATTGACCCCGCGCTCTTTCGCTCGTACATTCTCTTTCGCTCTCACAAAAAAAGAAGCCGGCAACTCGCCCAGCCCGCGTCAGCCGGTCGGCAGCAGGCATTCAACCAACTCGCGCATTAGCGAGTTTGCACTCGGGTCCGCGCCACATGAAATCTGCAGAATGGAAGACGTACCGCACTCGTTTCTTGGTCAAAGCCAAGCAACTCAGTTCCAGCCTCAGCTTCGTCGATCCGCTCGGACGTCAGCACTCCGGCCGCAAGGGCGATTACCTCGTGGAATCTTCCGACGGCGTGGTCAGCATCGCGCCCCGACAGATCTTCGAGGACATCTACGTCCCGATGATGCTCCAAGACGAAACCGCAGATCGACTCGACCTGCGCCGCAAACTCCCTCAACCCTGTCGCGATCGTCGTCTCTCCGCCACGCGCATGGGGCTCATGTGATGCTCCAAACGACCCCCGCTGCGCGATTCACAGGCTGTCTCCGTTGCGTTGGTGTGGAAAACGCGTCCCCACCCCCGCACCAAGCCCGTCATTGCTAGGGATACAACCTATTGTGTTTCCCTCTTGACAGGTACAATCTGCGGGAGTAATTTTGCAATCCCAAGGTACAAAATTCCGCCTCACGGGAATGGGACGGAATTCATGCAGTGGCAGGACATGCGGCTCGGCCTCAAGCCAGAGGTGACTTGACGCCTCCGCATGGAAAGGGCTCAGGCGCCTGGGTTTCTCGATTCCGAAGCCCGGCGCCGGCACCTTAACCCTAGGGGATGTATAAGCCTTCAGGCTCTCCGGAGCCGGAAGCCGATCGTGCGGTGGCCGTACCCCGACCCTCCCCCGGGGCGCGACAACATCAGCAAGTGCAACACGTTGTAGCTACACTGCCCGTCCGGCAGATGAGGGAATCTTCTTTTCTCCGGCGCAGGCAGCAGGAACCCAGGAGCCCGGAATGGAAGCTTTAACTCGACTCGTTACTGAATCGCTGGCCCGTCACGGTTTCGACCGTCCCCTCGACTATCGCCGCCTCCACTGGTCGCGCTGGTTCCGCTGCGAGTCCCATCACAGTCTCCTGGTAGTCCCCAGCAAGCCCGGAGTGTTCGCCGTGGCGGAAGAAATCGTCCCCGCACCAAAAGCCGAAAGCCGAGAGCCGAAAGCCGATTCCAAACGAATGCTAGCCGTAACCCAATTCTTCGAAGATGACGATATGGCCTACGTGCTAGACCGCATGCTCTCGCGCCAGAATCCCATGCGCGAACGCCTCGTGTCCGGCCGCTACTTCATCCGCTTCGTCGTAATCGAAGACGCATCCCAGCGCCGCTCCGCCTGCAGCGCCCTCAATCAGTGGATCGCGAACTCCTCCGAAAAAGCCAGCGGCATCGCCTCCCACTTCGCCAGTTCCCTGGAGTTGACTCAGCAAACGGAGTATGAGGGGCAGGCAAGCCTGTTTGAAGAGGCTCAAGATCATCAAGACCATGTGGAGACGGGCGCCTCGCCCGTCCCGCCAGCGCGAAGCGCGGCGGCCCTGGGCAGATCGCCGGGCACACCTCAGAACTCAGCTCCGCACCCGAACTCCGGAGCCGCCCCCAACATTCACAGCCCGACCCCATTCCCGTCCGGCTTCTAAGCCGAAGAGCGGGAAGGTCTTGAAAGGGCGCGGCTTCAAGCCGCGCCGTCAGAGCTCGTTTTGAAAATTGAATCGCGGCTTTCAGCCGCTGAACGCTACACCCGGTTCCCCGTCCTCTGCCGGACCCCGGAATCGGCGCTACACAGCATAGAATCTAATGAGGAGACCCTGATGCCAGAAGTCAAAACCGTAACCGAAACCACCTCCGCTGCCCCGTCGACGGCATCCAAAAAGAAGGCCCCCGGCCTCAGCTTCCGCCGCCTGTTCACCAAGCCCGGCGTCTCCCCCTACGACGAAGTCGAATGGGAACTTCGCACCGCTCAGATCACCGACTCGCACGGTGGCGTCATCTTCGAGCAGAAAGACGTCGAGGTCCCGAAGGATTGGTCCATGACGGCGACCAACATCGTCGCCCAGAAATATCTTCACGGCAAACTCGGCACCGCCGAGCGCTAAACCGGAGTCCGCCAGCTCGTCACCCGCGTCGCCGAAACCATTCGCGACTGGGGCATGGCGCAGGGCTACTTCCGCACTCCCGAAGACGGCGCCACCTTCCATGACGAACTCGTCCACATCCTCGTCCGCCAGTACGCCGCCTTCAACTCGCCGGTCTGGTTCAACGTGGGATGCGACCGCATCGAGCCCAACTCCGACGGCCGCAGCTGGCACTGGAACCCGCAGACCCAGCAAGTCGAATTCGGCGTCACTGGATACTCCAAGCCCCAGTGCTCCGCCTGCTTCATCAACGCGGTAAAAGACTCTCTCGACTCGATTCTCACCCTGGCCAAGACCGAAGGCATGCTCTTCAAGTGGGGCAGCGGCACCGGCACAAACCTGTCTCCTCTGCGCGGATCTACCGAGACTCTTTCCGGCGGCGGCACCGCCAGCGGCCCGCTCAGCTTCATGAAAGGATTCGACGCCTTTGCCGGCGTCATCAAATCCGGCGGCAAAACACGCCGCGCCGCCAAGATGGTCATCCTCAACGTCGACCATCCCGATATCGTCGAATTCATCGAGTGCAAACAGAAAGAGGAAGCCAAGGCCCACGCCCTGGTTTCCCTGGGATACGACGGATCCCATCCCGACTCCGACGCCTACAGCTCCATCTTTTTCCAGAACGCCAACAACTCCGTCCGCGTTACCGATGACTTCATGTACGCCGTCGTCCGCGACACCGACTTCTCCACCCGCGCCGTCCAGGGCGGCACCGTCGTCAAGACCTACAAGGCCAAAGAACTGCTCCACAAGATTTCCGAGGCCACCTGGCACTGCGGCGATCCCGGCATGCAGTACGACACCACGGTCAACCGCTGGCACACTTCGAAGAACACGGCCCGCATCAACGCCAGCAATCCGTGCAGCGAATACATGTTCCTCGATGATTCCGCCTGCAACCTGGCGAGCTTAAATCTGCTGAAGTTCGCCCCCAACGGCACCTTCGACGTGGAAGCCTATCGCCACGCCGTCGACGTCCTGATCACCGCGCAGGAAATCCTGGTCGACAACGCCGGATATCCCACGCAAGCCATCATGGCCAACTCCCACGACTACCGCCCGCTAGGCTTGGGCTATGCGAATCTGGGCGCGCTCCTGATGGCCGCCGGCCATCCCTATGACAGCGACGGAGGCCGCGACTACGCCGCCTGCGTAACCGCCATCATGTGCGGCGAAGCGTATCTCCAGTCGTCACGCATAGCCGAACAATGCGAGCCTCTAGTCCCCGCGACAGAAGCGACAAGAAAGAATTTGTCAGAAACGAATCTAGGAGCGGGCATAGCTCGTGTGGCGACGGACGCCTCGTCCGTCTCGCGATCCCTGAGCGAAGCGAAGGGGAGCGCCCCGACCACGGCTCCAACCATGCCCGGCGGAGCCTGCCCCGGCTGGTACATCAACCGCGAACCATTCCTCGACGTAATCCGCATGCACAGAGCGTCAGTAAATGGAATCAATAAAGCCAACGTCCCGACAGCCATCTACGAAGCCAGCAAACAATGCTGGGACGAAGCCCTGCAGCACGGCGAAAAACACGGCTACAGAAATTCCCAAGTCACCGTCCTCGCCCCCACGGGAACCATCGGCTTCATGATGGACTGCGACACCACGGGCATCGAGCCCGACCTCGCGCTCGTGAAATACAAGAAGCTGGTCGGCGGCGGCATGATCAAGATCGTCAACAACACCGTCCCCACCGCGCTCTTCAAGCTCGGATACACCCACGAGCAGACCGACGCCATCGTCAGCTACATCGACGCCACCGGCACCATCGAAGGCGCGCCGCATATTAAAGACGATCACCTCGCCGTCTTCGATTGCTCGTTCAAGCCGGCCAAGGGCACGCGCTCCATCCACTACACCGGACATCTCCGCATGATGGCCGCCGCTCAGCCCTTCATCTCCGGAGCCATCTCGAAGACCGTCAATCTTCCTGAGAATGCCACCATCGAAGACATCAGCGACGCCTACCTGCAAGCCTGGAAGCTGGGCCTGAAAGCCGTTGCCGTCTACCGCGACGGGTGCAAGAAATCGCAACCGCTGTCAGCCGCGGGGACGAAGACCGCGAACTCCACCAAAGACGACGCACGAATCGCCGCCGCGGCGCAGGTCGAAGAAGAGGACATGAATGCTCCTCCCCGCGCCATCCGCCACAAGCTGCAGGAAGAGCGCGCCTCGATCACCCACAAATTCAAAATCGGAGACCACGAGGGCTACATCACCGTCGGCCTCTATCCCAACGGAGAGCCCGGCGAACTCTTCATCACCATGGCCAAAGAAGGCAGCACAGTCAGCGGCCTGATGGACAGCTTCGCCTTAGCTGTCTCGATCGCCCTGCAGCACGGCGTCCCACTGAAACTGTTCTGCGAGAAGTTCGCTCACACGAGATTCGAGCCCAGCGGATGGTCCGGCAATCCCGACCTCGGCTACGCCAAGAGCATCATGGACTACATCTTCCGCTGGCTCCAGTTGCGCTTCCTGACCGGCCAGCAGCAGATGCTGTTCGACAACCTGAGGCTGCGGCCCGCAGGCGTCAGCTCTCAGCCCGAAGGGTCCGGGGATGCAAATGGAACATCGGAGGCTTCCGCGCCGAAGTCTGAGGTCCGAGGTCCGAGGTCCGGTTCCTCCGTCCACGCCGCCGACGCCCTCTCGAGCATCGTCGACCTGGGAGACGCCCCCAGCTGCAGCTTCTGCGGCAGCATCATGACCCGCAACGGCAGCTGCTACAGATGCATGTCCTGCGGCAGCACCAGCGGCTGCAGCTAAAAAGCTCACGTAGCGGCGGACGCATTTCGTCCGCCCCGCGAGCGAAGCGAGCGTGCGACCGATTCGATTTCGTGGAGTTTTGAGAAGGGCACGGCTTAAAACCGTGCCGTAAAAGGGACACCAGGCCTCACCGGCTTCAGCCGTTGAGGTCAACAAGCCGTAGCAGTGGTAGTGAATTGACAACGGGCGTGACCCTACTGCCGCGCTGAAGCGGCGCTCTTCCACCCGCCCGCACCGGCGATCTCTTCGCGACGAGCGACGCCGTCGATAATCCCGTGGAAGAGCGGCCCTTCCAGGGCCGCGTTGCGAGCCTCTACTCAGAACCCGGCCTTCAGGCCCCGTGTACCGTTTTGGCATTCCCCGCAACAAGCTCTGACACATCTCACGCACTCTCCCATCCCCCAACGACCATCGCGAAAATGGACGCCCACAGGGGCTAAAGCCCGGTTTCCTGAGCACGCCTAACGCGGGCCTTGAAGGCCCGCTCTTCCACGGTACTTCTCGGCCGCTTTTCCTCGCTAGGGCATTTCACCCAATACGCCTTGTCACGCCGCTGAAGCGCCGCCCTTCCACCAGCCCACACCGGCAATCTCTTCGCGACGAGCACCGCCGCCGATAATCCCGTGGAAGAGCGGCCCTTCAAGGGCCGCGTTGTGATCGTCTACTCGGACCCGGCCTTCAGACCCGGTGTTCCGTTTTGGCATTCCCCGCAACAAGCTCTGACACATCTCACGTACTCTCCCATCCCCCAATGACCATCCCGAAATAGACGCCACAGGGGCTGAAGCCCGTTGTTCTGCGCACGCCCTAACGCGGGCCTTGAAGGCCCGCTCTTCCACGGCACTTCTGGGCTGCTTTCTAGGCTAGGACATCTCTCTCCCAATGCACATTATCGCGACGCCGAAGCGTCGATCTCTCACCCCTCGATTTTCCACACGTCGATCCCGGAAAGACCTCTTCGCGATCAGCACTGCCCTCGATAATCCCGTGGAAGAGCGGCCCTTCAAGGGCCGCGTTGCAAGCGGAGAAAAGAACCGGCCTTTAGGCCCCGTGTACCGTTCTCCTGGAACGCGACCACGGCCCTCTCAATCAAGCTCGCACACAAGACACCAATCGCCGCTCTCCACCTTTCCCGATTCGGAATCGACGCCCAACATTTGTGACATCTCCCATGGACAACACTCTTCCCTTCCTCGACGATCGTGAAATGGAATCCGACCGCGTCTTCTTCGTCACCACCGTCACGGTCCAACGCCTTCCCATCTTTCGACGCGAGACAACCGCGCATCTCCTGATCGAAACCCTCGCGCACTATCGCGACGCAGGCAAATTCCTGCTCCACGAATTCGTCATCATGCCCGATCACTTCCACGCACTGCTGACGCCCACAGAGAACATTTCTATCGAGCGGGCCATGCAATTCATCAAAGGAGGATTCTCGTATCGCCTGAAGCAGCGCGGCTCCATCTGGCAGCCGAGTTTCACGAATCATCGCATCAGAGATTGGCAGGATTACGAGCATCATCGCGAATATGTCCGGATGAATCCCGTGCGGGCACGGTTGGCGGAGCGGCCAGAGGATTATCCGTATTCGTCCGCGGCAGGAGGCATGCGGCTCGACCCGGCACCACAGGGGCTAAAGCCCGTTTCTTATGAGGAGGCCCTGTCGCGGCCCTAGAAGGGCCGCTCTTCCACGTTACTGGATGGGTCCGTCGGGGATGGCCGCTCTTCACGGTGCTGGATGGGTTCGTCTCGGGCCAATGTTCAACGGCTCTGGAGAGGTTCGTCTCAGAGTGCCAATGTTCCACGTTAGGTCGGGTTCCAGGATGTCCCCGAGGCAGTGTGGCTCGGCGAGCACATACGCCTTACCGTCCCTGAGAAGCCGTCTTCCACCAGCCCACATCAGCAATCTCTCGCCGCGAGCAATGCCGCTGATAATCCCGTGGAAGAGCGGCCCTTCCAGGGCCGCGTCGTGAGCGGGGAGGAGGGACCGGCCTTTAGGCCCCGTGTACCGTTTTGGACGATCAGAGACGACTTGCCACAGCCAGCGCCCAAACTAACCGCCAAACAGCGCTCCATGGGTTAGAACTGAACTCGATGCCCCATCCTAACCTGCAACCGCAACTTCAACGGTTATGGTCATGCCAGACGTACGTACAGAACTGTACGACAAGTGTTCCTTCAGGAACATTCCTAAACATTCCATCTCAGAAATGTTTTATCCAATCAACGCTCACTTCTTCTTTTTCTTCGCACGACTCTCTCGCCGCCTTGAACTCCCTTTCGTCGACGACTTCTTCTCACCGAACACGCGGGCGAAAATCTTGTCGACGTTCTTCAGTTGGCGTGGCAGGTCGAAGGCGTATTCGATCTGCTGACGTGGAACCTTGCCGGTGATCTCTTTGTCGGCAAGAATCTCGTCGTGAAAGTTCAGGCCCTCTTTCCAGGCGCGCATGGCGTGCGACTGCACCAGGCGGTACGCGTCCTCCCGGCTCATGCCGTGTTCGACCAGGTCGAGCAAAAGCTGTCCGCTGAAGATGAGGCCGTGCGTGCTCTCGAGGTTGGCCCGCATGCGTTCGGGATAGACGAACATGGTGTCGATCACGTTTGTGGTCTTGGTAAGCAGGTAGTCGGCCAGCGTGGTCGAGTCGGGCAGGATGACGCGCTCGACGGACGAGTGCGAGATGTCGCGCTCGTGCCACAGCGCCACGTTTTCAAGGCCTGCCTGCGCATTGCTGCGGACGACGCGGGCCAGGCCGCTGATCTGCTCCAGCGTCACGGGATTGCGCTTGTGCGGCATGGCGGACGATCCCTTTTGCTTTTCGCTGAAGAACTCTTCTGCCTCGCGCACCTCGGTGCGCTGCAGGTGGCGGATTTCTGTTGCAATCTTGTCCAGCGTCGAGGCAATGACCGCGAGCGTCGAAAGATAGTGCGCGTGGCGGTCGCGCTGGATCACCTGCGACGACACGGCTGCGGCTTTCAATCCCAGGCGCGCGCAGATCTTCTCTTCCAGTTCAGGCGTGAGGTGCGCGAAGACTCCGACTGCTCCCGAGAACTTTCCCACGCGCATGTCTTCGGCTGCGGCCAGGAAGCGTGCGATGTTGCGCTGCGTTTCCGAATACCAGTTCGCAATTTTGAATCCGAAGGTGATGGGCTCCGCGTGGATGCCGTGCGTGCGTCCGATCATGGGAGTGTTTTTGAACTCCCACGCGCGGCGCTCGAGGACTTCGGCGAGGCGCTGCAGGTCTTGCGCGATGACCTGCGACGCCTGGTGAATGAGCAACGCCTGTGCGGTGTCGACGACGTCGTTGGAGGTGAGCCCGTAGTGAAACCAGCGCGCGTGCGGGCCGACGATCTCAGCGACGGCGGTGGTGAAGGCGATGACGTCGTGGCGCACCTCGGCCTCGATCTCGTGGATGCGCTCGACGCGGAAGTCGGCGCGCTCCTTGATGGCTTTGGCGGCGTCTTTGGGGACGAGGCCTGCTTCGGCGAGAGTTTCAGTGGCGGCGACTTCGACGGCGAGCCAGGTGCGGAAGCGGTTTTCATCGCTCCAGATGCGGGCCATCTCCGGGCGAGTGTAGCGGGGGATCACGGTTGGGCTCCTGTCCGATGTGGACTAAGGATTCTAAATGGGCGGGCGCGGAATCGGCTAGCGAGGAAAGGCATTCACCACACGGGGCACAGCGGGAAATCGAAAGCCAAAGTTAGAGCCCCGCTTCCCGTGCTGACGCCCAGGGCGAGAAGCGGGGCTACCCGCGACTATCCCCTCGGCAGTCGCGGACCGTAGGTGACACTGCTTTCGTGTTATATCGTATCACGATATACTGTGTAAAGAACTATCGCTGCACGATACAATCTGGTACATGAAGAAGCTCACCCTGGCGGACTATCGGGCTCTGGCCGAGTTCCGATTCCAGATTCGAAAGTATTTGCACTTCAGCGAGCAGGCGGTGCAGGCGGCGGGGCTGGAGCGCGGACAGTACCAGCTGATGCTGGCGATCAAGGGGATGCCAGAGGAATTGCGGCCGCGGATTCGGGATGTGGCCAACCGGATGCACATCCAGCATCACAGCGCGGTCGAGTTGATCAACCGGCTGGAGTCTGGCGGTTACATGCGGCGGGAGCGGGCGGAGGACGACCGGCGCGAGGTGTTGCTGGCGCTGACTCCCAAAGGGGAGCGGGTGTTGGCGGAGCTGGCGATGCACCATCATGCGGAGTTGCAGGAGGCAGCGCCGCAGTTGGTGGGGGCGTTGCGTCGAGTGATGCAGTGGAAGCAGGGCGACCACGGGGGCTAAAGCCCCAACATATCTAGGACGCTGGACGCGGCCCTTGAAGGGCCGCTCTTCCACGGTAGCGCAGGCCGCACGGTTGGGCAGGCGGGTTGGTGTGCAGGCGGCGTGGTTGCAGGCTGCCCGCAAACGGCGTCGTGTACGGGCGAGACGGTTGGGCACGCGGCAGGTTGATTGGGCGGGACAGTTGTTCGGGCCGCAATTTGTTCGGCCAAAACTTCGTTTGAGCGGGACGTTCTGACGGCGGGACGGTTGTACCGATGGCGGGACGGTTGGGCAGGGCTTTGCGAAACGGTTCGGTTGGGCTCTACTTCGAAGTTCTTCAGGCACGGCCTCTTAAGGAGAGATTGAGTGACGATGAGTAATGGCAGTAGTCCAACGACAAATCCTGGGGCGGGGATCGCGGCGGCGACGGCGTCATTATCGCCACAGCCGCCGGCGCAATTTCGGATTGTGCTGATGTCGTTTCTGGCGGGGGGGATTGGGCTCGTCGCCGGGCTGGTGGCGTACGTTCTCTACAAGCTGATCGGGCTGTTCACGAATCTGTTTTTCTTTCACGAATGGACGGCGACTTTTCGCAGCGTGGGAGCGCATCATCTCGGAGCCTGGGTGATCCTGATTCCGGTGTTCGGCGGTCTGATTGTCGGGGTAATGGCGAAGTACGGATCGTCCAAGATCAAGGGACACGGGATTCCGGAGGCGATGGAAGCGGTGTTGGTCAACCGCAGCCGGATCGAACCCAAGGTCGCACTTCTGAAGCCGATCTCGGCGGCGATTGCGATCGGGACGGGCGGTCCATTTGGCGCAGAAGGTCCGATCATCCAGACGGGCGGAGCGATCGGATCGCTGGTGGGCCAGGTGCTGCACACTACTGCGGTGGAGCGGAAGGTGTTGCTGGCTTGTGGCGCGGCCGCGGGAATGTCGGCGACATTCAATACACCGATCGCGGGTGTGATTCTCGCCATTGAGTTGCTGCTGTTTGAGTTCAAGTCGCGCTCTTTCATTCCGCTGGTGATTGCGAGCACGCTGGCTACGGCGGTGCACATGCAACTTCTCGGGCCGGGGCCGATGTTTCAGGTAGGGCCGATGGACTTCGCCATCCCAAAGGCTCTGCCGTTCTATCTCGTGCTTGGGCCTCTGTGTGGGCTAGCCGCGGTTGGGCTGAGCAAGGTTCTCTACTGGGTGGAAGACCTGTTCGAGAAGATTCCCGTGGATGAACTCTGGTATCCGGCGATTGGCGCGCTGGCGTTGGGCATCATTGGATTCTTCGTGCCGCGCGTGTTTGGCGTGGGATACGACACGATCGGCGCGATTCTCAACGGACAACTGGCGTGGAAGATCCTTCTGATCGTGATGGTCGCGAAATTCGCGGCGCTGGTGATTTCGCTGGGATCCGGTACATCGGGGGGTCTACTGGCGCCGACGTTCATGTGGAGCGCGGCCATGGGTGGGCTGTTCGCGATGATCGGAAACTACTTCTTTCCCAGCGCGCACCTTTCCCCGGGAGCGTTTGCGCTGGTCGCGATGGGCGCGGTATTCGGGGCGGCGTCGCGGGCGGCATTCTCCTTCATTATTTTTGCGTTCGAGATCACGCGCGATTACAACGCGGTCTTGCCGCTGATGCTGGTGGCGGTGATCGCAGACGGGATCGCGATGCTGTTCATGCCGGGCAGTTCGATCATGACGGAGAAGCTGGCGCGGCGGGGACTGCGCGTGCATCAGGACTACGAGGCCGACGTTCTGACGCAGGCAACGGTGGCCGAGACGATGGAGAATGACGTACCGGTGATCCTTGCCGGCACGAAGGTAGGAGAATTGGCGGAACGGATTGCGCGGCACGATCCTGCAGTGGTTCGACATCAGGCGCTGCTGATTCTCGACCAGGCGGGCAAGCTGAAAGGGATCGTCACGCGGGGCGACATTCTGCGTGCTCTCGACCGCGATTCGTCCGGCGGGATGACCGTGCAGGAGGCAGGCAGCACGAAACTGGTAGTGACGTATCCCGACGAGCTAGTTTCGGAGGCGGCGGCAAAATTGCTGCGCTTCGACCTGGGCCGTTTGCCGGTTGTGGAGCGCGCCGACGAACACAAGGTGGTCGGATATCTGGGACGCGCGGCGATTCTGGCGGCGCGGATGCGGCGTTTGCACGACGAACATGTTCGAGAGCCGGGATGGCTTGCAGTTCCGAAGTAATGTAGTTCCGGGCGCCTCGTACGGGGTTGCGCGCAAGGGGCGCAATAACGGCCGCCGCATTCGTGACTGCGGCGGAAGCAGGAGGCACCGCCAGCCGTCGTAACTCGTCGGTTCGCGACTCGGGGCGGGCGATCCGGTGGCGGTGAACCTGCTGGCGTTTCAGAGCAATCAATTTTGGGGCACCGGCGAATGGATATCTGTTCCCGTTGCCCAATGTCGCGCCCGGCGCGGCAGGAGGTGCGCTTCGCGGCGGACTTCTTCAACACCTGGAACCATACGAATTTCGCCGATCCGACCGTGACTGACGTCGAGACCGCGGGGTTGTCAAACAGCCCGTTCGGGAAGATTGTGCAGACAACCGGGAACCCGCGGTCGATTCAGTTTTCGCTGCGGTGGGCGTTCTAGATTGTGGGAATTCACGTGGCCGGGGAGCTAAGCTCCCCGGCTTTTTCTTTTGGAGTCAGGAAAGATACTGGAGTTGTGTGGTCAGGCGTTCCTCCGGGACGCAGCCACGCGCGTAGTGTCCTGGTTTGTTATTCTTTGCGACTTCGCGGCGGTTCTCAGTGTGCTTTGCGGCTAATAGCTTTTGATTTCCAAACAAATCTAAAAGACTCTATCCGCAAAGCACGCAAAGAACCTCCGCTAAGGTCGCGAAGAAAATCTAAATTGGGACACTACCGACACGCGTTCGCCCCAGCCTTGAGGCACCCGGCGCGGATATGGTTTGCGATTGAGGTTTCCTGTCGGGAACTCTTGTTGCGCCGTATGGTTCTATTTCAATCCAGTTTCGAGATAGAGATCAGAGAGAATGCGGTAGTCGGAATAGACGTAGGACTTACCGTCGGGTGTGATGTGAACGGTCACGAAGCCCCATAGTCCGGCGAGATCGTTGGGCGCTACTTTACTTACGAACTGGCGGCGCCCCGTGCTGACTTCGGTGCGAGAGATCCTGACAGGAACCGCCTCAACGGTCGCGACAAACAGATGCTTGCAGTCAGCACTCCACCCGATTGGGACCTCTCCGCGTTCAATTCCGGAAAGTGCCGTCGGTTGGCCGCCGTCCACCGGGTAAAGCACAAACTTATGTTCCAGACTAACCGCCGCGATGAGTTTGCCATCCGGCGAAACGTGATTTCCAACTACACCTTCCGGCGTGATGGGCTGGGGTTTTCCGTCGCTACCATCCTGGACCCAAGTTCGTGACGCATGTTCAGGCTCGACGCCATCAAACAGGAATCGTTTCCCATCCGGAAGGAGTGTCGCAAAACCGTGGTTGATGGAATCGTGAGTCAAGGTGACAGGCTGCCCTGCGCCAGTGGGCAACAGCACCAACTGCGGTGTGGATGCCGGCTTCAGGCCCGAGGGATAGGACGTTAGTATCCACTTGCCATCCGGCGAAAACTGGATCGGAATTCCGTCGCCCAGGCGAACTGCGGGAGAACCGTCTGTCTTGCGAAGATACACGTCGTAACCTTGACCTGACGCCTCTCCTTGCACGGAGAGCGCGATCATGGTGCCGTCGGGGGTGAGATCGGAAGCAAAGGAATTGTCGCCCCATCCGAGTTCACGCTCCGTAGTTTCTGGAAAGATACGCCCGAACACCTCACCGCGAATGGTGTCGCGGGTCAGTAGCAGGTGGCCATCGCGAGAGACGTCATGCAGAACCGTGTTGCTGGACTCTTGTCGGACCAGGAGTTGCTGCCCGTTGGTCGTGACTTTGAACAGAGCGCGCGGATAAGATCCTACTTCACTGCCAGAAAACCAGATGGCCTCGCCATCAGGGCTCCAAGCCAGTCCTGAAATACTTCCGAACTGCCGCGACAGAGTCTTCTTGTGTCCAGCCAAGTCGGTCACCGCCAGCCAGCCGGCATCATCATCTCCTCCACCCAGGGGATGCTCCAGGAAAGCAATCTGGTCTCCACGGGGAGAGACGCGGGGGTGACTGAGCCACGCGTCGCCAGTCGTGTGATACAAGACATTCCCCAGCGGGAACTCCAGGGCGCACGCGTCGTCGACGAAGTGGGTAACGGCGAGCTTCGAACCATCCGGCGACCAGTCGGCGTCCTGAACGTTGTCAAGCACCTTGCGGGGTGCGCTGCTGGTGAGAGACATGAGCGCCAGCGTGCCTCGACGGCTCATCTCGCGAAAACTTGGATTCACCAGGACCGCCAATTCTCCTGCAGGGGAGATGGCGAGAATATCGGCGTCCACGCCGAGGGAGCGGGATTCGCTACTGCCGGTCTTTGTCCAGAAAAGTTGGAACGGTTTCCCGCTCCAGGCAGCGCCGTAGACGACGCTCTGTCCGTCAGCGGTGAAGCGCGCCGATAGAATCGTGCCTCGGCCGAAGCTGAGTCGTTGAAACACCGGCTCTGCTGAGCGCGCATAGCGATGGCGGATCCACAGGCCCGCAGCCAGCATGCACGCCAGGCCAAGAGCAAGTCCGAGAGGCAACAGAAAACGACGTGGGGAAAGCGGGATGGCCGCAGGCTGGGCTGCAACGGAGCCGTGAGTCGCAGGGTTGTCGACCACCGGCGGCTCCGCCGCGCTCGCGCCATTGCGAGTGACGGTTGCCACGAAGCGGTATCCGCGCTTGGGAAAAGTCTCGATGAAATGCGGCTGCTCGGCGGAATCGCTTAATGCCTCGCGAAGGCGGTTCACG
Organism: Candidatus Dormiibacterota bacterium; assembly: GCA_035632675.1. Classification (GTDB taxonomy): domain Bacteria; phylum Acidobacteriota; class Terriglobia; order Terriglobales; family Acidobacteriaceae; genus Sulfotelmatobacter. The sequence continues at coordinate 16,281 of DASQGJ010000033.1, forward strand.
GCTTTGTTCAGGCCCAGATCGAAATCGATGAAAGTGCCAGCGGGCCAAAGTCGCTTGATCAGCTCGTCACGGCTGACCATCTCGCCTGGCCGCTCCAACAGGGCGGTCAAGAGTTGGAAAGGTTTTTCCTGAAGGATGAGGCGGTCACCATTGGTGCGAAGCTCGCCGGTGCGCAGGTCGAGTTCGAACTCGCCAAAGCGGACGATTTGAGCGGAGTCGGCTGGATTCGCCATCGGGCGAGCCTGCGCGGGAGAGAAAAACGGCTCGGGAAGTGTAGCACGAATTCAATTTCACGCAGCCCCCGGAGTCTGCCTAAGTAGTTCAGCAAGAACCATTTGCGCTGGGAACAAAAATGTCACACGGAGGCAATGCGCATGCCATTGACGCTTGAACCCGACCGGGTCAGAGTGGCGCCACGAAACGCGGGCGGCACTTCCCATGCGGTTCCCCCTGGCTGCAGCCGGCGCGACTACCAACCTAAAAGGAGAAGTGCGCATGAAATCCGAAAAACTGTTCTCCATTGTGACGATGATGTTGTTCGGTGTAGCAATGTTGCCCTCGCTGGCGGCGCAGGACACCACTAAGCAGGTTCGGCCCCACCAGTACCATCACTACCAGATCGTGGACCCGGGAACGTTCGGCGGGCCGCAGAGTTGGACGTTCAGTCCAGAGTGGGCTCGGGCCGGGTTCCTCAACAATCAAGGGACGTTCGCCGCGTCAGCCGACACGGCTGCCGTGGATCCGACCTGTTCCTGGTCACCAGCCGACTGCTTCGCCACCGCCGGATTCCAATGGCGGGATGGTGTAACGATCAACCTTGGTGTACTGCCCGGCGGCATTGGCAGCCAGGTCAATTGGATCAGCGACAACGGGCTGATGGCGGGAATCTCCGACAACGGTCAGCAGGATCCACTGAACCCGGCATTGCCGCAAATTCACGGGGTGTTATGGGATCACGGGCAAATGATCGACCTGGGAACCTTGCCGGGAGGTGCGGATGACTTGTGGGCCAACGCCGTCAACAACCGCGGCGAAGTCGCCGGGCAAGGCTACAACACAATTCCAGATCCCTACTCATTCAATGGTTACGGGTATCAGTCGAGGGCAATTTACTGGAACAAAGGAGTGATGCAGGACCTGGGCACTCTGGGCACCGGTACCGACGCGGTTGCGCTCTTGATCAACGAGCGCGGACAGGTCCTCGGCGTGTCCTACGTCGATTCCAATCCCAGCGCTTTTTGTTCGGGCGTCCAAATCGGTTTCGTCTTTACCACCGGCTCCTTCATCTGGGACAAGAACAATGGGATGCAGGACATCGGCACTCTCGGAGGCACATGCACGGTCGCTTACGACCTCAACAACCGGGGTCAAGTCGTCGGCCAGTCCAGCCAGGCCGGGGACCCGACGAACGTTGCGTTTATTTGGGATCGTGCGAGCGGGATGAAACAATTGCCCACGGCTGCGAACCTCTACGGAGCGGCGTTCGCGATCAACGGTGCCGGCGCGATTGCCGGCTACGGGGACGCTCCGGATGGCCAAACCAACGCAATACTCTGGCGAAGAGCGGGAGGGAAATGGCAAGCGACCTATCTCGGCAATCTTCATAGCGGGGATTGCGCTCTTGGACTGTCGATTAACCCGTCCGGGCAGGTGGTCGGCATTTCGGGGCCGAACGGTTGCGTCACCGTACTCCCGTTCCTGTGGGAGGATGGCGGGCCCATGGTGGACCTCAATACTCTGGTGCCTCCCAACTCCAGCCTTCAGCTGCTCGAGGCGCTGCAGATCAACAACCGTGGAGAGATCGCCGGCAACGGCGTGGACGCCAATGGCAACAACCATGCCGTCCTGCTGATCCCCTGCGACGAAAATCACGCAGAGGTGGATGGTTGCGACTACACTCTCGTGGACGCGACCACGGCGGCGCAAAGCTCTGCTTCCCACCCGCCTGGCCAAGCGCAGCGTTCGCCCCACTCACGGTGGAATCGGTATCGCGTCCCCGGTCGGCAAGCAACGAGCAGATAAGGTGCCGGTGTTTGAGAACCAGGAGGAGACGATGAAATTCACAAAACTCACATCAAGCGCCAGCATCATGCTGATCATCGTGCTGGCGCTGGCCTCCACTCTGCCGGCGCAGATGCAAATTCTCACCGTGCTGCACCACTTCACCAACTTGCCCGATGGAGGGCGCCCTCTTGGGAGGCTGCTGCTCGACCCCAAGGGCAACCTTTATGGCACAACCACCATCGGCGGGCACATCGGCTACGGATCCGTCTTCAAAGTGGACACGAGTGGCAACCTATCGATCCTTTACAGCTTCTCTGGCCAGCCGGACGGAAACCTGCCTGCCAGCGGGCTTATCCGTGACAGTTTGGGGAATCTGTACGGGACAACAGTCTACGGCGGTACCTCGTTTGGCTGTGGGACCGATCAGCCGTCCTGGGTTGGTTGCGGAACCGTGTTCAAGTTGGATCCGAATGGAACGGAGACCGTTCTGCACCGCTTTAGCTCGAACCCGGCTGGCTTCGATGGAGCCAATCCCGTCGGTCCGATGGCTTTGGACAGCTCCGGTACTCTTTGGGGCACCACATACATATATCTCGTCAAAGAACCGAGGGGGCAATGCCCATTGCAAATACCACCTAACGGAAGGTTGGTCCACTTTGGCTGCGGTACAGTTTTCAAAGTGGACGCGAGCGGTACTGAAGGCGTCGTTCACTTTTTCACCAAAGGGGACGGCGCGCTTCCGGTCGGAGGCCTCGTGCTGGACAAAGACGGTAACCTTTACGGAACCACTCAATACGGCGGCCTGCAGAACTGTCCAACCGTTCAATATGGAGGCTGCGGAACAGCCTTCAAGGTGGATGCGACCGGCCAGTTCAGCACGCCGTACATGTTCAAGGGCGGAGACGGTGGGCCGGATGGCAACATTCCCGAGTCCAGCCTGATTCTGGACCCCGCGGGCAATCTCTACGGGACCACCGACGCCGGAGGCTCCGCTCCTCCGTGCGATCCCTCACAGCGTCCGGGGATCACTTGCGGCACCATCTACCAGCTGACCACTTCTGGCAAAGAAACCGTGCTGCACTCCTTCGCGGGATTACCCGGAGACACGGGGTTCCCTACCGCGGGTGTCGTGCGGGACGCCGCAGGAAATTTCTATGGCCTGGCCAGTGGCTCGGTCTTCAAAGTGGATTCCACGGGCAAGGAGTCCCTGCTGTATACCTTCACCGGCTACGACAACTATGCGACGGGCGACCTGGTGCAAGATGCCAACGGCAACCTGTACGGCACGACTCTTTACGGTACCACTGGTGATGGCACGGTATTCAGGCTGACCACACCGCCGGATTTCGCCGTGGGCGCGTTCACGCTGAGCCCGGCAACCGTGCCTGCGGGCGGGTCGGCATCTTCCCCGTTGGACATCATTACGGTCAGCGGATTCAACGACACCGTAAGCTTCACGTGTTCCGTGTCGCCGGCCTCGGCGCAAGCGCCACAATGCTCGGTCAATGCGACGTCCAGCACTCCGGCCACCGTCAACGTCACCACCTCGGGCGCGAGCGCTCGCGTGACTTCCCGCTCAGACGCGGGATTCTCTTATGCCTTGTGGCTGCCGCTGCTGGGACTGGTGACCATCGCGGGCCGCGGCTCGAAGCAGCGAAAGGTCAGGGCGAGAAGGATCAAGGCGATGTGGCTCGGCTGCGTGCTAGCTCTGGGCGTTGTGTCCCAGGTGGCTTGCGGCGGAGGCGGCGGCAGTAGCGGCAGCCGGGGCACACCCGCTGGCGCGTATACCATCACCGTGACCGGGACGTCAGGGGCAGCGACAGGCTCGCTCGTGCGCTCCACGAGCACCACGCTCGAGGTGCAGTGAGGTGCGGAACAAGGTGCGCACCAACGCTAGGAAGGCGTCGTGGCTGTAACAAGCCCCTACGGGGTAGAGAAGGCGTCCGGCTTACCAGAGCTGAGACCCCAGACACCTCCTCCCTCGCCTACCTTGATCGACGTGAGCGTTGGCGCGGATATCAACTGAATGGCGGATGGCCCGATGTGGCTGGTACGGCCTGCAGAATCGATGAACCATAGGCCTGAGCCGGCGGCTATTACCCCATCTAAATATTCAGTGTCGAGTGAACCGAGCTTTATTGGGAAGCGACCAGGGAGAATTTGGAAGCGGCAGATTCGGCCAGTCGCAAGGCAGTGGAGGTAGCACTTTCAACGCTACGGAACTATTCTCACGCCGAGAAGCAATTTCGAGCCGCGATTCGCCTCAATCCCAACCTGTTTGAGGCCTACTACTTTTACGGACGCGCCTTTCTGGCACAAGGAAAATACAAGCAGGCAATCGAACCCTTCCAGGCGGCAGCGCGCGTGCGGCCGGAGGATTATCAATCGCCCATTTTCCTGGGAGCAGCGTATACAGGAATTGGAAACAAAGCCAAGGCTGCTGCCGCGTACGGTCGCTCAATTGAGGCTGCCAAACAGCAACTGGCGGTGAATCCGGGGGATGCGCGCGCACTCTACATGGGGGCGGTTGCGTGGGCGCGAATTGGCCGGAGAAAAAAGGCCCTCGCATGGGCA
>DASQGJ010000034.1:0-39582 GCA_035632675.1 Candidatus Dormiibacterota bacterium
GATCGCAGTGGTCGCACCGATACCGATGGCCAGGGTAAGTAATGCAGTCATCGTAAATGTAGGAGCGTGGCGCAGCTGCCGGAGAGCGTAGCGGATGTCTTGGAGAAGGGTTGGCACGCGAGTATCCCCCGGCGGATTATACGTCGACCCAAAAGCGTTGGTTCGACGAGGCAAACTTATGAGTTTTCAACTTGCACCCCTGTTGGCGAAATATCGCCATCTCACTCATCCTCCTGCGCACCTGGCAGTTTGAGCTGTCGTCCCTTAGCGCCATCGTTGAAAAACGCTCTGCGGACGACCGTGCGGCTTTGCGCTCTCTTTCGCGATGATCCGAAAATGGTTGTTCGGTGGCAGGAGAGCGAGTAAGATTGTCTTACCATGCAAACCCGAGTTTCCACCAAAGGGCAAGTCGTTCTTCCGGGGCCCATCCGCCGTCGCCTGGATATTCGCCCCGGAGATCCGTTGGACGCCAATGTAGAAAATGGCCGCATTGTGCTGACGCCGCGGCGTAAGCGCCCGCATGCCGCCAAGCTGATCACGGATCCGACTACCGGACTGCCGGTTCTGAGTGCGGGCGCAAACGCTCCCACAATGAGTTCGAAAGATGTCGAAGAGATCCTGACCAACTTTCCATGATTTATCTGCTCGATGTGAATGCCCTGGTCGCCCTCGGGTTTTTGAATCACGAATTCCACGCTCGCGTCGCACGATGGGTGCAATCGTCGCGTCCGCTGCAAATGGCGAGCTGCCCGATTACCGAGCTCGGGTTCGTGCGAGTGCTCTCTCAGGCTCCCGCTTACGGGTTTACGGTCGCCCAAGCCCGTACCTTATTGCTGCGGCTGAAGCGTGCGCGGGGCTCTCCACTCACGTTTATTTCCGACGCGCATGATGTGTCGCATCTCCCTGCCTGGGTTAAGGCGCCGAAACAAGTCACGGATGGCCATTTGAGTCAACTGGCCAGCGCGCATGGCGCCATGCTGGCAACTTTGGACGAGAACATCGCCGGTTCATACCTCATTCCAAAGTAGCAGTGCTGGACCGCCTCAAACCGCAACAGTTCCCGGAAAATCTCGCCGCCAGACTGCCCCGGTGTCAAGATGAACAATCCTGCAACCCACGATCGCCCACTGCTTCCTGCGAGATTGCTATAGAATCGGAAATCGACGTTGCCGTTGCCCCGGACGAACAGGGTACTTCGGTACCCTCCTCGCGGTCGTAGAAGTGCTCCTATAATCAGCAGTTAGGGCAGTGTCCTTTTGGGCGCAAAGGACAAGGCAGCGGAAGGCTCGCGGCGTCGAAATGAGAATGGTTCTCTGAGAATGGCGGACAGCAAGGATCTCCAGCAAATCGTCGAGCGTGCGGTGGCGCAGGTTCTCGATCGCCAGCTTCCCAAGTTGCAGGCGGAACTGGTCGAGCGCGTGATGGCGGAGTTGCCCGCCCTCAGCGCCGAGGGGGCGCCAGGGGCGGCGGCCCCGACCTCCAGTGGTCTGGTCAATGCGATCTCCAGCGTTCACGCGGGCACCACGCAGAAGGAAATTCTGCGCGGGCTGCTCGATGCCGGCAGCGCTTACGCCTCGCGCGTAGCGCTCTTTGTCGTCAAAGCCGGAGCCGCCACCGGATGGCAGGCGCGCGGCCTGGGCGACGACGAAGCCATCAAAGATTTTCCGCTCGACATGAGCAGCGGGCCCGCGGCCCACGCGTATCAAAATCGAGTGGTGACTCCGGCCAACATCGCCGAGATGGATCGGCGCTTCGTCAAGCAGTTCGGCGGCCCGGAGAACGAGCAGATCCTGGTGCTGCCGCTGGTTCTGAAAGACAAAGTTGCCGCCCTGCTGTATGCCGATGGCGGTGCGGAGAACCTGCTCGATGCGGGTTCGCTCGAAGTGCTGGTGATATCGACCAGCGCGTGGCTGGAAGTCACTTCGCTGCGCAAGCAGGCGCAACAGAGAGAATCCATCGACAGCATGCCCGGCATGTCCAGTATGGAACGGCCACCAGTCGCCGCGCCGGCGCAGAGCGTGAGCTCGTTCTCGGATCCATTCGCTGCCCACACTCCAAAACATATCGCGCCGAAAGCGGCGCCCGAGCCGGAACCAGCCGCCGAAGTCGTGGAGGTCGCTGCTTCCGCCGCCTCGGCCAGTGCGGCCGCCGCTCCGGCCGCAGATCCCTTCGCCGGCATGTCCGCCGAAGACGCCGACACGCACCGCAAGGCGCAACGATTCGCGCGCCTGCTGGTCGATGAGATCAAGCTCTACAACCAGGCGAAAGTCAACGATGGCCGCCGCAACAAAGATCTCTACGATCGCCTGAAGGAAGACATCGACAAGAGCCGTTCCACGTTCCAGAAACGCTATGGCAACACCGTCGCTGCCAGTGGCGACTATTTTCAAAGGGAAGTGGTCCGCAGCCTCGCCGAAGACGACGCTTCGGTGATGGGAGCAAACTTCCGCAAGTGAGTTTTGGGAAGGGCACGACTTCGAGTCGTGCCGTAGAAGGTACGTGGAAGAGCGGCCCTTGAGGGCAGCGATGGTTCCTAAAAGTTAAGACGGGCCTAGAAGGTACCGTGGAAGAGCGGCCCTTTAAGGGCCGCGTAAGCATCAAAATAGATGTTGGGCTTTAGCCCCTGAGGATTGCTTGGTCACTCCCGGGAATTTTTGATCGGAACAGGTTCTGGAAATTCGCGTCTTCGCGCGAAGAAAAACAAAGTGGTTCGATTGGGTCTCAAGTGGTGGTGGGTTCTCGCTCTGGCTGGCGTCTGCGCGCTTTCCGCGCAACAATCGCCCAATCCCGCAGCTTCTGACTCTCCCGACAAACAAAGTCCAACAGCAGCCAAGCCTGTCCCAGAGAAGGCTGCGCCCGATTCATCCGGCGCGAAGAAGCCTCCGCACAAACCCGCAACCAGGACGGGAACCGCGACCAGGAAACCGGCGACCGCGCACGCCACCGCGCACAAGAAACGACCAATTTCGCCGCGCGTGCGCCGCATCCGCCAGGCTTTCGTCGCGTCGACCACGCTCCGCCCGATGGCGCAGCAACTCATCCAGGACCGCACTCCCGCAGGCTATGCCGGAGTCGAAGCCTACGCCCGCGCCCACGCCAAAGAAGATGCCGGCGCACTGGCGTGGCTGGTGGTGGGATACGCCCACTTCATCGATCACGATTACGCGAAAGCCATCGATCCCCTCAATCGCGCCAAGCCCATGGCCGGAGACCTCGGCGACTACATTTCTTACTATCTTGGTACCTGCTACCTGCAAACCGGACATCAGGCCGAGGGGCTGGCCGCGCTGGCAAATTTTTCGACCACCTATCCCGATTCGCTGCTCATTCGCGACGCGCACTTGAGCTATGCCACCGCGCTGCTCAACGAAGGACGCGCCCCGGAAGCCGCCGAGTTGCTGGAAAAAGACCGCCTGCCCGCGCGCTCCGACATCGAGTTCGCGGTAGGAAAAGCCTATGCCGCGATGGGCCAGCCCGCCAAAGCTTCCGAAGCCCTGGCGAACGTCTACTACAACATGCCGACTTCGCCGGAAGCGGACGCGGCTTACGCGGAACTGAGGAAGCTGTCGAATTCGGCGCCGGCCTCGGCAGCGCAGCGCAAGACCCGCGCCGATCTGCTGATGAAAGCGCGCCGCTACAGTGATGCCTCCGACGAATATCGTGAGCTTGCCATCCACGCCACTCCAGTAGAGCGTCCGGCGGCCGAACTGGCGTTCGCCGACGCGCTGCATCGCAGCGGACGCAACCGCGAAGCGAAGGCCGAATTGACCACTCTCCCCGGTGCATCCCCGGAGCAGGCTGCGCAACGGCTCTACATTCTCGGCGAAGTCGCCTGGGCCACCGACCAGAACGCTGCGTTTTATCAGTCGGTCGACGATCTGCGCCAGACCGCGCCCACCAGCCAGTGGCTCGAATCCGCACTGCTGTCGGCCGCGAACCTGCATCTCGTGCATCACGAATACGACCAGGCGCTGGACGCGTTCCGCGAACTGCAGCAGCGCTTTCCCAAGGGAAGCAAGGCTTCGTACGCGCACTGGAAAGCCGCATGGCTCACCCTGCGCATGGGCCGTAATGATGAGGCGAAGAAGCTGTTCGACGAACAGATTGCCGCATATCCCGGCGGCAATGAGACCAACGCGGCCTTGTACTGGCGGGCGCGCCTTGCCGAAGAAGACAACGATCCTGCGATGGCGCGGGCCTTCTACCAGAAGTTGTCCGATCGCTACCGCAATTACTACTACGCCGAGTTAGGCCGCCAGAGGCTCAAGAAACTTCCCGCGGGATCGGATCCTCCGGGGCAGTATCCGCTGCTCGACCGCATTCCTCCGCTCGACCACGGCGAGAAGATCACGCTGGCCGAAGCCCCGCCCGACGACTTGCATTTCCAGAAGGCCAAACTCCTCGGCAATGGAGGCCTGGTCGACCTTGCCGTCCGCGAACTGGATAAGGCTGCCAGCGACGACCAGGACAAGAGCTGGGCCCCGGCCGAAACCGCGCAACTCTACACCGACACCGGCCACTACGATCGCGCCATCGAAGTGATGAAGCGCTCGGTTCCGAGCTACTTCGCCGTGGATATCCCGACGCTCCCGCGCGAATACTGGGACGCTCTTTTCCCGCGCCCCTACTGGTCGGACCTGAAGAAGTTCTCGGTTGCGAACGGGCTCGATCCGTATCTGGTCGCGTCGCTGATTCGGCAGGAGTCCGAATTCAATCCGGTTGCCGTCTCACGGGCCAACGCGGTTGGGCTGATGCAACTGCTTCCGCGGACCGGCAAACTGGTCGCGCGTCAGGTAGACCTGAAGCGCTACAGCCCCAGCCAGCTCTACACGCCGACGGTGAATCTCGAACTGGGCACGCACTACTTCCGCGGCATGGTCGACCAGTTCGGCGGCTCGTTCGAACAGGCGCTGGCGGCGTATAACGCCGGTTCCGATCGTGTGGTGGAGTGGATGGGGCAGGGCACATATCGTGACTCGGCCGAGTTCGTCGAGTCGATCCCGTTCACCGAAACCCGGGAATACGTGCAGGCCATCATGCGCAACGCCAGCGTGTACCGGCAGCTTTACGGCGCGCCGTAGGGAAAGTTCTTGGCCACGGATTTACGCGGATTTCGCGGATAACTCACTTCAACGAGAGCTCAGGCACGCAATCCCCAAATGGTTGTCATTCTGACGAGCGCGAGTCGAAGAATCTCTACGCTCCCCATCCGTGATCTATAATTTTCCGTTCGCCGCGCCTTCGAGGACCAACCTGCCTAGGAACCCATGTCATGACCTTCCCTCGATCCACATTGCTCGCGATCGTGACTTATGGGTTGCTAATAGGATGCACTCATGCTCCGAAGAGGCCCGACACCGTCCCAGCCTCGGCCATTTGGTCTGGTGGCCCGGACGGCGGCGCGTTCATCGATTGTGCTCCCAGCCAGAACGGCGAGACAAATTCCTGCACCGTTTATAACGATGGCAACGGGGACGTGTACATGAGCGGGAAGTTCAGTCTGAAAGGGCAGGGACGTGGAGCGAGGGCCGACGAGCTGAAATACGGCGACGCGGACGGCACGCATATTCATTTACAGGACAACCGGATCCTCGAAGCGTTTCCGGCGCAACGCCCCGCGTCCGTTCCTGAGAAGGCTATGCTGGCCGAGAATGGGGTGTATGTGGACTGCCATCCCAGCGACTCCAGGCTTTTCCAATGCTCGTTGTTTCTGGCAGCTAAGGGAGAGAAGATCTTCACCGGTTCGTACCGCTGTGATGAATCTCTTTCAGTGCCTTGTAAAGATCTTGCTCCGAAGATCGCAGACCGTTCAGAGATCAATCTGCAGAGCGCTGGTGCTTTGGTGCTGGTGAAGTGATGTGCGATGCTGCTTGGTCCATAGAAATTTGACCCTGAATCGTTGCTTCTCCGGGAACTAATTCTGTCTGGCATACGTAACTCCTACCAACACTGGAGGTGTGTCCATGAGAACCGTGTTCGCCCTGCTAGCCCTCGGCACCGCATTCCTTTCCGCCCAGGACGCCCGCATCGAAGAAGTCGGCAAGAGTCCGGTCGAGGCCAAGTTCACCGCCGGCGGCCGCATTCGCATGGATCTCTGCAACAGCGGAATCGAAATCGTGGGCACAGACGACTCTGCAGTCCGTGTTTCTTACCACCCAGAGCGCTACAACCTGCGAGTGCGCCTCGATATCTCCGGAGACCGCGCCGACCTGAAACTTACCGGCTGCCCCCACAACAACTTTCAGGCGCGAATCGAAATTCCGAGGACTTCCGCCCTCTACGTCCGCATGTTTGCCGGACAACTCGACGTGCGCGACGTGACCGGCGACAAGGATGTCGAACTGACCTTCGGCCAGCTCAACCTGGAGGTGGGAAAAACCGAGCAGTATGCCCGCGTGGACGCCTCGGTCAGCAGCGGCCAGATCGAAGCTTCCGCCTTCGATGTTTCCAAAGGAGGCCTTTTCCGTTCCTTTGACCAGAAAGGGCCGGGGAAGTACCGCGTTCACGCGCACGTGGGCGCAGGGCAACTGGAGCTTCGGTAGTGATCGCACCCCGTCGCTCCGTTGACCGTTCGTTCGAACGATTGTTGAAAAGTCTATTTTCCCGTGAGCTTGGCTGCAGCGTGCCTGGCCATGAGCCGTATGGCTTGCGAGTCGCCGGCGCTGGCCTCTTTGGCGGTTTGTGCGGACGTTTCCATGGATTCCTGCGACAGAGCCTTCGCCGCACTGCTGATCTGCACGGTGTCCTGAGGCGCGGGCTGCCCTGCCGGTTTCGACGATGTGGGTTGTGCAGTCGCGGGTTGGGCGGCAGGCTGCGCTGGTGCTACGTGGCTGATCGAACTGATCATTGTTGAGAGTCCTCTGTTGCCCTATCGGCAGGTCACAGAATCTCTTTAGATTAAATTCCTTTAATCAAGGATTGGTTCTATAAGGGCGCGGCTTCAGGCCGTGGTCGTGGCTCGCTTTTGAAATCCACTCGCCGGATGGCTCTAGGAAGTCGTGTCAGTTGTGCGCGGGCCGAACAGGATCTCCAGCACCAGCAGGCTGGCGCCGACCACAATCGCGCTGTCTGCCAGGTTGAACACCGGCCACTGGTACTGCTTGTAATAAAACAGCAGGAAATCCACGACCCGGCCGCTGGCGACCCGATCCCACAGATTCCCCACCGCGCCGCCAAGGATCAGCGACAGCGCCGTCCCGGTCAGCGTCAGCGCGCGGGCCTGTTTCCATAGCAGGACCGAGACCACAATCATCGCCACGACTGAGAAGCTGATCAGCATCGCCGTCTTCCAGTGCGATGGCGAGTCGGCGAACAGGCTGAAGGCGGCGCCGGTGTTTTCCGTGTGCGTGATGCGGAAGAAACCGGGGATGACCTGAATGTCCTGGTTGTGGGAGTACATCGCGATGTGGGCCGCCACCAGCCGCTTGGTCCAGCGGTCGAGCAGGATGACGAACAGTGCCAGGAGGAAATGTACAGCGCGTGTACGAGAGGTCGACATTCGGATTTATTCAGCGCTCTTCATTTTCACGCTTGTCATCCTGAGCGAAGTGAAGGACCTGTGTACTCTGCCGGGCAGCATCGGCGCTGCCAGCGGACTGCATAGGTCCTTCGCGGCAAAGAACGCTGCTCAGGATGACAAGGCGTATTTCAGCCTTGGGACTCGAGTTCTTTCAGCACAGCGCTGCAGCGCTCGCAGACCGTGGGATAGTTCTTGTCTTCACCCACGTGCGTCGAGTAATTCCAGCAACGCTCGCACTTGGTCCCATCGGCCTTCTTCACTTCCACGTGCACGCCCCCGGTGCCGTTACCCGACCCTTGCAGAAGCGTGACCGCCGAGACGATGAACAGATAACGCAACTGGCCGGTATGCCGCTCCAGCAGGGAATAGAGCGGGTCGGCTGCCGTGATTGCCACCTGCGCCTCGAGCCCGGTGCCAATCAGCTTGTGGTTGCGCGCCTCTTCGAGCGCCTTCAAGATCTGGTCGCGAACCGCGCGTAGCGCCGTCCAGTCCTCGTCCGATTTCGAGTCGGTCGGCGCGACCGTTCCGCTTCCGAGAATTTCTGCGGTAGAAGGGAACTGCGCCAGGTGCACACTATCGACGCGCGTTCCCGTCTGTGGCAGGTACGGCCAGACCTCTTCGCAGGTAAAGCTCATGATGGGCGCCATCAGGCGTGCCAGCGCGTCGCCGATCCGCGTGATCGCCGTCTGCGCGCTGCGCCGCTCGCGCGATTTGGGCGCGAAGATATACAGCCGGTCCTTCAACACATCGAAGTAGAACGCGCTCAAATCCACGATGCAGAAGTGATTCAGGCGGTGATAGATCTTGTGAAACGCAAATTCCTCATACGCACTGCGCACATCCGCCGCGAAGGCGCATGTCTGGCGCAGCATGTACTGATCGAGCGCTTCCATCTGATCGAAGGGAACGGCGTCAGTCTGCGGATCGAAGCCTTCCAGATTCCCCAGGATGTAGCGGAACGTATTGCGGATCTTCTTGTAGTTCTCGCCCACCCGCTGCATGAGCGCTTCCGACCCGACGACGTCTTCGCGGAAGTCGACCGACGCGACCCAGAGCCGTACGACTTCGCCGCCCAGCCGGCTCGAGATGTCGACCGGGTCCACGTCGTTGCCGCGCGACTTCGACATGGCCTGGCCTTTTTCGTCGAGCGTCCATCCCGGCGTCACCACGCCTTTATACGGAGGCGTCGCGTGCGTGCCCATCGCACAGAGCAGGGAAGACTGAAACCATCCGCGGTACTGATCTCCGCCTTCGAGATAGAGGTCAGAAGGCCAGGGATAGCTGGGCTCGTCGTCGCTCTTTTCTTCGTCGATCTTTTTTTCATCGATCAGGGCCAGATAGCTCGCGCCCGACTCCAGCCACACGTCGAAGATGTCCGTCTCTTTTTCGAACTTCGTGCCGCCGCAGTGTGGACACTTCGTCCCCGATGGAAGTATCGTGTCCGACTCTGGAGTGAACCAGGAGTCGGCGCCAGACCTCTTGAACAGTTCGACCACCTTCCGGTTGACGGCCTTGTCGTTGAGCGGCTTGCCGCACGCCTCGCACAGGAACACGGCGATGGGCACTCCCCACACGCGCTGCCGCGAGATGCACCAGTCGGGTCTCGTCTGAATCATGTTCGACAAGCGCTCTTCTCCCCAACCCGGATCCCACTTCACCTTCTTGATCTCTTCGAGTGTGCGCGTGCGCAGCGTGTCATGCTTTCCGGCCCCGCCCGGCATCGGTGTTTCCATCGAGATGAACCACTGCTCGGTTGCGCGGAAGATTACCGGATTGTGGCAGCGCCAGCAATGCGGATAGGTGTGCTCCAATTTTTCCGAGTGCAGCAATGCGCCGCGCGTCCGCAATAACTCAATGATTAAGGGATTCGCTTTGAAGACGTACTGGCCGTTGTACTCCGGCAGCCCATTGCGCAGGATTCCTTTCTCATCGACGTTGCTGGTCGCGTCGAGCCCGTACTTCATGCCCGTGATGAAGTCCTCCGCGCCATGCGAAGGCGCGGTGTGCACTACGCCCGTGCCGGTGTCCATGGTGACGTAGTCCGCAAGCACGCCCAGAATTTTACGATCGAGAAACGGATGCTGAAAGTTCAGGCGCTCCAGCTTCCGCCCGGGAAAACGCGCCAGTGGCTTGGGATCCGCCAGATTGCACTTCGACGCCACGTCCTCGGCCAGGCGAGACGCAACGATGTAAACCTCGCCGCCCGATTCCAGCGCGACGTACTCTTCATCCGGATGAAACGCCACGGCCAGCGAAGCCGGCAGCGTCCATGGAGTCGTGGTCCAGATGATGGTCGAAACTTTCTTTCCGGCCAGCGCTGCGTCGATCGTCGCCGGATCGTCGAGCAACTGATACTTCACCCACACCGTGCTGCTTGTATGGTTCTCATACTCGACCTCCGCCTCTGCCAGAGCGGTCTCATCGTGCATGCACCAGTAGACGGCGCGCAGTCCCTTGTAGACGAATCCGTTCTCGTAGAACGAAAAGAACGTCGACAGCACCACCGACTCGTACTGCGGATTCATCGTGGCATAAGGCCGCTCAAAGCGGCCGAACACTCCAATGCGCTTGAACTGTATACGCTGCAAGTCGAGATATTTCTGCGCATACTTCCGGCACTCCGCGCGCACGGCCGAAGGCGCCATCTGCAGTTTCTTGCCGCCCAGTTCCTTGTCGACCTTGATTTCGATGGGCAGCCCGTGGCAATCCCATCCGGGCACATACGGCGCGTCAAACCCGGCCATGGTCTTGGACTTGACGATGAAGTCCTTCAGGCATTTGTTCATCGCCGTGCCCATGTGGATGGGACCGCTGGTATAGGGAGGCCCGTCGTGCAGGATGTAGCGCGGCGCACCCTTCCGCGCTTCCCGGATGCGCTGGTAGAGGCCCATCTGCTCCCAGTGCTCGAGCATCCTGGGCTCGTTCTGGGGCAGGTTGGCCTTCATGGGGAAGGCAGTTTGAGGCAGATTGATGGTCTTCTTGAGCTCGAAGGGCACCTAGTTACGTTCTCCCAAATGATTGAATCTTTTCATTATAGGGAGGAGTGATGGAGCCGTCCATGCAGCACGTGAAACTGAGTTTCCGAATTCAGAACACGCACCACGAATGATCTTACGAGAACTTTACATTCGTTAAGATAAGGCCACTAATCAATATGGGTTCCCATGCCTGTTCATTTTGAGTTCAATTCCAAGCACAAAATCCTGCTCGTGGTGGTAAAAGGCGAGATCAAAGGCGCCGACGTCCAGAGCGTCAAAGCGGCGGTGACCGAGCAAGCGAATCGTCTGCAACCCGCTAGCCTGATCGTCGACCTGTCCCGTATCACCAAGTTCGATGTTACGGCCGAGATCATGCGCAGCACCGCCCGCCAGCCATCGCCCCTGGCGGAGAGCGTTCCCTCGTTCCTTGTCGCGCCCCAGGAATATTTATTCGGCATGGCCCGCATGTATGAGCAGGTCGCATCCGGCAAACGCCCGAACCTGAAAGTCGCCCACACCCTTCAGGAAGCTCTTGCGGCTCTGGGTGTTGAAAATCCGGAGTTTGAGCACGTGGAGTAGCTTTTCGCCGAATGGTCCCCACACTTCCGGTCCGGCGGGGGCTGCAAAATAGCTCAGGAAGGACATGTCTTTCCGGCATTTGCAGGCGCAAGGAAATGCACTGTCGAAACCGCCGGAGTAGAGTTACAATCTCAGGAAGAAGAGAATTTACCGGACTCGAGCCAGTCGCAGCGGGGATGGAGCATTACCCCCGGCAAAATTCGGGTCCAAATCAAGCAACTTGTAGCAGATACCGCTCATCTGTTGTAAAGAGAGCCTTTTAGGATAGTTAAGTCCGATTTTCCGCAGCGTGAAGGACAGCCGAACCGGGAATATGGGATCCCAATCAGTGAATTCGAATGCCCCCGGCAGCGAGCCGGAACTGCACCTGCTGATCACAGACAAGCAGTTCGAAGAGCCGCTCTACGCATCTCTGTTTCGCGAACTGGACGAGTTCTTCTTCCCCAAGAAGCTGCCGCCTCTCAAGCTGGAATCCAAGCCCGAGCCGGTTAAAGACATCTGGGGTTTCTACTCGAATTGGCAGAATGGTGCGCTGGGTTCCACCGGGGTACACGTGCTCATCGCTGCGGTCATCATCGCCGGAGCCCTGATCGGCCGCCGCGTGGTGAATGCCGCTCCCACGGAAAAGGTGACGGTCACCCTCATCGCGCCCGAAGATTTACCGCCCCTGAAGCAAGCTGCGACCCAGGTCGGTGGCGGCGGAGGCGGTGGAGATCGCGATGTCCTGCAGGCCAGCAAAGGCAAACTTCCCAGGCTGTCCATGACACAGATCACACCTCCGGCGGCGGTCATTCGCGTGGAACATCCGAAGCTCGCAGTTGAGCCGACGATTGTGGTTCCGCCGCAGGTCCAGTTGGCTTCCAATAATATGCCGAACTTTGGTGATCCCATGTCTCATGCCATGCTGCCGTCCAACGGAACTGGATCCGGCAGTGGCATCGGCGAGGGCTCGGGTGGTGGTATTGGCAAGGGCACAGGTCCCGGATACGGGCCCGGCGAAGGCGGCGGCACCGGTGGTGGCGTCTTCCGCGTAGGCGCAGGCGTTTCGCCGCCGCGCGTCATTTTTCAGCCTGAACCGGAGTTCTCCGAAGAAGCTCGCAAAGCCAAATTCCAGGGAGTCTGCACGCTCGCCTTGGTGGTTGGTGCGGACGGCCGTCCCAGCCAGATCCGGGTTCAGTCCAGCCTGGGCATGGGACTCGACGAAAAAGCGATTGAAGCCGTGAAGAACTGGAAATTCGAACCAGCCATGAAAGATGGCCACCCGGTGCCGGTCGCGATCGCCGTCGAAGTCGACTTCCACCTGTACTGAGATCTCAACCGGTCTAGACGCTGCGTTTTGAGCTGCGCACGATTGCGTAGTGCAGTTCCACCCTCGTACGGTATCCCAGCCTTTCGTAAATCCGCACGGCTCGCGTGTTGTCGCTTCGCACGTGCAAGAATGCCTTCTCGCCGCGCTCGCGAATGCGCCGCATCACCTCGCTCATCAGCACCTGGGCATAGCCCTTTCCAACGTGGTCGGGATGCGTGCACACGGCGCTGACCTCGGTGTATCCCGGAACCTTCAGGCGCTCCCCCGCCATGGCCACGAGTTTTCCACCGTCGCGAACTCCCACATACAAGCCGAGTTCGTGCGTGCGTGTGCCAAACGGTCCGGGCTTGGTGAGCGCCGTGAGTTCAACCATTTCCGGCGAGTCAACCGCTCCGAGTTCGACGATGTCAGCGCGGGCGGGCGGCGGCGAGCCGGCGCCGTTTTCACAGACCATCTCCAGCAACGGCGCTCCGCCGACGTATTCCCACCCGCGCCGCGATTCAAAAGGCTCCTCGAGAAATATTGCAGCCGTGCTACCCTCGCCGACGAGGCTGGCAAGGGAAGCGTAGCCAGCCGCGTTCGGCTCTTCGAACGCGGATAGGGAAGTAACCTCGCGCGCAAACCGCCGGGCGCTGCCGCACGCCTCGGCAAAGTGGGCTTGCCGCGTGGTCAGCGCCTGCCAAATGATGTTGTCCAGAGGATGCATTGTGCGTGCTGCGTCTTGGATTGAAATCGCAGCCCGAGGGACACACTAATTTTGTGGAAGGCAAGAAGGCTATCCGAATCTTGCGTGCAAACCGTGTGGCGACGGGCGCTTTCGCCCGTCCGGTGAAGCAACGCGAGCCGCCCCGAGCACAGTCCTGGAAGATCTCCTCAACTCACTCCTTCAAATCCACATGCTGCACCTGCTCGATCGCATGCCCCAGGAACCTCTCTCCGAGCCGCCGAAACTTCTCCGTAGAATCCGTAGCGAAAAACTTCAGCCGGGGCGCCGCCCGCCTCTCCTCCGTGTCCCCAGTCCGCACCAGTTCCTGGAAGTGTCCCGCGACTGCGCGCGCCGTCGACTCCGCCGAATCCACAATGCTGACATGCCCCGGCGCCACCCGCTGCAACAGAGGTTTCAGCAGCGGATAGTGCGTACACCCCAGAACCATGGTGTCGGCGTCATGAAATCCGTCGGCGAATGCCTCGCCCAGGTAGATCCGCGCGACCTGCTCGGTCACGGAGTGCTCGACCCACCCTTCTTCGACAAGCGGAACCAGCAGAGCGCAAGCCTTTTCCCGCGCCTGCAGCCCGCGCGCTTCCAGAGCCTTTCGGTAAGCGTGGCTGCTAACCGTCGCCTCGGTGCCAATGACGACAACCTTCCGATTCTTTGAAGCTCCCGCCGCCGACTCCGCCCCAGGTTCCACCACGCCGACCACGGGAACTTGGGCGGCGCCTGTGATCTGGTCGAGGGCAAGCGCCGTCGCCGTATTGCAGGCAATCACCAGCAACTGCGCCCCCTGGGATTCCAGGTAATGCGCCGCTTCCACCGCATACCGGGCGACGGTCTCCACCGACTTCGATCCATAGGGAAGCCTGGCTGTGTCGCCGAAGTAGGCGTAATCGGCCGCGGGAATAAGCTCAAGTAAAGCTTTAAGGACGGTGAGACCGCCAAAGCCGGAATCGAAAACGCCAATGGTGGGGCGACGAGTGGTCATCGAGTCCCATCATATGACATCGCTAGCCGCTCTATCGATATAGCGGGAGGTGCAATCCAAAGGAAATTCGCCGAGGCGGGCGACGCTGTGAGCCTTTGTATCCCCTCTGGTGAGGCTCTTGCCCTTTACTTGGCCCGCACAGCATCCCGTACAAAAGTTCCAACCAAGCCAGCAGCCCCGCAGCAGGGCCCCGGCGGAATCGGCGCTCCATGCGGACACGTTCGCGGATGCCCCAGAAATGCGCAGATCTTATCCGTTGCCTCGGGCGACAGGATGTGCTCAAACTTGCAAGCCTGCTGCTCGATCTCGGTCTCGCTGTCCATCGCCAGGCTGTCGGTGAACAGCCGCTCGGCCAGCCGGTGCCGCCGGATGATGCTGCCGGCCCGCTCCCGCCCGTGCGGCGTAAGCTCCACAATCGCCGTGCCGTCTCCCAAAGACGCGGCCACCGGCTTCAGGGCCTCGTGGCAGGGATTCACAAACGGCTTGTGATCATGCGCCAGCGGCGGATGCGGCGCCGACACGACCAGCCCCATCTCAATCATCTTCTCAATCGCGAGGCTTACGGGCAGCGCTCCGTGTACTTCCATGCGCTCGACCTCGGCGATCTCGCCATGCTCGGCCAGCACCCAGAGTTCTTCGAGCACTTCATCGAGTTGCTCTTCATCGGCCAGCGAAAAGATTTCCTGCGACGCGATCTTGCCATGGTGCAGTTCGATGCGCCGGTCCGCCAGTCGCGCCACCACCGGATCGTGCGTCACCATCACGATGGTCCGGCCCTGCTGGTGAAACTCGCGCAGCAGCCGTAGCACGATTTCTTCATTCTGCGCGTCGAGATTTCCCGTAGGCTCGTCCGCCAGAATGATGCGCGGATCATTGATCAGCGCCCGCGCAATGCATACGCGCTGCTGCTCGCCGCCGGAAAGCTGTGAGGGCAGGTGATGCGCCCGATCCCCCAGCCCCACGCGCGTCAGAGCTTCGACGGCTTCGTTTTCATCGGTCATGCTGTGGAAGTACTGCGCCAGCATCACGTTCTCGACCGCTGTGAGAAAGGGAATCAGGTGGAACTGCTGGAAGATGAATCCAATCTTTTCGGCGCGCACGCGGTTCAGTTCCGCGGCGGAAATTCCGGCGACGTTCTGGCCATCGAGCCATATCTCGCCGGAAGACGGCCGGTCGAGACATCCAATCAGATTGACGAGCGACGATTTACCAGACCCTGACGGCCCCATGATCGAGAGCCACTCGCCTGCGGCCACGTGCAGCGATATATGGTCAAGCGCGTGGATCGAGCCCGCGCCGCTATCCTTGCCCGTCCCGTTGCCCGACTCTTTGGCAGGGTGGAGCTTGGCGGGATAGAGTTTGGTGACGTCTTTGATCTGAATCATCTCACTCGCCCCTCAGGATCACCGCCGGCTGCACCCGTCGCAGCAGCGAGATCGGGAGAATCGCCGACAGCAGCGTCACTGCTATGCTACCAGCCAGCACAATGGGCAGCACGCTCCAACGCGGCACCACCGGGGCGTGAAAATTCACGCGCCCGATCCATGCCGCGATGCCGATGCCTACCAGGAATCCCACGACCGCGCCCGTCGCTCCCAGCGCGGCAGCCTCAGCGGCAAAGAAGCCGTTCAGCAATCGCTCCGAGGCCCCCAGCGCCTTCATGATGGCAAAGTCGCGCCGCCGGTCGAAGACCCATCCCATCAGCGTCGAGAGCACGCATAGGGCGGCAGTCAAAATGATCAAAGCGGCCGCAGCCAGCAACGTCGCCCGGGTCTTGCCCAGCACGCGCGCTTCGCCTTCCATGATCTGCCGCACCGGGCGCACATCCGCGGCAGGAATCGCCTGTCCCAACTGATTCATGATGCTGGCCACGTCCTCCGGCGTTCCGCTGGCGGCGACTTCGATGGTCGAAGGCTGCACGCCGGTCCACTGCACAAAATCATTCAGCGAGACATAGATTCGGCTGTCCTCAGCCGCACCCGTCTGCACTGTGCCGGCGGGGCTGGCGTGAAGAGTATGGCCTTGAAAAGTGAGATCGAACGCCTGACCCTTCGGTGCCACGAGAGGCAAAGCCCGCACGCCAACTAACGCCGGAGAGGTTGAATCGGGGCGCCCCATTTCTCCCTGGGTCTGGGAGACGTGGGGATCTCCTGGAGGGTTGATCGGAGCCGGCCAACGGCTGACCGACCACCACTTGTCCAATTGCTTTACGCGCTCGAAATCCGTGCCCGCGACTACAACCGGCTGCCCGTCGCCTGTCCGCGCGACGATCAATCCGAAAGGCGCGGCGATCCCTCGCCCGGCAAGAATCGAATCCACCCGCGCCAGAGACTCCGCGGGAAGGGAAGCGCGGTCTTTTCCGACAAGGATGATGTTCGCCCCGTAATTGCGAAACTCCCGCCGCAGCTTGGCCTGCACATCCACGTAAAGATTCAGCATCGCGGTGGCAACCGCTGCCGCGACCACCATGGCAAACAACGCCGAGGCCGCCCGCCCGCGGCGCAACACTGCCGCCCGCACCAGCATGCGCATCAGCATCGAGGTGTGCGGAGCATGCGCGCGGCTCGCCGCCAGATCCCGTGCCTGGTGCGACATCGGCGCGCTCACAATTCCCCCCGCAAGGCAAACACCGGGTCCATCGCGACTGCCCGCCGAATGGCCGCCGCACTCCCGGCGAACGTCACCATCACCGCAATCGCCAGAATCACGGGCAGCAGCACGGGAGGAATCGAAATCTCCGAATTGAAGATCGAGTGTCCGATCTGACGCGCCAGCAACGAGCCGATTCCAAATCCAGCGACTCCGCCGATCAGCGCCAGTAAGGCCGCTTCGGCGAAGAACACCGACGCCACCGCCAGCTTGCCCGCGCCCAAAGCCTTCATCAGGCCGACTTCCGCGCGCCGTTCAAAAATCGCCGTAGCCATCGCCGCCGAAACCGCCAGCGCCGAGGCGAATAGCGCCGCGAGAGTGATCAGAAAAATCAGCCCTTCGATCCGTGTCAGCACTGCGCCTTCGTTTTGCGCCACCTGCCGGATCTGCTCGGCGTGCGAATGCGAAATCGCCTCGGTCAATTGCAGCGCAATCGCCTGCGGATACGGCGTGCAATACCAGCGGTCGTAAATTGCCCCAGACAAGCTCTTGGGATCGCGCCGCGCGAAGGCGTCCTCGGGTTTCGTCAGTGCGCTGACATACACCCGCCGCACCGCCCCCGGCTTGCCCAGGTACCCCTGCGCCAAAGCCAGAGGCGCCACAATCTCATCGTCCTCAGCGCCGCCGGTGGAGAGGATTCCGCTGATGTGCAGCGGGCGCGCCATCATCAACTCATCTCCAGCCTTCAAGTCGAGATGGTTCGCCAGCCGCTCACCCACTAGAACATCCCGCGAATTGTCGTCCGGCCACGACCCGGCAACCTTCCACCACGGATGAGTCGTGCGCACGCCCGTCGCGAAAGTCTCGGTTCCATAGGAAATTTGCTTCGCAAAATACGTGCCCAGCAGTGTGGCATTGACTGGCTTGCCGTAGCGCTCCACAGTCACGTCGACCGGAAGCATGGGTGCGAAGCCAATGATGTTGTTGTGCCAGAAAATCCCCTTGATTTTAGGCAGGTCGGCTTCGCTCAGAAAGGCCCCATCGGTCGGAGGCTTGAGGTTCACGCCGCCAATTTCCACGTCGAGCGAATCTTCCTGCGGAGTGACCACGAGGTTGGCGCCAATCGTGCGCAGTTCGCGATTGATCTTGTCGCCGATATCGGTGGCCACGGCAATCATCGCGGTAGCGACCGTAACGCCCAGGGTGATGGCCGCGCCCGCGAGTACTTTGCGCCGTTTCTGCCGCCGGAAGGATTCGTACACCAGTCGCACGAACATGGATTACGGTTGCGCGAACATGCGGCTGCCGCCCGCAATGTCGGCCTCCTCGATGATAACGGCGTCGGCCGTCTGCGTCGCCTTGAGCGGCACGGGGTTGCATCCCCCCGGCGTGCCCACCGACTGTGGATTGATCGGCGCCGCGCAGTTCTTGCACACCACTCCATTCGCCGACTTGTAGAAGCCCACCGACCCGCAAATCTCGCAGGCGTCGAACACCGAGGCAATCTTACCGTCGGGTTTCTGATAGAGCCAGAAGCGCACCGCGGTGCCATTTTCCTTTGCCTGGAAGCGGTGCAGATCGCCGTCAGAAACCTGCGATAGAGGAATCGTCGTGCGGCCATTGGTGAAGGTCACTTCCGTCGCCGGCGACAATGCGCTCTGGCTCTTGGCGTAAACAAATTCCACCGTCACCATCGCGATAAACACGAACGAAAATGTGAAGACGGAGACCATCCACAGCCGTTCGCGGCGCGCGCTCCACGCCGCCTTGCGGCGTTCCGCCGGGGATGCCGCGGGCGCCACTTCAGGCGCGCGCCGCCGGGCCTCGAACAGAACCATCAGCGCCGTCAGCGCAAAGATCATCACGAAGAAGAACACATCGTTGCGCACGATCGGGCCGACAATCGCCATCTCGCGCCGCGACGATGGAATCACGCCGCTCTCGGAAAGCTCGTGCAACCCGGAAATCACCAGTTGCGCCGCCACCAGGAACAGGATGGCCGTCGTGATCCGGAAGAACTTCTGCAGGTTGATGCGCACGCTGCCCTTCACGAACATCACGCCAAAGGCGATCGCCGCCAGCACTCCAAACAGCGTTCCCAGAAAACTTGTCAGTTCGCTCGAGTTCAGCGACACGGCCGAGAGGACCAGCACCGTTTCCGCGCCCTCGCGCAGCACCATCAGGAAGATAAAGACAAACAGCCCGAACCACGCGTCGTTGCCCGCCAGCAGCCCGACCTTGCCCTCGATGTCCCCCTTCAGCTTCCGCCCCGTCTTCATCATGAAAATCACCATGGTGATGACGAAAAAGGCGGCCACCAGCATGACCCAGCCTTCGAACACGTCTTCGTTCAGATGGGTGCGGGAGATGACGATTGCGACCCCGATACTGCCCAGAAAGGCCGCCGCCAGCGCCGCGTACACCGTCTTGCGCAGCTCGGCCCGCCCGATCTTTGTCAGGTAAGCCAGGGTGATGCCGACAATGAGCGCGGCCTCAACCCCTTCGCGCAGCGTGATGATGAAAGCCTGGAGCATGGAGCCCCTAGTGGTTCGTAGAGTCGAAAATGATCTTGAAAATGAATTTCAATTTCAACTTCAAGGATATCGCCCGCCCGCCAAACCCGTCAATCCGCGTCCGCACAACCCGATGTGATTAGGATCACACTGCGCATTTCCGCCATTGAACGGTTTCTACCAGCAGGGAAGGGGCATGGGTGGGAGCCGTAAATGTCGCAACTCAGTGGGGCAGACTTCTGACGCGAATCACCAGCAGCGCAATCAGTCCCATAATCGCGCCTGCGACCGTAAGAATTGTTACCGTCGGAATCCAGAAGAAAATCACCTGCAACGCTGTACTGCCAGACCGGCTGGCTGCGAAAAACAATCCCAACGAGGAAATCAAGAGAACCCAAAATAAGGGCGAAAAGAAATTCTCCAACAATTCGGCTGCGAACACGGCCAGTCCAGTTGCCTTCGCGTTGCTGCGATAGACTGACCAAACAATCGGCACAAGTTCCGCGAGAATGAGCGCGGCCAGTCCGCTCAAAATGCCTTTGGCATAACCCATAAGATTCGCTGGACCGAGGATTATACGCCGTGCGGAAAGCAACGGACCGTTCCTGGATCTACCGCGTGAATGTCAGCTCGTGTTCCTCTAACCCGTCGGGCACTTCTCCCCGGCTGATGTATTTGTATCCCATCGCCGCGAACGGAGGCAGTCCGAGCGCGGCCATCAGATCCGCATGCCTCTCGAACGCAAATACGTACTCTTGCTTGCGAAGTATTCGATCTACTGCTTCCCGCGACGCCTTCGGAGCCATGGCCTTCACCAGAAG
Organism: Candidatus Dormiibacterota bacterium; assembly: GCA_035632675.1. GTDB lineage: Bacteria > Acidobacteriota > Terriglobia > Terriglobales > Acidobacteriaceae > Sulfotelmatobacter. Next base: position 20,009 of record DASQGJ010000034.1, read on the forward strand.
CTCGACATCTCCGCCGCTCGGAGAGAGGTCTCCTCCGTCCCAATAACCGGGAGTGGAGTTGTATTCGTCGACCTTGCCCTTCGGGGAATAGAGCCAGTACATGAGGATGTCGTCGTCGTGATTCAGGACTGCGAGCACTGAAGCGCCAAGTGAAGTGGCGAGGTGCAGTCCCACCCGCGAGAGGACCTTGTCATCCTGGCTCTCGCACTCGGAGTCCCAGACGACGGTATAGCCGTTCATCGCGGGAGACACCGCAGCTGTCCTGCCATTCATTGCCTTGACCACGTCGTCGTGGGCAGCGCTGTGCACCGTAAAACTCGTGTAGAAGTTTCCCATTTCGTCCTCGCGGATACATTGCAGATTCACATCCTCTTCAAAAACCCCTCCGCGTCCGCCGCTCTCGGAAACAGCTTCTCCTCGGCCTGAAACTCCGCCGAGTGCACGCAGCGCCGGCTCCCGCGCAGCTTGACGGGATGCTTCAGATGCAGCATCTCGTGATACACGACGTACTCCAGCACATACCGGGGCACGCCCGGATGGTCAAAAATGCGGCTGATGATGATCGCATTGTGCGCCGGATCGTAGTGCCCCAGGATGCGCCGTGTCTTGGTCTGGCTCCAACTCATGCGCGGCCGCGCCATCAGTCCATGGAAAAAGCGCGTGTTCAGATCTTCAAAAACGCAATCCAGATCGTAGAAGTGTCCCCGCGGCGATCGCAGCCGCTTGCGCCCGCGCATCTGCCGCACCAGATGCGCCTTGCGCACAATCTCGTGGCTGGCAACATACTTCCGGTAGCGCGCCGCCTGCCGGCGGTCAATCGGCTGCCGGTACATCTTGGCCAGCAGGATGTGCGCAATCGCCCGCAGCACCGCCTCTGGCGCTCCTTCCAGTAGATCCGACAGCCGCACCAGCAGCCGCCCATTGCGCAGCCGGATCGTATTGTTGACGTTGGCAAACGCGAAGAACTCGATTGTCAACTCGGGCAGGGAAGTGCCCGGACGAAGCTCGCTGTAAGTTTCCTGGAAAAGTTCGAGCAGCCCTTCACGCACAGTGAGGTTAGGTTAGCACGAGGGAGGGCGTCGGACGTTGCACCTCAGGCGTCAAGCGTCAGGTCTGGCGATGGTTTGCTTTCGGGCGGATAGACGACAAAGTTGTCATCGGCACCGAAGCCTTCCGGGCGAGGTGGCTGAGGTCCGAGGTCTGAGGTCCGCTACCCGCTACTCCGGGCTCACTCCCGTCCCCTTCGACGGATTCTTATTCAGCTGCTTGCGCTTGGCCTGCTCCTCCTGATCGGAGAGCAGCTTGCGATGGTCCTCGGTCGCGCTGTCGACCGTCTCAATAGCATTCGTCAGCACAAATTCGTATTCCGCTGCCTCCGCCGTTGACACATTGGCTGCATCCTTGAGCGCACGCAGCTTGGCCTCAAACTCTGTATCCGCATCGATGATCAGCTTCAGGGGCTTGCGAATGTCGTCGTGGCGGTCGACGTAGGTCTCGATGTTGTCGTTCAGTTCGTCGTAGAGAAGCTGAAAATCGTCGAGCAGGTCGTGGGTCTGCCGGACGCGGTCCTTGGTCTTGGGATCGATCCGCAACTGTTCCAGCTTGACCAGCCGCGCTCGCGCAAACTCCACGTAGAGGGGCAACCGTAATTTCGGCTCCCAACTCGTGTCGCGTACCTGGGCGATCTCCGCCTGCGTAAGCGGATCGCGATGCCGCTGGGCCACCGCGGCCGTCAGCAACAGAACCACCGCTAAACCGACTCGAGATACTTTCATTTCACGCCTTTCGGAAACATCGACATCAACAGATCGTCCCGTACCCGCTCCAGCCGGTTGATGGCATCCCGCACGGGGCGCTGATCTTCGCCTCCAAGAGTGTGCAAGAGCTCATTCAACTTGCGGGTCATCGTCCGCACCGAAATCTCAATCTGCTTCTGATGCTTGCGCGACTGGATGGAATAATCTCGTGCCAGCTCCGAGTACGCCACCACATCGGTCAGAGCAGGCTGCGCCTTTTCGACTTCGTCGGAGGCGTAGAGCTTGTCGGTGGCAGCGAGTTGCTTCTCGGCGATTTGAACGCAAATTCGCGCCTTGTCCGCGACGTTTGCGTCAGAAATCCGCGCCTTCAGTTCTTCGACCGTAGGTTCTTCACGCGGAATCGCGCTGGCCGTTGCCGCTGTCAGCAGCAGGGCTCCCGCCATCAAGAGCCGCCAGAAAAAATGTTCTCGCGAAATCGCTCCGTGCCTCTTCAAAGTTCCCACCCTAAGCATTTCTGAATCGCACGTCTATTTCTTGGGCTCGAGGGCGATCAGCCGGTGCGTCGCCTGCCACTCCTGGTCAGGATACTTCCCGCCAGCCGCCTGCAGGAAGAGACGGTAATTTGCCGTCGCCTGCTTGACATCCCGCAGATGATCATAGGCCGTGGCGCGCAGGAAAAAGCAGATCGGCGGCATTTCCGCACGAAACTTGGCGCGTTCATCCAGGGACCGGATTGTAAGTTCGTAGTTCTTATTTTCGCTCGCGGCAAAGGCCAGATCGACGTAGGCATCGGCCAGGTCGGGGTTTAGCTTTACGGTGGTGAGAAACTCCTGCTGTGCGTCGGCGAACTTTTTCTGCCGCAGCAGGCTCACTCCGAGGCCCCGGTGCAGCTCTGGCTCGTTCGCATGTCCCGCAACCAGCCCCCGATATGCCGCCTCTGCCTGCTCGTTCTTTCCCATCGTCGAATAGAGGTCGGCGAGATCGCGCTGCACCGACACATCCGTCGGCGCCAGCTTCGCACCCGCTTCCAGTTCGTGCACTGCATCTTCGTTCATGCCCTCCGCCGCCAGCACTCGTCCCAGTTGTACGTGCGCCGCCGCCTGCTCTGGATGCGTCGCCACCACTTTGCGCAACTCCGCTGCAGCCTCAGGGAAGCGCCGTCCCCTCATGTAGATGTTCGCCAGCCCCGTCACCGCATCCGACGACGAGGGATCAAGCGCCAGCGCTTCTTTGTACTCCTGCTCGGCATCTGCGAACTTGTTCTGTTTTTCAAGCAGAAGTCCAGCCGCCAGATGGGGTTCGACATCTTTGGGTTGCAACCTCGCCGCCTGGCGATAGGCTGCAATCGCTTCATCTGGTCTTGCTGCCTCAATCACGTGCGCCAGCGATACCCACGCGCGCGACTGTCCTTCTGCCACGTGACTCATAGGTTTGAGGTGTGTGGCTGCGCGCAAAAACTGTTCGGCATCCGCTTGACCGCTCTTGGCCAGCTGCAAGCCGAGGTTCAGGTTCGACTCAAAAACATCCGGCTTCGCCGCCACCGATTTGCGATACGCCGCAATCGATTCGTCGATCTTTCCGAGCCCGCTCTCGACGAATCCCAGCTCAAACCACGCCACGTAGTTTGCAGGGTCGCTATCCACGGCCTGCTTCAGCAGCGGCTCAGCCTCGGAAAAGTTCTGCTTCTGAATGAACTCTTCGGCCTTGGCAAGTTCCGGCGATGGATCGACTTCCTCGGCAACTGTGGTGTGATGTGTAGGTTTGTGCTTTGGATTGGAAGACGAAGTCCCGGCCGGCTCTTGAGAAGAAGTTTGAAGCACCACGGAATCCGTGGTGGAGACGTAGCTGGCCACGTCTTTGCTGGCGCTGGTTTCAGCTGCCGCCCACGCCGAGAGAGCCAGCACGACCAGGATGCGCCTATGATCGCCCATTCGAGCCCGATGCTCCATGTCCGTTCAGCACCCGCGCCAGATATTTTCCCGTGTACGAGGCGGCCAGCTTGGCGATCGCCTCCGGAGGCCCCACGCCCACGATCTTGCCCCCGCGGCTTCCGCCCTCGGGCCCGAGATCGATCACCCAATCCGCCGTCTTGATTACTTCCAGATTGTGTTCGATGACGACGATCGATCCCCCTACCTCTATCAGACGGCGAAACGCCGCCAGGAGTTTGCTGACGTCATCAAAATGCAAACCCGTGGTGGGCTCGTCGAAGATGTAGAGCAGCCGCCGTTTGAGCTTCTCGCCACCTGTCGTGGCCCTCGCGCTTTCCCGCGTCGCCGGCTGCAGGTGTGCCGCCAGCTTCATGCGCTGCGCCTCGCCGCCCGAAAGCGTCGTCGCCGATTGCCCCAGCCGCAGGTATCCCAGCCCCACTTCTTCGAGAGCGCGTAACTTCTCGGTGATCTTCGGCGCCTCGGCAAAGAATTTCAGCGCCTCTTTCACCGTCAGGTTCAGCACCTCGTGGATATTCTTCCCGCGATACCGCACCTCCAGCACCGTGGGCTTGTAGCGCGTTCCTTTGCACTCTTCGCAAATCAGTTCGACGTCGGCCAGAAACTGCATCTCGACCGTGACCGTGCCATCGCCCTGACAGGTCTCGCAGCGTCCGCCGGGAATGTTGAAGGAAAAATGTCCTGCGCTGAATCCGCGCTTCTTGGCTTCGGGCAGGGACGCGAACAGTTCGCGGATCGCATCAAACGCCTTGATGTAAGTCACGGGATTCGATCGCGGAGTGCGTCCGATTGGCGACTGATCCACCAGCACTGCTTCTTCGATAAACTGATCGCCCTCTAAACTTTCCCAGGTTGCCGCGGTCGTGGCTCCCGCGCCGCTTCCATTGCCGGATTGTTGCTTGGCCTGCGCCAGCGCCCGGTACAACACCTGATGCAGCAGCGTCGACTTGCCCGACCCCGAGACGCCGGTGATCGCCACCAGCATCCCCAGCGGGATATTGATGGCGACATTCTTCAGATTATTCGCGCGCACCCCGCGCATCTTGATCTGCTGCGTTCCAGGCTTGCGCCGCACCGCCGGAGGCTGAATCCGCAAATCCTCGGACAGGTACCGTCCCGTGAGCGACGCCGGATTGTGCAGAATCTCGTTGTACGTCCCCTCCGCAATCAGCTTCCCGCCGTTCTCGCCGGCCCCCGGTCCGAGATCGAGAATGCAGTCCGCCGCGCGCATGATGTCGGGATCGTGTTCCACCACCAGAATCGTGTTCCCCAAATCCCGCAGGTCGTGAAGGATCCTGACCAACCGGTGCGTATCGCGCGGGTGCAGCCCGATGGACGGCTCATCGAGCACATACAGCGTGCCCACCAGCCGCGAACCCAGCGAAGTCGCCAGCTGGATTCGTTGTGCCTCTCCGCCCGACAGCGTCGAAGACAGCCGGTCCAGCGTCAGATAGTCCAGCCCGACATCATTCAGAAAGCGCAGCCGCTCGCGAATCTCCTGCAGCAACTTGTCGGCTATGTCCGCTTCCTGCGGACTTAGCTCGATCTTCTCGAAAAACTTCAGCGCATCCTCCACCGTGAGCGCGCAGATCTCGCACAGGTTTCGCCCCTGGATCTTCACCTGGCGCGCCTCCAGCCGCAAGCGCGTCCCGTTGCACGCCGAGCACAGCGAATACCCGCGATAACGGCTGAGGAACACGCGAACATGCAGCTTGTATTTTTTGCGTTCCAGGTGATTAAAGAATCCGCGCACGCCCAGAAACTTGCCCTCACCGTTGAGCACCAGATTCTTGTGCTCTTCTTCGAGATCCATCCAGGGCACATCCAACGGAATCCCCGCCGCCTTCGCGTACCGCTTCAAATCCGTATACAGGGGACGGTACTTCGGCTTAGTCCAAGGCTCAATCGCCCCGTCCGCGAGAGATTTCATCTTGTCCGGAATGACCAGGTCGAGATCGAAGTCGATCGTATTGCCAAACCCCTGGCACTTCGGACAAGCTCCGTAAGGATTGTTGAAAGAGAACAGCCGCGGCTCCGGCTCCTCATACCGCAGATTGCACAGCTTGCACTCAAACCTCTGCGCGAAGCGAAGCGCCTGTGCGGAAGAAAGTGTGGCGCGGGCACTCCTGCCCGCGACGGTGTCAGCAGGCAAGTCTGCCGGAGGCTCAAAGATGACTTCGCCGGCCTCCCGATAAGCCGTTTCAATCGCATCCACTACCCGGGTGCGAGACTCAGCCGAGACCACCAGCCGGTCCACCAGCACAAACACAGGCTGACCAAAATCAAGATCGAGCAACGACTCCGGCGTAGAAAACTCAAACAGCTGCCCGCCCTGATACAGCCGGTTAAACCCCGCCTTCCTCAAATCGAACAGACGAGTCTTTACCGCGTCGGTCAACGGGGGTGCCCCGCTTCTCCCTGATTTTGCGAGAAGTGGGGATTTTTTCGCCCTCGATCCACGCTCTGTCTTCCCCTCGGCATCCGGTCGCGCGATCCCCGCCCGCTGCAGTGGAAACAGCACCTGCAGTCGGGTCTCCGGCTCCAACGCCAGAATCGCGTCCGCCACCTCGTCAACCGTATCCTTCTTCACCTCGCGCCCGCAGTTCGCGCAATACGTCGTTCCCACGCGCGCAAATAACAGCCGCAGGTAGTCGTAAATCTCCGTCGCCGTCGCGACCGTGGACCGCGGATTCCGCGTTGTATTCTTCTGCCGGATCGCCACCGCCGGCGCGATCCCGTCGATCGAGTCCGCGTCCGGCTTCTCGATCCGCTCCAGAAATTGCCGCGCGTAGGCCGACAGCGACTCCACGTACCGCCGCTGTCCTTCGGCATAAATTGTGTCAAAAGCAAGCGAAGACTTGCCCGATCCCGACACGCCCGTCACCACGGTCAACGTGTTGTGCGGAACCTCAAAATCAATATTTTTGAGGTTATGGACGCGGGCCCCGCGTACCACAATGCTGTCTGTCTGAGTCAAAGTAGAAGACATCGAATAAGGGCCGAATGCCACTCGGGAGCCTGAGCGCACCCGCTCAGAGACGTCCAAATAGCCAACCGAATCTTTCTATTATAAAGCAGAGAGGAAATGGCTGCGCGCATCGTAAGAGCGGCTGGTGCGGTATCTGCGAGTATTGCACTGAAACTGGAAGCGCGGAGGGCGAAGGGGATAGCCCCCCGCGCGACGACAGCGGCGCGCTGCGTGGAGAGCGGAAACTAAGAAACCGGCTCAATGTTCTCCACGTGAATCAGGTTGGTCTCGACGTCGAGCTTGCCGATCACCTTTACCTGCTTGCCTTCGAACTGCTTGGCCTTCTCCTGGTCATCGAGTTGATAGCTCGACTTCGTTGCCTGATCTTTCAGGACGAATTTGCCCTTCTCCTTCACGATGGTGCCACTGAAAGGTTTGGCATCCTCCGGTTGCATGTTGTTTTGCGATTGTGCGGCGGTTGGCCGCTGCGAGTCGCGCGCCGGTTGTTGCGAGTTGGCCCGTACGCTGAGCGCGGCCATGCCGGCCGCGAAACTCAGCAACACTGCGAGACGTAAAAGGGATTTCATCACGAACCTCCGAGGAGTGGGTTGGTCTTTCTTGTAGGGATCCTTGCACGCCCTTTGCCAATCAGGAATCGGTCGAGCTCACTTGCAGATACAGAACTTCAACGCGATCTGGAAGACGGACCGTCCGTAATTTGTTACTGGTCAATGAAATTTCTTTGCCACGAAAACCTCGGCCCGAATGCTCCTTATGGGTAGGGAAAAAATACACACGTACTTTCAGGTCCGCTCTGATCGCATCCCGATATACACCGGCACATCAACACGTTCGGGGTTTGGCAGTGTTTATGCTTACAGATCCACAGATTCTGGGCTCCCGCAAACTTATCTCAGGCTATGTCGTGCGCAGCCACCGGTGTGATCGCGTGGCGTGTGACGGCAGGAAGAAGGAGTGTGCGAGGACATGGAGACTACTGCCGCGGCCTATGGCATCTATCCCGATGCAGTCGAGTTGCTCGAGGTGGTCCGCACTCTCAACGGTGCAGGTTTCGAAAACGAACATCTGTGTCTGATGCTCGCACCCTCGCATCCGATCGCCACCATCGTGCGCGACGCCAATCTCCTCAACCACGACCGCGAATCCAGCACCGTAACTGCAGGACTGATCGGATGGCTCTCCGAGTTCGGCGCCGTCGTGATTCCGTCCATCGGATTTTTTATTCGTTCGCGGGCCTTCTTCCATGCGCTGCTCGTGGCACGCGATGCGCCCGCGTTGTGTGGCAGTTCCCGAACGCTGGCTGGGTTGGGCTTCCCAGACAGCGATGCTGCGCGCTTTGAAACGCAGTTACAGCAGAACGGATTCATGGTCTACGTCACTTCCCCCGAGATCGCCAAAGCGCGGTGGGCTCTCGAACTGATTCGCATTACTGGAGCAGAGGAAAGCGCTATCCTCGAGAGAGAAGCGAACGCCGCTGTGGCGTGACTCTTGCACACAGGAACGCTCGTGACCGGAGAGCGAGGTGCCACAGGATTTTCAGTGAAGGGTGGAAACCTGGCTGCAGATCATCTTGGTATGAAGAGTAAAGCTTATTGAGAGTCGGAATCGTTCTCGCGGTCGCGCCGCTTTCCATAGCGCATGGCGAAGGCAAAGCCGAATACCATAATCCCAACCGGCGGCAGCAGCATCACGAAAATCGCCCGGTTGATTGCCCGCTGACCTTCCTTCGGGGTAGCCTTTGCGGTGGCTTTACACATCGCACAGCCCTGGGCAAACGCGGGAGCAGTCCACGCCGCTCCAGCCAGCAGCACCACCGCGACCACCGCTTTGCGCGCGAATCTCAACACTTCACTTCACCCCGTAAGTCACAATTCGTCCGGCATCCGGGAAGAAAAAGAAATACATGATGATGAAGCACGCCGTCACCGAAATCACCAGCAGCCACCGCATCAGCGCCTTCTCGAACTTCAGATGCATGAAGTACCCGATGATCAGGGCCGACTTGATCACCGACAGAATCAGCAGCACCTCGAGCATGTGGGCGGAATTGCCGTGGAATACCTGGTTGTTATAACCCAGCCAGACCTCAGCGCCGGTCAGGACCAGCAGTGCTCCCCACACCCAGAAATACTGCCCCTTGCTGTCATCGTGCTTCGCGACATCGTGCATAGTATGTGTCCCCTGCGTACCTGTTGTGTCCTCTGTGGTGAAAGATCGTGCTTGTCCTACAAAACTTTCGTCGACATCAAGTACACCAGCGGAAAGATGAACATCCACACCAGATCGACAAAGTGCCAGTACAGCCCGCACACCTCAACGTCATGCGCGTCATAATCCTTCGGCTTGAGAAACAGAATGATCGCTGCCACCAGCAGCCCAAGTCCCAGCACATGCACCGGATAGTGAAATACATTCCCCGACGGAATCAGAAATGCCACCGCGATCCAGATCACGGCCAGAGCCGCCAGAAACCACTTCCGAAACGCGATCACTCCCAGGTAAATCACACCGATGGTTACATGCAGCATGTGCATCGCCGTCAGCCCAAAGAATGCCTGGGTAAACTGCGGCACGTTCTTCGAAATGTCGGCGTACTCTCCAGTAGCCGTCGACTTCGCAACTCCGAGCGCCGTCGCAAACCCTGGGATGGCGAGCCCCTCGCCAATCAGCTTGCTCCACTCCATTCCGTGCAGCACGATGAACGCCGTGCCGAACGCCATGGTCGCGAGCAGCCAGTTGCGTATCCACGGACGATCGCCGCGCTGCGCGGCAAACACAGCCAGCACCATGGTCAGCGAACTGGAGAGCAGGCACGCCGTCATGACGGTTGCGTTGGCAATGCTCTCCGCGTGAAACGGCGTCGGCCACGGATTCGTATAAATCCGGTTGTAACTGAAGGCGAACAGCAGTGCCCCGAAGGTCAGCGAGTCCGAAGCCAGAAACAGCCACATCCCCACTTTCTTCGAGTACGCCCCAAATAGCGGCGCCTCAAATTCTCCGGACAAACCATGTTGGACATGTTCCAGTGTGGCGTCTGCCATTCCTCGTTTTCTCCCCTCGATCCGATCTTCAGCAGTCGATTGTTGATTGTTGATTTGTGATTGTTGATTGAAAGCCTCCGGTGCGAGGTGTTCAATCAGCCATCAACAATCAGCAATCAACAATTCTTTCTTATTTCGCGAACCCCAACAGCGCAAACACATAAATCCACAGCGCTCCCATGAAGTGCCAGTACCAGGCCGTGATGTCCACCACAATCCGTTGCGCCTCCAGCGGCTTGCGCAGCAGGGAAGCCCTCGCCGCCCACAGCAGCGCGACCATTCCCCCAGCCAGATGCAGCGCGTGCGCAATCGTCAGCAAGAACGCAAACGAGCTGCTCGGATTCGTATCCACATAGAACCCGCGATGGTGCAGCTCTCCCCAGGCCAGCCACTGTCCCACCAGAAACGCGAGTCCCAGCACAACCGTGATGCCGAGCCACGGGAGATTCTTCTCGTCTCCGAGCGAGACCCCCGGAATCGAACTCACCGGAGCCAGCGCCGCGCGCCGCGCTGCCTTCCGCCGTGCCAACTCCACCGTCACACTACTGGCTAGCAGCACCGCGGTATTGATCCCCAGCAGCACCCAGGGCAAATTCACCCCGCCCCAGTCGCGCACGTAACTGTTCGTCTCGCCCTGAAACGTCGGCAGCCCGCGGCGAAATATGTAAGCGCTGGTCAGCGAAACAAAAACCATGCCGACCGTCGCGACCCCGCAAGCCAGTCCCAGCCGCGCCCGCCGCAGCCGCGCCCCGTAATTCGGAACATCGCCGCTGCGTCCGTCATCTCCTCCACCCGTGACCGGAGGAGCAGGAGGCTTGTGCCCAATATCATGAACCGGAGTACCTGGAATATACGTCGCCATAACTACTGAATGCCCCACTTCATCCCCGGGCGGCCCATCCTAACGCCGCGCGCGGCGTCAGGGTGGGGGCTCCACTCTTAATGCTTATCTTCCGTCGGCGGATCATTCTGCATGATGTAATCCTTCGCCGCTCCCGGTACTCCATACTCATAAGGCCCGTGATTCACCACAGGTGTCTTCCCGCCAAAATTGTCGTGCGGTGGCGGAGTCGCTGTCGTCCACTCCAGCGTCGTCGCTTCCCACGGATTATCGCTGGCCTTCGGACCCTTGAACATGCTCCAGAACAGATTGATCACAAAAATAAATTGCGCGGCAATCGTGACAATCGCCGCATACGTCATGAACGTCTGCAACGGCAGCAGCTTCTGTTGGTAAGCCACTTCGGTGAACTGCGAATACCGCCGCGTCTGTCCCGCCATGCCCAGGTAGTGCATCGGCATGAAGATGGCGTACGTCCCGGCCAGCGTGAGGAAGAAGTGCACCTTGCCCCAAGGCTCATTCATCATCCGGCCAAACATCTTGGGGAACCAGTAATAGGTTGCCGCGAAGATGCCAAAGATTGCAGCCACGCCCATGATCAAGTGGAAGTGTCCGACGACGAAGTAGGTGTCATGCAGTTGAATATCGAGCACCGGCTGCGCCAGGAACGGCCCGCTCAGTCCGCCCGATACGAACAGCGACACAAAGCCGATGGCATACAGCATCGGCGTATGGAAGCGCAGATGCCCGCCCCACATCGTGCCCAACCAATTGAACGTCTTGATGGCCGATGGCACGCCGATGCACATGGTCAGAATCGAGAACGCAAACGCCGAGTACGGGCTCATCCCGCTCATGAACATGTGGTGGCCCCACACCATGAACCCGAAGAACCCGATCGCCAGCATGGCGTACACCATCGCCTTGTAGCCGAAGATCGGCTTGCGCGAGAACGTCGACAGAATCTGCGACGCCACGCCCATGCCCGGCAGAATCGCGATGTACACCTCGGGATGTCCGAAGAACCAGAACAGGTGCTGCCACAAAAGCGGCGACCCGCCCTTGTGTCCCGACACCACCCCGTTCACCACGACCAACGGAACGTAGAAACTGGTTCCGAGGTTGCGATCCATCAGCAGCAGAATTCCCGCTGACAGCAGCACACCGAACGCCAGCAATCCCAGAATCGCGGTGATGAACCACGACCAGCAAGTCAGCGGCAGGCGCATCATGGTCATGCCCTTGGCCCGCAGATCCAGCGTAGTCGTAAGGAAGTTTAATGCCCCCAGCAGCGACGCCACGCAGAAGATCGCAATGCTGGTGATCCACAAATCCGCACCCAGGCCCTCACCCGGCCCTGCGGACTGAATTGCACTCAGCGGCGGATATCCCGTCCACCCGTGCAGCGGCGCTCCACCACTCACAAAGAAGGCCGCGAGAATCACGATGAACCCAACAAACGTCGTCCAGAACGACAGCATGTTCAGGACAGGGAACGCCATGTCGGGTGCGCCAATCTGAATGGGCAGGAAGTAATTTCCGAATCCGCCCTGTGGCGCCGTGGTCAGCACGAAGAACACCATGATCGTGCCGTGCATCGTCAGCAGGCTGAGATATTGTTCCGGCTTGATCTCGCCCACCAGAGGCAGCACTGCGCCGGGCCAGACCATGTGAATGCGCATCAGCAGCGAGAGGAACATCCCCACAAACACTGCCGTCAGCGCCAGGAAGAAATACTGGAGCCCAATGACTTTGTGATCGAGGCTGAAAATGTACTTCCGAATGAACCCCTGAGGAGCGTGCGAATGAACCGTAGCCGCGGTCGCCATTATTGTTTCTCAGCCTCCCGTGCCGCCAGCCACTTGTCAAAATCTTCCTGGCTCACGACGTGGACTACTCCGTGCATCTTGTAATGCCCTAAGCCGCAGAGTTCGGCGCACGCAATTTCGTACTCGCCAATCGCCGTCGGCTTGAAGTGCATGTGAATATTCAGCCCTGGCACCGCGTCCTGCTTGAAGCGCAACTGCGGCACAAAGAAGTCGTGAATCACGTCCACCGACCGCATGCTGAGATCGACCTCGCGGTCCACCGGCAGATACATCGTTCCCGTGACCACATCATCTTTCGCCGACGGATCGGAGGTATCGAGTCCGACCGCAGCCTCGCCGCCCGCCGACGGATCCATCAGGCTGGTCTTTGTTTTGGCGTACGTGCCGTCGGCGCCCGGATATCGGAAGTACCAGGCAAACTGCATGCCGGTCACTTCCACCTGCACTGCGTTGGCCTCCGCGGGATCAAACCGCTGGCTCGCCCACACGCTGCCGCCCATCAGGTTTAACCCGATAAACAGAATTGTCGTCAGAGTGGTCCAGACGATCTCGAGCTTCGTGTTTCCGTGCGAATACCAGACCGGCGGAGACGATGGCGTATCGCGGTATCTCCAGACGATGTAGCCCAGGCCGAGCTGCGCCGCCAGAAACACTATGCCCACAATCACGAATGTAAGCGCGAATTGGTGATCGATCCATCCCGCTGCGGCAGCTGCGCCCGCGGGCAGCCACCAGGTCTTGGCGACAAAGAAGTATGTGCTGATCAGGGTGATCGCCCAGATCAAAACCATTAACGCGAGGCCCATTCCCCAGCCCTCCAGAACACTAAGGACGACACAAAAGGATTTCCCCACGGCCGCCGCCGCGTCCCACAACGCGAGCAACAGTCGGCGGCGAGTGTAACACAGCCTCACGACGAAATTGCAAGCAAGTTATGTGGAAGAAGGTTCCTGTAAAAAAATTCAGCAGCGGTTGAGACGAAAAAATTGCCGCAGAAAAGGTGACGGAACATCGAGCCGCGATTCCAAGGGAGCGGACCGCCGGCACACGCCAGCCGAGAATCCGCGTCTTCCGCGTCGAAGTTCTCACGCGCTCGGCGGTTAAAGACTTTTGCCCCCGGCTGCCTTTCCCCCGTGTTCCCTCGTGATCCCTGTGGTGAAAGATCTGGCTCTACTTCTCCCCCCAAGACGGCACGCGCCCCGGAGTCCAAGGCGCGCCCGCCGCCTCCATGTCTTTCTCAAGCTTCGCGAGATCGACGTCGACCAAAGTTCGCAGCTTCCCTAACTGCTCTCCAAACTCCGCCGCTCCGATGTTGTAAGAATCAACGTTCGATGAAGTAGGCTTAGCCAGCGAGAACCGCTCCCCTTCGATGATCGACCCTAACCGATCGCCAATCGAAGACGGCACCGGCTCATTCCGCCGCGCAATCTCAACGTCTCCGCGCAACGCGCGCAGGATCTCCCGATCCCGCTGCTCCAGCGAATCCGCGACGGCAGCTAGTTCTTTTTCCACCGCCGGCGTCTCGCGCAACGCTTCGCGAATCTGCTTCAGCCGCTCCTGCACGTCCTCCGCGGTATGCGTCGCCCCATACACCGCGCGATACAAGCGCGACACCTTCCGCAGGAATTCCGCCTGCGCTGCCCGATCCGCCGCCGTCATCGAAGCCGACTGCTCCGTCGTCACTTTGAACGATTGCGGCCCCGCGACTTCCGTCACCACTCCGCCAACTTTTTCGAACATCCGCACCGAATAGCTTCCCGCCAGCACCAGCGGACCGTTCTCCGACGCATCCCGGAAATCGCCTTCGCCTTCGTCGTCATGCTTCACCACGCGCGCCGCCGGATACCGCAAGTCCCACGCCGCCCGCTGGAAGCCTGCTTCCGTCGATCCTTCCACCCGCCGGATCGCCGCTCCGCTCTCGTCATACACCATGAAATAAACTTCCGGCTTCGCCTCCTGCCCCTCGGCCCGCAGTTCGTCGTGCGTAGGGTAGGGAAGCGTCTGATTCTTCTTCGCCGCTTCTTTCTCCGCTTCCTGCCGCTTCTCCTTCTTGGTCTTGATCTTTTCTTTCAAGTACGCCGTGAACACCGCTCCATACGCTGGATTGTCCGCCGCAAAAAACGCATCGCCCTGGAAACCTTTCTTCGGCCCGCCCAGCGGATGCCGCTCGATGTACATCAACGCATCTTTCACCGGATACAACGCCGCAGCCTGCTCTGGTGACTCCGCCTTGGTCTGCCGCAGCGGCGTGATGTCATCCAGCACATAAAACCCGCGGCCAAACGTCGCGATCACCAGGTCGCCCTCGCGCGGATGGATGACCATGTCGCGCACCGCAATCGTCGGCAGCCCGCCCTTCAGCCGCACCCAGTGCGCTCCGCCGTCGATCGAGAAGTACGCCCCGAACTCAGTCCCTGCAAACAGCAGATTCGCGCTCACCGGATCTTCCGCAAATGCCAGCACCGTCCCGTTCTCCGGCAGGTCGCCGGCAATTGAAGTCCAGTTCTTCCCGTCGTCGACAGACTTCAGCAGATACGGCTTGAAATCCTCGTTCTTATGATTGTCAAACGCTGCGTAGACAGTATTGGCATCGTGCGAAGATGCTGCCAGCCGGCTCACGTACGTCGTCTCCGGCACGCCGGGAAATTTCTCATACTTCGTCCAAGTGCCGCCGCTGTCGCTGGTCACCTGAATCAACCCATCATCGGTTCCAACGTAGATCAGTCCCTCTCTCTTCGGCGACTCCGCCAGAGCCACGATGTTGCCGTAGAACGAAGTGGATGCATTCTTCGCCACTGCATCCGCGCCCCAGACTTTCCCCATGACTGGCAACTTGTTGCGATCCAGTTGCCGGGTCAGATCGCCAGAGATCGCCTTCCATGTATCCCCGCGATCGTCCGAGCGGAACAATTTGTTCGCCGCAAAATACAGTCGCGTGTGCGAATGCGGAGAAATAATGATCGGTGAATCCCAGTTCCACCGCAGCGGAGGCTCACCTTTTCCCTCCTGCGGCTGCAGCAGCAACTCCTGCCCCGTCGGCTTGTCGTAGCGAATCAGCACGCCATACTGCGACTCCGAATAAATCGTGTTCGGATCCACCGGATCCACCGCCGACCGGAATCCATCACCCCCGGTCGTGACGAACCAATCGCTATTCACAATTCCATTCACATTTCGCGTCCGCGTCGGCCCGCACCACGAGAAGTAGTCCTGCGTTCCGCCGCACACGTTATAGAAGGGAGCCGCATTGTCCAGCGCCAGGTCATAGAACTGCATGGTCGGCAGGTTCGCCTTGAACTGCCACGACTTCGCATCGTCCCATGTCTCATACATGCCGCCGTCCGATCCGAGCAGCCAGTGCTTCGTATCATCGGGATCGATCCACATCGCGTGGTTGTCCCCGTGATGATTCACCTCATTGATCTTGTGCAGCGTTTTGCCGCCGTCGGTCGATTCGCGCAGTTCCACGTTCATCACTAAGATGCGATCCGCATTCTTCGGGTCCGGCACGATTCGCCCGTAGTACATCGCGCCCACATCAAATTCGTTTCGCTTCTCCCAGTTCGCGCCGCGATCGCTGGACCGGAAGATTCCTCCCTTACCGTCCGCCGCTTCCACCGCCGCATACACCACATTCGGATCGGCGGGAGAAATCGCCAGCCCGATCCTGCCCATATCCACGGAAGGCAATCCCGACGAGACTTTGTTCCAGGTCGCACCCGCGTCCGTCGACTTGTAAATTGCACTCTCCGGTCCGCCATCGATCAGCGTGTACACATGCCGCCGCCGTTGGTACGCCGACGCATACACAATGTCTGGATTCGAGGGATCAATCGCCACGTCATTGACGCCCGTGTTTTCGCTGATCGTCAGCACGGCCTTCCAGTTCTTACCGCCGTCGGTCGTCTTGTAGAGCCCTCGATCTCCGCCCGGCCCCCACAGCGGCCCTTCCGCCGCCACATACACAACCTTCGAATCCCGCGGATCCACCGCGACCCGCCCAATGTGTTCCGATTTTTTCAGGCCCAGATTCTTCCAACTCTTCCCGCCATCGTCCGACCGGTAAATCCCGTCCCCATAACTCACGCTGCGCTGCGAATTACTCTCGCCCGCGCCCACCCACACGACGGAAGAATCATTCGGATCCAGCGCCACCCATCCGATCGAATACGACCCCTCGTTCTGAAACACGGGATTCCATGTCGTGCCATCGTTCACCGTCTTCCACACTCCGCCCGACGCGACGCCGACATAGAACTCCGAAGTCTTCTTCGGATTCACCGCAATCGACATCACCCGCCCCGACTCGACGGCCGGTCCAATCGACCGGAACTTCAGCCCGGCGAACGTGTCTGCGTTCATCCCGGGCTTCTTCTCGTCGTCCTTCTTCGCCTCATCCTTTTTGGGTTCTTCCTTCTTCTCTTCCTTTGCGGCCTTTTTGTCTTTCTTGCCCGAAGCCGCAGAAGCGGCCGCCGGCTTCTTGTCCGCGTCCTTATCCTGAGTCTTCTGATCCGGCGCGGATTGCGCGAGAAGGTTGAATGAGGCGAGAGTTGTACCGAGAACGAAGACGAAAATGGCAAGTGATTTCATCGATGACTCCATTTCAACTTAGCGTTTCCAATTTAGTGTTGTCATCCTGAGGCGCGCATTTTGCGCCGAAGGACCTATGCAATCGGCCGCCGCCACACCTGCAGGTCGATACAAGCAGCCGGCAGTTTTCACATCAAAACTCAAAACCGATATGTATACAGCATTCCCGCCCCAACTTTCATCCAAACTCTGTGACCCTCTGCGTCCCCTGTGGTGAAACCGTTTCCGCGTTAGAATGTCTCCCCATGCCCCGCAAGATCCACGGCCACGAAACCAAATACATGAAGTTGCAGAAGAACTACTGCTTCGCCTGCGGCCAGAACAATCCCGACGGCATGCGCCTGAAATTCATCCTCGACGAAGAACGCCAGACATTTGTCTGCCGCTTTCGCCTCTCGAAGCGCTACACCGGACCTCCCGGCCACTGCCACGGCGGCATCATCGCCACCATTCTCGACGATGCGATGGGCAAAGTGAACAAACTCCACCACGTCATCGCCCTCACCCGCGAGATGACCGTCGAATACCTCAAGCCCGTCCCGCTGCACAAACCGCTGCGCGTCGAGGGCAGGGAACTCAGCGTCCGCGGCACCCAGCACATCAACGCTGCCGAAATCGTGAACGAGAAAGGCGAAGTCCTCGCCCGCAGCCGCGGCGTCTTCATCGCCATCGATCCGGAAAAAATGTTCGGGAGGTTCGTCGAGCGGTAGATCACCACGGAGACACAGAGGCACGGAGAAAACAAAACAAAAGGGTTTCTCCGGGACTTCGTGCCTCCGTGGTGAGCCCGGGGTTCCGCAATCCCTCCCCAAAGCGTTAGAATGATTCAGCGGCGAAACCCCTCCCAGATTCATCGAACCAAGGGTTAGCTGAGAGCTGAAAGCTGACGGCTGAGAGCTGCAGCTGGCGGCTCATTCTTCGCGTTTGCGAAAAGGTATCCACAGGGTTCCCAACATGTCCCAAAACAACGGCAGCAACACCACTTCTCTCCGCCTCAAGACCGGCCTCGCCGAGATGCTCAAGGGCGGCGTCATCATGGACGTCACCAACGCCGAGCAGGCCATCATCGCCGAAAAAGCCGGAGCCGTCTCCGTCATGGCCCTCGAGCGCGTGCCCGCGCAAATCCGCGCCGAAGGCGGCGTCGCCCGCATGGCGAGCCCCAAAAAGATTCGCGAGATCATGGCCGCCGTGTCGATCCCGGTCATGGCCAAGTGCCGCATCGGACATTTTGCCGAAGCACAAATCCTGCAGGAGCTCGGCGTCGACTACATCGACGAATCCGAAGTCCTCACCCCCGCCGACGAAGCCCACCACGTCGACAAGCACGCCTTCAAGACTCCATTCGTCTGCGGCGCGCGCAATCTCGGAGAAGCCCTCCGCCGCATCGCCGAAGGCGCCGCCATGATCCGCACCAAGGGCGAAGCCGGCACCGGAGACATCGTTCACGCCGTCAAACACATGCGCCAGATCGTGCAGGAAATGAGGATCCTCACGGTGCTCAGCGAAGAAGAACTCTACGCCAAGGCCAAAGAACACCAGGCCCCGTACGAACTGGTGAAGATGGTTGCAAAAACAGGGAAGCTCCCAGTCCCGAATTTCAGTGCGGGAGGCATCGCCACACCCGCCGACGCCAGCCTGGTCATGCAGCTGGGGGCCGAAGCAGTCTTCGTCGGCAGCGGCATCTTCATGGGCGCGCGTACCACCTGCATCCACTCCGTCGAAGCCCACCCCTTCGACGAAACCTGCGCCTTCGCCCCCCCCGAGCAAGCCGCCAAGCGAGCCCGCGCCATCGTCCAAGCCGCCACGCATTACCAAGACCCTAAAGTATTACTCGAAGTCAGCGAAGACCTGCAGGGCGCCATGAAAGGCCTAGCCATCAGCGCCCTAGACGAAGCCCACATGCTCCAAACCAGAGGCTGGTAGTAGCTTAGAGTGCTCCGCCCAAGCTAATCTTGGGCGGGGACCCTCGGGGTTAGAGACGCACTTACTGTTGGCGAGTGGCTTTCATCACTGTACCCTCCTTACATCAACAAGCCACAATTCCTCAGTACTCGTATCGCGCACTCCAACAATTTCCCACTTGACATCTCGTTCCTCAATTACATCCCCCCTCTGGAATCGGTGAGTGGGGAAAACGTCCCGCCAATCCAGTATCTCGGCGTCGGTTTCGACCTCGTATGCGATGAATCGGTATGCTTTCTCGTTCATTTTTCTAATCCTCTATCTTAGAGAGTCCGCCCCTCGCGGGGCGCGCAATTCTGCCTTGGAGATAGCCTCCCGCCCTCAAGCCGTGGACACCATCCTTGCGTTCTTTGCAAGGGATTGGGTGACCCGCCGTTTGCACTTCTCGCCAAAGAATAGGGCGTCATCCCGAAGTCCCCGCGCTTTCACCAGCGGGGCGAGGGATCTCGCGTGGAGCCCCACCACTCTTCTTCCACAGCCGCGCACGCCGCAATTGTTCACTCGTCACAGACAATGCCAAACCCCGCATGTTACAGATAAGACCCGCGCCAGATCCCTCCCTCCGCCTGAAGAACGGCTGGGGTCGGGATGACGCCCTCCAGAAGATGATTGGCAT
>DASQGJ010000035.1:0-66367 GCA_035632675.1 Candidatus Dormiibacterota bacterium
GATGTTTTACGCGATGGCCGAATTCTTTTCGAGTCAGGATACCCACTCGGAACCGATGGCAATCCAGAGATCTATACCGTCTATTCCGATGGCAGCGGAATCGAATCGTATCGCTGCGATCATGGGCCGGCTCGCCACTCAGGCAGGCAGAGCAGTTCAGGAGATATCGTTTTCGCCTCTGCCCATGGGCTGGCCCGATTCACCTCTGCGCGAGCCGGCGAAGTGCTCATGTCGGCTCCATCTGGCGAATACTCCGGCGACTCCGTGGAGACTGCGTCTGGAGATTGGCTCGTGTCCTGGCGTCCAGACGCGGCGCAACAATTTCGGCTCATGCGCTGGACTCCCGGATCGCACGAACTTCAGCCCGTGGTCACTTCGCAGGACGCCAACCTGGTCGAACCTACACTCCTGGTCCCGCGTACCATCCCGAACCGTCATCCCTCGGGCCTGCACGATTGGCCCAATGCCAACCTGCTGTGCCTGAATACTTACACTTCGAAATATCAATTCGCGCCCGGCTCGATTCGTTCCGTGCGGCTGCACACCCGTGACAGCGCCGGCAACGCGAAGGTGCTCGGCACCGCGCCGGTCGAGCGCGACGGTTCGTTTTTCGTCCAGGTTCCGACCGAACAGCCACTGCAGATCGAACTCCTCGATGCCTCCGGCAAAACCCTCAAGCGTGAGGCAGGATTCTTCTGGATGCGCCGCGGTGAACAGCGTGGATGTGTGGGATGCCACGCCGGTCCAGAGACTTCGCCCGAGAACGCCGTTCCCATGGTTCTTTTGAAATCGACCACGCCCGCGGATATGACGGGCGCAACCTCGCCGAATGCCGCAGGAGGACACTAGCTTGAGCATGCGAATTCTGACATTTCTGCTGCTCTCATCCTCCATGCTGGCGCAAGCGCCGCAATCGAGCGCACCCAGCACAATCCGGTTCGAGGATGCGACAGCTAAATCTGGCATTCAATTCACCCACAATTTCGGTGCGGAGAAACTCGGCTCGCTGCTTGAGAGCACCGGCGCAGGCTGCGTCTGGTTCGATTACAACAACGACGGCTTTCCCGACCTCTACGTCGCGAGCGGAAAGCCGCTGGAAGAAGGAATACATCCGTATCCACTGAAGCAGCCGCCAGCGACCCCGCCGCACAATCATCTCTACCGCAATAACGGAGATGGCACCTTCACCGATGTCACCGACCAGGCCGGAGTAGCGGCGAACATTTATGGGATGGCTGCCATTGCCGCCGACTTTGACAATGACGGCTTCGTCGACCTCTTTGTTACCGGCTACGGCAAGGCGATCCTCTATCACAACAATGGTGACGGTACATTCACCGATGTAACCGCCAAGGCCGGCATAAAGGTCGAGGGCTGGTCGATCAGTTCCGCCTGGCTCGACTACGATCGCGACGGATGCGTCGATCTCTTCGTCGGCCGTTATGTGAAGTTCGACCCCAAGTATCGCAACTACTATTCCGCCGACAATTACCCTGGTCCGCTCGACTACGCTGGCGACACCAACCGGCTGTTTCACAACAACTGCAACGGAACCTTCACCGACGTCACCGACAAGTCCGGAATCGGCGCGTACAAAGGCCGGACGATGGGCGTGACCGCGGCAGACTTCGACGGCGACGGCTATCCGGACATCTACGTCGCCAACGACAAGACGGAAAATTTCCTGTTCCGCAACAAGCGCGACGGAACGTTCGAAGAGATCGCCGGAGACCTTGGCGTCGCTTATGGCCAGAACGGCGAGAGCACGTCAGCCATGGGACCCGTCCTCGCGGATATTGACGGCGATGGCCACGTCGATCTCTGGGTGACCGATTCCAAATACAACCGCTTGATGCGCAACACGGGGCAGAACGGATTCGAAGATATCGGCCCCAGTTCTGGAGTCTCGCAGGCCACAGCGCAATACACCAGCTGGGGCTCTGGCATCTACGACTTCGACAATGACGGCTGGCTCGACATTCTCATCTTTCACGGGGGACTAATTCATCTCGTCCCGCAAGAGCAGTCGCTATTCCGAGGCTTGGGAAACGGCAAGTTCGCTGACGTGTCGCGCGAGGCCGGGCCGGTTCTCGATGAAAAGACTGTTTCTCGCGGCGCCTGCTTCGCCGATTACGACAACGATGGCAAGGTCGATGCCTTCGTCGTCAACCTGGGCGCGCCCGCAACGCTACTGCACAACGTCACTCAAAATGGCAATCACTGGCTCACCGTGAAGTTGAAAGGGAAGAAGAGCAATCGTGATGGGATCGGTGCGCACCTGGAATTGGTCGCAGCGGGCCGCACGCAGATTGCCGAGCGTTTCGCGGGATCGAGCTACCTTTCGCAAGATGATGGCCGCATTCATTTCGGCCTTGGATCGGCGACGAAGGCTGACAAGCTGACCATCCATTGGCCAAGCGGCCAGACTCAGGTTCTGGAGAATCTTTCAGTTGACCGGATTCTCGCCGTGGAGGAACCGTAGATGGCGCCGTCCACCAACGCGTCTTTCCAGAGAATGGTGAGGATTTTCGGGATCTTCGCGTTTGTGCTGCTGGCAATCGCCGCGAAACCCGCACCGCAGCAGTCGGCGTCGCTCCCAAAGGAACGTTATCTGTCGCCTCTCGAGATCGCCGTCTCCCCGGACGGGCAATTTCTCTACGTCTTATGTCAGGACAGCGACGAGTTGCGAATCGTCGATGCAGAATCCGGAAAGCTCGTGAGCACTGTCGCGGTAGGCCGCATGCCCCGTGGCATCGCCCTTTCATCCGATGGCCGTCGGATCTACGTCACGAACGCCTGGTCCGACACGGTTTCAGTCATCGATACGGCAAGCCGGCAGGTTGTCCAGACGCTCCCCACCGGATTTGAACCCGCCGGAGTTGTACCAGACCGCAGCGGCGACACTCTCTACGTCGCCAACCGCCTCAGCAGTGACATATCCGTGATCGATCTCAAGACTGGCCAGGAGACGAAACGCCTTCTCGCAGGTCGCGGGGCAAGCTATCTGGCGCTGTCTGCCGACGGCAAGCAGATCTACTGCACTCATATCTATCCCAATCCCGGCGGGAATAGGAGCGAGCCGAACTCTGAAATCACCGTCATCGACACTGACAGCCAAACGGTAGTAGAACGCAAGCCGCTTCATAACGTGGCTGGCGTATTTCACGTGACGACGTCGGCGGATGGCAGACTCGGCGTGGCCACGCAACTCCGGCCAAAGAATCTCATCCCGCTGGCCCACGTCGAGCACGGCTGGGCATTCGGCGACTCGCTCACTCTGTTTGGAGAAGACGTCGGCGGAACAGTCCAGATTCCTCTCGACGAACTCGACCGTTACTACGCGTTGCCTTGGGGAGTTGCGGTCACGCCCGACAAGTCGAAGATCTTCTTCACGACAGCAGGATCGCAGAGCGTCACTGTCATCGACGTGCAGCGTCTGCTGAAGACAGTTCGCGCTCGCCAGCACCCCTTCGTCAACGACCTGTCGGCTGCTGCGGAGTATGTTTCCGCGAGGATTCCGGTCGGCCACAATCCGCGCGGTCTCGCGCTTTCGCCGGATGGCAAGCGCCTCTACGTAGCTAATCGCCTGGATGACAACATCGCGGTAATCGACACCGGCGCGGACAAAGTCTTATCCACAATCGACCTCGGCGGTCCACGAAACGTCGACGCACTCCGCCGCGGCGAGCGCCTCTTCTATACCGCGGATTTCGCGTTCCAAGGCCAGTTTGGGTGTGCCAATTGTCACCTCGATGCCACGATTGATGGCTTGCAATGGGATCTGGAGCCCGACGGTTTCGGCAAAGACATCGTCGACAACCGTTCGCTTGAGAGCCTTGCCGGAACGGAGCCTTTCAAGTGGAATGGCGGCAATGCCGACATGCCGACCGAATGCGGCCCGCGCACTGAGAAATTCTTCTTCCGTTCTCAGAGTTTCAATCAGCAACAACTGACGGATCTTGTCACGTTCGTCTACTCGCTCCCCTATCGGCCGAACCGTTACCGGTCACCGAACAGCGATCTGACTCCCGCCCAGGAGCGGGGCAAGGCCATCTTCGAGCGGACGAAATCAAAAAAGGGCACGCCTATCCCGGATGCCAACCAGTGCACCTACTGCCACAGCGGTCCCAAGTACACCAATCAGAAACAAGTCGACATCGGCTCTGGCAAACGGACCGATCGCTCACCCGTCATTGACGTGCCACAACTCTCCAACGTTGCCTATTCCGCGCCCTATTTGCACGACGGCTCAGCGCGATCTCTGGAAGAAATCTGGACCATATACAACCCCAAAGATACGCACGGGGTCACCAACGATCTAACCAAAGATGAATTGAACGATCTCATCGAGTACCTGAAAACGTTATGAACACAAGATTGCATTTCGCGGCGTTGGCGTTGGTTTTGACGGGCTCCATGGCCATTGCCCAGGACATGCCGATGTTCCGCTGGGAAAATTTCACCACGGCAAACGGTCTGCCCGACAACCACGTATACAGCGTGCTTGTAGACGGAAAGCGCATCTGGGCCGGAACCGACAATGGCCTCGGACTCTACGAAAATGGCGCATGGAAAATCATCCGTCCTGTCGACGGATTAGCGCATCAGGCCGTTCTCTCCCTGGCTGTCGACAAGCGGACAGGTGATCTGTGGGCCGGCACCATGGGCGGACTCAACCGCATCTCTGCTGGACGCATCGACACGTTCACGCAATTGAACTCCGGTCTGAGTAACGACATCGTGTATGGAGTCGGCGTGCAGGGCGACTTCGTTTGGACAGCAACTGCCGCCGGTGCCAGCCGTCTGAACACCCGCACCGGCCAGTGGTCCTTATTTAACGCCACGAATACGCCCATGTACGAAATCTGGACGTACGCCGTCAGTCCCGCCGCAGACAAGATCTATTACGCCGTCTGGGGAGGCGGTGTGCTCGAGTACGACCAGAAGACTGAGCGCTGGAAAGACTACAACGATCCCGACGGTGAGACCGAGATGGTGGTGATGAAAGATCAGGGACTAATCCACGAGATCACCACCTCGGTCAGCTACGTCGACAAGATCCTGTGGGTGGCGACCTATTTTGGTGCGAGCCGCTACGATGGCCGTTACTGGCACAACTTCCTGCAAAAAGACAGCGGCCTGCCGAGTAACTTTCTAAATCAGATTAAGGGTCTCGATGCCGACCGTGCCTGGTTCTCAACCGACAAAGGCCTCGCGTACTACGACGGCACAAATTGGGCGGTGTACCGCCCCGCACTCGACACCCACAAGCCGGAAATGCTGGTGAGAGACGCGGCAGGAGCGGTGAGGAAAATCGCCGTTCAGACCGCACCCGCGCACAACTACATTCTCGGCGTTGACTTCCAGGGCGATGACATCTGGGCCGCGACTGCACACGGACTCAGTCACGGTATTCGCGAAAAGAATTCAGCAGCAGTAGCACAGATTTCCAGCAAGCCGAACACAGCAAACAAAAAATAACCGAGCCAGGAGCGATCGCTATGAATGTTCAAGAACTACTCGCAGAAGTAGCCACGGCCCCAGTCGAGAAGCGGGCGATGACCAACCACTCAGCGCTGAACGAAGCTTACGACTACGGGAGCGCATTCTCCCGCGGCATGCGAATCGATCTGAATGGGCTGACCATTCTTCTCATCTCGGGCACGGCCAGCATTGATGATGCGGGACGCACCGTGCACGTCGGAGACTTCCGCGCGCAACTCCATCGGACCTACGACAACATCTCGAAGCTGCTTGCAGCCGAGGGCGCGACCTGGCACGACATCGTGCGCACCACCTGCTACCTGCGCGACATTGAGCGCGACTACCAGGCATTCAATGAAGAGCGGACCGCGTTCTTCAACCAGCAGGGCCTTGATCCCCTGCCCGCCTCAACGGGAATCCAGGCCATTCTTTGCCGCCCTGATCTCTTGATTGAGATTGAAGCGATTGCGATGTTCCGGCGGGAATCGGCTGAGGAGTAGCTCCATGCGCCTCGTATCTGTTGCTGTGGCCGTAGCCGCGCTTGTGTGTACAGCGTGGGCCCAAACCGCTCCGCAGTGTTCGTGCGGAAAGAATCCTCCGGGTCGACCGGCTTCCCGCTCGCTCAAGCCGTACGCGAGCGCTCCGGATGACCTGCGCCCGTTCTCGAAGTTCACGACTCCTTATTACGAGTATTACCAGGACCTGATCGAGTACAACGGCGCGGCGCGTGAGATTCCCGATCCCGACCTCAAAGATCTCACCGAGATTCGAATCGGTTTCCTGGCCCCGCTCTACGACCATCCTGACCAGGTGCTGGGGACTCATATGCTCAACGGGGCGCAAATGGCGATGGACGACGCCAACGCCGCGGGGGGCTACGGCGGCAGACCCTTTCGCATGGTCACCCACAACGACTATGACAACTGGCAGAACAGCGCTGCCGCAACTGCGGGTATTTCAAAAGACTCTGCTATCTGGGGCGCCGCTTCCAACGATGCTGTCCGCATGATTTACGACGACAAAGTCTGGGCCATGTTCGGTTCAATCAGTTCTGAGTCCACCC
Source organism: Candidatus Dormiibacterota bacterium (assembly GCA_035632675.1). Classification (GTDB taxonomy): domain Bacteria; phylum Acidobacteriota; class Terriglobia; order Terriglobales; family Acidobacteriaceae; genus Sulfotelmatobacter. The sequence continues at coordinate 6,548 of DASQGJ010000035.1, forward strand.
ACATCGCCCTGCGCCTCACTCTGAAGGCCGAAACCCCGCTGGTGAACAGCGCGTCCACCGATCCCACGATTCCTGAAACCATCATTCCGTGGTATCACACGGTAATTCAGGACGATCGTGTTCAGGGCTACACTCTCGCCCGGCACATCTACACCAATCTCGGGATCAAGCGCGTCGCCATTCTGCGGGTGAACGATCGCTACGGCCGCTTTGGAGTCTTGAAGTTCAAAGATGCTTCCCGCCGCCTCGGCCATCCCGTGGTGATCGAGCAGAAGTTTATGAGAGGCGACACCGACTTCCGCCACCAGCTTCATGTGATCGAAGATTCTCGCGTCGATGCCATCGTATTGTGGACAGATGTCGGGCCAACCGCGATGATCCTGCAGCAAATGCAGGAACTAGGAATGAAGCAGCGTGTGTTCGGCAGCCATCGCACGATCGGCGACGACCTCATCAAAGTCGCCGGCCCGGCCGCGGAAGGTTTTGAAGCTGTGTTTCCCTACGATCCCACGCGCACTGATCCGCGCTGGCTTAGGTTCGTAGCGCAGTATGAAGCGCGCTACCACGAGAAGCCCGACCAATTTGCCGCCCTTGCCTACGATGAAATGCGAATCCTGCTCGACGCCATCTGCCGCGCCGGGCTAAACAAGGGCCGCATTCGCGACGCGCTCACCGGATTGACCAGCTATCAGGGTGTGACCGGTGACATGGTCTTCGATCCGAATTGCAAAAATATCGCTCCGTTGTTTCTCGCCCACGTGCATAACGGCCAGATCGAATACCGTCGCATCACCATGGAGAGGCCCTATGCTCGCGTGGGGGAGAACGGCGTGCAATACGCCGGGCCGCCCACACCGAGCGAGGAGAGTGCCAATCTGAGGATTGGTATCTTTGGCCCGCACGCCGATGAAGCTGTGCGCTCTCCTGAAATGGTGAAGGGCTTGGCCGCTTTGAACGCCAGGGGCAAGCGTCTGTCGCTAATCGCAGTTTCCTCCGACACCGCATGGGGAAAGGCATCCAACGATCTCGTCAAGGCCGTGTATCAGGATCACGTCGTGGCGCTGGTCACGCTCGACCGCGCCTCAGCCCATCTCGCCGAACAGGTTGCAGTGAAGGCATTCCTGCCCGTTATCGCCATCTCCTCCGATCGCGCGCTGACCAGCGCCAATATTCCCTGGATTTTCCGCTTGCCTGAAGGCAGTTCGATTCAGCAAGCGCTAAATTGCCTGGCCGATGCCGTCACGCAGGCAGGTCCTAACCGGGCGGGCATCCGCGAGTTGCTTGCCTCAGGCAAATCGCTGGCTGGCCTCCAGTTTGACTCCACTGGTGAGCCGAAGCGGTAGCTCGGAAGAAAGGCGCAGCAGTGCGCAGATTCTTGCAACATCAGTTCCAAGGGTCCTTCTGACAGCGCCAACTTCGACCGCAAACCTCGGAGACAAGCCTCACTTCGCGCTCAGAATCAGATAAAATGCTTGGGCCCCGAAGATCGGGCCCTTACTATGGAGACCCCGGGATTACCGAAAAAACTGGCTGGCCGGTACGAGGTGCGGGAGATCCTCGGCCGCGGCGGCATGGGCCTCGTCTATCGCGCTTACGATACCGTCGTTCGCCGCGAAGTCGCGGTCAAGACTTTGCTCGACCTTCCCGATCCGTCGTCGCTCCAACTTTTCTACAAGGAATGCGACGTTCTTGCCTCGATGAGCCATCCCAACATCGTCGAGATTTTCGATATCGGAGAGTTTGAAGACGAAGGCAAAAAGAAGCCCTACTTTGTCATGCCGCTGTTGCCGGGCAAGACGCTCGATTACTTCGTGCGCCAGTCTGATCATCGACTCACCGTAGAGCGTACGGTCGAAATTATTTCGCAGACGTGCCGCGGCCTGCAGGCGGCTCACGAGCGCGGACTGGTGCATCGCGACCTCAAGCCGAGCAACATCTTCGTGATGGAAGACGACTCCGTGAAGATCATCGACTTCGGTGTGGCCCACATGGCCGACGCGCACACGACCCGAGCGCAGAAGGGAACTCTGCTCTACATGTCTCCGGAGCAGATTCAATTGAAGCCACTGACTGCGGCGTCCGACATCTTCTCTCTCAGCGTTGTGAGCTATGAGGCGCTAACCGGGAGACACCCATTCCAACGAACTCGGGCCGACGAAGTGGTCGAAGCGATCATGAATCAGATTCCGCCGCCGGCGTCGGAAGTCAATTCCGCAATTTCGCAGGCTCTTAGCCGCGTGGTTCACAAGGGAATGGCCAAGCAGGCATGGCATCGCTTTACGACTGCCCGCGAATTCGGAGACACGCTGAACAAAGCCCTCCGCAATGAGGCGATCGACTTCTTCGATCCAGAGCGTACCCGGCCGCGTCTGCAGCGCGCAACCAAAGCGCTCGCCGACGGCGACCTTCAATTCGCCGGAGAGATTCTTGGCGAACTCGAAGCTGAAGGACACATGGACGCCGATATCGGTGCTCTGCGGCACCAGTTGGACACCGCCGTTCGCCGCAAGACGCTGGCGCAATTGCTGGATGCGGCGCGCGCCCGTGTAGAGGAAGAGGAAGATCCCCTGGCTCTGCAGAAGTTGCAGGAGGCGCTGCAGATCGAGCCCGACAACGCCACCGCGCTCGCGTTGAAGAGCAAGATCGAGAACCGCCGCAGCGAACGGCAAATTGAGAACTGGTACCGGCTGGCGCGCCAGCATATCGACAATCATGCCTACCCGCACGCCCGCGAAGCTCTGCAAAACGTACTCCAACTATTGCCCAAGGAAGCACGAGCCTTGCAATTGCTGGCCGACGTCGACCGCCAGGAGCAGGAGTACAAGAAGGTCCGCCAGGAAAAAGAACAGATTCATCGCGCCGCCATGGATGCCTGGCAGAAAGGCGACGTCAGCAGCGCTCTGGCCAAGTTGAGCGTCGTGCTCGAACTCGACCGCAAGGCCCCGGATTCCGTGAACCGAGAGAGTGGAGCGCGCTATCAGAGCTTCTACAACGAGGTGCGCTCCGAGCATGACGCCATCAACACTGCGTATGCGGAATCGCGGAAGCTCCTCGCCGATCGCAACTTTCCCAAGGCCCTCTCGATTTGCCAGACCTACTTGGAGAAGTATCCAACCAACGCCCTGTTCCAGGCGCTTCGCTACGATATCGAAGAGCAGCAGCGCCAGGACTTGTCAGCGTTGATTGCTCAAGTTGATCGCCAGGTGGAAGCTGAGCCGGATCTCGACAAACGCGTCAGCATCTTGCGCGAAGCTTTGGAACAGCATCCCGGTGAATCGCACTTTGAGCGTGCGCTCCGCCTGGTTCAGGACAAGCGCGACCTGGTGAATTCCATCGTTGCGCGCGCTCACCTGCACGAAGAACAGACCGCTTACACCGACGCGTTGAACGACTGGGAGATCCTGCGAACGATCTACAGTCAATATCCGGGTCTGAGGTTTGAAGTCGAACGCCTGCAGAAGCGGCGCGACCAGCAATCCCGCATCGAATCGAAGACGCGCGTGATCGAGCAGATTGACTCAAGCCTGCGCGCCAGCGACTTCGGCCGCGCCTTCGAACTCTTGCAAGATGGTGCGAAGGAGTTCCCCAACGATGAAGAACTGCAGGAACTCGAGAAGCACGCCAGACAGGGAGTTGAGCGCAAAACAGAAGCGCAACGGCTGATGGCGGAAGGGCAGGAGTTGTGCGCGCAGCAAAGGAGCGGTGAAGGCATCCTGCTTCTCCGGCAGGCTTATGAACTGAATGAGAACGATACGCTTGCGCGGGCTGTTCTGGCCAATGCCCTGGTCGAGCAGAGCCACTCCCTGGTCGAACGCAATTGGCACGAAGCAGAAAAGCTTGCCAAAGAGGCCTTGGATCTCAACCCGTCTCATCCGATGGCGAAGACGCTGCGAACGCTCATTTCAGATCAGAAGCGCGAGGCTCTCGTCGGTGAATGTGTTTCCCAGGCGCGAAAACTGCAAACCTCCGGCGACCTCGCCGCCGCGTTGGCGCGTGTTGAAGAAGGGCTGTCGTCTTATCCGCGGGAGATGCGCTTGCTCCAAATCCGCGATGCCGTACAACGCGACCTGCAAGTTCAACGCCGGCAGACCCGCCGCCGCGATCTCGAGGAGTTGCGCCGGTTGGATAGTGAAGCGGATTCCGCCGCGGATGCAGATGCCCGGCATACTATAGGCGCGAAAGCTCGGGCCCTCGCCGACAAGTATCTCGAGGACGAAGAAGTTCTCTCCAGTGCCAACGGCCTTCTGCAGAAGTTGAATTTACCTGGGATCGTGGGGAAGGGAAGCAGCGCAGACCAGACTTCGGCTGCGACGCTTTCATTCGCCGCGGTTCCTACGATGGATGCTCCGTCACACCAAGTTCAGCCACAAGCGCCCGCTCCTCCGTCTGCTGATCCAGTGGCGCCCATCGCTCCACCACCAGCAACCAAAGCCGCACTGCCGCCAACTGTAGCGCCCGCAACTGCCGCGGCGGTGACAACTACTCCACCCACGGCAAAGAAGAGCAAGCCAGTTCCTGTGGGGCGTGGAAAGCTCGATCTAAAGGTTGTAGTGCTAGCCGGTTCAGTTGCGGTGCTGTTGATCGTGTTTGCGCTAGTTATTCTTCTGCGGCGCAAGCAGCCGCCCGAGCCTCTCGCGACCCAAGTTGCGCCGGTCCAACAACCGGTCGCGCAACCCGGGCCAGCGCTACCCGCGATGAAGTTCTCCTCCGACACGGCGGCAGGCAAGGTATCCTTCGACGACCAACCTCCTGCCGATTTGCAGAACGCGCAGTGGACGCTCGACAAGATTTCTACGGGAGAGCACACGTTCAAGTTCGATAGCCCCTCGGGAAGCTTCGAGATCGGCCTGACCTCTGCGCCTGGCGCCTCACCCGTGGTCAAGACTCCAATCGTTGCCAAGGGGATTCTTGCTCTTCTGGTCAGCGGCATGGGTAACCATCTTCACGTTTATTCCAGCGATGCAGGCGAAAAGGTGAGCCTCGACGGACAACCGCCCGTCGATCTTCCGGCTGAGGGCATTGATTTCTCGCCGGTTCCATCCGGTTCCCACGAATTGACTGTCAGCCGCAGCGGAGAAGAATACAAGCTGGCCATTGAAGAGACCGCAGTTCCGGCTCTCACAGCCTTCGTTGAGTCCGGACAGAACGTCGGCACGCTGGTCGTTGTGACTGGGCAAGACAAGACCAAAGTATTTCTCAACGGAATACCTCTCGATCAACAGACTGAGGGGGGCCAGATCCGCATCGCCAATCTGGAGCCCAAGGAGTACGCGGTGCGGGTTGTAAAGCCCGGCTTTCAGGATCTTCCCGAACAAAAAATCCGCATCCGCAAGGGACAGCAGGGCCGCCTCGTATTCGGTCTTCTTCCGGTTCAGCATCTCGCTTCGCTGAGCATTCAAGGAGGTACTCCGGGGGCCACCGTGCTCGTGGATCAAGCCAACGTAGGGACCATCTCTCCCGACGGCACACTGAGCCTTTCGACAATCTCTCCCGGAGACCGGGTCATTGAGGTTCGCAAGGAGCGTTTTAAGGCGAAGCAGATCAAGCGGCACTTCATCGTGGGATCTCCTGTGGTTCTCACCGCAACTGATATCGGCCTCGAAGCTGCGCCCGGCGAGGTAAGAATAACTTTCTCTCCTGCAGACGCTCTCGTTACTCTAAACAAGCCGGGCGAGTCGCCCGTCAAGGCGAGTAGCGGAAGTGCGATGAGTCTGCCGGCCGGTGCATACACTCTGGCCGTGCGCATGCCTGATGGTTTTGTGCAGACCGCGACTTTGGACGTCGTTGCCGGCCAATCGCGGAGCCTTGACCTCGGGCCTGCTCCAAGCGGGATGTCCAGGTGGGATGACCCCGCCGCATGGAAACAGGAAAAAGGAGTATTCGTTCGCAAAGGCGGCGAATATGTTCTGTACGGACTCTCACCAACGACGGGCACGTTCGTCTTCTCCGCGATGCTCAACAAAGGACATCGTATGCAGTGGGTGGTGAACTATGCCGATGCAAATAACTACATTCTGTTTCAGCTTGACGACAGCAATTTCTATCGCACCTACGTGCAAAACGGGCAGAAGGTAAGTGACACCAAGATTCCCCACAAGGGCGGCAAGAAGACCTTCCGCACCCTACAGATTCATGTGTCCTCGACCGAGATCGTGCATCAGATCAAGGAGGGCGATACTTGGGTCGCACTCGATCGATGGACGCAGCCGGGATCCAATCTTGCATCGGGCAAGTTCGGTTTCTTTTTGCCGGGCGGCGATCAGGTGTCCCTGGCGAGTTTCGCCCACTACTCCGATCTAAACATTCACTAGTGGTCAGGGCTGCCGTTGGGAACCCGCTCAAGCAGCGCTGTCTCGCGCGTTTGAATGGAACACTTACAATCGTGGGAGAAAATTGGTATTTCGAAATCGAGGCGCACAATGGAACACAACTTACAGCACACAATATCGCTTCTTTCCCGCACTCCTTCGGCTCTGAATACGCTCCTGCGTGACCTGCCGGAGGACTGGACATTTCGCAACGAAGGAGAGAAGACCTGGAGTGCGTTCGAGATCGTCGGCCACCTGATCCACGGGGAACGGACCGATTGGATGGCTCGAGCGAGAATCATTCTGCAATTCGGCGAGGCTCGCCCGTTCGATCGCTTCGATCGTTTAGCCCAGGAACGAGAGAGTCAGGGAAAATCTCTAGCTCAGTTGCTGGACGAATTTGCTCGTCTGCGGTCAGACAATCTTGATGCTCTCCGCGCACTAAACCTGCAACCGGCGGACCTTGAGCGCCGTGGACAGCATCCTGCTTTGGGGGTATGCACGCTTTCAGAACTGCTCGCGACGTGGGCGGTTCATGACTTGACTCACTTGCACCAATTGTCCAGAGTGATGGCGCACCAATACCAAGAAGCTGTTGGTCCGTGGAGCGTGTACTTGGGCGTGCTCCACTGCGCAGGGCACGGCGCTTAAGAATTCATAAAGTTGCAGGGGAAAACGAAGGGAACATGGCAGATACAGCGCGTCAAAGAGTACGGGTGATCGATTCGCACACCGGAGGCGAGCCGACGCGAGTCGTTCTCTCCGGAGGCCCCGACCTGGGAATCGGCCCTCTTTCGGAGAGAGTGGAATGCTTCCGCAACCGGCACGACAGTTTTCGATCTGCCGTCGTCAACGAGCCACGTGGTTCTGACGTGATGGTCGGCGCTTTATTGTGCGAACCCACGGATCCAGCGTGCGCCGCCGGTGTGATCTTCTTCAATAACGTTGGTTATCTCGGAATGTGCGGTCACGGCACCATCGGATTGGTCGCGACGCTCGCGTACCTGAATCGCATCAAGCCCGGGGAACATCGTATTGAGACCCCCGTCGGAACTGTGAGCGCCATTGTGCATCCGACCGGCGAGGTTACGGTAAACAATGTCGCGAGCTATCGCCACGCCGCGAACGTTGAAGTCGATGTACCAGGACATGGCAAGGTTCGAGGTGACATCGCTTGGGGGGGGAACTGGTTCTTCCTCGTGAAAAGCCACTCCATGGAACTCTCCCCGAAGAAGATCGAGGACCTGACGACGTTCACATGGGCGATCCGGCTCGCGCTTCGCCAGCAGGGAATTACCGGCGCAGGAAATCAGGAGATCGACCACATCGAGCTATTCGGCCCGTCCAGCGTGCCTTCCGTGGACAGTAAGAATTTTGTGCTATGTCCGGGGAAGGCGTACGACCGTTCCCCGTGCGGCACCGGCACCAGCGCCAAGCTCGCGTGTCTCTACGCCGATGGCCACATTCGAGAAGGCCAGACGTGGCGACAGGAAAGCATTGTGGGGAGCGTCTTCGAAGGCAGCGTAGCGCTGCGCGACGGCAACATCTATCCGAGTATCACCGGCTCCGCGTTTGTGAACTCCGAAGCGGACCTCGTGTTCGATGCGCACGATCCATTCTGCATGGGCATTCGCGCCTGAGACGTACTCTGACTCTGCGCCCGGATGAACTCAACTGGAACGCGTCTGACCTCCGACGTTCGGCGACCATCCTTGCAGTTTGACCAACCAGTTGGCAGGCTCCGGCAAAATTGCGAATTTCGGCAGTTCGCCGCGCACCATCGCCACCTCATCGCAACAATGAAAGCGTGGACATGCGTGGCAATCCTTGTAGATTTTGTCTGGAAGATCCTCGCGTTGCGCCACGGAAAATCCCTGCCCGGCAAAAAAATCCGGCTTTCGCGTGAACAGGCAGATGCAATCCACCTGATGCCGCCTTGCCTCTGCCATCAGGGCCTTTACCAGTCGTCCTCCGCCGCCCTTGCCTTGCGCCCAAGGCGCAACCGTGATCGAGCGAATTTCAGCAAGGTGCGTTCCATATAGGTGAAGCGCTCCACAGCCTAGGATGCGCCCATCAAGGTCTTCAAGAACCACAAAGTCCCGGACGTTCTCACAGATCTCGGGTAGAGTGCGCGGCAAGAGCGTGCCGTCGCCAGAGTAGGCGGCGATCAATTCATGAATGTGCTCAGCATCGGGCAAAATTGCTTTACGCGTGCGCATGGACCTCCTCGCGAAGAGACTCGATTTTCTTTCGGGCGACGCCGATTGCCTGCCGCACCCGTCCTGGGGCCGTTCCACCTGGAACATCGTGAACGGCAAGCACTGACGCCAGCGTCAGCGAGTCATAGAAGTCCTCGCCGAACGCCGGGCTGAGCGAACGAAGATCGTCGAGCGGCAACTCGTGAAGTTCGCATCTTCTTTCCAGGCACATCTGCACAGCCTTGCCAATCCGCTCGTGAGCCATCCGCGAAGGCACGCCACGTTTCACCAGATAAGTTGCCGCGGCCCACGCATTCATGAATCCCGTCTGCGCCGCCGGCTGCATCGCGTCGTGCTGAAATTCCACCGCCTTCATCCAACCGGTGACCAGTGGCAGCATTTGCAGCAACGTCTCTGCCGAGTCGAACAGAGGTTCCTGCGTTTCCTGCAGGTCTTTGTTATAGGCGAGAGGCAAGCCCTTCATTGTCACTGTGAGCGCAGTTGCATTGCCAACCACGCGACCGCTCTTGCCTCGCACGAGTTCGAGGAGATCCGGATTCTTCTTCTGCGGCATCGCGCTGCTCCCCGTGGAGTACGCTTCCGGCAGCGCCAGAAACCCGTACTCCTGCGAAGAGAACAGGATCATCTCCTCCGCCCAACGGCTCAGATGCAAAGCGAGGAGCGACAGTGCGCCGGCGAATTCCAGAACAAAATCCCGGTCACTCGTGGCATCAAGGCTGTTGGCCGTCGGGCCATCAAAGCTGAGAGCGTCCGCCATGAGAGCGCGATCCAGCGATAGCGTGGCTCCGGCCACGGCCCCGGAGCCCAGAGGACAGACATTCATCCGCTTGCGACAATCTGCCAGCCGGTCCGCATCCCGCAGAAACATTTCGATATAGGCCAGCAACCAATGCCCAACCAAGACAGGCTCAGCCCGCTGCAGATGCGTGTACGCCGGCATGGCGGCATCGGCTGCTTGTTCCGCGCGATCTAACAAGATGCCGCACAACTCTGCGAGCTCCTGCCGCAACTGATCGATCGCTGCCCTGACGTACAACCGCAGGTCAGTAGCGATCTGCTCGTTGCGACTGCGCCCGCTGTGTAACTTGTAGCCAACGTCACCGATCAAGGCGGCAAGTTGCTTCTCGACGAAGTGATGCACATCCTCAGCCTCATCGTCCTCAAGAAACGACGGCGATGCTTCAGCCTTGTCGCCGATCTGCTCCAGCCCCTGCAAAATGCTGATCAGTTCCTCGGCCGAGAGAATGCCGGCGTTCTTCAACGCGCTCGCATGCGCCCCGCTGGCCGCAATTTCGTAACGCAGCAGACGGCGATCAAATGCGAACGACCGCTGCCAGCGCTCAAAGGCAGGGTCCAGCGGCTGCCGGAACCTTCCCGACCACATCTTCATTGCGCGACCTCAACTCGCGGACGAACACGCGACCGCGATGGCAACCCGAGAATGCGGATAAATCCCGCCGCATCCTTCTGGTCGTAGCTGTCGCCCATCGTGAACGACGACAAGTCTGTGCGGTAGAGCGAGTTCTCGGACTTCCGGCTGACTACGGAAACATTTCCTTTGTAGAGCGACAACGTCACCGTGCCGGTCATCTCGGTCTGAGTCTTCTCGACAAACGCGTCAAGGGCCTCACGCAACGGCGTGAACCACAGTCCGAAGTAAACCATTTCTGCGTACTTGAGCCCGATATGCTGCTTGAAGTGCGCGACTTCGCGCTCCAGGCACAGAGCCTCGAGTTCCCGATGCGCGCTGATGAGAAGTGTGCCGCCCGGAGTCTCATAACAACCCCGCGACTTGATTCCCACGAACCGGTTCTCGACCAGATCGACACGCCCCACAGCATTCCGCGCTCCAATCTCGTTCAGAAGCTCGACCAGCGACACGGGGTCCATGTTCATGCCATTCACAGAGACCGGAACTCCCTGCTTGAACCCGATGCTGACCTGCTCTTCCTTGTCCGGTGCTTCCTGCGGAGACCGCGTGATTTGCCACGTGGTCGGCAGCGGCCCATTGCCTGCGTCTTCCAACTCGCCGCCTTCGTGACTAATGTGCCACAGATTGCGATCGCGGCTGTGAATCTTCTCGCGACTCGCCGCCACGGCGATCCCGTGCGCCTCCGCATAGTCGAGGCAGTCCTCGCGCGACTTCAGCGTCCACTCGCGCCACGGAGCGATAATCTTCAATTCCGGTGCTAGCGCCTGGTACGTCAATTCGAAGCGCACCTGGTCGTTGCCCTTTCCCGTGCATCCGTGAGACACCGCAGTTGCGCCCTCGCGTAACGCAACCTCCACCTGATGCTTCGCAATCACCGGACGCGCCAACGAAGTCCCAAGCAGGTACTTGTGTTCGTAGACCGCACCCGCCTTAAGCGCGGGAAACACGTAGCCGGTCAAAAATTCCTCCCGCAGGTCTTCGACGACCACTTTGCTCGCGCCGGTCTTATATGCTTTCTCAACCACCGCTTCAATGTCGTCTCCCTGCCCGACATCACCGACCATCGCGATGACGTCATACGAGTAGTTTTCCTTCAGCCACGGAATGATGATGGATGTATCAAGTCCACCGGAATAAGCAAGAACAACTTTCTCAGGCATGAGCACTCCTCACGGGCAGGCGAACCGCGCCGCCCATCAATAAGTAGAGAATCGATTTTTGAACGTGCAGCCGGTTTTCCGCCTGCTCGAAGATCACGGATTGTTCTGAGTCCATCACCTCGTCGGTGACTTCCTCGCCGCGGTGCGCGGGCAGGCAATGCATGAACACAGCGTGTGGTGCGGCTTCCGCCATCAGTTCGCGGTTCACCTGATAAGGCGCGAAGATTTCGGCGCGCTGCGCTGCCTCGTGTTCCTGCCCCATGCTGGCCCAGGCGTCGGTATAGACTGCATCGACGCCTGCGACCGCAGCATGAGGGTCCGTGAGAAATTCAACCTGCGCACCGGTTTGTTTGGCGATCTTGCGCGCGTCGAGGACGATCTGCGCATTGCAGGTGTAGCCCTTCGGAGTCGCGATGCGAATCGACGACCCGAGGCATGCGCAGGTCAGCAGAAGCGAATGCGCGACGTTGTTGCCGTCTCCAACGTACGCCAGCGTAATCTCTTTCAAATCGCCGAACCGCTCCGACAGAGTGAAGTAATCGGCCAACGCCTGGCACGGATGCTCCAAATCGCTGAGAGCATTGATCACCGGCACAGAAGAGTACTTCGCCATCCCTGAGACTGTTTCCTGCGCGAACGTGCGCAGCACGATGACGTCGACCCATCGCTCGAGGTTATGCGCGATGTCGCTCAGCTTCTCGCGGGCATCCAGTCGGTTCTGCGACTGGTCGACGAACATCGCCGAACCGCCCAGACTCACCATTCCCGATTCAAAGGTCAGCCGCGTTCTAAGAGAGGGCTTTTCAAAAAACATCACCATCTGTTTTCCCGCGAGGGAACGCGAGAACACCGACGGGCGGGACTTCATCAGCTCCGCCAGATGCAGTACCGCCTCAACTCCCTGCGGACCCAGGTCGCGCGTCGAAACCAGGTCGGGGCACCAGAAGATGCCGGGAAATGTTTCCGGCACGACTGGTGTCTTGCCTTGCAGTTGCGTGTTCAACTTGATTCCTCTTTCTGACAATTCCTTCAATCCTCCGAATCTCGATAAGAGTGCGAACGCATCAAGCGCAAGTCACTTCAGTCCCACAATTTAGTTTGGTGAGATAGAACTGCGGCAGAGATTCGGCCTCGGTCGCCGGCAGTATCCGCACTCGGCCCACTCCTTCTTTCAAAGCTTGCGCGCAGGCTGCGAGTTTGGGCAGCATGCCGCCGCTGATCATTGATCCGGCTGCCATAGCCTGCGCCTGCTTTGTATTCAGCCATGGGATCACCGCGCCTTCAGCGTCCTTCACTCCGGGAACATCGGTGAGGAAAATCAGCGCATTCGCATGGCACGCCGCGGCGCATGCCGCAGCCATCTCGTCAGCATTTACGTTGTAGTATTCGCCGTCCGCTCCTAGCGCAAGCGACGCGATTACCGGAATGCCGCCCTGCTGCCACAGTGCTTCAATCCAGCAAGGTTCCGCAAAACAAATCTCGCCGACGAATCCCACATCATTCCCGCTGATCTGCTTGCGGCGCGCGCGGAACGTCATCCCATCGCCGCCGCAAAATCCGACAGCGGGCATTCCCGCGGCCTGAATCGCGGCAACCATCTTCTTGTTGACCATGCCGCCGAGCACCATGAGCGCCACGTCGCGGGTCTCCGCATCGGTGACGCGCAATCCGCCCACGAACTCGCTTTGTTTGCCCAGTTGCTTCAGAACGCGGGTTAACGCCGTGCCGCCGCCGTGAACGACAGCCACGCGATGGCCATCCTGCGCTAGTTCCGCGATCGCACGCGCGCATTTGCGCAGGGTCGCTGGATCTTCGAGGGCCGTTCCGCCGACTTTGATTACGATGATCACTGCAGTCCCTCTTCTTCGCCCCATCCAAACATCAGGTTCATGTTCTGCACTGCCTGCCCTGCCGCGCCCTTGAGCAGATTGTCGATGCACGAAATCAACACCAGCCGCCGCCCATCTTCCGCGAGACAGAATCCGAGATCGCAATAATTGGTGTGCAGGGAAAACTGCACCTGCGGAAGCTTCGGCGTCGGAAAGACGCGCACCCAGTGCTTGCCAGAATAGAAATTCCGAAAGCACGATTCCACTTCAAGAGCCGTCATCTCCCGGCTCAGGTGTACATAGATCGTCGACAAAATGCCGCGCGGAATTGGAAGCAGGTGCGGCGTGAAGATCAGTTCCTGATCTCCCAGTGCGAGTTGCTCGACGATCTCGCCCATGTGCCTGTGGTTGAACACCGAGTAGGCGGAGAGATTGTCGGCCACCGAAACAAAATGTGTTTTGGCCGTCGGTTCCTTGCCCGCTCCTGATACGCCCGATTTTGAGTCGGACACGATCCCGCGGCTGCGATCGACCATCCCGGCCTTGAGTAGCGGCGCCAGCGCCAAAATGATCGAAGTCGCGTAGCACCCCGGATTAGCCACCAACTCCGCATTCGCGATGCGGTCCCCGTTCAATTCCGGCAACCCGTAGACAGCTCCGTCAGTCAACTGCGCGGCGATGAGCGCATCGGAATCCTGAAAGCTGTACACAGCCCGGTGCTGCTCCTGCTTCAACCGCCACGCGCCGCTGAGATCGATGACGCGGAGCCCATTTGCCCTTGCTTCCGGCACGAGCGAGCGTGATACCTCGTGCGGCGTCGCCAGAAACAGCAACTGCACTCCCTGCTGCTTCAGCGCCGGCCACGAAAGCGAGTGCAGCGGGTAGCCCCCATTGCCCGACAGCGCAGGAAACACGTCGGCAAGATCTGCCGCGCTTCCGTTATCCGCCGAACGCCGCAGCAGTACCGGCTTTTCCACCCGCGGATGACGTAGAAGGATACGCGTCAGCTCCAGGCCGGAATATCCGGTCGCTCCCAGCACCGCAGTCTTGAGTTTCGCCGCCATCTAACTCAGCATTTCCTCGATCCGGCCCGCAAGTGTCCTGGCCTGGTCTTTGTCGGGGCACACGATCAGGATTGTGTCGTCGCCTGCTATTGTCCCCACAACCTCCGGCCAGTCGGTTTCGTCGAGTGCAGCCGCCACCGGCTGCGCGCTGCCCACGATGGTCTTAATGACCAGCAGGTTCTGCGCCGACCGGATATCCAAAACGAACTCGCGCACCAGACGCGACACCGGCGGCAGGGCCACGCCGGCCCCATTCTCTCCGTGCGGCAGGGAATACCCGTGAGAGGTCTTGCTCAGATTCAAGTCGCGGATGTCCCGCGAGAGCGTGGCCTGTCCCACCTTGAATCCACGCCGCCGCAGGTGCCGCTGCAGGTCTTCCTGGCTGGCGATGGACCCGTGCTTCAGGACATCCAGCACAGCCCGTTGGCGCAGTGTTTTATTCATAATGCATAAATATTCAGTTAATTGAATAAATATTGTCCTATCTTATGACTCTGAGCCGGAATGTCAAGAAAAAATGTCCCCGCCGATTGACCTTCGATAGTCGGCTCCCGGGAGCACACACCCTGGCCTTTAATAAATGCGCCCGACCCGCCGCGCCTTGGTAGACTACTTCGCGGCTCAGTTGGCAGTCCGGGCGCGGAGATGCGATGAACTCGAAACCAACTCTGATGGCGGAACTCATGGCCGAGTTCCTGGGAACCTTTGTTTTAATCTTGTTTGGGACCGGCGTGGTGGCGATGGTTGTGCTGTTCCCCACGCACAACCCCGGCGAAACGATTCACGGCGGCTTCACCAACATCACGCTGGGCTGGGGCCTCGGCGTCACCATGGGTATTTACATCGCGGGCAAGATTTCCGGAGCGCACCTGAATCCTGCAGTCACCCTCGCTCTTGCCGTCTTCCGCAAGTTTCCCTGGTCCAAAGTCCTTCCATATTCGATCGCGCAAACCGTGGGAGCATTCGCCGCTGCGGCCCTCGTGTACTGGAACTATTCACCGGCCTTCCGCCAGGCGGACCCGCAACTGCAGAGTACGGCGGGCGTTTTCACCACGTTTCCCGCCTTCCCAGGACTTCCGCAGGCGGGATTTCTCGATCAGTTGATCGGCACGGGCCTGCTGGTTCTTCTCATCTTTGCCATTACCGACGAGTTCAACGCGCCCCCGGGCGCCAATCTCGCTCCGCTGATGATCGGCTTGGTCGTCGTTGCGATCGGCATAAGCTTCGGCGGAATGCACGGCTACGCCATCAACCCGGCACGCGACTTTGGTCCACGCCTATTCACTGTGGTCGCGGGTTTTCGTAACAACGGCCTGACCGACGGAACTCACGTCTGGTGGATTCCAGTGGTCGCGCCGCTGCTCGGAGGTCTGGCAGGCGCGGCCGTCTACGACTTCGGTATCCGCCGTTTTGTGCGTCCCTCGTAGGGACGTTGCTGGCAACTTCTCGGCCTGCGACAAACCAGACCTCAGGGGGTTTTGTGAAATACGTTCTCGCGCTCGATCAGGGCACCACCAGTTCACGAGCACTTCTGTTCGATCAGACGGGTTCCATCTGCGCGGTTGCCCAGCAGGAGTTTGACCAGGTTTTTCCTCGCCCTGGGTGGGTCGAACACCATCCGGAGCAAATCGCTTTCTCGCAAATCGCAGTCGCCCTGCAGGCATTAGGCCAGGTCAAAGCCAGGCCGATCGACGTGGCCGCCATCGGCATCACCAACCAGCGCGAGACTACGATCATATGGAATCGGGAAACCGGACAACCGGTCTACAACGCCATCGTCTGGCAGGATCGCCGCACCGCCGACCTCTGCGACCGGCTCCGAAGCGACGGCCACAGCCCGCTCATTCAGCAGCGTACTGGGCTTCTGATCGACGCCTACTTTTCTGCCACCAAGATCTCTTGGATTCTTGATAACGTCTCCGGTGCGCGCAGTCTCGCCGAAGCTGGAAAACTCGCTTTTGGCACGGTCGACACCTGGCTGGTGTGGCAACTGACTCGGGGAAGAGTCCACGCCACCGACGTCAGCAACGCCTCGCGAACCATGGTCTTCAACATCCACACCGGCGAGTGGGACCACGAACTCCTTGAATTGCTCCGAATTCCTCGTTCCATCATGCCCGCAGTGCGCTCTTCCAGTGAGGTCTACGCTGAAGTAAGCGGGACCACGGGCCTGGATGGAATTCGAATCGCAGGCATCGCCGGAGATCAGCAGGCCGCGCTCTTCGGCCAGCGCTGCGTCACGCCTGGCATGACGAAAAACACATACGGCACCGGATGCTTCATGCTGCAGAATACCGGCAAGCGCGCTGTGCCTTCCTCGAACCGTCTCGTCACGACGGTCGCGTGGAAGATCAAAGACACGACCGAGTACGCCCTCGAAGGCAGCGTCTTCGTCGGCGGAGCAGTCGTTCAGTGGCTTCGGGATGGTCTGGGGCTGATTCGCAAGTCAGAGGACGTAGAAGCTCTTGCAAAATCTGTAACCGACAACGGCGGCGTCTACTTCGTGCCCGCCTTCGTGGGGTTGGGCGCGCCGCACTGGGATTCCTACGCCCGCGGTTCGATCTTCGGAATTACTCGGGGTACAACCTCCGCGCACCTCGCACGCGCCGCCTTAGAGAGCATTGCCTACCAGGTCGCCGACTTGCTGGATGCCATGCGCCGCGATTCGGGTGACGCGGTGAAGGAACTGCGTGTGGACGGCGGAGCCGCCGCTAACGACAGCCTTATGCAATTCCAGGCCGACATCCTCGCAGTCCCAGTAGTCCGCCCAGCCATCACCGAGACGACGGCGCTCGGAGCCGCATATCTGGCGGGCATCGCGGTTGGCTTCTGGCCATCGAGTCTGGACGGATCTGCAGCAGGGAAGAGTCGTCGTTTCGAACCCTTGATGCCGCCGGCCCAGGCGCGCTCCCTGCGCGACCGTTGGAACGAAGCGGTGAGTCGTTCCAAGAACTGGGAGAATAAGTAGCGCGGCCGTCCGGCGGCTGTGGTGGCGGCGTCTCGCCGCCACATCTCGTACGCGAATCGATCGCCTCAGGGTTCGTACCAAAACACGCCGCCCCTGGTAATCGCAGGCAACGCAAAGCTGACCGACTCTCCATTCCGCGCGCCCTTAATGGCTTGCACGTCACCCAGAAAAGGCAGAAAGAACCCTTTTCCATCGGTCTTCGACACCAGCGCGACCGTCACTCCAGTTTGCGGCGTCTGAATCGGATTCGACCCTCCCCGCAACCCCGCGAAGTTTGCGAAGAAGCACTGCACGTGCCCAGCCGGGTTGCGGGAGATCGACGTCGCGATCTGAGCCGACGCGTGAATCTGCACCGCGTCCCCTCCCCGCAGAATCGCGAAAAATTCTCGCTGCGAATCCGGCGAACTGTGCTCAAAGTCTTTTTCGATCGCCGAATTGTAGGCTTTTCCCGGACACTCCCGCATCCGCAGGACATTCGGCGAATCTCCCAGCTCAGTCACATCCGTTCCCGTGATGATGACTCTCTTCCTCGCACCGACAAAATCCTTCAGCCACTTCTTTTCACTCTCGCCCAGCACCCGCACGTCCGGCAGCACGAGCGCTTTGCCTTGGAAATCATTCAAAGTCCGCGGCGTGACGATTTGAAATTCAAGATGCTTCTGCATCAGCAGAATCAGAATCCCGCGATACGAGTCCAAAAACTCTTCCGCGTGAAGGTTTCTCGTTTCCGGGGAGAAATAAACGCCGATCGGATCTACCGGAGTCCGCGGCAGATAGAACGTCTTCTCATGCTGCCCAATCCAATCGAAGATCTTCTTGCGAGTCGGCAAGTCATTCGAACCCGCCATCGAGTGTCCCGGAGCATCCCAGAAGTTCGCGCCAGCCATCACCTGCGACATGGCGAGATTCATCATCGCCTCACGCTTATCGACCACCTTGTCGCCATCCCACGAGTAATTCAGAATCCACGTCGCTTTCCCCTGGGCAAATGCGCGAAACGAATGCATCCCGACCTGGTAGCGGAACCAATCGATGGGCTTGCGCCCCGAAGCCATATGGTCGCCGTTGCCGAATTCATATTCGTGCGCAATCGCATCCACAACCGCATACAGGCTGTACACATCGGCTCCAACCCGCACCGCCTCTTCCTCGATCCCCGGATAAATCTCCGGAATCGTCTTGATGTCCGGATTCACCGCTTTCGCCGTGTGGTCGATCTCGGCAAGAAAATCCGTGAATGTCTGGATCCGGAAATCCACCCACTTGCGAAACGCAGGATCAGAGAAGTCCCCGATTTTCACATCGCGCTTCGCGTCGAGCCCGGTCTTCTGTTTAAACGCCGCGACGGTGTAATCGTCGAAGCTCGCCCAGGTGTTTTCCCATCCCTCGAAATGCGTCATCCAGTACGGAATGTCGATGTAAATGCCGTCAATCCCGGTGCCGGCAATCTGCCGCACTCGCTCCATGTAGGTCTTGCGCCACTCAGTCGCGTATGGACTGACCCACACATCCTCATCGCCCGCCCTGATCCAGAACGCTGTGCCTCCGCCGAAGATCGCCGGCTCGCCTGTAATCTTGCGCTGCAGCCAGTCGGGATGATCCTTCGCCAGGGTGTGCTCCGCTTTGTCCCCATGCGCCGTGATGCACTCCGTCCCTGCGATGTACACGAACGCGTGATTCCCCACCTTGTGCGCCGCCTCAGCGACATCGTGAATCGCCTTCAACTTCGCAGCAGGATCCAGAAAACTCTCATACCGCCCCGGGATATCGTTGTCCACCTCGATCCCGGACACGCTGCTCTCCTGCGCCTTGCGTACGATGTCAGCCGCATCGCCGCCTCTCAGCCCGTAAGCCCCGATGCGAACGTAGTTGGTCCAATCCTGTTTGTCGGAAGGTGGAGCCGCGATGAGACCCGCCGCGGCCAGTAACAGAAGAAAGACTGCGAGGACGACGTATCGTTTCATAGGAGCACTCAACAGATCGAACCGTTGTTTTGAAAGGGCGCGGCTTCAAGCCGTGCCGTTGAATTGGCCATGTAAACGCGGCTTTCGCCGCCGAGGTGAATTTGACTCCTCCTACTCCGGCCCTCGCGGCACGCCGCCCGTCTCATCCTCCTGCCCCAACCCAACCGTCTGCCGCAGAGTTAAACTGCCGTCCTCATTCAACTTTTGCCGGCAAGCCCAGCGCACCGGATATCGCTGTCCCTTGACTTCAATTTCCGCCTTGAGCCTCAAGCCCTTCCACTTCGTTCCCTTGGGCAGTGCAAACTTCGCCTGCCGCACTTTCCCCTGCAACGGATATCCGGCATCAAGACACCCGCCAGCGAGGAACCGACCGTCCGCGCCCGTAACCGAAACCCGCAATACCCCGGGCACAGCGGCGATCCCATCGTTGACGAAGCCCACGATCAGTCCCGGATACCCGCCCTCTTCATACGTCCACACCCACGACGGCCGCACGCGGTAGCCAATCTGCCGCGCCAGTCCATCAATCGCCTCCGGAAACTGGTGGTAGTAATTCAGAACCCGATCCGCCTGGATTCGGTGCCAGTTCCACAGCGAGAAATAGCACGCGCCCACGTCGCGCACATGCTGCACCACGTTGTCGGTATAGGTCACGCCCTCGTCGAGCTTCAAACTCTTCGGCGAGCCATCCGACATCCCGACTTCCACCGTCACTCCGGTCCACGGCGGACGGTTGCTCAACTCCTCAATCTGCTCGTTCTCGATGAAGATCGTGTCCGTCCGCAGCCAGTTGCAGCTCCGAACCGTACGATCCAGCAGCTCCGAGTTGCCGACCTTACTGAAGTCCGGCTGTGTGTTGGTGGCCATCGGAGTCTTCTTCCAGCGTTCCAGCTGATGCTGAAACATGCTCACGAACGTATTTTCGGCAGTCACAGCGTCTGGAAAAGGATTCTTCTCGAACGGCCACGTGTGCCCTTCGCCCCAGAACCCATACATAAAGGTGTCGACGTATTCGACGTCGGGATGTCCGTCATAAGAATCCGCCAGCAGATCGACCAGTTCGTGAAATGCCGCCTGAAACGCTGGATCGTCATACCGCGGCTCGTATCGCGTACGCCCCAGCCAATCCCCAAGCTTGACCATCGGGATCTTGTCGCGCAGAAATTCCGGGAGTGGCGAATCCGGAATATCGGGATTGCTCATCATCACGCGAAACCCAATCCTCTTCTGATACTTCCTCGCCAGCTCAAACGTCAGCTTCCAGTGCTCACAAAAATCGAGCCTCCCCGCGCGCTGCTGCACATCTTTCCAGTTCACCCGCAGATACAGCTTGGAGCCCAGCGGGAGCTTCACCACGTTCTCGATCGATTGCGCCAGCGACTCTCCGTCTTTCTTTGGCGGCCCCACTTCGTCACACACGTAAGTTATGAGCCCCATCCCGTAGTTCGGTACCACATCGCGCGACGCCGTCAGCGCCATCACCACGCTCCAACTGGGATAATCGTCGGTAGAGAACGGTCCTTGATAGAGCCGGTCAGCAACCGGCGGCCCGGCGCCGAAGTCGTATTTGTCAAAATTGTGAGGCGGAACGTGCGCCAGCAGGGAGTTGGTTCGCAATCCTGCAGCCAGCGTGATCGCGCCGCCGGCCTTCAGAAAGGATCTTCGTTGCATGCTCAGTTCCTCGGACAGCGCGAAGAAAGGTGGAAGAGCGGCCCTGCTTAGGGCCGCGTCCGTTCGGTTGGACTGCTGAGGCTTCAACCCTGGTGGTCGTCTTGCTGGTGCCCTTTTTCGTCTAGAACTGGAACCGCGCTCCAAACTGCATCTTGCGGAAGTTTCCGGTGGTTGAGAACACACCGCCGAAGCTGCCATCTCCCGAACCTACGTCCGGAAACGCAAAGCGCTGGTGATTGGCCACGTTGAATGCCTCCGCGCGCACCTGCAGCTTGGCATTCTCGCGGATGTTGAACTCCTTGGAGAGCGAGAGATCAAGGTTACGCACGCCGTCTCCCCGCAGATTCGAAAAATGCCGGGGTGCATTGCCTGGGATGTTATCGCCGGGGTTAGTGAAGCAGTTCTGGTTCAGGTACGGTTGCCCGGTTCGCGCCGCTTCCTTATAACTGATTCCAGTCGTGAGTTGCGAACAGATCACCTGCGGCCGCTGGTTGCCGTCCGCAAGAAGTCCAGCGCTGTCGGCGATCGCCAGCGGTTGCCCTGACTGCAGAGTCAAGAAGCTGTAGAGCGACCAACCGCCGGCAACAGCGTCCACCACACGATTCATGTTTCGTCCAATCCACCGGCCGCGCCCGATGGGAAGGTCTACGATGAACGCCGACGTCAGCCGGTGAGTCGCGTCATTCGAACTTATTCCGTATTCAGCTCCCAGGTTATCGAGCACCTGCGGATTGTCCAAAATCAGGTTGCCAATCCACGCATTGCGCCCCGCCGAGGAACTGTCCGTCGCTCTTGAGAATGTGTAGTTGCCTTCGAAGCTGACATAGTGGCTGGCCCGCTTCTGGAATCGGATCTGCAAGGAGTTGTAGCGGGACGTTGCGATCAACTTCGGTAATCCTTCGAAGTTCCCGTCAAACTGTGGAAATGGCCGTAACAGGTTGATCAGGGGGATAGTGTCGTCGAGATAACGGGAATCGACGACATCCGCAGCCGAGAAGGTCGGAGTTGCCGGGCACCAGGATCCGGGTGACGACACCGTGACAAAGAAGCACTGGAAGGGGTTGGGCACGTTGCTGTTCAGAAAGCCAGTTACGTCCCCACCCGGAGCAAGCGCAACCGCCTCAGCGCGCGTCGCGCTGGAGATGAAGTTGCGATCGCGAGTCGAAATCCCTCCCGCTCCCGCCCAGGGCAGATGCGTGCTGCGGTTCGCCGAATAGTCCACTCCAATCACAATCTGCCCGGGCAGCAGCCGCTGAATGCCGATATTCCACTGGTAGATCTCGGCATTGCGCGCGGTCCCCGTGTCCAGATCGCTGGCATTGGAGAATCCCCACTGCGCCATCGATCCATACTTCGTTCCTTGTGGCCCCGCAAGCCCTGCCGGAAACGGATCGGCTAAACTCGCGTACTGCGTCTGATAATTATCTTTCGTGAAGTAAATATTGGCGGACTTCTGAAACGCCGGTCCCGCATACTGAAAGTTGGTGGCAACGTTCATTCCGTAAAAAGCTCCCGCGCCGCCCCTCAACACCGTATTAGGCGTGAGCTGATACGCGAAGCCAAGCCGGGGAGCGAAGTTGTTGCGATCCACTCCCGAATTGCGATGCGAGGAAGTCGGGAACACCGTTGTTCCCATGATGTTGCCAATCTCCGGGAACCCGCTGAAAGGGGAAACCGGAATGCTGATGCCAGTGCTGGCCGTAAAATCGCTGAATTGCAGGCGGTTGAAACGCTCTGAATACGGAGTGCTCCACTCGTACCGAAGCCCCAAATTGAGCGTCAGCTTGGGCGACACCTTCCAATCATCCTGCGCATAGAAGGCCGTCTCTTTGGATTTGTCCGCGACAGCCGGCACGATGTTGTATTGTCCGTCGTGCGCAAATCCCGTCAGGATCGTCGCGAACGGGTTGCCCTGCGCCGGCCCGTTCGTGCCGTCTCCTAGTCCTTGACCCGGTTGTTGCGTCGTTACATCACGCGAGAAGTTGAAAATGCCCGTCGGATAATTTGGCTGCCAGAAGTTGTTGAGGAATACCCTCTGTTCTCCCCCCACCTTTACGGAGTGACGCCCTTTCACCCATTGCAGAGCGGAAGAATAGCTCGCCAGGGTGTGAGCGAAATGCGTGTCTACGCAGCATTGTGTGTAGATCGATAGAAACCCTGAGTCGACCCCGATGCTGGGAATTCGAGTGAGCCCATTCTCTGCGAGGATCGCCGGCAACCCGACATCGCTCAACGTCGGGTAGTTATTCGTCTGTCCGGGCGCTACAACTCGATCCACACTCAAGCGGCCTGTCCACAACATCGTCGGCGTGACTGACCAGTTGTATTCCAGCCCGCCGTTCTGCACATTGGTCGTGTAAATCGATCCGTCTCCAAAGTCGCCACTGCCAATGACGTTCGGGGCCGTGAAGATATCGTGATGCCGGCTGTATCGGCCGCCAATCCTATTCTTCGAGTTGATCTGATGATCGACCTTCACGTCGAACTGCCATCCCGGATCGGAGGTCACTACCACGGTGCGGAAATTCGGGTCGGGGAAACTGGCGTTCGGAATGTTGGCGTGCGGGTACAGATTGAGGATTGCCTGTCCGACTGGGTCGATTTCAGTCGTCGGGATCTTGTCCTGCGTAGCGCTGACCGGGTCGAAGAATCTCGTCCGGGTGCAAGTCTGATCTCCGGCATTCACAAAAACGCACGTCGACGGATCAAAGATGCCTCCCGGGTTGCTTATTTGGCTCTGCGACTGCGAGAAGTCGCCAGTGCGCTCCGCATCCGTAGGCACAACGCCCTCAATGTTGATCGGATCCTGCTGCCGGCTCTTCTCGAAATCCACGAAGAAGAATGTCTTGTTATGGACGATGGGGCCACCCAGGGCGAATCCATACTGATCGCGCAGATGGTCTGGTTTCGGCCCGCTGTTGAAATAATCCCGCGCATCGAATGTTGAACGTTGCCCGTACCACCAGCCGGTGCCATGAAACGCATTCGATCCCTGCTTCAGCACCATATTTACGATCGTGCCACCGTTGTTGCCGTACTCCGCCGAGAAGCTGTTGTTCTGGACTTTGAACTCCTGCACAATTTCCACCGAGGGCTGGTAGTAGACGTTCGAGTTGCCACCCTCCCCTTGTTCCGGCGCGCTCAGGGGGGCTCCATCCAGGCTGATTTCCGCGGTCGCATTGCGCTGCCCGTTCGACACGAAGTTCGTCCCCGAAGGATAGTTGTCGTTAATCCCCGACCCTGTGGTCTCGGTTACTCCGCCTGCCAGGAACACCAGCCCGAACATGCTCCGGTTGTAGAGCGGAATGTCGCGCACGTATTCGTTGGTCACGTCGGTGCTCATGGCGGCGCTCTCGGTGTCGAGCAGCGGAGCGGCTTCCGTGACCTCAACCGTCGTGATCACGCCCAGCGGGTGCAGCACGAAATCAATCGACGTCTGCTGATCCACCTGCAACACGACGTTCTTTTGCTCCGCCGAGCGAAACCCCGTCGCATCGCTTTTGATGGTGTAGACCGCGGGACGCAGGCCAGTGAGAATGTAGAGGCCATGGTCGTCGCTATGCGTCGTCGCCGCGATGCCGGTCGCGTCGTTGGTAATCGTGATCGTTGCATTCGTGATCATTGCGCCGCTTTGATCCCTGACCACCCCTCGTACCTGGGCCGTATAACTGGCCTGCCCAAAGGCGGCGGTCGAGACCAATACCGGAGCTGCAAGCAGAAGAGCGCACAACGCTAGACGACCACGGCAGACACGCATAGCATCCTCCACGCAGGGGCTTTCATATTATTACGAGTTAACACTATTACTTTCGTTTATGCCGAAAGTCAAGAACAAATCGCAGCAAAAATGCAACCGGGCCGCTCCCCCTTCCGATTGGCGAACGGGTCTTTCGGATCCGGCCTGCCCACCCGCGGAAGTCGCCTCAACGAAGGCCCTTCTGCTACATTTCGACTGCTTTCTTCTTGTTTCGACAAGTTTCGCCTCGTGGTTTGATCGGCTGCCTGAATGCGAGCCTAATATAAAGGACCAAGCTTTCCCCCAATAGCGCGAAGCGATTCAATGCACGCAACCCCTGGGACTGCAAAAGCCCGGCGACCGAAATTGCGGCCCACGAACAGCGCAAATTCCACCTGCAACCATTTCAGGTTCTCACGTTGGAGTTGACGCCGGAAGCGTAGCGTCGGCATCCTGCCGGCGGTCGCGGAGGCCTCATGCCTCCGAACTGGCCGCCTTCACCTCACTCTCGTTTCAGAATCGCCCGCAGGTTTGCATACCGTAGTGATGGCGCCGCCCGCTTAACTTTGGCATCATTGCAGCAGCAAGGTCCCCCATGAAAGCCGCCATCCTCGCCGCGCCCGGACCCGTGTCGCACCATCCTCTTCAGATCGTCGACGTTGCAGATCCATGCGTCCGTTCCGGCCATGTGCTGTTGCGCGTTCGCGCCTGTGGAGTTTGCCGCACCGATCTCCATATCGTCGAAGGAGACCTGCCGCCCAAACAGTTGCGGCTGATTCCCGGCCATCAAATCGTGGGTCAAGTCGTCGACGGAGGCGCGTCGGAAATTCCAGTCGGCTCTCGCGTCGGGGTCTCCTGGCTGGGCGGAACTGACGGCACCTGCTCATACTGCAAGAAGGGTCTCGAAAATCTCTGCGACGCGCCCACCTTCACCGGCTATACCGTCGCGGGAGGCTACGCGGAATACGCATTTGCCCGCAGCGACTTTGTCTTTCCGCTTCCGGATGCGCTCGACGATCTGCATGCCGCGCCGCTGCTCTGCGCCGGCATCATCGGATTTCGCAGCCTGCGCGTAGCCGCCGTCGAGCCCGGAGAGCGTGTGGGACTGTTTGGTTTCGGAGCCTCGGCGCACCTTGCCATCGCAGTGCTGCGAGCGTGGAACTGCGAGGTCTACGTTTCCACGCGTGGAAAATCGCACCGTGACCTCGCAGAATCTCTGGGTGCAACCTGGGTGGGGAGCGACGTGGAGAAGCCACCAGTGGAACTCGACCGAGCCGTGACCTTCGCTCCCAGTGGAGACGTTGTGATCGCCGCACTGGCCAGCCTGCGCAAGGGTGGAGTCGTCGCAATCAACGCCATTCATTTGGATCGCATGCCTGAGTTCGATTACGACCGCCTGCTCTGGGGCGAGCGCCAGTTGCGCAGCGTCGCTAACATGACCCGCGCGGACGCCCGCGACTTCCTCGCACTTGCAGCGAAGATTGATTTGCGGCCCAAGGTGACCGTGTTCCCACTCGATCAGGCGAACGAAGCCCTGATGGCCGTCAAGAACGATGCAATCGATGGAGCAGCCGTGATTGTGCCGTGACAGCGAAAATGAAAGTCGCAGCGGACGCAGAGTATTCTGACGACACGGATTCCCGAAATCCTCCCCGTGTCCTCTGCGGTTATCACTATATAGTCAGCGTGAATGACGCGATGAAGATGACGCAGAACGCCACTGCCAGGCCCAATTCGTTCCACCCCAACCGCCGGACCACCAGCGGCTTCGGCCCCTGAACGAAGTAGTACCAGCCTCGAAACAGTAGTGGAGAAAAGGCTAACGACGCGATCGCTGGCATCAGACCGTTAACACAAGCCAGCGTGATGGCCACGGTCATGACCGCCTGCCCGACAGCAAAGGCCCAGCCCTGCGCGAGCTTCGCACGAAACCCTTCGACCCGGACGGTGTGAATCCGCAGTTGCACGTAGTGGATCTGGTCACCCGCGAAGAGCAGATTAGCCAGCCACAGCATCCATGCCGTGGGACCAAACTTGCCTGTGACAACGTAGTACGCGGCAGGGGCCGACGCGGTCAGTCCGATCGTGCCCACGATCTCCGACAGCATCCGGGCTTTCCGTCCCAGTTTCTTGATCAGGGCTTGTGCCCCGAACGCCAGCCCGGCTGCGGCTCCAATCCGCCAAAGCAGAGGATTGCGGCCGGACCACAGCAGCATCCCCAGCGACAGCGCGGCAACGACGCCCAGATACGCGGCGACGAACAACACGTCACGAAACTCCTCGTCCGTCTGGACCTTAATCGCCGACGTTCCCAACAGGCTTTCAATCGGGGTGCGAAGCCAGAACAGAATCAATGCCGCCGTGAGCAGGAGCAAGAGCGGAAAGGCATTGCGGCTTTCCCGCAAGGCGATCCCGGCGCCGGTGACCAGCGGAACGAGCAGCAGTCCCCAGGCTCCGTGCTCGCGGGGAAAAATCAGGGCACGTTGCCGTTCGCGGCGAGATTTCTCCGTTGCGCAGTCCTCCGTGGTCTTCGCTTCGACATCGCTCGGCCGAAGAGTTGCCCTTTTCGGCGCGCTCAGCGTCGACTCTTTCGCACCCAGCACGCTCGAGACTTGGAACGCCCGCTCCTCCTGTGTCTCGGCTGTCGACTCCTGCAAAGTTTCTGTTGCCATCAATGCCATCCTGCCATATGAATGTGAGTCATGCCCTTGACCGCGCGCATGTACTGGGCGCGCTCGAACGCTCCCGGATCGGCGCAGCGTATCTGGCTCATGCTGCCCTGCATCTGCTGCACGGATTCGTATTCATGCTCGTCCATCCACTCCTTCAGTTCGCGCTCCACGTGCCGCAGGTGGTTAATGCCGTGGCGCAGGAGAGACGAACAGAGCATCGTGACGTTAGCTCCAACCATCAGGAGCTTCACCACGTCCTCGGCAGTGTGGACTCCGCTCGTGGCCGCCAGGCTTGCCTTGACGTGCCCATAGAGAATCCCGATCCACGTCAGCGGAAGCCGCAACGCCTGCTGCGAACTCAGCAGGACGTTCGGCTTGATTTCAAGCTCTTCAAGGTCGATGTCGGGCTGATAGAAGCGATTGAAAAGCACCAGTCCGTCAGCGCCCGATTCCTCCAGACGGTGGGCCATGTTCGCAAAGTTGCTGAAGAACGGGCTGAGCTTCACCGCCACCGGAATCGTGACCGCAGTCTTCACCGCGCGCACGATGTCGAGATAGGTCTTCTCGACGTCCTCGGCAGTCAGCTTCGGATCGGTGGGAATGTTGTAGATGTTGCATTCGATGGCATCGGCCCCGGCGCGCTCAATGTCGGCCGCGAACTTCGTCCACCCCCCCAGCGTCGATCCGTTGAGGCTGGCGATAATCGGCATGCCCACCGACGCCTTGGCCTTGCGGATGTGATTCAGATATCCCTCAGGCCCGGTGTGAAATTCCGTGGCTTGCGGGAAATACGTGAGCGACTCGGCGAAGCTCTCGGTGCCTGCGGCGAGATGGTATTGCAGGTCCATCTCCTCCTGGCGCAACTGCTCCTCAAACAGCGAGTACAGAACGACCGCGGATGCGCCCGCGTCCTCGAGGCGGCAGATTCCATCGATGTCGCGCGACAGCGGCGACGCTGAGGCTACCAGCGGGGAGGGCAGCTTCAGGCCGAGATAGGTAGTGCTCAGATCGATCATCGATTTTCTCCTTACGACTTTGTCTTACTTGGTGGCGCCCGCCGGGGACGGTTTTTCCGCTGCCGGCTTTGCGGCCTCTTGCTTCGCCGGCGTCGCTGCTTCCGGCTTGCGGCTGGCCATGTATTCGTACATGCGGAAACGGCTTTCGACATCCGACTGCGCCAGCTTCCACAGACGTTCCGCATCTTCCGGTTTGCTCTTGGTCAGCATCTTGAAGCGTGTCTGCTGCAGCAGCCAATCCTGTACCTTCCGGTTGGGCGCGCGCGAATCGAGCGACAACGGGTTCTCCCCAATCGCTGCCCGCTCCGGGTTGTAGCGGTACAGCAGCCACTGTCCAGACTCGACCGCGACCTTCTGATCGCTCATCGACGTCGTCATGTCGATGCCGTGCGCGATGCACGAAGAGTACGCAATGATGATGCTAGGCCCGTCGTAGGCCTCGGCTTCCAGGAACGCCTTGAGCGTGTGCTCGTCCTTGGCGCCCATGGAAACGCTGGCGACGTAGACGTTGCCGTAGGTCATCGCCATCAATCCAAGATCCTTCTTCGGCCCAGGCTTGCCACCGGCGGCAAATTTCGCCACTGCGGCGCGCGGCGTGGATTTCGACGCCTGTCCGCCCGTGTTCGAATAAACCTCGGTATCGAGCACCAGCAGGTTCACGTTGCGTCCGCTGGCCAGCACATGGTCGAGACCGCCGTAGCCGATGTCATACGCCCAGCCATCTCCGCCGATAATCCACACACTCTTCTTCACCAACATGTCGGCGACCGAGAGAAGTTGCCGGGCATCCGCTGTGCTGACCTTCGCCAGTTTCTCTTTCAGAAGGTCGACACGCTGGCGCTGCTCGTAGATGTCAGCTTCATCTTTCTGCTTCGCGTTGACGATAGCCGTGACGAGTTCCTCCCCAACGGTTCCTGCTACGCGGCGCAGCAACTCGCGGGCAAACTCGGTCTGCTTGTCGATCGATACGCGGAAGCCGAGTCCGAATTCAGCGTTGTCTTCGAACAGTGAGTTCGACCACGCCGGACCGCGCCCGTCGGCATTCTTCGCCCACGGAGTCGTGGGCAGGTTGCCGCCATAGATCGAGGAGCACCCGGTCGCATTCGCGACCACCGCACGATCGCCGAAAAGCTGCGAAACCAGCTTCACATAAGGAGTTTCACCGCACCCTGAACACGCGCCCGAGAACTCGAACAGCGGCTCCTGCACCTGCTGCTGCCGGATCGTGCCGACCTTGATCCTGCGGCGATCGAGTTCCGGAATATTCAGGAAGAATTCCCAGTTCTCCTTTTCCGGCGCGCGTAGCGGAGGCTGCGCCACCATGTTGATGGCCTTCAGCCGCACCTCGCTCTTGTTCTTTACCGGGCAGATGTCGACGCAGATGCCGCACCCGGTGCAATCTTCCGGCGCGACCTGGATCGTGTACTTCATCCCCGCCCATTCCTTGTCGCGCGCATCGCACGACTTGAACGTGGCTGGGGCCCCGGCCAGTTCCTTGCTGTCGTAAACCTTGATCCGGATCACGGCATGCGGGCAGACCATCGCGCACTTGCCGCACTGTATGCAGATCTTCGAGTCCCATGCAGGAATTTCGAGAGCGAGATTGCGTTTCTCCCACTGCGCGCTGGCTGTCGGGAGAGTGCCGTCGCACGAGAATACGCTGACCGGCAGTTCGTCGCCCTTGCCGGCGTATATGGTGCCCAGCACTTCGCGCTCGAACTTCGGAGCTCCCGGAAACACTGGCGGCAGTTCGATCTTGCTGCTCACGGCGGCAGGAATCTTCACTTCGAACATGTGCGCCAGAGTCTCGTCAACCGCCAGCATGTTCTTGCGAACGACTTCCTCGCCTTTCTTTCCATACGTGTCACGAATCGACTTGCGGATCGCTTCAATAGCCTCGTCTCCCGGCAGAACCTTCGAGATCGCGAAGAAGCACACCTGCATGATGACGTTCATGCGCGATCCCATGCCGGCGTCGCGCGCCACTTTGTAGGCGTCGATGGCATAGAGCCGCGCCTTCTTGGCGATCAACTGGTGCTGCACCTCGCGCGGCAGGTGGTCCCAGAGCTCGTCCTTACCGAACGGACTATTCAGCAGGAACACTCCTCCCGGCACCAGTGCGCTGAGCATGTCGTAGCGCTCCATGAAGATCCACTGGTGGCAGGCGATGAAGTTCGCCTTCGATACCAGATAGCTCGACTTGATGGGCTGTGGTCCAAAGCGCAGGTGTGAAACCGTCATCGCGCCAGACTTCTTCGAGTCGTAAACGAAGTATCCTTGCGCGTAGTTGTCGGTGTTCTCGCCGATAATCTTGATTGAGTTCTTGTTCGCGCCGACCGTTCCGTCTGCGCCAAGGCCGTAAAACATCGCGCGGATCACGCTGTCCGGCTCGGTCGAGAACGAGGCATCGTACTCCAGACTGGTGTGCGTCACATCGTCGTTGATCCCAATCGTGAAGTGATCTTTCGGTTGGTCCTTCTTTAGATTGTCGTAGACCCCCTTCACCATTGCCGGAGTGAATTCCTTCGACGACAATCCGTAGCGCCCGCCAACCACCTGGGGCGCGTAGTCTGCTTTCACTCCCTCGTACAGCGCGTTGATCACGTCGAGATAGAGCGGTTCGCCGATCGCGCCCGGTTCCTTGGTGCGATCCAGAACGGCGATCTGCCGAACCGTCGTGGGCAGCGCGGAAAGGAATGCCTTCACCGAGAACGGCCGATACAGGCGGACTTTGAGCAGGCCTACTTTTTCTCCGTGCGCGTTGAGGTAGTCCACTGTTTCGTGCGCCACTTCCGCGCCCGAGCCCATGATCACGATGACACGCTCCGCATCGGGCGCCCCGACGTAGTCGAACAGGTGATAAGAGCGTCCAACCGTCTCGGCGAACTTGTCCATCACCGCCTGGATCTTGGCCGGAGCCGCATCGTAGTAAGGATTGGCAGTCTCGCGAATCTGGAAGAAGACGTCGGGATTCTGCGCCGTGCCGCGCAGCACCGGATGGTCCGGAGACAGCGCCCGCTGGCGGTGCTCGATCACGCGGTCCATGTTGATCATCGTGCGCACGTCGTCTTCGTTCAGCATCTCGATCTTGTTGACTTCGTGGGAAGTCCGGAATCCGTCGAAGAAGTGCAGGAAGGGAATGCGAGTCTCGAGCGTGGCCGCGTGCGCGATCAGCGCCAGATCCATGGCTTCTTGCACCGAGTTCGAGCACAGCATCGCCCAGCCGGTCATGCGGCAGAACATCACGTCGGAGTGATCGCCAAAAATCGAGAGGGCGTGGGTCGCGATGGTGCGCGCCGTGACATGGAAGGCCGCCGGGGTCAGTTCACCCGCGATCTTGTTCATGTTCGGGATCATAAGCAGCAATCCCTGCGAGGCCGTGAACGTGGTGGCCAGCGATCCCGTCTGCAGCGCGCCATGCACCGCTCCGGCGGCGCCTCCTTCACTCTGCATCTCGACGACGTGCGGCACACTTCCCCAGGCATTCGGCACGGTCTCAGACGCCCACTGATCGGCCCACTCGCCCATCGGCGACGAAGGAGTGATGGGGTAGATGGCGATCACTTCGCTGGCACGATATGCGACATGCGCCACGGCTTCATTGGCGTCCATGGTCTTGAACTTGCGCTTCATGAAATCCCCCGTTCAGAACTCTCGGCCCGGACCACCGGAGTGGTCCTGCGATAAATCAAGGATGCCGCAAGCAGGGTGTGGATGTCGGGACGCAGGTTCACAGGGTGGTGTGATCAGAGTCACACTTTCCCGGAAAGGGCTGCATGGGATTGAAGTTACGGGCGGCAGGAAACACTGCCCCGAGGTCAAACCGGCGCTCTTTCCAAGAGATCAGTCCAGGAAATCAGTGTGAAACGTGTAGCCTCAGACGCATTCGTCCGGCGGGACACGTGGGGGCCGACCAATGCGTCCGCCCATCTTGTGACAGGGCAGAGAACCGTCTACCCTCATAATGTCGCAACATGTGAATGCGAACTCTGACAGGAGATGATGAATGAGCGAACACTACCATGATCCGAGTGACCTGAAATTTCTTAAGGAAATGAGCAAGGAAGCGACGCCGGAGTTTACCGCCTGGCTCAATCTCGACAAGATTGTTGGTCGCGAAGACGGCGCGATTCCGAGAAAGTACCGCGAACTGCTGGCGGTGGCGGTGGCATGCACTACGCAATGCCCGTATTGCATCGAGGTGCACACCAAGGCGGCGAAGAAAGCGGGTGCTACGCGGCAGGAACTGAGCGAGACCGCGTTTATCGCAGCCGCGCTGAGAGCAGGCGGCGCGGCCACCCACGGCGCGATGGCGATGAAGTTCTACGACCAGGAGTAAACCGAAACGCCCGGCGTTCCACGCCGAGTCTTGTGTAGGGGCGGACGCCTTCGTCCGCCCCGCCGAGCGAAGCGAGGCGTGTCACTGGCGTCCACTACCCTTACACCGACAAGCCCAACGAGCCGAAAGAAGTCTAGCGCGGTCCCTTTCAGCGTGAGTTCCACCAATCCCCCCAGTGCCATTTTTTGTCACCCGGATCCGCAGCCCTCGGTGTCTGTGATTTCTGTCAGCAAGATTTCCCCAAGCCTGCGTTCTCTCCATGCGAGGTGAGCGATGAACCGACTTCTCGTAGTGACGATCAGCACGACCCTTGGCCTTTTCGCCATGGCGGGGTGCTCCGGCGGCACGGGCCGCGCTGTTCCAACCCCGACGAACGTGCAGGCTGCAGGCCCGAAGAAAGCCATGCAAGCCTTCCACTCAGAGCAGGAGCTGAAGAGTTACCTTCGGGAACTCGCGGAAAAACAGAATCGCCAACGAGCGCTGCGTTCCGCCGTGGTGAACGCCCCCGCGGCCAAGCAGGCCTACGCGGATACTACGGCCGGCATGCAGGAGTCGGTAACCAATGTGCAACACGCCGGTGTCGACGAAGGCGGAATCGTCAAAGTCCACGGCAACCACCTGGTCGTGCTGCGCCGTGGCCGGTTGTTCACCGTCGCTATCGGCGGAGATTCCCTTGCGCCCATCGCCACCGTCGATGCCTTCGGACCCGACATCGATCCTCGCGGCACCTGGTACGACGAAATGCTCGTCTCGCAAGATACGGTCGTCGTGATTGGATACAGCTACGAGCGCGGCGGCACCGAGGTCGGCCTCTTCCACATCGACCCATCGGGGAAGCTGGCGTACCGATCGACGTATCACCTGCGGTCCAACGATTACTACTCGTCGCGAAACTACGCCAGCCGCTTGATCGGCAGCAAGCTGATCTTCTACGCGCCACTGTATATGTGGCCTGGAAATGACGATCCTTTCCAGAGTTTTCCCGCCGTGCGCAAGTGGCACAAAGGCGCGACTCCTGACGAGTTCAAGCGCATCGTTTCCGCGAACCAGGTGTTCCGCCCCGAGCATGCGGTCGATTCCGGCTATGGCGTGGCCCTGCACACGGTCACAACCTGCGACCTCTCGAGCGGCGACTTCGATTGCAAGGCAACGTCGGTGATCGGACCTCCCGGACGAGTTTTCTATGTTTCGCCCGATGCCGTCTACATCTGGGTGACCGGCTGGGCGAATCTTGGAGAAAAGATGCAGGCGAAGTCGATGGTCTACCGCATGCCGCTTGACGGATCGAGTCCGAGCGCGGTGGGAGTATCCGGCAGCCCGGTCGATCAGTTCTCCTTTCTGGAAAGCGAAGACGGATTCTTGAACGTGCTGGTCCGCTCAGAGAACACAGGAGATGGCATGTGGGGCGGTGAGTATTCCGCAGGGCGCGTGGCTTTGCTGCGAATGCCTCTCTCGAGTTTCTCGGATGGAAGCGAACCGGTTCCGCCATCGAGCTATCAGAAGCTTCCCGCTCCCAAGGGCTATACGTTTCAAAACCGTTTTGTCGGAGACTACTTGCTCTACGGGACGGGCAGCGGATGGGGATATCCACAAAAAAGAGAGAAATCGACCTTGTACGCAGTGCGCTGGGCCAGCGGAGATCTCGACGCCGTGCCGCTCGCGCATGGCATTGATCGCATCGAACAGATGGGGCCCGACGCAGTTGTAGTGGGAACCGACGGCGCGGACTTGCACTTCAGTTCGATCAGCCTCGCCGGTTCACCCGCAGAAGTATCGGACTACGTTCGCAAAGGAGCGTCGCAGGGTGAGTTGCGCAGCCACGGATTCTTCTACAAGACGAGCGGCCGCGACTCGGGAATGCTGGGATTGCCCATCAGCCTGCCCGGACGCCCAGGCTACCAGCATCTCTTCGAGAACTCGGCAGCGATTCTGTTCCTGAGAAACAAGGCACTGCGTTTCGAGGAAGTGGGCGAGCTCGGTGCCCAACCCGACAAGGCCAAGGACGACGCCTGCCGGGCCTCTTGCGTGGACTGGTATGGAAACTCGCAGCCCTTGT
The DNA here is from genome assembly GCA_035632675.1 of Candidatus Dormiibacterota bacterium. Taxonomy (GTDB): domain Bacteria; phylum Acidobacteriota; class Terriglobia; order Terriglobales; family Acidobacteriaceae; genus Sulfotelmatobacter. The sequence goes on from DASQGJ010000035.1 coordinate 40,982, forward strand.
TCGTGCATGGCCGCATCATCGCGCTGCTCGGCTATGAAATGGTGGAGGGAGCCGTTGAGGATGGGTACATCCGCGAAACGCGCCGCGTCAACTATGCCCCGCAGAACTTGACGGCGTCGCGGGTACCGAGTGAGGGAGATGCCACGGATTAGAACTAGTCTTGATCGATGGGGTGAAGATAGATGTTTGAACGGGCGCGGCTTCCAACCGCGCCGTCTCAGGTCTAAGAGACCTCTGGCTTCAGCCCCTGAGGGGAGGCCCGTAAACCATTCATTGGGACCGGTCGCTTGGAAGCACTGTGAATTGAAAGCCGCTAGCCGATCCCTCTATGGCCCGGTGCCGCCCGTGTGGCAGTCCGCGCAACTGACCTGGCCGAGGTCGCCGATGTCGACCGGATGCTGGAATGTAGGAGGGGACGCAGCCGTTGCGCTCGCCACACCCTCGGTTTCCGACATCATCGTGTGGCACTGGTTGCAATCCTTACTGATGGCTCGCCCGTCCGAGCTGACGTGCTGCCCATCGTGACAGCGGAAGCATCCCGGATAGTAGTAGTGCCCCAAATTGTTGGGATGGGTCTGCCAGTTCAGCTTCATGTCCGGGAACGTGGTGCGGCTGTAAATCTGCTGAATCTCGATCACCGCGTTGCGGATTTCGAGTTGCTTTGTCTTGGCGACATCCGGATACTTTGTCTCGTAGTAGCCCTGCAACCCGCTGGCAATGGCGCGCATGGCCTCGTCGCTCGTCTTATAGGTTGCCGCCAGCACGGTGACCGCCTCCTGTTTGATGAAGGGCAGGGAAACATCCAGGCGGCGGGCCAGCAGAGCCTGATCGATGGACTGGTCCGGCGGAACATAAATATGCGTCGGACGGTTGTGGCAGTCGACGCAGTCCATGTGGTGACGTGGCGCTTTCGCGATCTGATCTTTGGTCAGGGTGGAATCTTTTGCGTAGTACTCGGTGACGCGTCCCTGCATGTCTTCGACGTGAATATAGGGAATGGTCTGCCGCTTTTCATCGGCCGCGACATATTCGATCTTGTTGCCGATGTTCATGTGCCAGTGGATGCCCTCCGGCGCACCGGTTGTCGGATCCCCTCCGCCGGTCTTGATCAGCATGCGAACCTGGTGCAGCGTGCTCTTCTCATCACTGGAGAAATGGGAGAAAACCTTGAGTTGCCCGCCGTAAAACTTCTTCGGCCAGTGGCACTGCTCGCAGGTCTCCTGTGCCGGGCGCAAGTTCTGCACCGGCGAAGGAATCGGCCGAGGGTAAGTATTGAACACGGTGGCAAACACCTGGCGGCTGCCCGAGAGCTTCGACTTCACGAACCAGGTTGCTCCGGGTCCCACGTGGCATTCGGCGCAGGCCACCCGCGCATGCGGAGACTGTTGATACGCGGTGTACTCCGGAATCATCACCGTGTGGCACAACTGTCCGCAGAAGCTGGTGGACTCGGTGAACTCGTAGGCCTTATAGCTGCCTCCCGCGCTGACGACTACGAACACCACCAGAAACGTGGTGAACGAAATGACGGCGCTGCGCTGGGTTCGATCATTGAGGTCAATACGCGGATAGAAAGCCGAGGGCGCGGCGTGTTTCCGCCGTTCCAGCAACACGCCGGCAAGCATCAACAGCAGGCCAAGAATCAGGAAGCCCGGTGAGACCATGTACGCCAGGATGCCGATATACGGGCCGGGCTTGACCGCGATCGCATCGATCAGAACAAAGATGAAGATGTTTGCCAGGCTGACGATCCCCAGCGCCACCCCCGCCAGGCTGACCGGATTGCGCAGCAGCAGGCGCGAGCGGTGCCAGGGTTCCACCTCAGCCGGTGGAGTCTTATCAGTTTCCATGCTTGACCTCGGTCGGTTCCGATTCCTCTTTCAGCTCCGCGCTCGTGTCCGCGATTTCTTCGGCCGCCTCGGGTATCTCGATCGGCGGATTTGTGTCCAGTCCATGCTCTTCGCGGTAATGATGCAGCGTCATCTTCCCATCCCACCACGCCCAGTTCATCGGATAGACATCTGGATCGAGAAACACCTGGTAGAAATGCCACACGACGATTGCCAGTGTCGCCAGAACCGCTTCATAGAAGTGAATGGCCGTAGCCACATCCAGCCACCAGCGCGGCAGATGATTACCGAAGAAGACTTTCCCCCACAGCATGATCCCCGTTCCGGCCATCACGAACATGCCCCACACCAGGGCCCAATACTCTGCCTTCTCCGCGTAATTAAAGCGCGCAAACTCCGGCTTGCTTCGCGAGAGGCCTAAATAGTAGCTGAGATTCTGCCATGCACCTTGCATGTCGTCCAGCGTGGGGAACAGATCGCGGACCAGTCGCCTGCCCTCGCGCGTCACGATGACATCGAAGATGTGATAGAGGCTGACGGCGATCAATCCCACCGCGGCGCACAAGTGCACCCTGTGCCGCATCCGCTCGCCCAGCGACAGCATCGACGCAAACCACGAATCCGGGAACTTCAGAGCGAAGCCGGTGAGCACCAGCACGATGAAAGTGGTCAGCAGCGCAGCATGCTGCCAGCGGAAACGCAGCGGCATCCGCGTGACGAAATGATGCTGCTCCTTGCGCCGTGCCACCACCTTTGCCCGCCAGATGATGAAGTTATGCAGCAGCATCCCGCCGATTACCGCGAAGATCATGCTCAGATACAGTTTGCGAATCCAGCGCACGGCCTTGCTCCCGATGTCAGCCGACAGCGGAGCGTCCACGTGCACTTTGGCGGCGGTAAACTTCTCGGTGACGCCGGGATGGCATTGCCCGCAAGTCCGTGCCAGGTTCGACCGGTGAATCGTCGACCGCGGATCGTTCGAGGGAAAGATGCTGTGCGTTCCGTGGCAACTCGCGCAATTGGCGACCACCTGCGAGCCTCCCCGCGATGCCAGTCCGTGATAGCTCGCTAAATACGTGGTCTCGCGGCGGCCTTCGATGCCAAACTCCTGTGACAGCCGCATCCCCTCATGGCAGCGCGCGCAAGTGGCCTGCGCCACGTTCTGTGCCGACACCGGAGAGTTCGGATCCGTACGCGCCTTGATGGAGTGAATGCCGTGGCAGTCCGTGCACACCGGAGCCTGCCAGTTGGCCCTCGCAATCGCCTGTCCGTGAATGCTTTGCTGAAATTCCTTCGAAATCTGGTCGTGGCATTTTCCGCAGGTCAACGGCACATTGAACTTGAAGATCGGCGACTTGGAGTCTTTGGCGTCGAGAATCTCGTGCGTGCCGTGGCAATCGGTGCAGACGGCAGCTTTCTCGGAGCCGTTGGCGACTGCATGCCCGTGCACGCTCAACTCATACGACGCAACCATTTGCGCGCTCTGGCCGCCATCGGCCATCACAAGTTGCCGGCTGTGGCATGCGCCACAAGTCGCCGGAATATTGGCGTGATGCACCCGCGACTTGGGATCGCTGGCCGGCAGCAGTTCGTGCGGACTTCCGTGACAATCCACGCACGTCGCCGCATTGCTGTTGCCGCCCTGCACCGCTTTCGCATGAAAGCTGCGATCATAGGCGGCCTGCTCGTCCGCGTGGCAGGTGGCACAGCTGATTTTTTGGGGAGTGGTTTCGTGCGCCGAACTCTTTACGTCGGTGTGGCAATCCACACACGTGAACATGCTGCCATGGATGGAATCTTTAAAGGCCTGCGGATCGACGTGCAGGCTGGCACTCTTGCCGTTGACCTCGTGAGTCAGCGTGGCGTCGCTGTGACACGCGAGGCATTCATCCGCACTGGGTTTTTGGGGAGGTTGTTTGCCCGCCGCCTGCAGCGCGGCGGCACTTAAAAGAAGGGTGAGGGCAACTCCAGGCGCAAAAAGATTCCGTATTGTTCGCGTGGACATGCACTCACCCGCCGTTTCTTCAGAATCAAACGATTTGTGTGCGGCCGGTTTCCGGCCGCCTCTCCTGCTAATTACTTCGCCAGACTACGAATGTAAGTAACCAGGCCTTTGATGTCCGCGTCACTCAGTTTGCCGGTGTAGGGCGGCATCTTCCCTTTGCCCTTGCTGATGATGTCCGTCAACTGAGCATCGGTCTCAGCTTTGACTTCGGGCGATGCGAAATCGCGGGTTCCCATCTTGCCGCCTTTGCCATCGGGACCATGGCACATGGCGCACTTTGCCTTGTAGGTTGCGGCTGCGTCATCCGCGAACGCCGGGGACGCGCAGGCCGCGATTAAACCGCCAGCCAATAATGCGATAAGACCTGTTCGAAAGAAGAGATGCTTCATGGTGTTACTTCCTCCTGAGGAAGATTTTTGCCTCGCACGATATCACAGAGCAGGGGTCGCCCGTTGCCGCACTGCCACAACCCTTTCACATCAGGATTGCAGTGGATCGTGCTTTCGTCCCGTACCCTGAGAACTCATTCGCAGCCGTAGGTTCGCATGCTTGGGGAAGCGGACCTATGGCGGAAGTCACTCGGCCCTGTGACATGAATCACGGGCCTTTCTTCAGTAGATTGTGATGTTTATCACGTACCCCTGTGCGATGTGACACTGCCGGGCCGCTGGCCGGAACCTACCATGTGCGGCATGCCAGCAGTCACGAGTCTCCCTGCAGTCAGGGTCAAAGCGAAACGCTCCAGCGCGGAACGAACGGCTTTGACCACCCGGGAGACTGTCAAAGTACCTGGCATTTGGCTCCGGCCTCTGCAAGTCACCTGGGAGATGACGCATGCTTGTGGCTGGAAAGCCTCGCCCGTCCGTGCCAACGCGCGTGCGCCCCGCGACCGCCAGCAATTCTCTACTGCGGAGGCCTTTCATCTCATCGAGGAAGTCGCGGGGATGCACGTGCCGCTGCTCGCTCTCACCGGCGGCGATCCCCTGTTGCGTCCGGACTTGTTTCCCATCATCGAGTTTGCTTCGCAACGCTCGGTGCGCACCTCACTGACCCTGCTGCCGACTCCGACCCTCGACCCCGGCGTGATCCCCGAGTTGAAGGCCTGTGGGCTGGTGCGGGTCGCGTTCTGGCTGCACGGCTCAACTCCAGCCGTGAACGACGCGCACTGGGGGATCGCCGGGTTGCACCGGCGGACGCTCGAAATGATCGGAGCCTGCCACGAAATTCAGTTGCCGGTGCAGATCAATACCATTGTCGGGCGCCGCAACTTCCACGATGTCGACCCCATGATCGACCTTCTGACGCGGCTCGACATCGTTTTGTGGAACGTCTTCTTCTTCGTGCCCGCGAACCGGGAAGAATCTGCCGCCATGCTCAGCGCCGAAGAGCACGAACAGGTCTTTGCCAAGCTTTACGCCGCTTCCAAGCGCGTTCATTTCCAGATCAAGACCACGGAAGGCCCGCACTACCAGCGCTATCTTCTGCAGCAGCGTGTACGCGAATCCCGCGGCCGCCTGAGCCAGGCCGAGGTGATCGCCGGTGCTCCCCGTGGCGTGAACGACAGCAGAGGACTCATTTTCATCAACTACCACGGCGAGGCCTACCCTAGCCGCTTTCTGCCGCTCTCGGCCGGCAATGTGACCGCCGAATCCCTCTCCCACGTCTATGGCACGTCGCCGTTGTTCGTATCGCTGCGCGATAGTTCCCGGTTGCACGGCAAGTGCGGGCGATGTCCGGTGCGCAGCATCTGCGGTGGATCCCGCGCGCGCGCCTACGTGATGACCGGCGACCTGTTCGCTTCCGATCCCTGCTGCGCATACGAACCGTAGACCTTTCGCTGGAGTCCCATGCCATTTCAGTTTCGAGAGATGAGGACTTGGCGGAAAGGCAGAGTGTGTCTCAGAGAAGGCGGATTTCCTGATTCCGCGCAGGAGGGTCTGCTGGACCAGATTGTGACGAAAATCACTACCCGGTGTGACTCGGCCTCGGACGAACCCCGCAGGAATCGGGCTTGTCCGGGTTCCTCTGGCTTCCGATCCTCCGCAGGGTGGCCGCGACGACGACTGGCGTTCCGTGCGAACTGCGTGACCAAAATCACGCTAAAACGTGATCCAAATCACGCGAAGCGATTTCCGATTCCCTCAAAATTGGGGCAATTCAAGAGTTTGGACCGGCTGAGCGGCCCATTCTCTTGTGACCCAAATCACTATTTCGCGTGACGGAATATACGGTGCCGCCCAGATTCCTCTGGCATCCTAAGCTCCAAATTGAGGTGACCTATGGCCCAAGACGGTCGTGACATTCTCGACGTTCTCAAGTTCGAACTGAGCTTTTTGGAAGACGGCGGATACGGGCGCTCTCCCCATGCGCCGTGGCGCGCGCCCGCGGTTTTTGAGGACTCCCCCATTTGTCCCAACTTTTGTGACCCGGCACGGCCGCATCCCTGCGAGAGCTGCCTGCTGGAGCAGTTTGTTCCTGAAGGTCTGCGCAAAGAGACCGTACCCTGCCGCTTCATCCCCCTCACACAGGAGGGACAGACGGTGGACGACCTCTACCGTACCGGGAGTCAAGTCGAAATGGAGACAGCTCTGGCAGTCTGGCTTCGCGCCCAGATCGCGCGAATCGAGCGCGAGCGCGCGACCAAAGAAGGAGCAGCGTAGAAACCACTCCGCGAAACACAAACGAGGTGCCGGGCGACCAGCACATCTCCCAGATTCAGCGTCGGCGAACAGATTCTCCCAAGGAGACAGTTATGAATGAAGAGCACGCATATCGAGTAGCGGCATGGTGGACCTCGGGACGCACGGGCCTGGCGAAGTCCGACTCAGCCCCCAACGCGATCCATTTCACCGCCCCCACGGAGTTTGGCGGCCTGGAAGGGCGCTGGACACCCGAAGAACTTCTGCTCGCCGCTGTCGCCGGCTGCTACACCACGACCTTGCGCGCGATTGCCGGCGGAGCGCAGTTCGACTTCACCGATCTGCAAGTGGAAGCCAGCGGCGTCGTGCGTAAAGCGGAGTCCGGCTACAGCTTCGCGCAGATTGTGGTGCGTCCCAATCTGAAGATCGCCTCGGCGGAAGAGCGCGACCGCGCCCTCGAACTGCTCAAGCGTGCCGAGAAATTGTGTCTGGTCTCGCGGGCGTTAGGGACCACGCTGAAGTTCGAGCCGCAGCTGGAGATCACGAAACCGGCAACGATCGCGTAGAGTGTCAGCGGGCCAACCGCGCCGAAAAAAGCTGTGAGGATAGGCCATCTAGGACAGCCGCCTCGCTGTCCAAGCGAAGGCGAAGCCGAGCGCCTCCAGGACCATACCCTCCAGAGTCCCAACCGCAGGGTAGCTAATTCCTTTTTGTCTCCCTGGCAGCGGAGCATCCGGCGCAGCGCTTGCAATTGGTCGATACATGGCGGGAAGGAACCTGAGCCCCGGCAAGGTGGGGCGAAGATCGAGCAGTCTGCCGGTGATCGTCGCCGGCTGTGTCGCGCTATTTTCCCCACGTATACCTGCCAGCGGGCAGAATACCCAGCCGCTGCAAAATGAGTCCTCGGCGGTTGGGCTGGAAACCACAATCAGACAATCGGTCCGCCGTGTGCTGGTCGATGTCGTCGTTACCGATCACTATGGCAAACCGGTGGAAGGGCTCCGCCAGGAAGACTTTCGAGTCTTCGAGAATGGCGCACTGCAACAGATTCGAACATTCTCCGTACCACCCTCGGTGCCTTCAACGAGTTCAAGTGAAGTCGATTCATCACGTCTCCCGCCCGCCACATTTACGAATGCTTCGACCGTGTCCGACGATGCCCCTCTCAACATAATTTTGTGGGACCTTAGGATTTGGCAAGCTCAAATTCCTGAATTCAACAACACCCAGGCGCAATCGGCCCCGATTACATCCATGCTTTCCGCCAGAAAGCAGGTCATCGACTTTCTGCGGCACAAGCCTCCCGCAACACGCTTCGCAATTTTTCTCCAGACCGATCGCTTGAAGCTGCTGCAAGGCTTCACGGATGATGCAACCCAGCTCGCCGCATCAATGGAGAAGGACGAGACCCGGGCCATCGGCTATTGGCCAGCTTTCCGACCGAGCCCGCCACACTTCGCGATCTCCCGCAATAACGAGACAATTCAGGCCAGGGTGGGGTTATTCAGTCGCTTGGTCTCCGGGTTTGATCCACTGGTACGAAAGAAGCGCAGTCTTGATGATCTGGAGAACCTGTGGGCGAAGCAGGCGGAGATCGATGGACTCTGGGAGTTGGCGCGCTGGACGGTTGCCTTGCCGGGTCGAAAAAATGTCTATTGGATCACGTCTTCCTTTCCCGGCCCTCCCGAACTCATGGAGCAGGGCGCCGCCATTCTCGCACTATCGCGGGTCGCCGTTTTCCCGATTGACTGGCGTACCCTCAGTCCAGACCTCATCTACGACGTCACCACCAACGCGGATGCGCAAACCAAGGTATTGCTTAGAACCGACCCACGCGCCTGGCTGCCGCAACTCAGCCAGCAGTATCTGCAGGATGATCGCGAACGAATTGAGAACGTGGTCACGATTGCGGAGCAAACTGGCGGCCACGCCTTTTTCTATACCAACGATCTGCGCAATGCGCTGTCCGTTGCAGCCGAAGAGGGCTCGCGCGTCTACACGCTGACGTATTCGCCATCCAATACCAAGTTCTACGGCCAGCGGCGCAAGATCAAGGTGGAGTTAGTCGGGAACCGTGGCTGCCACCTGAGTTATCGCCGCAGCTACTTCGCCGACCCGGTAAGCAAGGAACCCACCAAAGATTCAAGTCGTCATGCTGATCCGCTGGGGTATGCTTCGCAATTCGGTGCGCCAACCTCGCAGGAAATACTGTTCACCGCGCAACTCGAGAAAGAGAAGGAGCCGCGTGTAGCAAATCAAGTCGAAAAGGATCGACTTGCTGCTTACGCCAGAGCAGAGAAGACAAGTGGACACCCACATGTCGAGAGCACGGCTGCCGTGCTGGTCCGCGACTATGTGATTCACTACTCAATTCTGCCGCGGTCGGTCGGAGTTGCAGCGAGTAACAAGGACGGTAAGCAAATAGAGATCGCAACGACCGCGTATGACGCCGAGGGCCGAATTGTTTATGGTGTCCATGGGAGCCTCAGCCCGCTCGTCGCATTGGACCAAGGTGAAGGTGCGGACGATGCCTATCGCGGCAACCAAGCCGTGGCGTTGCCCGCCGCAGCCGCGTTTCTCCGATTTGCCATATTGGAGAAGGCGTCCGGGCGAATAGGATCGCTTCAGGTTTCCGTTCCACGTTAATTTCTCTATCAATGTCCACAAGCGCCGCCGGGCGGCCCATCCGTTAGAGTTCACGCCGCGCCCGATCCGACGACGGGTCTTTGCTCCTATGCCAGCGTCGCGCGGGCCACCCACTACGCCAAAGAGCCATCTAAGACGTATCCTAATGTTTTTCAAGACAAGGGGGAACGACGAATGAGACGATGCCTGGCTGCTTGGTGCATGTTGTTGCTTGTCCTTAGCGCCTCGGGTTCACGGACAGCACAACCCGAAGTGCCCAAGAACGGTTATGTGCCCGATGAGGCCACTGCAATCCGAATTGCAGAAGCAGTCTTTATCCCGATCTATGGCGAGAAGCAGGTGAGATCTGAGGGGCCTTTCAATGCCAGGGTCGAAGGTGACCACTGGGTGGTATCGGGGACCTTACCCCGATCCTCAAAACCCAACGTACTCATCCTAGGCGGTTCAATGACGGCAGAGATCAATCGCATGACTGGCTGCATTCAGGCTGTATACCACATGAAATGAAGGCCTTCGTACCTGCGGCGACGACCGTATTAGATTCTAGAGTTCCAGCTTCGCCGAAACCGACGACGGATCCTCCATCGCCCGCAACTTGAATCCGACTTTCTTGAAGATCGCTTGCGTCGGCAAGTTGTCGCGCAGGATTTCTCCCGAGAGCCGCTGAAACTTTTCCTCGCGAGCCACCCGCGCCACGCCGGCCAGCAACTCGGTTCCCAGCCCGCGTCCCTGCCATCGATCCGATACCAGCACCGCGGCCTCGGCTTCGCCACGATTGATGGCGCTGAATCGCCCCACGCCCAACACTTCATGCTGCCCGGTCTCGGAATTCGTGCGGTCGGCCACCAGCGCGAACCCGCGATCGTAGCTGCCGAAACAGATGCGCACCAACCGCTCGTGCTCCACCCGAGTGCTCAGGCTCAATGAGCAGAAATATCGCAGGTAGACGCTGCGCTCCGACAAGGTCCCATGGAACTGCACCATCAGTGGCTCGTCCTCGGGACGTATCGGACGAATCGTGACTGGAGTTCCGTCCTTCAGCTTCCATTCCCACGCATACTGCGCCGGGTAAGGACGAATCGCCGCCCGCGGCAAACGCTCGGCCGTCATCGCCGAGTGGTGCACCACGACGCGCGCATCGAGTGCCAGCAGATGCTCCGGCGTCGCCAGCAGCGGATTGATGTCAATCTCCTTGATCCATGGCTGCTCCAACACCATTTGGCTGAAGCGCACCAGCAGTTGCTCGAGGGCAGCAAGATCGACTGGCTTGCGCCCGCGCACGCCCTTTAGCGCGGCGAAAATTCGCGTCTGCTCCATCAACCGCTGCGCAAGTGTGGTGTTAAGCGGCGGCAGCGCCAATGCGCGATCGCGGTACACCTCGACCATCACGCCCCCCGATCCAAACAGGATCACCGGTCCGAATTGCGCGTCCACGGTGCTGCCGAGAATCAGTTCGTATCCATCGCGCCGAACCATCGGCTGTACCGTAACTCCGGCGAAATGCTCCGCCCCGGCTTTGGCGGTGACGGATTCCCGAATCGCGTGAAATGCGCCGCGCACCTGCTCTACATTCTGCAGACTCAGCCGCACGCCATCCACATCGGTCTTGTGAGCGATCGTGTTCGACAACAGCTTCAGCACCACCGGGTAGCCGATCTCCGCCGCCAGCGCGACCGCCTCTTCTTCACTCGCTGCAGGGCGTGTGTCCGCCACCGGAATCCCATAAGCCGCGAGAAGCTGTTTAGCCTCAAATTCGTTGAGCATCGTCCGGCCTGTGCCGCGCACCTGCTGCACGAACTCCGATACTTTCTTGCGCGCGTCGACCGCAGGTTCCGGCCCCTCCATCACCGCCGGAGTCTCATAGAGCCCGCGCAGGTTGTAGGTGTAGCGCCACATGTAGGTAAACGCGCGCGCCGCGGTGTCGGGATAAGAAAATGTCGGGATGCCCGCCGTATTCAAGATCGTGGTTCCCTCCGCCACACCATCCCCGCCCATCCAGCTCGCCAGCAGCGGCTTGCCCGAGGTGTGCGCATATTGCGCCATGTGGGTGGCCGCCAGCGTGGGATCGGCAAGTCCCTGGGGAGCGATGATCGCCAGCAGCCCGTCGCTTGCCGGATCCTTCGACACAATGTCGACCGCCTTCACAAAGCGTTCAGCATCGGCGTCGGCCAGCACATCCACCGGATTGCTGTGGCTCCAGTGGGAAGAAAGAAAGCTGTCCAGCTCTGAAATCGTTTCCGGCGAAAGCACGGTCAGTTCGCCGCCCGTTGCCATCACGGCGTCGGTCGCCAGCACTCCGGGGCCGCCCGCATTGGTGACGATGCTGAGCCGCGGACCGCGTGGCCGCGGCTGCTTGCTCAACGCCTCCGCCATATAAAACAGGTCGGCGATGTTCTGTACCCGCAGCACGCCGCAGCGGCGGAACGCCGCTTCCAGGACGTCATCGCTTCCGGTCAACGCTCCGGTGTGCGATGCCGCCGCCCGCGACGCCGCCTCAGACCTTCCCGCCTTGATCACGATGATCGGCTTGCTCAGCGCGATCTCGCGAGCCGCCGCCAGAAACGAGCGCGCATCTCCCACCGATTCCATGTACAGCAGAATGCTCTTGGTGTGAGGGTCATCCCCGAAGTAATAGATGAGATCGCCCCAGCCCACGTCGAGCATTGACCCGGTCGACACGATCGCACTAAAGCCGACGTCCTCTTTTTTGCTCCAGTCGAGAATTGCCGTCAGCAATGCACCGCTCTGGCTGAGGAAGGCCACACTGCCTTTCTTCGGCATCGACTTGGCGAATGTCGCGTTCAAGCCGACGATGGGATTCATGAACCCCATGCAGTTCGGACCAATCAGCCGCAGCGATCCGCGGCTCAAGTGTTCCTGAATCTCATCTTCCAGTACCGCGCCGGTCTGGCCTTGCTCACGGAACCCGGCCGAAATCACGACCGCCGACTTGACCCCGGCGTCGACACATTCTCCGATAATCCGCGGCACGGTTGAGGCCGGAGTTACCACCAGCGCCAGATCGATTCCTCCCGCGATGTCCGCGATGCGCTTCTGGGTCTTGATTCCGAGCACTTCTGCGTGGCTGGGGGTTACGGCGTGAATCTTGATGGGATACTTGCTTTCCAGCAGATTCGAGATCACGCTGCGCCCGACAGTGCCAGGCCGGTCCGTGGCTCCAATCACAGCCAGCGAACGCGGCAGGAACAGAGGTTCCAGTGCCCCGCGTGCCGGTGGAGGTGCGGTATAGAGTTTGCCGACAGGCGAGGTCACGGCGGGGGTGGACAGCTGGCTCACAGAGATTCCTCTCGCAAACACGAATGTGCTCATTGTTTCATGAGCATAGAGTTTGTGCGCAGGCAGGCTCGCCCGGCACAACACCCATCATGGCAGAGTTTTCTACCCAGGTCTGTGCCCCGACATATTCGGAATCACAACCGGTTGTGACTGTGATCACACCCAAAAGTGCGCCGGTACACTCTAATCAGTATGGAGGTGCAGCGAAATGCGCGCCCCTTACGGCCTAAATATTCTTGATAATTGTCTTACCTGTCCGGTGCGTGAGGAACATATTTTTTGCAATCTCTCCGTGCATGCCGGACAGCGTCTGAACGAAATTAAATCCACCGCCGTCTATCCCAAGGGGGCAATGCTCTTTATTGAAGGGCAGCAACCCCGCGGAGTTTTTGTGCTCTGCGCCGGGAAGGCAAAACTTTCCACCTCCTCTCGCGAAGGCAAGACCATCATCACCAAGCTTTCCGATGCCGGCGATGTGCTCGGCCTGAACTCCGTTGTTTCCAATCGTCCGTATGAAGTTACGGCCGAAATGATGGAGCCGGGCCAGGCCAACTTCATTCCCCGCGAATCGTTGCTGCAGTTCCTCAAAGACCACGGGGAAGTGGCCTTGCGAGTTGCCGAACAGCTGAGCCGGAACTACTACACCGCCTACGAGGAGATCCGCACTCTGGGTCTGTCAACCTCGCCGTCGGAGAAGTTCGCCAAGCTACTGCTGTCATGGTCGACCAAATCGCCGCAGAGCGACGGGGCGTTGCAGGTGAAGCTCACGCTCACGCATGAGGAGATTGCGGAAATCATCGGCACGACCCGCGAGACGGTCAGCCGGCTGTTCTCTGAATTCAAGAAGAAACAGCTGGTGCAACTCAAGGGATCGACGCTGGTGATCCGCAACCGGACTGCGCTGGAAAAGATCGTACAGTCCTGATCGGCAGGAGTGGATCTTCGCAGGTTCGCCGCTCGAGAGGCTGCTTGCGAGCGGTGACGGTTGCTCGTCCCGTATTGCTCACCCTGCGACCGTCAGCACCGGGCACCGAGCATTCCGCGCTACCTCATGCACGGCCGTCCACGGAATATGCGCCGCCACGCGTGCGAATCCCGTCCGGTTCGCGCCCATCACGATCAAGTCCACCTCGAGTTTCTCTGCCGCGATGAGAATCCCTTCCGGCAAGAGATCCGTTCCCACCACATACTCCGGAGTCTCCTCGAGGTCGATCTCGGCGGGCAGGCATTCTCTAAGCTGTCGCAGGCAAAGCTTCCGCGAGGTTTCCTCCCACCCCTCAATCTCATCGGCCGCGGCGGGCGCCGGCGCGTACGCCGACAAATTCGCTGTCGTCACCGGCATCGGCGACAGCATGTGCAGAAGGATCAGCCTGGCCCGATGCTCCCTTGCCAGCGCCAACGCCAGTGGCATAGCCTTCGTCGATCCTTTTCCGAAGTCGGTGGCGAACAGAATCCTGCGAAACCCGGCTGCGGTGATCTCCGAGTGCGGTCCCATCGTCATCACCGGGCATGGAGCAATCCGCAGCAACTCTTCGGCCACCGAGCCCAGTGCCAGCTTCGCGAATCCTCCCAAGCCTCGCGTTCCGACGACGATCAGGTCGGCGCCCTTCACCCTCGCCAAGTCTGCCACTGTCGCGGCTACAGGGCCTGCCTTCAGCAGAGCGGCTTCGATCTTCTTTTCCGAATGGAGGCTGTCGATCAACTTCTCGAGCCCGCGCCGTGCGTCTCCCTGCTCCAGATCGAATTCAGGAGGAGTGTCCAGCATCTCGTAGCGCCAGTCGGTATGGGCCACGTGAACCAAAGTCATTTTTGCGTCTTTGTCGGACGCCAACACCAGGGCCTCCGAGAGAGCGCGCCGCCAGGCGTCCGAGAAGTCCGTTGCCACCAGGATCTGGTGGAAGACGGTAGCTTGCTTTGTGGAGTCTTGAGCCTTGCATTCTGCGGTGGCCATAGACACCTCCTAACGTGCCTCCGCTCACCTGCGCGATGAACCGGCGTTCGCCGCGTGCTTCCCCGGCCGATAACTGCCCGTCTGGTCGGCCGGGACAAGCGCCGGCAACGCGACCGGCTTTGCCGGCAAGGGCGCCAGCCTTACTCCCGTTCCTCCCCACACGAGGGTCATTTCTTTCGAGCACCGGTCGCAGAGCCAGAATCTCTCATAGAGCGACGAAGAGAACTCTCCATCGAGCATTTCGATTTCTGGCGTGGGAGTCAGGTGGAACAGCTTCCCCTGGTGGAGATAACGAAACTGCTCGGAGCATTCGGGATTAGCGCACTTTGACAACATGGCGCACCCGCGAAAATCCTATTAACATTTTACTCCTCTTCGTCGAACGCGAGGTGACCGCGGATACTTCAACCGGTGACCTTCATCACTCCGGCGGAAATTCCCGGGAACCCGCCCGTACTCCCAAGCCGCCAAGTCGCCTGATTTACAATCGAGAAAGGTACATGACTGAAATCCGCTGCGCCGCCCTTCTGTTTGACCTCGATGGAGTCCTCATCAACTCGACGCCGGCAGTTGCGCGCGTGTGGCGCCGCTGGGCCGTCGAACACGGGTTCAACCCCGAGGAAGTCGTTGCCCGCGCTCACGGGCGCCCCAGCCTCACCACGGTTCGCGAGTATCTTCCGAACGCCGATCACGAGGCAGAGAATCGCGAAGTCGAGCGCCGCGAAATCGCAGACCTCGAAGGCGTGATCCCGCTGCCGGGTGCGCTCGCCTTGCTGGGCAGCCTTCCCCCGAATCGCTGGACGATTGTCACGTCGTGTACGCGTCCGCTGGCCGAAGTCCGCATCAAGGCCGCCGGCCTCCCTGTTCCAGAAAAACTGATTACCTCCAACGACATCACCCACGGCAAGCCGCATCCCGAGCCGTTTCTCAAGGGAGCTTCGGTTCTGGGATTCCCGGCTGAGAATTGCGTTGTGTTCGAGGACGTTCCTGCCGGGGTCCGCGCCGGCAAGTCGGCCGGAGCGAGAGTGATTGCCTTCACTACCACCGTTCAGGAACCTGCTCTGCGGGAAGCCGGAGCCGACTGGATTTTGAAGAACTGTGCGGACGTCCGCTTGCTGGATCAAGGCAAAGAGCTAAGGTTTGCCCTGCAGCTGTCGCGGTGAGAGGCAGCAGTGAGTTTGGAAGATTAGAAAATTAGAAGCTGCTATCCTTCCCGGCGACGGACCAAGCCTTGGACATGATGCTCCGCCCATCTAAGAGAAATCTCTCCTAAAGTCGTCCTGTGCGCAGCCGATGTGGTCTTTGTATTGCACCGTATTGCAGATGATTGTGAGGAGAGATTCATGTTGACAGCAGCTATTTCCAGCAGTTCGATTCACCAGGACTTGCAGAGTTATTTCCAGGCGCGCAACTCGGACCTCCAGAAACTCGGGCAGGCCCTCCGTTCCGGCGACCTGGCGGCCGCCAAGCAGGAATACCAGGCAATCAAAGATCTGGGCCAGAATGGTCCCTTCGCCAATGGCGATGCTTTCAAGATGAGCGGGCGCGAGCAGGCCTTCGAAGCTATAGGCCAAGCGCTGCAGTCTGGCGACCTGGCGGGCGCAAAACAGGCTTTTGCAGAATTGAGGAGTTCATTCCGTCACGGCCACATGCCGCCGTCGCCGGTGTCGGTTCCAACCCTGGGCGGACCGACGACGCCGGTTGTATCGAGCACGGGGCAACCCGTCGCCGGAACTGGTGCCGCTTCCTCCAGCGGACCCGAAGTCATTGTGAATCTCGGCAACGTGACTCCCAGAGAACAAATCACCATCGGCGTGAACAATACTGGCAGCGGCATGGAGCAGCTTTCGATCAGCGTGGCTCAGCAGGGTCAGAACCCCGAGCAGATCACGCTCAACCTGAATCAGAACAGCAACCAGCAGATCATTCTCAATCTGTTCAACAGCACGGCAAGCAGCCAGGCGTCCGGCAGCGGCGTCAACCTGTCGGCCTAAACTACCTGCCTCAGCGCGAACTGGAACCGGCGAATACCGCCATCCAGTTCGCCTGCCCCCCGCGCTCCTGGTCTCCGTCCCTGGAGCCTTGACCACACTCGTCTCAGAATATGCCCCAGTAGTAGACTGGGGGTCCAACCTGTCACCGGGTGAAGGCATCCACCAGGAGGTTCGAAAATGAAATTGAGGGACTCCCTTCTCTTCGCCAGCTTGCTTGCACTTGCCAGCCTGAGTGCAGTCGCCCAAGACACTCAACAAAACCAGCCCTCCGCCAAAGCCCAGGAACGCATTGTCAAAGAGGTCCGGCACGAACTGCTGATGTTGCCCTACTTCGGCGTGTTCGATTCCATCTCATTCAAAGTTGATGGCTATAACGTCACGCTGCTTGGTCAGGTGGTACGGCCGACGCTCAAGTCTGATGCTGAGAACGTCGTAAAGCGCATCGAGGGTGTCGAAAAGGTCGACAACCAGATCGAGGTTCTCCCTCCCTCTCCCATGGACGACCGTCTTCGATTGCGTCTGTACCGCGCCATCTACGGTTTTGGAGCGCTCGAGAAGTATGCGCTGGGCGTACAGAAGCCGATCCGCATCATTGTGAAGAACGGCCGTCTCACTCTGGAAGGCGTGGTTGACAATGACGCGGACAAGAACCTCGCCGGCCTCCGTGCCAACGGAGTTTCCGGCATCTTCTCGGTGACCAACAATCTGCAAGTCGTAAAGAACTAGGCGCTCAATTCGCGGGGGCGCATCCCGCGCCCCTCGTCTTTCGCCGCACAGCAACTGTACCGGAATGGGAGCGGTTCTTGTCCTGGCTCCGAGCCTCAACTCCTCGCGACCACTCGCGCGCGTATAATTCTCCCGGATTCGACTTCCGCCCCCAGCGGACCATCTCGGAGGGAACGCTATCATGAGTCTTCATGCCATGGATCGTCGCAGCTTTCTGATTACTGCCGGCACTGCCACCGCTGCTACTCTGCTGACCAGCCGATTCTCGCTGGCTGCCGCCGAACACAAGATCGACAAAGTTGGAGTGCAGCTCTACACCGTCCGCGACCTGATGAAGGACGACTTCGAAGGCACCATCGCCAAGGTTGCCCAGATCGGCTACAAGGAAGTCGAGTTCGCCGGATACTTTGGACGCACCGGCCAGCAGGTGCGCGCCGTGCTCGATAAGAACGGACTCAAGGCTCCATCCACCCACGTGCAATATGACGAACTCGACGACAAGTTTCCAGCCGTGATCGAAACCTCCAAGACGATTGGCCTGGAATACATCATTTGTCCCTGGATTTCCGAAGAGCTGCGCAAGAACCCTGATATCTGGAAGCAAGCCTCCGAAAAATTCAACAAGGCCGGCGAGTTGACCAAGAAAGCCGGCATGCAGTTCGGCTATCACAACCACTGGTTCGAATTCCTTCCGGTCGACGGCAAGCTTCCTTACGACGAGCTGCTTAAACTCTGTGACGCCAAGTTGGTGAAGATGGAAATGGATCTCTGCTGGATCTCGACCACCGGCACCGATCCGGTCAAGTACTTCGATAAATATCCTGGACGTTTCCCGCTGGTTCACGTCAAAGATGTGAAGACGATGCCCAAGATAACCTCCGGCGGCGCGCAGAATTTCGGCGACACCGTCGACCTGACCGAAGTGGGCAGCGGCGTGATTGACTGGAAGCGGATCTTCGCGCACGCCGACACGGCCGGCATCAAGCACTACGTTGTTGAACACGATCATCCCAAGCAGCCGATCGAGAGCATCAAAGGCAGCTACGAGTACTTGAGCAAGCTGCGCTGGTAGGCAGAGGAGCATATGGCCGCCGCCGCACCCGCGGCGGCGGTTTTTCAAGAAAGTCGAACTTCACTGGGGAACATGCAGGTCAAACGCACGCCAAAAACTTTTGATGTCTGCATCATCGGCTCCGGCGCCTCAGGTGGCACCGCTGCCAAAGTGCTCACCGAAGGCGGCCTGAGCGTCGCTCTGCTCGAAGCAGGGCCCCCTGTCGTTCCCGAGCGTGACTACAAAGAACACGTCTGGCCGTACGATCTGCCGCATCGCGGCGCGGGAATCGGTGGTAGGGCACGCAGGGGACTGGAAGACGAATTTCTCGCCCCGAACGGGGCCTGGGAGATCGAGGGCGAGCCCTACGTCTCCGCGCCCGGTTCGAAATTCCGTTGGTTCCGGTCCCGCATTGTCGGTGGACGCACCAACCACTGGGGCCGCATCGCGCTCCGCATGGCTCCGATCGATTTCAAAGTTCGTTCCCATGACGGCATGGGCGACGATTGGCCCATCAGCTACCAGGATGTCGCGCCCTACTACGACAAAGTCGAGTCGTACATCGGAGTGTTCGGCACGAAGGAGAATATCCCCAGTGCTCCCGATGGCATCTTTCTGCCCGCGCCCAAGCCCCGCTGCACCGAGACCATCATCAAGAAGGCCTGCGACCACCTAAACATTCTGTGCATTCCTTCACGCTTGGCGATCTTGACCAAGCCGCACAACGGACGCGCTGCCTGCCACTACTGCGCGCAATGCGGCCGGGGATGCATCACCGCCTCCAACTTCAGTTCCAGCCAGGTGATGATTCCCCCGGCGGAAAAAACTGGACGCTTCACCATGATCACCGGCGCGATGGCTCGCGAACTGGTCGTGGGCAAGGATGGCAAGGTCGCGGCCGTCTCCTACGTCGACAAGGCGACGCGCGAAGAAAAGCGCGTGCATGCCAGAGCGTTCATCGTTGCCGCCAGCGCCTGCGAGTCCGCCCGACTCCTGCTCAATTCGAAGTCCACGCTGTTTCCTGATGGCCTGGCAAACTCTTCAGGCGTTGTCGGCCGCAATCTGATGGACACTGTGGGCAGTGACGGCGGGGGATATTTCCCCCAACTCGAAAAGATGCCGGCCCACAATCATGACGGGGTTGGCGGGATGCACATGTACCTGCCTTGGTGGAAGTACGACCGCAAGAACGAATTCCTTCGCGGCTATCACACCGAATTCGGCGGCGGACGCGGCATGCCCGGCATCGGCGACTACGACGACTTGTGCGACGAATTCGAAGGATACGGCGCCTCCCTCAAGCGCGAGTGCAAAAAGAAATACGGTACGTACATCGGATTCGCGGGACGCGGCGAGATGATTCCCAACGAGAATTGCTACTGCGAGATCGATCCTTCGGTCCTCGATCAGTGGGGCATTCCCGTGCTTCGCTTCCACTGGAAGTGGAGCGACAACGAAATCAAGATGGCCAAGGATATGCAGGAAACCTACCGCGCCATCGTGGAAGCCGCGGGCGGCACCTACTTCGGCGCATCGCACGAGGACCCAGCTCACCCCTACGGCCTTGCCGACGGCGGCGTCATCATCCACGAAGTCGGCACCGTGCGCATGGGAGAACGCCCCGCGACCTCCGCTCTCAATCAATATTGCCAGGCGCACGACGTGAAGAATCTTTTCGTTACCGACGGCGCCTGCTTCGTCACCAACGCGGACAAGAATCCCACGCTCACCATCATGGCGCTGACCTGGCGTGCGTCGGACTATCTGTTGGACCAGGCGAAGAAAGGGAATCTGGGGGCCTGAGCATGTCCATTTCACGGCGAGACATTCTGAAATCGCTCACGCTGACGGCCGTGACCGGCTCCGTCTTGCGCGTCATTCCACTCGAAGCCGCCGAGTACGCGCACCGCATGGTGCTCGCCGAAAAGGCAGCTGCCGACAATCACGACTACACACCGAAATTCTTCTCTGCGCACGCGTACAAAACGTTGCAGAGTCTCTGCAATTCGATTATTCCCATCCGACGATGAGGCGAAAGGCGCGCTCGAAGCCGGAGCCCCCGAATTCATCGACCTGCTCACTAGCGAAAACAAGGATTATCAGGTCTCTCTCGGCGGAGGCCTGATGTGGCTCGACAACACCTGCATCGATCGCTACGAAAAGTCTTATCTCGATTGCACACCGGAGCAGCAGAAAGAAATCCTCGACCAGATTGCCTATCGCAAGAACGCCAAACGCGATCCGGCCCTGGGGCAGGGAATCGAGTTCTTCAGTTTCCTGCGCAAACTCACCGCCGACGGCTTCTTCACCAGCGAAATCGGCATCAACTACCTCGGCTACATCGGCAACACCTATGTCCAGGAGTTCCCCGGTTGCCCACCCGTCCCCGCAACCTAACAGACGACTGAAAAACTCGGACTACTCCCTGTTTTGAAAGGGCGCGGCTTCTAGCCGCGCCGTTAGTGCCTAAACTCAAAGGCAGCTTTAGTCGCCGAGGTGCACCCCCGATAGTGTGGTTGGGGGACATGTACCGCCGTAATGGACCATTCCCAACGTTCTTGTGGCACTTTGGAGTGTGGCCAAATCAGACCAAAAAGACTTCATCGACTGGGACGCGGGACGCGAGGGCTACGTCAATTCGCCCAATAAATTCATTCCCGTCGTCGCCATCCCGAAGAATGTCAAGAAGTCTTCGACCAAGGGTCCGCTCCTCAGCATTCGTGGAGAAGAGCGCCTGGGCTGCCTGATCGCTGCCGGCGGCACCATCTGGGCCGTTTACGTGGCCACCCAGGACTATAACAACCTGTGGCGCATGCAAATCATGCCGCCGGGCCCGGTAGAAGTCTGCCTATTGGGAATTCTCGCGTGGCTCCACGCGAAATGGCGCCGGTCCACCCGAGCGGACTGAGAACCGCCTTGCTCTTCGCCGATAAATAACTGTCATCCTGAACCCCTGCCAAGGGGTGAGCGACCCTACGAGGGCGCCGAGCAACGAAAGTGTGAAACGGATCACCACGATGCGGGCGGCGAGGGTAGTCCTGTCGACTGCATGTCTGGTGCGTGACGTCGTACGGTCCCTCGCACGGCTTGCGCCGTGCTCAGGATAACTATCACCCGATAGAAAACTTTCAGCGCGCTATGAGGTTTGTGAATTACCCGGCGAACGGCTCCTCCAGCGACAGACTCTGCGGTGTAAACAACTCCGCGCCATTCTCCGTTACGTGCAGATCGTCTTCCAGCCGGATTCCAAACTCACCGCGAATATAGATTCCCGGCTCGTCACTGGTTGTCATGTCGGTCTGTAGCTTCGTCGTATTTCCGCGCACCAGATAAGGCCACTCGTGCCCATCCATTCCCATTCCATGTCCAAGCCGGTGCGTGAAGTATTTGTAGTCCGGACCGTATCCCGCATCGACGATCACCTTGCGCGCTGCCGCATCGATGGATCCACACTCCACCCCCGGCCTGGCCGCTGCCAGCGCCGCCGATTGCGCGCGGTGCACGATGTCGAACACGCTCTTCATCTTGTCTGACGCCTTGCCCAGCACATACGTCCGTGTGATGTCTGACTGGTATCCCTCGACCGAGCATCCGCCATCCATCAGCACGATCGTGCCCTCGTGCACCACCTGTGGCGTGACCGACCCGTGAGGAAACGCGGAAAACTCACCGACCTGAACGTCAGCGCCGCCACTGAATCCCAGTCGCTCATGCGCCTTCTGCACCAGCTCTTCCAGTTGCGGCTGTGTCATCCCATCTTTGACCGCGCGGTAAGCTGCCTGATAGGCCGCCAGCGTGACCTGCGCAGCCAGTCGCATCAACGCGATCTCGTGCGCGCTCTTGATCATCCGGCAGCCCGCGGTCACCGGAGTCGCGCTCGCCATCGCGGCTTGCGGGGACGCCTTCGCAATGCCGTCGGCAAACACAAACCGAATCGTCTCTTCCATCCCGATCTTCCCGGTGGAAATGCCCCGTTCCTTCAGCCCTTGTGCAATGCGCTGGTAAGGGCTTTCATCCTCCTGCCACACCCGCACGTCGGGCTGAGAGCCGTCGGGAGCGTTGGAGATCTGCTCGCGCGCGCGACCCTCCTCGAACGCAGGGCATACATAAAAAGAAGCACCCTTGGCCGGCATCACCAGCGCGAACGTCCGCTCCCCGCCCCACCACCGGATGCCGCTGAAATACTGCAGCGACGTGCCCGTCATCAGCACAATCGCATCCAGAGAATTCTCCGACATAAGTTTGCGCGCCCGTTCCTGCCTCTCTTGGCGCTCTTCGCGGGTGATGGGATGGGCTTCACCCTTCCGCGATTTCAGCCCCGCCAGGGACGCGGGCAAGTCTCCTTGTACCGTGGACGATGAAAGTCCCGAACTCGGCAGTGCCGCCACACCCGCCGTTGCCGCACCCACCTCCAGGAACTTTCGCCGCGAAATCATGAACCCTCCAAGGATTTGAGAAACACAGTTCGGACATTATAGGAGCCGGGCAAGCCGCTGCGGTATGCTCTATTCGCGGCGGCAACACTCACGTAGGGACGGACGCATTCGTCCGTCCCCCGAAGCGCAGCGAGGGTGCATGCCCGATTGCCCCCAGTCTCGCCCACCATGGAATCCGGCTTCCAATGCGCCTCCTGCGGAGAATGGAACGTCACCTCCGTCGACGAATCCGCCGGACGCCGCCAGAACTACATCGAAGACTGCCAGGTCTGCTGCAAACCCAACGTGCTCCGCATCGAATTCGACAATTCCTCGCAGGAATTTTTCATCACGGCCGAACTGGAATAATCTGCACCCACCCGCAGCCGCCGAGGCACTCGCCGCCCCCCGCCGGCAGCGCTATATTCGGATGCGGCGCACTTCTCCACCGTTCGCGCCACATAGAAAGGACTGATACTCCATGGCAACAGGCTATTCCGCTGGCAAGATGGTTGCACATACGATGGTGACCACGCAGTTTGAACTCGACGGATTCCGCGTCACCCGCTCGCTCGGCGTGGTGCGCGGCATTGTCGTGCGCTCCCGCTCAATCTTCGGCACCATCGGCGCAAGTTTGCAGACCCTGGTCGGCGGCAACATCACCCTGCTCACGAATCTCTGCGAAAAGACGCGCCAGGAAGCCTTCGACCTCATGCTCGAACACGCGGCCCAGTTGGGAGCGAATGCCGTTGTCGGCGCGCGCTACGATGCGACCGAAATCATGCAGGGCGTCACCGAGGTCCTCGCCTACGGCACCGCCGTTTTCGTAGAGCCTTCCAGATAAGACGCCGACTCAGTCGGAATCTCCCGACTTGCATGCCAGAACATGATCGGGCACAATCCCCGCCGCTCTGCGAGCCATGTACTCGAATTCCAGCCGCACATTGTCAGTCCGGATCCCGACCGGCCCCTCCAGACGAGCTGCATCCGGCCCAACCTCGCCCTCCCATACTTCGTGGTTGTCGACGAACACGCGCAATTCCTCGTTCTTCATTTCGGCGCGCAGCGTGTGCGACTCCCGCCCCTTCAAACGCGGCACCGCGGTGGCTTTCCTCGGCTTGATGTTGCTGTAGCCCCGGTTGCCGCACTGCGCACTCGTATGCTCCGACGGATTCCGTTTCACCGACACCACCAGCTTCGATTCCGGCTCAACCCGCCAGATTACATACACCAGGTTGCACGGATCCTGCGCCCGCAGCTTCAACCCAAACTGGCTCCGCACCTGCCCCGAGCCCAGTGCCGATTGTTTCTCCGTTACGCCGCCGTAGCGAAAACGAATTTCAGCCGACGCCGCCGTGGCAACGCTCACATACGCCCGCATCTTCGGCACGTCCACCGATACCCGATCGCCGTCCGCCTGCTCAAGCGTCCCCTCCGTCACGCAGAATTCCCCGCGCCGGATCGTCAGCCATTCCCCGGGTTTGGATTGAGCGAAGGCGCAACCAACCAGCGCGCAGAGGAGCGGAAAGCGCCGAACCACCAAGCCAAGCGTTTGCGTCAAAGTCATAAAACCCCTCGTCGTGCGCGCCCGACCGCGCGGCTGGACGCGGCGGGTTTCCCCGACTTTGCAGAATTTCCACAAGAAAATCCGCGCCAGTCGCGGAGATCAAGAAAAATCTAAGCGAAAGAATAGCGAAAGAACCAAAGCCGTAAACCCAACCCCTTGTGGTCCTCTTACTGGTTAACCACAAGGCTTCGCGCTTTCCCGAAACAGTGCCTAAGTGGGACTACCACCATCAAGTTTCTGCTTGACAATAAACGACTTACCGTTAAGATGTGGTACAAAGTGGTAAGAAGTGGTGAGTGCGGTTGAGTCCGTGGGAAGTAGGAGCTGAATTCGAGGAGCCGGTGGAAATCCGACCCAACAGTTCGACAAACAGCCCGAATCGCCCGACTTTGACCGTGCTTTGCGCCGCTTTTACCTCCGTGACTGAGCTGAGAGAGCACTACCTGCGCCATGTTTCGCGGCAATCATCCAACCCGGGTCGACGAGAAGGGCCGTCTGAAAATCCCGGCCGAGTTCAAGCGGGTGATCGACGAGAAATACGGTCAGCAATTTTACATCACCAGCCTCGATGGCAAGGTTGCTCAAGTGTATCCCTTCGAGGAGTGGGAGCGGATCGAGCAGAAGTTGGCAGGGCTCTCCAATTTCAATCCCACGAAGAAGAAGTTCCTGGACCGGACGAACTATTACGGGCAGCAGGTCGAGATGGATGGGCAAGGCCGTTTGCTGCTGCCGCAGTTGCTGCGCGAGTCAGGACAAATCAAGGGCGAGGTAGCGGTTCTGGGGAATTTGACGTTTCTCGTAGTCAGGAACCTGGAGCTGTTCAAGAAAGAGATCGAAGAAGAAAAGTTTACGCCTGACGATGAGAAGACGCTCGACACACTGGGCATCTAGTGAACCATCTATCGGACGGGGGATCAACAGACACCCCTCAGGGGGTTGGGCATGGCGGTGGAAGCAGAGCGAGCCATGTGCCGGTTCTTTTAAAAGAAGCGATCGACTTTTTAGCCGTGCGGCGTGGTGGGACCTATATCGACGCCACGGTGGGCCTTGGCGGGCACAGTTACGAAATCGCAAAACGCCTCGCCGCACCGGGACATTTGAATCGGCTCGATAAGGACCCGGCGGCGCTGGAAAGGGCAAGGGCGGTCTTAGGTCTTAGGTCTTCGGTCTTCGGTAAAGCCGGCGACCCACAGCCTAAGACCCAAGACCTAAGACCTGATTGGCCGAAGATCACGCTGCTGCACC
>DASQGJ010000036.1:0-5118 GCA_035632675.1 Candidatus Dormiibacterota bacterium
GACAACTCCTTCACAAGCGAAGAGGAAATGCTTGTCCGGTCTGAAGTGCCCGATGAATGGCTCCGAGGCCTTCAGAGCTATACGTTGCGGTGGGTGGAGCGGCACCGGGATCCGTACATCACTCGTCGAGTGGCCGCGCCCGGCGCATTGGCTCCAGAGCCGGCGGGGGGTCGAGATGTACCTGCAAATGAAGCTGCGGCGGTACGCCTGCGCTGATTGCGGCATTCCATGTAAGAGCACTTCTCCCAACGCGGAGCGATGCAGAAAGTGCGCGAAGTCGCGCCAAGACCGGCAGAGCCGTGAGTATCAGCAGAGGGTGCTGGCACGTAAACGGGCAGCGCGCAATCAGCCGGATGTAGAGCACAGGGCCTCAGCTTAGGCCGTGGTCACCGGAGCGCCGCAAAAGTGGAGACCGCTCATTCATTGATCCCGTGGGCAGCCTGCCGTCCGGGATTCTTATCAATACTTAGCCGGACTTGGTCCCTCTCGCGCTTTGCGCCAAGGGGACGGGTCCGCATTTCGAACGAACAGGAGATAGAGAAAATGTTGGGATACACGAAGATTCAGATCATGGGCAATCTCGGCGGAACTCCCGAAATGAAGTTCCTGCCGAGCGGTGACCCCGTCGTCAACTTCTCGGTGGCCGTCAACCGGCGGTACAAGGACCGTGAGGGAAATCAGAAGGAAGCCACGGACTGGTTCCGCGTCTGCGCCTTCAACGGCGTGGGCGAAGCATGCGCGAAGCATCTGCAAAAGGGCGACGGCATCTTCGTCGAGGGGCGCCTCCAGGTGCGGCAGTACGATTCAAAACAGAACGGCAAGGAAGTTTCCGTCGAGATCATCCCCAGCACCGTGCGTTTCCTGGGTTCCGGTCGCACGGAGGGAGCAGAGCGTCCGGCACCAGGCAAGCCGCCCACTGGAACGCGTGAAGCGGCGGACGGTGCCGATAACAGCGATCCAGACGTCCCGTTCTGAAGCCACGTCAGTCGAAGCTCGCGAAAAGGAGGAGCCATGCCCTGTTTGTGTGACTTCTGCTCCGCGCCGGACGCCGTGTGGCGGCATCCGGCGCGGAATTTCATAGGCTACGCTGCTGGCGGCGTTGTAGGTGAGAGTGTCGGTGATTGGGCAGCATGCCACGAATGCCACCAGTTGATCGTTTCGGACGACCGAGTGCGATTAACAGCAACGTCAGTCTTGACCTTCATCGCACGGCACCCGGAGTTAGAAGCCTTCAAAAGTGAGTTGGCGACCGAGATGGGGATTCTGCACGCGCAATTCTTTGACAATCGTACCGGTCCAGCATCGGCGATCGCATGAGGTCCGTCGGGCAACAGCAACAGCAACAACAACACGAGCATTGAAGGGAGGCCGAAAATGCGGTTGGAAGGACGGATGCGGCTCGGTTACTTTCCGTTGCACCAGCGGGAAGCCCAACGGATGCGGCGATTCTTGCAGTTCCCGAATGAACCGGCGAGCGCGCTCGATCCTTGCGCGGGGACGGGCGCGGCGTTGGTGGCGGTCACTGAGAATAGCTGCTCCAGACGATACGGGATCGAGCTTGATTCGCACCGTGCATTGGAGGCGCGGACAACTCTCGATGAGGTGATCCAGGGCAACGCCTTCGATGCCAAGGCGCCAGTGGAGTCGTTCTCCTTGCTGTATCTGAACCCGCCCTACGATTTTGAAGTCAGCGAGGGTAAGAATCAGCGGATGGAGAAACTGTTTCTGGAAGAGTTCTTCCGTTGGCTCAAACCGGGCGGTGTACTCGCGATGGTGATTCCGTTCGACCGTATCTATGAGTGCCGGAATATCTTGAGTCCGCACTTCAAGGAGAAGGCGATTTACAGGCTGACTGAGCCGGAAGCAGAGCGCTACAAGCAGACAGTAGTGTTAGGCGTTCGACGATCCGCGATCGAGAAGAATCGGTTGAGCGATCAGGTCGTAAACCAGGCGAATTGGAAGCTTCAAGAGTTGACGCGACGATATGAAGAGATCCCGCCGCTGCCAAACGAAGCGGATCGTGCGTATGCAGTACCGCAAAGCGGACCGGTACGAATGGAATACCGGGGACTCCCGCTGGATACGGTTGAAGATCTGCTGGCGAAGTCACCGGCGTGGTTACAGGCCCAACGAGTCACGCACGCCCAACGAAAGCAATTCTTCGGGCGGCCGCTAACTCCTCTACACGCTGGCCATGTCGGGTTGTGCGCTGTGAGCGGTCTGCTCAATGGCATGTTCGGTAGCGGAGCCGAGCGTCATGTCGCGTATTGGGAAGCGATCAAGGTCGTCGACAAAACAGAGGAAGAAGGCGATGACGGGGAAACGGTCATTCGAGAGAAGGAACGCTTCAGCCAACGATTGACGCTCCTGTTCGCCGACGGCCGCATCAAGCTTCTGTCTGAGAAGCCAAGAGAAGACGGCGGCAAGGAGGCCCGAAATGGAGAACGCCCACCTGCGAATGGGGAAGTTGAAGTTTGTGCGGCAGACGCGTGACACGATCACCGAGGTGTCCCTGCACATGGACCGCTTGGTTGCCGAGAAACCCGCGGAACCGCGTTCCGCTGTGCAGATTCATCTGGTATCTGTGTTCGGCGGCGATCAGGAAGTTGGCGCCATCGCAGCGGCCATCGCCGATGAACAGCGATTTCAGATCAGCTTACCTGGCAGGGCCGAATTGTTTGGGCACCTCGGTGAGAAGCCGGTCATGTACCGGGCATCGCTCCAGATTCCCGGCCGGAAACGACCCGTGCGGCATCTGGCAGCAGTTTCGCAGACGCTATTTGGAACCACCCTCGGAGCCGATGGACAAGCGCGGCGGACAATTCTCTACGACGGCTCACCCGAGTTCGTGTTGCATCGCTTGGCTGTGAGGTTTGGTGTTCCGGCACTTCCCGAATGGGCCGAATGGTTGCGGGCGGATCTTGACCGGCGCGGATTGGTGGAAGAGCTGCTAGGGTTCAACTGTTCACCCGTAGCAATCAAGGGCACCAAGCTCCGGATCCTGCGTATCTTGAGCTCGGGCATAAAACGCAAGCTCATCGCCGTGCCGCCGGAGGAATCTGCGTCCATACAGCCCATGGAAGCTACCTAGACGCGACACATTTGCTTGACAGATGGCATCCCGGCAACTCCCATAACGCCCTTCTCGAGACGATTGCCGTACTTCTAAGCTAGCGACTACCGGTCCAGGTGGAGGTTTCGGGGCCCCTCGGCTTGGTGCAAACGCGCAACTTGGAGAATTGCCTCTCCTGGCAACTGCCTACCGATAATCACTTAACGGAACCGTAAGCCGCATGCGTGACGAACGTCCCAACGAATGCCTGGAGTCCTCCGCCTCCGTTGTCAGTGTGGTGCTGAACCGGCGGGCGGAGCTACCGAACTAGGGGAGTGGAGATCGAGCCACACGATCCGTCGATGCAGCCTTTACGCGCCTTCCGATGAAGTACGGTCTCCACCAGACCGGCGGTCCAACACAGGGGGCAGCCTCGGAAGCTCACCAGCGCCCCGGCCAGCGGCACCAAGGTCCACCAACCCAGCACGTGTGCGTACAGCAGCCCCATGAACAGCAATCCGAAACCCAGCACTCCCCGGAGAATGTGTTCGGCGACGCTACCGCTCTTAAACATTTTCACGCCTTCCTTTGCACTGCGCTAATCCGCAATCACCGCGCTGCGTTCCCCACCCAGCAGATTCCGGATTTCCTTCTCGTAGGTCTCCTTACCCACCAATCCCATGTGGACGAAAGCGATTCTGCCATCCCGGTCGATGATGAAGGTTGTGGGAAGAGAATCGATCCCCCCGTAGGATTGTGACACCTGGTCGTTGCCCACCATGACCGGATAGTCCATCTTCTTCTCTGCCAGGTACGGCCGGACAGATTTCCACTCGTCGTCGTCCAGCGACACGCCGAGCACGGCAAACCCGCGATCCTTGTAGGTCTTGTTGAATTCCATGAACCAGGGGATTTCGATCTTGCATGGGCCGCACCAGGTGGCCCAGAAGTTAAGCAACACTACCTTGCCCTTGTAGTCCGCCAGCGCAACCTGGACTCCGTTAGAGTCCGGGAGGCTGAAGTTCGCAGCGGCTTTCCCGTCGCGATTCTCCGCTGTTGGCGGAGTCCCTTTCGGCGAGGAGGAACACCCCACAGCCAGCGCGCTAACCGTTAATAGGCTTGCCCACAGAGCATGTGAGACTCGCGAAGACAAAGGCACACCTCCCCTCTCGGGCTGATTCCCCGGTTCGCTCCCGCCGCGATTACTGCTTTCCACCCATGGTGATCTTGGAGACGGTAATGGTGTCGCCTTTCATGTCCCCGGTGAGTTGCACCGTGTGGCCCGCATGCACTTGTAGCAGCGCCAATTCCTGGTTGGCGATTTTGTATATCTTCCCGTCGCTCACAAAGACGTATTTGCCTCCGGCCTTTATGCAAGCCAGCGCGCAGTCCCGTTCTGTCATCTTGGCTTCGGGGTGTCCGGCAATCATTTTGGCATGACTGGCGCCACACATGCTGTCGCTGATCTGGCCTGTCCAGGTCTTGTCTGCCGCCGAAGCGAACGAGGCAAGACCCACCAACAGACCCAGGCCGCACAAACTTCTCAAAACGTGCTTCATAATAGATCTCCTTGTTGGCCCCCATAAGGAAGCCGGTCTTCACTTACACTAATCACTTCGCTCACCGAGCCCCCGGGGTTACGCGCTGCCCCCCCGTAACTGTAGGACCACTACCATCGAAGTAGGAAGTAGTGGGCTATCCGGTGCATCTGGTCAGTGATGTCACAAGCAGTTCCGGGGCGAATGACGGCCCACGAGCCGGCTCGCGCGACGCCATGCAGAGCGCCCACCAAAGCGAAGACCAGCTCCGTGATCTGATGGTTCGCTACCAGCAGGGCGACGTGGCGGCGGTGGAAACCCTGGTGACTAATTTGTCCCCAGCATTGCTCCGGTTCTGCTCGGGACCGGGGATGTCGCCCAGCGACGCCGAGGACGTGCTGCAGGATTGCTGGTTGCGTATTCATCGCGCTCGCCATACCTACCTGCCCTCGGAGCCGCTGCTGCCGTGGATCTTCGCGGTCGCCCGGCATACGCGCCTGGACGCTTATCGCCGCAGACGCAGGCTAG
>DASQGJ010000037.1:0-24539 GCA_035632675.1 Candidatus Dormiibacterota bacterium
CCGGCGCACGGCTCGCTCGACAGCCTGCGGCAACTGCACGGGCACGAAGAAATCTTCCGGGTACAAGTAACCTTCTCCGGACTCTTCGATGACGCGAATATGGCGGAGTTTGGGCGCCGTCTTATCCGGAATCACCTGATAAATCTTGCGCAACTCCAGCGACGCGGCATAGCCCTTGTTGTCGACGCAGATGACGAATTGGACTTCGCGTTTCATGTCATCGAACGATCCGCTTGATCTTTTACATCTGCGCCAAAACCTGGGGCGGACGAATGCGTCCGCCCCTACACAAGACTTTCTAGCTGCACCCGCTCGTACTCCCGCAGCTCATGCATCGGTAGCAGCTCCCGTTTCTGGTCATGATGCTGCCGCAGAAGCTGCAGGTGGGGGCGTCGCCCAGGTCGACGATGGTCGAAAGCGCGTCGGCGGCGTGGACGGAGCCCGAACCAGTTCTCAATTCCCGGTTCTCAGTTCTCGGTTGATCCGAGGAGCCATTTGCGTCTCCGATCCCCTCAGGGGTCGGAGTGCTGGCCGGCCGCAGTCTGAGGTTCTCGAACAGCATCTGCTGCTGGCCGGTCAGGAAACGCAGCTGCAGCCAGCGGAAGATGTAGTCCATGATCGACTTGGCGTAGCCGATTTCCGGATTGCCCGACCATCCGCTGGGCTCGAAGCGCGTGTGCGCGAATTTTTCGCAGAACAGTTTCAGCGGGACGCCGTGCTGCAGCGCGATCGAGACCGCGAGCGCGAAGCTGTCCATCAGGCCCGAGACCGTCGATCCTTCTTTCGCCATGGTGATGAACAACTCGCCCGGCTCGCCGTCGGGATAGAGGCCGACGGTGATGTAGCCCTCGTGGTCTCCAACCTTGAATTTGTGCGTGATCGAAGCGCGCTCCTCCTGCAGCTTGTGCCGGACCGCACGCGGCGGCGCGTTGAGATTCTCTTCCTCCACCACAACCTGTGTGGCGCGGGCGCCCCCGCCCGCGGCCTCGGCCGTCTTGGTCCCAGCGGCCGAAAGCGGCTGCGATTTCTTGCAGCCATCCCGATAGATGGCGACCGCCTTCAGCCCCAGCTTCCAGGCCTGCAGGTACACCTCCATGATGTCTTCGACCGAAGCGTTCTCGGGAAGATTGACGGTCTTCGAGATAGCTCCTGAGATGAACGGCTGCGCCGCCGCCATCATCCGCAAATGCCCGAGATAGTGAATCGACCGCGTCCCCTTCGCCGGCTTGAACGAGCAGTCAAAAACAGCAAGATCGTCGTCTTTAATATGCGGCGCGCCTTCAATCGTCCCCGTCGCATCAATGTAGCTGACGATCGCGTCCGCCTGGTCGTGCGTGTATCCCAGCTTGAACAGCGCGGTAGGCACAGTGTTATTAACAATCTTGATCATGCCTCCGCCCACCAGCTTCTTATACTTAACCAGCGCCAAATCCGGCTCCACACCGGTTGTGTCGCAATCCATCATGAAGCCGATGGTGCCGGTGGGGGCGAGGACGGTGACTTGGGAATTTCTGTAGCCGTATTTTTCGCCGTGGGCGAGGGCTTCGTCCCAGCAGGCTTTGCTGGCTTCGTAGAGGTTGGCGGGGACGTTGCCTTTATTGATCCCATTCACTGACGCGCGGTGCATGCGGATTACGTCGAGGAAAGGTTCGCGGTTGATGTACCAGCCGGGGCAGGCTCCGCCGGGCATGGTTTGTGGGCCGGGGGCCGCCTCGCTTCGCTTGGGCGGGACGGGCGAGTCGCCCGTCCCCACACGGGCAATGGTTGCTCCTAGATTTGTCTCGGACAAATTTTTCTTTGTTGCTTCCGTGGCTGGGCTCAGGGGTTCGCATTGTTCGGCGATGCGGCTGGACTGGAGATAGGCTTCGCCGCACATGATGGCGGTGACGCAGGCGGCGTAGTCGCGGCCTCCGTCGCTGTCGTAGGGGTGGCCAGCGGCCATGAGGAGCGCGCCCAGGTTGGCGTAGCCGAGGCCTAGCGGGCGATAGTCATGCGAGTTGCGCATGATCATTTCGGTGGGGTAGCCGGCGTTGTCGACGATGATTTCCTGCGCGGTGATTAGGATATCGACGGCGTGGCGATAGGCTTCGACGTCGAAAGTGCCGTTGGGCGCGAACTTCAGCAGGTTCAGGCTGGCCAGGTTGCAGGCGGAATCGTCGAGGAACATGTATTCGCTGCACGGATTGCTGGCGTTGATGCGGGCCGTGTTCTTCGAGGTGTGCCAGCGGTTGACCGTGGTGTCGTACTGCATGCCGGGATCGCCGCAGTGCCAGGTGGCTTCGGAAATCTTGTTGAGCAGATCTTTCGCTTTGTAGGTCTTAACGACGGTATGGTCCTGAACCGCGCGGGTGGAGAAGTCGGTGTCGCGGACGACGGCGTACATGAAGTCATCGGTGACGCGGACGGAATTATTCGCGTTCTGGAAGAAGATGCTGGAGTACGCGTCGGAGTCGGGATGGGAGCCGTCGTATCCCATGGAGACGAGGGCGTGGGCCTTGGCTTCTTCTTTCGACTTGCAGAGGATGAAGTCTTCGATGTCGGGATGGTCGACGTTGAGGATGACCATCTTGGCGGCGCGGCGCGTCTTGCCTCCGGACTTGATGACGCCGGCGAAGGCGTCGAATCCTTTCATGAAGCTGAGTGGGCCGCTGGCGGTGCCGCCGCCGGAGAGAGTTTCGGTCGATCCGCGCAGGGGCGAGAGATTGGTACCGGTGCCTGATCCCCACTTGAAGAGCATGCCTTCGGTCTTGGCCAGAGTAAGGATGGAATCGAGCGAATCTTTCACCGAGTTGATGAAGCAGGCGGAGCACTGGGGCTTGGAGTATCCGGTGACGCCGAATTCGACTTGCTGGGTTTGCTGGTTCCAGTGCCAGTTGCGGCCGTCGGAGTTAGGCTCGATGCGGTCGCATCCGACGTTGAACCAGACGGGCGAATTGAAAGCGGCGTACTGGCGGACGAGGATGTGAACGAGTTCGTCGTGGAAGGTGGCGCCGTCTTCGAGAGTGCGGAAGTAGCCTTGGGCCATGCCCCAGTCGCGGATGGTTTCGGCGACGCGGCAGACGAGCTGGCGGACCCCGGTTTCGCGCTCGGGAGTGCCGATCTTGCCGTGCAAGTATTTCGAGGCCACGATGTTGGTGGCGGTCATGGACCAGTCTTTGGGGACTTCGACGTCCTTCTGCTCGAAGATCACGTTGCCCTGGGCATCGGTGATCTGAGCGAGGCGGAGGTCCCATTCGACTTCGTCATAGGGAGAGACGCCCGGCTTGGTAAAGAGGCGGCGGAAGGAGAGGCCGGGGGCCTTCTTCTTGGGAACCGCGGGGTTCGCGGCGAGGGCGGACGGGGCGGCGGCGGTTTCTGCAATGGTCTTCACTTCTGGCATCAGGGGCTCTCCTATTAGATTCTATGCGGGTTTCTTCGATTCGGGCGTCCGGCCAGCGGACGGGGGAACCGGGTGAAGCGAATTTCGGTTGTCTAAAGATCTGGGATTTCAGGCGTCCCCATGGGACGCAACTCCCATCTCTCGTTCCATCCCGCCAGTAGAACTAGCGGGCTACTATCGATCGTCCCTAATGGGACGCAAAAGCGACGCGCCGCTGTTCCATGTGCGTTTCGCGGCGCGAATCCTCCGCTAGAAGCCGGAGGGGAAGAGCGAGGAGCGGTGAACATCGGTGGCGGCCACGACTTCCGGAGGCGTCACCGTATTCGCTGATTTGTTGAGTACGGGTTCGTTGCCCGATTTCTGCGATGTGCTGGCGTCGGCAGCGGCGGACAGGAGTGTCCGCCCCACACTTGCATTCGTCTGCTCGGTCGCGGGAGTCAGTTCGAGCGAAGTGGCGAAGTGGGGGCCGATGCCGGTGGCTTTCTCGGCGGAGGAC
Source organism: Candidatus Dormiibacterota bacterium (assembly GCA_035632675.1). Classification (GTDB taxonomy): domain Bacteria; phylum Acidobacteriota; class Terriglobia; order Terriglobales; family Acidobacteriaceae; genus Sulfotelmatobacter. The sequence goes on from DASQGJ010000037.1 coordinate 3,876, forward strand.
GCGATCCATTGATTCAAGGCGTTGCAGATGCTGCGGCGCTGGGATTGGTCCTCGATGACGACATAGCGAATGAAGTAGCGGCCGCAAGTGAGCCGCGTGCGCATGGCGTTTTCACGCGACAGCATGCGGTCGAGGACGAAGGCCATGTCGTCGTCTTCGAAGAATTGGTTGACGGCGAGCATACGGCGGGGGGAGTCGGAATCCGGCTTCCGGCCTTCGGCTTCTGGGGACACGGCGGCTAAAGCCGCACTATCCTGGGCGCCTGACGCGGTGCTGAAGCGCCGCTCTTCCACGTTGCTGCGCGGCCCCTTTATGTCTGTGGAAGCATTGGAACTGCCCAGGTTCATGATTTCTTCGGCCAGGGCGAAGACTCCGGGTTTGCTGGGGACTAGAAGGAGACTGTGAGGGGACTCGCAGCGGAACCAGCGCGACCACTGCAGGCGACGATAATCCACAGGACGGTCGAAGCCATGTCGTGCCAAAGACTCAGTCACTAGGCGGTTTAGGGTTTCCATTGCGGGCTCCTGGGTTCTACTGCCGTCAGGAAAAGCACCTGACGTTTGACGCGAACTGTAGCGATTGCTCGTACTCTTTACCGCACTGCCGTCGTGCACCGGGGGAGGGTCGGGCACGGCCACCGCACTTCCCGATCAGCTTCCGGTCGGCTTCCGGCTACCGGAAGAGCAAGGTTCGTTGTCGTTTAAGGTTTCGGCGCCGGGCTTACGGATCGAGAAGCCCGGGCGCCTTGGCCTTTGCTTTACCAGCGGCGGCGCCGAGTCACCTCTGGCTGGGCACCGAACGCCTGGTTCCCTTCACTCTTTACTGATTTTTCCAATTCCAGCCCCATTCCCGTGAGGCTGAATTCTGTGCTTGGGAATGCAAAGTTACTCCCGTAGGTTGTGCATGTCAAGAGGGAAACACTACAGGTTGTATCCCTAGCAATGACGGGCTTGGTGCCGGATTGAGGGCTGGTTTTCCACATAGAGGCAAGTTTCAAGGTTTCAAAGTTTCAGGGTTTCAAGGACATAGCGTTACCGTGATGGTGCGAACTGTCGAATGGCTCGATCCTTCGACCCTGCTGTGCGGACCGTGGGCTTTGAAACCTTGAAACCTTGAAACTCTGAAACCTTGAAACCTTGGTTTTGCTCACATCAGGCCCAGTCGGGGCGAGGCGCCTCTTACCGGTTGCGGAGACTTGCGGTGCGCGCGGGAGACCTTGGCGGGGTCGACGCTACGCGTGTACTGGTCTCCGTGGATACCTTTGATTCGCTCGATCTTCAGGGGCTCAATCTGAAAATCTTCGAGGCCGAGGCGGTCCCTGCCGCCCATAGAGATTTCGTTTTGATCCGAAGGCGGGTTGGCGGGCAGGTCACCCGCCAGAGGCATCGGGACATAGATGTCTTCAAAGATCTGGCGGGGAGCGATGCTGAGCACACCGTCGCATGATTCCACTAGGTAGTCGCCCTTGCGTCCGCAGTGCTGGCGACCGAGATGGTCGACGAAGCTGAGACTGGAGCTGAGTTGTTTGGCTTTGACTAAGAAACGTGTGCGGTAGGTTTTCCATTCGACGGATTTCATGGCGCGCTGACCCTGAGCGAAGTGTGGTGCTAGTGTTTGTCCTGCAGCTGCTTTTCGCACCTGGAACAAGTTGCTTGTCTTTGTGAGAGCGAAAGAGAATGTACGGGTGAAATGGGCGCAGGTCAATTCCGCTTTTTGGTGCACATGAGGAAAAAGGCCGCGACACATCTTGCGGAACGGGACTGATCAAGCGATGGCTCAAGGAGGATTCGTGGAAGCGCGAGATGACGGTAGTTCTGCTGCGCGCGAGGCGGGGTGGATGAAGTCTGGTAAAGTGGGCATCCGGAATATCCACAGAGGGCGCACAGGAAATGCAGAAACGCAGTTCTCGGTTCTCAGTCGGAGGGCATATGAGGCGGAAGATTGTGTTGGGGGTTGGGATTCTTTTGTGCGGGACTCTTCCCGTTTTGGGACAAACTGCAGGTAAGAAAACGGTGGCGCTGCGCTGCGGAAGTCTGTTTGATGGGCGTGGGGATTCGCTGCGGAAGAACGTCGTCGTGGTCATTGAGGGCGAAACGATCAAGGAGGTTGCGGCGAGCGTGCCTGCTGGCGCTGATGTGATCGATCTCTCGCATGAGACTTGTCTGCCTGGGCTGATCGATACGCATACGCACATCCTTCTGCAGGGCGACATCACGGCGGCGGATTACGACGAGCAACTGCTGAAGCAGTCGCCGGAGTATCGGACGATTCTGGCTACGGTCAATGCCCGGCGTGCTCTGGAGTACGGGTTCACTTCGATCCGCGATGTGGAGACCGAGGGCGCTGGTTATGCGGATGTGGATGTCAAGAAGGCGATCAACAGCGGAGTAATTCCGGGGCCGCGGATGCAGGTGGCGACGCGGGCGCTGAACGTGACAGGAGCTTATCCGCTGCAGGGATATGCGCCTGCGGTGGCTGTGCCGCATGGAGTGCAAGTTGTCGATGGCGCGGACAACGCGCGGCAGGCGGTGCGCGAACAGATCAGCCATGGGGCGGACTGGATCAAGGTCTACAGCGACCGGTCGTATCGCGTGCGCGAGGATGGCGTGTTGGACGATATTCCAACGTTCACTTTGGATGAGCTGCGGGCGATCGTGGACGAGGCGCACCGCGAGCGGCACAAAGTGGCATCGCACGCGATGGCGCTGAATGGCGTACACAATTCGGTCGAGGCGGGCGTGGATTCGATTGAGCATGGAAACTACATCGCAGACGAGGATTTGAAGACCATGGCCGCGCGCGGGATTTTCTATGTGCCGACGATCTTCGTGGGCGAGTATGTGGCGCAGGGACGGGCGGCGGCTGGGGCTCCGGTGTGGGTGAAGATGATCCAGATTCATGAGGACACGTTCAAACGCGCGATGAAGGCGGGGGTGAAGATTGCGTTTGGTACGGACGCTGGAGGATTCGACTGGAAGATCAATCCGGCGAAGGAATTTTCTTCGATGGTGAAGTTTGGGATGACTCCGGCGCAGGCAATCCGGGCGGCGACGGGGACTGCGGCGGAGTTGCTCGGGATGAAGGATTCGTTGGGGACGATTGAGGCGGGGAAGTTGGCGGATATCGTGGCGGTGCCGGGGGATCCGCTGAGCGACGTGACGATGATGGAGAAGGTCGATTTTGTGATGAAGGGCGGGGTAGTGGAAAAACTAAAACCTTAGACCGCAGAGGACGCTGAGGGAAGACGCTGCGGATGCGGAGGAGTACTGGAACTGCTTGAGCTTGGCTTAGAACTGCATGACCGCGAGAAAAGGCCCTTGATCCCTCAAGGGCCTTATCCCTTCATATAGCTTCTTGTCGCATGCGGTGTGCCTCTGACCGCAGATTGCATAGGTCCTTCGCTTCGCTCAGGATGACAAGCGAGTTGAAAAGGCCATTCTTAGCGGACCGCACGCTCGCTTCGCTTCGCGGGGCGGACGAATGCGTCCGCCCCTACGTGAGCTTAGCGGTGGGCCATGGCTGGTTCTTGGGCGGATTTGCCGGACTTGAAGGCGGCGTAGCGTTTGTTGATCTCGTCCCAGTTGATGACGTTCCACCACGCGCTTAGATACTCGGGGCGGCGGTTGTTGTATTTCAGGTAGTAGGCGTGCTCCCAGACGTCGTTGCCGAAGATGGGGTAGAGGCCTTGAGAGATGGGGCTGTCCTGATTCGGTGTGGACATGATCTGCACGCTGCCGTCCGACTTGCCCGCGAGCCAAACCCATCCTGAGCCGAACTGCTTGGCGCCGGCGTCGTTGAACTTCGTCTTGAAGTCGTTGAGGTTGCCGAAGGTCTTGTGGATCGCATCGGCGATGGGGCCAGTCGGATCGCCGCCACCCTGGGGCTTCATGATCTTCCAGAACATGGTGTGGTTGACGTGGCCTCCGCCGTTGTTGCGAACGGCGCCGCGAATGTCCTCGGGAATGGCGTTGAGGTCGCGGATGAGATCTTCGGCGGATTTGCCGGCGAGTTCAGGATGTTTCTCGAGCGCGGCGTTCAGGTTCTTCACGTAGGCGCCGTGGTGCAGGTCGTGATGAATGGTCATCGTCTGCTTATCAATGGTCGATTCCAGTGCGTCGTAGGCATAGGGCAATGGGGGTAATTCGTGTGCCATTTTCTTCTTCCTCCAGGCTTTTGAGATGACGGGAGATTGGATTTCGATGCAAGGGTTCGTGGCCCATTATAGCTTGAGGCGATTGGTGCGTGGGTTGGCGAAACCTTTCACCACAAGGGGCACAGAGGGGCACAGGGGATTGTGATTCTTGCACCTCGGTCATTTGCGGCCCAGGAGGCGGATTCTGGAGGTGAAGGCGCGGCCCTGGCAGGCGGCGAAGGTTGGTTCGGGGTGAGTCGAGTCGATGACGCCGTTGACTACGTAGGGATTGCAGCGGCCGGTGATGTTGTCGAAGCCGCCGCGGAGGGCCAGGTAGTAACCGAACAGATGAAAGCGTTTTTCGAGCTGCAGGTTGAGCGAGAAATATTCAGGGAAGCGGTGGGCGCCGGGCGTGCCAATGAGTTGTTGCTGATCGGTGACTTCGTTGAAAGGGAATCCGGTGCGGGCTTCCACGGAGTAGGCGGCTTCGAGCTGGTGAACGACGGGGAGTTTGAAGAAGGGGACATATCCCCAGGAGAGGAAGCGGTTGGGAGTATCCCAGAGATAGGGGCCGGGTTGTTGCGGGGCAAGGATGGGATTGTCGACGTTGAAGTCGAGGGCCTGATTGGAGCGGGCGAAGGAGCGGGTAAAGGAGCCCATCAGCGAATAGTTTTCGCGGAAGTTGCGGCGGAGGGTGATCTGAAAAGCGTCGTAGTGATCCTGCCGGGTGTTCTGGAGGACAAAGTCACCGCTGGTGGAATTGGCGCGCGTGTCATAGACGAATCCACGAATGCCGCGGCGCTGGAAATACTCGGCCTTCATGTAGATGTGGGACGGCAGCTTCTTCTCGAGGCCGACACTCCAATTGAGGAAGCGCGGCGACTCGATCGTGGCAAGGTTGGCGCTGAATGAGGAGGTGACGGGTCCTGTGGTGAGCACGCAGTTGGGTGGAGCGCAGGTTGTGGGGTCAGGGATGGAATAGAAGATGTCGTGGCGCGAGCCGGCGTAAGGGCGAGCGATCAGAAATGCCGGGGTGGATTCGTAGATGATTCCGACACCGGCGGAGAGCTTGGTATTGCCGGAGTTGTCGAGGACGTAGGTTCCAGCCAGGCGCGGCGCGATGTTGACCTTGCGGATGATTTTGTCCCAATCGAGGCGGATGCCAGGTTCGACGAGGAGACGGTTGGTGATGCTCCAGCGATCCTCGGCATAGGCAGTGACTTCGGCGTTGTATTGCTCGTGGATTGGAGCTGGAGTGAACGTGGAGTAGCGGGTGCAGGGAAAACTCTGGTCCTGCGGAGCCGTCAGGCAGAGATCGGGCGTGGTTGTTGGAACGGTGTTGGTGCCGCTCAGGAAGGAAATGGGGAGGCGCGTGAACTGTGCGTCATAGGAGATGCCGTCGAGATCGATGCCGACTTTGAAATCGTGACGGCCGTGGAAGTGTTGCGGCGGCAGAAAAACGTTGGAGAGGATTTGCCAGCGAGTGGCGGTGGTTTCGTCGTGGAAATAGAAGTTGCCGCCGGTGGTTTGCGTGTTCACGAAATAGGGGGCGGAGCCGTAGGGGATCAACTGCGTGTTGTATTGATCGAAAGCGAATCCGGTCTCGAGGAGAAGACCTCCGGGAAAATAATGCTGGTCCTTGATGCTCGTGACCCAGGCGGTTTCGATGTCCTTGGGATTCGCGAGCTGTGGGCTCTGCGGTGAAAGGTAAGCGTACTGGTCGTTCAGGTGATTGATGAGAAAACTTGTGGTGAGGATATTGCGGCTGGTGACGTTGGCCTGGAGCTTGGTGAGATTGCCGATGCGGAGGGCGTGATCGTTGTCGGCGCCGACGGGCAGAGCAGTGTAGATGGTGTTGTCGTACTCGCCGTCGAAAGCGTTGTAGAACCAGATTTTGCGTTTCACGATCGGGCCGGAAAAGGTAAGGAGGGGAAGGAACTGGTCGAAGCGCCATCCGTGCTTGTTCTGGAGGGAAGGGATGAAATTGGTGGCGGAGAAGCGGAAGTGATCGTCGCCGATGCCGGTGTTAAGGCTGAGCAGGCCGGCGGATCCTTTGCCAGCCTCGGCGGGTTCGCGCGAGGGCTCGACCTGGATGGAGCGGAACGAGTCGGTGCTGACGCGGACGACAAGAAGTCCGTTGGCGGGCTGAGTTACGTTGAAGCCGTCGAGCAGGGTTTCGGTCTGGTAGGTTTGAGCGCCGGCGACGTGGGGCTGTCCATTTTGATCCTGCACGACGCCGGGGATGAAGTTGATGGCGTTGCGGTAATCGTGGGCTGTGGGAAAGAGCATGTTTACGACGTCAAGACCGCTGAGGCTTTCGTGCGAGGCGACCTGGGCGGGATCGACGGCGAGAGGCGACTCGCGGACATCGACGACTTCGTGTACTTCCTGCTGGTGGGAAATGGTGACTTCGACGGCGGATCCGCGCGCGATTTGGACTTCCGGCTGATCGAGCGCGTAGAAGCCTTCTTTTTCGACGTGGAGGTGATATGGGCCGGGCGGCAGTGTGGGGAGTTGGCAGCGTCCGGTGTAATCGGTCTCACAGCGAGTGACGGGCTGGGGCGGGGCTTCGAGGGAGACGCGGGCGGAGAAGACGGCGACTCCGTTTTCGTCGACGACAGAGATGGTGGGGGCAGGCAGGTTCTGGGCCGCGGCGGCAGCAACAAGAATCAGCGCGACGAGCAGAGCACGCATGGGTGAGTCAATTGTAAGTGGGATGCGTGCGCAGAGGCACGTGTTGGATCGGGTGCGGTCGGGCGGGACCGATTTCCGACGCGACGCGCGGCTCACAACCTCCTAAGATTTTAGTTGACAGCCGGATTTTTGCGTTGTATTGTCCTAAGAACTTAGGAGGTAATGGATGGGTCCCAGCCGCAAAGCACAGCCGCATTTGACGCGGCTCGAACTTCGGATCATGCAGGTGTTGTGGGAGAACGGCGCGAGTACGGTGCAGGCCGTGCAGGAGAAGTTACCCGGCGAGGCTCTGGCCTACACGACCGTGCAAACCATGCTGAACGTCCTGCAGCGCAAGGGGAGGGTGAAGAGGAAGCTGGTGGGAAAGGCTTTCGAGTACCGCCCCGTCCTGAGCCGGGACCGGGCGCTGCGCGACGCGGCAGTCGACCTGGTGGACCGTGTATTTGGGGGATCGGTGGATGCGCTCCTGATGAGCCTGGTGAAGAACCGGCAGTTGGACGGAAGCAAGCTGGCAAAGTTGAAGCAGTTGATCGACGAGCACGAGGAGAGCGAGGAGGGCGGACATGGAGACAATTAACCGCGCGGTTGTGGCCTATCTGCTGAATTCCTGTTGGCAGATTATGTTGATCTCCATACTGGGGGTCTTGTGTTCGGGATTCCTGCGGACCATGCCGGGCCGGCATAGGCACCAGTTGTGGGTTTTTTGCCTCGCCGCGTGTGTGCTGATCCCGGCGGCGACGGTTTTCCTGCAAGGCACCGGCAGCATCGATCTCGTGGCCGGTCTGTCGCCGCGTGCTGCGCAGCATTCCGGTGTTGCGGGGGCCTCCGGGCAAGGGTACGGGTGGGAGTTGTTTCGCTTCCGTGGAGGTACGCGCGCGATTCGGTTTCCGGCGTTGCTCGTCATCGGGATTGCAGGGGTCTACGCTGTGCTGCTGTTGTTCCATGGCATTCGGTTGTTGCGGACCTATCGCCGCACAGTGCGAGTTCGCGACCGTGCGTTTCAACGGGCAATGCCGGCTGTGCTATGTCGTGCCTGGGAGCGATGCCTCCGCCAGTTTTCGATTCCCGAGATTCCAGTGCTGTGCTCGGAAGAGGTCAGTGGTCCTTGCACGCTGGGATGGAGAAACCCGGTTCTGATTGTTCCGGGCCGATTGTTTTCAGAGGAAATCTCCGAGCAGGATCTGGTGTCGGCGTTGGCGCACGAATTGGCCCATGTCAAGCGCCGCGACTTTGGGCTCAATCTGCTGTATGAAGCTGTCTCACTGCCCTTGTGCTTCCATCCTGCGATGGTCTTGGTCAAGGCCCGCATTGCTCAGACGAGAGAACTCGCCTGTGACGAAATGGCTGCCGGGGTTTTGCCGTCAGGAAAACATTACGCCCGATCTCTGCTGCACATGGCGCAGACCATGTCTAGCGGTGCCCCATCGGCAAGCTCGAACTACGCCATGGGGCTGTTCGATACACGAGCTCTGGAGGAGCGAATCATGAACATTCTTAACAAGCCGAAAATCGCGAAGCGGGGAACCCGCACGCGAATGGTGGCGACGGCGTGCCTGATGGCCGCCATGTCGCTGGTGATGTGCGCGTTCTCAGTGCGAGTTGCCGCCAATGGTGCTTCAACCGATGGGCAACGCTTCGTGGGGACCTGGGTGACGAAATACAAGGGCCAGGCGTTTATCACCTTCAAGCTGAAGTCGGAAAACGGTGTGCTTCGCGGAAGCTGCGTCCACGTGGACCGGCTGGACTTTGTGGATGGCGAACTGATCCCGAGCAGCGATCAGTTTACCGAGCAGGAAATCGTGGAGGCGAAAGTTGCGGGGAACAAGGTGGATTTGCGCATCGGCGGGCACGATTCCATCTATGTCGAATTCACTCTAAAGGGTGCCAATGACGCTGACGTGCTCTTGGTGGGGGACCCACGGGGTGCTGGGGACTCACCGGATCAGGGCCCGCCCCAGAAGAAGCCTTGGCACTTTCAGCGGGTGGCAGCAAATCCGTAGGGGGACCTCTGGCAGTGCAGGGACGGCGGAGTTCCCAGCTCCGCCGTTCCGATGCAATGAAGATCGAAATATCCATCCCGGCTGCGTAAATTCGATAGGGGCTGAGCTTGCCGGACTATAATGTCTCCCGCCGATGCCACTCTCTTCGGGTAGCAAACTGGGTCCATACGAAATTCAATCTTCCCTCGGTGCCGGGGGCATGGGGGAAGTGTACCGGGCGCGCGACACGCGGCTGGAGCGGACGGTCGCGATCAAGATCCTTCCGGCGCATCTTTCATCGAATGCCGAGTTGAACGCGCGGTTCGAGCGCGAGGCGCGGGCGGTTTCGTCTCTGAATCATCCTCACATTTGCCACTTGTACGACATCGGAACGCAGGATGGGACGGCGTTCCTGGTCATGGAGTATCTCGACGGGGAGACTCTGGCGGACCGTTTGCGCAAGGGTCCGCTACCGCTGAAGCAGGCGCTGCAGTTGGGGATGCAGATCACAGAGGCGCTGGCGACGGCGCACAAAGCAGGAATTCTGCACCGGGATTTGAAGCCGGGGAATGTGATGCTGACGGCTGGTGGGGCGAAGCTGCTGGATTTCGGGCTGGCGAAGGCTGCGCCGACGCTGAGCGGAAGTTCGGCGGCGGTGAGCGGGATGACTCCTTCGACGCCCACGATGACGATTGCGGAATTGAGTTCTCCGGCGAAGCCTCTGACGCGGCAGGGAACCGTGGTTGGGACGTTTCAGTATATGGCGCCGGAGGTATTGCAGGGAGCGGAGGCGGACGCGCGCAGCGACATCTTTGGTTTGGGCTGTGTCTTTTATGAGATGTTCACCGGGCGGCGGGCGTTTGAAGCGAAGAGCCAACTGGGTGTGATGACGGCGATTCTGGAGAAAGATCCGGAGCCGGTTAGCCAGATTCTGCCGAGTGCGCCGGCGACGTTGGATTATCTGGTCAGGACTTGCCTGGAGAAGAATCCGGAGGAACGATTTCAGACGGCGCAGGATGTGAAGCTTCAGTTGAAGTGGATTGCGGAGGGCGGCGCGAACGCGGCCGCGGCTCCAGCAAGAACGTCACGCATTGCCTGGTTCGCAGCGTGGATTGCGATTCTTGCCGCAGTGGTTGCGGGGGGTGCGTATTTCAGCACAGCATGGCGAGTGAAGCCGGTGGTGCGGTCGTCGATCTTGCCGCCGGCCGGAGCGGCTTTCGTGACGATGGTGCCGGCGTCAGGTCCGGCGGTGATTTCGTCGGACGGCACGCGGTTGGCATTCACCGCGCGCGATGGCAAGGGGAAGGTCCTGTTGTACGTGCGCGCGCTGTCGTCCGTGACGGCGCAAGCATTGCCGGGAACGGATGATGCGATGTATCCATTCTGGTCGGCGGACAATCGAGAGCTTGGATTCTTTGCGCAGGGCAAGGTGAAGAAAGTGAAAGCGAGCGGGGGCCCGGTGCAGACATTGTGCGACGCCACCAACGGCCGTGGAGGCGCGTGGAACAAAGACGGTGTGATTCTGTTTGCGCCGTCGGCGACGGCGCCGTTAATGCGCGTGACTGCGGCCGGCGGGACGCCCGAGCCCGCGTCAAAGCTGGATGTTGCGCATCTGGAAAACAGCCATCGCTGGCCGCGATTCCTGCCCGACAATCAGCATTTTCTGTTCTGGGGGAGGAATTCTCTGGGCACGCAGGAACAAGACTTGTATGTGGGGGAACTCGGGTCGCTGCAGGCAAAGTTGATTATGAAGGGGGTAACGACGGCCTCGTATGCATCGGGTTACCTGCTTTACATGCGAGAGCAGACGCTGCTGGCGCAGCCGTTCGATACCGGAAGGATGGAACTGACGGGTGAGGCCACGCCCATCGCGGAGCATGTTGCGCTGAATGGGGCAACCGCAGTGCCGGAGTTCTCGGCGTCGCAGAACGGCGTTTTGGTGTTTCAGACGGGCGATGCGACTGGATCGTGGGACTTGCTGTGGTTTACGCGTGACGGGAAACCGGGCGGCGCGCTGGCACAACAAGAGCGCTATTACTATCCGGCACTCTCACCCGACGACAGCCGGGTCGCGGTTTCTTTGTTCAACGGCACGCAGGGAACGGCGGACTTATGGATCCTCGATCTGACGCGCGGGACGAAGTCTCGGCTGACCTTCGGGCCCGGCACGCAGATTTCGGCCACCTGGTCACGCGACGGGAAGACGCTGTATTACTCTTCCAACGCGAAAGGAGCGAATCACATCTATTCCAAACCGGCGGATGGAAGCGGTTCGGAGCAGGCCGTCCTCGATACTCCGGATGCGTCAGAGGTCCCGATCTGCGTCTCGCCCGACGGTCGTTACCTGGTTTACGATCGCCGGATGCTGAACGATCCGAAGAGTAATGTCGATATTCTTGCGCTTCCTTTGACCGGCGGGGGCAAGCCGTTCCCGGTGGTGCAAACTCCATTTGATGACGCGAACCCCGACGTGTCACCGAGTGGGAAATGGATGACGTATCAGAACAACGAGTCGGGGCGGAACGAGATTTATGTCACGCCGTTTCCGGGCGGCGGGCCGAGATGGCAGGTTTCGACCAGCGGGGGAGTGGACCCGAAATGGCGAGGAGACGGCAAGGAGCTGTATTTTCTGGATCTGTCGGACAACTTGATGGCGGTTGACGTTAGCGAGTCGGGAACCGCGCCGCGACTTGGGGTTCCACATGCGCTGTTTCAGGCGATCGGAGTGCAGCGGCAGGTGGGGACATACGTGGTGACGAAGGACGGCAAGAAGTTCCTGATCAACAGCGGAAGTGCGAAGCAGGGAAGTGAGCCGCTGACGCTGGTGACGAACTGGACGGCGGAGTTGAAGAAGTAGGCGTCGGGAGTCGGGCGTCGGACCTCAGACCTCAGACTTCGCCTTCGGGGGATTCCCCCTAAGCGTGGTTTCTCCACAAGAAATCACAAGTAGGTCAGCCACCAATCATGGCGACGTTGTTTGAGTCGCGCGAACCAAAGGCATACCGGATAGAGGAGCAGCAGCACCACAATCCAGACCGCATACACCGTCCACAGCGGGAAGCCGAAGTCAGATGGAAACAGTTTGCTCGGGCCTCCCATCGAGGGCGGGGCAATCAGCAGGAATGACTTCGCACCGTAGCGCACGAAGTTCATCCCAATCTCCATCAAATGAGCCAGGAGCAAGTGCGCCGCGTAGTAAAAGAACGGCACCCGCCCGAAAACAATCAGCGGATTGGTGAAACGAAAGTGAAACTTTTCCAGCCACGCCATGGCGACCATTGCCGGGCCAAGTGTCATCAACAAAAAGTCGAGGGAAGGCGGATATTTTGTGACATTGAGAAAAGAGAGCACCGTGAAAACTGGCGACGCTTGATGACTCCAGCGGAGGGGGTCGCCATAGACATTAACGGCGCGCACCACAAAAAATGCCGGGGCAAGCGCCAGTCCCAGCCCCACCAGAAAACGTCGCCGGCGATCAGCATCCCAGTCAAAGACCGTCCCGAGGCAATAGCCACCAGCCATCACCCCGATCCAGGGCAGTACCGGATATGCGGTCACGAAGTTGATGCCATGGAAAGGGAAGACATTTTGCTGGTGCAGGATGTCCCAAATCCACGCCGCACGGCCGAAGCGCTCCGCCGAGACGGGATCGAGCAGATTGTGCAAGACAATAATCGCGATGCTGACCACCGCAAGAACGCGGGTCGGAAGATGAATCAGCCCGGCCAGCGCGATCATGGAAAGCCCAATTGCCCAAAGGATGATCAGGAGCACGGGATTCGCGGTGAAGCTTATCTGCGAGAGCATGATCAAGCGAAGCACCGTCACTTCAAGTGCAATCAGCCAAATACCACGACTCACCAGCAGCCGCGACAGCTCGCCTTTCGAGTGGCGCCCTCGGGTCATCCATAAATACGCGCCCAGGCCGGCTGTGAGCATGAACACTGGCGCGCAAAAATGCGTGATCCAGCGGGTGAAGAAGATCGCAGGAGTGGTGCGCGTCAGGTCCGTCGGCAAGAACTGCTGGGCGCTTCGGGCCACATAGTCGCGAAGGTGATCGATCGCCATCAACATCATGATGGCCCCGCGGAGAGCATCCACCGACTGAATGCGAGGCGCCGGAGCCGACTGGGCGGGAATCGCGGAAGCAGCCATGATGTTGCAATTTTAGTTTATGCCAGCAAGCGGCGGCCGATTCCTGGACCAACCGGATGGCCGGCAAACGCCCAACGCCTGAAACTAGGCTCTGGTGGCGAGGTATTGGCAGACGCGTTTGATGGTGTCGCGCTGGTTGTCGTTGAGGGTGAGAAATTCGAAGCCGTAGCGGAGGCCCTGGCGATAGCGGACGATGGCGCGCACTTTGATGGGATAGGGCGAGAGTGGCAGCGGGATCTCGAGAGTCACGATCTCGCCGGTTTCGAGGCTGCCGGTGAGAGTAGCGCCGATGCCATCCTGACCCATTTCTGTGGAGCGTCCCCAACAGTTGCGAAACTCTCCGGCCTGGAACATTTTGACCTGCAGGCGAACGTCGATGACGAAGCGCGGGAAGCGGCGAGTGAATGCGGCTTTGGAGCCGGACGGCTGGCCGGTTGCGGGTTGATCGCTGGAAGCAGGACTTCCCGACTCGGCGGAAGCGGCAGCGGCTCGAGCTTTCTTGTCAGTATCCATGCCAATCGATGGCGGCTCGACTCGGAGCCGCTGGTTTTCGCTCGCTAATTCCCGTGAAGCACGTATCCCTGCTCCAGCGGCAGTTTGCCGGAGAGCTTGAGGACGGCAACGCTGCTGTTAATGGCGTAGACGTCAACAACGCCGACGGCCCCGGGGATCGATGCCACCTTGTTCACCAGGTCTTCATCGGAATCGACGATCATGATTGCGGGATGATTCATCCGGCCATGGTTCGCGGTCGTGATAAGGTCTTTCACTTGCGCCTCGGGGAGTTCGAACACTTTCTCCAGAAACAACTTCATTTCCGGGGCGGATGGTGCACGCATGATGAGGGTGACCGGCTTGCCATCGGGCCAGCGGTTGGTCTGCGCTTTGCAGACTTTGATGAAGTCGGGCAGGGTGATGCCGGATAGGGCGTTCGCCTTATTCGAAACGACGGCAAGGTCGCGCGCGGCGGCCAGCGAAGCGGCTGCTGCGACGAATAAAACAATGCCTAGAATTCGACGGTAGAACACAGTGGCTCCTGCGAGGCAGACTGGCCCATGTAGCGATTTTCATGGAAATTGGTCACAGGCTCAACGTCACTAAGGTCATGTACCTCTGGAGCGAATGAGGGTTGAACGGGAGAAACTGCCCAAGGGGGAAGGTGTCTCCGTGGCCACGTTACGCGCCCATGCAGGCGAGAACGAGTGAGCCAGAGCCCGTGGAATTCGTGGAAATCTCAGGTGTTAAGGGGGTTGGCAAGGAGCCTAAGATAGGTTAGGCTATCGCTTCTTTCAATCGAGGATCATTCCCCCATGACCAATCGCGTCACGTATGCTCCGCAAGACTTCCAGAAGATGTGCAAGCAGGCTGAGCGAGATCATGAGAGCAGGAAGCTGGTGGTTTTGATGGAGCGAGTGAAGCGGCAGATTGCGGATCGCCGGGACGGCAGTCTGATTTTGGAATCGCCGAAACCTTCGATAACGGCGGTAAGTGCGGATTCCGGTATCGTGCGGCTGCCCAGCCGGTCGGTGCCTTTGGAGAGATAGGGTAAGCGGTAGAACTCCTCCCGTACAAATTTTTCAACCTGGGTTGAGCAAAACTTTTTCTCCTTCCACACCTGGGTTCTGCGCTAGAATCACCATACTTTTTCGGGCAGGCCCTGGTTGTGGACAGGGTTGTGCGGGTCCCGATTGCCTTCCCCCAGGAGGTAGTAGATGTATCGGCCTTACACGAGTGCCCAGGCGGACGTTCGCCCGCTGCGGGATGTGGAGTCTCAGCTGCGAGACCTCACCCAAGACTTCGCGATGTCATTCAACACAGGAAACTATGACCACGCCGCCGGGCTGTTCGCGCCCGACGGGGTGCTGATGGCGCCTGTTCATGATGGCGCCTACGGACAAAAGCCTGTGGAGCGTCTACTGCGCCAGTTGGGCGAAAACGGGTATTCCGATTTGCGCCTGGAGACCACGCGCGTGGATTATTCCGGGGATATGGCGATGGAACTCGGACGCTTCTCGTGCGTCGTGCGAAAGGCGGACGGGACGATGATTCCGGAGCGCGGCAAGTATGTAAGAGTGTGGCGAAGGCTGGGGGCGTGGCTGCTCATGGCCGACTGCTGGAGCCGGACATCGCTGGCAGTGAGCGATCGGGCGGCGTAAGCTCCGGGCTAAAGCCCGTCATTTTTCGGGGCGAGGGACGCGGCCCTGAAGGGCCGCTCTTCCACGGTTGCGCTGGCAGTCGGGATCGCAGAAGGATTCGGGATCTTATCAAGGATTCGGGATTGCACAAGGATTCGGAATCGCATTAAGGATTCGGACTAGAGCGAGGATTCGGGCTAGTACCAGGATTCACGATCGCACGAGGGTTAGGAATCGCATAAAGATTAAGATTCTGGAGCGCATAAGGATTCCGGGGTCACACAAGGATTCGGGATCGCAAAGGAATTCGGAATCGCATAAAGATTAAAGATTAGAGATATGGATCAGGAGCAACGGACTGTTCCGGCGAATGAAGGCCGGACTGGGGCGGGAGCGAAGACAGACGATCCGGGGCAGTACTGTCCGAACTGTTCGTCGAAATTGCGGGAGAGCCGCTGTAAATTGAAGTGCCCGCAGTGCGGGTTTTACTTGAGCTGCTCGGATTTCTACTGAGAGAGCAGTTCTCAGCTATCAGCTGTCAGCAAGATCAATCAGCGTCGCCTGGATTTATCCACCTTTGGGTTTCCATCAACAATCAGAAATCAGCAATCAACAATTGCTGGTGCGGGACGCGACTGTGCGATTCCGTCTACAATGGGTGGGCTATCGAATGAAATCATACAGAGGAGAACGGCATGCAACGCAAGGCTAGCGCGGTTTGGAAGGGTGGGCTGAAGGATGGAAAGGGAACGATTTCGGCTCCGGGCGGGGTGCTGAACAATACCCAGTATTCGTTTTCGACGCGGTTTGAAAATGCTCCGGGGACGAATCCTGAGGAGTTGATTGCGGCGGCGCACGCGGGATGTTTTTCGATGGCGCTGTCGGCGCAGCTGGGTAGCGCGAATCTGACGCCCGAGAGCATCTCGACCAACGTGACGCTCACCATGGAGAAATTGGATTCCGGGTGGACCATTACGGCGAGTCACATTGATGTTGTGGGCAAGGTGCCCGGTGCGGATGCGGCAACGTTTCAGAAGTATGCGGAAGCAGCGGAGAAGGGTTGTCCAGTGTCGAAGGTTCTGAACGCGAAGATCACGATGAGTGCGAAGCTGGCGTAGGAGCAGAATTGGGAGTTGCTCTGCTTGCGATGTCATCCTGAACGGCGGCATAACCGGCGTGAGGGACCGTACGTCGCCGGACCGCTTCGATGCTGTGAAAGGGAATGCCACCGGGCGTAGGCAGCGCAGAGGATTTGGGCGACTGTATTGCGGCTGGAAACGCTTCGTAAGGTCCCTCGGAGGGCTATCGCCCTCCTCAGGATGACATCGCCGGCCAAGAGTCCTGATTTGCGCGCGACCGACATCATTTATGCATGATCGACATCGCTGCGGTTTGACAGCATACAAGCGGTCTGTAAAATAGAAATGCAGGTCTTCCTGATGCGGCGGCGTTCTGGCTGCCGTGGTTGAAGTCCACGTGCCATCGTGGCGGAATTGGCAGACGCGCATGGTTCAGGTCCATGTACCGGCAACGGTGTGGGGGTTCGAGTCCCTTCGATGGCACCAAAGAAATTGTTGATTTTTGATTGATGATTGTTGATTGAAGGGTACCTCTTCCACAATCGGCCTTCCATTCCTTCCGGCATCTTCCTTTTCACGTCTCTGAGTCAGTTCATGTGGGAGCGACGGTCTTCACGAGATGCCCGGCGGGCTGACTGATCAGGTATCTGCGGGCAGGGAGTGAGCACCTTCCGTACTTCTATGCAAAGGGGCTGAAATGGGGCACAATCATGCGGGGCAGGGAGGGTAGGCCGCTTGAAGATCTCGCAAAAGGGACTATACGCGCTACAGGCGATGATGACGCTGGCGCGGCGGCATGAGCAGGGAGCAATCAAGATCCGGGACATTGCGGCGGAGAGCGATTTGCCGGAAAAATTCCTGGAGCTGATTTTGCTGGAGTTGAAAAATGCGCGCATTGTGGACAGCGTGCGCGGGGCTCGGGGCGGATATCAGTTGAGGCGAGCGCCGTCGGAGATTCCGTTGAGCGACATTATCCGGTTGGTGGATGGGCCGTTGGCGCCGATGGGAGATGCGGAGCAGTTGCGTGGGCTGATCGCCAAGGATGCGGATCACCGGGCGCTGTATGAAGTGTTTCTGGCGGTGCGGGACGCGGCGGCGAAAATTCTCGAGCACACGACGGTGGCGGACCTGATCGCGGACGGAAGAAAGAAAGGTTCCGGGGCAAAGGGCGCACCTGGAGCAGGCAGAAAGAAGTCTCCCGGAGCGTAACTTCAAACTCAACCCCATCTTAGATGGTCGACCGGAGATCGGCCGTACCTGGTGCTCCGCTCAGGGCACCGGGTGCTCCGCGCAGCGCACCGGCTTACTGGGGTCTGTGTAGCAGTCCGGGATAGCAATCCCCGCTCTCGCGAGTACCGAGGGAAGATTCCGGTAAAAAGCCTCTCGACCTGTGCCAGTGGAAAGTAAGGCAGTTCCTTCTCCGTGCTGATATCGTGTGGCTGAATATTCGTACTGACGGCCATCGCTGAGTCGGATTACAAAAGGAATTTCATCCGCGCGGTCGCCGCGTCGCAGCTCAAACCACTCCGGCTGGTTCAGGACACGGACAATGAGAGCGATCTGCTCCCGATCAGTGATGGTCTCGTGGCCGACTTGGATGCGTTCCACCGCCTCGGAGCGGAGTTGAGAGAGCTCACGGTGAAACTGAACCTTCTGGACGATATGGTATCCGACACCGGCCAGAAACGTCAGGGCTATGACCAGCACGCCAATCGACGTAGTGTCGAGTGCCCTCTTACCGAAGGTGCCCGCGCGTTCAGCAGGCCTCACCGAGGGCAGGCTCCACAGTGACCCTACGAACAGGAACAATCCCAACAAAACGAAAGCTGCGTTCACCAGGATAGCGTTGGTCCCGATCACGGCAACGATTGTGCCGCGATCCGGGAAGGAATGCTGCATTACCTTCGTGCCGTCTGTTCTTCGATGCTCGAGAATAGGGCTCTATGGCCCGAAGAGCCATCGAGAAGTTTTGGGAACTCGATGGATTTCGTGCGGCGCTAGTTAACGGGCACGCGGTAGACGGTCACCGAGTAGGGATCGAGTTGCACCAGAATCTTTCCCGACTTCACTTCCATAGAGGAGTATTTCGGCGCGATGTTGGTGGGGTGGTCGAAGCTGTTCTCAGCGTTCAGGTCGGCGCTTGCCAGGGTTGTTACCTTCACAGTTCCAGACGCGGTGAGAGCGCTCAATTCGATGTCGACGGCTCGCGCGGTGGCGGCGACGTTGATGGCTTTGACGATCAGTTCATGAGTGCGGTCGTCGAGCGATGCGCTGGTGTAGAGTCCGTCTTGCGCCTGGGGAGAGACGGGCAAAATTCGAGTGCCCACGTTGTTGGCGAATACTTTCTGCACGTAGTAATTCGGAGTGCCGTAGGAGCGCAGATTGTCGAACCAGATGGCGTCGGGGGTCCATTGCCAGGCGTCGATGTGCGCGAGCAGGGGAGCGTACGATGCCATGCGCACGACGTCAGCGTTGCGCTCGAGGCCGGTCATGTGGGCGGCTTCGGCGATGGCGGCATTCCAGTTGTTGTGGTTGTCGGGCCTTGCCACGCCGGAGGTTTGGGCGGCGTACTCACCGGCGAACACCTTTGGTCCCGATCGATCGTAGTGGTCATAGCGCCCGGTGTTGGTGAGGAACCACTGGGGGTTCATGTAGTAGTGTTCGTCGACGATATCGGCTTTCAGCGAGCGCCAGTTGGACCACATGTCTTCGAACACAGCTCCGGAGGGCGCGGGACCGGCAGCGACGACCAGGCTGATCTCGGGATGTTTTGCTTTCAGCGTAGCGGCGAATAGTTTGTAGCGCTCGATGTAGGGCTGTCCCCACTGCTCGTTGCCGATCCCGATCATCGTCAGATGAAACGGTGCGGGATGGCCCATGGCAGCGCGCAGTTTTCCCCAAGGCGAGGTGACCGGGCCGTTGGCGAATTCGATCAGGTCGAGTGCGTCTTGAATGTATTCCTGGGTATCGTTCAGTTGCGCCAGTTCACTGGTGTTGAACTGGCAGGCCATGCCGCAATTCAGAATTGGCAGAGGCGCGGCTCCGATATCTTCGGCGAGCTGGAAATATTCGTAGAAGCCGAGGCCGAAGGACTGGAAGTAGTCCGGCGCGGGGCGGTGGTCGAACTCGTCGTTCCAGCGGTTAACGATGGTCTGGCGTTCTGCGATGTCACCGACGGTGTGTTTCCACTGATAGCGGGTCGCGATCCGCCGGCCTTCCACTATGCAGCCTCCTGGGAAACGGATGAAGCCGGGGTGCATGTCGGCGAGCAGTTGGGCCAGGTCTTTGCGCAACCCGTTTGGACGGTGCTTGAAAGTATCGACAGGGAACAGGGAGATCATGTCGAGATCGACATCGCCTTTCTCGTCCAAGAACAGATTGAACTGGGCGTGTTGCACGGTAGCGTTGGCGCGGATCACGGTCTCGTAGCGTTTCCACTGGCCGTCGAAGCCGGTCAGGGTTCCAGTGCCAATCTCGTGGCCACCGGCGTCGGTGATAGTGGCGCGCACGGATTTCGGGCTGGCGCTGCGTACATACGCTGAGAATCGATACTCGGCGCCGCTCTCGACGCCGATGCCGCGAAAACCGGAGTTCCACAGGCCGAAGCCCGGTTCGTAGGCACGCATCCTCAGATAGCGCGGATTCGTAGGGTTGAGCGGGTCTTCGGTGCGGACGTCGAGTTCCCCCTTCGTATTGCCGAGTTCGAACTTGGGGGTGATTGGCAGCATGGCGTGCCATCCGGTCAGAGGCTGGTCGAATTCGAAGGAGCGGTTCTTGATGAGTTCAGGATAGAGTCCGCCGTCGGCGGCGAAGTTAATGTCTTCGAAGAAAATGCCGAACATGGTGGGAGAGATTGCGGGTCCGGGATGGGCGGTGTCGACCGCGATCACGGTGGGACTCTGTTGGGCTTGGCTGAGGGGGACGAGTACGAGGGCGAGAAGAGTGAAACAGTATTTGGGCAGCATGGGATTCGCGAGCATTCTAAACGCGTGGAGCTGTTGAGGTTGGACGAAATTGAAATTGGAGTCGACCAATCTGTGCTTCGGTCGGGGCCAGATCGAGCAAGGTGTATCGCATTCGCGAAGCGCATAATTTTGAAATCCCCTGCCCCACGCGGCAAGTGCGTGATTTTCACAGCCGGGCAACAAATCTCAGCGTCATCCTTAATATTGACCGCAGCCGATGAATCCTGCGGAAACCCTTGTCCCGTGCGGCTTCTGCGAGAAAGGTGCTTCGCCGCTGCACCATTTCCGGTCACCGCCCTGTGAACGGCGTGCACTCGATTGAAAATACGTGTACTTACAAACACGTATTTTTCATTGACGAAAAAATTAGAAGGAGTACAACAAGATCGTTCTTTGACAGCTTCTTAAGTTTTTCCGGTTGGTGCGGCGTCCGGGGCTCGAGCACAGTCACCTGTTTGATCGCAAGGTTAGGCAGGAGGGCAAGCAAGGGTCTATAGCAAAGCGCTGGTCGAGGAGAACGGGAAG
>DASQGJ010000038.1:0-171139 GCA_035632675.1 Candidatus Dormiibacterota bacterium
AGATCCACAAAGCCGTCGTTGTCGAAATCGGCGAAAGCGACTCCTCGGCCCAGATGCGGCTCTCTAAAAACATCGCCCGCCATACCGGAGGTCTCGCGGAATTTTCCGTGCCCCTCATTACGGAGAAGCGAGTTCGTCTGGCGATAGCGCACGGAGGGAAGTGCCTGTTCAATGTATGGGAAGACATGCCCATTGGCGATGAATAAATCCAGCCACCCGTCATTGTCGTAGTCGAAGAACCCGCCGCCAAAACTCAAATGAGAACGAGTTGCCACGGCGATGCCTGACTCTTCGCTCAGCTCGATGAATGCACCTTTATGGTCGTTATGCCAGATATGGTCGGAGTTCCCTTGCCAGTCCGAAATGTAGAGATCGAGCCATCCGTCGTTGTCGTAGTCGGCTAGAGAAATGCACATGGCGGCCATGACGATTCCATCCGGGCCGAACGCCATGCCGCTGATCATGCCGGTCTCCTGGAACGTGCCGTTGTGCTCGTTGTGGTAAAGATAGGAGACGACTCCGTCGTTGGCGACAAACAGGTCGGGCCATCCATCGTTGTCATAGTCGGCTGCTCCCACCGCCAGGTTCTTCCCGTGCACCTGGTATAAGCCTGCCTTTTTGGTGACGTTGGTGAAGGTCCCGTCGCCGTTATTGTGATAAAGCGAAGGAGGGCTGCCGGGGAACGTCGCCGGAGGGCATGTGCTTTTCACTCCATACACAACGCAAGTTTGCGGACTGTCCGGGCCGTACGCGACATACCCGCCAACATACAGATCAAGAAATCCATCGCGATCATAGTCGAAGAAGACGGCCCCGCTGTGAACCTTGGTGCCAAACTCCGTTCCGCCCACGCCGGCTTTCTCCGTGACATTGGTGAAAGTGCCGTCGCGATTGTTGTGATAAAGAACGTTGGCCCCGTACTGGCTGACAAACAGATCGGGAAAGCCGTCGTTATCGTAGTCGCCCCACACACAACCCATTCCATATCCCGTGCCGGGCACGCCGGCTTTTTCGGTTACATCCGTAAACGTTCCGTCCCCGTTGTTGTGATAGAGAGCATTTCGGGTCTCGCCCTTGCGCTCGTACACGTCTCCACCGTTGGGGAAATAGATATCCGGCCAGCCATCCCCGTCGTAGTCGGCGACACAAACCCCGGGACTCTGCTCTGCCAGAATCATGGGGGCATCCTTGGCTCCTTTGAAGTGCACAAAACGAATGCCCGCAGCTTGAGTGATATTCGAGAACTCTATTGCGGGAGAACTCGGTTGTGTCTGGGCGAGAACGTGGCTTGAGGCAAGAGCGGCGAGAAGGAAAAGAGTCCGGAACTCAAAATGAAAACGGTTGGCAGGCTGCCGTCGTGGCGTTTCTCCTCGCGTGCCAAAAGGCGTGCTTGTTCCGTTTGGGGCCACATTTCATTATCGATGCTTGGGTGATTGATGTCACTCTTCGCTCACGGAGGGAACCAGAAATCATTCGGTTAGCGCAGTTGAAAATCCACACCTCTCGCGCAAAGGGCACGCGAGAAACGGGGCACCCTGCGGGATCTCCCCTGGATTCTGGAACGCGCCTATAATTCTCAGGGCTTGGGGGGGCGAAATGCTCAGAGCAAAATTCATCGCGGCGATTCTGCTGGCCTTGGTGGCGTCGAGCGGCCTTGCACAGGAGCATCAGCATGGAAATGGAGAGAAACTGGGGACGGTGCACTTTGCCACGTCGTGCAACGACGCAGCGCAGAAGGAATTCAACCGGGCGGTGGCGCTGCTGCATTCGTTTCAGTTCAGCCGTGCTATTGAAGGATTCCACGCGGTGCTGGGGAGCGATGCGGCGTGCGGAATCGCGTACTGGGGAATTGCGCTGAGCGATTGGAGTAATCCGTTCGCGCCGGGAGCAAAAGACAAGAGCCAGGTGCAGGCGGGGCAGGAGAACGCGGAACGCGGCAAGACCGTGGGCGCAAAGACGGAACGCGAGCGGGCGTATCTGGCGGCCGTGGGCAAGTTGTACAGCGACTACGAAAACACTGCGCAGCGGGCGCGTTTGATCGCCTATCGAGACGCGATGGAGGAAGTCGCGGCGAAATATCCCGCGGACCATGAGGCGCAGATCTTCTACGCGCTGGCGATCGCGGCTTCCGAAGATCCTGCGGACAAGACGTACGCGGGTCGGATCAAGGCGGGAGCGATTCTCGAGAAACTGTTCGCGCAGGAGCCGGAGCATCCCGGGCTGGCTCATTACATCATCCATACCTACGATGTGCCGGCGCTGGCGGGGCGGGCGCTGGCAGCGGCGCGGCGGTACTCGCAGATTGCGCCGGATGCGCCGCATGCGCTGCACATGCCATCGCATACCTTCACCCGCACGGGATACTGGCAGGAATCCATCGATACCAACATCGCGGCGGCGGCAGCGGCACGGCGCGAGGGACAGACGGCAGAAGAGTTGCATGCCAGCGACTACGAAATTTATGCCTACCTGCAGACTGGGCAGGACGAGGCGGCACGGCGGATCGTGGATTCGCTGCCGGAGATTGCGTCGCGCTTCGATCCGAAGGCGGTGATCAGCGGGGCCGGCAGCCCCTCGACGGGATATTTTGCGATGGCCGCGATCCCGGCGCGTTACGCACTGGAACGCCGAGACTGGAAGCAGGCCGCGCAACTCGCTGTGCGGGAGACGCCGTTCCCTCACACGGATGCAATCACGTGGTTCGCCCGCGGATTCGGTGCGGCGCGGTTGGGGCAACCGGCCGCTGCGAACGAAGCAGCGGTCGCGCTACAACAGATTCGAGAGCGGCTCGCGAAGGCCGGCGAAAGCTACTGGGCGTTGCAGGTCCAAATCCAGGAGGTTGAGGTCCGGGCTTGGGCTGCGCTGGCGGAGGGGAACAAAGAAGACGCGCTCCGGCAGATGAAGTCGGCGGCGGAGCTCGAGGATGGGACGGAGAAAAGCGCGGTGACACCCGGTCCGCTGGCCCCGGCGCGCGAACTGCTGGGAGAGATGTTTCTGGAGACGAAGGAGCCGGCACAGGCCCTGGAACAATTCGAAGCAACGCTAAAGAAGGAGCCGGGACGCTTTCGCGCCCTTTATGGAGCAGCGCACGCGGCGCAGCTCAGCGAAAGCCGCGATACGAGTCAAAAGTACTTTCGCGAGATGTTGAAGGTTTGTGATCGCGCCGACAAACCCGGAAGATCGGAAGTGGCAGAGGCCCGGCGCGCGATTCTACCGAATTAGACGCAGGCCTCAAGGCGCGGCGGCTAGGGACAGGTCAACGAAGCCATAGCCGACACTTGAGGAGTAGTCATCGTCATTTTCGACACGGGAAAATTTGGATCGATGGGCGCCGTGGCCACGATCGGATAGATTCCGGGCGCCACGGTGCCGCACGATGCCAGGCCGCTGGAGTTCAGCGAGATGGCCGGCCAGGGAGTTTGTGGCGTCAAAGTCCATGGCCCACCGGGGGTCCAGAGAGCGGATGCGGGTGTGACCTGGCCGCCGTCAATGAATGTGGCCGTCGCCGTGTATTGCACCTGGCCGTTGGGATAGTTCATGGCGTCGGCGCTCGCTGGCGTAATGGCCATGGACTTGAACTTGTGCTGGTTCAGTCCGCAACTTAGTAGCACTGTTGCCGACAGTAGAAGTGAAAAACCGGAACAAAACAACCGGAGTTTACTCACGGTAACCTCCACGGGTACGGCAGGAAGTCAGGAAACGTGCGCCCAGTTATATTTTAACCCTGCGGAACGTCATAAGTTGCGCAGAAGTTAGTGTACGTTTTTCGCCGGAGGCGGCCGGAAGTTGGCCCGGCCGCCATGGTGCGAGGGTGTTATCGCCAATCGTCGCGATCGCGCCAGCGAGAGTCGTCGCGGTCGCGATAGTCGCGGCCATAGGGACCGTAGCCCTTCCGGTATCCGCGCTCGTAACCGTCGCGATACGCCCGCTTGTATTGGCCGTGATCGCCCATCCAGCGCTCGAAGCCATGGGCGTCTTCCCAGTCGTCAGTCTTGAACTTGAAGCGGCGACCGCGATCGGCGTCAGACTGGCCGGCGCGGAGACCGTCGCGATAGCCGTTGTTGTAGCCGTGCTCGCGGGCTTGGTCATGGCGATAATAGCGGTCATCGTCATCGTATCGCTGCCACGACTGGCCCCAGGCCACGCTGGCAAAGGCCAGGGACACGGTTGCGGCCAGCAGAGAAGTTCTCGCCCAACGCCAAATCTGGTTGCGCATCATAGTCACCTCCGTCGCCGAAGCCGGGCTTCGGTTCGTACATGAGATCGGATGCCGCACGCTCGCGGCGTGATGCCTGCAATCAGCACGCGAAATAGGCCATGGGCTTCGCGCATTTTTGTACGATGCCGCAGCGCGCAACTTTTCTTTTTCGCGCGGGTTTCAATGCGGCCTCAATTGTTGATCGCTTACGCCGGGTGGTAGACTCGAACGTTTTCATCTTCACCGAGGGCGATTTATGGCGATACAGCGAGTGGGAGTTGTGGGCGCGGGCACCATGGGGAACGGGATCGCGCACGTGTACGCGCGAAGCGGGTACAGCGTGGTTCTGTGCGACGTCGAGCAGAGGTTTTTGGAACGGGCGCTGGGAACAATCGGAAAGAATCTGGAGCGTGAGGTCGCGAAGAACAAGGTCAGTGCCGCCGAAAAGGATGCGGCTCTGGGCCGCATTCAAGCGGTGACCGACCGCGGGAAACTCGCCGATTGTGACTTCGTAATCGAAGCGGCGACCGAGAAGTTTGAGATCAAGACGGAAATTTTCCGCGATCTCGACCGGCTGACGCGGCCGGACATTATCCTGGCATCGAACACGTCGTCGATTTCAATTACGAAACTCGCGGCGCAAACCAAGCGGCCGGAGAAAGTCATCGGCATGCACTTCTTCAATCCCGTGCCGGTGATGAAGCTGGTGGAAGTGATCCGCGGGCTGGCGACTTCGCAGGAAACGTTCGACGCCGTCCGGGACTTGTCGGTAAAGCTGGAGAAGACTCCGGTCGAAGTCAACGATGCGCCGGGTTTCGTCTCGAACCGCGTGCTGATGCCGCTGCTCAATGAAGCGATGTATGCGGTGATGGAGGGAGTCGCCACGCCCGAAGCGGTGGATGAAGTCTTCAAGCTGGGGATGGCGCATCCCATGGGGCCGCTGACGCTGGCCGACTTCATCGGGCTCGACGTTTGCCTCGACATCATGCGCGTGCTGCACGGCGGACTGGGCGATCCCAAATACCGGCCGTGCCCTCTGCTGATCAAGATGGTCGATGCGGGGTGGCTGGGAAGGAAGAGCGGGAGAGGATTCTACAAGTATTGATGATTGTTGATTTTTGATTGTTGAATGAAAAGCCATCTCGGGACATCTGGTTCTACCTACTGGCCGCGCTGTGCGGTATCGGGACGGGCTGCGCCGATGTGGCGATTGACGACCTGTTGTTCACAGCACTGCTGGTGCTTGCGTCGTGCATGTTGCTGGGATTGCTGCGGCCGCGCTGGCCGTGGCGCTGGGTGGTCAGCGTGGGAGCGTTCATTCCGCTGACTGAACTTGCGGCGTATCTCATCCGCACGGTGAAGCCGACACGGGCACAGATCTACGGATCATTTCTCGCATTTCTTCCCGGCGTTGCGGGAGCCTACGGGGGATCGGTGATGCGGGGCGTCGTTGATAACCTGCGGCAAAGGAAGTAGGTCCGGCGTCTCCGAACTCCTCGTGTCCGCAGGGACGCTCCGCAGCTAAGCCGGAGCTAACCAGTTGTTACCTCGGTAAGCACAAACCGCAGAAGTCCCCTAAACCTCTCCGCTGTTTTGCCGATGGCTGATCCTCAGTGGAGGTTTTTCTCTGATGAAGACAGCCAAGCTTGCGCTGCTGATCGTTGTCCTTTTATTAGTAGGTTGTAATTCCACTACGAAATTGAGCACCACCACACAGAGCACCGTGCGCGCCTACAACGGCACGGCGGCGGTGGGAGATTTCGTAACCATCTCGATCGACTCCAGTGCGAACACGATCACTTACAACAACCACACCAATGGACAGACCGGAACGGTCCCGTATACGGTCAACGGCGACGGCGGTTACACGATCACCGATCCCAATGGGAATCTGCTTTCTGCCTACGAAGTTCCCGGCTCGGTGCTGGTGGTGGAGGCGGCGAATGCAGGGCCCAACCAGGACAGTGCGTCTTTGATCACCGCAGTCGAGAGCGTGCCGGCCACGATCCAGAGCTTTGTTGGACGGAATTTCAATTACCTCCAGTTCCGCACGCGGGATGGCGGGGTGGAGATTGGAAATGTCACGATCGACGGGCAAGGCAACATGATGGCCAGAAGCTACGATCCAGGCGGCATCATGTGGACGCCGTCCAACTATTTCAATGGCGGCGCCATTCCTGCCTCCAGCCTTGAGGAGGCCCCTTCGGGGGACTTCTTTACCGTCCACGAACAAGACGGCTCGTCGAGCACGGTCTTTGGAACCCAGAACGGCCTGTGGGCGGTCGACAACAGTAACGGCGCGATCATCGGACTGCCGAAGGCTTCCGCGAAAGCTTTCAACGCGGCATCGGCGGGCACGTACAGCGCGATCTACTACGAGAAGCCGAACGCGCAGATGCAAAACAACGTGGAAGTCGGCACGCCGGTGGAGGGAAAAGCCAGCATAACGGTGAGCGCGGCAGGAGCCGTAACCATTACCGACAGCCAAAACAACCCCATGGCGAGCGGAACGCTGGTGGCCGTCGCGGACACTCCCTATGTCTACGACGGCACGCAGAACACGCTTCCCGATCCGTGCTATGGCATGTTCACGTTTCGCACGGTCACGACAAGTTTGCATCAGGATGTGTTCGTCACCTTCCAGGGCAACGCGCTCCTCTTCTCCAGTTTTCAAACGGCGCTGCCAGTTCAGAACAACGGCACGTACACGTACTTTTACGGTGTCGGGTTGAAGTAAACGGCGCCGGGCCTCGGACTTCAGACCTCGGCGGTGGCGGCTAAGCCTGAAATCCGGGGCCCGAGGTCCGCACTTAGGTATCGGCTAACCAAAAAGTAACTCCCGCATCCACAGGTTGCGCGAGTATGCTGGCGCCATGGGTGTCAGTGTGTCGATGCTGGCTTCGGGGAGCCGGGGAAACTGCGCGATTGTTTCCAGCGCCAGCACCCGGATTCTCGTTGATGCGGGCATCTCCTGCCGCGAAACCTTCAAGCGCATGAAGGCGCTGGGCGACGATCCCCACTCGCTCTCGGCGGTAGTCATCACCCACGAGCACTGCGATCATATTTACGGGCTGGCCACGCTGGCGAAGAAGTTACGCATCCCGATCTTCATGACGGGAGCGACGCATCAAGCCTGGGCACGCTCCATGCGCGACGAAAACGGAGTGCGGCCGCAACTGGAAAGACTGGAACGCTTCGACGCCGGGCACGGTTTTCAGGTGGGTGACATTGCGGTCAAGCCCTTCACCATTCCTCACGATGCCGCCGATCCCGTGGGCTTCACCTTTCGCGCGGAAGGCATCAAGATCGGATTCGCCACCGATCTGGGATACGTCCCGCTCAGCGTGCGCGATCACCTGCGCGGCTGCGATGTACTGATCATGGAGTCCAACCACGACCTGGAGATGCTGCGGGTGGGGCCGTATCCGTGGTCGGTCAAGCAGCGGGTGATGAGCCGCGTGGGGCATCTTTCCAACGTCGCCCTCGCGGATTTCTTCACCAGCGACTATGATAATAGTGCAACGTTTATCGTGCTGGCGCATCTCTCTGAGCAGAACAATCATCCGGAAATAGCCCGGAGAGAAGCTGAGAAAGCGCTGGCGACGCGGGGTGGCCTGTTTTCAAACCGCGTTGTGTTGGCGTCTCAAACCGAAGCCTTGGAGCCAATTCGTTTGTAGTAGGGCCCTGAGTTCTTGGCGGTTTTGCACCCCTCATGAGTGAGCAGTGCGTTGACCCAATCGTAGGCAAGATTCTGGCGGGCTGGCGGTACGACATTTCCGGCCTGGCACCAGAGATGCGCGGCGACTACGAGAATCACCTTGCAGGCTGCGAACACTGCCGCGGCCGTCAACAGATTCATCGCATGATCGACGTTGGGCTGATCGCCTTGGCCTCCATTTCTGCCGGAGTCTTCCTGCTGGCATTCGGGGTGATCCGATATCTTGGGCCGCGTCACGCCCTGGTGCTGGAGATTGCAGCGCTGGCGGGATTCGCGCTCTCGGCGCTGATCTGGCTCGGCGTGGCTGTAGCGACACCCGCGCCCGTGACCATGCTGGACGCTGCCAAACTGGGCGCCCGCCGGGTCCACGACCGCTTGCCGGAGGAGATTCGGCAGCGCCTGCCCGAAGAACTTCGCATCAAAATCACTGGGACATAATCGCATCAAGGCCCCATGTCCTTCCTTCCCGTGAAAAAGAACCTGGCAGTAGTTCTGTCCCTGACGGCTGTCCTGCTCGCCCGAGCTTTCGGGCAGACTGCGCCGGCCAACCCTCCGCACACTCACGAGGAAGCTCCTCCGCAGCACGACATGTCCTCCATGCCCGGAATGCAGATGGACGAACCCATGGCCTCATCACTCCCGTCACCGCACGAATCGTCAGGAACGTCGTGGCAGCCCGCGTCGGTCGCTGGGCACCAATGGATGTGGACGCGCGATGGCTGGGACCTGATGGCCCACGGGGTAATCTTCATCGACTACAGCGAACCGGGCGGCCCGCGCGGTGCAGGCAAGGCTGAGTCGATCAACTGGGGCATGCTGATGGAGCAGCATCGCCTGGGTTCCGGCACGATTCTCTTCCGTCAGATGTTCTCCGCCGAATCGTTGACCTCACCTCATCCCGGATTTCCGGAGATCTTTCAGACGGGTGAGACCTATCACGGCGCGCCCCTGGTGGATCACCAGCATCCCCACAATGTCTTTGCCGAGCTCGCAGCGCTTTACACATTGCCGCTGACAAAGTCACTCTCGTGGGAACTCTATGGAGGACCTTCGGCTGAGCCGGCGCTCGGCCCCGTAACTTATATCCACCGCGCGTCGGCCGCGGAGTTGCCCATGGCTCCCCTCAGCCATCATCTGCAGGATTCCACGCATACCAGTTTCGGAGTGGTCACCACCGGGTTCACGATTGACCGCGTGAAGCTGGAGGCTTCGGCGTTCAACGGCCGTGAACCGAACGAGCAGCGCTGGAGCATTCAGTTGGCTGCGCTCGATTCGTGGTCCGGGCGCGCCAGCATCGCTCCGACGCGCAATTGGACCGCGCAATACAGCATTGGACGGCTGGAACATCCCGAGGCCCTGGAACCAGGCAGCCAGTGGCGGCAAACCGCTTCTGTGGAGTACAACCGGCTGTTGCGGGACGGCGGTTGGGCCACCTCGATTATCTGGGGACGCGTCCACAAGATCGCGACCGGAACGACTCTGAACAGCTATCTGGCCGAGTCCACAGTCAATTTTCGCCAGCGGGACTATGCATTTTCGCGGCTGGAGTTGGTAGATAAAGACGAACTGTTCCCGCAGGCTACGGTGCATCCTGCCTACCGCATTGGCGCGTATACCTTCGGCGGAGAGCGCGACGTGCTTCAAAACAGGATCTGGCAACTGGGGCTGGGTGCGGACTTCACGTTCTATTCGAAGCCGGCGGCGCTGGATACGGCGTATGGCAGCAATCCTGTCTCGTTCCAGATTTTTCTGCGACTGAGACCAGCGAAATCGTCAGAAAAGCACTCGCATTGACACTCCTTTACATTCAAATAAAACAGTTTTGTTACTAAAGATTCCGCCGTAGAATGATCGGTGTAACTCCTCCCCTCAGTTTCGCGCGAGAATCACTTCCATGACGCGATCGCTGAAGACACTGCGGGCAGTGCAGTGGTCGATGCTGGTCAGCATCTTGCTGTACGTCGCTGTTGGGGAAACATTAGGTCCCAGAGCCTACCGCGTAGAACCAGCCTTGAGCTACGTGTTCAGTACGCTGGCGGTGGGTATTGTGGGCACGATCTTTGTAGTGCGGCGCACCCTGGTCTCGCGCGCCGCAGCCGAACTGGCCTCACATCCTGACGACAACATCAGCCTCAACCACTGGCGAACGGGCTATATCATGACTTACGCCCTGTGCGAAGCGCTGGCGCTGTTTGGGCTGATTCTTCGCTTTCGTGGCGCGGAATTGCAGCAGAGCGTGCTCTTCTATATCGGCGGATTTGTTCTGCTGTTCTTCTTCCGGCCGAGGCAGCCTGCCCCCCAGTCCGAAGCTAGTACTTAACGTGGCAGCTGGCCAGGCCACGCTTCTCCAGATACTGCTGGTGATAATCCTCTGCCGGATAGAACGTGACCGCTGGAACGATCTTCGTAGCAATCGGCTTCGAGTAGCGGTGGGCCTTTTCCAGAGCTTCTTTGGAGGATTGCGCCTCTGTCTGCTGCTCGGGGGAATGGAAGAAAATCGCTGAGCGGTATTGCGAGCCCCAGTCGGGGCCCTGGCGGTTGACCTGCGTGGGGTCGTGGTTCTCCCAGAAGACCTTCAGCAGTTCGGCGTATTTGACTTTCGCCGGATCGAACTCGACTTCCACGGCCTCGGCGTGGCCGGTCCCATCGGTGCAGACTTCTTTGTACGTAGGATTGTCGGTATGACCGCCGGTATAGCCGACACGGGTGGAAATCACTCCCGGCATCTGCCGGAAGGTGGCTTCAACGCCCCAGAAACATCCTGCTGCAAACGTCGCTTTCTCCATTGCTGTTGGCTCCAGTACGCGCAAAATCTTTCACCACGGAGGGCACGGGGAACACAGAGGAACCCCACTGAAATGACTGTATTCTGCCTTATTGGATGAAGAAAGGCGAGGAAAGTCACAGCTTTGTAACGATCGTGTTAAATCCCTCTCCTGGGCAATTGACGACCCTCGGGAATCACGGTAGAGTCCGGGACAGGGTTTCAGCAGGAACACTTCCGTGAATTTGCCGACCAGCCGCTTCGACTCCCGGCCGAGAACTGCGCAGAAGGTTGCACTTCTGCTGCTATTGGCTTGGGCGACGGTCCCGGCCGCGCTGGCAGTTTCCGCTTTTACCTCGCCGCTCCGCCTCGGATATCGCATCGGCGATCAATGGGAGCCGGCCGTGGCCGCCGACGGCCGCGGGCACGTTTACATTCTTTATCCGCAGTACGGCGCTGTGCCCGACTGCCCTGCGTGTACTGCGCCCACCATCGCGTTGCTCATCAGCGACGACAATGGACAGTCCTGGCATGCCTCGAAACCCATGCTGCCGTTTTCCACCGGGCAGTTTGACCCGCAAATCGTGGTCGATCCCGCGGACCGGCAAACCGTCTACGCTTCGTGGCTGCAGAACAACAGGCGCGACATCATGGTGGCGCGCTCGCTCGACTTCGGACGCAACTGGTCGTTTTCCTGGGCGGAACGCGGCCGGGAAGACACCGACAAGCCGGTGCTCACCGTGCGCGGTGCTGACGTTTATGTCGGATTCAACCGCGAAGAGAGATTCCTGATTGCCGCGTCGCACGATGCCGGGCAAACCTTCAGCGTGGTCAATGTGAATGCGAATGCGGAGCCGGGATCGTCGCTGGCGGGTGGAGCAACGGTCGATCCTGCGGGCGTAGTCTATTTCGGTTGGACCGCCTACGCGATCGACGAAACGCAGACGCGTCCCGTGAGTGTGTATGTGAGCCGGTCGGCCGACGGTGGACGCTCCTGGAGCACGTTGCTGCTGGATCAATCGAGCGCGCCTCCGAAGTGTGAGGCGCAATCCTGCGGGACCGGCTATCTGGGCGCGCAGATTGCACTGACGTCGGACGCAACCGGCGGTCTGTACGCGCTCTGGAACGCCGGCTCGGATAACGGCGCCGCCGAGCGTATATTTTTTTCCTCTTCGACGACGGGCGGCGCTACATGGTCCGGGCGGAAAGAAATCTCGGCCGCCGCTCACAACGTCGAGCACGCCTTTCCGGCCATCGTGGCTGGAAGTTCGGGCGACGTCCGCATCGCCTGGATGGACGCCCGGGTTGCGGAGCCCGGTCATGCCAATCGCCGGCTCTGGAACACCTTCTATCGCAGTTCGACCAACGGTGGCGCGACTTGGAGCGCAGAAACGCAACTCTCCGGTCCGGCTCGCGGCTACGATTACATTCTTCCTGGGGGTTTCCGCTTTCCCTTTGGAGACTACTTCGGTCTCGCCATCGACAGCGACGGAGCCACGCATGCCGTCTGGGGTGAAGGACGGGACTATAAATCTCCCGGGTCGATCTGGTACACTCGCGGCCGATAAATCAGTACATTTCAACTTGTAGCCTAACGGAGGCCCCATGCACTTTCTGGGAGTGAACCTGTTGGCCGTGTTCGTGTCGGCGCTCGCCACCATGGTGGTGGGCTTCCTGTGGTACTCGCCCATGCTGTTTGCCAATCCGTGGATGAAGCTGATGGGCCTCGATCCGAACGACAAAGCGAAGATTGCGGAGATGCAGAAGAGCGCGGGGCCGTCGTATTTCATGTCGCTGATCGCGAGCATTCTGGCCGCGTTCGTTCTCGGAAAGCTGATTGCGGTCGCGGGCTTCAGCACCGCCGTCGACGGACTGAAGATTGGACTGGTCGTGTGGCTCGGGTTCGTGACGACTGTGCAGTTCACCAACGCGCTCTTCAGCCGCCAGCGGAACCGGCTCTACATGATCAACACGGGATATCAGCTGGTGTGCTACGTGGTGATGGGGGCGATCCTGGGGGCGTGGAGATAAGAACGTAGCGGAGGCGGTTGTGCGCTTTCTCGGAGTCGAGCTGGCGATTGCCGCGGGCCTGGAGAGTTGCCTCGTTCTTCTCTCTTTTGCGCTTCATATCAAATGGCTGTTCTTCTTCTTCACGCTTTTTCCGGGCGGGATTGTCCCATTTCTTCTGGCGGACAACGTTCACGATGATAGTCAGCTCTGGTTGGGAGTGCTACTAAGTTGGGTGTTCTGGACGTTCGTTTTCACGTGGCTGATTTTGCGGTTTCGAAGCGCTAGCCATTCCAGTCAGAAAAGGAGATGAAGGGAGATTGCCCCGTTACTCCAGCTGCATTCCGCCAATGAGCTCCGCGATGCGGGTGACGTGGTGCTCCCTGCACCATTCCTCCACGCCGTCGACGATTTTCTCCGTGGCGCACGGATCCCAATAACTCGCGGTGCCGATCTGCACGGCAGTGGCCCCCGCCAGCATGAATTCGATGACGTCTTCCGGCGTTGAAATCCCTCCCATGCCGATGACAGGAATCTTCACAGCGTGTGCTGCGTCGTAGACCATGCGAACTGCGATCGGCTTAATGGCTGGCCCTGACAAACCAGCAGTGACGTTGGCGATGCGCGGCTTACGCGTTTCCGGATCGATCGCCATGGCCACGAAGGTATTGACCAGCGACAAGGCATCGGCGCCCGCTTCCTGCGCCACATAAGCCATCTGCGCGATGCTGGTCACGTTGGGCGAAAGCTTCACGATTAGCGGCCGGCGCGCCACGCGCTTGGCCGTGGTCACCACTTCATCGAGCGAGCGCGGATCGCTGCCGAACTGCAGTCCGCCGTGCGCGGTGTTGGGGCAGGAAACGTTCAGCTCGTAGGCGGCAATGCCTTCGCCCTCGTTAAGAATTTCGATCGTGCGTTCGTAGTCTTCGCGGGCGTAGCCGAAGACGTTGGTCATGACGACGATGTTCTTGATCTGCCGCAGGTGCGCCAACTTCTCTTCGAGGAACGCCTGCGCCCCGATGTTCTGCAGGCCGATGGCGTTCAGCATGCCAGCAGCCGTTTCCCACAACCGCGGCGGAGGATTGCCGATCATCGGCTCCTTGGACAAGCCCTTGACGACGAAGCCCCCCAGCTTGCCCAGTTCGACGACATCTTCGAACTCCACGCCATAGCCGAAGGTGCCGCTGGCGGCAATCACCGGATTCTTCAGTTGAATGCCGGCAACATTGACGCTGAGATCGAGAGCTGCGGTCATGGCTGGCCCTCTCCCTCGCTTGCGCCGCGATGTGGGGGCGCTAGCGCCTCAGTGAGCACGCGCCCCACGGAGTGCGTGGGAGCGTTGATCCCCAACAGCGATGCAATCGTAGGCGCCAGATCGGTGGGCTCGACGCGGTTGCGATACGTCCCCGGCCGGAATGGCAGTCCGTAGAACGCCAGCGGGACGTGCGTGTCGTAGTTGTACGGCGAGGCGTGGTCCGTCCCCTTCAGACCTCCCACAGTGTAGATGTCAGGGACGCCCATGACGTACCAACTGCCTTCCGGAGAATAGCTGTTCAGATATTTGCGCCCCAGTTCGGTGTTGGGAACTTCCCCGGCCGCCAGTTGCGACTTGGTGTAGTAATCGCGCAGGCCCGCTTGTTTCATGGCCTCGCCAACCGCGGTCTCGGCGTCGCGCTCCTTGACGTGGGCGGCGCCAAATCCGTCCTGGTCCAGCCACGCCAGAGGATAATCCAGCTTCACGTAGGCCGCGGGATGTCCGGGCGAGAATTTTGCGGTGATGGCGCTATTGATTTGCTCCTCGAGTTTGCGCCCGTCGAGATTCGCGGCGGG
Source organism: Candidatus Dormiibacterota bacterium (assembly GCA_035632675.1). Lineage (GTDB taxonomy): Bacteria > Acidobacteriota > Terriglobia > Terriglobales > Acidobacteriaceae > Sulfotelmatobacter. The sequence goes on from DASQGJ010000038.1 coordinate 14,518, forward strand.
GATGTGCAACTTCTTCACCGCATCGGGCAGCGAAGAAACGCCGTGGTCTGCGGACAGAGCGATCCACACGTTGGCCAAGCCGATCTGATGTCCCAGGAAGTTGAAGAAGTCGGCGAGTTCATGGTCAAGATCGAGCGCCATCTGCTGCATTTGCGGCGAATCTGGCCCGACCTGGTGGCCGAGGATATCGTTGGGCGAGAGGCTGATTGCGAGCAAGTCCGTCGCCGGCCCACGGCCTACATTCTCGTACACCATTAATTCGCGGGCGAACTCGAATTCGTATTCGTTGCCAAAGGTGGTCGAACCGATGACTTCATAGAAGCCCGCTTCCGACCCGTCCCGGCCCTTGCGGTGGGCGGTCGAGGCCAGCACCGTGCCTTGCGCATCCTTCCAATCGCGATCCCAATATTTCGCGGGACGGCTGGAGTTGAAATCCTGTACCCACTTCGGCAGATCGCTGCGATAGTAGGTGGACGTAACCCACGAGCCGCTTTTCGGTTCGATCCAGTAGGCCGCGTTGCCGGCGAATCCCGCGGGAAGAACGGCAGCGCGGTCTTTCAGAGAAATGCCGAAGACACGAGCATTGCCCTGCGTCGCGAGTCTGATTTCGTCGCCCAACGTGTCGGCCAGCAAGTTGTGGGGCGAAGCGCCGGCCTTGGCGTCGGTAACGCCGACCAGTTTGGTGTCATCGTCTTCGACCGAGGTCACCATGCGCTTCTTCTTCGGGTCCCACCATTCGTTGGCGGCGATCCCGTGGCCGTTGCTGTAAGCGCCGGTAAACAGCGTGGCGTGCCCGGGAGCAGTACGGGTGTTGGCGTAGTTGTAGTTGCAGTTGGGGAAATAAGCGCCATGATCGAGCAGCATGCGAAAGCCCGAGTCCCCGAACTGGTCGCGATAGCGCTCCAGATAATCGCCGCGGAACTGGTCAATCACGATCACGACGATGAGTTTGGGGTGGCCGCTATAAGCCGAGGCAACGGCCGGGCGTGAGGCGGAAATCAACGCTGCGGCACAAGCCAACAATAGAAGGGCATGCCGGGCAGACCTGGGGGACGATCTCATCGCGAACGTAGTTTACACAGGCGTAGGGAATAAGCGAAAGCAGGAAAGCCGAGCCAGCACCTACGCGGAAACCGGCCGGGGCAATATCTTGAGGGATCTATGCCACTTTATGCGCTCGTGCGCCTTCGGTGTCTCGGACTCTGGAGCCGCGGCCAGAATCGAGAGCGGCCGATTGCGGTCTGAACGGCGAGTGCTAACGCACCTCAGGAAAAGCGCAACTCCAACTCCCAGCACGAAGGCCAACGCGACGAAGTACCAGAGGGTGGGAAGGCCCAGGATGAAGATGAGCGCGCTGCCCGCGGCGAAGAGCAGCCCGATGAATCCTCCGCCGAAGGAGATCTTATGCATGGTGATACCGGGATGCCGATCTGGGGCCATGGCGCACCTCTTTGTTATGGCCATCATCCCACTACTTCGGACTAAGCTCAAGAACTGCAGGCTTGTTTCCGTTTGGAAGCCATTCTGCGGGGTCTTCTCTGCGCCCTCCGCGAATCCTCTGTGCTCTCGGCGGTTAAGATCTTTAACCGCCGAGTTCGCTAAGAAAACCCGCAGAGAACGCCGAGGCAGATTCCTGCCGAACTGCGTGGCGCGTGCATTCCGCGCTGGTTTTCCGATAGAGTATTAAATTCCCATGCTTGACCTGAGTTTTGTCCGCGAAAACCTGTCGTTGGTGGAGGAGAAGCTGCGCCAGCGCGGCATGGATCCGGCTGCCGTGCTGAAGGACTTCCGTGACGTCGATACGCAACGGCGCCAGGCGATTACCGAAGCCGAAACCAAGAAGGCGGAGCGCAACAAGGCTTCCGAAGAAATTGGCAAACTGAAAAAAGCTGGCCAAGATGCCAGCGCCGCCATGGCGCAAACCAAGGAACTGCGCGAGCGGATCTCTGAGGTCGAAAAGACTGCCACCGATCTCGATGCGCGGCTGCGCGATATCCTCACCGGCATTCCCAATCTGCCGCATGCCAGCGTTCCGGTCGGACATAGCGCGGACGACAACGTGGAAGTCCGGCGCTGGGGCACGCCTCCGAAGTTTGATTTCACTCCCAAGCCGCACTGGGATCTCGGTCCTGACCTCGGCATCCTTGACCTGGAGCGCGCAGTAAAGCTGACTGGCGCGCGTTTTGCAGTCTACTGGGACCTGGGCGCAAAGCTCGAGCGCGCACTCGCCAATTTCATGCTCGACCTGCACACGCGCGAGCATGGGTATACCGAGGTGTTGCCGCCGTATATTGTGAATTCCGAGTCGATGTATGGGACGGGACAGCTGCCCAAGTTCGCCGACGATCTGTTCCGCGTACCCCACGGAGACAAAGATCTATGGCTGATTTCAACGGCCGAGGTCCCGGTCACGAATCTCTATCGCGATGAGGTTCTCGACCAAGCTCGACTGCCGATTTCGCTCACGGCTTATACTCCATGCTTCCGCAGTGAAGCTGGATCGTACGGCAAAGATGTCCGCGGGATCATCCGGCAGCACCAGTTTCAGAAGGTAGAACTGGTGAAGTTCGCGCATCCGGAGCACTCCTACGACGAGCACGAAAAACTCACGCGCAACGCAGAAGAAGTTCTGCAGCGCCTCGGCCTGCATTACCGTACGATGGCGCTTTGCACCGGCGACATGAGTGCGGCGTCGGCAAAGACGTACGATATCGAAGTATGGCTGCCCGGCCAGCAACTCTATCGCGAGATTTCTTCGTGCTCGAATTTCGAGTCGTACCAGGCGCGGCGGGCCAACATCCGCTTTCGTCCCGAGGGCAAGAACAAGACGGAGTTTTTGCATACACTGAACGGGAGCGGTCTGGCCGTCGGCCGAACCTGGGTCGCAATTGTTGAGAACTATCAGCAGTCCGATGGAAGTGTGGTGATTCCCGAAGTGCTGCGGCCGTACATTGGAGCCGACCGGATCACAGCCAAAAAGTTCTAGCTGTCATCTGTCGGAATCCCCACTGTGCTGGCGTCACCCGCTGCACTAGGAGCTAGAAGCCGGAGCTAGTAGACTTGCATAGAGCAGAACTCACGACCGCCGCGCCCAGCGCGCCCCTGCCCATGAATGCCATCTGGCGAACAATCCGAAGCTATGTTTTGTGGCAGCACGAGCGGGGAACTCTCCATTACGACATCATGGTCACGCTGATCCTGATCTTCATATTTTTCTCGCCGCGCGTGATTAACTTCAACGACAAACCTGTCGCCCGCTACGCGCATCCGACCGAGGTGGTGGTAACGTCAGACACGGAGGGACGCCTGCTGTACCAGGTCACGGCCAGCGCGGTCTCGCCGGGCGATGAGCAGTCGGTGCGAGAGCAGTTGCTGCGCATCATTGAGCCCATCTCGGGGGCGGTTACAATCGTCAGCTTCGAGCCCGTTTCCGATAACAAGGGAAAAGTGCAGAGCTACAAAGTGCTGGCCCGGCGGGAGTAGGCGCAGAACGTGCAGCAATGGGAAGAGGAATGAAAACTTTCTGGCTCATGGTTGCAGTGGCGCTGGCGCTACTTCTTCCCGGCGCCACTGCGGCCCCACAGACAAAGCCGGCGGACTCCGCCGCCCTCGAATCGGTGCTCAAAAGAATGGATGCAGTCGCCGCCACCTTCCGCACCACCCAAGCGGAATTTGAGTGGGACAACTACCAGAGAGTGATCGACGAGATCGTCGACGTCCAAACCGGCACGATCTACTACCGGCGCGCAGGTAAAGAAATCGAAATGATGGCTGATGTTAAGAAGGCCGGAGACAGTCTCGCTAGTTTGAAACCCGAACAAAAGCACGTCCTCTTCAGCGACGGAAAGATCCGCATGTATTCGCAGAAGACGGATCAGCTCAATATCTACGACCTTGGTAAGAATCGGGCCGACCTCGAGAGCTACATTGTCCTCGGATTCGGAGGCAGCGGGCAAGACCTGCAAAGGACGTTCGATGTGACGTATGGTGGGTCGGAAACGATCGAAGGAATCGCCACTGCCAAGCTCGAACTTGTTCCCAAGTCCGAGAAGGTCCGCAAGAACTACAATAAGATGGTTCTCTGGATCGATCTCGACAAAGGAATTTCCGTGCAGCAGCAGTTCTTCACCGCGCAGGGAGATTACCGGCTGTGCAAGTATTCTTCGATCCGCTTGAACGGAAAGATTTCGGACGAGGTTTTCAAACTGAAAACGACGAGCAAGACGCAAACGATCACGTCAGGCGGTTAAGTTATTGAATGTAAAGGAAGATAAAATAGTTCCGGGATTTGCACAGCGGGCGCTATACTGACTGGACCTTCAGTTGGGTTCTCTTCATGGCCAAGGTTTTTACGATTACTGTCCCTCCTAAGCTAGGAAATAAACGCCGGGAACGAACCTCCGATCCTCGTTATGTCGATGGGCAGCGCCTGCTCGTGGAAGCCATGAAGTATCTGGCGCAGGCCGATCCCGTCAAGAATCGCAGCGCGATTGAGCTCATCTCCGAGCACGTGCGGACGAAGTTCCGGATGAGCGACTCGCCGCTGTCGTAGGGTTTCGCTCCCGCCTGCCACACTCCTGCCGCTTCGACTAAACATTCAGAAACAAAAACGGGGCGGATTTCTCCGCCCCGCGTCAAAGGCGCACCTTGTCAGAACTCGTAGCGTACGGAGAACTGCATCACGCGGGGAATGCTCAAGGTGTTCGTGTAAGCGCCAAAGATCCCCGACGTGAGGTTGAAGTTGAAGGCAGCCTGCGCCGCGTCAAAGCGTGGTGTATTGGTTACGTTGAAAGCTTCCCAGGCGAACTTGACTGATTGCTGTTCGGTGACCTTCCAGGTCTTGTACAGACCGTTGTCCAGTTCGAGGTAGCCCGGACCGCGCAAGTTGTTGCGCTGACCTGACTCTCCCGGATAGGGAAAACGGAATGCGCCCAGGGCCTGCGTCGGGTTTTGGAAAATGTTCGGATTGCCCGACGAATCCTTGAATACGCCGATCTTACCTGTCGGCCCAGTCTGGACCGCGGACCCCTGCAACTGCCAGTTGGTGGACCAGCCAGCTCCGGACCCCATGGTGAATGGCAGCCCGCTCGTCCAGTGGAAGATGCCGGAGAGTCCCCAGCCTCCGAAGACAGCGTCGGCGAATCGATTCATGCCGCTGCCAAAGCGGCGCCCCTTGCCAAAAGGCAGCTCGTAGACCCAGTTGGAGTTGATCTGGTGCTTCATGTCAAAGTCCGAGACTGCCCGTAGTTGTTTCGGAGACCAGGAATTGATGACCTGGCTGGCGAATCCGCTCCCTTCAAACTCGTTGATGCGCTCGGCGTTGGAGCCGATGTCAATGGATTTGGAGAAGGTGTAGTTGAAGTCGAACTGCAGGCCGGAACTCATGGTGTGACGAAGGGTGAGTTGGAGGCCGTTGTACGCGCTATTGCCGATGCTGCGCCACGCGTAGAGGGACGAGAACTGATCGTCCCAGTAATTGAAGGGCTGCGCAGCCGACTGCCCGGGCAACTGCGAACATGCCGGCAAACAGTTAAGATCGGCAACAAATAGTCCCGTGGTCTCGTTGCCCGCAAAGCAGGAGAACATGTCGTACATCGCCTGAGTGGCGGTATAAGTGGTTGTATTAAAGTTGACACCCGGGGCACAGCCCGAGTTATTGCTGCTGGCAGTGCCTCCCGGGGGGCCGAAACCAACCTGCCCAGCCGCGCCCGGGAACAGGTTTTCCCAGTAGGGAATCGGAGCCATCTGGCTGATGTCGGTGCCGGCGTTGGCCGCCTTCGTCAACATCGTTGCCGCAGTGAAGTAGTCCGTCTTGGATCCTGGATCGACGACGTCCAGAGGCATGGCCAAATCTTCTTCCTGCAGTAAGTGATGGGCGAGGCGACCGATGTACGAAGCCTCCACCACAAAATTCTTGCCCAGGTCTCGGGTAATCGACAGGTCGAACACGTGCGAGTAGGGGGTCTTCAGCTTGTCGTCGAGGCCCCAATAAATGGAGAAAGACCCGGGGTTAAAGAGGGTCGGCGGAGTGACCAGCCCCGGAAACTGCGCCGGCGGAGGGCCAACGACCGTCTGGCCGCAGAACGTACCGCTCGCCGAGGGCAGAGTGTAAAGACTAGTCAAGCGCGGAGTGCAGTTCACATCCTGGGAACCAGCGGGATTATCGAGCGCCGTGGTCAGACCGAATGACCCGTTCTTGTCGAAACTGTTTACGATGCCCTCCCCGAAGTGGTCGTAATAAATTCCGTAGCCGCCCCGGATCGAACTCTTTCCCGCGCTGCCGAACAGTTTGTGCAGGAATCCGCTGTCGGCGTGCGGAGAGTAGGCAAAGGCAAGGCGCGGAGCGATGTTCTTGTAGTCCCACGCCCAATACGGCTGCTTTCCATTCCCCTGCCCTCCCAGGGCCATTTGCACCAGGCCTCCGGGGGTTCCCGAGTAGAGAGTGTTCCCCTGACGCATGGCTTGGCCACGCTGGTTAAACCAGCTGTTGAGGCTGATACTGGGCGCGACTTGATTGCCGTTCATTTCAAATGGCGGTTGCAGTAGCGAATACCGTGCGCCTCCGGTTAGCACCAGATTCGGAGTGACGCGCCAGCTGTCCTGGAGATAGAACTCGGTTTCGTGGGCTCTGAAATTGCGGGTGATGAGCTCGCCCGGGGCGAAGAAATGGCCCGTCTTGTCCTGGTTGTAGACCTTGTTGGTTTCCGTGAGCAGGCCGGCCACTGCGGCGGTTGCGAAATCATAGTTCACACCAAAGGAAGGATCCACCGCCGGATACCCGCCGGCCGCCGGATCGAGTCGCGGATTTCCGGCTACGCTTTGGTTTGCGATTGCCGACTTGTCGAGCCAGAAGACATTGGTAAACGCATTCGAGAAGTTCGATCCGTTTCCGGTACGGTTGTTGGTGATGATCCGCAAATTGCCGCCGAACTGAAGCGTGTGCTTGCCCCTGGTCCAGCTCACATCGTCGACAATGTTGTGGACGGGTACGTTGGTCAATTCCGACGACGTGAAGCCGGCGCCCTGGAAGTTGGCCATCCCGCGGAAGAAGTTGTAATCGGAGACTCCGAGGCCGGTGTCACCGAGGCCCTGACGAACCAGCCCGTATCGCAAGTTGTTGATCAGGTTGCTGCGAATCAGGGCGGTGTATCCGACGAAGATTCCTTTGCTGTTATTGGTCAAGAAGTCGTTCGCCGGTAGGCCGGGGAATTGCGGGGCCGAACTGTTACGCCAGTTCTGCAGGTCGCCTTTCACGAACAAACTGTGGTTGCCGTTCTGCGTGAGTTTGTAGTCCAACTTCAGGATGTAAGTGTAATTCTTCGTGGGTGAGGGAGCGGCAAACGTGAAGCCGCGGTAGTCGAGGCCATCCCCGACGGAATCGGTGTTCGGCATGGGGTACTTCGTGAAGATCGCGGTGGGGTTGGAATTTTCTACGTTGGCGACATAAGGGTCAGCGCCGCCGTCGTGAGGAAATCCAGCGGTGGTCCAATTGCACGTGCTGCCATTGATTGCTAATGCACATTGTTGATCAAGACTGGCCAAACCGGCCGGCGTTAGGGTCGCTATCCCGTTGGCATCAACGCTGTAGTTAGCGTTACTTCCCGGCACACAAAGCGGGTCCGAACCGCAGGGATATTGCATAATGCCCAGGCGCAGATTCGCGCTGGGAACCACGTGGGTCGTCTGTACGGCTTCGTTGGTCCGTTGACCTTCAAAACCTCCAAAGAAAAAGAGCTTGTCTTTCTTGATCGGGCCGCCGACCCAGGCGCCAAAAGTATTTCTGTGCAACACGCCGGGCTTGTTGGGTAGACCTGCCGCGACTTCAGCCTGTTCGTTAAACCAATCGTTGGCTTGCCCGATGTTAGAGCGGTTGTACTCGTAAAGCGTGCCATGAAAACCGTTGGTGCCACTCTTGGTCACCATGTTGACCTGCGCGCCAGAGGAACGGCCGGAATCGGCATTGGAGTTGGTCGTGGTGACGCGGAACTCCTGGATGGAGTCCAGGGGAATTCTCAGCGCGCCCTGAAACGCATAGCCCTGTAGCTGGTCGTTGTTGTCCAGGCCGTCGACGGTCACGTTGGTCTGGTCACTCCGGGCGCCGGCGACCGCGCCGCCGCGGCTGTCTTCGGTCTGATTCGGCTTATTGCCATTGAAGTTCGTGTTGCCTCCAAGATAAGTAACGCCCGCTTGAAGACTCAGAATGCTCACCGGGTCGCGGCCTTCGGAAGGAAGGCTCGTCAGTTGCGTGCTGTTGAACACGGCTCCCTGGGTTGCATCCGTGGTGTTGACCAACGGCGCCTCGCTGGTCACCTCGACGACCTCAGTCGTGCCCTTGACCTGCATCACGATATCGAGCGTGGCGGGCTGGGCAACCTGCAGGGTAACTCGATCCTGCCGGATGGTGGCGAACCCGGCCACCGTTACCGTCACCGCGTAGGTTGCCGGTGGGACTTCAAGGAACTGATACGCCCCGTCGTTCCCGGATTTGGTGCTTCGGGAGTAACCGGTGGAGGCGTTGACCAGAGTCACTGTCCCGCCTTGGACGACCGCTCCCTTTGGGTCAGTAATCGTGCCGCGCAGAGAACTGGTAGCGGACTGTGAGAACGCCAGCGCACTGAGTGCGACGAAAGTAACAATGCAGACCACCAATGAGCGAGAACGCATGGAAAACCCCCTTGGCCGCAAAAAGGCGGCGCATTCCGATTACGTTGTGCCCAGGAACAGAGACTGTCGAGACCCTGGGGAAGCCTGATGGGGCGCTATTGTGCAACTTCGAGGCCAAAATGTTCAAGCAGAATTTGCAGCGATTCTGGCTTTGTGAAACGTTTTAAGTATGTCGTCTCACACGTAACCTACCAAAAGTGGAAGTTTATGCACTCCGATGAAAACAGGCCGCAGCAAGGATTATGACTACGGGATAGCATTCCAGGGTGTACCGGGGCTCAGGATTTTCGAGCGTGCCCAGGAAAAGTGAGCGCAGCGCCAGAAACAAAACGCATAGACCAATGCCGAAAAATTTGCGGCTGCGAATCAGTCCTGCTGCGCCGGTGGCGACATAGGCCAGATTGATCAGGCCGAACGCGAGACTGACCGTAAGCCAGCGTGCGTCGTCGTTGAACTCCCACCAGCGCGGGTCCGAAGGAAACAGTTCGGTGCGGGGACGCAGCCACATGTCGGCGATGCGAAGCGCGGGCAATCCCACGTAATAGCGAAGAGGTGCGGCCTGAATCCGTTCTGCAGCCAGGGCGGCGAAGCGTGCGTCGAGTTCCGGGCTCATGTCGTGGCTGCCGTTGTAGTCGGAGAAGAGCTGGCTGGTCCGGTTTCGCTGATCGAGAGAATCAAAAGCCCGGTTGGGCAGCCGCGTGATATCGATGTCCGATCCCGGCACCGGCCAGTAAAGCTCCTGCACTGAAACGTAGTCCGCCATCCAGGTCTTGACCCAACGGTTGAAGCCGGTCATTACGGGCTCGTCGGAGTCCGTGGCGTAGCGCGGGGCCAGGGGCTGAAAGCGGTGCAGGGTATGCAGGTTTCGCAAGGTCCACGGAATCAAGGGTGCGAGCGCCCCGGTGGCGACCAAGACGCCAGCAAGGATGACGGTCCGCGAGGTCAGGCGATTCCCAGGGCTCGTCGACACCTTCTCCGGGCGAAGGCTTCTGAACAGCAGCCACACCAGGTATCCACCCACCGCCCCGAGCAGGATGCCGCCATCCGGACGCAGCAGGATCGCAGCACCGACGGAGAATCCGCAGCCCAGCCAGAGCAGGGGCGACGTTGGTGGGGACTCGCCAACTCCCAGCCCGCGCAAGACCAAGTCCAGCGCGAGGACGGTAAAGAAGATCTCCAGCGTTTCAGTAAGAGCAGCGGCTGCGTAGTTGGCGAGAAAAGGACAGAGAGCAGCCAGCAGGAATGCAGCTTTGGCCGCGCGTTCGGAGAGAAGCCTCCGCGCCATGTCGGCAATCAGAAAACAGGTCGCCAGGTCGAACAGCACCTGCACCAGCAGGACGGCGCGGTAGTTGTCGTCTCCGAAGACTGCGAAGATGGCAGCCAGAAACGCCGGGTATCCGGGCAACCGCGAGAGTGTGGGCATGATCGCGCCCGAGTTCGTGATCCCGTAGGCGCCGTGATGCAGCCAATTCCTGGCGATGTCGGCATAGAGCCGGGAATCATCGACCACGCCTGGGAATCGCCATACCAGCAGCAAGCGCAGGCCGAGCGCCGCCAGACTGGCCCACAGGAAGAACCGCGCCGTCTTTGGCTCCGTCCCCGACCGCTCTAGATCTTGCACGCTGCGAATGATAGCGCGTTTGCAGCTATCTCAGCGCCCTGAAAGCGCATCTTACGGATCGAGAAGTTACTCACCCTGTGCCCAACCGAGAATTGACCGTGTGCCCTCCGCAGCATACGATGAACTTCGTCCCTCATGGCAGAACCAGTTTTTTATGATCCGCGCCGCGCCCGGTGGAAACGCCTGCGCCGTCTGCTTGACGCCACGGCAGTCGTAGTTTCAGCATTGATCATTTTCTTCGTCTACACTGCCCTGCGGGATGAGCCTCTGCCGGAACTCCTCTTCTCCCCGCAAAAGCGCGCGTTCAAGGCGCTCAAGGAGACTGAAAAGGAGAAGGCTCACGATCGCCTCAAAAGGGCGGCGGCCCGCTCGCACCGGAAATCGAAGCTGGCGGCATCGCAGGTCAAACTGAACCAGGAGGAAGGAATTCGCGCCGCCTTCTATGTTCCCTGGGACGCGGCCAGTTTCTCCTCGCTGCGCGACTATGCCCACCAGATCGATATCCTCTATCCCGACTGGCTGCACGTCCTTACGCCTGACGGCCGCATCCAGGGGGTTGACGACCAGACCAATAAATACTTCAACGTAGTGCAGGACAACACGGTGCGATCCGTCGACGATCGGGTCATGCCATTCCTGAAGAATGACGACCCCACCATGGAGGTCTTCCCCATGGTGAACAATTCCGACGGCGCCAACTGGGTTGACGTTGCGGACTTCCTGAACAATCCCGAAGCACGTTCCCTTTTCCGCAAGCAAGCCGGCCAGTTCCTGGCGTCGGGCCGCTTTCGCGGGCTGTTAGTCGATCTTGAGGCCTTCCCTCCCAGCGGCCAACCCGGCTACGTCGCGCTGCTGCAGGAGTTGTCGGGAGATTTACACGCCCACAGCATGAAGTTATACGTAGCGGTGCCGCCGCACAATGATGAATATGACTACCGTTCGATCGCGGCAGCCGCCGACGGCGTCGTGCTGATGATTTACGACGAGCATTATCCCGGGGCGGCGTCCGGCCCGGTGGCTTCGCAAGACTGGTTTGACCAGAATCTGAAGTACGCCAGCAGCGTCATCCCGAAAGAAAAAATCATCTGCGCCATTGCCAATTATGGATACGACTGGGTGCAGAAGCCCAAGAAGGGGAAATTGCCCGCGGACGTCCACGACAGCACCGTCAGCGTGCAGGAGGCATGGCTGGCAGCGCGGGATTCCGACGAGGACGTCAATTTTGATGATGACGCGATGAATCCTCACTTCAGTTATCTCGACGAACGCAACCTGCGCCATGACATCTGGTTTGTCGATGCGGTCACGGCGCTGAATCACATGCGGTTGGCGCACACGTTTGGCATCCGGACATTCGCACTCTGGCGCCTGGGCAGCGAAGATCGATCTCTCTGGAAGGTCTGGGACGTACCCGGCGACGCGGGCGCACCCGACAAATTGCGCGACGTGCCCCCGGGCGCCGACGTCGACATGGAGGGACAGGGAGAAATCCTCCGCATTGAGGACAAGCCCGCCCATGGCGTACGCGACATAAGCGTCGACGCCAACAGCAAGATGATTGACGACGAGGTCTTCCAGGCCTTGCCCGAGCCTTACCGCGTCGGACGCTATGGTTACAGTCCAAACAAGATCGCGATCACGTTTGACGACGGTCCCGACCCCGAGTGGACTCCGAAGATTCTCGACGTGATCAAGAACAAGCACGCGACTGCTACATTTTTTCTGATCGGCATTCAGACCGACAAATTTTCGGGCATCGCAAAGCGGATCTACAAAGAGGGCAACACGATCGGGAACCACACTTTTACGCACCCCGACGTCACCAACATGTCGACGCCGTTGATTAAGGCGGAGTTGAATCTGACCGAGAGACTCTTCGCCAGCCTCATCGGAGTGCGCACCACGCTGATGCGGCCGCCCTACGCAGTGGACGAAGAGCCCGACACCGCCGATCAGGTCCGCCCGCTCGAGATACCGCAGGAGATGGGCTACATCACCGTCGGCAACCGGATCGACCCGAATGACTGGAACGAGAACCCCCGGCGCACGGCCGAACAGATCACGGATTACGTACTGTCGCACCTGCCTCCTTGCCGGGTAGACGATCTGCGCTGCGGCAACATTGTGTTGCTGCACGACGGTGGCGGAGATCGCTCGGAGACGGTGCGCGCATTGCCTATGATCATCGACGGCATTCGCGCCCGCGGATACGATATCGCCCCGGTCTACGAACTGCTGGGCAAGCAGAAGGCCGACGTCATGGCGCCTTTGCTGGGCCGAGACCTTTGGTACGCCCGACTGGACCGGTTCGGTTTCTGGCTGTTCGACGCCGGGATCGTCGGCATCACGTGGATCTTTCTCATCGGCGACCTGTTGATGACCGGACGACTGCTCTTCATCGGAGCGGCCGCGGTTTACGACCGCCTGCACGAAAAGATCTTTGGGAAGCCCGCCGAGGTGGCTTCTTACCGGCCGAAGGTCGCGGTGCTGATTCCTGCCTACAACGAAGAAAAAGTAATCGAGCGCACCATACGGGCGGCGCTGAACTCAAATTATCCAAACATTCGGGTCATCGTGATTGACGACGGTTCGAAAGACCGCACGCTCGAGGTCGCGCGTAACGCTTTTAAAGCGGAAGCCGCTGCGGGCAAGGTTCTCATACTGGGCAAGAAGAACTCGGGCAAGGCGGAGGCTCTCAACTTCGGGATCGAGCACATTGGGGAGGCGGAGCTTTTCGTCGGCATCGATGCCGACACGATCATCGCGCCTGATGCGATCTCACGTCTCGTACCGCACTTTATCAATCCCAAAGTCGGCGCCATCGCGGGAAACGCCAAAGTCGGCAACCGCGTGAACCTCTGGACGCGATGGCAGGCGCTGGAGTACATCACCAGCCAGAACTTCGAGCGCCGCGCTCTCGACGTTCTGGGCGCGGTTAGCGTGGTGCCCGGCGCGATTGGAGCCTGGCGCGTCTCGGCGGTACGAGAGGCTGGGGGCTACCACATCGATACCGTGGCCGAAGACGCCGACCTCACCATGGCTCTACTGCGCCGCGGATATCGCGTTGAATACGAAGACATGGCGCTCGCTTACACCGAAGCTCCGACAAACCCGAATGGCCTGATGCGCCAGCGTTTTCGCTGGTCGTTCGGAATTCTGCAAGCGGTGTATAAGCACCGCAGCGTGGTCGCACGCAAAGGAGCGCTGGGGTGGGTCGCGCTGCCGAACATCGTCATCTTCCAGATTCTGCTGCCTCTGGTATCGCCACTCATTGACATCATGTTTGTCGTGGGCACGGTCTGGTACTTAATCCAGAAACACTTCCATCCGGATTCGACTGACCCGGCAAGCTTTCACAAGCTCGTGGCGTTCTTCTTTGCGTTCCTGGTGATCGATTTCTTCGCGTCGGCAATTGCATTTGCCCTCGAACGCCGCCGTCCCGATGACAAAGAAGATCCGTGGCTGCTCAGCCAGGTCTGGCTGCAGCGCTTCGCTTACCGGCAGTTGTTCTCGATTGTTCTATTCAAGACGCTGAAGCGCGCGCTGGAAGGCCGCAAGTTCGCGTGGGACAAGCTGGAGCGGACGGCGGCGGTGAATTACGTGCCGGCGGAGAGCCGGGAAAAGGTCAACGTGCCGTGACTCGGACCAGACATTTTGCACTCGTGGTCACGATGCTCGCGGCTTTGGCGTCTGCATCGCAGGAGGCGAAGACCGTTAAGCCCAAAGAACTGCAGGTCAAGGTCGAGATAACCACCGACAAGAAAGACTACGTTGAGGGAGAACCGATAAAGTTTCGAGTCGTCCTCGTGAACCAGGGAGGCCCCGCAATATACATAGCAAAATCGTGGGACGATGCGGGCGGAGGCATCGCTGGCTTCTTCATATCCGTCAAACAGCTCAGAGGACGGCCGCCGAAACTGAGATGCGGTGGAACTGCGGATCGAGGTGTCTTCCCAGACACCCGATCTCCCGAACAGATTCTTAAGGAAGACTTCGTTCGTCTTCCACCGGGAGACTTCGTAGGTTTCACCGACCAATATCGTGAGTGTGCCGTGGAGTACGCCGGGATGTACCGGATTAGTGCGATGTACTCACCAAATGACCTGAATACTCATAAGGTTGTCCCGCTCTCCGACGAGAAGAACTCGGTTCTGACGGAAAGGATCTATTCAAAGCCTTTTGCTTTCCGCGTACACCCGGCGAGAAAAACAACTAACCCGAGTCCGAAGCCTGGTTCCTAGCGTTGCCCGACCTCGGGCGCGTCATACTACCGAAATAGCAGCCTACCGAAACAGCAGCCCCGCAAACTCCGCCAGATTCCGCCGCCACACCATCCACGTATGCATTCCCGGCGTTTCGATGTCAGTGTGTTGGACGCCCTTGGTCTTCAACCACTCCCGCAGGTCACGGTTCACCTTAATCAGACGATCCTCAGTGCCGCACGCAACCCACAACACCTTTAGTTGCTGGTTCGCCTTAGCATCGAGCGCAGGAAAATCCTTATCAAACGGCTCGGGCAAGCCGCCTGCACTAAATGCGCCGATCCATGCGAACTTGTCGAGATTGTTCAGCCCGGTGAGCAGCGACTCTGATCCGCCCATCGACAGCCCGGCGATCGCACGCGAGTTGCGGTCTTTCTCGGCGCGATATTCGCTCTCAACCTTGGGCACGACTTCCGTCAGCAAAGCCTCACGGAACTTCGAGAGATTCTGCTCGCGCACTTCAGGATGGTTAAAGATGCCTCCCCAACCGACACGAATCATCTCCATGGTGCCGTAGCCCAGCGGCATCACGACGATCATGGGCTTGGCCTTGCCCTGCGCGATCAAGTTGTCGAGGATCACGTTCGCGCGACCCACGGCTGTCCAGCCACTCGCATCGTCACTGTAGCCGTGCAGCAGATACAGAACCGGGTACGTCTTTCTTGCGCCGGGATCGTAACCTGGAGGAGTGTAAACGTAGAAGTCGCGGTCATCATTCGCCACCGCCGAGCGATAGAAATGATGGTGAACTTCGCCGTGCGGCACGTCGTTCAACTCCCACGGCAGCGACGGTGGCCCCTGCACATGGACCATGCTCTCGGTCGAGAGCAGGTTGGGCTTGAGCAGCGAATTGTAGGGATCAATCGAGCGAGCGCCGTCGACGACGATGGAATATCCGTAGTAGCCCGGCGGCAGAGGCGGAGTGTTCACGGTCCAAGTGCCCGAATCGTCCTTCTGCATCGGCAACGGATCGGCACCTTCGCGCCGGAGCGATACCTCCTGCGCGTTGGGAGCGCGAAACCTGAAGGTGACACTGTTGTCGGAGTGCACTTCCGGCGTGATCAGCGCCGACGGAGGCATTTGCGGTGGCGGAGCGGCCGGCTTCGCCTGTTGCGCCGCCAAAGTGGACGCCGCTGACAAACAGAAAAACATGAGTGCGGAGTGAAATTTCATAAGCTCTCTCCTCGATGCGACGCAATTGTATAGGGAAGGAGGCGAAGAACGCCGACGGCGAAGGGAGCGGCCTATTGGCCAAATGCTAAGTGCTAAGTGCCAATTGCTAATCGCTAGGGGGAATTACTTCCCGGATGCGACGTCGATCCGGGACTGGGCCCGCTGCAGCGCGTCGAGGGCGCGATCAACATCCACCGTAGTATCGCCGCTGGCCAGGCGCTGTTCGGCACGTTCTTTAGCTTTGCGCGCTCGCTCAATATCAATTTCCGAGGGGCGTTCCGCCGTCTCGGCGAGAATCGTGACTTTATTCGGCAATATTTCCGCGAATCCCCAGGCCACAGCCAGGCGCTGGTCGTTTGAGCTGGAGCTTTCGCGGAACGTAATCTCGCCCACCGAAAGTTCCGTGATCAGCGGCGCATGACCCGGCAGAATGCCCAGATACCCGTTCTTCCCGGGAATCTGGATCTCCTCCGCCGCCGTGTCGACCACTTTCTTTTCCGGCGTGACGATCTCGAGTTGGAAAGTATCTGCCATTTGAATCTGGTGTCGGACCTCAGACCTTGGACCTCAGCACACCCACCCCGAGGTCTGACGCCTGAGGTCCGACGCCCGCTCTTACGCTGCTGCCTTCATCTTCTCTGCCGCTGCCAGCACTTCCTCGATCGGCCCCTTCATGTAGAACGCCTGCTCGGGGATGTCGTCGTACTTGCCTTCCACGATCGCTTTAAAGCCTTTCACCGTGTCGGCAATCTTCACGTAGCGTCCTTGCGCGCCCGTGAACTGTTCGGCGACGTGGAACGGCTGCGAAAGGAAGCGCTGAATCTTGCGGGCCCGCGCGACGGTGAGCTTCTGATCCTCGCTCAGTTCGTCGATGCCGAGAATGGCGATAATGTCCTGCAGATCTTTGTAGGTCTGCAGCGTCTTCTTCACCATCTGTGCCACGTCGTAGTGTTCCTGCCCGACGATGCGCGGATCGAGAATGCGCGAGGTCGAAGCCAGCGGATCGACAGCCGGATAAATTCCGATTTCGGTCAACGCACGCGACAGCACCGTAGTCGCGTCCAGGTGAGCGAAGGTCGTCGCCGGAGCTGGATCGGTCAAGTCGTCGGCAGGCACGTAAATCGCCTGCACAGACGTGACGGAACCTTTCTTCGTTGAAGTGATGCGCTCCTGCAATTCGCCCATCTCCGTCGCCAGGTTGGGCTGGTAGCCGACGGCGCTGGGCATGCGGCCCAGCAGCGCCGATACTTCGGAGCCGGCCTGTGTGAAACGGAAAATGTTGTCGATGAAGAGCAGAGTGTCGGCGCCCTCGGCGTCACGGAAATATTCCGCGACCGTTAACCCCGTCAGCGCCACGCGCAGACGCGCGCCTGGAGGCTCCGTCATCTGTCCATAAATCAGTGCGGCCTTCGACTCCGCCGGCTTGCCCGGCTTGATGACGCCCGACTCCGACATTTCCAGCCACAAGTCGTTGCCTTCGCGCGTCCGCTCGCCAACGCCGGCAAACACTGAGAAGCCGCCGTGGTTCTTGGCCACGTTGTTGATCAATTCCATGATGACGACGGTCTTGCCCACGCCCGCGCCGCCGAACAATCCGATCTTGCCGCCCTTCAGGAACGGCTGGATGAGGTCGATGACCTTGACGCCGGTCTCGAACATTTCCGCGCTCGTCGCCTGCTCGTCGAACGCCGGTGCGAGACGGTGAATCGGCATTCTCTCTTTGTATTCGATCGGGCCAAGCTGATCGACCGGCTCGCCGATCACATTCATGACGCGCCCCAGCGTGCCGCGGCCCACGGGCACCGAAATCGGCCCGCCCTGGTCGATGGCCTTCATGCCGCGCACCATGCCGTCAGTCGGCTGCATGGCCACGCAGCGCACGCGTCCTTCACCCAGATGCTGTTGCACCTCGAGAATGACTTTGATCGGGCTGGGCACAGTGAAGCCGTCGCTGACCACCTCGACGGCCTGATAGATCGGGGGCAGCTTTCCCTCGGCGAACTGTAAGTCCACCGCCGGGCCCGCGATTTGAATGACGTGTCCTACGTTTTGTGGCATAAAACCTCAGCTCTTAGCTGTTAGCTTTTAGCTCAATCTCACGGCTCTACGCGGTACCGCGGATGTTGTTTGTCATTGGTGCCAACAACATCCCGAGCACACCCGCTTAAATTTTTCAGAGAAGCTAAGAGCTAAAGGCTAATAGCTTCTTCTCACATTGCCGCCGCGCCGCTGACGATCTCGATGATCTCTTTCGTGATCTTCGCCTGACGCGCGCGGTTCATCACGAGCGTCAGCGAATCGATCATGTCGGTCGCGTTGCTGGTGGCCGAGTCCATGGCGGTCATGCGGGCCGCGTGCTCGGCCGCCACCGACTCCAGCAGTGCACGGAAAATCTGGATGCTCACGTACTTCGGCAAGAGCGCGCGGAACAGCGCTTCCGGCGGCTGCTCGTAAATGTAATCGACCTGCGAGGTGCCGAATTCCGATCCCGCGGCCTCGCCGCCTTCGGTCGCACGCAACCCAACTCCGGCGCTGACCGCAGCCTCTTTGGCTTTCTTCTTCTCTTCCTCCGTCATCTCCTCGGCCAGCCGCACTGCCTGCTCGCCAATCTGCTCGATGGGAAGAATCTGCTCCACGATCAGCCGCTGCGCAATCACCGATTTGAATTCGTTGAAGACCACGTAGACCGAATCGATCTCTTCGCGGCAATAGCGCCGGATGACGCTTTCCGCCAGCGCCCCCGCCTGGGAGAATTCAACCTTGCCGAGAACGCCGACATGCTCGCCGGCGATCTGCGTTGCCCCTGCCCGCTCAGTGGCTTCTTGCTCGGCCTCAACAGACTCTGCAAGCTCTGCCAGGCTTTGCGTTTGCACTTTCGCCGCCGGGTACCGCCGCCGCAAGAAGTCGCGCCCTTTGCGGCCCACGGCTTCAATGTCGATATTCTTGCCGGCCTTCGAATCCAAGAATCGCAACGCGGCCTTGGTGATGTTGGCGTTGAAGGCGCCCGCCAGTCCTTTGTCGCCGGTCACGACGATCAGGAGGATGTTCTTCTCTTCACGCTGCGCCAGCAGAGGATGCTTCGCCACGCCCGTCTCGGGATCGTAGATCTCGGCGCGCGCCACCAGCGACTTCAGTACATTCGTCAGCATCTGCGCATACGGACGCGCGGCCAGCGCGCGTTCCTGCGCCCGGCGCAACTTCGCTGCCGAGACCATCTTCATGGCCTTGGTGATCTGCCGCGTGTTGATCACGCTGCGAATGCGCCGACGAATATCGAGAATATTGGCCATTTAAAACCAGCTACTAGCTCTTAGTCTTTAGCTTGTCACTCTGACGCCCCGCCTCAAGCTATGAGCTAAAGGCCAAGAGCTAAACGCT
Source organism: Candidatus Dormiibacterota bacterium (assembly GCA_035632675.1). GTDB lineage: Bacteria > Acidobacteriota > Terriglobia > Terriglobales > Acidobacteriaceae > Sulfotelmatobacter. The sequence goes on from DASQGJ010000038.1 coordinate 33,616, forward strand.
CACTTCGCTACCGCTTCCCGCGACGCCACAAACTGCTGCTTCGCTTCCTTAATCACGCCCTGCAACTGCCCTTTCAATGCGTCATCGAGAATCTTCTTCTCCATGATCGCGCGTAGCAGACCGGGATTGGTCGATTCCACATACTTATAAAGTTCCGCTTCGAACTCGCGCACCTGCGCCACCGGCATGTCATCCAAAAAGCCGGCGGTGCCCGCCATGATGATTAGAATCTGCTTCGAGAACGGCAGCGGAGAGAACTGGTTCTGCTTCAACAGTTCCACCAGTCGTTGCCCGCGATTCAACTGCGCTTGCGTTGCTTTGTCGAGATCGCTGCCGAACTGTGCGAATGCGGCTAGTTCCCGGTACTGAGCGAGTTCCAGTTTAAGAGTACCCGCGACCTGGCGCATGGCCTTAATCTGCGCGCTGCCGCCGACGCGGCTGACCGAGAGTCCCACGTTCACCGCCGGACGTACGCCCTGGTTGAACAAATCGGTTTCCAGATAGATCTGGCCGTCGGTAATCGAGATGACGTTGGTCGGAATGTACGCCGAAACGTCGCCCGCCTGGGTTTCAATCACCGGCAGTGCCGTCAGCGATCCGCCACCATTCTTATCGCTCAGCTTGGCCGCGCGCTCCAGCAACCGCGAGTGAAGATAGAACACGTCTCCGGGATACGCCTCGCGTCCCGGCGGACGCCGCAGCAGCAACGAGATTTCGCGATATGACGCCGCGTGCTTCGACAAATCGTCGTAGATCACCAGCGCGTGCCGCTTGGTGTCGCGGAAATATTCGCCCATCGCGCATGCCGCATAGGGCGAGATGTACTGCATTGGAGCCGGCTCAGACGCTGACGCCGCGACGACGATGGTGTATTCCATCGCGCCAGCGTCTTCCAGAATCTTGACGACCTGCGCAATCGATGACCGCTTCTGACCGATCGCGTTGTAAATGCAGATGAGATCGTTGCCCTTGCTGTTGATGATGGTGTCGAGCGCGACGGCGGTCTTGCCCGTCTGGCGATCGCCGATGATCAACTCGCGCTGGCCGCGGCCGATCGGAATCATGCTATCGATGGCCTTCAATCCCGTCGCCATCGGCTCGCGCACCGGCTGACGGTCAATCACGCCCGGGGCAATTCGTTCGAGCGCGATGAACTTATCGGTCGAGATGGGCCCCTTGTCGTCGATCGGCTGGCCGAGCGAGTTCACGACGCGCCCAATCATGGCGTCGCCCACCGGCACGCTCATGATGCGGCCCGTGCGCTTGACCTCGTCGCCTTCTTTGATCTCGGTAAATTCGCCGAGCAGCACGACGCCGACCTGGTCTTCTTCCAGGTTCATGGCGATGCCGGCCACGCCGTGCGGGAAAGCCAGGAGTTCGCCGGCCATGACCTTGTCGAGTCCATACACACGCGCGATGCCGTCGCCCAGCGTGATGACGGTGCCGGTCTCGTCCACGGAGATCTGCGATTCGTAGTTCTCGATCTGCTCGCGGATCAGTTTTGTGATTTCGTCTGCTTTAATCTGCGCCATAGAATCAGCTCTTAGCCTTCAGCTGTTAGCTCCGTCTCGATTCTCTTTGCTTCGGCTCCGCTCTCCTCCCATTGGGATTCAAGCTAAAAGCTAAAGGCTAAGAGCTAATAGCTTCTTTAATCTTTTCCAACTGCCCCTTCACCGAACCGTCGTAAATCGTACTGCCGACGCGGATCACTGCGCCGCCCAGCAGGGACGCATCCAATCCATAACTCGCGCGGACTTTCTTGCCCGTCGTCTTCTCGATCTGCGCTTCGAGCGAACGCTTTTCAGTCTCGCCCAACTCACGGGCGCTGGAAATCTGAGCCTCTGCGAATCCCATCCGCGCGTCGAGTTCCTTGGCCAGTTGATCGACAATCCTCGGCAGAAACGCCAGGCGCCGGTGATCGATCAGCACAGCCACCAGGTTGCGCACCTGCCGGTCGATGCCGCCCCGCTTCGCGATGGCGTCCAGCAACTTCCGCTTCTGATCGGCGGGAACCGCGGGATTTTCCCAGACCCGCCGCAAATCCACGTTCTCGCCAACCAGTTCAACAATCTGCCGCAATCCACCGAGCGCTCGCGCCGCATCCAGATGCGCGCTGAAAACCACATCGGCGAAAGCCCGGGCATACGTGCTGGCGACAGAAGCCACGATCTAGTTCCCGTCCTTTCCCGAATTTTCGGATGCCGATCCCAACTGCCCGGCGAAATTGCGCACGAGAGCCTGATCGGTGGCGGCATCGACATGAATCTGCTTCTGCGCCAGCCCGACTGCAAGGTCGGCGGCGTGCGCCGTCAGTTGCCTGCGGGCGGCTTTCGCGGCAGCAGCAATCTCCTGCTCGGCCGACACGACAATCTTGCGCGCGTCTTCTTCCGCGGCGGCCTGGATGCGCGCTTCCTCGCCCGCGGCTTCGTGCTCGGCGGCATTGCGCATCATGCCGATTTCCACGTCGAGCTTCTGCAATCGCGATTCGATGTCGGCCAGCTTGCGGCGCGCCTCTTCGCTGGCCATCTGGGCTTCCTGCATCGCCTTCTGAATCGCGGCGGTACGGTCGCGGAAGATTCCCGGGAGAAACTTGCGTCCGGCCCAGATAATGACGCCGGCGATCACTGCGAAATTCAGCACCACACTCAGCCAGTACGACTGCTGCAGATTCAAGTGGGTAAGCCGGGAAATGAGCTGGACCGAGGCGGAGTGCTTGAACTCCTCCATCTCATCTTTCTCGACGCCTGCGCCTTCCTTACTCCCATGCGCCAGTTCCCGGCCCGGCGTGGTGCGCTGCGCTTCGCTGCCAGACGGCTCGGGTGCGGGCTTCGACTCCTGCGCCCGGACGGAGACCATCGCTCCGCAGCTGAGCAGCAGGGCCAGCATCCCGATCCGCAATGTGCCCGATTTCATCAGCGCCCCGCTCCCGCCGGCTGCAGCACGCGCCGCACAATTTCCTGCGCGAGTGCGGCCGCTTCGCCCTGCAATCCCTTTTCCGCCGCTGCCCGATCCGTTTCGATATCCGCCTTCGCGGCCTGTACCTGCGCCTGGGCTTTGGTCCGCGCCTCGTTCAGCGCGCTGCTCCGCGCCTGTAGCGCAGCCTGCCGCCGCGCTTCCTGCGCGCGAAACACCGTGGCACGCGCCTCCCGCAGCTTCTGCTCATACTCCGACGTACGCGCCTCAGCGGCAGAGATATCGGCCTTCGATTTCTCCACTGCACCCTCGGTCTTGCTGCGCCGCTCGGCGAGGACGCGCTGCAACGGCTTGTGCACGATCGCCGTATAGAGCGCGTAAAGCACGGCCAGCAGAATGACTGTCGGCACCGCTCCGAGCAGTAATTCGCCTAGTTGGTGAAGAGTCTGATCCATGTGGTGCTGATATAGACCGAGAAAATGAGGGCTATGAAAACTGATAAGTCTAACGTCCGGAGAAGTTTCATGTCAACGCAAGAAGATCGTTTTAGGCGGCTTGATGGAGGGCTTTCGCTCATTTTTGGGACGACCCGCAGCGGCATGGAAACAATGGAGTTACGCAGTGTTCGGAGCTGAAAGCTCGCCGCCGCGCAGATTTCTGCACATACCCCTTGACTTCGCAGTAAAGAGTATTAGCATGGAAGTATCACCTCCGATCCAATTCAGGATCGAATGGGCCGATAGCCAAGGAATGTCACCGCTTCTTGGTTGCCGGCCCATTTAATTTCTACCGAACGCTATTTGCCCTCGAAAACAATTTTCCCTGCGACCACGGTCGTTAGCACCGTGGTCTTCGCAATCTCGTCAGGCTTGACCGAGAAGATGTCCTGAGAAAGGACGGCGAGGTCCGCTTCTTTCCCCACCTCGAGCGTCCCTAGCCGATCCTCCGAAAATCTGGCATAGGCCGAACCCTGCGTATAGGCATTCACGGCCTCCTCGACTGTGAGGCGCTCGTCGGGAGTGTAGGCATCTTTGGTGGCCAGGTACCCTGCCTGGCCCGCTCCGTCGAAGACGCCGCCGGGAAAATCGCTGCCGCTGGCCGGCTTCCACATTTGCCGGGTCACCGCTTCCTGGATCGCGATGAACGGATTCGGCGGCCAGATACATGGCCAGTCGCTGCCGAATGCCAGCCGCGCCCCGCTCTTTTCCAGGCTCTGCCAGCGGTCGCTCACGGTCCGCTCTTTGGGATCGTAGTTTGATCCGTATTCGTTGCAGCAAAAGCTCGGCTGCATGCTGGCGATCAGGGAGTGCCGGGCCAGACGCGGAAGATCGTCTGGTAGCAGGAAATCCGCGTGCTCCAACCTCAGCCGCCGGTCACGCGGTCCATTCACCCGTTCCGCTTCTTCGTAAGCGTCCAGCACCAAGCGCGCGGTATCGTAGCGATAGGTGTGGGTCATGATCTGGAATCCGCGCTTATCGAGTTCGGCCACAAGCTTCTTGTAGTCCGCGGGATCGTAGGTCAGCGGCGGGATCAGCCCGGTACCGCCGTCCGAAAAGAATTTCACCAGGTTCGCCGAGACCCAGTCATCGTGATAAAGAGTGCGGGCTTTCTCGAGGTCGGCCAGAAATTCCGGCGTCAGATGATGGTTCACGGCTACGGCGCCAAACGAGGTGCGCGTGCGTACCGTGAGTTCGCCGCGGTCGCGCAAGGCCGCATAGAGCTCGATCTCCGCCAGATTTCCTGTCGCGTTCACCACGCTGGTAATGCCGTACTGGTTCAGGTGATGAGCGGCGTCGCGCAGAAACGTAAGCTTTTCTTCCTGAGAAAACTGGTTCTGCAGCGCGCGTTCCACGATGGCCATGGCCGCCTCCAGCAGGAGCCCGCTGGGATGTCCGCTGGCGTCACGAATGATGTTCTTCTCTTCCGCCGGATCGGCGACCGGCTGGTCCGTGATACCGGCCAGCGCCAGCGCCTTGGCGTTCAACAGAAGCGCATGCTCCGCAGTGTGATGCACGATGACCGGCCGGTCAGAAACTGCGCGGTCGAGTAACTCGTGCGTGGGCGTGGAAGGCGGAGTCGTGCTGAAGTCCGCCCGAACAATCAGTACTCTGTCGCTGAGGTGGGCGGCGGCATGCGCTTTGATTTTCGCGACGAACTTTTCGGGATCGTCGGGCGTGATCGTGCCCTCGGGCGTCGACAGATTCAGCCCGTGAAGTTCAAGCCCGCCAAACCACATGTGGAGGTGAGAATCGGAGATTCCCGGAATCACCGTCCGGCCTGCGAGATCGATGACTTTCGTCTGCGCCTGCTTGTGAGTCAGGATCTCCGCGTCGGTTCCGACCGCTTCAATACGGGTTCCAGAGATGGCCAACGCCTGCGCCCACAGCGCCTTGGGATTGCCGGTGTAGATGTGGCCGTGAATAAGGACGGTGTCGCTGGCCAGTACAACGGCAGGAAAGAACAGTGCGACTGCTGCACAACAAGTCATTGCGGATCGGCGTGCAAGCATCGTTGGCCTCCGGAAGGAGAATGGCGTCTGCCAGTGTAACCCCTGTTGGGCTTACTTGGTTTTGATTAGCTCGGGATGAGCTCGACGAATCCAGACTTCCACGTCTCGACGGAGGCCCCGGGCAAGTTGCAGTAACTCGTCGGCCTCCCGTTCAGAAACGGTGCCGGCTGCGTCGTAGTTGCTCAAGTTGCGCTTCTTGCGAAAACCGTCGAAGGTGTCAATGAGCTTTCGATCTGGTGCAACGGTGAATTCCAGTGCTTGAATAACGCGGTAGTGATGATTGTCCCGCGTTGCCCGATAGCCCGCCGCGGCGAGTGCCGCCGTGGCTGCCTGGAGCGCTGAGTTGTAAGCGATGGCAAGACGCCAGTCCGCGGGCAGGCCCTTGACCTGGCACGCAGCAAGATCACGATCCGAGATTCGCAGCAGATCGGCGATCTCCCGGTCGCTGGTCGCATGCTGCACGAGCCAGCTATTTTGCAGCCAGCTTTGCAAGGTCATTGCGCGTCCCAATCACAAACAGATTCTTTTCACTCACGATCGACTTCAGGAAGTGATTGCCGGCCCTCAGTTTGGAGCGAAATTCCGAGACCGGAAACACCGTAGGATTGATCTCACGGCCAATCGTGTTCTGAGCGGGCGCCAACGCCGACACGACTTCGCCGAACGTTGCTTCGCCAAGCACCATGAGATCGACATCGCTATTCGCCCGTTCCTGCTGGCGGGCTACCGAGCCGTAAACAAATGCGACTTCCACTTTCGCGCCGAGGACTGCCAGAGCAGATCGGATCGCATCGTGAACCCCCGTCGTCTTCGTGACCAGCCCTCTGATCTCCGAGAAGACGGGACTTTGAGAATTTGCCTGGTACAGAACCTGATTGCCTCGGGTGGATCGTACAATCAAACCAAGTTTCGTAAGGTGACTTAGCTCACGTTGCAGGGCACCATGACCTCCCCCTATCGCCCGTGCCAGTTGCCGCAGATGAAAGGACTCGTCCGCATGGCCATATAGCAAGGCCAAGAGGGAACTTCGGGTTCGGCCAAATAGACTAGCTACTTCGGAGCGCGCTAAGATCGTACTCATAGTGGGTACGATTGTACCCTATTTGGGTACATAGCTCAAGCAGGAGATTTGACCGCCCATCCCTTAACTCGTCTTATCACCGAGGCCGGCGCCTCCACTTCCAGTTCGACTGCCCCGTCGATGTACTCGCGAGAATAAATCCGCGCTCGCGCCTCGAGCATGGCCAGCGCCTTGCCTTCCCCCTGCGGCACGCGCAGCTTTACCCGGCTGACCTGGTCTTCTTCTATCATCTTGTCAATGCGATTGAGAAGAGCGTCGAGCCCGGTGCCTTCGGCTGCGGAAACGTAGACTGCCGTCGAGCCATCCCGTGCATTGTCGGCGAGATGCGCTTGCGCCACTTCCTCGTCCAGCAGATCGACTTTATTCATCACGCGCAGTCGCGGCTTCTTCTCTGCTTCCAGTTCCCTCAGGACGATTTCCACCTGGGCGTCCTGCTCGGCCGAGAGCCGGCTGCTCGCGTCGGAGACATGCAGGATCAGAGATGCCCGCTGCACCTCCTCGAGGGTCGCGCGAAAAGCGGAGACCAGCGTATGGGGCAGGTTGCGGATGAATCCTACCGTATCCGACACCAAGACCTTCCTCTTCGAAGGCAGGTCCACTCCGCGGATGGTGGGATCGAGCGTCGCAAACATCTTCGGCGACGACAGCACTCCTGCTTTTGTGAGCGCGTTAAACAGCGTCGACTTTCCCGCATTCGTGTAGCCCACCAGTGCCACGGTCGCGACCGGAGCCGACTCGCGCCGCAGCCGCTGCTGCGCGCGAATCCGCTTCACGTTTTCGATCTGCTGCTCGACGTTGCGCACCCGCCGCGCGATCTTCCGGCGATCGGTTTCAAGCTTCGTTTCACCCGGACCACGCGTGCCGATGCCGCCGCCGAGTTGCGACATCTCGACGCCGTGGCCGGCCAGCCGCGGCAGCAGGTAGTGCAACTGCGCCAGTTCCACCTGTAGCTGGCCTTCGCGCGTTCGGGCGTGCCGGGCGAAGATGTCGAGGATCAGTTGCGTCCGGTCGATCACGCGCCGCTCGATGATTTTTTCGATATTGCGCTGCTGCGAAGGACTGAGATCGTGATCGAACAAGAGAACGTCGGCGTTCACCGACGCGGCCGCGCCCGCAATCTCCTCAAGCTTGCCCGCGCCGATCAAGGTCGCCGGATCAGGACGATCCCGCCGCTGCAGGATCTCGCCAACCACCTTCGCTCCGGCACTCTCCGCCAAAGTGCGAAGCTCGGCCAGAGACTCATCCGCGTCAAACTCGGGAATGCTGGGCTTGCCGTTCGACTTTGTCGGCCCACCTGCCGCACTGGCCGCGTCGCGAGCGGCGGTGGCCTGTGCGCTTACCGCTCCTTTTCCTTTCGCGCCGCCACGTCCACGCGTTCGCACATCGAGGCCAACCAGAAACGCCCGCTCCTGGCCGGACGAATCCTCCGCAGGCACGGGGACGCCGAGCGGCACACGTCCGCCTGCACGCGTCATGTCGCGGGATTTCTTGCGATGAGAACTTGGCAAAGCCGAAAACGCCTGTCTTTATCCCTATCCTTCAGTGCCCGAGGCGCTCACCGCCGTCGCGGCCGAAGCCGTGGAGGCGACCGCCTTCTCCGGGTGCACCGCGTGGGTCACGTGCGTCGATGCCACCCGTCCCATGACCACGGTCGAGATGGCGTGCTTGAAGATGAGTTGCTCCTGACCATTCGCCTCCAGCACCACGGAGTACTTGTCGAAAGAGCGGATGCGGCCCGTTAACTTCACCCCACTGAGAAGATAAATCGTGATGCTCGCCCTCTCTTTGCGGGCCGTGTTAAGGAAGGAATCCTGAATGTTCTGCGCCGGCTTATTGCTGTCCATGCCGATCTCCTCGATATCTAGACTGACCTGCCAACCGCCGGCCCACAGGCGCCCATGGGCAGGCTCAATGCAACAGCATGTTCCCGGAAGCCTTCGCTGCACAGGAACAAGGGGGGACACGCCCACTGGAACCAACTCCGCAGGGCTGGTCACTTCCAGAGGACAGATGTGAGTACGATACGGCGATCCGCGCCGCTTTTCAACCGAAAGTTAGCGCCAGCGCATGCCGTATTGACAGCAGCCTCATGGCGGGTGCAGACTTGCCGTCAAATCAGACAACTGGCTGGTTTTGCGCCGAACACCCCATCGCACCTGAGGCGTTGCGGCAGGCCTGTACCTACATCGAAGATTCCGGAGGAGATCGAATGCACCATTTCGTCGCAGCGACAGCTTCACTGGTTCTTCCTACCATCACCGGCAAAGAAGCGGCTCAATTCATTCTGCGCTGGTTCCACATTATTGCCGGCATCACCTGGATTGGCCTGCTTTACTTCTTTAACCTCATCAACGTGCCCTTCATGAAGACCGTGGATGCCGCGGCTAAACCCAAAATCTTTGAGAACCTGACTCTGCCTACCTTGAACTGGTTTCGGTGGAGTTCGCTGGTCACGGTCTTTGTTGGCTTCTGGTATTGGGGACAGTTCCTCGTCGCTCCGGACGCCGAACGTCAAGGCGTAAACGGAGGCAGCACGATCGGCCTGTTTCTGCTGATTTGGATCGCGGTCTTCTTCATTCTCTTTCTCGTCATCAAGAAGATCACCCCTAACGGCTATGTGCTCGGCGTAATCACGACGATTCTGGTGTACGCGGCGGGATGGCTGTTCGTGCACTACACGCCGGTGGGTGGAGACGACAACCACGTGCTCTGCATTGGAGTCGGCGGCGGATTTGGCATTGTGATGCTGTTCAACGTCTGGGGCATCATCTGGCCCAACAACAAGAAGATCATCCGGGGAACACTGGCGGGGACGCCGCCGGCGAACGCGGCAGCTTTGTCGCGGCAGGTATTCCTGGCCTCGCGAACGAACTTCTTCCTTTCGGTGCCACTGCTGTTCTACATGTCCGCAGCGTCGCACTTCTCAAGCACTGTGATTTTCGGGAAGTAGGAAACTTTATCCGGGGAAGAAGGGAGCCGTCAACGCGGCTCCCTGATTTCTGCCTGCGTCTCGCTACCGCCGCTTTCGCGTTGGCCGAGTCGCCACTTCTCCGGGCGCCAGAACGCGCCGGACAATCGGAGTGTTCAGCTTGTACTTGCGCGCGCTGACGTTGCCGGCATCGTCTCTCACCCGCAGGATGAAAACCGGGAGGGTTCCTTCCTTGTCGAAAGTTTCTGTCGTAACGCTCACCGGCAGGACACCATCCAGGCCGTGCTCGCGATAGGCGGTCTCGTAACGATGTTTGCGGACATTCCAGGTGAAGAGTCGAACCTGATCGTAGTCGTACGGTGAGCCGTCGTGCGGCTCTGTCAGCAGGCAGAGATACTGCGGAACTTTCTTGTCTCCGTCAGGCACCGTGTTGAGCGCGAAGAACGCAACAAAGCGCTGGCCTTCGGCGTACTGCGCAATTTCGAGGGGGACGTCCACATCCACCATTCGCGACAACACCCAGCCCACGCGTCCCTGGTCGTCGCGCACCAGCCACCAGTCCTCAAGGGCTGGCCCTGCGGGAACTTTCGCTCCAGGCCTGGTGGTGGCCGGCTTTGCCATGGGTGTGGCGCCGGTCTGCTTCTCGGCAGTGGCCCGCTTCAGGATCGCCACTTTCGCACCAGACGCAAGTTGGTAGAGATGTTCGCTGTCGCGTCCGGGAGTGATATGGAGATTGGTCTCGTTCCGCAGCACGCCGGGCGCCTGCACCGGATCGTTCTGATTGTCCTGTGTGAGTTTCTGCAACCCGTCGAAGGTTTTCTGGTCGACCAGATAGCGCTGCTCGATCCAGCCCTCGAGTCCGCCAGCCGTGCGCACCCGCGCGAAGCGCTTCTCGCGGTCGATAATCTCAACGCGCTCTCCGTTTTTCACGGTGCCGACGCGGTTATAGATGGCCGCCACCTGGTCGCGCAAGGTCGCCTGCGCTGCCGACACGTACGCCACCTCGAGCACGCGGTGACGTCCACGGCCGCAAGCCGTGAACGTCAAAGCTAGCGCCACGACCAGCGGCACGAGCCAGCCAATTCGGATTGAGCCTGACGGTCTCACGATGGGAGAATGGGCGAACCCTTTACTATAGCGCGTTGCCAGCCAACCTTCGCGGCACGAAGGTTGACGTGTTGTGCACGGACCGCGGAATGACTCTCAGAACTCTGCCCTTCTCTGAGCTTATATTTTAGAAATGGACAATCGCGCACGCGGCGCCGAAAAGCACCCGCGCGGATTTACGGCGTTTGGAATCTTTCTCTTCTTCGGAGCAAGCATGGCGTCTCTTGCCGGGATGACACTGCTCTATCCGGGAACAGTTCTCGATCGCCTGTGGACTCTCAATCCCGGGGCGCACGCGCAGCTTGCTCCGCTCGGCCATCGGGTCGGCGGCCTCTTCCTGCTGCTCAGCGCGGCTCTGTGTTGCGCCGGCATTGGCTGGTTTCTGCGACGGACGTGGGGCTGGCGACTGGCGGTCGCAATTCTCATCGTCCAGACCTTGGGAGATGCCTTCAATTTCGTCCGGGGTGATTTCTTGAGAGGCGGCATTGGCTTCGTCATTGCCGTAGTGGTCTTGCTGTACCTGTGGCATCCGAGGACCAGAATCGCCTTCCGAAGTACCTCTATTCCTGCACCTTAACAAGCTTCGAATCGGGGCTGGAGAATGCGCGCTGCTGGTGACCAAGGTTCCGCTACGGACTGACAGCGCCGCACAGCTTCGGTTACCATTGATAGGGGAAAAGCCTGGGGCATCGAGGCCTCCCGAATCGCCCTCCTCGCGTCTAACTGCGTAGGACATTTTGGGGAAGTACCAGAGACCTGATGAAAAACACAGTTCTGCATCTCTTCGCTGTTTTGTTTGCCGCTTGCGTTGTCTTTGGCACACCTCTGCGCGCGCCGGCGCAGGATACCGTTGACTCGGTCCTCCGTCCGCCCAAAGGGGCGCAGGTCGCCATCGTGGTATTCGAGGACCTCGAGTGCCCGATGTGCCGCCGCACTGCGCCGCTGGTCGAGCAGGCCTCCAAGACTTACAAGATTCCGGTGGTGCGCCACGACTTTCCGCTGCCCATGCACCCGTGGTCGTATCAAGCGGCGGTGATGGCGCGCTATTTCGACACGCACTCCAAGGCTTTGGGCAACGACTTCCGCGACTATATTTTCGAGAACCAGCTGGAAGTCAACATCCAGAACCTGCGCGGATTTGCCGAGAAGTTCGCCGTCGCGCACAAGGTCGATCTGCCGTTCGTCATCGATCCCAATGGCAAGTTGGCGGCACAGGTCAATGCAGACCGCGACCTGGGCAAGGCCATCAAACTCGATCACACACCCACCGTCTACATCGTCAGCACCCGCAATCCCAGCAAGCCTTACATCGAAGTGAAGGACAATAACCAGCTTTACTCGACGATTGACGCGATGATGAAAGAGTAGGGACGCAATTGCTGATTGTTGATTGCTGAGTGTTGATTGAAAACCGCGGAAGCTGAGCGCTTTTTCAATCAACAATCAAAAATCATCAATCAACAATATTCTTCACTCCGGCTTTCCCGTGTAGTGCTCCACGCTGTGTACGTCTTCGTGGTCTTCCAGTGACTCCAGGTGGGTGATGACTTCGGCAGGCTTGCCTAGTTCCACGGGCAGGCGCTCTTCTAGAGCGGTTGCGAGGCGGTGGGCTTCTCCCACGGGCGTTGCGAGGGGGAAGAGCAGGTGCACCTCGATGATCTGGCGATATCCGGTCGTGCGGTAGCGGACACCGTGGTAGTTCACTCCAAGCTCGCTGCAAATCGCGTCCAGCCTTTCGCGAATCAGCTTGCCGGTTTCCGGATCGGAGTAGTCAAGCAGCCCGACGGCCGAGCGCCAGGCCAGGCGCCCTCCTGACCACAGAATATTCGCGGCTACGGCGATCGCTACCAGCGGATCGAAGGGCTTCCATCCCGTCAGCATGACCAGGCCGAGACCGGCGACAACTCCGAAGCTGGTGAAACTGTCGGTGAGCACGTGCTTGCCATCGGCTTCCAGAATCAGCGAGTGGCTGCGTTTGCCCACACGCAGCAAGTACCAGCCAAGCCACAAGTTGAGTATGCCTGCGCCGAGCAGGAGCAGCACACCGGAGCCGAGGTGCTCGAGGGGCAATCCGGCGAGCCACTTCTCGACAGCCTCGACCAGAATCCAGATCGCAGCGACGATGATCATCGCTCCCTCGAAGCCGGCCGAGAAGAACGAGATTCGCTCGTACCCGTAAAGAAATGTCGGGGCCGCGGGCTTGATGCTCAAGCGCAGGCTGAATGCGGCAAACGCCACGGCGATGACATGAACGACCGACTCGGCGAAGTCGGAAAGGATGGCCGCAGATCCGGTCATGTAATACGCGGTGGTCTTGCCGAGCAGCATCACCACACCGACGGCCAGGGACATGCGCATGGCAAACTGCGCGGCGCGCAATTCCACATCATCGCGCTGGACGATGGCGGGCTTGGGTAGCGAGGATGCGGTGGTATCCGACATGATTCCCAGAATGGTTCATGGTCACATGGACGGAAGTGCGGGGACTGTGATCGAAATCACGAACCGGGCTTGTCAACGGGTGAGAGACCGTAGCTGCATACTTGGGTGTTCGTCATGGTAGAATAAGCTAGCTTAAGCTGGATGGTTCTATGGATCAAATCGGTGCTTTTGAAGCGAAAAATACCCTCGGAACTCTGCTCGATCGCGTGGAGCGCGGCGAAGAGATTGTCATCACCCGGCACGGTAAAGCGGTCGCGCGGCTCGTACCCAACACCCGGCGCATCGATCAGGATCAGAGCGTCGCTGCCTTGGGACGAATCCGCCAACGCGCCCAACGGCTCGAGCGGACCAAGCCCGACCCCTTCCGTTGGGACTCCTTGAAGAAACTACGGGATCAAGGGCGTCCCTAACCGGATACGGCGAATTGCATGAGCCTCGTCATCGACAGTTCGGTCACGTTAGCGTGGGTGTACGGCGACGAGACTACAGAGTCCGTGAATCAGGTATTCGATTGGGTCAGCACGAGCGGTGCATGGGTGCCGGGACTCTGGCGTCTGGAAGTCGCCAACGTTCTTGAGATGAGCGTGCGCCGCAAGCGGCACGATGCGGACTTTCGGGATGCAACCCTCGCCGATCTGGCGCAGCTTCCGATTCAAGTGGATGGCCAGACCGATCAGCAAGCGTGGAGCGCGACGCTACGTCTGGCGGTCCAGCATCAACTCACTGTGTATGACGCGGCGTACCTGGAACTGGCGCTCCGCCGGGATCTGCCACTGGCCACACTGGATGAAGACCTGCGACGCGCGGCGACTGCGGAGAAGGTGCGGGTGCTGGGATGAAAAAACGTCCCTCCCGGCGCTAGTTTGTGGTTGTGATGGTTAGGTTGTTGCTGTTTACGTTGCACAGCGTAGCGGAAACCTTGAAGGGGGTGTTCGGAGTACCGGTCGTGAGTGTCGCCGACCCATCGGTTCCGATCGAGGGCAAGATCAAGGTGTTGCCGATGTTCCACGTCACGAAGGAAGTGACAGGCTGCGGGCCAGTGACTCCGTTGAAAGTCGCAGTAGCGACGAACGTGACAGCTGTTGCTGGCCCATCGTAGCTGCTATTGCTACCGTTGACCGTGATCTGTAAGGTCTGGACTACGGGACACACAGTCACCGTTTGCGTTGAGCTGCTCACGGAGCCATCCGACGCGCTGACGTCGGTCGTAGCCGGTAGCGTCGGAAGATCTGCCAAAGCCGCGGCTGTGAGCACGGCGGGGCTGTTGAAGTCGGCAACATTCTTGCTTGAAGAAAACCAGACGGCCTTTCCACTGACGTTACCTGTGCTGCCATCGCTGTAGGTCGCGGTCGCGGTCATGGTGAAGGACGTGCTTGGCGCTAGCGACAGATTTGTCGGACCGATGGCGAGCGAGGTAATCGTCGGGTTCACGAAAAAGCCGCGGCAGCTCACCGCGAGGGCCAACGTTGCGAGCGCGGCAAATGCGGCGATCAGCCGGAGTTTGGACTTGGTCGAGAACATATTTTCGGGACTCCTTGGGGCGCCCGCTCAGGTGCTCAGGGTTCTAAACTGTCGTATCCAAAAATTGTAGCAGAGAAGATTTTCGTACGGCGCGCACTGCGGTACCTGAACTGCAGGCGCAGAACCAGTTCCGCCAATGCCGCCGCGATAATCGATTTCCCCATCAGAACGGGTGGCCGGGACTGACTTGCAGGGAAATCGCGGTAAGAGAGACTCGCACCTGAAAAATTCCCACTTCCCGCGCACCGTACGCACGAGAAATGGGGCACCCTGTCGCACAGCCGAGGGCGGCTGTCCCCACATCCAACCCGCTGCCCTACCGGCCCTTTCCGTGGTGGCTCTCCTTGGGAGGTGGGCTCGGCCGGTGCGGAGGCGGAGGCGGGCTCGACTTGTGCTGGTTCTGCCTTGGAGGCTCCTGGTGCGGCGACCCTCCATGGGGCTGGTTCTGAGGACGGCTCTCGTTGTTTCGGCTCCCGTTGATTCGTGTTTCGTTGTTGCGGGTTTCGTTGCCGCGCCCGGAATTGCTGTTGTTCCGCTCGCTCGCGGTCGAGGAATTGTTCTTCGCCGGGGGCGTGAACGGGCGGAATCCCTCGTTGCTTCCCTTGTTCCCACCGTTCCCGGCGGATGATCCTACACGCGCCTCTTTCGGCGACATGGCCGGAGCGTGATACTCGCCGCCCGAAGCCCGGGCTGGCACCACGGAATGGCCGCTGAAGTCACCAGGGCGCGTGGTGGCCGCGATTGCGGGACGTCCGTGATTCTCGGAGGCAAAGTTCTGACGATTCTGTGCGGCCGAATGTTCGTGCTGAGACTGTGCCGCCAGAGCAGGGGTATGATTCTCGCGCGAATAGGCCTCTTCCTGCGAGGTTGGACGCGCCGTCACTCCGCCGGTCCCACCATTGAAGCTGGTGGTGGTCGTGTTATTGACCACGACCGTCCGGTTGTAGACGTTGGTCACGCTGGTGACGCTGACATTGGTGACGTAGCGGTTGTAGTAGAAGCCACCTCCGCGCCACTCGCCGCCGACAAAGCCCACGCCGCCGTAGCCGAATCCGTAGTTGATACCGCCGTAGAAACCGACGTGGGGGCCCCAGTATCCGGGGTGCCAGGCATAGAATCCGCCGCCCCATCCCCAATAGCCGGGCGTCCACAGCATGCCTACGGGCGCCATCACCCAGGTGCCGGGCACCCAGTAGTAGCCGCCATCATCGTTCCAGGCCCAGTATCCGGGCGTCCAGAGATAGCCAGGGCCGGGACAGATGGGCTGCGCATACACCGGCAGCGCGGGCGGCCCGAAACGCACGGAGACTCCCACTGCGATTTGCCCGAACGACGCCGCGGACAACGACAGAATAGCCAAGCTGCAAAACACCCAACGAATGATCGACCGGTTCATGGATAGCCCTTCCCCTATTGTGCTCTGAGGTCGAACTGAACGGCACCGCCCCTGGCAGCCCTATTGTGACGCAAAAGACCGACCTCAGCCTAGTCAAGTTCCTTCCCTGTAAACACTGGATTTGGCGGGATGTTGCGGACGGGAAGCTGTTTGGAATGAGGAACTTTGGAAGCTCGGAGCGGTGAGGTGGCGAGTTTGGAATGGCGGGGTGGCGCCCCGCATAATCCCAAGACGGTACACGGGCCTGAAGGCCGGGTCTTCTGTTCCGGTGCGCAGCGCGGCCCTCGAAGGGCCGCTCTTCCACGGAATTGTCGGCGGCCGTGCTCGATGCTTTACGGGATCGGCAGTGTAAGAGACGCTGAGGCTTTGACTCACGGCTCAGGACTCACGGCTCGCGGCTCTTCATTCGACGCTCTCGGCTAGTTGACCTTTTTCGCGCGCGCGATGCGCTCATCGATCGGCTTGCGTCCGGCGAAGCCTTCCTGCGTCCCATGCCAGTGGGTGATGGATTTCTCCCCGAATTTCCAGCAGAGCAGGATGATCTGTCCTTCGACTTCGCAGGGAAAGTCGAGCAGTCCGGTGTCGAGATCCTTGACCTGCACGCCGATGGAATCGATCTCGGCGAGTGCGTCTTTCGCGCGCTGCTCGGCCTTGGCGCGCTCGGCTTTGCGCCGGGCCAGGGGAACGATGTCGAGAAACATGCCGCCATTCAGGAAGACGCGATGCTGCAGGGCCTGCTGCTCGGCCTCAGCTTCTTCGATCACTTTCTTGGCATTCATCGCCGTGCGCAGCAGAGATTCGAGGATGGGCAGCAGCGATTGAGCTTCGTCGAGCGTGAAGGTGCGTTCAGACATGGATACGCTATTTTACCGCACTGAAACCGCAGATCGTTAGCGGTTCGTTCGAGAGGATGGCTGCGGTGAAATGAGGAATCCGGTCAGCGCGTTCTCGCGTGAGAGGGATCTGGCGAGGTCGCGGTGTTCACGTCGATGTGGAAACCTTGTGAGGCGCTGGTCCCCGGCGGATAGCAATTCCCGTCGTGGCTGTAGTTGGTGCAATGCCTGGCCACATCTTTTCGTTGCGGGGACTGGGCAAACTGCCAGACTTCGGCGAAGCCAACGCCGCTCTGCGAAGGACTCGGCGGGTGGGGAGTGAACGCGCATCCCGGCGCCGGAGGGCACGCATCGTTTGTGACCCAGTAGGTAATTTCGCGTGAGCTGGCACTCTGGCGAATGTCTTCCGCGGTCACGACGTTTTGGCCATCCGTCGAGCGCATGCCGGAGCAGTAAACGCCGGCGCGGAATCCGGCGGCGACTACACCATCTACCCACGCGTAGATGTAAGCCTTCTGCTCTGGGAGCATGCGGCCACCCTGTTCCTGATCGAGAAAGATGATGGTCGCGCGCGGGAAGCCTTCGCGCTGGGCGGAGGCGGCTGCGGCTCGCGCATCAGTTCGGCCGAGGCGCGCGGCGTTGGCTTCGGATTTCAGTGCGGCGTAGAGGCGGCCGTTGAACAGGACCAGAAATCCGAATCCGGCAGACTCGACTGCGACGCGGTGTCCGGCCCATGAATTCGAAGATGCGCCGGGAGGATTGTTCAGCCAGTATCCGGTGTAGGAAAAAGTCTGGCGGAAAGTATTGAGTGTTGCGTCGCCGGGATACTGGTTGCGGTCGAAGCCGAGGTAGGTATCCGTCTGGGCAGTTGTTTGCCTGACGGTCCCGAGGAGAATGCATATCGCCGAAATTGCGACTATGAAACGGGTCTTCACGTATTGATGTTACATGCAGGGCAATCGGGGCCGCGTCAGATTGACAATACTCCTGAATCGGGAGTACTCTACATCATGGAGGTTACATATATGTCTGGATATGATTTGCAGCAAGTCAAGGCAGACTTGGACACAATTCGAACCGCCGCCGGCATCAGTCGCGGACCGGCGCGATACGATCTGCTGGGAAACGCCCTGGTTGCGCTGGCGGGACTGATCGTAGCTGGTTGGACGATGCTGTCGCACGGATTTTGGCAGATCTGGGGATTTGCGGCTGTGCTGTTGCCCGTGGCGTATTTGATCAGGTTGCGGGTGCGGCATCGGAAAGGCAGCGGTGGTTCACCGGAAGTTCGTCAGGAGTTTGCGGCGGCTGCGTCAGTCCTGGCGCTCGCGGTGCCATTCGTAGCCTACGCCCTGTGGGCCCAGAGGATGGGGATTCCGCCGATGCTGGTGCTTGCGACCACAATTTTTTTCGTGGGTATGCTGATGCTGGGCGGAGTGATCTCCCCGCCTCGCCGCCTGGCAATCGCACCCTGGTGTTTAGCGCTCATGGCAGGCGCTCTGGTGATTCCTTCCTCCCCGCTGTCGCCCATCACTGTAATCGGTCTGATGCTGTCGGCCGGAGGCTTCGCATCAGCTTGCATCGTCTGGATGCAGTTGCGAAAAGAGGAACGGAATGGCTTCTCCAGTTGACTTCAACGGTCTGAATACGGTGGTCCACGGACCGGTGCGCTTGGGCATCCTCACTCTCCTCTATCTGGGTGGCCCTCTCGACTTCACAGCGCTCAAGAAGCGCCTGGAGGTGCCCGACGGAGCTTTGGGGTCCCACCTGCAAAAACTTGAAGAGGAAGGTTACGTAAAAGTGAAAAAAGAGTTCGTCGGCAAGCGGCCGCGAAGCACCTACCGCCTGCTTCCCGCCGGCCAAGCCGCTTTTGCAAAGCACCTGCGGAATCTGAAATCCATCATCGACGCCGTGGAGTCCGCTCCGCGCGGACACTAGGAGAGATTCGTACTTACGACGGGAATCACTTCGGGACCAGACGTCGACTATCCCCCGATATGCACCATCGTCCGCGAGGCAGGCACAAAGTCCGACTCACCGATGTGGTGGCGCTCTTCTTTCTTCGCGACGACGTCGCGAATGAACTCGGCTAACTCCTCATCGCTCGCCCCACGCCGCATCTGGGCGTGCAGGTCGTGGTCCCACACAGAGAACAGGCAAGTGCGAATTTTGCCGTCGCTGGTGATGCGGATACGGCTGCAGTGTCCGCAGAAAGGATGCGACACGGGGGCGATGATGCCAATCTCGCCGACGCCATCTTCGAAGCGGTAGCGGCGCGCGGTCTCCGAGCGGGCATGGGGAATCTCGACCAGCGGGCGGTACTCGGCCATGCGCGCCAGGATTTCATCGAGCGTAACGACGGTGTCGGGAGACCATGTGCGTCCTTCTTCGAGCGGCATGAATTCAATGAAGCGGACCGTCACGCCCTCTTCGCGGGCGAACATGCCGAAGGGGATGATCTGGTCTTCATTGAATCCGCGCATGAGCACGCAGTTCACTTTCAGCGGCCACAGTCCAGCGCGTCGGGCGGCGCGGATCCCAGCCAGCACCTGATCGTATCCGTTGGGGACGCGCGTGATGCGGGCGAAACGGTCGGGATCGACGGCATCCATGGAGACGGTGACGCGCGTGAGGCCGGCGTCTTTCAACGGTTGCGCCAGGTCGGCCAGCAGGTGGCCGTTGGTGGTGAGGGCGATGTCGAGTGGTTCGGTGTTCTCAAACGTGCGCGCGAGAGAGGAGCTTTGAAAGGGCGCGGCTTCAGCCGCGCCGTTACCGCTCGCCGAAGACGAGGGCTTTAGCCCCTGAGGCTGCAATCTCGCCAACTCACGCACGAACTCAACCACCCCGTTGCGCAGCAACGGCTCACCGCCGGTGAGGCGCACCTTCGAAATCCCCATGCCCACCAGCACCCGCGCCATCCGCAAGTAATCTGAGAACGGCAGGTCGCCGTAAAGCGCTCCTTCGTTGCCGGTGCGGCAATAAACACACTTATAGTTGCAGCGGTCGGTGATGGAGATCCGCAGGTCGGTGATGGCGCGGCCGAATTTGTCGTGAAGTACAGCCATTAGATTTTAAGCTTCAACTATTAAGACGGTTGAGCTAAGAGCCAAGAGCTAACGGCTAAGAGCTGAATTCAAAGGAAAACAAGCGGGCAGGAAGACTCCGGCGGGCTCGTTTCCTTTCCAATGCGCTCCTTCGGAGCGCGGGAGGCGGCGGCGTTTCCACCGGCACCCTCGGGATATATTCTTCACGATCTTCGCGAAGTCCTTGGCGATCTTTGCGGTCACACGCTCTTAACCGCCGAAGGCGCTGAGAAATTCGCAGAGAACACTGAGAAGATCCCTCGCCGCCGCGGCCTTGGGTATGCCTTCGGGCCGGGACGGTCGGAAACTCAGACTGCATTATAGATGTTTGGTGGCAGGGCGGGATGCAGGAGATTCGGTGAGGGAGTCTCCCCCAACCAGCCACCTGGCGACTACTTCATCGCCTTGGCGATTGCCGCCTCGGCCAGGGGAACCATGATCTTGTATCCGTCGGCGTTGGGGTGAAGGCCGTCATCGGCCAGATCCTTCTTCAAGAGTCCCTTTTCGTCGACCACGGCCGAGAAGTAGTCGAGATAGACGATGTTGTTCTTGGCGCAATAATCCTTGAGCCAGGTGTTGAGTTCGAGAATTCTCGGCATGGAACGCTGCGCGAAGAAATCTTTCGAGCGCTCGGTATAGTTGTGGACAGGCAGGATTGACGAATAGACCACGCGGATTCCGTTGGCGCGCGCCAACTCCACGAACGAAGCGTAATTGGCCTCGATATCTTCGTTGCGCATCTTTCCGGTATTGCCGGCGATGTCGTTGGTGCCTGCCAGAATCACGACCACCTTGGGATGCAGATCGATCACGTCCTGGCGAAAGCGCACCAGCATCTGTGGCGTGGTCTGTCCTCCAATGCCGCGATTGACATAGGGCTTGCCGGGGAAGGAGTCGGCGAGATGCCAGATGTCGGTGATCGAATCGCCGAAGAAGACGACACGATTCTCGCTGGCGGCTGGCGCGCCCAGCGCGGTATTCGCGTCACGGTAGCGTGCGAGTTGGCCGTAGTCGTCGGTGAAGACGGCGATGCGGCTAGCGCGGTACTGGTCGAGGCCTGCGAAGCCGGTCGTGGGAATGGAGGGCGGGGTCTGCGCCGGCTGCTGGGCGAAGGCGGCTAGCGATAGAAGAAAGCAAAAGTAGACTGACGTGACGACACTTTGGAATCGCATAGAACCTCTTTAACATCTTCTCAAACTTTGTATCCGTGGGATCCGCGTAAATCCGTGGCAAGAGTTTCTCACAGGTCGGGCCACGGCCCAGAGCCGATTTCCCCGTCCTTCGAATTGATCCGTCTCAGTGGTATGCTCTCCAAAGGAACGCCTATGAGTACTGCAAAACAAGATGTCGAGCTCCTGTTGAATAAACTCCCGGACGACTGCTCGGTCGAAGACATCCAATATCACCTTTACGTACTCGACAAGGTGCGGAGGGGCCTCGAAGATGCACACACCACCGGTACCTTGTCTCAGGAAGAAGCCGAAACTCGCCTCAGCAAATGGCTCACCGAATAGCCTGGTCCCGACGCGCCCTGCAAGATGTGGAAGGCATTGCCGAATATATCGCAGCGGACTCTCCTACCTACGCTGGAATCGTGGTTAAGAAAATCATGAGGGAGACGAGAACATTAGCCCAGTTCCCGCGCGCGGGCCGCGAAGTTCCAGAATTTGACGACGAAAACATGCGCGAGCTGATTGTGTACAGCTATCGCATCATTTACCGATTGCAGGAAGACCATGGAATCATCGCCGCTGTCATCCACGGCAGGCGAAACTTGCAGTAGGTAAGAAACTCGCTCACATGCCGTCGTAGTTCGGCCCGCCACCGCCTTCCGGCGGGACCCAGGTGATGATCTGGTAGGGGTCGGCGATATCGCAGGTCTTGCAGTGGACGCAGTTCGAGGGGTTCAGGCTGATGCGTTTGCCGTTCGGCTGAGTCGCGTCGTCGACCATCTCGTAAACATTCGCCGGACAGAAATTCTGGCAGGGGCTGCCGAATTCTTTCACGCAGCGCGTATTGCAGACGTTCGTGTCGTGGATGACGAGATGCGCGGGCTGATCTTCCTCGTGCTTCGTCCCGGAGTGATACAGATCGGTCAGCTTGTCGAAGGTCAGCTTGCCATCGCCTTTGGCGGGGCCAAGCATGTGGGCTTCGGAGCCTCCGTCGGCGGGTAACTGGGAGAGCTTCTCCATGCGGGCGTATCCGGCTTGACCCTTGTAGCGATTTCTCAGGCCGCGGCCGCCGGTGATCATCTGCAGCCCGGTGTGAAACATGCCGGCGAACATGCCGTGCTCGAATCCCTGATGCAGATTGCGAACTTTCCAGAGTTCTTCTTTGATCCAGCTGGATTCGACTTTCTTCTGGAAGTTGCCGAGCATGGTGGCTGATGAGTCGTCTTTCTGGAGCGCCTCGAATGCGGTCTCGGCTGCGAGCATGCCGCTCTTGATCGCCAGATGAATTCCCTTGAGGCGTGCGGAGTTGAGGAATCCGGCGGAGTCACCAAGGATCATCCATCCATTGCCTGCAACCGGAGGGATCGCCCACCAACCACCGTAGGGCATCGACTTCGCGCCGTAGCGGATCATCTTTCCACCCTCGAGTAGCTTCGCTACGAACGGATGCTTCTTGAATTCCTGCAACACTCGCTGCGGATCGAGGCGCGGATCGGCGTAATCGAGTCCGGTGACGAAGCCGAGGGAGACGACGTTGTCTTTGGAACCATAGATCCAGGCGCCGCCGTATTCGTGCGTGGTGAGCGGCCAGCCCATCGTGTAGATGACTTCCCCGGGCGCGATGCGGCCGGAAGGGACTTCCCAGAGTTCTTTGACACCAACGCCGTAGGTCTGAGGGTTGGCGTTCTTGGCGAGATCGAATTTCTGAATGAGCTGCTTGGTCAGCGATCCGCGCGGGCCTTCGGCGAGAACGACGACCTTAGCCTGCAGGTCGTAGCCGGGCTCAAAGTTCGATTTCTGGTGTCCTTCTTTGTCGACGCCCTTGTCGTCGGTGCGGACGCCAGTGACGCGCTCTCCGTCAAAGAGCAGTTCCGAGCCGGCGAATCCCGTGAAGACGGTGATGCCGGTTTCTTCGACCTTGCTGCCGAGCCACTTCACGAACTTGTTCAACGAGATGACGTAGTTGCCGTGGTCGCGCAGGAAGGGCGGCGTGATGGGAAATTTGAACTTCGATTTCTCGGTGAAGAAGTAGACAGCCTCTTTCACGACCTCGGCATCGAGCGGTGCGTCTTTCTTGAAATCGGGCAGCAGTTCAGCGATCGAGCGCGGATCGAGCAGAGCGCCGGACAGGCAGTGCTGGCCGATCTCGCGCGCTTTCTCCAGCACGTAGATGTTTTCTTTGCTGAGTTGCGCGTCGGGATGGGCCGCATTGTGCGCGTCGATGAGTTGCGCGAGGCGCAGGGCGCAGGCCATGCCGGCAGGGCCACCGCCGACAATAACTACATCGGCGGGCATCTGCGGACGCTCGACACCTTCAATCGGTTTGCGGAAAATCAGCATGATCAGCGGTTAGCCAGACTCCTGATATCGCCCAACCCGAGCAGTCTCTGGTCGCCGGTCACCAACGTTAAGTTCAAAACCTTCGCGGTTGCCGCCAGAAAACGGTCTGCCGGATCGGCATGGGGCAAGGGCAAAGCAAGACCTGTGCGAACAATCTCCTGAGTGAGCGGCGCTTCCCGTAATTGCTCCGCCGCGCGCTCAACCCATGCAAAAGGATTGTCTACGCGAATGCGACCTTTCTGCATGAGGACGATCGCTTCCCAAACGCTGACTGGAGATAACCAGAGGTCGTTGGCGCTTGTCGACAACTCCTGAGTGACGCGCTTCCCAAGCCGCTTCGGCTCCAATTTGCTCCAGATCCAGATATGAGTATCGAGAAGCAGGTTCAATCTCTGTAGGCCTCGATTTCGTCCAGATCGATGACCGGCGAAACGATGTCGCCCACAATCTCCGCCGTCCCAACCATGTCGCCCAGAAACTTCTTCTTACGGTCGGGGCCAGCGGGAATCACCTCGGCAACGGGCCGGCCGTGACGGGTAATGCGTAACGGCTGCCGCGTCTTGTGAACCTGCTCGATCAAACCAAGGCACTTGGCCTTGAATTCCGAAATTGAAATATCGTTCATGACCATTATTTTAACTATAGTCAATAAAACGGTCAATCACCAAATTAGCTCGCCTTCACTTTCTTCACTTCTTCAATCAGCGGCGGAACGATGTCGAACAGGTTCCCGACCACGGCGTAGTCGGCGATTTCGAAAATCGGGGCTTCTGAATCTTTATTCACCGCGATGATTGTGCGCGAGCCCTTCATGCCGACGATATGCTGAATGGCGCCGCTGATACCGAGCGCCAAGTACAGCTTGGGGGCGACCGTCTGCCCGGACGATCCGATCTGGCGATCCATGGGCAGCCATCCGGAATCGCAGATCGGACGAGACGCTGCCAGGTCTCCGCCGAGCGCGTCAGCCAGAGCCTTGGCAAGCTCGATGTTCTTCTGCTCCTTAATCCCGCGGCCGACGGCCACGATCACCTCGGCCTGGGTGAGATCGACAGCCTGCTTCGCCTCTTTGAAGACTTCCTGCGGCTTGTTTCGAATGACTCCGTCGGCAATGTCGACCGCCACGCTCTCGACCGGAGCCGCGCTGGCGCCTGACTCGGCCTTGTCGCCGCGGAATGCGCCGTTCTGGAACGTCGCGAACAACGGAGCCTCGCTGGTGAAGCTCACGTCGGCAGCCAGCTTGCCTTGAAACATCTGTCGCGTAAAAACCAGCTTGCCGCCCTCGTGCTTGAATCCAATGCAGTCGCTGATGACGGTACGTCCCATGGCAGTTGCCAGCTTGGGGACGAAATCGCGCACTTGATACGTATGCGGCATCAGCACGAGTTTGGGCTGCCTGGCTGTGAGGAACTGCTTCAGGGCGGCGGCAAATGCGTCGGGCGTGTAAGGCTCGAGCTTTGCCGACTCAATCGCATACACCTTCGCGACTTTCGTTGCCGCAACTTCAGCAGCAATGGACCCGGCTCCGCTGCCGACTACCGCGGCTTCGAGCGTCCAGCCCGTGGCAGCGGCGATCGCCTGTCCGGCGGTAATGGTTTCCCAGGAAACGCGATTCAGCTTGCCTTCGCGTTGTTCGACTACGACGAGGATAGAGTCAGACACTTGTTCTCCTTACTGCTTTCGAATCACGGAGTGGCGGAAACTGCCAATCAGAAGACGGCGGCCAAACCAAAGCAGACAACACGCAACACAGAGAACCACCATTACCGCGAAAAAACTCACCAAGAAACCAATTTGTGGCGATGGAATCGAAGCCTGGAGCTCGCCCTTAAATCTTAAGCTGCCTGCAATCGCAACGAGACCGGATGTCACGGCGAGTGCTCCGATTATGAACGCGCCCACGCGCCCCGACATATTCCTCGGCACCCACCCTTTCGATCCGAAGCCGGGTCCCCTGCTCTGCCCAAGATTCGGAAGAGGGTTATCGGTCCGCCACATCACGCCTCGATCATGAAGCTTCATCTCTACAGCACTCGCAATTCATTCCGCAGTTTGTCGACCAACTTCTTCGCAATCTCTCCCGGCGAACCTTCGATGTGTTCCGTCTTCTTCGTCTTCTGCGGCACGTACAGGCGCTCGATCTTCTGCAAATTCTCGCCTACGGCCGCCTGCACTTCTGCCAGCGCCACTTTGCGTAGCGGCTTGTTCTTGGCCTGCTTGATGCCGATCAGGGTGGCGTAGCGCAGCTTGTTGATACCTGACTGGATCGTCAGGACTGCGGGAGTCGGCATGTCGACGAACTGAAAGAATCCGGCTTCGAGTTCGCGCTTCACGCGAATGCCGCTATCGGTCTTTTCGATCTGCATGATGATGGTCGCATGCGGCCAGCCCAGCAACTCGGCAAGGATCACGCCGGTTTGCGCGTATCCATAGTCGTCGGACTGCAGCCCGGTGAAGATGAGGTCAAACTGCTCGTCTTTGATTGCCGCGGCAAAGGCTCTCGCAGTATTGAACGCGTCGAGTCCTACGAACTTGTCGTCTTCGAGATGAATCGCGCGGTCGGCGCCCTTGGCCAGCGCCTCGCGCAGCACCTGCTGCGCCCGGGCCGGACCGCTGGTGATAACAACGACTTCTCCCTTATGTTTTTCGCGCTGGCGCAGGGCCTCTTCCAGAGCGTAGGCGTCGGGCTCGTTAACCTCGTACGACACGTCTTCGCGAATCCAGGTGCCAGATTCGTTGAGCTTCAGGGGCGCATCCTTCTGCGGCACCTGCTTCATGCAAACCAAAATTTTCAAGAGAAACTCTCCCAAAACGGTAGCGTCCGTCAGCCACGGCGAAACTGGTAAGTATAAATGACCAAGTGCCGCGGTTGGAAACCAGCACCTTGTGATCTCAATCACAGACTCCTGCCACCTCCTCACGTCAGCATGACCGAGACACTTCCTATGCCCAACGAAACCCTCTCCGCCATGCGGCAGAGCATCATCGACGGCGCGCCCGACACCGCCTCGACCCTCGCGCAGGAAGCCGTCGCCACCGGTGTGGCACCGATTGACGCCATCAACAACGGGTTTGTCCCGGGCATGCACGATGTGGGCGAGCAGTTTGCCCGCGGACAGATGTTTCTGCCGGACATGATGGCCTCGGCCGAGGCTATGCGCGCTGCTATGGCCGTGCTCGATCCTGCACTCAAGAAGCTTGGCACCGAGCGGCACATGGCCGGTGTGGTCGTACTGGGCACGACCAAGGGCGACATCCACGAGATCGGCAAGATTCTGGTCGGAACCTTGCTGACGGCACACGGATTCCAGGTACACGATCTCGGCGTCGACGTGACCGGTGAAAAATTCGCGGCCAAGGTGCGCGAAGTCAAGGCCGACATCGTCGGCGTCTCGGCCCTTCTGACCACGACGATGCGCAATCAGAAGACGGTGGTGGAAGCGCTCGAAAGAGAGGGCCTGCGTTCACAAGTCAAAATCATGGTGGGAGGCGCGCCCGTGACTCGCCGCTGGGCTGAAGAAATCGGCGCCGATGGTTACGCCCCAAGCGCCATGAGCGCAGTCACGCTGGCGCAGGAATTAATGCAGCAAAAATTGCAGTCGGTCCTCGCGACTTAACGTCGGAGACCGTTGTGACAGAGCGGCCCTCACCGTGGAAGAGCGGCCCTTCAGGGCCGCGTACAGGCGTCGTTGGATCGGGGCTTTAGAGACCGTGGGAATTGCATGCGACCTAGAATCGAACTCCTCGACAAGCCGCTGATCGAACGCATCCTCGAAGAAGCTTTTCTGCTCATCGAAGATCCCGGAGTGCGCGTCGCACCCTATGTCGAGGATCTGCTGCGCGCAGCTGGCATTACCGTGAAGGAAGGCGTCGCGCACATCCCAGAGGCGCTCGCCCGCCGGTTGCTCGACCTTGTTCCGCGCGGATTTTGTCTTTACGACCGGCTTGGCAAACCGGCGGTGCACTATGGAGGAGACGCCGTCCACTTCGATCCCGGCTCTTCGTGCCTCAACATTCTTGATCCCGAGACACAGCAGGCTCGTCCCGCTATGTCGGCCGATCTGGTGCGGCTGGTGCAAGTCGCCGAGATGCTGCCGCAGTTTGCGGCGCAGTCGACGGCCATGGTTTGCAACGACGTTCCACAGGAAATCGGCGACTGGTACCGGCTGCTGCTGGTGCTGTGGTATTCCGAGAAGCCGGTGGTTACGGGAGCGTTCTCGGCCTCGAGCCTGCATACGCTGATCGATCTGCTCGCCATCGAAAGCGGAGGCCGCGACGCGCTGCGCCGGAGCCCGCACGCGGTCTTCGACGTCTGCCCATCGCCACCCCTCAACTGGTCGGAGTTCGCGTCGCAGAATCTGGTGGACCTGGCGCGCGCCGGAGTGCCCGCTGAAATCGTCAGCATGCCGCTGGCTGGAGCCACCGCTCCCGTAACGCTCGCCGGATCCGTGGTGCAGCACGCAGCGGAGTGCATCAGTGGTATCACGATTCATCAACTCGCGCAGCCGGGAGCTCCTATCGTCTGGGGAGGCGCGCCCGCCATTTTCGATATGCGCACCGGCAAGACTCCGATGGGCGCAATCGAAACCGCGATGCTCGACCTGGCCTGCTCGCAGGTCGGAAAATATCTCGGCTTGCCGACCCACGCTTACCTGGTCGCGGGTGACGGACGAGTCATCGACGCCCAAGTAGAAATGGAGAGCGGCATTTCGGCCGTGCTGGGCGCTCTCGCAGGGATCAACATGATTTCAGGTGCAGGCATGCTCGATTTTCTGGCCTGCCAGAGCATCGAGAAGCTGGTGATCGATGCTGAGGCCATTGCCTCGGCGCAGCGACTGATTGAAGGCATTCAACCGCGAGGAGATTCGCTGGCTGTGGCGATGTTCGCGCAGACGGGATTGCAGGGCGACTTCCTGAAGCTGAAAGAAACCCGTGCGCTCTTCCGCAAAGAGCAGCACTTCCCCTCGGCGATCATCGACCGGGGACTGTCGGCTCAGGACGGCACCGATCCCGGCATCCTGCAGCGGGCGCGGCAACGGGTGGAGGAACTGCTTTCCACTTACGAGCGCCATCCGCTGTCGCCCGACTGCGAGCAGGAACTGATTGCCTTCGCCCGGCGCGAAGCTAAGCCCTCGGGACTCGAAGGGCTGCCCGGCATTCTCTGTCCTGAATTCACGCCCGAGTCGAATCCGACAAAGTAGTGCCGATACTCGCCCGGCCGCGGTAGCTGCAGGCGGCGCTACTCCATGATGACGGTGGACTGCCCGGAGATGTCGAAGCGCTTGCGGCAGCGCATATTCTTGCAGGCCATCATGTCGTCTTTGCGCACCATGTAGGAGCGGAATTTCGCAAAGCGCGCGCGATCGCGATCGTCGGCGCGCCCTCCCAACTGGCGCTTTTTCGTGCGGACCACCCAAGTCACTTCATACTCGGCGGACTGGTGGCAGTGAGGACAATTCAGCGAAGCGGGTTTCTTCTCTTGCTTCTCATCAAAAAAATCGCGCTCTTCCATAGGATGGACGCGCCCAAACCTGGCGCTCGACCACCTGAATTATTGCACATTTGCCCGGCGCATCCCTCACTGTTCCCCTGTGACCGCTGTGGTCAAGGCTTTTGCTTAGGCTAAAATCCCTTTGTCTGTCGGTGCGGGTGAACGTTCCCATGGCAAGAAAGAAGAAAGTAAAGCGATTCCGCGCGGTGACGGCGGTGAAGGAATTAGCCCGCGAGCGTGTGGGCGCTCCACCGGCGGGACAAATTGTTATCGAGAAAAAGAAGAAGCCGGAGAAGCACAAACCCACTCTACGCAAATTGCTGGGCGAGACGGAATAGAAGAAGCCCGTCCTGACGCGCTCAGTCGAACGAACCGAACACGGTGACATCTGCGTTCATAGTGACAGTACACGTATTTCCTGAGACGGACGTGCAACCCGAAGTCCAGCCCAGGAAGTTATGTGTACCGGTGGGCGTAGCAGTCAGCGTCACCGAAGAGCTGGAGGGGAACGCTGCGGTACACGTGGATCCACAGTTGATACCCGTTGGGGAGCTGGAAATCACGCCGTCCGCGGCGCCGGCCGTTACATCTACGGCGAGATTGTGCGTCGCAGTGCCCTGCGGGCACCCTTGACTTGCCGGACCGTCGACGGTGACCGTCATAAAACCCACAACTACGTTACCGCTCTTGTTTCCACTGGTGTAGAAGCTGGCGGAGATGTTGGCGACGCCGCAGGCAACGCCATCGGTCAACTGGCCCGCACTGCTGACATCGGCTACGACGGAGTTGTCCGTGGCCCAGGTCACCTGACTGGTGATGTCTTTGTTTGCCGGAGGATGAATGTACGAGCCGTATGCGGTCAGCGGAATCGGGGTCTGTACTGCGCCTTGAGGGGCTGGAGAAAAGTACGTGAAGGAGGCCGGAGAAATTGTGATGCCCTGCAGTTGCTGGTCGCGCGCGCAGCTCGACAAACTCAGCAGCGTACCTGCTGCGACGGCAAGCGCTGTAATTCCAATCCACTTCCGGATCATGCTAGCTCCTGGGTCCGAGCGCCGGGGACGCGCACAACGGCTGGAATGGCTCAATGTAGTCAATGAACGGGCAAAAAGCAATAGCCGCCCCGGCACCGCGCTTACCCTTTCACCGCCTCCGCCACCACCTTCGCAAACTCCTTCACATCCCCTTCCGTCGTGTCGAACGAGCACATCCAGCGCACGATGCACTCGTCTTCAATCCATGGATAGAAGAAGTATTGCTCTTTGATCTTCTCGATCGCGTGCCGGGGAATCTGCGCGAACACGCCGTTGGCCTCAACCTTCCACACCACCCGAACCTGGGGAATCTTCCGCACCTCAGCTTCGAGTACCCGGGCCATACGGTTGGCACGTTCCGCACTTCGCTTCCACAAGTCGTTCGTCAGCAGGGCCTCAAACTGCACCGCAATGAATCGCATCTTCGAGGCCAGTTGCATTCCCTGCTTTCGCAGGTACAGGAAGTCCGTCGCGAGGGCGGGGGTCAAGAACACCACCGCCTCACCGCCCATGATGCCGTTCTTCGTTCCCCCGAACGACAGCACATCGACTCCCAGGTCGCGCGTGGCCTGGCGCAGGGTCTGGCCGAGGGCGGCCGCGGCATTGGCGATACGCGCCCCGTCCATGTGCAGATACATCTCGTGTTCGTGCGCGAAGCGCGCCAAGGCCTGGACTTCCTCCGGCTGGTAGACGGTTCCCATCTCCGTCGACTGCGTGATCGAGATAACGCGGGCCTGCACGTGATGCTGGTCGCCAATGCCGTGATAGGCGTGGCGTACCAAATCGAGGTTGATCTTGCCATCCTGATGCGGCAGCGGGATCAGCTTGCATCCGGTATGTTTTTCCGGGGCCCCGCATTCATCGGTGTAAATGTGAGCATAGTCGCTGCACAGTACCGCGTGGTACGGGCGATTCAGCGCCTGCAAGCCGAGGACATTTGCTCCAGTACCGTTAAACGTAAAGAAAACGTCGATGCCCGGACCGAAGTGCTCTTCGAACTTTGCAGTGGCCGACCGGGTATAGGGATCGTCCCCGTAGGCGACCACGTGTCCCTGGTTCGCACGGGCGATCGCTTCGAGAATTTCGGGATGAACCCCGGCGTTATTGTCGCTCGCAAAGCTGCGAGCGGGCTTGGCGGAAACATGGGACATAAGGAAACTAATGTAGCAGAGAACCGCGGACAATCTTTCACCACGGAGGGCACAGGGGATCACGGGGGAACCCTGCGGTCGACGATTTGTATGAGGTTTCCTTCGGCGTCGCTTGCCAAGTACAATTCTTTTCCTGACCTCGCGGGGGACATGGTGAATCCAACAGCACGTGTATGCCTTGCCATTCTTCTCTGTAGTGTTGCAGCAGCACAGACCGCAGAACAGAAGACCGCACGCTACCTCGACTCTATCCGCCGCCAGCCACCGCTTATGATCGCGTTCCTGCACGACCTGCCTAAGGGTGGAGACCTGCACAGCCATCTCGGTGGCGCTGCCTATGCCGAAGACCTTATTGACTTCGCCGCCTCGGACAACTATTGCGTCGATCGCACGACTTCGCGCCTGCTGAGTCCTCCGTGCGACCGCTGCGACCGCTACACGCCCAAGCCCGCGATCCGTTGCGCCTACGACGACCACATTCTCTACAACCAGATCATCGACGCCTGGTCGATGCGCAACTGGCGCCCCGGAGACGAATCGGGGCACGATCACTTTTTCGCGACCTTCGACAAGTTCGAGCCTGCCTCTGACGGCCATACTGCGGACTCCATTGCCATGGTGATCAACCGGGCCGCCAAAGAGCACGTCCAGTACATCGAATTCATGCACACCGCCGACGGCAGCGCCGCCATCAAACTCGGGCTGAACCTCGGATGGGAACCGGATTTCGCCAAGGCTCGCGAAAAACTTCTCGCCGCCGGGCTCAAAGACATCGTCTCCGCCACCAGTAAGACGCTTGCGGAAGACGGGACCCTTATCGGCAAACGGCTCAGGTGTGGAACGCCCGACGCCGAACCGGGATGCAATGTCAGCGTGCGCTACATCTACCAGGTTCTCCGCGGCCTGCCGCACGAGGCGGTCTTCGCCCAGATGGTTCTTGGATTCGAACTGGCTTCGTCCGATCAGCTCTTCGTGGGACTGAACCTTGTCATGCCGGAAGATTGGTACGTCCCGATTCGCGACTTCAATGAGCACATGGCGATGCTTGACTATCTGCACGGGGTCTATCCCAAGGTGCACATCACGCTGCATGCCGGGGAATTGGCGATGGGACTGGTGAAGCCCGAGGATCTCTCGTTTCACATTCGCGCTTCCATCGAACGCGGCCACGCCGAACGCATCGGACACGGCGTCGACGTGATGCTGGAGAAGGATCCGATCGGTTTGCTCAAGGAGATGGCCGCGCGCAACATAGACGTCGAAATCAATCTGACCTCGAACGATCAGATTCTCGGGGTGAGTGGGGAAGATCATCCCTTGCCGGCTTACCTGAAGTATGGCGTGCCCGTCTCCATCTCTACCGACGACGAGGGCGTGGCGCGCTCCGACATGACGCACGAATACCTGCGCGCGGTCGAGGGATATGGCCTGACCTATGCGGAGTTGAAGCGCATGACCCGGCAGAGTCTCGAGCACAGCTTTTTGCCGGGGCAAAGCCTATGGGCGGGGACGAAGGGGTCATTCCGCCCGGTGGCGGCGTGCGCTGGCGATTTCGCGGGAAAAGACAAGCCATCCTCTGTGTGCGCGAAGTTTCTGGAAGGGAACGAACGCGCGAAAGAACAGTGGAAGCTGGAGTCCGAGTTCTCGAAATTTGAAAAAACATTCTAGGTCGACACTCTTATGCCGCGTAAACGCACTCTGATCCCGTCGCCACTCGCGTGGACCACCATGACCGCGCCCGTCACGCATCCGGCGCTGCCCGTCGTCGCTGAGCGCGGCGGTACGCAGCTTCGCACGCCGCTGCCCGTTGCCATCGTCGATACCCGCGAACAGAACCCGCTCTCCTTCCGCCGCTTCAAAGGATGGTTCGCCAAAGTCGAGCATCGGGCCTTGCGCCTCGGCGACTACTCCGTCGCCGGCATGGAGGACACGTGCTCCGTCGAGCGCAAAGATCTCGCCGACTTGATCGGCTCCCTCACCACGAACCGAGCGGTGTTCGTCAACCGTCTGCGCCGGATGGCCGAACTTCCCCACAGCCTGCTCGTGGTCACGTCGTCGTGGACGGAAATCAAGTCGGAATACCCGTATCGCGCTGCCAATCCCAACCGCATCACACAATCGCTGATCGCCGTGCTCACCGGCCTGCGTCTACCATTTGTCTGCACCGACACGCACGAACTCGGCGAGGAGATTGTCGCGTCCTATCTCTACCAGACATTTCTGTATGATTGGCTGGACCGCAACGGCCACGGCCGCTATCTCGCCGACGGCGATTTGTAAGGCTTCCCGCGACGCGAACGCGCCGCACATCTATAAATCATGAGCGACCAATTCACACTCACCGACTTCGCCGCCCAACTCATCCTCTCTCGCACGTCGCTTCGCCCAAAGATCGGACTCGTCCTTGGTTCGGGACTTGGCGCATTCGCCGACTCGCTCACCGACTCCGCCCGCGTCCCCTACGCCGACATTCCTTCGTTCCCGCAATCGACGGCCATCGGACACGCCGGCCGCCTCGTCATCGGAAAAGTGGGGGAAGTCGCAGTGGCCACGATGCAAGGCCGTGTGCATCTGTACGAAGGCTACTCCGCGCAGCAAGTCACGTTCCCCATTCGCGTCTTTGCCCGCATGGGAATTCGCGCAGTGATCCTCACCAACGCCGCCGGGGGGATTAATCCCGGGTACTCGCAGGGAGCGCTCGTCCTGATCCGCGACCACATCAACCTGCAGGGAGCGAATCCGCTGGTCGGCGCGAACGACGATCGCTTCGGCGTCCGCTTCCCCGACATGACGCAGGCGTACTCGCGCCCCTATCGGCAGATGGCGCGCGAAGAAGCTGACAGGCTGAACATCACTTTGCACGAAGGCGTTTATGCGGCCCTGCTCGGACCAAGCTACGAAACTCCCGCGGAGATTGAATATCTGCGGAGCATTGGAGCAGACCTGGTCGGCATGTCCACGGCCGCCGAGGTCATTGCCGCGCGCCACATGGGGCTCGGAGTGCTTGCGATTTCATGCGTCACCAACATGGCCGCGGGAATTCTCGACCAACCACTCTCTCATGCAGAAGTGATGGAAACCGGCGAGCGCGTGAAGACAACGTTCGAGGCCCTGTTGCGCGCGGTACTCCCGCGCATAGCCGCGACACTCACGTAGGGACGCCGCCTGGGCTGTCTCGCGAAAGCCTGCCCTGAGCCTGTCGCAGAGGCGAAGCCGAGCGGCGCTCAAAACAACTGCTGGGACAATGTCACCGCCCCGCCCGTGGAATGAGCAACGCCGCCGGCGGCTTAACGCCGTACGTTGCCGCAAAACTGTTCTGATTCACCGCCAGCCCCAGATGCCCGCGCGAGTCGATGTAAAGCAGCGGCTGTCCCACCGGGACATCGCTGAAAGTCTTCACAAACTTCATCTTCAATTCCTTGTCGCCAACCTTCACCGGAACTTCCTGGCCGCGCTGATACCCGAGCTTCAGGAAATCGTCCGCATCCACATTCGTCACCAGATTCCCGAATGGGCCGTCAGTCGCGATGACTGAGGCATCCAGTCCGTGCTCATCAAGGTTGGCGATCTTCAGATCCAGGCGAACCAGATCTTTGACCGGCATTTCCGGCCCCACCTTGCTCCACTCATCGCCGCGCGCCACGTGCGCGCCCACCGGAGAAAAGATGTCGCGTCCGTGAAACGTCGACGACAACTTGCTGCCGATCATCCAGTCGGTATTCGTAATTTCGCGAACCGCATCGATTCCATCGCGCTGCTCGACAAAGGTAATCACCCCATTGTCCGGCAGAACGAAATATTGCCCGCGCTTCGAACGGGCCACAATCGCCTTGCGCGTGCTCCCGACTCCGGGATCGACTACGACGACAAACACCGTCCCGGCCGGATAGTACGGCGTCGCGCCATAAAGAAAGCGCGCACCATCAAAGATGGAAAACGGCGTCACCTGGTGGGTCAAATCGACAATGCGCACGCCGGGCATGATGCCGTACATGACGCCGCGACAGATCGCCACCGAGTCGTCGAGCACTCCGAAATCCGTCATGAAGACAATCGTCGGAGGATATTTCTGCGTGCCCTCACTGGCGGCCCAGGACCGCACCGGTCCTAAGGCCAGCAAAAAAACAAGAAGCATTACGGCGAGAGTCTGACGCATTCTCGAGGACTTCCGATGGAGCGCGAATGAACTCATAGTTTTGCCTGTGTGCGCGGATCTTTCTGCTGTAGGCGCCGAGCATGCACTCGCGCCTCGCACCGGATCACGATTCTACCCAAAGACGGAACAAAACGGGAACACGGTCCCAGCGTCAGCATCCCGCGGTCTATAATTCTTTGAGTTAATTCCGCTGCACCCAAGTTCTGGAGGCTCTCATGTCGAACGCTATCCCCGATAAGTACAAAGATCTTTTCCAGAAGCGGGCTTTTGCGAGCCTCGGGACGCTGATGCCCGACGGCCGGCCGCAAGTCACTCCGGTGTGGTGCGACTTCGACGGCGAGCACGTCATCTTCAATTCGGCGAAGGGACGGCAGAAGGATAAGAATGTCCGCCGCGACCCGCGTGTGTCGCTCGCCATCATCGACCCGGAGAATCCCTACCGCTATCTCGAAATCCGCGGCCGCGTCGTCGAGATCACCGAAGAGGGCGCGAACGAGCAGATCAACAAGCTGGCCAAGAAATATCTCGGCGTCGACAAGTACCCCTACGGCCAGCCCGGCGAAGTACGCGTGCTCTACAAGATCAAACCCGAACACACCACGGTGATGGGATAGCACCCGAAATTCGAACCAGCGACAGCCGGCCGAATCGCCAAAGAAAGTTTCGACGACGATTGCGTAACCGTGGAAGAGCGGCCCTTCCAGGGCCGCGTAAGTCGAGGTTCAATCTGCTTGGGCTTTAGCCCCTGTGAGGCACTCGCCATCCGCTCTTACAACCTCTGCTTCCTCGGCTTTGGCAACGTCAACCGGACGCTTGTCCGCCTGCTGCAAGACCGCGCTGACGAACTTCACAAGCGGCACGGTATCGCGTTCCGCATCACGGGCATCGCTTCGCGTCGTCTGGGATGGATCTCGGACCCGGAGGGCTTGAACGCTGCTTCGTTGCTCACCCTCAATTCCGATTCAGGTGCCGGCATTTCGCGGGCGAAAGCGCCCGCGACACACGACCCCGCGCCACACGAGAACGTTCGCGACTGGTTGACTGCGGCCCGTGCGGATGTCCTCTTCGAAGCCACATCGCTCAACGTGGAGAACGGCCAGCCCGCCGTTGACCACATCCGCGCCGCGCTCGAGCACGGAGCCCACGCCATCACCGCCAACAAAGGTCCCATCGTCCACGCGTACCGCGAACTGCGCGACCTGGCAGCGAAATCGGGTAAGCGGTTTTTGTTCGAGTCGACGGTGATGGATGGCGTCCCGATCTTTTCTTTTTTCCCCCAACTGCCTTTGATTCACCTGCAGGGATTTCATGGAATCCTGAACTCGACGACCAACGTGATCCTGAGCCAGATGGAGCAGGGTCTGAGTTTCGACGAAGCACTGAAGAAGGCGCAGGAGCTCGGCGTCGCCGAAACCGACGCCACCCACGATATCGATGGCTGGGACGCGGCGGTCAAGACCGCTGCCTTGATCACGGTTCTGATGGATGTTCCGATTCGCCTGGACCAGATACAGCGCGAAGGCATCCGCGACCTGACGCCGCAAGCCGTCCGCACCGCCAAGCGCGACGGATGGCCGTTCAAGTTAGTCTGCCGCGCCCACCGCACCGCCAGCGGAGTCGAGGCCAGCGTGGCACCAGAGAAGGTTCTAAGCACGCAGCCGATGGCGCGCATCACCGGCACGTCGTCGTATATCTGTTTCGAAACCAACATCTTCCCTGGGCTGGCGATCACCGAGGAAGATCCCGGGCTGTACGCGACTGCGTACGGGTTGCTTGCGGATCTCGTGAGGGCGGCGACCGCATAGTGGACGTCCCATGCGTGACGCGTCCGCGACCGTGAAAGAGCGGCCCTTCAAGGGCCGCGTTAAGGCAGATGCCACTTGGGCTTTAGCCCCAGGGGACCTCTTCCGGCCGGCAATCCGCGCGACGGTGTCTACTAAACTAGCAATTTGGAGAAGTCGAGCCTAACTGCTCAGGACCGTGACGCGAAGGAGAATGAGATGAGGCGGGTCATCGTACTTGTGTTTTCGTGCCTTGCGCTGAATGCGTTTTCGGATGGCCAGGATCAGCCGAAACCAGTGTTGAGCAGCGAACATCTAACGGCGGAGCAGGTCGCGATCTATCGCGCTGTCTTGAAGAGCTACAGGAAAGGCAGCCACGGTACGCTGAACCTCGCTGATCGAACCGAACCACTTCAGCGAACAGACAGTGCTTCCTACTCAGAATGCTTGAGTGGGATCAAACCAAACGAGTCCAACTCAGCCCCGATCGTCCATCGAATCTCGGACTCGGCGTTGCTCGGCCCGAAATTGGTGTTGGTTGACCCAGACCGGCAGCAGGAAACGATCGACAAAAACGATCCGCAGAACCTCGTCAAACGCGCCATTGACGGCCACGAGCAAGTCACCAACCAAGAGCTTGATGACTCTATCAAACGAGCATTCGAAACCGGAGTGTTCGCCCTATCGGAGATAGCTTTCGATAGGGGTCACAATTATGCCATCGTGGCTTACAGCTTCGTCTGCGGCGGGCTATGCGGAAATGGAGCGACCTTGGTCGTACATAGAGTCGGACAAACATGGAAAGTGACCAAGCGATGCGGAGAGTGGGTTTCCTGAAGTTTTCGTGAGTTCCTCAGGCGCTCCTGAGTAAGGCCTCGTGATAAAACTGAATTGTCATGCTTACTGAAACCCTCGCCACCGCCCTCGACCTCACCTACGTCCGCGCCCAGTTCCCTTCGCTCGCCCAGACCGTCAACGGACACCCTGCCGCGTTCCTCGACGGCCCCGGCGGAACGCAAGTTCCGCAGCGCGTGACTGACGCTATGTCGAATTACCTGCGCCGCGACAATGCCAACACCGGCGGAGCCTACGCGACCAGCCGCCGCACCGACGCCATGATCGCCGAGGCGCGCGCCGCCATGGGCGACTTCCTGCACTGCGGAGCCGACGAGGTTGCCTTCGGCCCCAACATGACGACGCTGACCTTCGCCATTTCGCGCGCCATTGGCCGCGACCTTGGCCCGGGAGATGAAATCCTCGTCACCCGTCTCGACCACGATGCCAACGTCTCTCCCTGGCTCGCGATGGCCGAGGATCGAGGCGTCACGGTTCGTTGGGCTGAAATCAACGATGCAGACTGCACGCTCGATATGGCCGACCTCGCGTCGAAGATTAACGCGAAGACAAAGCTGGTTGCTGTCGGATACGCCTCCAATGCCGTTGGCACCATCAATCCAGTGCAAGAGATTGTGCAGCTCGCCCACAAAGTTGGAGCCCTCGCCTACGTGGATGCCGTTCACTACGGCCCGCACGGGCTGATCGACGTGGTTGCACTCGACTGCGATTTCCTGGCGTGCTCGACCTATAAATTCTTCGGCCCGCACATGGGAGTGCTCTACGGCAAGCGCGAACATCTGAAGCGACTGCGTCCCTACAAAGTCCGGCCCAACACGACTGCGATCCCGAATTGCTGGGAGTGGGGCACGCTGAATCACGAATGCATCGCGGGAATTACTGCCTGCGTGGAGTACATCGCCGACATTGGCCGCCGTGCCCGTCCCGAGGTGAAGACACGCCGCGCTGCTATCGAAGCCGCGTACGCGGCCTTCCACGAACATGAGCGCGCTCTGCTGGAACGAATGATGACCGGCCTCAAGAAGATCCCCGGCCTGAAGATCTATGGCATCACCGATCCCGCGCGCTACAACGAACGTTGCGCAACATTCGCCGTAAGAATCGACGGCCACACGCCACTCGAACTCGCCACCAAGTCAGGCGATCGCGGCGTCTTCACCTGGGACGGCAACTACTACGCCCTGAACCTCACCGAGCATCTCGACGTGGAAAAGACCGGTGGCTTCCTGCGCATTGGCCTGGTGCATTACAACACGTCTGAAGAAGTGGACAGACTGCTCACCGCCCTGCGCGAGATTGTCAGCGTGGCGTCGTAAACAACCTCGCACATACTCGGGCTGAATTACTTCCGCAAGGAGACCTTGATGACCCGCACTCCTGCTCTCCGATTCGTTCTGTTGTTAGTGCCCGTGCTCGCCCTTGCGCGCCAAACCGGCGACACTCAATCCGGGGATAAGAGTCTCATCCTGGCGCTCGAGAGTGCATGGAACCAGGCGGAGATCCATCACGACGCTAACGCCGCCACAACGATCATGGCCGATACCTTTATCAGCGTCGACCACCACGGAAAACTGCTTAATAAGTCGCAGTACCTCGCCGACCTAAAGGATCTCTCTTTCAGCCCAACAGATATCTCCAACTCGGAGACCGTCGTCTACGTGTATGGCGACACGGCCATCGTATCCAGCGCGTATCGCACCCGGGGAACCGACAGCGGCAAGCCGTTCACCCACCACGGCCGCTTTACCGATACCTGGATCAAGCGGGATGGGAAGTGGCTGTGTGTCGCCAACCAGGAGACGCTAATCAATTAATTAGTTTATTGGGGATGCAGATTTTGAAATCGCATCACGGGCAAACCTACAGATTGCCAATAATCCTTTTTCCCAGCGCCGTCCCGCGTGTTCGCGCGTCGGGCACGAACATCATCGACATCGTAATCAGCGCGTCTCCCTTCTGAACGTAAAACGCGTGCCCGAATGCTCCGATCATGGCGTGGTCGCCAACACCCGGGACTTCCTGAAACCCGGGAACGGCCGATTCCGTCAGCCGCATACCCGACCAGCTATCCGCTCCAAAACCGTGCTGCACCGTAAACGAAAACACGCGCCCATCCTTGGAGGGCTGTGTCATTCCCAGCGTCTTCACAACCCCTTCCAGTTCGTTCGCGTTCTTCATAAGTGCGGGAAGATTGTCGGGCTTCGGGCCGGGCCGCGCATTCACCTCGTCAGCCTGGCGCTTCGCCTGCTCGGCCGCCATTTTCTGGAGCTGGTTGAAGGCCTCTTGATTGGTGTAATAGGCGCAACCCGGCTGAGAGTCCTCTTCGATCTCCGCGCTCTTCTCGATTGGAACGCCCAGCACTTGCTGCAGATCGCTCGTCGAGAGCAACCGGCAGCTGTTGCCGCTCGCGACCACTTTGATCGAGTCGCTCTTGTCGCCGGTGACCGCCGACGCGTAGCTCTCGACCTTGTGCTTGGCCCAGTAGAAGCCATACACGGCGGCTGCCGCACCCACCATAAACAGTACGAGCAGGACACCGCCTACCCACAACAGGATCTTCCCGACTCCCGAACTTTTTGGCGGCGCGCTCACCGGGGCACTCACCGGCTGATACGTCGGCTGGGGTGGCGGCTGGTTCAACGGCACACTCGCCGCTTGGCTGGACGGAACGTTCACCGGCTGCCAGGCAGCTGGCTGCTGGACAGGCGGCGGGACGGGTGACTGAACCGGCATGGGTGGTGGCGCCGCCTGAGCTGGAGGTGGAACCGCGCGCGCCCCACAGCTATTGCAGAATGGCCCCGTCAAGGGCGCGCCACAGCTGACGCAAAATCCGGACATAGATCCTCCTCACGGACATCAGGTCGGCTCGCATGTTCCCCGAGCGATTGCCGCGCTCAAAAAAGCGGCCTAATTGTACCCCGCTTTTCAAATCCGCCGTCAGCGCAAGTCTGGAGACACGACAGCCCGGGATGATCCCGGGCTGGAAGGGAGCGAGCATGAAAATCTGGAATCCGCTGCCGGAGTTTAGGGCCAGCGCTTCGCGGTGTCTTCCCAACCGGCGGCGCGCACGGGCTGGGGCGCCGGAATCGACGGAGGCGACGGGACCGGAATCCGCGCGGTGGGCTGGGGTCCGTTGACCGCGGTTGCCAACGCTGGCTTCGGCATGTCCGACATGCTCTCCTTTTCCTCGGATAGTAAAGGAGCCACGAGCCGCAGCGCCTCCACTTCTTTCTCCAGGCGCGTCAATTCCATCTCTTTTTGCCGCAATACTTCATAGACATTTTTCATTGGCATGGCACCCACACTCTTTGATGGTGTTTGCAAAACCTTCTTTCGCACTTTAGCAGAGTTGCCTCTGTTGTCAAGGCTTTCGGAGGTTCGGAGGTACACAGGTCCGCCCCAAAACGATGGGCTGGAAAGCGTACTAAAAGGCCGGGAATTGTGTGGGCAGCCGTCAAACCTGCCCCTAGCGAAGCGGTAATCCGCCGAGCTCAGCACAACTTTCAGCGGAGCAAGAAGAACGCGGCGGCCCCGCCGCCAACCACCAGGAGTGCTGCCAGGATGTACTTGTTTCTCGACAGCCACGACTGTGAAGGCTCAAGCCCGGCACTCAAAACAAAGTCCGGGGATCCCATATC
The DNA here is from genome assembly GCA_035632675.1 of Candidatus Dormiibacterota bacterium. GTDB lineage: Bacteria > Acidobacteriota > Terriglobia > Terriglobales > Acidobacteriaceae > Sulfotelmatobacter. The sequence goes on from DASQGJ010000038.1 coordinate 75,042, forward strand.
GGTGCCTCGCGTTGCGGTCATGCCTGACGTATCGGGTGAAGCCATCTGGCTTTCGACTTTGGCGGGAGCATCCGGTTTGGCCGGCATGGGAACAGCAGGCCGACCCACAACCGCTGGTTTGGCGGCCGCCGCCGCCGCTGCTGGGGCAGGCATGAATGGGTTCGCCTGGGCCGGCGACGGAGCCAACGACGGAGCTGGAGCCGCCGCCGCAAATCCCGTTGGCCTCGTCGAGGAAAGAGCTGAGGCAGTCGCGACCGGCTTCCGGGCTGACCCGCCCGCCGGTACTCGCAACTGCCCGCGCCACTTCTTTTCCTCGCACTCTACGCACAGCACACGGCCGGCGGAAACCGGGAACCCGCATGCGACGCACTTGTGCAGCCCACGCAATACCGGTGGTACATGGCTCTGATCAGGCGCTTCGGGCTCTCCGGCATCGGCCTCCGGATTCACGGCCGCCGACCAGAACAACGGTTTCTTCGGAATCGCGGGCTCAGCGGGGCTCGGCTTCGGCGCAACCTCAGGCTCGGTTGCCGATGCGGCCGTTTGCTCCGCGGTCGCAATCGAAGGAACAACTGGACGGGCGGCAGCAACTTCAGCCGCAGCTTGCGCGGCTTGCTTGTTCGCGTGGACTCCCAGCTCTCCAACGACTGGTTCCTCGACGACCAGGTCACTCAGAAACTGGCCTTCGAAAACCTCCGCGTGCACGGCCTCGGCAACCGAACTTTCCCGGGCCAACAACTGCTCCGGCAATGTTTCGGTGGCATGGGCCATGCGAACTGCCGTTTCCACCATCTCGCTCAGCCGCTGCACCGCCGAGAGATCGCGCTCGCCAAAAGCATTGGCCTTCCCGGAAAAGAGCTCGAAGACTCCCAGCACCTGATCGTCGTTCACGACCGGCATCACTACCACCGAAGCGATACCCAATTGCTTGCAGACTTCCCGGTTGACGCGCGCATCGCGTTCAGCGTCGTCACATCGTAGCGGCCGGCGGGTACGAACGCTCTCTCCGGAGAGTCCAAACTCGGTCGAAAGCAGCGCGCCCAACTCCGGCGCGTTCGTGCCTGTGCTGGCGCGGCAGAGCATGTCGTTTCGCCCATCCCGCCGCAAGGCAATAGCCGCGCCGCTCGCTCCCGTAATGTACTGCGCCCGGTCGGCGAGTAGTTGTAGCGCGGCGTCGAGATCGCGTTGCGCCATCTCGGCCAGCGAACGTCCACCATCCTCGCCCGGAAAACGCACCGGCGTTGCCAAAGCCGGTTGCGCCTGCGCGGCCGCCAACGCCGCCGAGATTCTCAGCGGACTCCGAGTTGGATCGTTCTGCTCCAAAGACTGGTCCCCGGGACGGATTCCCGCCCCTAAGCTCTTCTTATGAATAAGGAAATGTTACCTTGGAGTCTCCCTCGCGGCATGCGGAGGTGTCAAGATTCCCTCCGCGCGGAGGTGCTAAGCCAAAGGAGGACCGACATGCATCAGTGCGGTCGGCCGACGTAGCAAGGTACGCCTCTTCAACGGAATCTGCTTTGGTGAATCGGCTCTAGCGGTTTCGTAGCGCCGACTGCGCCAGCCGGTTCGCCTCGGCGTTACTCTCCCGCGGAACATGCGAGATCGAGAAGGCCAGCGAGCGCGCCAGTTTCCGGCAGGTCCAGTGCAGGGAGTAAAGCCGCGGGCTGCGGCAGACATATTCGCCAGTCATCTGCCGGACCACAACTTCCGAATCCGAAAAGACGTGAAGTTTTTGCGCCTTGCGCGCGACAGCATATTGCAAGGCTTCCATCAGTGCCGCGTATTCGGCGACATTATTGTCCTGATGCCCGATCCATTTCGCGATGCGGACGGGGCCGTCCGCAATGCCATTGATCACCACTCCAATACCCGACGGGCCCGGATTTCCCAGGCATCCGCCGTCTACATAGGCCACCAGTTCTGGCATCACTTCAATGACTCGCTGGGACGCCCCTTACCGCGCGCGCCTTTGCCGCGAGAAGTGGGAATTCTCCTTACTTTGCAAGATGCGCCCATCTCACCGCTCCGTCAAGACGATTATTTGGTTCCCTTTCATTGTTTTGCGGTGGAAATCTCGCCTGTGAAAGCTTTTGTGTAAAAGACGTACGAAATAAGATGGCGGAAAAGTAAGCGTTTCTATTACAACCATTTGCATTTTTGATTATGCACAGGTTCGCCAAAAGCTATTGCACCAAAACTTTGCGTTGACTTTTGTGAATGCTCTGTTAACTTTGCTTGCGTCGACGGTCGAAAGGGTTGGCACAATAATACTGAGCCAGTCCGAAGTAGACTGAGTGATTAGCCGGGCGGGGCAACCTGCAAGGTGACCGGACCTGAAAAAACCGACGGTTCTGCGAGGATCAGTTGGGGTTCGGAACTGCGAAAGCAGTGATCGCATCAAGGGGCTGTGACGGTACATGCTTCCACGCTGTGGGCTCCCTCGCAGGAGCTAGCGGCTAGAGCATAACCAATGTCACGGCCCTTTCAATTTTTTCCCGCCGGTTTCGAAATCTTCACAACTGATTTTTCGTACACCGTCCGCCCGCCAACCACCGTTTCCAGCACCTTCACGTTCGCAATATCCTCAGCGGGAATCTTCAGCGGGTTACGATCCAGAACAATGACATCGGCGAACTTGCCCACCTCCACCGATCCAGTGACGTCATCTTCATGCAACTCGTAGGCGGCATTGATGGTGGCCGCCCGCAGCACCGCTTCCCGCGACAATCCCGGATCTTCGCCGAGCCTGCCCTGATACTCCGCCGGCGCGTTCGGCGCATTCGTCCTTGTTACGCCGACCTTCAGCGCGAACCATTCGTCCAGTTCATCAACCGGCCAATCGCTGCCGAACCCGATCCGCGCCCCAGCCGCCGCCAGCAGCCCGGCGGGTTCCAGAATCTTCATGCGTTCCGGGCCAAAGTAGTTCGTCAACCCCACCGTGTCGCCCGCGCGTTTTTCCCACTGCATCGAGAGCACCGGCGTTGTGTCGAGCGCTTTGAACCTCGCGAAGTCGGCTGGACCCACGATCTCACAATGCGCCAGCGCCGGACGGATATCCGCTCCTCCAATCTCCTTGCGCATCACCTCGACGGCATCCAGCCCCGCGTGCACCGCGCCGTCGCCGTCGGCGTGCATGTGCGGATCAATCCCCGCACGCCCCAGCCGCACCAGAATTTCCGCCAGTGGCGCCTCCGGAAAATAAACCTCCGGCCCGCGGCTCTGACCGTCAACCCACCGCGGATTCTCTGGCGTACCGCCGTTCAAGCGATAAGGTTCGAGCATCGCTCCAGTCAGCGCGGGAGCCGCAATGACTCCATCGAGAAACAGCTTCGCATTCCGCACCGTGATGCCGGGTTTCGCCTGGATCGCGCCCGCGTCGTACTGTGTCCGGTACGCGACGATCTTCTCGACTGCCCTCGCCGGATCGTCACGCTCCTCGACCGCAATCAACGGCGCGAAATGCGCACGCACGGTAAGTTCACCCGCCTTCTGTAGCGCCGTGAATGCCTCCAGGTCAGCCCGTGCACCAACCGCATCCAGGAACGACGTGACTCCTTGCAGCGCCAGAGCCTTCTGCGCCGCCTTGGCCGCCGCAACGTTCTCTTCAGCCGTCGGCTTCGGCACAAGTTCAGAGAACACCGCGAACGCCGCGTCTTCCAGCAAGCCCGAGGGATTTCCGTCAGCGTCCCTCCATATCTTCCCGCCCGGTGGGTCCGCCGTGGCCTTTGTAATCTTCGCCAGCGCCAGAGCCCGCGAATTTGCCAGCACCGTGTGCCCGAACGAAGAACGCACGATGATCGGCCGCGATGTCTTCAACGCATCGAGTGTCGCGCGGCTCGTCCTCACTCCCGCCGGACGCATGCTCTCCTGAAACCAGTTCACCACCTCCAGCCAGCCACCGGGTTCCTGGCCCTTCGTCTTGTCGAGGCAGGACTGCACCCGCTCTTGAAGTTGCGCGACCGTCAGCGATTCGTAGTGCAGGCTGCATCCCTCTAATGACAGCCCGCCTTCCAGCGGATGCATATGGCCATCCACCAGCCCCGGCATCAGGAATGCCCCCTTCAGGTCTGTCACTTTCGTCGAGGGGCCGATGAAGCCTGCAACCCCATCGTTGCCGCCGGCATAGACAATCCTCCCCTCGCGGATCGCGACCGCCTGGGCAATGGAACCATGCGCGTCCGCCGTGAACACGGTGGCGTTGCGGAACACGCGGTCAGCCACGGTATCTGCAGCGAAGCACGGGGTCAGAAACAACAATACGGCCAGCAGTGAGGCAGCAAGGAATCGGGTCATAGTCGTAGATGTGGAACGGCGCAAGACTAAATCATCAGATTTCCAACGGCAAACAATAACTAAAGAAGAATACGCATCGGGCCCGACTCGTTCCCGTCGCGATCACCGCCATTCAACGTTGTCTTTTCTGGATTACATCATTCCGTAGAGCTTTTGATCTGCTTCCCATGTGCCAGGTGGTGTCTGTGTAGTTCCGTTTTGAAATCCCTCGAGAGAGACGCCTCTGGATGCTCTAGAAAATCGTTTTACTAAACCAATCCCGCCTGTGGGATAATTCCTCCGCATCACCAACTCCGCGAAGGCGGACACGCCTGTCCGGAAAATCAAAGTGCAATTTGTGAGGCGAAAATCTCATGCCCAAGAATCCCCTGTCTCGCCGTCAGTTCATGCAAATCGGTTCCGGCGCGGTAGTCGCCACCACCGTCGCCAAATCTCTGGTGCAACCCCGCATGTTGTTTGCTTCTCCGCGGCCGGTAGCGCCCAGCGACACCATTCGCTTCGCCTCCATCGGCACCGGTATCCGCGGATGCGAACACCTTCAGGCTTCACTTTCCGTGCCCGGCGTGCAGTGCGTCGCGGTCTGCGATCTTTATGACAGCCGCCACACCGCCGCGCAAGAAGCAGTTAACAATCCCAGCGTCACTGCCACCCGCGACTACCGCTCCATCCTCGATCGCAAGGATGTCGACTCGGTCCTGATCGCCACCATGGATCACAACCACCGTCAGATCTTTGAAGACGCCTGCGCCGCCGGCAAAGACATTTACTGCGAGAAGCCCATGTCGCATCTGGTCGAAGATGGATTTGCCATGGTCGAAGCCGCGCAGAAGAACAAGCGCATGGTCGCCATCGGCAGCCAGCGCGTCAGTTCCGTCCTCTACGCGAAGGCCAAGGAGATTTTCGATTCCGGCAAGATGGGTGAAGTTTTCTCCATTAACGCCTACTGGGACCGCAATTCGCCCAGCGGCGCCTGGGTCTATCCCATCCCGCCCGACGCCAGTGAAAAGACCATCGACTGGAATGCATTCCTCGGCAAGGCGCCCAAAGTTGCCTTTGATCCCGTCCGCTTCTTCCGCTGGCGCTGTTTCCGGGACTATGGTGAGGGGCTCGGCGGCGATCTCTTCGTTCACCTGCTGTCTGGCATCCAACACGTCGCCGGCATCAACGAGCCCGCGCAGCGTGCCCAATCCTCCGGAGGGCTCTTCCACTTCAAGGATGGCCGCGAGTTCCCTGACCTCATCGAAACTCTCTATGACTATCCCAACTGCCGTGTGACCCTGCGCTGCAACCTGAACAACAACGGCGGAGAATTCATCGGCTTCTACGGAACCAAGGGCACAATGATCATCAAAGACGCAACCCTCACTTACAAACCCGAGGACACGCGTCCCGAGCCCGAAGGTTATTCAATTTACGGTTGGCCGAAAGCGCTGCGCGATCAGTACCTGCAGAAGTGGCACGAGGAGCATCCCGAACCGGATGCTCTGAAGTGGAAGGTTGACGCAACGGGCGAATCCTACGTCAACCCTCCCGGCTATAGCGATACCGTCGACCACCAGGCCAACTTCTACAACGCGGTGCGCACCCGCAAGCCGGTCGTTGAGAACGAAGTCTTCGGCAACAATGCGGCCATCGGCTGCCACCTGGCGAACTTCTCGTACTTCAACAAATCCGTAGCAGTCTGGGATCCGGTTGCGAAGAAGATCGTGAAAGGCTGAGCCCTCCCCCCAAAGAGGGAGCCCCATTTCTCGTGTGTTCCGAGCGCGAGAAATGGGGGTTTTTGTTTGATGTGAAATAAGGGCGAACGCGGCCTACTGCTGGCTCTTCACCCGCGCTGCTTCGAACTCGTCACCCTTCTGCCATCCAATCAGCTTGGGCAGATTCGCGGCTTCCCAACCGAGGGCAAATCCGAAGCGGGCCATTGCCGAGTCGCCCACGAAATCCATCTCGGGATGGTACTCGTCACTCGGCTGGTGATAATGCTTCTCCACGTACTCGCGCTCCTGATCGATTCCCCAGGACTCGGGGTGTCCCTTGAACTTCATTCCCTCGTTGATCGAAAACGATGGAATGCCGACGCGCGCGAGGCTGAAGTGATCGGAGCGGTAGAAGTGTCCCGCCTCAGGCCGCGCATCCGGACGGATGGCCAACCGAAACTCCTTCGCCATCGCTTCCACCAGCGGATAGAAGCTCGTCCTCTCGGCGCCGGCGACCTGCACTTCTTCTGCAGCGCCCAGCGGCTTCACATCGTCATAGTTCAAATCCAGCGAGATCTTGCCCGCAGGCACCGGCGGATGCTTCCCCAGATACTCCGAACCTAGCAGTCCTTGCTCCTCAGCGGTGACGGCGGCAAACAGAATCGACCGTCGTGGCTTTGCCGCCGACGTTCCGAACGCCCGCGCCAACTCCAGCAGAATTCCGCAACCGGTAGCGTTGTCGTCAGCACCATTGAAAATGTTGTCGCCCGGCATGTCGGGCCGGATGCCGAAGTGATCGTAGTGCGCCGTGTACATCACGGCTTCGTCGGAAACCCTGCGGTCCGAACCCGGCAGGATGGCCAGCACATTGTTGGATTCGAAGTTCCGGACTTTGCTGACCATGTGCGCCTTCAGCCGCGCACCCAGGCTGACCGGATGGAAGTCTCGCGACTGGGCTGCCGTCATCATCTTTTCCAGGTTCATCCCCGAGGCCGAGGCCAACCGGGTCGCCACATCGAGATGAACCCACGACGCTACCTTTAACGACGGCCCACTCAGCTTCAGAAACGACTTCTCGCCGGAATTCGAGTTCCGCACGACTTCCCACGGGTAGCTCGCCATCTGCGTCTGGTGGATCAGGATCACTCCCACCGCGCCTTTGCGAACCGCTTCTTCATACTTGTAGGTCCAGCGGCCGTAGTACGTGAGTGCTTTCCCTTTGAAGAATTTGGGATCATCGGACGGCGGTTCGTTCACCAGCATCAGCAGAACCTTGCCGCGTACATCCACACTCTTGTAGTCGTCCCAGTTGTACTCGGGCGCCTCGATTCCATACCCAACGAACACAATGTCAGAGTCGACGTCGGACTGAGCCTGCTGGCTCTGGTCATAGGCCACGTACTCATCCAGCGGCTTCAGGTTCATGGTCTCGCCTTGCTTGGGTACGAGCGAGAACTGCGTCTCGGGAGAAGTCGTGATCCCCACCAGGGGCACGCGCTGCATGTAGGTGCCGTGATCTCCGGCCGGCTTGAGCCCGTACTCGGCAAACTGGGTGGCAATATACTCGGCTGCGAGATCGCCGCCGCGCTGGCCGGTGCCGCGCCCCTCGAGCAGATCGTGCGACAGATAGCGCACGTGCCAGCGAATATGCTCGGGATTAATCGTCTCCAGCGCCACAAAGGCCGCTCCCGGGAGCCGGACTGAAGGCGCTTTGGAGCTACCCGCACCCGCTCCGCCTTCCGCCCAAACGGGCACGGTCGCGCACACCATCAGACACGCCGAAATGATTCTGGCCAATCCCCGCATGCTAAGGTCTCTCCCCCAACGAAGCGGCGCTCGATGGGAAGTCTCTATTTTTGTGAAGTCTGCAGGAATTGTAACGGACGGCCCGCCCGGGGTTGCTAACAGAAATGGCTGCGGTTACGCACGAGAGTGCAGCCACTACTGGAAACAAGGCACCGGTTGGGCTTGTCCCTGTGAAGCGGAGGACCATGGGTTCTCCTGTGTCCTCTGTGGTGAGTGCTTTGTCTTGCCGAAGCGCCGGACCCGGCGCCTAGTTTTTCGACCCTCAACCAGCCCGGAAATCCCGCACCTCTTCCCCAGCCTTGAACATGACGGCCGGCGCCGCCTTCCCGGCCTCAGCCATGTTGCGGTTGATCTGTTCGAAGTCGGCCTTGAGCCATCCCACGCTGGAGACTTCAATTTCCCCATCCTGCGCCACCCAGTACACGGTCGGGACATTGGTCAAACCGTAAGCATTCGAGGCCGGATACTTGTGCGTGTCGTCGAGCAGCACGGGGAAAGTCACGCCAAATTCCCTGGCAAACGCGGCCGTGTCCTTGGCGTCGTTTTGTGAGATCCCGACGAGCGTGACGCCCTTATTTCCGTAGGCCTTGTACAGGCGCTCGTAATACGGCAGCGCGTACTGGCAGGTCGGACACGACACTTTGAAGAAGACCAGGGCAACCGGCCCCCGGCCCAGTGCGTCGCCTAGAGAGAACGGCTTGCCGTCCAGAGTTTTCAGTTCAAAGTCGGGAGCTTTTGTACCCGTGGCCAATGCCGTCATGAATCGTCCTCGCTTGCCCAAAATGTCAGAAGTGACTTTACCTGCGTTCTATTTTAGATGACAGCAAGTGTTCAAACGATGGAGCGCGATGCTAGTTGATTCCGCTCTTCAGTCGAGCCGTACTTTTCGCCATTCCGGCCTTGCGCAGGATCTTCCGCGTAAGCCCTGTCATCGCTAGTCTGCCTAGGCCTCGACGGCCGACCCATTTGCCTACGACCTCGCGTTGCGGAACCGTCCACACATGAACGGTATAGTCGGTAACCGTGATCGAGTGCCTTACGATAAATGCGGGCTTGAGGTGGTCTTCTGGACACACAATCTCCGGCAACTCCCACATCCCTGCCATCAGCCGTGCATCCTTGGGCCTCTGGACTAGAAACACTTCGCCGCTGCGAAGACTGAGCGTGTAATGCACCTCTCGCTTCTTCTGCCTCACACCTTTTTCCGCGCTCGCCAACTCACCTCGCGCTTTGCACAAATCCACCACAGGACAAGTCAGACAGCCGGGAGCCCGCGGTGTGCATACCGTAGCGCCCAGTTCCATCATGGCCTGATTGAAATCTCCGGGGCGGTCACGGTCCAACAGGGTTTCGGCCGCCTGCCACACCTTCTCCCCCGAGAGTGGCTCCCCTGCGACTCGTTGCAGCACGCGCTCCACATTGCCGTCGACCACGGCAACCGCCTCACCGAATGCGATGCTGGCAATCGCCGCCGCCGTGTAGCGCCCCACACCCGGCAAAACCCGCCACTCCGCCGCCGTCTCCGGGAAATGGCCTCGGCGCTCACGCGCCACTACCTTCGCCGCCGCATGCAGCATGCGCGCGCGCCGGTAATATCCCAGGCCGCTCCACGCTGCCAGCACTGACGCCTCGCGAGCCGCAGCCAATTTCTGGGCCGTCGGATACCGCCGCAGGAACTCGTAATAGTGCTCCATCACCGCTGCCACGCGCGTCTGCTGCAGCATGATCTCCGACACCCAGACCCGGTACGGATCCTGGCTCGCACGCCACGGCAGGTCCCGCGCGCTGGCGTCATACCAAGACAGCAAACTTGTGCGGAACTCCTTCGCCTTCGTTTCGGAAAGAACCGCCGGCGTATGGGGGGCTTTCGATATGGGTTTTCGCGCTGAAGTCGTTTTCGCTATCAAACAACTACCCTAGGCCGAAGGCCACGAATGGATTTTGTATCTTCACGGTGCCATACATACGCTCGTGCTCGAAGTCTTCGGAAAGAATCTCGGGCAAGCCATAATGTTCCGCGTAGGCCCAAAGATGGGCGTCGAACCAAGAAAGCCGGTAAGCTGCCATTCCTCGCAACGCCGTACGAAACAGATGCTCGTTCGGGTAAAGGATGGGGAACTCGGCCATAAACAATTCCGTCTGTCGAGTGGCGTCTTCGCGTGTCATGAGTGGCGGCGCACCAGCCCGGGTCCGAGTCACTGCGCTCATGAATTCCAAAAGAGATTGATGTGGGATCCGAAGTTCCCCGGATGCTTCTCCATGGCGCAGGACGGCTGCTGCCGCGGCACGCTTGGCCGGGTCTCGCGGGTCGCACCGGTAAACCAGAATGTTGGTATCAACGAGGGAAGCCACGGTCTTCGTAGAGCTCCTCACGAGTCCAGCCCCGATTCTCGCGGGTGGTCCGCCCGCCCTTCTTCTTGGCGCGCTTCAGTTCGTCAGCCTGGAGTTCGTCCAACCACTTGGTGTTGGCGTCAAACAGTGCCAACCGCTCATCGACCGTCAGCTCGTGACTGGCCCTCATCTTCCTGCCCAACAACTTTACTCGGATGCTCTCGCCGGCTGGAACCCACTCCAATTCATCTCCAGGCCGGATGCCGTACTGGTCGGCGATGGCCTTGGGCACTGTCAACTGCAACTTGGAAGTGACCTTTGGCATGTCCTTACTCTATCAAGGATTGATCCTTACTACAAGAGTCGTTCTCTCCGAGGTTCACCTTCGCCGCGACCGACGCACGCGCCGACGCTCATCCGCCATTGACCCCGGCCTCCAGGCACGAAATAATGACTGAGCCTGGCATCCGCAGTATCGCGTGAGTTGTATCACGCCCATTCATCGCGAGGAGTACCATGAACGACTTCAACCGCAAGGTGGAAGACGCGTCGGCCCGTGTAGGTCAGACGATCAACGACGCCGCCGAGCGCCTGGAAAAAGAGATTCCCGAATTCATCAAGTATCTGAACGACGAAGTCGTCCCGGCGGTGCGAACGCATTCCACTCGGGCCCTGCGTACCGCGTCGCAGAAGCTGGCCGAATTCGCCGAATACATGGAGAAGCACCAGAACCAGCCCAAATAGTGCCGGACTGGGATACGCCATACCGCCGCGATCGCTTCGTCAGCATCGTCATGCTTCTGCTCGTTCTGATCGCGATTCTTCTACTGAGTTCCTGCGGGCATCCCAAGCAGGTACACGTCGATGTGCCTCCGCCGCCGGAAGTGACGACTGAAGCTGCGAAGCCGTCCCCGCCAGTCGCGAGCACTCCCACCACAAGCCAGCCAGCCGCTCCCGCAAAGCCGGACGAAGCAGCCGACCTCGCCGAGCCTGTCATCCCCGCCGATGCGAAGCCGCTCGCCACCGAGACTGGGCTCGCGAGCTGGTACGGACCGCCCTATCACAACCGTCGCGGATCGAACGGCGAGGTCTACAACATGCACGCCATGACGGCCGCCCACCGCACCTATCCGTTGGGATCAATCGTGCGCGTCACGAATATCAAGACTGGCCACGCAGCGCTGGTACGCATCACGGACCGAGGCCCATTCATACCCGGACGCATCGTCGACCTCTCCCTTGCCGCTGCCCGCAAACTTGATGTGTGGCAGCCCGGCATCGCCGAAGTAAAGGTCGAGTTGATGCAGACGGCGGCGACGCCCGGATCGGCAGGCAAATGGGCCGTGCAGATCGGGGGAATGCCCGACGAACACGCGGCCGCCAAGCTCGCCGATCACCTCACACGACGTTATCGCACGGCCAATGTCCTGCGCTTCAAGAGCCCCGCCGGCGACTGGTGGATTCGCGTCCGCGTTCTCGATGACGATCACGACCGCGCGCAGAAACTCGCCGCGGAAACTACGACTCCTGAGGGCGCCGTCTTCCTCGTGCGCCTGGACTAAGCCGTATGGCGCCGGCGCCTCCGCCAGCATGTTCGCCCTTGACTGCTCCTGCCATCCGGTGGAGACTTAGCAACCATGAACGATCCGAATTGCCTTTTCTGCCGCATCATTCGCGGCGAGATTCCCGCAAAAAAGGTCTATGAAGATGGGCAGGTTTTCGCCTTCGAAGACATCCACCCGCAAGCACCCACGCATGTGCTCATCATTCCCAAGCAGCATTTTGCAGGATTAAAGGAAGCTGAACCCGGTGATGCGGAGATCATTGGCCGCTGCCATCTCGCCGCCGCCAACATTGCACGCCAGCGAAAGATCGAGAACGGATATCGAACCGTCCTCAACGTCGGCCCCGGCGCTGGACAGTCGGTGTTCCATCTCCACGTTCACCTGCTCGGTGGACGCTCGCTCAGCTGGCCGCCGGGATAGCGGCCGCTCTGAACGCGGGCGAAAATAGACCCCGAAAGCTTAGGGGAGGTTTTGCGAGTCTGACACTCCGCCGATGAGTGGGTGAATAAAATCTATCGCTGACACACGAAGTGTCCGCACGACATAGAAACGAAACCGACCCTACTGCACCGTCGGTTCCGCGTCCTCCGGAGCCCCGTGCCTGCGCAGTAACTGCGGTAGATTTTGGGAAAACGCCGAGCGCGGCAACACCATGTCGCATCCCACTTCGTGGGCCTTCTGCTTCAAGTCTCCCTGGACATGCGACAGGAATCCGATGATCGACGTGCCCTTCTTCAGCTTGCTCTTCAGTTTGGGGATCAGCGTCAGCGGCTTCACGCTGTTGTTGTTCAAGTCGAAGATAATCAGCGATGGCTTTTCCTCGCCGTTCTGCTGCATCTTCTCCATCAGGTCTTTGTCGGTCTTTACGAATTCAACTTTCACGTTGAGCTTGCGCGCGGTTTCCTGAATCTTGGCCATGAAGAACAGGTCTTCAATGAACGCAAAAATGCGCGAGTTGGCATCTTCGGTCACGGGCAGAGGCTCGGGCTCGGGCTGCGGATATTGCCTGGCAAAGCCTGGCCGCTGGCGTCCGCCGCCCTTGTGGCCGTTGTTGCCTCCGGCCAACACAGCCCGATAGCTGTGGTCCATGGGCGCTGTGTAAATGCCGTCTTTGTTCTCGCGGCTCAAGCCCGGCCCGGGTCGCTGGCCGCGCTGGTTCTGTTGCCTGCGGCCCCGGCGCCGCCTTCTGCCGCCACCACCGGAGTTTTTTCCTGGTCCTGCGTTCATAGTCCTCTCAAAATTGGTTCACAAGCTGCAAAATTTTACAGATTCTCGAAATGGGCTTGTAGACGCGCTTCCGCTCGCGCGCGCTCGGCTCGGCTCGGCACACACACGATCAATCTCTGCGCAGTAATTGCCACGGAACACACTATGGAACGAACCCCAGCTCTGCACCGAATGTTACACGCGAATGAAAATCCTGCTCAGCTCGATTTTCCGTTTATCGGATCCGTAAGGCGCCGCCTCGGAACGGCAAGCGCGGAAGGCCTGCGCGGGAACGAGGCCTAAATGAGAACGTCTTTATGGTACTCGTCCTCTGGCCAGTGCGCAAGGCCCCCATCCACCCCGCTTTTGCACAGGAGGCCATGCACGCACGAGCTCGCAGAAATGGTTGGCCTCATCTCACAAAAGAATCGCAAAAGACTACTGCTCGGTCAGAAGCGCACGCGCCCACTGTTGCGCCTCCCAGTAGTATCCCGCCACTTCTTCGAGGTCGAGCTTGAGCGACGCGCTCAGTTCCGCGGCAGCTCCCCAATCGCCGCTTTCGTGCGCCAACGCGAGCTGGAACACCGGACGCAACACGCTCGGTTGTCCCAGCAACACCGCTTTGGTGGCCTGGTCCAGCGGAACTCTCTCCAGCACAGCCTCCATCGGCATTTCCAGCATCGCATCGATCAAGGAGAGCAGCCCCATCAAGAACAGATCCGACTCGCCATGCAGCACTTTGGGCGAGAGCAACTCGCCGAACCGTCCACGCACCAGCGCCGAGAGCACCAGATCGCTCGTCTTGCCCTGGCCAGCGCCCACCGCCGCCACCAGCCGTACCCATCTCCTCACATCGTGCTCTCCCAGCAGCGACAACGCATGCCGCACCGAATGAATCTCTTTCTTGAAGCTGAACACCGCCGAATTCAGATAGCGCAACAGACGGTAGCAGATCGCAGCCTCGGTCTTGATCAGGTTCTCCAATTCAGGCAAGTTCAATTCCGGTCGCGATACCTCCTGCAGCATTCTCAGATAGTTGAGCCGGTTGGCGGGCATGTCATGCATGCTCATCATCTCCGGACGGCGAAAGAAGTATCCCTGGAAATACACGAATCCCAGGTCCCGCGCGCGCACGAAGTCGACATGGGTCTCGATCTTTTCCGCCAGCATCCGGCAGCGCCATGGCTCGAACTGCTTGATCAATTGTGCGCGCTGTTCTTCGGTCGTGAGTTGCATTTCGACCTTGATGATGTCAGCAATCTCCGCCAGCGGCTCCCGGGCATCGCCCGCCACATAGTCATCCAGGGCAATCATGTATCCCTGATCTTTCAGGCTATGGCATACGGCCAGCACATCGGGGTCCGGAGGAACCGTCTCCAAAATCTCGACCACCGTGGATGTCGGCGGGAGCAGTGTGACTAATCCTTTGACCAGTGTGTCGCGCGTACAGTTCACAAACGCGTGCCGCCCGTCACACAGCACATCCAGTCCCATCAGCAAGGAATTGTCAAGCGTGGCGCGCGATGCCTCGTCCGAGTCCCCATGAAAACAGTTTTCCAGCCCGTCGCGAAACAGCAACTCGTATCCGAATACCTTCTCGTTCCGGTCGAAGATCGGCTGCCGCGCCACGTACCGCATCTGCTTCGGTGAGCCCGTCCGGGCTGTTGCTGCAGCTTGTCCTGAAGAAAGGTTTCCCACCTACCTACTATCGGCGGCAAATGGAAAGTCTGAAGCACTGGGAATATTCCTCCGTGCCAGCTTCGTGAAAGCTCTCTTAGAAAGCGTTGAGTGCCCGTATAAAATGATCCCGGCCAAACGACGATATGCCCGACTCCCCTCACTCCGTCCCCAAACCAACCGCACTCAGCCCCGGCATGCAGCGGCAATTCGAAATCTATCAACTTGGACTCGCGGGCAAAAAACTTTCCATTCCCATTCCGCTCTTGGAACTCGAAAGGAAGGCGGCCGAAGTTCTCTCGCCCCAGGCCTACGATTACGTTGCCGGAAGTGCGTCGGGTGAGCGGACGGCTCGCGCCAACCTCGCGGCCTTTGAACGCTGGCGCATCGTTCCACGCATGCTGCGGGATGTCTCCGAACGCGACCTCACCGTCGAACTCCTCGGCCATACTCTGCCCGCGCCAGTGCTGCTGGGCCCTGTCGGCGTCCAAAACATCATTCATCCCGACGCCGAACTCGCAGTTGCCCGTGCTGCAGCTTCTCTCGGCGTTCCGTTCGTCCTTAGCACGGTGTCGTCGCGCCCCATCGAGGAGATCGGACAGTCCATGGCCGCCGCTCCACACTGGTTCCAGCTTTACTGGGGAAAGGACCACGAATTGACTGCAAGCCTGCTCAGCCGGGCAGAGAACTCCGGCTACAGTGCGCTCGTAGTCACACTCGATACCGCCATGCTGGGCTGGCGCGAGCGCGACCTGCGGCATCCGTACCTTCCGTTTCTTCTTGGCCACGGGCTCACCAACTATTTCACCGATCCCGTCTTCTGCTCGCGTCTGAAACAGCCTCCGTCCGCGGATCCGGCCACCGCAATTCGCCTGTGGGCATCGCTATTTTCCAACACCGCTCTTACGTGGAAAGATCTCGCCTGGCTGCGCCGTCAGACGCGCTTGCCGATTCTGGTCAAAGGAATTCTGCATGCCGACGATGCCCGCCTGGCCCTCGATCACGGCGTCGACGGCATCATCGTGTCCAATCATGGCGGACGCCAGGTGGATGGCGCCATCGCCTCGCTCGACGCGCTGCCGGCAGTGGCCAGCGCCATTCAGCAGAAGATCCCAATCCTGTTCGATAGTGGGATTCGCTACGGCGCCGACGCCATCAAGGCCTTGGCGCTCGGCGCGCGAGCAGTCCTGCTGGGGCGTCTTTATATCTGGGGACTGGCAGTCGCGGGCGAACAAGGCGTGCGTGATGTCGTGCAGAATCTTCTTGCGGATCTTGACCTGACAATGGGCCTGAGCGGTCTCCGCTCGGTAAAGGAATTGGACTCATCAGTGCTGACGAGTCGATGAATGCTGGGGGCCCATTTCTCGCACGCTTTTTGCGCGAGAAGTGGGGCTTTCGACTCTAGGGATTCCTACCGCGAAAGGTTTGGGGATTGACTTACGCCCTCTGCGATCCGCCGAGTTTCGTCAGCGCAGTGACTATCGTCCCCGACCACTGCGCTACTTCATCCTCGCGCAGCGTTCTCTCGTCGGATTGAAGCCGCACTCGCAACAGCACGGAATATTTTCCCGCAGGAATCGACCCGCCGCGGAAAATCTCCACTGGACGCAGCTCCCGTAACTCCGTCACGGCCGCAGCGTCGACTGCCCGTCGCACTTGTTCAAACGTCACATCGTCGCCAAAAACAAACGAAAAATCCCGCTCCACCGCAGGATATTTTCCCAGCGGCGAGAACTTCACCCTTCGCAGCCCGATCTCGTAAAGTCGCTCCAGATCGAACTCCGCCAGAAAAACGTCCTGCCGCAACTTCCGCTCCGCCGCCACCTCTGGGTGAATCTGTCCAAACTGCGCCACCACCGCGCCATTCACTCGTGCCCGTGCAGACCGTCCAGGATGAAAGTACTCCGCGGTCGTGCGGTCATACTCGACCTCGCCGGCGAACGCCGCCAGCAGATTCTCGACATCGCCCTTGAACCCGCGAAACGCTTCGGCCGCCGCCGCCTGCTCTCCCTTGCTGACATCGAGCGCGCCGCCGGCCGGAAGTGCAGCAGCAACCCCGGCAGCGGTCGCACCCAGGCACGCACGCCGGGGTTCGATTCGCTCGCCAGCGGACAATTCATAGGCGCTCCCGATTTCAAACAGCCGCGCATCCGCCACGTCGCGATTCAGGTTCCACGCCAGCATGTCGAGCATGCCCGGCACCAGCGATGTCCGCATCACCGACGCCTCTTCGCTCAGCGGATTCTCCAGCTCCAGCACTTGCGCGCCCACAGAAAACTTCTCTGCATCGGCATGCGAGATAAACGTCAGTGACAATGCCTCGTTGTATCCCAGCGCCAGCGCGCGATTGCGGAGCGTTGCATCGACCGGAGCGTGCGGCAACTCCACGACCGCGCCGCTGTACGCCGGCAGAGTGTTTTCGAATTTGTCGTAGCCATGCAGGCGGGCAATCTCTTCGATCACGTCGATCTCGCGCTCCACATCCAGCCGCCAACTCGGAATCTGTACGCGGAACTGCGCGTCACTCTGCCCCTCGGGGATCAGCTCGAAACCCAGGCGCTTCAGCAAGCGATAGATGAGTCCCGCATCCAGGCCGCCGCCCAGGATCCTCCGCACTTCGCTCACTCGCAGTATCACCGGTGCCTGGTCCATCTTCTTCGAGATCACGTCAACCACATCGCCGACCAATTCCCCGCCACCCGACTCCAAAATCATCTGCGCCACTAAATCGCACGACAGCACGGTCGATTCAAAATCGGCGCCACGCTCGAATCGATGGGAAGCGTCGGTGTGCAATCCGTGCCGCCGCGACATCTTGCGCACGATTCCCGGATCCCACCATGCCGACTCGATCACGATATTCCGCGTCTTCTCGGTGATCATGGTGTCGTAGCCGCCCATGACTCCGGCCAGTCCAACGGGCTTCTTCGCGTCGCAGACAACCAGGTCTTCCGGAGTCAGCTTGCGCTCGACGCCATCCAGAGTCTTCAGCCTCTCTCCGTTGCGCGCTTTGCGCACGATGATCTGCCCACCTTCGAGCAGGTCCATGTCGAAAACATGTGTCGGCTTGCCAATCTCCCAGAGAACGTAGTTGGTCGCATCGACCGCATTCGAGATTGGCCGCTGATCGAGCAGTTGGAGACGGTGCGCAATCTTTTTCGGCGAAGGCTTAATGTGAGTATTGCGAATGACGCGAGCCGAGAAGCGCGGACAAAGCTCAGGCTCCTCGACCGTAATCGGAAAGGGCGCGTCTTTGGAGTATTTGGCAGATGGCTGACAGCTGAGGGCTGACGGCTGCTTCAGCGGCAAGTCGTAAATTGCGGCCGCCTCCCGCGCCACTCCGTAGTGATTCATCGCGTCGGGACGATTCGTCCCGATCTCCATCTCAAAAACAGTGTCGACGCCACTTCCGCTGATGCCTTCGACCGAAATGCCAACGTTGGTCAAGTCTTCTCCCAGACGGTAGTCGTCCACCGTGAGATCGACGTAGTCACGAATCCATTGTGGAGAAAGTTTCATGAAATCAGCTCTTAGTCCTTAGCTCTTAAGCTTTAGCTAAAAGCCAAGAGCTAATGGCTAAGAGCTTCTTTTCTTCTTCATCCAAACTGCTGCAAAAATCTCACATCCCCCTGAAAGAAGTACTGCAGATCGTCCACGCCGTACTTCAGCAGAGCCAACCGGTCCACGCCCATGCCAAAGGCAAATCCCGAAACTTTTTTCGGGTCATACCCGTTGTCCTTCACGAACTCGAACACATTCGGATCGACCATCCCGCAGCCGAGCACTTCAATCCATCCGGTCTGCTTGCACGGACGGCACGGATCGGCTCCCCGCTTTCCACTCCCGCCGCAGATGAAGCAGGTCACGTATAGTTCCGCACTCGGTTCGGTAAACGGAAAGAATGACGGCCGGAAATGCGTCTTCACGCTCGATCCGAACAGCGCCTTCATGGCGTGATCGAGTGTGCCTTTCAAATCTCCGAACGTAATGTTCGTATCGACCGCGAGCCCCTCGATCTGATGAAACATCGGCGAATGGCTGGCATCGGGCGGATCGTTGCGATGCACCGTCCCGGGAATCACGATGCGGATCGGCGGCCGCATCTTCTCCATCGTCCGAATCTGCACCGGCGACGTATGCGTGCGCAGCAGCAGCCGTTCGCGCTGCGCCTTCGATTGCTGCCCCGCGATGAACAGTGTGTCCTGCGTATCCCGCGCCGGATGGTTGGGAGGAAAGTTCAGCGCTTCGAAGTTGTAGTAGTCGGTTTCGACAACGGGCCCTTCGGCCACCGAATAGCCAAGTTTCTGGAAGACGCCGACAATCTCGTGCATCGTGCGGATGACCGGATGCTCCGCGCCAATCGCCCGCCGCACGCCGGGCAGTGTGATGTCGACACGCTCGGCCGCAAGCGAGTCGGCCCCGCCGGCAGAAACGTGCGCTCCCTCGACCAACTCCGTAATGCGCGCCTTCAGTTCATTGACGCGAATGCCCGCCTCGCGCTTCGCAGCTTTGGGCGCGCCCTTCAGCCAGAGATCGTTAATCTGCGTGAGGATGCCGTTCTTCCGCGCCATCCAGCGGTCGCGAAACGCCTTCAGGTCCGCATCATTGCGAACCTCGGAGGCTTCTGACACGCACGCGGCGATGCATTCTCCGGCAGCCTTCTCCAGCGCCGCCGCCGAATAATCCGTGAGTTTGGGAACGGTGTAGGCCACGATTCCATCTCATTGTCATCCTGAGCGCGCTCTTGGCGCGAAGGACCTATGCACTCCGCGCGGACTGCACAGGTTCTTCGCTTCGCTCAGAATGACAAGATATTTGAATTGAGAAAGGACGGCACGGCTGAAGCCATGCCTTCCCGATTCTTGCTGATAGCTGACGGCTGAAAGCCGATAGCTAAGAAGGCTACGCCAGCGCCGTCTTCGCCTGCGCCGTCAGATTCGCAAATCCCGCCGGATCTTTCACCGCCAGGTCCGCCAGAATCTTGCGGTCCAGTTCGATGCCCGCCAGCTTCAATCCATGGATGAACTGGTTATAGCTCATTCCGTTCAGCTTGGCAGCGGCGCCGATCCGCACGATCCACAGCGAGCGGTACTGCCGCTTGCGCTGCTTGCGTCCGGAGTAGGCAAACTTCAGCCCGCGCTCGACCGATTCCTTCGCTGCACGGTACAGCTTCGACTTGGTAAGGAAATATCCACTGGCGCGCTCTAGTATCTTCTTGCGTTTTTGGCGGCGTTTGGTTCCGCGTTTTACACGAGGCATGGTGCTCTCCTTTTTTCTTTCGTTTTATGGCGGCTGGAGGTAAGGACGATTCGCCTTGGCGGCGATCGATGGCCTCTTCACACACCCGGAAGCAATTGCTGATTTTTGATTGTTGATTGCTGATTGAAAACCCAAACTGTCAGTGCGATCGGCTTTTCAATCAACAATCAACAATCATCAATCAACAATGCTTCTCACTGGTACGGAATCATCCGCAACACTTTGCGGAGATCTCCATCACTCACCAGACCGGACTTGCGCATCTTGCGCTTGGTTTTGGTTTCTTTAGACGTCAGGATGTGACGCAGTTTCGCGTGTCCCCGCTTCACTTTCCCTGTCGCCGTCTTCTTGAAGCGCTTCGCAGCGCCCTTGTGCGTTTTCAATTTCGGCATAAAAACCTCAGCTATCAGCAGTTAGCAATTAGCACTTAGCCAAACAAAAACTCACCCCGGGCATTTTCTTGACTGGCTAAATGCCAAGTGCGAAGTGCCAATTGCTGATTTTGTAATTCGTCGCGAAAGCCGCGCTACGACGCGGGCTTGGCGACCTGCGCCGGTGGCGGATTCTGGCTCGCCGTACTCTGCGCCGCGGCTTTCTCAGCTTTCTGTCGTTCCTTCTCGCGTTCCTTGTCCGTCTTCTTCGGAGCCAGGATCGCGTGCAGCGTGTTGCCTTCTTGCCGGGGGCGGAACTCCACGATGCTGTGCGGTTCCACGTCCTTGATGAGCCGCTCCAGAATCTGCCGTCCCAGCCCGGTGCGCGTCATCTCGCGCCCGCGGAAAAAGATCGTTGCCTTAACCTTGTCGCCCTCATCCAGAAAACGCAACACATGATTTTTCTTGGTCTCGTAATCGTGGTCGTCCACGTTGATGCGGAACTTGACCTCTTTTACGGTGATCGTCTTCTGGTGCTTCTTGGCTTCGCGCTCTTTCTTTTCCTGCTGGTAGAGATACTTCCCGTAGTCCATGATGCGGCACACGGGAGGCTGCGCGGTGGGCGAAATCTCAACCAGATCCAAGTTCTTCTCGCGGGCTTTCTTAATCGCTTCGTAGGGCGGCATGATGCCAAGTTGCTGCCCTTCGTCATCAATCACGCGAATTTCGCGCGCCCGAATGCGATCATTGATGCGAATAAAACGCTTATCGATACAGTCCTCCGTGCTCTAAGCAACTGAGAATAAAGAATTATAGCATGAGGATTCAGCTGGGTTTCAGTTCCCACGGCGTGTACCAATTCAGGGGCTATCCTTGTCTGTGGCACTGGGGGGATTTTAGCCCATGATACCATTTTCGTCGTGCCCATCACTGACACAAGCCGCGCGGCACAGGACGTCCAAATTGCAATTCAACGGGCTCAGACTGGGGAACAGCGCCTGACCATGGCGCTTGAGATGAGCCGATTGGCCCGCGAACTGGCCCGTGCCGGAATCCGAAACGATCACCCTGATTGGCCGGAAAGTCGGGCCGATCGTGAACTGCTCCGCCTCGCATTCCTCCCCGAGCCCCTGCCATTGAACCTGCGATGAACGAGTCCGACGTCTTTCGAAGAATCACGTACTACGTTGATTTGGGTGCAGCAATGGAGGCTCTCAACCGTCGATCAATGTTCAATGTGATTGATTCGGTGACCGGTTGGAAGATCGACTTCATCCTCCGCAGGGACCGCCCTTTCAGCCGGAAAGAGTTTCGGCGGCGCCGGGTAGTCAACTTGCATGATCTACCGCTCTCCGTGGCTAGCGCCGAAGATGTGATCATCGCAAAACTAGAATGGTCAAAGCTGGCCCAATCACCGCGACAGATTGAGGATGTGGCCGGAATCCTGAGGCTGCGATCGGAATTGCTGGACCGTGCATACTTGGACCGCTGGATTGCCGAATTGCAGCTCGAACCACAATGGAGAGACGCCCAGAACAGGCTCCCCCGGTAGCGCCTTCGCGCTTGAGGTCATTCTATGTGCCGAAACATCAAAATCCTCTTCAACTTCAAACCCCCGGCCACGGACGACGAAGTCCGCGCCGCATCCCTTCAGTTCGTCCGAAAGATTACTGGATTCAACCAGCCATCCCAGGCGAACGAAGCCACATTTCTCGCAGCAGTCGAGGAAATCACGCTGGTCTCCAGGCGCCTGCTCTATTCGCTCGAAACCGCCGCTCCCCCCAAGAATCGCGAGGAAGAGGCCGCGAAGGCCAAGGCCCGCGCCCAAGCCCGGTTCGGGGATTGAACGGATTGCACCCCTGGTTTGGCATTCGTCCACCTTGACAGGAAGGGACCACCCTTGTAATCTCGCCCACCGTTGGAAGAAATAGTGCCTCACTGATTTTCCAGTCGGAGGCGGTCTGAAACTATCCCTCGAGACAAGGGAAGTCGGCCGGGTAACGATTGTCCGCTGCAAAGGACGCCTGGTCGCCGGCGACGAAGTCGAAGCGCTGCGCAGCCACATTACCTGGATCCTGCGCGATCGCCGCGCCATTGTGCTCCATCTTGGCGATATCGTTTTCATCGATAGCAGCGGCCTGGGCACCATGGTCCGCACCCTCACCAGCACACGCCAGGCGAGGGGAGACCTGAAACTCTGCAACGTTCCCGAGCACGTCCAAAAAGTCCTGCAGTTGTCCCATCTGAACACGTTGTTCGACTCACATGAATCGGAAAATCACGCAGTCGCTGCCTTTTACCGCGCTCCGGTTCAGGCCGATCAGCCTATTTCAAAAGGGCGAAGCGTGCTTTGCATCGACCGCAACTCCGACGTCGTCACCTGTGTTCGCGAAACTCTGCGCCGCGCCGGATGCGACGTTCACACCAGTAACAATCTTCGCGACGCCCTGATTCTGATGCGAGTCTCTCGTTTTGATCTGTTAGTCGTTGGCACCGATCTCAGCGCTTCCCCAGCCACTGAAAAAACTTTCCGCGATGCCTGCACCACAATCCCCATCGTGGAACTGGGAAGCGATTTCCCGACCGTGGAAGCCGGTGAAGCTGCCTCGGGACTGCTCGCGAAAATCGCGGCCAAGCTTGAGTCTCCCTCCTAAACCAATCTCAGGCAGGAGTGAATCTGCAAACATGCGAAAAGACAAACGTGCCTCTCTCCTCGCTGCACTCGCTGGTCTTATCTTGGTCGCGCTCCCTGCTGTCACTCAACAGCCGGTCACCACCGATGCGGACATCCTCGAGCAGGGCAAGTTCACCCTCCACAAGTTTGAGCAGGCCATCGGGGAGGAGACCTACGAAATCCGCCGCGATGGCCAATCGGTCGTCGTGAAAATCGATTTCAAGTTCACTGATCGCGGTTCGCCTGTTCCCCTCACGACAACATTTCGCGCTACCCAGGATCTGACGCCGCAAGCGTTCGAAATCAAGGGCCGCACCGCGCGTCCCATTTCGATTGATGAAGCCGTCACGATCGAGAGTGGCACGGTCCACCTCCGGACCCGTGGTAGAGAAAGCGACACCACGGCTCCCCCCGGCCCCTTCTTCACGATTGCCGGCTATGCGCCAACCACCATGCAGATGTTGATGGTCCGCTACTGGGCGACGCATGGATCGCCATCGCCACTCGCCACCCTTCCCAGCGGATCCGTCAAAGTCGAAGCGCGCGGCCAGGATACGATTCACGTCGGCGCGAAAGACGAGAAACTCGACCGCTACACCATCGAAGGCCTGATCTGGGGGCGCGAAACTCTTTGGTTCGACGCCAACCGCAATCTGGTCGCCGCCATCACCACCGACGCCGAATTCGATCACTTCGAGGCCATCCGCGACGGATACGAGAGCGCATTGGGAGACTTCGTAGGACTCGCCGGAGTCGACGGCATGAGGGCTCTCGCCGAAATCTCCAAAGGAATCCCGGGCAGTCATAGTTCGACGCTCGCCATCGTGGGCGCGACTCTGATCGATGGCACCGGCGCAGCCCCGGTGCCCGATGCCGCCGTGGTCATAAAGGATGGACGTATCACTGCGGCCGGGCCGCGCTCCAAAGTAAAGATTCCGCGACACGCCAAAACTTTCGATGCGCAGGGCAAGACGATTCTTCCCGGCCTCTGGGACATGCACGCCCACTTCGAGCAGGTCGAGTGGGGACCAATCTATCTTGCGGCAGGGGTCACCACGGTCCGTGACTGCGGCAACGAATTTGAATTCATCACCGCGGTCCGCGATGCCATTGCGCAGGGTCGTGGCCTGGGTCCGCGTCTTCTTCTAGCGGGCATTGTCGACGGCTCGGGTTTGTTGCCCCTCGGCGTGGCGCACGTCGACACGCCGGAGCAGGCTCGCATGTGGGTCGGTCGCTACCACGCCGCCTGGTTCCAGCAGATGAAGATCTACAGTTCCGTCAAGCTCGAAGAGATCAAGGCCGTCGCCGACGAGGCTCACCGTCTCGGAATGACGGTTACCGGACACATCCCGGAAGGACTCACGGCCTACCAGGCAATCGCAGCCGGACAGGACCAGATCAACCATATCGGCTACGTCGCCGACATCATGCACGCGCCGCTTCCTGCCACCGCCAAGCGGGCCGAACGCCGCAATGCCGTCCTCAATATCGATTTCAACTCCTCGGAGGCGCAAAAGGCACTGGCTTTTCTGAAGGATCATCACACGGTCGTCGATCCGACGATGTCGCTGTTTGAGCTGTTTACTGCAACCACGGCTAAGCCGCCCGCGAGTTTTGAGCCCGGCATTCACAAGATTCCCATTGAACTTGCCGAGCAACTCACCGACGTGGAACCACCAAACGAAAACACCGAGATTAGCGAAAAAGTCTTTCAAAAGGAACTGGCGATTGTGGGCGCGCTGCACCGCGCCGAGATCCCCGTCGTCGCAGGTACCGACCAGAGCGTTCCCGGCCACAGCCTGCACCGCGAAATCGAACTCTACGTGCAGGCTGGATTCACTCCGATGGAAGCAATCCAGGCAGCGACGATCGTCCCGGCGCGAGTCATGGGGTTGGACAAAGAATTGGGAACGATTGAGAAAGGAAAACGTGGCGACCTGATCCTGATCAACGGCAACCCTCTCGAAGACATCCACAATACCCGCAACGTCGAGTACGTCATCACCAACGGGACGATGTATCACGCGGCAGAACTCTGGCAGGCCGTGGGATTCAAACCGTAAATGTAGCCCCGGACGCCCACGTCCGGGGTCGCGCCTGGCGCGATGAAAGCTGCGGCCGGAGAAGCCACACCTCCTCCCGTCGCTGTGCTAGTCTGCCTTCTTATGCCGAAGAAGACTCCGACGAAGCGCGCGAAATCGGGTCCGCCAAACTCCGTCACGCGCGGCAAGCATTTCCTCAGCGACAAGGTTTCGCACTTCACCGAATCCGTCATCCGCGAAATGACGCGCCAGGCCATGATGTACGGCGCCGTCAACCTGGCACAGGGATTCCCGGATTTTCCCGCGCCCGCCGAAGTGAAACAGGCCGCGCAGCAGGCCGTCGCCGCCGACGTCAATCAATACGCCATCACATGGGGCGCAAAGAATCTGCGCAACGCCATTGCCCGCCAAATGGGCGTCTGGCAAGGCATTCCCGTCGACCCTGAAAAAGAGATCACCGTCTGCTGCGGATCGACGGAAGCGATGATCTCGACTCTGCTGG
Source organism: Candidatus Dormiibacterota bacterium (assembly GCA_035632675.1). Lineage (GTDB taxonomy): Bacteria > Acidobacteriota > Terriglobia > Terriglobales > Acidobacteriaceae > Sulfotelmatobacter. The sequence goes on from DASQGJ010000038.1 coordinate 100,465, forward strand.
CAGTGTGCAACACCGGTGACGAAGTCGTGATCTTCGAGCCGTTCTACGAAAACTACGGGCCCGATTCAGTCCTGAGCGGAGCGAAACCCAAATTCGTTAGGCTGCGTCCGCCCAACAACGAATCCGGCGAATGGACCTTCGACGAAAAGGAACTCCGCCGCGCCTTCGACAAGCACACCAAGGCCATCATCCTCAACACTCCCAACAATCCGACAGGCAAGGTGTTCACGCGCGCGGAACTCGAACTCATCCGCGACCTCTGCCTCAAGTTCGATGTCCTCGCCATCACCGACGAAATCTACGAACACATCCTCTACGATGGCACCGAGCACATCTCCATGGCCTCGCTCGCCGGCATGCACGACCGCACTGTCACCATCAACGGCATGTCAAAAACTTACAGTGTCACGGGATGGCGTGTGGGATGGGCGGTTGCGCCGGAGAAGATTACGAACGCAATCCGCAAAGTGCACGACTTTCTCACCGTGGGCGCCCCCGCACCGCTCCAGGAAGCCGGCGCGGCCGCGCTAAGCTTGCCACCGGACTACTACGCAAAACTCGCCGGCGGATACAGCGGACGCCGCGACCACCTCATGCCGGCCCTGACCGCCGCCGGATTCAAGTGCTTCCGCCCGCGGGGCGCCTATTACGTCATGACCGACATCTCCGCTTTCGGTTTCAAGGACGACGTATCCTTCGCAAAATACCTCGTGCAGGAGATCGGCGTCGCCTGCGTGCCCGGATCAAGCTTCTATCGCGATCCGCGCGATGGCGCCAAGCAGGTTCGCTTCGCATTCTGCAAGAAGCCGGAGACGCTGGACAAGGCCGCACGCAGACTGAACAAACTGACCGCCGGAAAGAAAATCTGAAGGCCTGTGGCAGCCAAACAGTTCCCCCGAAACTAAGTCCTTTGAAGAGGGTTGTAGAGCGGCAGGCCCCATGTCAACGCCGGATGTCGCGATCCTTTTCAACTGGTTCAAAACCGTTGCGATATTCGGTGGGCCGTACGGAGGCTATATGCCGGTCCGAAAGCTTTGGTATCTACCTGCTGTAGTCCTGACGGGGTGCGTGGCATGCATGGCGCAGGGGCAGTTCAAGGGAGCTACCGCGCTCACCGGCAACTGGCACCTGACGGGAAGCTGGACTATGCCGCTGGCTGATCCTCGGCTCACGGTTTCTCTGGAAGTCGATGGAGAAAACGTGCGAGGAGGGGGCGACCTCCAGAGCTTTTGCGAGACCGACCACACGGGATCGGGCACGAGCTTTTTCCTTGCGGGGAAGGTTTCCGCAGATGGCTCGTTTGTTCTGACAGACCCGAGCTTTAGTCAGACAACATCAAAGAGTCGCAATCCGATTTCGATCAGCGGCACGCTACCGGCGCCGGGATCGAAGCAATGGTCAGGTCGATTCTATTTTCCTCCTATGGGCAGGTCCCAGTGCGCGGGAGAGTTCACCGGTGAATTCACGGCAACGCCACTTCCCGCTCTGAAGGGCGTGTACACAGGGAAGCTGAATCTTGCAGATTACTCGACGGCCCTGGTTACCATAGAAGTGGATCAGGGAGAGCGAGTATCACTCACCGCCAAACTCAGCGTGGGCAAGTGGTCTAAGTTCCCCGCACAAGCGCCCACCGCCTATATCTCGGATCCATCTTCCAGTTATGTGAGTGGTGACGAAGTTTTTCTATCGTTTCCGGCGGACAATGGTGCCGGGGTCAAGCTGATGGGATCGTTTACCGATGCAAGCGCACAGAGACTACAGTTCGTGGTTAGCAATCTGCGCGCCGGACCGGCAGGCAGCGCACTCGACTATATTGGGGTTCGGCTCGGAGGAGCTGGTGTTCTCACCCGGCAGTGATGCGCCGGCTCGCTGGCGAACGTCAAAATACTCGCCTTACCCTCTGCAAGCTGGATAGAGAGCCGACAATCTTCAATTCTTCGTGTTCACTGCGTTTCTTCGATCACTTCGTGATCACCCCGCACGCCACCCGGTCTCCCGAATTTCCCGACGGATCGGTCTTGTAGTCGTCCGCTTTCGCATGGACCACGATCGCGGCGCCGTTGGTCAGGAGCGAGTGCGGGCCTTCCTTCAGCGTCACATCTTTGTCTTCGAGCCGTCCCGAGGCCTTGCCATCCGCGCCGACGGTGAAATTCTTCATGTCGCCGGCGTGGTGGCCGTCGGGACTATCGAACCCGTGCTTCTTGCCTTCGGGGTTGAAATGGCCGCCGGCCGATTTGAAGTCGGGCGCTTCGCACTTCGGCACCTGATGAAAGTGCAGAGCATGCTCCCCGGGCGTGAGATCATGCAGGCGAAGTTCGAGTCCCACTCCCTGCCCGTCATCCCAAATGAAGATTTCCCCGACCGCTTTGCCCTGAGCATCCTTGAGTTCAACTTTGGTTTTGGCCTGGCTGGCTGGAAGAGCGACCGCCGCAAGGAACAGACCGAGTGCGATATGGGCGATGGGTTTCATGGCTACGACCCTCCTGGTTGCGGGAAGTGTAGCGGGAATTATAGTCAATCCCAAATGAAAATTTGTCCCGATCGTGTCAACGATTAGGACGATTTCTCCACAAACAGGAGGAGTATACTGCGGAGAAGTTCGAATTTCTTTCCGTGGGGAACGTGGAATTATGGCGTCCAATGCAGTCGAGACCGTGGCAGATCAGGTTCCAGCCGACGATTTTCAGGCGCTGGAAGAAAAGATTTATCGCACCATAGAGATGTACAAGTCCGCGCGGCAGGCTCAGGCGACGGCCGAACGCGATGCCCAGCGTCTGCGCCAGCAGATGGAAGACCGCGAAGAGGAACTCGTCCGGTTGCGGCGGGAGACGGTGCAGCTCAAGAAGGAGCGCGAGGATATCCGCGGCCGCGTAGAAAAGATGCTGGCCCAGATCGAATCGCTCGCAGAGGCCAGCTAGCTCAAGATCGAATTCCCAGAAGTATCTCCACGGAGAAGACCGAATGGCGACGGCGACCAAGGATCCGGTGGTAAAAGATGCGCAGAACGCCAGCGTGCGGGTGGAAATCTTTGACCAGGCCTACAACCTGCGCGGCACCGACCCCGACTACATTCTCAAGCTTGCCGAATATGTCGACTCCAAGATGCGTGCCGTCGCCGAAGCCACCAATACCATCGATACCGTCCGCCTGGCGGTGCTCGCGGCGCTGAATATTGCCGACGAATATCACCTGCTCAAGAAAAAACAGGATAGCGGAGCAACCGACTATCAGAAGCGAGCGCATCTACTCGCACATGCCCTGGATGAAGTCCTCAAGGAACACCGCAAGGCGGGCTAGCCTGCGACGCGTCGCGCGGTACCTCCTCCTACCCACTCTGCTATCCCTGGCACTGTCTCAGGAAACCACTGTCCGGTCCCGCTCGAACCTGGTTCTTGTTCCCACGATGGTGAAGGACCCGCAGGGAGCGATCGTCTATGGCCTACAGGGCAAGGATTTTATTGTGGAAGACGATGGCGTGGAACAGGTGGCCCGCCTTGACGATGCGCCTGAGGGCCAGCCCGTCTCGCTGGTCTTGGCCATCCAGACAGGACGTCGCGCCTCCTACGAATTCCCGCGCATGCAGGGGCTCAAAACCATGCTCAGCCCACTATTCGCGCTGGGCACGGCGAGAGTCGCCGTCGTCGAGTTCGATAGTCATGTCGACCTGACCCGGAATTTCACCCAAGATGAGGCGCTCGTTTCTGACGATCTCAGCAACTTGCAGGCTGGCGACGGAGGGGCCGTCATCCTCGACGCGGTCTCCTATTCCATCAACCTGCTGAAGAAGGAGCCGGAAGACCGGCAGCGCGTTCTGCTGCTCATCAGCGAAACGCGGGATCATGGCAGCCGCGTCAAAGTCGACGATGCGGTCGCGGCCGTGGGGCAGGCGAACGCCGTCATGTATACACTGGCATTTTCGCCGGGGCTTTCCAACATTCTTGACACGGGTCGCGGCACGAACAAGAACGAGGAGCACCCGACGGTCGACATCCTTGATCTCGGCTACCGAACCGCGCAAGCCATGCGAAAAAACGTCCCCAGCGCTATCGCTACCATGACCGGCGGCGAATACGAACTGTTCGCCACACGCAAGAAATTCGAAGTGCGGATGAACGACTTCACCAACCATCTGCACAGCCGGTATCTGCTCAGCTTCGCCCCCAAGAGTCCGCACCCCGGGCTGCACCAGCTCCGCGTGCGGCTCAAGAATGCGCCGGACAGCACGGTTCTGGCGAGAACGACTTACTGGGCTGAGTCGCCGGATTGAGGGTGGAGAGTCAAGAACTAGTCGCCTTGCGGTCCCCGCGATGTACCCGTGGCCGAGTCGAGAACTTCCCGCACTTTCGCGATCAGCGCCGACAGGGTGAAGGGCTTGGCCAGAAACCACAGCCCAGGATCGAGCACACCGTAGTGAACGATCGCGTTATCGGTATAGCCCGAGATGTAGAGCACTCTGACTTTCGGGCAGACTTGCAGGATCCGTTCCGCCAGCTGCCGGCCGTTCATGCGGGGCATCACCACGTCGGTGACCAGCAGCCGGATGTCGCGGTGGTTGGCCTGGCAAATGGAGAGTCCCTCCTCTGGAGATGCCGCGGTCAAAACGTTGTAGCCGCAGTGCGCCAGAACCGAGGAACTCAGCTGACGAAGTTGCGGATCGTCCTCCACCAGCAGTATGGTTTCCGTCCCGCGCAAAACGTTGGTGGGACTTTGCGCCGCACCCGCGTGTTCGGCCGGCTGGTCCACGCGGGGAAGATAGATTTTGAAAGTCGTGCCCCGATTCGGTTCGCTGTAGACCCAGATGTAGCCGCCACTCTGCTTCACGATTCCATACACCATCGAGAGCCCCAGGCCCGTGCCCTTTCCCACTTCCTTCGTCGTATAGAAAGGCTCAAAAATGCGGGCCAGAGTTTCAGTCGCCATACCATGCCCGGTATCGCTCACGGCCAGCATGACGTAGCGCCCCGGTTCCACCGGCTGGTGTTCGCGCGCGTAGGTTTCGTCAAGGCTCGCATTGGAGGTTTCCAGAGTCAGCTTGCCCCCATGCGGCATGGCATCGCGGGAGTTCAGCGCCAGGTTCATGATGACCTGCTCGATCTGCCCCGGATCTGCTTTTACAGTCCCTAGATCGTTTGCCGGAACGGTCAGCACTTCAATGTCTTCGCCGATCAGGCGGCGCAATAGCGAGTCGAGATTCAACATGATGTCGTTCAGGTTGATCACTCGCGGAGAGAGCACCTGCTTGCGACTAAAGGCCAGCAATTGCCGGGTGATGCCGGCAGCTCGATCGGCCGCAGACTTGATCTGCGACGTGCTGTCTGCCAGCCGGCCGTCTTTGGGAAGTCCATCAGCCAGAATCTGCGAGTATCCCAGAATCACGGTCAGCAGATTGTTAAAGTCGTGTGCCACCCCGCCGGCCAGGCGGCCCACGGCTTCCATCTTTTGCGACTGCCTCAGCCTTTCCTCGAGCGCAACCCGTTCCGTAATGTCGCGGATTCCGCTCGAAACCAACATTCCCTGTTCGGTTTCGAGCGGACTTAGGCTGACCTCGATGGGAAACTCCGTACCATCTTTGCGCAACCCCAGCAACTCGAGCCGTTTCCCCATCTCCCGCGCTTGTGGCTTGGCCAAAAAGTCAGCGCGGTGGGCCGGATGCTTGGCCCGCAGTCGTTCGGGCATCAGCATCTCGATCCGTTGGTTCAGCAGTTCTTCCCGGCCATACCCGAAGAGCTTCTCTGTCTGAGCGTTGACCAGAACGATTTTGCCCTCGCGGTCTGCCACGACCATCGCGTCGGGCGCAGACTCCAGCAGTCCCCGGAACTTGGCTTCGGCCCTCTTGCGTTCCGTCACATCCTGCGCCAGCGAGGCCACACCCAATACCTTTCCGGAGTCATCTGCAAGCGGAGTGTTGTACCACTCGCACGAGATCACCCGGCCGTCTTTCGTCAGGTTATCGTTCGTGCTGCGAACTCCCCCCTTCTGGCCGACCAACTCCCGCCAGACCTGCTCCACGTGCGAACGAAATTGAGCGGGGACAATGAAGGCCGCGGACTGGCCCATGGCCTCCTCCCGTGTGTAGCCGAAGATGCTTTCCGCGGAGGGATTCCAACTGGTCACGCGAAAATCCATGTCCCACTCGATCACGGCAAGCGGGGTATGCTCGAAATGGATGCGCAGCTTCTGCTGCGATTTCCGAATCTCTTCTTCCGCCTGCTTCCTTCCCGATATATCCCTTGAGATTCCGAGGACGCCTACAATCTTTCCGTCCGTGTCCCGGTAGGGTCCCTTGGTGGTTAGAAATATGCGGTCTATCCCTGCTGCGCTTCCCAGTTCCTCATAGGTCAGCGTCGCGCCCGATTGGATCACGTCGCGATCACGCTCCATGATGGGGCGCCCGGTCTCGGGAGTGAAGATTTCGACGTCGTTCCTTCCCAGTACTTGCTCCACCGTTAGCCCGACCATTTGCGCTCCGGCAGGATTAATCATCAAGTAACGGCCGTCGAGGTCCTTGACGAACACCGCGTCCGTCGTGCCTTCGGTGATGCCACGTAACAGCGCGTGATTTCTCTCCAGCTGGTGAGTGCTGCGGATGAGCTGGTTCTGGACGACGAAGAGCCGTCCTCCGGCCGCGGCAAACGACACGAGCACCAGCACAACCGACCAGCCGAACTGTTCCCGCGCAATGCTCAGCACCAGAGGAAACACGACGGCAGGAATCAGCAAAGGAGAGAACTGCGCCAGGAGCATAAAGCTGCGGGACCGAGCTTCAACCTCCAATCCCTGTTCGCTGTCGCTCCAGGTTCCCGCCAGTACGATCAGCAGGCAGTAACTGATCGTCCAGGAAAGATCCGACCATTCCCCCTGCTTGTAATGGCCCGATGCCTGGTAGTAGAGCGTCCCGTTGAGAACGATGGCGTGGACCGTCAAGAACGCGCTCATGCGTCCGAAGAACGCTCTCTCGAGTCGATTCCCGCTTAACAGGCTGCGAACGATAAAACTTAAAGCGATCAGGCCAAAAAAAAGAATCCCCGCGTGCAGCGCGCGAACCTGCATCGCCTTGCCCGAGGCCAGCCAAAGTGAGGGCACGTAGACCTGCGAGAGCAACACTGCCATGGCGAGTGTGCACACCTGGGCAAAATCGCACACCCGCAGCCACTGATATCCGCTGTTCGGGTCACGCGGACTCAGAAACAGGGTCATTACAATCGGTACAACCCAGAAGAAGACCAGCACGTCGCTCGGCCACAACGTGCCCAGAGGCGCATGCAGGTAGTCGTAATATTCCGCGTAGAACGCCTGACCAACCGTAGCGAGAATGGCGGAGAAAGAGATGAGGCGCCAGACGCGTTTGCCAAACGGCCCGGCTTGGCGAGATGCCTGCCAGCACACTACCGCGGCGACCAGCGGTGCCAGCGCATCAATCCAATCGCCCCACAGGGATGCCGTATCGCTACCGTACCGAACCACCAGCACGGACACGTGTACAAGCACAAGAACTACCGCCGCCGCAATTGCGGACGTGCGAAGCTTCGACATCTGCCGGTACTTCTCCAGCGTCCCGCCAACCCGCATGCGGGCACGCATTGGGCCCAGTATTGGTTCCAGAGTATACACTCACAGCCGGACAGCAGAATCAAGTACTTGCCACGGTCCGCCTACCGTCTGTGGGCTCCCATCTCGCGATGCGCAACTCTTTTTGTGAACCCCGCGTTACTTTGGTTGCAAGCGATCTGCCAACTATTTGCGCCTCTCCTCTTGCCAACTGCCCACAATTTCCCTAGCATCCACATTGAAAGCCGGCCTGCCAGGTTGGTGATGGCGGGTAACCGATTTTTGAACCAATGCAGAATGAACGGGAGCTCGACTCGAACTAGGATCCGGTGAGCAACGCTGCGCCATGCGCAGATGCCTAAAGGGTCTCGGCGGGCGCCCAACGTCTACCGACGGGTTCATTCTCGGCCCCGTCACACGGCTCAGTGGGTCGGCTTGCTTTTCTTTCTTATGTGGCGCGGGCGCTTTCGCCCGCGAACTCTAACCGCGACCGCTCAAGTTTCAGCGCAGCAACTTCTTTTGCTGCTAAACTGATCGCGCAGCAATTCCGATCTTCCCTGCATCTAATAACTGAGTGTTTCCACAACTTTTTCATATCGGAAGCTTCTTCCTCCCGACGTACGGATTCCTCGTGTCGACGGGCGTCCTGCTCGGCCTCTGGATCAGCGTCCGCAATTCCGAGCGCCTTGGATACAACGGCGACAAAGCCTGGAACCTCGGAATTCTCGTCGTTCTGTGCGGCATTGTCGGCTCCAAAGTTCTCTATATCCTGAACCAGTGGATTGAAGGCTCGCTGCACCCCAGCGAGATCTTCACCCTGGCGACACTGCAGGCAGGCGGAGTGTTCTCTGGCGGATTGCTGGCGGCATTCCTGGCAGCGATTTGGTATGTACGCCGGAATCATATGCCGGCGTTGGGTACTTGTGACGCCTTTGCGCCGGGTCTGGCACTCGGCCATGCCATCGGTCGGCTGGGCTGCTTCGCCGCCGGATGCTGTTACGGTAAACCCACGCATCACTGGTGGGGCGTAGTTTTTCGCAATCCTCTGGCGCAAAGCATCACCGGAACGCCCCTCGGCGTTCCCCTGCAACCGACGCAGTTGTTCGAATTCGCGGTGGAACTGGCGAATTTCTTCTTTCTCATGTGGCTGCTCAAGCGAAGGAAATTCGATGGCCAGGTCATCGGCGCGTTCCTGTTCATCTACGGCATCGCTCGATTCTTCATCGAGTTCTTGCGCGGCGACCCTGACCGCGGGCAGGTTTTCGGCGGCGCCATTTCGGTGACCCAGCTGATCGCCATCGGGATGGTGCTGGCCGCGGGCCTGATCTGGTGGCTGCGCCCCGACTCCAAGCACGTCGCGGCTCGGCCCGTCAGCGCCACGCGCTAGGACGAACGAAACAGCAACCACTCCTTCCAATGTAGTATTGTCCACGGGAATGGCCGCAACTCTTCCAAGTCCAATCTCGGTGAGCCCGGAAGATGCCGGCAAACGCCTCGATCAGTTCCTGGCAGCGCATCTCGATGTCAGTCGCGCCCGGGTTCAAGAGCTCATCCACGCCGGAAAAATTCTGCTGAACGATGCCCCCGCAAAGGCCTCATTCAAGCTCCGCGGCGGCGAACACCTTACCATCGTCGGCGAGACCGAACGCCCGCCGCTACGTGCTATCGCCGAAGACATCCCACTCGACATTCTTTACGAGGACAACGATCTCGCCATCGTGAACAAACCGGCCGGCATGATGGTGCACGCTGGCGCCGGCGCCACCGAAGATGCCCGTAATCGTGGAACGCTGGTCAATGCCCTGCTGCACCACTTCGCGAGCCTGTCGGCCGTGGGCGGCGAGATGCGGCCAGGCATCGTCCACCGCCTCGACAAGGAAACCAGCGGCCTGATCGTCGTCGCTAAGAACGACGAATCCCACCGCAAACTGGGAGCCCAGTTCGCGCGCCGGGAGGTCAAGAAGACGTACATCGCTCTCGTGCATGGATGGCCGAAGAAAGATTCCGGCACAATTACCTCCAGCATCAGCCGCGACCCCGTACGCCGCATCCGTATGACGACGCGGCAATCGGGGGGACGAGAAGCCATCTCGCACTACAAAGTTGTCCGCCGCATCGACTCGCGCTTTGGCAAGCTCACCCTGATGGAGGTAAAGATCGATACCGGCCGGACGCATCAGATTCGCGTCCACATGGCTTCCCTCGGACATCCTGTGGTGGGCGATACTCTCTACGGGGCAGCCCGCGAACTTCATTTCCGGCAGCCGGGCGCGAAGCAGGTGAGCTCTGGTACGCTTTCTCTGCCGCGAAACTTCCTGCACGCCGCCGAGTTGGAGCTGGCGCATCCGCGGACCGGCGTCAGAATCGCGCTTCAGAGTCCCCTCCCCACACCACTGAAGGCATTCCTGGCGGCCATTGAGACCGCTGCTGCGAACAGCATCTCTGCGAAAAAGGTATGATCCGGCCAGCTATAATACCCAGACAGATGAACACATTGGGGAAGAAACTCATTTCCGCGGTCAGTCTTCTTCTGGCATTGCTTTACGCCTCCACTGCTTTGGCGCAGTCGGCTCCAGACACGCCGGCGCCACAGTCCAGCGCGGCATCCGGCTCCACCGCCCAGCAGGAGCAGCCGGCAACCACACCCGATCAAAAACCCCCAGACTCGCCCGCTGCCGATGACCAGGCGGTCACCAAAATCATTACTCGAACCTACGAAGTGAATGTCGTCTTTACCGTCACCGACAAGCATGGGCGCCGCATCACCGATCTCAAGCAAAACGACTTCCGTGTGGCAGACGACAACAAGCCGCCCCAGGAAATCCGCAGCTTCCACGCCGAAACCAACCTTCCCCTTCAGGTCGGACTGCTCATCGACGCCAGCAATTCTGTCCGTGACCGCTTCAAATTCGAGCAGGAATCCGCCATCGAATTTCTCAACCAGACCATCCATGTGCGCGTTGACCAGGCATTTGTCGTCGGCTTTGACGTGACTCCAGAAGTCACGCAGGATTTCACCGACAACACCGAGGCGCTGGCACACGGCATACACGACCTGCGTCCCGGCGGCGGCACCGCACTGTTCGATGCACTTTATTTCGCCTGCCGCGACAAGCTGCTCAAAGCTCCAAAGGGAAATCCCGTCCGTCGCGTCATCATTCTGCTGAGCGACGGAGAAGACAACCAGAGTCACGTCACCCGCGAAGAAGCCATTGAAATGGCGCAACGCGCAGAAGCGATCGTCTATACCATCAGTACCAACGTCAGCGGCACGAAGGGCGCGGGCGACAAAGTCCTTGAACGCATCGCCGACGCCACCGGAGGCCGTGCCTTTTTCCCCTTCCAGATTCGCGACGTGGCCAACGACTTCGCCGAGATTCAGGACGAACTCCGCAGCCAGTACGCACTTTCCTACAGACCTGCCGACTTCAAGTCCGACGGCCATTACCGCACCATCGAGATCGTGGCCAACGACCGCAAGAGCTTCAAAGTCCGCGCCCGCCGCGGATACTACGCACCGGCACAGTAGAGCGGAACCCCCTGCATCAGCGGTATACTAGCTTCCCTTCGTGATACTTCGTGCCCCTGGTGGTTATCGATCTTCCTGAGGTTGACGAAATATGCCCGGATATTCCGGTACCCCTCTTCCCAAAAAGCTCGGCATCAAAGACTGCTTCCGCGTCTCCCTCATCGATGCGCCTGCCGAGGTAATCAACGAGTTGAAGCCGGCGCTGAAAAAATGCGAAACCGCTTCGTCTGGAAAATCCCTACTGGACTTCGCGATGATATTTACGAAGTCCGCCGCAGTTCTTCAGAAGGAATTCAAGCGCCTCGCCAGGCTCCTCGCCCCCGCCGGAATGCTTTGGGTGAGCTGGCCCAAGAAGAGTTCCGGCGTACCAACAGATTTGAACGAGAATCTGATTCGCGAGATCGGCCTGGCCGCTGGATTGGTGGACGTAAAGGTATGCGCAGTGACTGACGTCTGGTCGGGATTAAAATTCGTTCGGCGCCTTGAGGATCGATAAACACCGCCTCGGCGTCCGCAAGAGCAAGAGGAAGACATCATGATACGAGTGGGCCTCATCGGATTCGGCTTGGCCGGGCAGGCATTTCACGCTCCGGTAATTCGCGGCGTCGAAGGAATGGAACTGGCCTGCATCCTGGAACGCCATACCAACAACGCGAAGGCGAGATATCCCGAAGTGCGCGTGGCACGCTCGCTCGACGAAATGCTTTCGGACTCGTCGATTCACCTGGTCGTCGTCGCTACTCCTAACGATTCACATTTCTCCTACACCAAAGCCTGCCTCGAAGCCGGCCGCGACGTGGTCGTCGACAAGCCGTTCACGCCGTCGATGGCGGAAGCTGAACAACTCGTCCTGCTCGCCGCCGAGCGCGGCCGCTTGCTCACCGTCTACCAGGACCGGCGCTGGGACGGCGCCTTTCTCACCGTAAGAAAGTTGGCCCGGTCAGGCGCCCTCGGCTCGATTGCGGAATACGAAGCCCGCTTCGACCGCTTCCGCCTCGATGCCAAGCCCGGTGCTTGGCGCGAGCAAGCTGACTTTCCCGCTGCCGGAGTCCTCTGGGATCTCGGGCCGCACCTCATCGATGGAGCACTCGTCCTCTTCGGCGAGCCCGAGATGATTGGTGCGACCGCGCTCCGCCAGCGCGAAACTTCCCTCGTCGACGATGCCTTCGACGTGATCATGCAGTATCCCCATCTGCGCGTTACCTTGCGCGCCCGCATCATCGCCTACGCTCCCAGTCATCACCTGCTCCTTCACGGGACTCAGGGATCATTCGTGAAATACGGTATGGATCCGCAGGAAGAAATCCTGCGCAGTCCGAACTGTCCCGACGGATTGGACTGGGGCAAAGATTGGGGTCTGGAACCCGAAGAGCGCTGGGGAACGCTCAGCCGCGTCAATGAGAAGCCGAGAAAGATTCCCACCGAACGCGGCGACTACCGCGGGTTCTACGCCAACGTCAGAGATGCGATGGAGAAGAAAGCTCCCCTGGATGTGCCGCCAGAACAATTCCTGCGCACCCAGCGCGCCCTGCTCCTGGCCCACAAGAGCAGCCAGGAAAAACGCGTCGTAATGTGGAATGAGCCGGTAGCGTAGCGCCCGCGTCTCGCCGGCTGTAGCGGGGGCGTCTCGCCCCCGCATCCCGCCACGAAAGAAAGGCAGCAGTTTTTGAAGAGTCTGCGGTCTGAAGTCCGAGGTCTGAGGTCAGTGTCCCTCACCACACCTCACACCTCTTCCCCTCGGGCCGCACCATGGGCGCATCCGCCTTGCAACTCCACGCCTTCTGAAATTCCGGCAGATTCGACAGCGGCCCAATCACCCGGTACTTCGCAATCGGATGCGGATCGCCCTGCACCATCAAGCGCGCCGCCTCCGGGCGAATCTCATCCCCGCGGAATTGTCCCCACGCGATGAAGAACTGCTGCTCCGGCGTGAACCCGTCGATGTCGGCCGGACGCGGCTTGCCCTCCAGCGACTTCTGATAGGCAAGATACGCAATCCTCGCGCCACCCAGGTCTCCGATGCTCTCTCCCAGCACCAGCTTGCCGTTGTGATGAATGTCCTTCTCGATGTAGTAATGATCGAACTGGTCGGCCACGCACGCTCCACGCGCCTGAAAATCTTTCAGGTCGGACTCAGTCCACCAGTTGCGCAACCGTCCAAGAAAATCGAACTGCGCCCCTTCGTCGTCGAACCCGTGCGAGATCTCGTGCCCGATGACTACGCCAATCGCCCCGTAATTCACCGCATCCGCCGCCTTCATATCGAACGCCGGAGGCTGCAGGATGCCCGCCGGAAACACGATTTCGTTCAGCAGCGGGTTGTAGTAAGCGTCCGACGTCGGCGGCGTCATGCCCCAGCGCCCGCGGTCCACTGGCTTGCCGATCAGATCGCGATCATCTTTCTCCACGAATTTTCTGCCCGCGATCATGTCCTCAAAGTACGCGTCGCGGCGAATCTCCACGTGACTGTAATCCTTCCACTTGTCCGGATATCCGATCTTCGGATTGAACGTGGCAATCTTCGCCATCGCTTTTTCCTTGGTGTCATCGCTCATCCAGGGACGGCTGAGAATGTCGTCACGCATCGCTGCAAGCAGGTTGCGCACCATCTGCTGCATCCGGGCCTTAGCCTCCGGCGGGAAATACTTTTCGACATATTGCTTTCCCAGAGCCTCGCCAAAGAGCCGGTCGGTCGATTCCGCACAACGCTTCCAGCGCGGCTTCAGTTCCTTCACCCCCGCAAGATATTGCCCGTTGAATCCAAACTCTTCGTCGACGAACGGTGCCGAAAGATCGCTCGCCACCGAATCCAGCAACTGCCATTTCAAATAGATCTTCCAGTCCGCCAGAGAAGTCTGCCCCATCTGGCGATCAACCTCCTGCAGGAACTTGGGTTGGTCGACGTTGATGTCGACGTCGGTGGGCAATTGCTTATGCTTGAAGTAGCCCGCCCAGTCCACATGCGGCGCCATCTCCTGCAACTGCGCGAACGTCGTGTTGTGATCAAGGTTCGCCGGATCGCGCAACGCCACATTCTCCAGCGACGCTTCCGCAAACTTGGTCTCCATCCCCATGATGGTTTGTGCCGCCGTCGCGGCCGCCCCGGGCTCCCATCCCGCGAGCTTCAGCATCGCGGTCACATGCGCCACATATTTTTCGCGGGCCTCTTTGAAGCGCGGTTCGGGTTTCAGATAGTAATCCCGGTCGGGCAGGCTGAGGCCGCTTGCACCAAAATCCGCCAGCACCCATGAAGGCTTATGCGGATCCTGCTGGCTGCCCATCGCAAACGGAGCGTTCACGATAATGTCGTGCAGTTCAACCATCACTCCTTGCAGAGCAGAGATGTCCCCGGCAGCGTCGATCTTGGCAAGAAACGGTTTGATCGGATCGATGCCGCGCGCGTTCACCCGTGTCTCATCCATGCACGCGCCATAGTAGTCGCCAATGATCTGATCGGCGCTGCCTTTCGGAGCGTTCTTCACGCCAGCCGCCGCTTCGAGAATGTCGCGCAGCCTGTCTTTGGCGGTTTCGCCCGCCTGCCAGCGCTTGCTCCACCGCGTCATCGACGCCGGAATCGGGTTCTTCGCCCTCCATGTGCCATTGGCAAACTCGTAGAAGTCATCGCACGGCTGCGCCTTGCGGTCGAGATCGCCGATATCAATTCCATGCAGCGAAGAGTTCTGTGGGAAAACATATGAAGCTGAAACCAATAAAGCGACGAGCAGAAACACACCGCGCAGAGTAGGCATCAATTTCTCTCCATTGGTTCGGGAAGGGCAATTTTGCGGACACCCATTGTAGATCAGGCCTGTGGAATGCTGCGCGTTAGACGGAGGTTGAGGGATTTCGAGAGCGCAGTCGCAGGCAATGCACGCTCAGGGATCGGCTCTGTGACAAAAGAGCGAGAAATGGATGCTTGCGACTCCGAGGGCGAGACGCCCCTTCGATTTCGCTCAGGACAGGCTCTCGGGACAGCTGGCAGGATGCCGGCGCTACAGACCCTTAACCACCCGCCTTCAATTCCGTCAGCACCTGCTTGGCGATTTCCTTCAGCGTCTCAAACACTCCCACGCCCTGGAACGCCACTGCCTCGACGATGGGTTCGTTCTTCTTCCTCAACTCTGTGGAGAGCAAATCCACCGGCAGAATGTTCGGCAGATCGCGCTTGTTCAACTGCAGCACGTAGGGAATCTTGTTGAAGTCGTATCCATGCTCTTTCAGGTTCGACATCAGATTGTCGAGCGCCTCGACGTTGGCGTCCATGCGCTGTTCCTGCGAGTCCGCAACGAATACAATCCCATCCACGCCGCGCAAAATCAGCTTGCGGCTGGCATCGTAAAAGACCTGCCCAGGCACCGTGTACAGATGGATGCGCGTCTTGAACCCGCGCACTGAACCGAGATCGAGTGGCAGGAAATCGAAGAACAGCGTACGTTCGGTCTCCGTGGCCAGCGAGATCATTTTGCCCTTCTGCTGGTCCGCCGTCTTTTGATAGATCACCTGCAGATTCGTTGTCTTGCCGCCGAGTCCGGCGCCATAGTACACGATCTTGCAATTGATCTCGCGGGCTGCGAAGTTGATGAAACTCAAAGGCTTTCCTCAAATGCGAACACCCCTTCGCGGGTTGCCGCACACACCAATATCCCTAATGGAGGCTCGCGGTCTTTATATCATACGGAGGCTATCGACCGCAGGTTACTCACGTGACCCCCCGCCGCTAAATCGTTCCTGCCACAGTGTTTCTCAGCAGAGCCCTACTTCGCTGTGGGAATTGGATAGTACCCAGCCTTGGTGTACACATCCAGGGACTTCCTGTGAACCAGAACTTCGATGCCGCGGTAGGCTGAGCTGCCGGCAATAGCCTTGGGGATATACCCCAGAGTGTATTGATTGCGGGCCTCAGACGTGATTTGCGAGTAGGCGTCCTCAATCGCGTTGCGCGAAAGCTCGGGAAAGATCTGTCCCCCGCCCGTGGCATTGGTATATTTCGGCAAGATGTCGAAATACCCCTGCCCCTTCAAACGGATCTTCCCGACCTGCTTGAAGACGGGTAGCGCGCCGCTGTCGACCACCACCGCCTTCACCTGAATCCCCTGGGTCTCAAGCACGTGCAGCACGTCGCTGTAGCTGGCGCGGCTGCCCCGCTCCCTGCCATCGCTGATGACAAAGATCACCTTCCGCCGCGTCTTATCGCGCTTGCTCAGGTCCAGCGCCGCGCGCAGGATCGCGTCGTTCAGCACATGCGCCTCTTTCGGCGGCGTATACACCGGCGGCGGCCCCGAGCTGCCCACAGGCATGCCGTTCACCATGGGCGGTTGCGGACCCAGTGGCCCACCCAGTACCGGCGGCCCGTTATTGTGCCCGCGTACCAACTTCATGGCATCGAGCATGGCTGTCAGCCTCTCGGGCTTTCCCGTAAAGTCCGTCACCTGGCTCACCGTGCTGCTATACGTGTAAAGCGCCACCTCATCGTAAGGACTGAAGGCTCCCACCAGCGCCGAATACGTCTGGTTGATCTTCTGCACCGCGACGTCCGCCATTCCCAGATCCATCAGAATGGCAACCGAAAGCTGAAAAGGATCACTGGTGAAGTAGGTGAGCTTCTGCTCCTTCCCATTCTCCAGTACGGTGAAGTCTTTGGGCAGCAAGCCATCCACCCGGTGGCCTTGCTTGTCCTTTACCATCACCGGAATCTGGACGAAGTTTGTCGTAACCGAAATCTTGTAAAGATCTTCCTTGGGATCGATCTGATTCCTTGGCCCGCTGCCTGAAGGAATGGTTTGCACGGGTGGCATGGGAGGTGCCACCGGCTTTTCCTGGTCAGCCGGTTGAGCAGGTTGCGTCGAAGTCGGCTCGGAAGGGGTCGGTGGAGTCGGTTCCGTGCTCTGACTCTTGTCCGGCACCTCGCTTGCGGGCGCCGGTTTGGGTGGTGGCGGCTGCACCGTGGACGGCGCATCTGGAATGTCCTGAGCAGGCAGGGACTTAGCAGGCGCTTGGCTCTGGCTCTGTCCTGACTGCGCCCGCATAGCCGGAACTGCTACCGCCAGCGCGAACGCCAGCGCAATAACCCAGACTCCTGCCTGACTGCGCCATCTTTGAGGACTGCCCACCGGGATAAAGCCTCCCTCGATAAAAAACATGCTTCCGACTCTCTTGGGATGCCAATTCATCCCAGTTTGGTGCATCTAACGCTACAGGATTAGACTAACAAAAGAACCTCTCGAGAGTCCTGAATGCCCAAGACCCTAATTTTCTGTCGGATTCTGCCCGCTTTCGCCCTGGCTGCCCTGGCGCCACTTTGCCTCGCCCAGCAATCCTCCCCGCAGCAGCAGCCGGCAAATTCATCGGCAGACTCGCAGCAGCCGACCGAGACGCTGAAGGTCAACGTCAATGTCGTGCAGCTTTTCTTCAATGTCAAGGACAAGCACGGCGCCCTCATCCCCAACCTCACCAAGGATGACTTCGAGATCGCGGAAGACGGCAAGCCTCAGGTAATCAAATATTTCGCAGCCGAATCAAACCTGCCCCTGACCCTCGGCATCATGATCGACGCTAGCGGCAGCCAGACGAACGTCATCGATATGGAGAAGGAAGTTGGCGGAGCGTTCCTCAAGCAGATCCTCACCGACAAAGACGAGGCCTTCGTCATCAGCTTCGACGTCACCGTTGACCTTCTTCAGGACTTCACGCGCGATGTCCACCGTCTGCAGGCTGCTCTGAACAAAGCGAAAATCAACGCAGGCTTTGTCAGTGGCCCCATTCCGGGCGGGGGCGGCGGCCCGATTGGCCAGCAGAATACTCCCGGAACTGTGCTCTATGACGCCGTATACCTCTCGGCCCACGACATGCTTGCCAAGGAAGTCGGGCGCAAGGCCATGGTTCTCCTCACCGACGGCCAGGATGAAGGCAGCCGGCTGAAAATTCAGGACGCGATCGAAGCCGCCCAGAAGGCCGACGCCATCGTCTATGTGCTGCTCTGCGCCGACCGCGGGGGCTATTTCAGTTCCGGCATGGGTTATACCGGCGAATACGACATGCGCAAGCTGACCGAGCAAACCGGAGGCCGCGTCATCAACGTCGGCAACAAGTTCGACAAGCTGAAGGAAGCCTTTGATCAGATCGCCAACGAACTCCGCAGCCAGTACAACGTCGGCTACGTCCCCACCAACATCAAGCTCGACGGCACCTATCGCAAGCTGGAGATCAAGAACAAGCAGAACTACAAAATCCAGGCCCGCGCCGGATACTACGCCAGCCACAGCCAAGACTAATTGTCCATAGGATGGTGGGGACCTGATGATGGAGCGGACCTGCACCGCGCGCAGTCGAAAGAGTCCTTATTCTTCTCAGGGTGCCCATTTTTCCGCGCGTCCCCCACGCGAGAAAATGAGGCCTATCGTGGACCCTCCCTACCTCTGGCACCAGTGCCTGCCCAGTTCATTTTGACTTTGAGAGCAGTTGCCGTCAGAATGAAAACCCAACCGAGCCTTCTCCACTAGCTCGCCTCGTTCCTGGGGGGATCCAATGCCTCGCTTCTCACGACGTTCGTTCCTGCAACTATCGGCCGCAGCCTCCGCCGCGGCAACCTTTCGCTTCATGAACGAGCCGCTGCTCGCCGCTGCGGCCCGCCGCCGTCCTCACGCTGCCGACGCGGTCGTGATCGATGCCAACGAGAATCCCCTCGGTCCCTGTCAGGCTGCGCGCGACGCCATGGCCGCAATCCTTCCGCAAGGCGGACGCTACTCCGACAACCTCACCGACGACCTCGTCAACACCTTCACCAAGATCGAAGGTCTCAATCCCGACTACGTTCACGCCACCGTCGGCTCGACTCCGCCGCTCGTCCTGAGCGTGCTAACCTTTACGTCGCCTCAGAGGAGCTACGTCACCGCCGATCCCGGATTCGAGTCGGGAATGATGGCCGCCGAGCACAACGGGGCGCGCGTCATCAAAGTCCCACTCACCAAGACCTACGCGCACGACGTCAAAGCCATGCTCGCCGCGGGTTCCGACGCGGGAGTCTTTTACATCTGCAATCCCAACAACCCCACCGGCACCCTGACCCCGGCCTCCGACATCGAGTATCTTGTCGCCAACAAACCGAAGGACTCGATTGTTCTCATTGATGAGGCGTACATTCACCTGACCGAAGCACCGAGCGCGCTGGATCTGGTGAAAGCAGGAAAAGACGTCATCATCCTGCGCACATTCTCCAAGGTCTATGGGTTGGCCGGCATCCGCTGTGGATTCATCATCGCTCGTCCTGATCTCGCCGACAAAGTTCTGCAGCGCGGCGGATTCAACTTCATGCCCGTCACCGCCGTCGTCGCTGCGACTGCAAGCCTGAAAGATCCGAACCTGGTCGCCGAACGCCGCCGCATCAACGCCACCATCCGCCAGCAGACCTTTGACTGGCTCAGCCGCAACGGTTACTCCTACATCCCGTCGGAATCCAATTGCTTCATGCTCGACACCAAGCGCCCCGGCCAGGAAGTCCGCGACGCCATGGCCAAAGAGAACGTCATGATCGGACGCATCTGGCCCATCATGCCGACCTACGTCCGCATCACCGTCGGCACACAAGAAGAGATGACCAAATTCCAGACCGCGTTCCAGAAAGTAATGAAAGCGTAGCGTGTCCGTGTGGAGCGGGCGCTTCCGCCCGCTGCTTTTGACTTTGAAGGTCGTAGGGCCGGCGTCCTCGCCGGCTGTACGGAGAGCCTGCCCTGAGCGAAGTCGAAGGGGCGTCCCCGCCCTCTGCGCCGACACCGCTCCAAATCTCGAAGGCTCTCCCAAGAAAAAAGCCGCACCGACCGGCGCGGCCAACCCCCAACAGAAACTTCTCTCAACTCTTACTGCGGCGTCAGCAAATACCCGTGCTGCTGCCCGTTAATCGTCCCCATGCCCACAATCTGACCCACCGCGTTGATCCCGTTTGCTTCGGTCAGCACCCACCCCGATCCCGCCGGAATCATCGAGTTCAAATCCTTCATCTTCCCGCCGCTGTACACGAATGCATGGTAGGTACCCTGAAACGTCGTCTGCCCTACTACGACGCCCGAGTCGTTGATCGCGAATCCCCACACGGTGCTGGTGCTGCCCGTGATCGTGCCCAGATCGTGCAGCGCACAACTGCCACAGTTCGCGATAAACCCATGCGCCGACCCGTTCTTGGTATAGGCCAGTCCCGTGACTTGTCCCTTGTTGTTGATCGCATAACCCTGGCTCCACGAGCCACCCAGCGTTCCCATCTTCGTCATCTTCCCGTTCTTCCACACGAACCCGAAGAAGTTCCCCTGCGCATCGTACGACGTTCCCGTCACCGCGCCCGAGTTGTTCACTCCCTGCGCGCTGTTCCACCAATTATTGTTCTTCGATCCCAACGTCCCCAGGTCCGTCATCTTTCCATTCTTGTACAGGAACGGATGGTTCTCGCCCTTCGCGGTCACCGCCGAACCGACGACTTGCCCGAAATCGTTGATCGCATACGCGACTGCCGACCCTCCCCCGAGATCCCCGATATCGGTCAGCGTCCCGCCAGTCGACAGAAACGCCCGGTACGTTCCCTGCGAGTTCTGCGAATATCCCGCCACCTGTCCCGATGCGTTAATCCCGTTGCCGACGCCTGAACTCCCGCCCAGCGTTCCCAGACTGCTCATTGCGCCATTGCTGTAGAAAAACACTTCGCTGAGATTGCTGTTGTTCGTGCCCGCCGCGCCGGTCACCTGGGCCGTGGCATTCACGCTTTTGGCGACGCTGTAGCCATTTGTATTGATCGTTCCCAGGTCGGTGATGGAATAAGAAGTTTGAGCCGAGCACAGTGTCGACGCCATCATCAACACCATGCCAACGAAAGTGAAACCACGGGCCAGAGCCTTCATCGCAAGATTCCTCGCTGCCAGAAATCGGACGCAGGGATTTTTCCATGCGCGCACGTTTCAGTTGTCAAAGGATTGTCAAATGCCGCCTTGCCTCACTGGTGCGAGCCCGCTCGGCGATGCGCGACCTGGTGATTATTTCGGGACCGGGAAGCCCTTCATGCAGACGACCGTCCGGTCCGCATCTTCGGACTTCGCATGCGCGAGGCCGAAATTAGCCGTGCAAAGAACGTCCCCCTTTAAAACCAGGCCTGTGTTGCTGTCCAGCGGAGCGTTCAATTTGTCGGCTATCAGGATGCGTTGCGATCCGTCGGGAGATAGAACCCAGATCTCGTTTCGCAACATCTCGGAAATGTAGATGTTTCCCTTTGCGTCGAGTATGACGCCGTCAAGCAGCGAGTGTCCGCTGGGCTGCAACGGCTTGGGTTCACCGGCCGACCCGTCCTCCTTGATCGGGATTCTGAGCACCATCGGAACGCCCATGGTAACCGCGTAGATGTTCTTCTGCTGTTTGTCGAGCGCTATAGCACTGACGCCCAGATATACTTCCGCATCGAAGAAGACTCCTGAATAAGGACTCGGCGGCCAGTTCAACAGCGGGTGGGCCGACCAGAGATCAACTTTCTTGCCATCCGGCGAGATCTTCCAAATAGCCGGGTAGGTTACGTCAGCCATGTACACATTGCCGTTCGAGTCGATTGCTACACCGTGAGGAAAGCAGAACGGCCAACCGTCCGCTTTTGTCGCGAGCGCCGTCACCCCTCGCGTGTTGGCATCGATCTTATAGATCCCAGTGCGCGTCGCCGTCGCGTCCCGGCACGCCGGGTGGAAAGGATTCGTCAAATCCTCCTCGTCATATTTCGAATGAGCCTTGTCAAAGACGTAAATGTTGTCCGCCTTATCGAGTCCTACTAAGCCAATGAGATCCTTTCCACTTTCTTCCTTCGAAGGCACCCAGGCGATGTGATCGTAGGTGCCGTCATCCTTTAGCACCACAACTTCGCCGGTTAGAGGAAGAGATGTGTAGATGTTGCCCTTCGAATCGATTCCCAAACCCCAAGGTCTGTCGGGGAGCTTGGCCATGACCCATGCTTTGAACTGGGCCGATGCAGGCAGAACAGCAACCGCGAGGAACCCACCCCAAGCGATTAGACGGAACAGGACCGTCAGGAGGGTTCCCTTGTGCCATGCCGACTTGAGCATGATGCCCATCCCTTCCCCGATCAGGGCACGAGAGGCAGCAGTGTGAGGGTACAGAAGATCAGATCAAGCCGTCGGTAGCTTACGACTCATGCCTGGGCCGAATCCGTCGGGAGGGATTCTATACCACGGCGCTTACCGGGATTGCACCCAACCATCATGCACCACGCTTCTAACCCTGAGAGCGAGGTAGCCTCCAAGCCGCTACATCCCCTCTAGTACAATCAAACCCGTGAGCGACGCCGTCCGCATCGGAATTCTGGGCGATTTCAATGCCGATTTCCGCTCACACCACGCCACCAACGACGCCCTGCAGCACGCTGCCCGCAAGCTGAAAATGGAAGTAACGGGCGAGTGGCTGCCCACGCCCTCGCTGACCGATCCAGACATCGAAAAGAAGCTCGAAACCTTCGACGGCATCTGGGCCTCGCCCGGCAGCCCCTACAAGAGTTTCGACGGCATGTTGAAAGGCATCGAATTTGCCCGCCGCCGCGACTGGCCCTTTCTCGGCACCTGCGGCGGATTCCAATACGCCTTCATCGAATTCGCCCGCAACGTCCTCAACATTAAAGACGCCGACAGCGCAGAAAACAATTCGGGATCAAAGAACATCATCATCTACCCTGTGGCCTGCGCCGTCCCCGACCGCAAAGGCAACGCCCCCAAGCTCTCCGGCGCCGTCCCTGAGATTCGCCTCCGCCCCGGCTCCTACCTGCAGTCCTTCTACGCCAGGGACAAAGAGTCCGTTACCGAGGAATTCTTCTGCGACTTCGAAATCAACCCCGACTTCGAATGGGCCACCATGGAAGCCGGATTCCCCGTCGTCGCCCGCGGCCCACAAGGCGAAATCCGCGCCATCGAATCACCCACCCACCACTTCTATCTAGCCACGCTCTTCCAGCCGCAACTCTCCTCGACCGAAAAGAATCCGCACCCGATCGTCCTGGCCTTCGTCCAAGCCGCCGCCGACTGGGGCAAGAAGAAGCTCGACGACAGCGTACTGGAGTAAGGCGGGCGTCGGGCGTCAGACCTCGGACCTCGGGCCTCCGACGTCGGAAGCAGTCCTTATTCCTATTCTTGTTTCTTTTCTGAAGACTTGAAACCAGCCAGTGAACGATGAGCTGAGGTCTGAGGTCCGAGGTCCGAGGTCCGAGGTCCGAGGTCTGAGGTCCGAGGTCTGAGGTCTGAGGTCCGAGGTCTGAAGCCTGAGGTCCGAAGCCTGAGGTCCGAAGCCTGAAGCCTGACTCCCTACGCCTGCAGACGGTTACGAAAGTCCTGATTACTCCGGCATTACGGTTCACTCCCCAACCGCATCTATCTCCTATATTCCCTCCCCGCTACACTTCATCCCGTCGGTCGCCCTCCCCAACCCGCGCCCGCAGGGAGTCACGCTCGTCTATGCACATGCAGTTGATCGATTCGCTCCGTATCCCATTCACTACCCTGATCAGCTACATCCCCGTTCTCGCAACGATCGTGACCACGTTTTTCAGCGTGATCCTGGCGCGAGCGACTTTGCGTTACGTCGAAGCCACCGACAAGAGTCTGGCTCTCGCCCACGAGGAGTTCGAGCGCGAATGGAACCCCGACCTGCACATCAAGGTGGAACGCATCTCTGCCACGGAGGCCCGCATCATCGTCACCAACCTGGCAAAGACGTCGGTCCTGCTGCAGCTTCTGCAGTTGCGCAAGCTCTCGCACGCCACACCTTTTGAGCGCTGCCGCCTCAACGATCCCCTGGTTGGCGGCATGACGTGGACGCAAGAAATGGGCAAGCGCATTATCGCCTGTACCGGATTCGAATTCGAAGGCCCCATCGCCGTCGCCATGACCTTCTACGCCGCCGGACGCATGTACCGTACGGACTGGTTCCGCTCGCAGGTCGTCATTCGTGACGGCCACATCGTCAGCCTCGAGCCGAGTAACATGCCGACCCGCCGCGTCCGCCAGGTCGAACGCAAAGGCCACGTCGAACGCCGCCGCGAATTTGTGCAGGACGTAACGGCCGGAGTTGCCCCCGACAAGATCACCACCAAGCCCGACGAAAAGTTCTTCGTCACCGGCGCATAAGGTTTTGTTTTGTGTAGGGACGGGCGGCTCGCCCGTCCGCCGAGCAAGGCTCGGCCGGTTTTGCTGGGTAACTCAACAAAGCCGGTGCCCCACTTCTCCTTAGATTTTGAGAAAAGGTAACTCTTACCTAAGATTACCAATCCCGCCTCAGCAGGCTAAAGTTCCACTGTCCCCTGCCGATTCTGTCTCTCAGGAGACCAACTATGATCACTCCAATCAGCAGCGTTCACCCGACCGAAGCTCACCAAGTCGCGCATCCGCCTGCGGAACCGAAGCCTGATCGTCATGCCCAGACTCCGCCTGTGGTGAAGAGCGGCGAGGTGTCGCAAGACCAGGTCACACTCAAAAGCGCCGGCCAGCTCGACCACGACCGCAGGGGCTGAAGCCCTTTCGATTTAAAACGCTTTACACGGCGCTGGAAGCGCCGCTCTTCCATAGTTGCGCTGACGTTTTTGGTTGTGTCCTGACATTTCTGGTGGCGCCGACGTTTCTCGTCGCTTCCAGAAATGCCCCTGGTTGCTTCCAAGCGGAGCGCAAGCTTGCCTTGCCGTCCGCGTCGCCTTCGTCCGGGGAGACCGGCTTCTCTGAAACTTCCGCTGGCTTCCCGGTGTTCCTGGCTGCTACAAAAGCAAGATGAAGCCCCTCCTCCGCGTGCTGGGACGCATCGCTCTTCTCACCCTTCTGCTCGTCGTTGCATCGATCGTGTATTCTACTTGGCGCGGGTACACCCACTGGTATTTCCGGGTCGATGGTCAGGTTCTGGTCAACGGCCAAACGACCGCCGGATACCTCCACACCGACACGGACAAGACTCTCCTCCTTGTCACAAGAACCGACGACTCGCGACCCGAAACCTACCTTATCTCTCTGGGACAGAAAACAGTTCTAGACTGCGGAGAATGGCATCCGCTGCGCTTCCTGCCTTTTCCCGTTGGACATGTGAATCCGCCTTGCACCACCCTCACCGTCGATCCGTCAAAGGTCCACGACCCCCCCGCCACTGGTGTCACGACCGGCCGGAACTTCATCGAGTTCTCCACTCGATCCGGGAAGAAGGTACGAGGACAGTGGTAAAACACGCACGCGTGCGGGACGCATCGGCTCTGCGGCCCGATACTTCCGGGCCGCCGGGCGGACGAATGCGTCAGCCCAATTGAGCCGTGGCGCTTTACTCCATCTGCTCCAGCGCGCGGATGTACTCGACAACCGATTCGCTCCAGCCATCGATGTGCGTCCACTTGCCGTAGCCAACGCCGTTCTTGTAGCTGGCCACGTTGATCACGTAACCCTTGCCGCGAGGCCCGGGCACCGCGTCGTGCGCCTGCTCGTCGGTGATGACGATCAGGCGATCGTAGCCGTGCTTCTGGTTGAGCTCGGTAACAGCCTTGCCGAGCTGCGTGCTGTTGTGACGCTGCGACGTGTCGATCGCGTCGCGAAGGGCGAAGCCGCGACGCGCCGGCACTTCGACCATCGCATCAGAGAAGCTGAACACACCGACCTTCTCGCCGACTTCGCGCAGCAACACCGCGAGTCCGTAAGCCGCGTCGGTACGCTGCATCTCGGAACGCGGCGACAGCGGAGCGGTCATCGAGCCGGACACGTCGACCAGCACGATGGTCTGTCCCCTCAGCTTCTCAGCGCCCGCAACACACTTGAGCATCGCCTGCTCGAGCGCCTCTTCCCACTGCGGAGCGTAACGCGCCGCAGCCAAAAAGCGGAACGGGAGCACGCGCGATGTGCTCATCGAGCCGAGCGCAGAGAGAACGAGGTCCTCATCCACTCCAACATCCCGCATGTTGCGCAGGTTGCGGAGCAGAGCCAGCGCGCCGAGCTTCTCTTCGCGGATCAGGCGCTCCCAAGCCTCGCGCTTGTCGGCGCCAGACGAGAGTGCAACCTCCCACGTGTCCGGAGCCGTGAGTTCGCCCGCGATCAGTCGCTTCCACACTTCGGCCTGCGCCTCGTCACGCGGCTTGGCGTGAGCCAGGAACAGTACGTCGCGGAGCTTGACAGGTCCGCCCCGGTCGTACTTCGCCAGTGCGTACGCATCAAACTTGGGGAATGCCGAAGCCAGGCCCTTCTTCACCTGGGCGGAAAGAGGCACACGGCCATCCTTCCAATAGATGGCGACGAATTCCGCGAGTTCGTCGGCACGCTGGATGACGCGCGCCAGAGTCTCAGCCACAAATCCACGATGCGTGGCGTGACGCGCCATCTCGCGCACGAGCAGAAGCGGCGCATGACGCAGCTTCATCTTCTCGCGCGCCTCAACAGCAAGCGCAGCCACCTTCTCGCCTGCAACCTTGGGCACGAGTTCCGCGATGCGGCCCGCGATCTCGACCCCGTCCTCGTAGAACTGGCTCTCCCACAGCAGGCAGGCCAGCACCGAGCGCCGCAGTTGCAGCTCCGTCGAGATGTTGCGCGCCGGAGCGCCCTCGTGCGTGCGCGCAAAGTTCAGGTTGAGTAGGTTGAGTCGAGCCATTTGTGGCCTCCTTTCGAGTTGTGAGCTTTGAGGTATGCGCTACGCGCGAAATTCGCGTTGTCACTTCGAACCGCGACGTTGCTGCACCGTTTTTCGTGATTCCTGTTTCGGCACGACAGCTTTAGAACTTTCGCGTTCTTCGTTCCTGCCGTGCTTCTGGCTTGATATGATGAATTTGGTTCCTGCTCTTTTGAGGTCACAAATTGTGACCTCAAGTTTGGTGATGATTATGAACAAGACGGCAATCATTCTCGCCAAGAGAGTCAGCTCGAAGATCGTGATTTTGCGCAACCAGAAGATCATCCTGGATACGGATCTGGCCGAACTGTACGGTGTACCGGTTAAGCGTTTGAACGAACAGCTCAAGCGAAATCCTCAGCGATTCCCCGCCGATTTTCTTTTCACTCTCTCCCGCGCGGAATACCAGAACTTGAGGTCGCAAAATGCGACCTCAAGTTCAGCCCATGGCGGCCGCCGCTATCTGCCACACGCCTTCACCGAGCACGGTGCCATCATGGCGGCGACGGTTTTGAACTCAAAGCGCGCCATCGAAATGAGCGTCTTCGTGGTGCGTGCATTCATCCAGATGCGCCAGGCGCTGGTCGTCAATCAGCATGTCGTGTCAAAGCTGGCAGAGCTTGAAGCTCGACTCGACAGCCAAGGCGACGAGATTCAGGATATCGTCGAGGCCATCCGTGAGCTCATGGCTCCACTACCCGCCAATAGCCGCCGGATCGGATTCGACCTTCCGTCGACTTCTTTCAAGTCTCAGCGCAAGTCCCGGAACGCGTAGCGTCGAATCCTCTCTGCTATCCAAAACGAACTCGCCGGGGAATTAGCGACACGGCGAAGACGGATGTCCTGGCTAGACGACAGAGCCGAAGGCCCGGCAGGATTCCATACCTGCGTCATCCGTTCCGAAGTAGCCGTTGTCTTCACCACCGGCGAAGGTGGTTGCGTACTACGTCAAAAATCGCCGGGGAACTCGCGGCAAACGGTACTGCTCTGCCAACTGAGCTACATGTCCGGTGAAGGACATGGCAGGACTCGAACCTGCGACCCTTCGAAGGAACCGTTCCCTTCACCACCGGCGAAAACTACGCGCGCCTATCCGACGGGACGATTTCCATATCGTCCTCCTTCTCCGCTTTGTTGCAGCCATCCTCTTTCGTGAATCCGACTTGGCGATTCACATCCTTGGTGCGAATGATCCAGGCGATTTCTTCCATATCGGATTTGCTCGGGATTCGCTTGTCGTTGTAATCCGTGCACTGGCTCACCTTGAATGGCACCAGCCGCGCCGGACGAAGGAAGGCACAGAGAATAATCTCTTCGCTCTCCGCGAATCCGCGCTGAATGTGCGCCCAGTAGCACGAGTTGCACAACGGCTCACTGGCTTGCGGCTTTCCGTTTCGGATGATCACGCTCATACGATCGCTCTCTAACCGGCGTTCGCGCCGGAGTTTATTTTGAAACTTAATCAGCCGGGGAATCAGCGACAAAGGTGTAGGTGCTCTGCCACTGAGCTACACGGGCATAATTCCCGTGGCAGGATTCGAACCTGCGACCTCCCGCTTAAGAGGCGATGGAACCCTTGTCTTCACCACCGGCCGAACCTGGTTGTAACTCTCGCCGGGGAATAGCGAAAAGAGTCGAGGTTATGGTCTCCAGGTACCTTGCGCATCGGGACTACGCCCCCGTCCCTGGAGACTCGCACCTCGGCAGGTTACGCATACCTGCTTTGTCGTTTTGGCGCGAAGTAACTCTTCTCTTCACCACCGGCGAAACTTGTTATACAACTCAGTCAAGGAACACAACGTCGCGCATCGCTTTCGACAGGTGTTCGGTATTGCTAAGAACCTCGTGCCAGCCATTCAGAGTGACTGTCGCGTGATCGGTATGACGAACGCGCCCCCGGACGTAAACTTTGGGATTACGCCGCATCACACGCCAGCTCCAGCGTCCGCGTTCTGCGTCTGAAAACCCCCGATATTCGGCGTCTGTCAAACCGTTCGGAAAGCCAGGACTGACATACACGGTCTCTCCACCGAAGCGGTAGAGTTCCTCGCACATGTGCGGCTTTCCGCCACGGCTGCGCACCAGAGGCTCATTGCGCAAGATCAGCAGAGAATCGATTGGTGCGTGATGGACAGGCACGAAGAACCATTCGCCCTGTCTGATTCGTGCTGCGTTGCGGCGGCGATCGCGCTCCTTTCGCCGCACACAAAACTCACTGAGCACAACTGCCTCCGGCTTAAGAGCAAGCTTCGCATCCCTGACGCGGCTGACCGGATTAGCCTCCGGAATTCCTGCAACGAACCAATGTCGCTCATCGTGTCCGAGAAGAAAGCGATGCTTCTCGCCCTTCTCTCGACTCAGCAGCAGCAAGTGCTTTTCCCGCGGCTGCACATCGAGAGCGATGAGTTCTTCAACCGCGTCACGGTTTCGAGCGATGAAGAAGAACTCGCCTTTGGCATCGGTCCGCACATCAAGTGCGAGGTTCTGGACAATGCGTCGGCCGTTTGCCCAAGCCGGACCCGGTTCGCCGAATTTCACTCGCGCTCCGATCTTCTCGAAAGCGCGTTCCAGTAACTCCATACAATTCCTATCTAACGGGTGTGTACCCGAGTTAGCAGCGCGGGCGCTTCAGCAGACGCTGGGCCCGCGCTGCAGCTTCGTCGCAGCCAGGGAACAGGGATCACGGTTGGGGGCTCGAACCCCGGCCTGTGTTAATAGGCACGCCGCGAAGTTGCCGTGAACTTCACCACTGACTGAATTTTGGTTGGCGCGGAACCGTCCGCGCGTTTTACGAGCTGCTTTGGTCAGGGAACACTCGGTAACGGATTGGGCTTGCGCCCCGAGGGGTCGAACCTCGCAGCACGGTCTCCAAAGAGATCGGGCTGTTCTTTCCAAGAGAAGTATCCGTGACCTTTCACCACTGACCGAACTAGTTGACCAATACATCCGAGCTTGGCTCGGAGAAAGGACGAGGGCGTCCGCCCCTACACAACCCTTTTGCACACGAGTACGTTTTGCTGGGGGATTCAGCAGCAGCGGCAATGGTCGATTTACAGTCGAAGGAGCCGCGGCCTTCGCCACCCAGCGTGTCTTTAGTTTTGTTAGCTTTGCGTTAAGGAGCGCCGAGGATTAATTAGCGCAATCGGACGACGCCCTATAACTGACTCGGCGTGCTGGCTGCCGTGTCAGCCCGCTAAGCGATTTGTGCGTGTTTATCGACAAATTTGGGCGTCCTTTCCTTTGAGGATATCTGAAGATGCCATAACTTTTAGTTTTTCGCAAGAGGAAAAAGCAACTTTTTCACACATGAAGACCGTGGAGAACGCGGAGCACAATCTGTCCGCATCACCCCTTTACGAAGCGCAACGAAGCGGAGTTCATGCAGTATCGAAGGTACGTGGGTTTGGGACCGTCGTCGAACAAGTGTCCGAGGTGCGCGTCGCATTCCGTGCACGAGACCGCGGTGCGGACCATGCCGAAAGTTGTGTCGCGCGTTTCGGTGACGTTCTCTTTTGCGATGGGCTCCCAGAAGCTAGGCCATCCGGTGCCGGAGTCGAACTTCGTCGCCGAATTGAACAGCGCGTTGTCACAGCACAGGCAGCGGTAGAGTCCCTTGTCGTGGAGATCCCAGTACTTTCCGGAGAAAGCAAGTTCGGTATCGGCATTGCGAGTGATGTCGTAGGCGTTCGATGAGAGTTGCTTCCGCCACTCGGCGGATGTCTTTACGACCTTTGGGATGCGGACTTCCTTGAGTCGCTGGCCGGAGTCGGAGAAGAGCACGAGGGTGACCTCTCTTGGCTCGCCGGCGGCGGCAGCTTCAAGCACTCGGGGCTTTCTCAGCTGCCAGAAGGCCAGGCCCGCAAGGGTCGTGAGTGAGGTTGCTAGAAAGACACGCCGCTGAATATTCGGCGGCGAGGCTGGAGACGCTGGTGATCCTCGCTCCCCGGGAGCGCCGGGGCCAGAGGTCTCCACATTCTTCTTATCCAACTCAGAGTCCACCATCGGCCGCTCCTACTTCCCGGTGTAGAAATCGGGGAACTCCTGCTTCAAATGTTCGACCTTGGGGGCATCATTGAACACAATGTAGGGCTGATTGGGATGTAACGCTGCGTAGTTCTGGTGATAGGACTCGGCCGGATAGAACGCCTGCAGAGGTACGACCTGCGTCACGATCGGATGCGAAAACACTTTCGCCTTGTCGAGCTGTGCAATGTAGGCTTCGGCGATGCGCTTCTGTTCATCGCTGTTGTAGAAAATTGACGAACGGTATTGCGTGCCTTCGTCGGGGCCCTGACGATTCAGTTGCGTGGGGTCATGCGCTACCGAGAAGAAGACGCGCAGCAGTTCGCCGTAAGTGATCTGCGAGGGATCGTAGACAATCTGCACGGACTCGGCGTGCCCGGTCCCTCCGGTGCTCACGATTTCATATTCGGCGGACTTGGCGGAGCCGCCGGAATAGCCGGAGGTTGCGCTGATCACGCCCTTCACGTGCTGGAAAACAGCCTGCACGCCCCAGAAGCATCCGCCGGAAACGACA
This sequence comes from Candidatus Dormiibacterota bacterium, assembly GCA_035632675.1. GTDB lineage: Bacteria > Acidobacteriota > Terriglobia > Terriglobales > Acidobacteriaceae > Sulfotelmatobacter. The sequence continues at coordinate 131,724 of DASQGJ010000038.1, forward strand.
GCCGTTTGCTGGCCGGGAGTTGAGGCGCGCGAAGCATCGACGGCGGGGGCAGGCACGGCTGCGGACCGTGCCGGACTCGCCTTGGCATTGCACGCTGTCGCTGTGAGAAGGGACCCCAGAAGAAATAGCGCCAGGCTGGTTGAAGATGGCATATCTTGTCCTCCTTCTGCTGTACGAAACTTGTGGTCTAACGGATTGGAGTCACGGCGGCGGAAAAAGTTTCACGAGGCGCGGCTGCAGTCAAGGAGCTGCGGTGCGATACACCTCGGCCGCCGGAGCGCCGGAGCGACAGTCCCACATGGTCCCGTTTCTCCACCCGGCGTTTGCCAGGGCACATGCGCTTACAGGTTTAGCGATTCCAGGGCTGAGCGCAGGGTCGGGAAGCGAAACGGATATCCACTGGCGACCAATTGGGCGGGCTCGACGCGCTGGCCTCCAAGCAGAACGGTTTCTCCCATTTCACCGAAAGCCAACTTCACAGCAAACGCGGGAACTGGAAAAATCGCGGGACGGGACAGCACACTCGCCAGGGTCCGGGTGAATTCGGTATTGGTCACCGGTTTGGGAGCGACCATGTTTACCGGACCCTGCACAAGATCAGCCTTCAAGAGGTGATGAATCGCTCCCACCATGTCTTCGACAGCAATCCAACTCATCCACTGGCGGCCGTCGCCGACGCGTCCCCCGACGCCCATTTTGAAGGGCGTGAGCATTTTTCCCAAGGCGCCGCCTTTCGGGCTGAGCACGACCCCGGTTCGCATCTGAACCGTGCGGATGCCTGCGTCGGCTGCGGGCCGGGTTGCGGCCTCCCACTCGCGGCACACGTCGGGAAGAAACCCGCTACCGGGAGCGCTTTGCTCATTCAGCACTTCCTCGCCGCGGTCTCCGTAATATCCGATGGCCGAACTGGAAATGAAAACGTGCGGCTTGCCGCTAGCCTTGGCCAAAGCCGCTGCCAGTTGACTGGTCCCCAGGACGCGGCTTTCCCGGATCGCCTGCTTCTTCGCGGCCGTCCAGCGCCCCACGATGCTCTCGCCCGCGAGGTGGATGACGGCGTCGAAGCCGGAGACTGCGTCGGGAGAAATGGGCTGAGCCGGATCCCAGTGGATTTGTCCCCTGTTCGTCGCGGGACCACGCACAAGGCGTATCACTTTGTAACCAAGCGTGTCCAGCGAAGGAAGCAGAGCCGTCCCGATCGGGCCGGAAACACCGCTGACAAGAATTCGGGAAATCATGACTGACAGATTGTCACTCTATCAGTTCGCAAACCGCCTCAACAAACTGCGGACAGATTTGAAATCTTCGAAGGGCCCGAAATAAGAGAAGGAGTTTGCCGCGCCTCCTACTCGACTTCTTTCGACTCGTCTTCGGTGTCCACTTTGGGCGTACCTGGGAACTTGACAACTTCTATCAGCGGCGGCGTCTTGCTCTCGCCGGCCGGGACATCGACCAGCAGAAAATGATGAAAGCCGCCCTCGTTCTCAGGCAAGCCCTTGACCAGCGGCGCTCCCAGCCCTCCGGTCAGCCGGACCTCAATACCGCCCTGGTCGTAGGCGGCGTACATGTGGCTGTGGCTTACGAAGATGGCGGCAACCTTGTACTTCTGAAAGAGTACGAGAGCGGCGTCCGACTCTTTGACGGCGGCTGCCCCGTCCTCGTCCATGGCGTGGGTGGTGACTGGGTTGTGCGCGAGTCCTTTGTGCATGCCGACAAGGATGACCTTTTTCGCCGCGCTCGCAGATTTCAGATCCGCCTCAAGCCAGTTCAACTGTTCGGCTCCAAACCCTTCGCCTCTGCGGCTGACATTGTCCAAAGCGATGAAGTGAACATTGCCCTCGAGATCCGCCGAATACGCCGCCACGTCTTCGAGCGGCGCGAAGTTCACCGGCACCTTGACGAAATGCTGTTTGAATGTTTTCACTCGGGCGCGGCTTTTCGCATCGTCCCGCCGAAGAACGCCAAGGGTCTCGATCTCATGGTTCCCCATGGCCGGATAGAACGGCAAGCCGCCGAGGTCGTTGAGCTTTCGCAGGAACAGTTCGTCTTCCGACGGAGTAAGCTCCAAATCGCCCAGGAAGACGAATGCCTTCGAGCCCCTCTTGCGGGCCTCTTTGAACGCCCATGGAACAACCCCGGAGCGGTCGTCTCGTGCATCGCCCCCGATGGCAATGCGGATTGTGCCCTGCGGAGGTTGCTCGGGAAGCGAGTCAGAGTGCTGGAAGGACGCGCAGTTGTTGCCACACACCAGGTTGCTCGATCGTGTGCTTTTTTCAGGCTTATCCAGCCGCACGACGCGCCGCACTTCCGGGGTCGCAATTGTTGCAATGACGCCGCCCAAAGCCAACACTATTCCCAATGCGGCTAAGATGTCTCCCTTTGACCAATCACCACCGGTCAGCTTCATAGCGCAGAGAATATATCACGCAGATTGACAGATCGCCATCAGCACCAAGAGGAACTAAGGTTCTTCCAAGTGCGGGAAGCGCTAGACTAAGAGAGGTCTTAGTGCGGTAACTGGCAAAGCGGAAAGGACTGTGACGTTGAGGGGACAGCAGCGTCAGTGAATGCTTCGTCTTCCACGACATGTAGTCCAGCAGCAGCAACCGCCCCAGCGTGTATCGCGTGGTGAAGTAGGCTTTGGCGCGCGGCACATCTCGGTGACTTTCTACATCAACACACAATCGGATGCGAGTATGAACTTGTTGATCAGCACCGCGGCCCGTTTGCCCTTCGAGATTCCATCGAGAGCCTAGCTCACCACCAGCGGGTCGAGACCGAGCGCGTTCTTATAGATGCCCCTGTCCTCCAGCGTGAGCGCCGAAGGCTTGCCGTCGGTGGTCATCCGACAACACAATTAACGATGCTGCGACTACTCCGTGGAATACCAGTCGGGCAGGTTGCAATTCATTCCCCCGTTCAGAATTCGAATAACCCCTAGTTATTCCCGAGCACATTCCACTGCTCGCCCTGCCGGAACTCCTCCCTGCGCTTCGCGCCGGCCCTGCTGAACCAGTTCTTCCATGCCGCGGGATCGTTGCCCAGGTGCTCGTTGGTGATCTCGCGCAACGCCTGATAGACCCATGAGCGGGTGGTGCTGTCGAGAGAGGGATCATAAGCCAGATCGATGAGGCCAGGGACGGCCAGCATTCGCTGCTCACGGGTCAGCATGCCCGACTTTGCCAGGCTGCATCCTGCGCGCTCGCGCACCTCGAGCGAGGGATCGTTGCGGAAGACGTCCAGAAAATCCTTGATCGTGTCGTCAGTCCCCAGGTGGGCAAGGCCCTCGACAGTCCAGTGGCGCGTCTTCTCATTGGGATCATGCACATAACGGCGAAGAAACTCGTGGATCTTGTCCAGTTCGATGCCACGATTTACCAACATGCCTAATTCCCACATGGCATACGGGCGCCAACTCTCGGACTTTTCCGCCTGGGCCATCAGACGGTCGGCGGCCTCTTCTGTCTTTGAGAGGTTGTACACGGCAAGGTTAATCTCGATCGCAGCGGCCCTGACTCGAAGATCGTTGAAGTAGAGCGCGGTCATCTGCAGGTCATCTATCTTGTGCGTAAAGTGCAGCTTGCCGTGCCAGTCATCGACCATCTTATTGATCATGTCGGTGGCGCCACGATCGTGATTAATGGCCGCACTGAGAAGGAATTCAGCCTGGATCTGCGGAGGCTGCGTCACGACCCACTCCCGGTTGTGCTCGGAGAGTTGCCCGTAATCAGCGGGAACAGGTCGTCCCGGCACGGGAATCTGCTCGCCCGAGGTGACTGCCGGTGGCGCTGTCTGGCCGGCGCTATGGATCGAGAAGAACAGAGCCCAGCCCAACGCGAGAAGGATCACTGTAGCGCGACGACCGCAGAGTTGCACCATGGTGTACCTCGGAGGGCAGCGCCCACTGTCGAGCCTAGGGTGTCGTCTTGAGCAGGGCAAATTACTCCGGTCATCGTGGAAGAGTGCCTGGAGATGACATCCCGCGGAGCGAAGAGCCTTAGCTCCGCGCGGTATAATTTCCGTAGCGTCCCAGCGCCTCCGTGCGGAGCCCTCTTGCCCGGCGCGTATAATCCATCATGGCGAGCTTGCGCCAACAGATCGCTACCACTGCCCTCACGCTCACCAAGTTTCGCGACTTGATGAAGCGGATGCAGGAGAGCCGCCCGCAAGACGATCTGACCATTGTCAAGAAAGCCTACGACTACTCCCTGAAGCATCACGAAGGCCAGACGCGCGCATCGGGCGAGCCCTATCTCGTGCATCCTCTGGAAGTCGCGCTGGTGCTCGCGGAAATGAAGATGGATCCGGTGGCGGTCGCTGCCGGACTGCTGCACGATTCCGTCGAAGATACCTCGGTCACGATCGCCGACATTCGCAAAGAGTTTGGCGAGCAGGTGGCGCACATCGTCGAAGGCGTCACCAAGATCAGCAAAATTGATTTCGCCACGCGCGAGGAGCAGCAGGCCGAGAACCTCCGCAAAATGATGCTCGCGATGGTCGACGACATTCGCGTCGTGCTGATCAAACTGGCTGACCGCCTGCACAACATGCGCACACTCGAGCATCTCCAGCCCGACCGCCAGCACAAGATTGCTGAAGAGACCCTGGAGATCTATGCGCCGATCGCTCACCGGCTGGGCATGGGGAAGATTCGCGGCGAGTTGGAAGACCTGGGCTTCCGCTTTCTCGATCCTCTGGGCTACGAGCAGGTAGAGAAGTCGGTCAACGCGCGGCGCAAGCAGGGCGAGGCCTTCCTTGCCAAGATGCAGGGGATTATCACCGACAAGCTGAAAGAAGCCGGGATTCAGGCGCGGGTGGAGAGCCGCATCAAGCGCCTATTCAGCATCCACAAGAAATTGCAGCGGCAGCGCATTTCCGTCGACCAGGTTTACGATCTCTGCGCCATGCGGGTGGTCACGCGTTCGCTGCAGGATTGCTACGCGGTGCTGGGCATCATTCACAATTTGTGGCGTCCGGTGCCGGGGCGCATCAAGGATTTCATCGCCATGCCGCGGCCGAATTTTTACCAGTCGCTGCACACTTCGGTGATCACGGAAGACGGCACGCCGTTTGAAATTCAGATTCGCACCGAAGACATGCACAAGATGGCCGAGGAAGGAATCGCGGCCCACTGGAAATACAAAGACGGCCCAGTCTCGGCACAAGATGAGCAGCGACTGGCGTGGCTGCGGCAGGTGGTGGAGTGGCAGCGGGACGTCAGCGATCCCAACGAGTTTCTATCGACGCTAAAGGTCGATTTGTATCCCGAGGAGGTTTACACCTTCACTCCCAAGGGCAAGGTCGTAGTTCTTCCGCGCGATGCCACGCCGATTGACTTCGCGTACACGATTCACACGGAAGTAGGACACACGTGCATCGGCGCGAAGGTCAACGGGCGCATGGTGCCGCTGCGCCACAAACTGCACTCGGGAGACATCGTCGAGATTCTTACGCAGCCGGGGCACAAGCCGAGCCGCGATTGGCTGGGGCTGGTCAAGTCTTCGCGCTCGCGCAACAAGATCAAGCACTGGCTCAACGTGCATCAGCGCGAGCGAGCGATCGAAATCGGGCGCAAGCTGATCGAAAAAGAAGCGCGCAAGTATCGCATCGCGCTCAAAGAAATCAAAGACGAAGACTTGCAGAAAGTTGCTTCGGGATACGGTCTGGGCAAAGCCGACGACCTGATGTCGGGCATCGGCTACGGCAAATATTCAGCGCGGCAGGTACTGGCGCGCCTGCTGCCCGCGGGAGCTACGCCTTCGATCGCCGGAGACATCGAGTCCGAAGGCCTGACGTCGCAACCCGGCGGCATCGCCAGCGTCGTCCGGCGCGTGTTCGGCGACCACAACGCCATCACCGTCCGCGGCCAGGGAGACATGCTGGTCTACCGCGCGCGATGTTGCAACCCGATCCGCGGCGAGGGCATTGTGGGATACATCACGCGCGGTAAGGGCGTGGCGGTTCATTCGGTGAATTGTCCGAATGTGACGAATCTCCTCTACGAGCCAGAGCGCAAGATCGATGTGGAATGGGCACGCGACGAGAGTACTCCGACGGCTTATCCGGTGAAACTGACCGTGTTCTGCGACGACCGCTTCGGCATGCTGAAAAACATCACGGGAGTGATCGGAGACGCAAAAAGCAACATCCGCAACATTGCGGCGCACACGGCGAACAGCCAGGCCAGCGTAGAAGTGGTGCTCGACATTTCGGACCTGAAGCATCTGGAGCAGATCATCGTCGGGCTGCGGAAGATTCCGGGCGTACATGAAGTGCAGAGGCTGCAGAAGATCTAAGATGAGGAGTCACTCGTACAACCGGCTCCTCCGGCCCGGCATCCTGTAAGGCAGTTCCGTTTTTCTCGAAAATCCTAAGAAGCTCCTTCGGGGCGAAGGAGGGTCCTACGGCTCACTGGTCATTGGCGATTCCAACGGTAAAGCGCACGCGGTGTCTGGCGACGGGTGTTCTGGCGATTCTTTCTCTGGCCACAGTGTCCCGGGCCCAGTTGAACTGGGAGGGTCAAACTGGCGGTCTGATCACTCCGTTTGCATATACCAGCGATTCGTCTGCTCACGGCTTTGGACATCCGGAAGTTGCCTTCCACTACATGAACGCGGGGCCGGTCCTGGGCAATGAGTTTCAAGCCTCGATCACCGTCGGCTTCTTGAAGATTGCAGAGATCGGATTCACCCGCGCCTTCAACGCGCAGGGCAGCACACCCGCACTCAGCCCCGATTTTGCCAACGGCTTCAACATTGCCCACATCAAGTTCAGGTTGATCCCGGAAAATGCGCGCAAGACAAAGTTCGTGCCTGCGATAGCTGCCGGAGCCGTGGTTCGAACCCAGGTTCGGCGCGTCACGGAAGTACCGGAGCGGGAGAACACGACTTGCACCGACTTCGATCTGATCGCGACCAAGACCATCCACGAATTGCATGGACTCCCGATTCTGCTGAACGCGGGGGTGAAGCTGACGAATGCCTCCCTGATGGGAATCGCCGCCAACTCGCCGGACTGGACTTTCCGGGCCTTCGGCGCAGCGGCGTTCGAGGTCAACGGTCCGAAACACAGCAAACTCACCCTGGGGATGGAATTTGCCCAGCAGCCGCGCCAGCTCAAGGAAGTCCCCGGGCCATTCTTCGCGACGACGGCGACGATTCCGACTACGCTGGCCTACTTCGCCCGGGTGCGGACGGGCAGCGACTCCCCCCTCAACCTGGATTTCGGAGTCGTACAACTGGCCGGCAAGATCGGCCCGGCGCTCGATTTACAGGCTCGCCACCAGTTCACCATGGGAATCTCCTACCGCTTCTAGATGCCTGGCAGTTTGACTTTCCCCGCGCGCATCTGCGTTAATCAGCGGCGGAGAATTTTATGCGCGAAGTCATTTCCACCAAGGACGCTCCCCAGGCGATCGGGCCGTACTCGCAGGCCATCAAAGCCAATGGATTTGTTTTTGTGTCGGGACAAGTAGCCATTGATCCGGCGACGCAGCAGGTCATTAGCGGGGATGTCTCCGCCCAGACCGATCGCGTTTTGCGCAACCTGTCGGAGATTCTGGAAGCGGCCGGCAGCGGGCTGGGGAAGGTCGTCCGTTGTGGAGTGTTCCTGAAAAGCATGAACGATTTCGCCGCGATGAATGCGGTTTATGGCAAGTATTTCAGCTCGGCGCCGCCTGCGCGCTCGACCGTCGAGGTCGCTCGCCTGCCCAAGGATATGCTGGTCGAGATTGACGTGATCGCACTGGAGTAAAGCATGAAAGCCACCCAGGTTTGTGGAATTGTCCTGTCGCTAGCGTTCGCTCTCGCAGCGCAGACTTCCAATCACAGAACGACTCCGGTACGCGTTCCGAATACGAATGCTCCCACCAAAGTCACCGGCGATGGAGTCAAGACAGACTCCGGCCTGCAATACTGGGACATCAAGGTGGGCACAGGCGAGAACGCGAAAGACGGTGACCACGTCAAAGTCCACTACACCGGATGGTTCACCACAGGTAAGAAGTTCGATAGTTCGGTCGACGCGCACCAGCCCTACAGCTTCACGCTGGGCAAGGGCGACGTCATCAAAGGCTGGGACGAAGGCGTGGCCGGAATGAAGGTAGGCGGCAAGCGGCAACTCCGCATCCCGCCGGAACTCGCCTACGGGGAGAAAGGCTACAAAGACATCATCCCGCCGAATGCGACGCTGATCTTCGACGTGCAGCTGCTGGCAGTGACACCGGCTCCGGCCAAGGAATAGCTGAGCGTCGAGCCATCCCCCAGGCAAACTGCTCCGGCAGCGACCCGGTTGTTTCGCTTGCTTTTTGCGGTGGAGGTTCGAGCTCTAGGCTTTCACGACTTTGCCGCTGCGCAGGCAGGACGTGCAGACGCGGATACGCTTTCCCTGGCCATTGACCTTGGCGTGCACCGGGCGCAGGTTGACGTTCCAGCGCCGTTTGGTGACGTTGTGGGCGTGGCTGATGCGGTTTCCCGCTTGCGGCTTCTTGCCGCAGATATCACATTGTTGTGCCATGACGACTCCCGAAAGCTTCAGATCTTGTAGGGCAAACCTAGATTTTACAGGATGTTGACCGAATTCGGCAACGGCGCCGTGGTCGCAGTGCTGCCCTATCAGTGCGTTGTGTCATCCTGACCATAGTGACTGGTTCGCAAAGCGAACCAGTCACGAAGTCGAAGGACCCCGCGCATGCCGGTAACAAGCACGGGCTCCGAAGGGAATTCTCACTGGGCATTGAGAGCTCTGTGAGAACTCCTTTCCAAGTTCATTTCGCTGCAACCGTGGCACGGGGTCCTTCGACTCCGTTGGCGGCGGCTCCCGCTATGCGATACTTACTCCATGCAGTCCCCACTACAATCCCCCACCGCCGCGACTGATCCCAAGTCGGTGAAAGTGCATCTCACTACTGGGGCTGGAGTGGACATCGAGTGGGGGGACGGGCACGCTTCTCACTACAACTTCGTCTATCTGCGCGATGCCTGTCCCTGCGCGATGTGCGAAGAGGAGCGGGGCAAGGCGGGACGCCGTCCCGGAGATCCGGCAACAGCCGCCCCCGGGGCGTTGCTGATTTTCAAGCCGAACGCGAAGCCTCTGTCCGCGGAAGGCGTGGGTAAGTATGCCATCAAGTTCTCATGGAACGACAACCATGATCTGGGGATCTACTCGTGGAAGTTCCTGCGCGAAGTCTGCCCGTGTGACGAGTGTAAGAAGCAGCGCGCCGCAGTTTAGATCGATAGTTGAGGGTCGAACGCTGGCACGAAAGGGTGTCTAATTCCTTAGCTGCGCCATGAGTTCGTCAAAGCCAAATTCGGCAGTGCAATCCGTGGTCAGCGAGCTGCTTCCCGAGTTGCATGCTAAGGCCGGCTGCGACAGAGTCGGCCTCACCCGCGAATCCTTTGCCGCAATCCTCTGTGAGGTCGGGACCAAACAGGGATCGGCATCAGAAGGCGAAGCCCGCACTTTCATCCTGAGCTTGCGCGTTGACGAGTTGGCATTGGCGCGCGCCTGCGCCGCGGGCGAAAACTCCGCGTGGGAAATCTTCCTGACGCGCTTCCGGGAAAAACTCTATCTATCGGCACTGCGCATCGCGCGCGAGGATTCGGCCGCGCGCGATCTGGCGGACACCCTCTACGCCGACCTGTACGGAACGACCACGCGAGAGGGCCAGCGCGTCTCGAAACTCTCTTCCTACACAGGGCGGGGATCGCTCGAAGGCTGGCTGCGCACCGTGCTGGCACAGGAATACGTCAACCGTTACCGTCGCACCAAGCGCCTGGTCAGCCTGGATGAGGAGTCGGAGGAAGGCATCCAATTTCGCGCTCCCGATCCAGAACCTGTGGCCTCGGCTGATGACCGCCTGACCAGGGCCACCGATGAAGTTTTGGCAGAACTGCCGGCCGAGGACCGGATGGTCCTTAGCGCGTACTATTTGGACGGCCGAACTTTGGCGGACATCGCCCGCATGCTGGGCGTACACGAGTCGACCATCAGCCGCAAGATCGACAAGTTGGCCAGGTCTTTACGGAAGCAGATCGTGGCGGCCCTGACGCGCGCTGGCCTGTCCCGCCGGCAGGCGGAAGAGGCACTGGAGGTCGATGTCCGGGACCTGCAGGTGGATATCCGCCGTAGTTTGGCGCAAGAATCGCCTGCCGGTGCGTTCTCTGAGAAGAGAGTGGAGGCCAGGGTCCGGGAAGGCGAAAGTTAGATGCAGAACCCGCCCAAAATCGTGACGGAGCGCTTGCGAGCGGCCGCGGTGCCTACCGGGCACCCTGATGCCGACGTGCTGACGGCGTTCTCCGAGCGCTCGCTGCCCGAGCGCGAACGCAGCCGCGTGCTCGAGCACCTGGCGCGGTGCGGCGACTGCCGCGAGATTGTGGCCCTTGCCCTCCCGGCCGAAGAACCGGTGGCAGAGTCAGTCCATCCCGCTCGTAGCAGATGGCTGACCTGGCCAGCGCTTCGCTGGGGATTCGTCGCCGCCGGGATCGTTGCGATTACTTCTGTTGGGATCCTGAAATACCGGCAGCAGGGCGCGCGTCAGCCAATTGAGGCTTTGTATGATGCAACTCGGGCAGACACCGCTCATCCCGAGAGTGTTGCCAAGGAGGCTAAGAATGAGGCTCCGCCCGTTGCCGGCGAGCCGGCAAAACAGGGCAAAGTTCAGATTCCTCTTCCCGCAGTCGCGGTTCCCGACGAGTCCAGACCGGCTCCAAAGAAGCGGGAACGTGGCTTCAACGGCTTTGTAGCTTCTTCGCAGCCCCAGTCACGGGTTGCGGGCGGTGCGGGTATGACCAATGCTCCTGCGACGTTTGGCCCGAGCGTCAAACAGCAACTGCAGCAGAACAACTTTTACGCGAACAATTCCCAGCAATTGCCAGCGCCGTATCCTGTCGCACCTCCACCAGTGGCCAGGCAGCATCCCTCGAATCAAGAGGTAGCCGCCACGCCGGCAGCGCCTTCGACAGCAGGCGCAGTCGTAGGCGGGCCGATCGGCGCGGAAAAGAAGTCTCAGGATCTCGATACTCTCGCCGCGCAGAATCGGTCGGCGATGGAACCCCAGCCCAGCGGTCGCAGCGCCGGGGCGGAAGTAGCACGAGCTAAGCCCGCCGAGGCAACGAGCGCGAACGCCCCGACTCCCCAACTCGCGGATGCCTACAGCGTATCGGCAGCGAGTGGGACCAACTTCGTGCCCTCCGCGGGTTTGGCGCCGGAATCGGCGCGGTGGTCCATTAGCGCGATGGGCGGCCTGCAGCGATCAGTGGACCAGGGGAAGACCTGGCAAGATGTGGACGTGAATAGCGGGTCAGGAGCAGTCAACGGCGCCCGTCTGTCGATGGCCCTGAAATCCAGGCCCTCGCGCGATAAAGCCCTGGCCAAAGACAAGGCCGACGCGAAAGAAGCTCCACCAGTTGTATTCCGCGCCGTCTCCGCCAATGGGCCCGATGTGTGGGCAGGCGGGTCCGCGGGCGCCCTTTATCATTCCACCGATGCGGGCGGACACTGGGTGCGGGTCGTACCGTCGTGGTCCGAAGTCGTGCTGACCGACGATATCGTGAGCCTGCAGTTTGCCGATCCCCTGCGCGGGCGAATCTTAACCTCTTCCAGCGAAATATGGACTACGGCCGACGCAGGCCAGACCTGGCAAAAGCACTAGAGCCAGAGTCCATCGTCTTCCCGCACAGTTACTTTCGTCAGCCGCAGAATTAGCTCTGCGCTAACACTATTACCAAAGTGACGTTTACACAAAACCAGTGCGATTCTACTATCCACTCGTGGTTTGGCAGTTCTGGGGGAGGGCTGCCGAGGCGTCCTGGACTGAAAAGTCGAGGGCGCTTTTCTTATTTTGCGGGCGAAAACGAATGTTCGCCGCTCACTCTACTGCGGTCCCCGGCAAGCCGCGCAGTAGCCGCCGATTTCCAGCCGCGAGATTACAACGTGGAAGCGGCAATCCTTCTCCACCTGGCGTTTCAATTTCTCAAACTGGTCGCTGACGAACTCGGCGATCTTCCCGCAACGCAGGCACGCCATGTGGATGTGGTCGCGGTCCAGTTTGCGTTCGTAGTAGTGTCCCTCGCCATTGATGTGCATGAGGTCGAGTTCGTCGATCAGCCCTTGACGCTTCAACAGTCGCAGCGTGCGATAGACGGTGCTGCGGTCGACGCTGGCATCGAGTCTCTGCGCTTTGCGGAGAATCTGGCTGGCGTCGAGATGTTTGCTGGCCGTCTCCATGACGCTCAGAATGGCGCGCCGCTGCCCGGTCATCCGGATTCCGCGCTCAGCCAAGTGGGCCTGCAACCGTCCCGGAATTTCTGTTTGTGGCAGGGGCATGGGCAATTCCTCTCCTTGTCGCAACTGGTCGCAATCCGGCTGCGACGGAATCTTGGACCGCCGTCTTGACGCGGGAAAAGCGTTCCGGCAGTATGATGACTGTAGCCTAGATGCGACTATGTTGCAACTATGAAGGCAGTAGAAGCAGGCTCAAAATGGGACGTTTTCATACAAAATGCGATCCAGTCGCAATAGATCCATCCCAGAAAGGACGTACAATCCCCGCTTGCACTCGTTCCTGAACGCACTCTTCCAGCTTTTCCCACACCGCTGCTTCCGGCGTGCGGACCTGCGATCCCGAACCCGACAACTTCTGGGGACGGTCCTGCTCCTGCTTTTCCCCCCCGGCCTGGCTCTCACCGCTCACTCCCAGGAGAGCCCCTACATCGTGACCTACGACCATTACCTGGAAGAACCGGGCAGCCTTGAAGTGGAGTACTTCTCCACCTTCGGCACCCAACGCGCGGGAAACGACTTCAACGCCTACTGGCTCGAACTGGAATACGGTGCAACCGCATGGTGGACGACCGAACTCTACCTCGACGGTCAAACCACTTTCGACGACAGCACGATTTTCACCGGATTTCGCCTCGAGAACCGCATCCGCCTGCTCAAGAGTGAGCACTTGATCAATCCCGTGCTTTATGTGGAGTACGAGCAGATCAGCGAAGCCGACAAGATCATGAAAGAGGTTGAGGGCCACGACGTGGAGGCCGACCATGCGATACGCAATGCGATCTCGCGCGCAGGGCACAACCATGAGCTCGAGTTCAAGCTGCTGCTTTCGAGCACGCACAACGGCTGGAACTTCGCCCTCAATCCGCTGGCCGTCAAGAATCTGACTGGGGGCAATTCCTGGGAGTTCGGATATGCGATCGCGGCGAGCCGCCCGTTGGCCCTGAAAGCCTCCGCCCGCCGCTGCAGCTTCTGCCGGGAAAACTTCATTGCCGGAATCGAGATGTACGGAGGCTTGGGCGACCGCTATAGCTTCGGGCTGCCGGATACCTCCCACTACCTCGCGCCGGTGGCTGCCTGGAACCTGCCTTCGAGCTGGACGCTGCGCCTGTCGCCCGGATTCGGCCTGAACGACAATAGCCATCGCTTTTTGCTACGCTGGGGCGTTTCGCGCGAGTTTTCCGGCTTCGGCGCGACCGTGGCCCGGTGGTTTGGAGGACACTGATGATTCGCCGCACGGCTGCCCACGGAGGATTTTGTATCGGCTTCGCTATTCTTATTTTGCTCCTCAGCACTGCGGAGGCTCAGACCGACGCCTCCCCGCCCCCCCACAAGGACAACCCTGTTTATGCGGAGCTAGCTAAAGCTCCGGCGAAGGCAGCCGCCCGGCGCAATCCGCTGGAATCTGATCCGGATGCGGTCGCGGCCGGCTCGAAGCTCTTCGAACAGCACTGTGCGGAGTGTCATGGCGCGACCGCCGACGGGGGCAAGAAGGGGCCTAGTCTACGCGCGGCCGAGGTCCAACAGGCTCCGCCCGGCACACTATTCTGGCTGCTGACCAACGGGGTGGTGCGACGCGGGATGCCGGTTTGGTCCAAGCTTCCTGAGCCGCAGCGCTGGCAACTGGTCAGCTATATCAAGTCCCTGGGCACCCGGCAGGGGCCATCGTGATGGCGTTAAAGGACTTCCTCTGACCCCGTCGGCGGGTTCGCGACGGTAACCGTCGCCCTTCCGCCTCTTTGCGACTTTCCCCCTCCCCGGACATCTAACTCGGGTGTTACGATAGTGAGTTGGGCTCCCGCAGGGGAAGCACTCATATTACCGATCGCCAACCCCGGCAACGACACCCGATGGAGCGTCGGCCGACATGTGCGACGTTTACAACGAGGAGAAAGAAACAATGGCAGGCAACGGAATCGTCGAAGTAACCGATGCGAACTTCGACCAGGATGTATTGAAATCGGATAAGCCCGTTCTGGTGGATTTCTGGGCAACATGGTGCGGCCCTTGCCGCGCGATCGCCCCAATCGTCGAGGAACTGGCCACCGAGTACCAGGGCAAGATCAAAATCGGCAAGATGGATGTCGACTCCAACAGCGCCACCCCGATGCGCTATAAGGTAACGGGCATCCCGACCCTGCTGGTATTCAAGGGCGGACAGGTGGTCGAGCAGTTGGTCGGCTATCGCCCCAAGGACGCGATTGCGCAGGCTTTGAACAAGCACCTTGGGTAAGCGGTCAGCTTTCAGGCTATGACGCCCGGGAAAAGTCCCGGGCGTTCTCTTTTTGCCTGCAACCTCGGTATTCACCGCCGTTCTCGATTAGAATGCCGGTGACGTTTTGTTCCGAGGAGCTCCCGCATATGCCTCGTTCCTTGCGATTCTTGCTTCTCTCTCTGCTGTTAATCGGGGTGAACTTTGCGTACGCCGACGATCTCAACCGCCAACTGCATGATCGTTACGCCAATCGGACCTTTCTGCTCCGAGGGTTCTACTCCGGCGACCAGCTGGGCTACAACTCTCAGGGGGAGCCCTTCGGCGGCGCAACTCCGGGCGATTGGACTACCGACGGATTCGTTCACTTGGATGACATTCGCGTGTCGGGGCACACCCTCAAAATCAAGGCCAAACGATTGCTCGTAGTTGCCGATAAGAACGGATTTCACTTTCGTGGAGAAGAGAACCCGAAGAAACACAAGAAGGCAACAAAAGGGGCGGCGGTGGAGATCGAAGCTGAGCTCGGGCCGGGTAGCGTCCCTGAACAAGTAGACACATTCTTGTCGAGAACTTTTCTCAATCCCCAGGATAGTTTCACCGACGCGGTCCCCGGCTTCTGGAAGCCCTGTATCAGCGAAGGGCTGTCAGGCAGCAATGAGGGTTGCCGATTCTCTCCGGAGATGACCGCTGTGCCGGGTATCGCCTCTTCGGCGGCGGCCACGCCGCCACCCACACGGAATGCAACATCGGAGCCGAAATGTCCGCCTGGCTGCGATGACTCCGCAGCCAGCTCCGGCCGGGTGTTTCACGTGGGACAAGGTGTGAAGCCGCCCAGAGCGCTCTTTCAACCCAATCCTGCTTTCAGCGAGCCTGCCCGGCAGGCGAAATACCAGGGAACACTCACGCTCGGGCTGATCGTCGACGAGGAGGGCCATCCCACAAATATTCACGTCCTCAGCCCGCTGGGCGCTGGTCTCGAGGTGAAAGCGGTGCAGACCGTGGAAACCTGGAAATTTCAGCCCGCAGAAAAAGATGGGCAGCCCGTCAGGGTGGGGATTGCCGTGGAAGTCGACTTCCACTTGTACTGAAATTCGGTCTCAGCCCGAAGGCCAAGCTACCGCCGTTGTCCCGGTCATATCCTTTTCCGTGATCTGAACGTAAAATGCAGCCCTATGAGATTCACTCGAACACACGTCTGTCGATCTGGTTTTCTAGTATTGGCACTTTTTGCTGTCGGGGCCTTTGCACAAACAGCGGACCTTCAGCACCTTCGCGATCAATACCTGAACAAGCCCCTTGTGGTTCGAGGCTTTTACTCCGGGGACTCCTTGCATTACGACTCCTCCGGCTCCCCTTCGGGCGAAGCAAGCATAGGGGATTGGACTACCGATGGGTTCGTTCAATTGAATGACATTTCGGTTACAGAGCGGCACCTGACTGCCACGGGAGTGCGTCTGATCGTAATCTCCTCGGACAATGTGTTCCAGTTCTTTTCGCACCATAAGCTCGGCCGTGACCACAAGCCGCCGAGCCTGACCATTGAGGTGGAAGTCAGTGCAGACCGGACGCTTGACGAAAGTGCAGCCGCTGCTTTTTCGAAGGTATTCCTCACTGCGCAGGACAGGTTCCGTGACTTAGTCCCGGATCACTGGAAGTACTGCATACAGGACGCGCTGTCTGACAGTGACGAGCATTGCCATTTTGCGAAGGAGTTCATGACTGTTCCCGGCTTTGTACTGGGAGAACGCTACGGCTTATGGGACGGGCTTCCGAGAAACCCTCCCGCTATACCCGGCTCACGGTTTACTTTCCCGCGGCCTTTATCGCTTGACCGCGCGTGCCTCACCGATTCTGCGAGGCAGGCCAAGTATCGTGGTGTCGTTGATTTCCAAGTCGTGATCGACAGCGAGGGTCAACCCAGCAAGGCGCGGATTTTTAGTCCGATCGGCTTCGGACTGGATGCGAGAGCGGCGCACGCTTTGGAAGCATCGAAATGGAAGCCGGCTGAAATCGATGGAAAACCGATAACAATGGTCCTCACAACGCAGATGGACTGCACGAAGTAGTCAGTACTTCCGCAGCACCCCAATCACCCTGCCCTGCACATCGACCGACGCCGCCGGAACAATAATCGGCTTCATGGTCGCGTTGGAAGGCTGCAGGCGGATGTTGTCGCCCTCGCGATAGAAGCGCTTCAGGGTCGCGTCGCTGGAATCGACCAGCGCGACCACGATGTCGCCGTTGTGCGCGGTGCGGGCCTTTTCGACCAGCACATAGTCGCCGTTGATGATGGCTTCATCCTGCATCGAGTCGCCGCGCACTTCGAGCACGAACACTTCTTTCGAGCGCACAAAGTCGGCCAGCGAAATCGTCTCCGGATTCTCCACCGCTTCGATCGGCTGGCCAGCAGCGATGCGCCCCAGCAGCGGCAGCACCACGCCCGTGTTGACGCTCATCGACTGCTTCAGCTTGCCCTTGGGAGGCAACAGATCGATCGAGCGGCTGCGATTGTAGTCTCGCGTCAGCAGCCCCTTCTTCTCGAGATTCGAGATGTGCTTGTGGACCGTTGCCAGTGAGTTCAGGTTCAGCCCTTGTCCGATCTCTTCGAAGGAAGGGGAATATCCGTGCTCGGTGACGAAGCGGGAGATGAAGTCATACACTTCGCGCTGCCTGCGTGTGATGGCCATGCGCCATTATTGGCGAACAGAAGGCGAAAAAGCAAGGAGAATTCTAACGGCGGGTATCTTCGTTCGGACTGGGCGGTGCATCTCCAGGCCTTTTGGAGCACCCGCACGATTAACGCTGTCAGCAGCGAGGGCGGGACGCCGGCGCCACGTTACGGCGTTTGCACCGGCATGGCGCAGACCGCTCCCTCGGTGAAGTTTTCGCCTTCGATGCCAAAGGCGTGGTCAAAGCGCGCGCGGTAATTCTCCCAGGCGATCGCAGAGGTGAGCTCAACCAATGCAGCTTCGGTGAAATGCTCCCGCAGGCGCGCGAACAGCGCATCCGAGACTTCCACCGGGACTCGAGTCATCGCATCCGCATACTCGAGAACCAGCCGCTCCAAATCGGAAAAGTTGAAGTTCGTGCGGTAGCTGTTCAGGTTCGCGATTTGCTCGCTCGTGATCCCGCTTTCTCTGCCGACGGCAGAGCCGATATCAATTCAAAACGGGCACCCCACCAGCGTTGCCACGCGGAGTTCTGCCAGGCCCTTCAGTTTCGACTCCACCCGCTTGCTTCCCATCTGCGATTGCTCCATCTGGATGTATCCCCAGAACAGCTTTGGATGATGCGCCGTGACCTGAATCGGCATGATGACATGGCCGAGTCGACGGCGGGTTAGATAGTAGACAAGGCTTACGAAAGCACGGCGGAGGGGTCCGCCCTGGTTGCTAGCCGCACCCGGAATGCGTGCCATAAGAGCTCCTCAGATTTCTGATTCACTGCTGGCCGGAACGATTCATCTCATCGTGCAACTTCTGCAGAAGCTGAGCGCGCTGTTCGGTGGTTAACTCGCGCTGCAATTCCTCAAGCGCCAGAGCCACGATGTGGTAGTGGTGAGCCCCGGCGTATTTGGGATCGGTGGTGATGTCGAGCCAGAGCTTGTGCATGAGTTCGACATCTTGCGGGCGCATGCGCGGAGTGTGCGGACCAAGCGCGTACTCGCGCACCGAGCCGTCGGGCGCGCAAACCTCCAGAGTCAGACGCGGACGCGGCTCCGGCAAACGCTCCCAGGCGTCGCCCGTAAGCTTGGCCTGCTCATCGGAAGTGAGCTTATTGGAGAGGCCGCAGACCACGCGGCTGGAATCGAGCCGCTGCGCCGTCACCATGATGGCTTCAAACACGTCCGTCGCAGGCACCACCAGCAGTGAGATGGGCTTACCCTCTTTTTCGGCCACCGCAACCGCCGCAGTGAAGAGTTCCTGCTCGTAATGGTCAAATACCTGGCTCGCCTCAAAAACCGTGCTGCCGCTAAAACTATGTTCGCGATGGTACAAGCGGGCGCTCATCACCACGACGTCCTGCTTGCCCGTGTGGGTATGCCCCAGGATGTGTCGCAAATAATAGAGATTGCGGGGATCGCGCACGGCCACCAGAATGTTGCCCGGACGGACGCCCATGGCCCCGCTGCCCAGTTCCTGGTTGCCGTAAACGCGAAACTGGTCAAGTTGCTCCGGCTTGCCGTGGCGCTCTTTGGCAACGTGGTGCTCAGACACGGTAAAAATCGTGAAGAACGCGGCGCTGAAAATCACTCCCGCAATGGTCGCCTCAAATTTCGTGAACAGATTGATAACCGCGGTCATGAACAGGACTGCCGAGATTACGATCAATCCGAATGGAACTTCCCGCTTGCCGATGTGCAGGTTGCCGGGAACCTTCCATTCACGGTTGGCGGGCTCGGTGAAGCGCAACACGAGCACCGCCGCCGACTTCATGGTAAAGCTCCAGATCACTCCGAAGGCGTAGAGTGCGGCTAACTGGTAGACGTCTCCACGGCTGAGAATGATCGTCAGCAACTGCAGACCCACAATCAGGTTGATGATGCGGAAGCTCGTGCCGTAGCGATGATGCGGCTTCTGAAACCAACTGGTAAGCACGCCGTCCTCGGCGACCCGATTCAGAACACCGTTCGCGCCCACAATCGAAGTATTCTGGGCGCCCGCAAGAATCAGGACGCCCACCAGCACCACGAATCCGTGAAACAACAACTTCAGACTGGTCGGCCCGGCCAGATACACCGCGATGCCGCCGATGAGGTTCGCAAAGTAGTTCGGCCGGACACTGTCCGGAATAATCATCACCGCGAAGAACGAGACCAGAGACGTGAACAGCAGGCTGTAGATGAAAATTACCAGCCCGGTCTTCTCCAGATTCTTGAGCTTGGGATGCTCGATCTCGCGATTCACCTGCGCCAGAGTCTCTTCCCCGCTCATCGCGAGGACGGAGTGTCCGAAGCCCACGAACAGGATGATCCACGTAATGTGACCGAACCAAGTCGGCAGCCATCCCAGCGATTCCTTGTTCAGGGGGATGATGCCGGGGTGCAGAGGGCTGGGAGGCAACTGGACCGGGGTGCGCAGAACCGTGATCGTGCACCATATGATCAGAATCACCACCATCACCGTGGTGATAACCATGATCTGAACGGCCTTCCCGCTGGATTCGTGAATGCCCTGGGTGTTCTTCCACCAAAAGTAAAGCACGATGATGGACGCAAATGCAGCAGCGAAATAATTGTCGGAGAAGCTCAGCGTGCGGTGGAGGTACACCAGACCCATGTCCTTGATGAAGCCTGCAAGGTACTGCCCGGCGGAGACCGCGCTGATCGGTCCGGTCAAGACGTAGTCGAACAGCAGGGCCGAGACCGAGAACTTGGCGAGGGTTCCGCCCATGGCCTCTTTGACCACGCGATACACGCCGCCGCGGACGAACATGCTGCTGGATTCGATATAGAGTGCACGGACGGCATAGCTGAACAGCATCACCGCCAGGATGAACCACGGTGCGCTCTTGCCGATGACCTTCTCGGCATCGCCGCCGGCGTAATAGGCCGAGGAGGCCAGGTCGGAAAGAACGATGGCGGAGGCGCGCCAGAACGAGATAAAGGTCAACATCACCGTGGTGGCGACGAAGACTTTTACTGCCGGTCTTGTACCCTCTGGGGCGGTGGCCATGCTCTAGGACGATAGCTGTAGGGCGTTATTAGACAAGCCTAGAAGATAGCACAGGCTTGAGCCGACAGGTTCAGCACAAATGCATCTGGTAGTGTCCCAACTTAGATTCTCTTCGCGACCTTTGCGGAGGTACTCTGCGTCCTTTGCGGTTCTAGCTTTTGATTCTTTAGTGCTGCCGCAATGCAGACCCTCACTTGCCCTTTTGCGCGGCAATCCACTTGTCGGTCCGGGCTTCGAGCATGTCGAGAGGCAGAGTGCCCCCGTCAAGGATCTCGTCGTGAAATTTCCTGATGTCGAACTTCGGTCCCAGTTCTTTCTGGGCGCGGTCCCGCAGTTCCCTGATCTTGAGCTGGCCGAGCTTGTAGCTGAGCGCCTGGGCCGGCCATGAGATGTACCGATCGGTCTCGGTTTGAATCGTGGGCTCGTCGACCGCTCCGGACTTGCGGAAAAAGTCCACCACCTGGTCGCGACTCCATCCCTTGGCGTGAATGCCGGTGTCGACGACAAGGCGTACCGCACGGAACAGTTCCGAAGAGAGCCGCCCGTAATCGGAGACGGGATCCTGATAGAAGCCAACCTCCTTGCCCAGTTGCTCGGCATACAAGGCCCAGCCCTCGACATAAGCGTTGAAGCCAAGCCCGTGAAGACGGAACTTGGGCAAGCCCTCGAGTTGCTGTTGCACGGAAAGCTGCATGTGATGTCCAGGAACGCCTTCGTGATAGGCGATGGCTTCGTCGTCGATCAAAGAACGATGGGAGAAATCGGAAGTCGCCACAACCACGCGTCCGGGACGCTTTCCGTCCGGCGTGCCCGTAACATAGTGGGTCGCCGCAGCCGCCTGAAATTCCGGAATGGCTTCGACCGTCACCGGCGATTTCGGCAGCAGAGTGAACAGCTCCGGAAGCTTCGTCTCCATTTGCGAAATGTAGTGGCGGAAATCGTCGAGAATCTGCTCCGACGAGGTGGGAATGTACTTCGGATTGGTCTTCAACGCAGCGCGGAAAGCGGCAAGATCGGCAAAACCTTCCTTCTTTGCGATAGCCGTCATTTCCGTCTGGATGCGATCCATCTCACGCAGCCCGAGCTGGTGGATCTCGTCTGGCGTCATATGCGTCGTGGTCCGGGCGTAGATGTCGTTCTCGTAGCGCTTCTGGCCGTCCGCGAGAGAAGTAACGGAAAGCGTCGTGCGTCCCTGGGGCGCGTATTCGCTCCGAATGAACTCGGCGAATTTCTTGTAGGCGGGGAGGACGTCGGTGTTCACCGCGTCGGTGATCTGCTGGGTCAGCCGCTTCTGATCCTCCGGCGAAATGCTCGACGGATACTTTGTAGTGGGTCGCAGGAACGGGTCGGCAGAGATAATTCCCTCGCACTGCGCGGGGATTTTCTCGGCGAGAAAACGCACCGGCATCAACTTGTCTTTCATGCCGGCCCGAAGAACCTCCGTGACCTGGGTCAGAACGCGCGGAATCTGGTGCAGGCGCGAGATGTAATCTTCGTAGTGCTTGACCGAGTCGAAGGGCACGGCCAGCGGCAAATCGGCCAGATTGGTGTGGATGCCGCCCTGCTGGTTGATCGGCATCTCGTATTCTTTGAGGTCGAAATCCGTGATGCGCTGCTGCAGCACACGAACCATCAGACCATGCGAGAGTTCGTCCTGGTCGGAGAATCCGGTCGTAGAAATCGCCTGCAGCCGGGCGAGGAAATCTTTGTCGGCCTCATGCCGCCGCTGGATGGCTTCGAGCGAGTGATCGGCGAGCTTGTCGTTATAGCGGTAGTCCCCGAAGGCCGTCGCGCGCTCCGGGAAATTGCGCAGGTCAGTCTCGTATTGCTCCTCGAAGAGGGCGTTCTGTGCGGCGAGCCGTTCGGCGACGGCTTTGGGCCCCTGGCCAAAGGCCGGCGCAGCCATGGCGATGAGGACGAGGAAGCATAGGGGAAAACGCATAGGATGCTTAGAGTAAACCCACAGGGCTCAAGCGGTAAACAGCTCGCTTGAAAACTTGATTTTGGGTGCCGCCGATTTAACGAGCCTCCGGCTCCGCCGTACGCATGCAGCCAACCAACACCCGGGTCAATGAGGGCTACGCCTGTTTACAACAGCCATTCGTCAATGCCGAGCCGATGCTGCGCGCCCGAGCAAGCACCTTTCACAGCGGCGGGGCAGGCCAAGGGTCTAAGGGTTTTTCTGTAATGCGCCATGGTATGGTTTCTGGCAGTATGGTGGATGTATTCTGCCGAAGTTGTCTAAGTCCTTTTCTGTCGATGACAAGTTCAACAGCAAATCGCAAGGCTGTATGAAGCAAGCTGATTAGCACCGAGCAATCGCTGCTTATTCTTTTCGACGGCACAGGAAGACTCTCATGGACAAAACGCTCACGCGTATTCGACTGATCACTGAAGAACTCTACCTCGTACGTGACGAACTAAACAAACGGGCGGCGACCCAATCCGCTGAACTCTCCTCCGCGTTGTTCGAAAGTGAAGCGTCCAACGAACTGGTCGCCTTCAAAGCGGCAGTCGATGAACTTCGTCAGTTCTTGTGGCATTACCTTCACGAGTTCCTGGGCAAATCAGACAATGCGATCGGGGACCGGATGCGTGAATATCAAATGCGGCGTGCTGCCCAGCTGCTGTTGTCTTTATCTGCGGCGCATGCCTACCAAATGAAGCCCCATCCCTTGGAAGCCGCGGCGCAGGACGCAATCGGTTTGGCAGAAAAGACCCGCACTTCAGAAAAATGAGTGGCCTGACATGGATGGTCCACCGTCAATGAGCGTTCAAGCCTCGAAACACACGCTGACATTGAAGTACGCTGCGTTGATTGCCGGTCGGCCGGAGCCTTAAGCCTGCGGGAGTTCGTCCCGTTTGAGCAAGGGTTTGACGGGCGCCAGGTAGGTGTGTGTGATGCGGTCGTGCCAGCACAGCTCATCTTCGTCGAGAAAGAGCCAGGCATATCCCATGCCGAGAGACGCTGCTGAAAGATAGGAAGCCAGCACTCGCCAGCGCCGCAGAGAGCGGCGCGTCCGACTGCCGTCGAAGCAGGTGAGTTCGAGCCGGGCCGCACGCAATCCTGGGGTCGTCCCCGCGTAGACCATCAGCAGATACTGGTATGCGGCCCAGAACACGCCAGTGATTCCGGCCGCGAGCGCAAAGGCCTGCACCCGTGGCAGACGCACTGCCGTGACCTTCCAGAAGATAAATCCGAAGAGAGCGCAGGCCGCGGCGATGATCAATCCGTCGACCAGGGCTGCCACCAGACGCCAGGCCAACCGCGCACTCTGCAGGGGAACGTCGATCCCGGGGCGCTTCTCGGTTTCCGCCCCACGGGCGGGCTCGATGGTGATTCCACCCAGAGCTGGCAGCGGAGGAACCGCGTCGGGGACTTCCAGAATTCGGGGCCTTTCGACGACCGGCTCCGCAAGCTGATCAAGCGGAGGTGGGGGCGGACCCCACGCAAACCGGGGGAACTCGATGATCTTCGCGCTCGTTTGCCCACCTTGTCGGTGCGGGTGTGGCTCACTTTGCGTGGCCGGGGCCGATCGAGGCTCCGCAATGGCCGGCTCGGAGTGGGTTGCGTCCAGTGCCAAGGCGTGGTTTGCAATGGCCTCGAACGCCGGGGCCGGAGAATCATCCTCTACTGGAGTAGCTCTCACCGCGGAATCGGCCGGGCCAAACGGCAATTTGAGAGAGGGATACCGCGGCGGAGGCGCCTTGCGGCGGGCGCGATACCGGTTGAGCCGGGCGGAGAGCTCGTCGCGCCACTGGCCGCCATCAGACACGCTTTCCAACGGCGGTGGTGGCGCCGCGGCGCCAGCAGTCGGATCGCGAACCGGCATTTCGGTGGGAAGGGGCTCCATAGGACAACGGCAGACTTCGCCGCAAATCTCGCAATTCATGAAAACAACCTGTACTCTCCAGACTTCCACATACAACCGGGAGGCGACCAACGGCAATCCTAGCCTCTGACGCCACTTTGCCTCACAGGCAGCGCCGTGCTAAGTTCACGATGCCGCGGCAAAACAGCCGAAAGGGCACGCCTTCGATGGACGAGCGTCTGCCGTTGATTTTCTTCCGATGACTTTGCGCACTAGATTCCTTATCACGGCGCTGTTTCTTTGTCATCAGCTTCCCGCCCTCGCGCTAGTAACCAGACAGTTGCCGTCCGAACCAACCGCGTCGACAAGTTCCACGGAAGTGCAGGCGGAACAGACACCGAATTCCCCGTGTTCTGCCCAGGCTGCCGAACAAGACTCAGACTCGAGCACGATCTGCGCATTGCAGCAGGAAAAAACCGGAAACGTCTACACCCTTCGCGGAAACGTGGAAATTCATTATCGGACTTACGTCCTCCGCGCCGACGAAGTCACCTACAACGCGGACACCGGCGAGGTGACCGCCTCCGGTCACTTTACCGTTGATGGTGGTCCGAACGACGACCACATCAAAGCCAGTCATGGAAATTACAATCTGACGGCTGAGGCCGGACGCTTCTACGACGTAACTGCAACCACCGGGCTACGCTTTAAAGGCAACCGCGCCATTCTCACCTCGACCGCGCCTTTCGCCTTCACGGGAAAGGTCGTGGAGAAAACCAGCCCCGACCATTACTCGGTGTATGACGGCACCATCACCACCTGCGAACTGCCGCATCCAAAATGGAAGTTCCAGGCACACAGAGTGGTCGTCGATGTGGGCGGCAATGCGACGATTTATCACAGCGACTTCCTACTGCACGGCTTTCCCATCTTCTACTTTCCCTACGCAACTCATCCCGTGGCCCGCGAGGCGCGCCATTCCGGCTTTTTCATCCCCACGGGCGGCCGCTCTTCCACCAAAGGCAATGTCGTTGGAGACTCCTTCTACTGGGCCATCAACCGCAGCCTCGACGCCACGATCGGAGCGGAGTATTTCTCAAAACGGGGGTCGTCGCAACGGGGAGAATTCCGGGCGCGCCCCAGCGACACCTCCTATGTGGACTTGAACTATTACGGGGTGGTGGATCGCGGCATCAGCGAACCACCGGCCTGCAATGGAAACCCCCCAGTGTGCGTTGCGACACCCGCACTGAAAGAAGGCGGGCAGGAGGTGCGGCTGACTGCGGATGGCAACATCGACGGCTTCCGCGCCGTTTCCAACATCGACTACTTGAGTTCCTTTCTGTTTCGGCTGGCTTTTAACGAAGTCTTTACCCAGGCCGTCAACTCCGAGGTGAAATCGCAGGTCTTCCTGTCGAAAACATACAACGGCTTTTCTCTCGGCGGGATAGTGGAGCGCTATCAGAATTTCTTCCAGACCGCGGACTCGGCAGGGAACCTGTCGAATCCGCCGGCATTTAACGACGTACAAATCTGGCACACCCCAAGCCTGGACGCTTCCAGTGTGGATCGTCCCTTTGGACGTGGGCCTCTGTATTGGTCCTTCGATGCCTCGCTGGCGGGTCTGTCGCGCAGCGAGCCCGGTTTTCACACCAGCAGCCTGCTGGAACGCTTCGATTTCAACCCTGAGATTTCCCTGCCTTTGCAGTTTCGCGGGTGGGTGATGCGGCCCGCCCTCACTCTGCATGAAACCTACTACTCTCAACGCTTTGTTGGCGGACAGCCGCGGAGCGATCCTACCAACCGCCAGGCTCTGGAAACGTCGTTGGAAATTCGCCCTCCCGTTCTGGAGAGAATCTTCGACAAGGAATTCCTGGGGCGAAAGTGGAAGCACGTCATCGAACCGCGCGCTGTTTACCGTCTGGTCACAGGGGTCAACGATTTCGCCAATGTCGTGCAGTTCGACGAGCGCGACATTCTGAGCAACACGCACGAGGTCGAATATGGCTTTGTCACCCGCCTTTACGCGAAGCGGAATCCCTCATCCGTGCAAGAGTGCGAGACGCCCATGACGGGCCTGGCGGTGGGTGCTCCCGCCCCAGAACAAATCGTGCCCTGGGAGCGCGTCAGCAGTCTCGAAAACCAGCCATGCATCGTCAGACCCGACGTCAAAGAGGTGGTCACGCTGGAGATTGCGCAGAAGTATTTCCTCGACCCCACATTCGGCGGAGCGATGGTGACCGGGCAGCGCAACGTGTTCTCTACAACCGAAGAACTGACCGGTATCGCGTTCCTCACCGAACCGCGCCATTTGTCTCCTGTGGTGTCACGGCTGCGAGTTGCGACCAGCAGCCATACCGATACCGAATGGGACCTCGACTACGACTTCCAGTTGGGCCGGATTGACGCAAGCACGCTTCTGGCAAACTACAACTGGGGGCGTTTTACCGTCGGCGGGGGAGACGCGTTTCTACAGATTCCGCAAACCAGCACGGTACCGCCGGGCCTGAGCGGAGGGAAATGTAGTCCAACGGAAGGCACCAGCCAGATCACCTGCAAGTTCCAGCAATTCCGCGTGGCGCTCGGATACGGCGGACTCTCTCGCCGCGGACTCAGCGCCGCCAGCAGTTTCGGTATCGATGCGGAAACCGGGCAGCTGCAGTTCGCCACCGGGCAGACGACCTACAATTGGGACTGCTGCGGTATAACCCTGGAGTACCGGCGCTATGCCATTGCTAATGTCCGCAATGAGAATCTCTTTCGCTTCACCTTCAGCCTGGCGAACATTGGATCGTTCGGCAACCTGCGGCGGCAGGAACGCCTCTACTGAATGTCCCTCCAGCCCCTCTGGCTGGTACCATGGTCAAAGATGGCGTCTACCGAAAGCAACGCGGCCAGCAAGGCTTCTCAGCTCGAAGCTGACTTGCGCCAGCTCGGCCGTCTACTGGTCGCCTATTCAGGCGGGGTCGATTCCGCCTATCTCGCTTGGGCCGCTCATCGCGCACTGGGAAGCAGGATGCTGGCCGTGATCGCCGATTCCGCCAGCCTGGCGCGCACGCACCTGGCGGATGCGATCGCTTTCGCCGACGAGCAGGGGATCCCGCTTGAGGTCATCACGACCTCCGAACTCGAACGCCCGGAGTACGTCCGCAATGACGGGCAACGTTGCTTTCAGTGCAAAGACGAGCTTTTTGACGTTATGGAGAAACTCAGGGCTACCCGGGGTTTCGATGCGATTGCGTACGGCGTGAACCTCGACGACCAGGGCGATTTCAGGCCGGGGCAGCAGGCGGCCAGGTTGCACCATGTGGCGGCGCCGCTTCTGCAAGCCGGCCTTACCAAGCAGGACATTCGCGATCTGGCACGCGAGGCCGGGCTGCGCATCTGGGACAAACCGGCCTCGGCCTGCCTCTCCTCACGCATCGAATATGGACGCCCGGTTACTCGCGAGGCTCTCGACGTGGTCGAACGCGGAGAAGACGCCATTCGGGCTCTGGGGTTTCGGCAGTTTCGGGTACGGCATCACGGAGACATCGTCCGTATCGAAATCGATCGCAACGAGTTAGATCGCGCCCTGAATCCCTTGATGGCAGCCCAACTCACCGCAATCTTCAAGCCGCTCGGGTTCAAGTTCGTCACCCTCGACCTGGAAGGCTTCCGCTCAGGATCGATGAATGCCCTGCTGCCGGCGGAGCAACTCCAGCGCAAAGGCTAGGTCGAGCACGGCACACCGGCAGCACCGCCTTCCGGGCCTGTCCGCGCACCCTGTGAGATAATCGAGTGTACCGAATGCAATTGAGGCGATTCCTGGTGACATTGATTCGACGTTCCCTGTTGATCCTGCTTCTGATTTGTCTGGGCTGTGTTGCCCAGTCGGCACCTCCGGACATTGCGCGCAAGATCGAGCATCAGGTGCGTTTTTTTTATAACGTCCCGACCGAGGTGAAAGTGACTGTCGGGGCCATCACTCCCTCTAGTGAAATGGCAGGATATGACAGCGTCTCGGTGAAGCTCGACGGGGGCGACGGCAAGCAGAAGGACTACGCCTTTCTGCTCTCCAAAGATCGCAACACCATGCTGCGCGTCACCAAGTTTGACCTGTCCAAAGACGCGTTCGCCGACTTGATGAGCAAGATCGATGTGAAAGGCCGTCCGACGCGCGGCTCCAAATCCGCCAAGGTTGTCGTGGTCAACTTCGACGACTTCGAGTGCCCGTTCTGTTCCCGGATGCATCAGACGCTCTTCCCTGAGATTTTCAAGGAGTATGGCGACCGAGTCACTTTCATCTACAAGGACTATCCACTCACAGAGATTCATCCTTGGGCGATCCACGCCGCCATCGACGCGAACTGCCTGGCGGCACAGAACGGGGATGCCTACTGGGATTTCGCAGACTACATTCATGGACACAAGAACGAGGTCGACGTTGAGAAGACGCCGTCCGCCCGCACCGACGCGGTCGACAAGATGGCGACGCTGCAGGGGCAGAAACACAGTCTGGATGCCTCCAAACTGCAGGCCTGCGTGAAGGCGCAGAACGAGGATGAGGTCCGGGCCTCCATGAAGGAAGCCGATGCGCTCGGGGTGAACGCCACACCGACTCTGTTCATCAATGGCCAGAAAATTGACGGCGCGGTGCCGATCAGCGAAGTCCGGGCTGCCTTGGACACTGCTCTGCGAGACGCCGGACAGCCTGTGCCGGAACACATCCCGTCGGCCCCGACACCAGCATCCAAGTAGGATAGCCGTGTAGGATAGCCGTTCGAAAACAGGGGACGGCGGCCTCGGCGTGGAATTTCACTTTGTCGTTGCGGTTAGGAACGGGAGAACCATCTTGAAGAAGAACTCATTCTTGGCCCAGGTGTTTGCAGGGCTCGCGGCTTGTCTACTGTCAGCTCTTTGCGCGTGCAACTCGCAGCCCGGCGGCGACGTGATGGCGACGGTAGACGGTCGAAAGATTTTCCGGACCGACGTCGACAAGTACTACGACAACAACGTTGCCTCAGCGCAGCAGCCTCCGGCGGGTGAGCAGGCAGTGGCCCTGCGGCTGAACATCCTGCACCAGATGATCGACGACGAGATCCTGATGCGCCGCGCCGAGAAACTGGGGCTGCTGGCGACGGATGAAGAAGTGGATCGCAAGTTCAATGAAATTAAGTCGCCCTTTACGCAGGAAGAGTTCGATAAACGCCTGCAGGAAAAGAAGATTTCCCTGGCCGATTTCAAACGCGACATCCGCCGCTCGATCACAGTCGACAAGGTACTGAATAAGGAAGTCTCGTCCAAAATCAACATCACCGATCAGGACATTTCTGACTACTACAATGCGCATAAGGCCGAGTTCAACTTGATCGAAGCGCAGTATCACCTGGCGCAGATCATGGTGACACCGCTGCCCGATCCGCAGGCCCACAACCAGAACGATAAGGCGCAGAACGACGCCGAGGCCCGCAAAAAGATCCAGATGATTTCCAACCGCCTCGATAGTGGCGACGACTTCGCCACCCTCGCCATGAAATATTCCGAAGATCCGGAGACGACGGGCAACGGCGGTGATCTGGGAACGATTCAGGAATCTGGCTTGAAAAGAACGGATCCGGCCACCAGAGATGCAGTGATGAAACTCAAGCCAGGCCAGTACAGCCCCATCATCGGCGTTGTGAATCCCGCGACCAAACAGCCCGTAGGATTTCGTATCGTAAAACTGGTCTCGAAGGAACCTGCCGGTCAACGCGAATTGGCGGACCCGCGCGTGCAGCAGGCGATCCGCACCCAGCTTCACGACCGCCGCGAGCAGTTGCTCAAAGCCGCGTACTACGAGGTTCTCCGGGATAGCGCAAAGGTCGAGAACTATTACGCCAAGCAGGTGCTCGACAGGAACGGCATCGAGAAGTAGCCCGCGAGCTTCGCCTTACTCAACGATCGCCAGGACATCTCCCGCATTCACTACGGCGCCTTCGGCCACCAGAATCTTCTGAATGGTGCCCTTCTTGGGCGACTTAACTTCATTCTGCATCTTCATCGCCTCAACCACCAGCACGCCCGCACCCGCCTCGACCTCTGCCCCCTGACTGAGAAGCACGCGAACAACCTTGCCGGGCATGGGAGCGGTCAGCTTCTTCGGCCCGTGTTCATCCACGGCGCGGACGCGACTCCGCAACGAGCGCGGATCGCGAACCTCTGCGGAGAAGCGCCGGCTCCCCACCCAGATGTGTACGTCTCCTCCCACACGTTCGCATTTCACCTCGTAGGCTTTATTGCCGAGGCGGAGTGAAAGCACGTTCGGCCGCGCCAGCACAGCATCCACGTCGATCTCGCGCCCATCCACCCGGCATGACCATTGCCCGGCTGCCTGATCGAGATCAAGCCGGTAGGTCTTGCCGTCGATGGCGATTTCGTAAGTCATGAGTAGTTCTTAGCTCTCAGTTTCGGAGATCACCGCTGTCCCTCTCGGTACGCCGCACTCTTCCAGTTGGAAGCAGGGCGTGTTTTGTTCGTCGCGCCGTTCGCGATTCGTTCTCCGGCTCCGGCAGCGGAGGAACCCAGAGCCGCGAATATTCCAGCCGCGATGACGGCGACTGCCTCCGCCTGCGAGTCGTCCTGCGGGGCGGCCTGTTCATCCTTCTGCTTCAACAGGCGATCGAGGAAGCCGGTATCCATCTTGGCCGCGCGAAAATCCGGATTGTTCAGAATCCGCCGGAAGAGCGAAATATTCGTCTTGATGCCCCCGACAAAGTACTCATTCAGAGCGCGCGTCAGCCGTCCGATCGCCTGATCGCGGTCGGTCCCGTAGCCGATCAGTTTGGCCAGCAGCGGATCGTAGTCCATCGGCACCGTCCAGCCCTCATACATGCCGCTGTCGCGCCGAATGCCGGGGCCCGAGGGCAACAGGAGCAGAGTGATCTTGCCCGGGCTCGGGAAGTAGTTATTATCAGGATCTTCTGCATAGATGCGGCACTCGATGGCGTGACCTCGAATCTTCACATCGTCCTGCGTAAAGGGCAGGCGTTCGCCGTTCGCGATGCGAATCTGCAAATGCACGAGATCGAACCCGGTGACAAGTTCCGTGACCGGATGCTCCACCTGCAGCCGCGTGTTCATCTCGAGAAAGTAAAAGTTCTTCTCCTGATCGACCAGGAACTCGACTGTGCCGGCATTGGTATACCCGGCGGCCTGCGCCACGCGGACGGCGACTTCGCCCATGTTGCGGCGCATCTCGGGATTGACCACAGGCGAGGGCGCCTCCTCGACTACCTTCTGGTGACGCCTCTGCAGCGAGCACTCGCGCTCGCCGAGATAGACGGTGTTGCCGTGCTCGTCGGCCAGCACCTGCATTTCGATGTGGCGCGGATTGATGATCGCCTTCTCGATGTACACTTCGCTGTCGCCGAAGGAGCGTTCCGCCTCACTGCGCGCGCCTTCCAGCGCCGGCTTGAGTTCGGCGGGCGCGTGGACGAGGCGCATGCCTTTGCCCCCACCGCCCGCCGCCGCTTTTAGCATGACCGGATACCCGATGCGCGCGGCCACCTGCTCGGCCTGCTCGAAAGACTCCAGACCGCGCGACGTGCCGGGGACGAACGGAATTCCGGCACGCTCCATCGCCTGCCGGGCGCGGGTCTTCGAACCCATGGCATCCATGGCGGCCGCCGTCGGGCCGATGAACTTCACTCCCGCTTCAACACAGGCTCGGGCAAATTTCGCGTTCTCGGAAAGGAATCCGTAGCCGGGGTGAATCGCGTCTGCTCCGGAGCGAGCAGCCACGTCGAGAATCTTGGGAATACTGAGGTACGACTCCGTCGCCGGGGCGGCGCCAATCGGATACGCCTCGTCGGCTTTGCGAACGTGCAGCGCGGCACGGTCCACGTCGGAGTAAACGGCGACCGCAGCGATTCCCATCTCGTGGCAGGCACGGATTACGCGGACGGCGATCTCCCCCCGGTTCGCAATGAGAATCTTCTTGAACATCGAACTCCTGGCAACCACGACCCGCGATAATCTCAGATCAGACGGGATATTGTACTGGAGCGACGGTAACCGGGGATGTGATTTGTGTGCGCGAGGCAGGCCTCGTCGAGGTTCGAGAGTGGTAAGTCCCGAGCATAGTATGATCTGGAATCTATCGTCGAACGCTCCGGCATGCCGCCATCAGAAGCTGATTTGAACCAACCCGCGACCGCTTCCACTGCGCGCCGCGGTTTTGTCAGCGCGGCTCACTGGCTGACCCTCTTCTTGTTGCTGGCTGCGGGCACCGCTGTGCGTTTCCTGTGCCTCTCCTGCAAGCCATTCTGGTTTGACGAATGCTTCAGCGTTGAGGCAGCCCGGATCGATTGGCGCAACTTCCTGCATCTGCTGTGGTGGCGCGAAGCCAACATGTCTTTGTACTACGTCCTGCTGCGGATCTGGCTGCACTTTGGACAAAGTCCATTCTTCATCCGAAGTCTTTCGGTCGTGATTTCCGTGGGAACGCTGCCCGCCGTCTATTGGCTGGCGCGACAGCTCTATAACCGGCGAATCGGGCTCATTGCCGCCGCGCTGTTCGCCTTCAACGCCTTCGACGTTCGCTACTCCCAGGAAGTGCGCAGCTACGCACTCTTCGTTTTACTGGCAACGCTCTCGTCCGGCTTCATGATTGCGGCTCTGCGGGAGCCAACGCGCCGTAATCGAATCGCCTACGTTGTCTTTAGCGTATTGGCGGTCTATGCGCATTTCTACGCGCTGCTGCTGCTGGCTGCACAGTGGCTGGCTCTGCGATGGCTGCGCAATCGAAGCCATGTTTCGGAGCAGCAACTCAATCCCGCACTCTCGTGGCAGATACGCGCCGGGCAACTGCGGAGCCAATGGAAGATCATCGGCTTGGCGGTGATTCCTGTCATCGTCTTCGTGGCGAAGACCGGAGCCGGACCAATCCGCTGGATTCCACG
Organism: Candidatus Dormiibacterota bacterium; assembly: GCA_035632675.1. Classification (GTDB taxonomy): domain Bacteria; phylum Acidobacteriota; class Terriglobia; order Terriglobales; family Acidobacteriaceae; genus Sulfotelmatobacter. The sequence goes on from DASQGJ010000038.1 coordinate 164,623, forward strand.
GCCGGGGCTGCAGGATCTGATCGTGTTCTTCGAGCATCTGGCCGGAAGCAATCGTTGGCCTCTCCCGGCGCTCTGTGCAGCCGCGATTGTTTTGGCCGTCTTACCTCTTGGCAGGTCTCTGTGGTCCAGCAATCAGACCTGGGAAGTCTGGCGTTGCCAGTTCCTGCTCATCTGGCTGCTGTTTCCGACACTGCTCACGGTGCTATTGTCATTCGCGCGGCCAGTGTTTCTGGCGCGCTACATGATCTTCTGCCTTCCCGCTCTCGCAATCCTCGCAGCTGCGGGAATCGCGCGGCTGCGGCAGGCGTGGCTGCTCGGACCTGTTCTCGCCGCCATGCTGCTGCTCGGACTGCACGGAACATCCTACGCTTACGGCCACGACTATGACAGTGAGCGGGACGCGTCCGGCGCCGCCGTCAATTTCATTCTCGACCACACCGAGGCGGGCGATGCCATCCTCTTCCACATCGCGGAAACTCGCGTGCCCTACGAATTCTTCCGCTCAGTACGCGTCGGGGAGAACACAGCCAGCCCTCACTTCGATGCCCAGCTTGGCCCGGAGATTCTCTTCCCACGCCACGGGCCAGGTCTTGATTACCGCGACTTCACGGGCAAGCCCACGTCGGATTTCGTTCGCACGGCAACCATGGGTCATCCCCGAATCTGGATCATGCTGATGAACAACGGCACCGCCGACAAGCCTGATCCGACGACCGTCATGCTGACGCAGATTCTGCCGGAGTCTTTTGCCCAGATGCAGCGCTGGCAGTTCGCGAAGGTAGAAGTCCGTCTTTATAGCAGGCAATAGCGACGCCAGGGCGGGTCTAAATCAGAAAAGCCTTCCGCTCGGTGCGGAAGGCTTCCATGAATTGCCGCGACGCCATTTTATTTCGGTGTGTCGACTGTGATTCCGCCGGTTTGGGCAGCCGCCGCTTTTGCCGCTCTCGCCTGCTTCGCCGTCATGGCCTTGTCGACCCATCCGTCGGCGGTCTTCAGGTCCGCCGCGCGGGCAGCCTCATCGTCGCACTCGATGTCGGCGCGTTCGCGATACATCAGGTTCATGTATGCCATGGCGTCGTCATAATCCTCGCGAAGCTTGATGGCCTTGTCCAGACTGTCGATGCCTTCCTGGATCGCGGCACTGTTCTTCGTCTTCATCTCTTCGCAGACCTTCTTCTGGTCTTTGTTCTTCCCGTTGAGATGCTCGTCCGGCTTCATGCCCAATACCGCGCGCGCTTCCATGCGCGGCGCATAGCAGGCGGACCAGTCGATCACGCCCACCGAGTAGTAGGGCTCGGCATCATTGGGATCGAGATCCGATGCCATGCGGTAATACTTCTTGGCGTCGTCCCACTTCTTTTCATTCAGGTACAGGTAGGCGATGCCCTTCGCGCTGTTCACCTTCTGATCGCGGGAGGGATTGGCATCGATCACTTTCTGATATTCGTCGATGGCCTGCTTTGCCGTGCGCAGATTCTCGTCAGAATCGACGCCGGGAATGTACTGCGAGACATACGCGGTCGCCAGATACATGCGGGCGTTGATCAGATTCGGATCGAGTTCCACCGCCTTCTGGAAGTGGTCGATCGCCTGTTCGTAGTGGTTATCCTTGTAAGCCTTGACGCCCTTGTTGAGCTGGTCGCGGGCTTTCAGCTTGTCGCATCCCACAGAGGAGAAAAGCGCCAGCGCTACTGCCGCCAGCGTCAGCAGTCTGAGATATTTATTCATTGCGGTATAAGTCTCCCTCGCCACAGCATCCTAGGCCCAGAGACAGCGGTTTGACAAGCGGCCCCTGCTCGGCACCGAAGGGACCGCCTTCCGCGCCGTGGGCCGAGTAAGAATCGTACAACTCCGGGCCGTACTGGACGGGCAGTTTAGCTGCCCGCTTCGATCTTCGCGGTAATCAGACCGACCTTGTCCACACCGGACGCATGGGCAATATCGATCACATTGGCAACGTTGACGAAGGGGATGGAATCGTCTCCCTTCACGAACATAACCTTTTCCGCGCGAGCTTTGTAGATGTCGGTGAGACGCCCTTGCAGGTTATCCCAGGTGGCGTCTTCGTTGTTGATCTTGACGCCCGGATCCTGGCCGGCTCCGCGGTCGATCAGTTGCACGACGACGGTGCGGTCAGGCGTATTGTTCTTGGGCGCATTCGGCGGCGGCGGCTGCGGAACCAGCGCATCCAGCCCTTTCGGCGTCACCGGCGAGATCACCATGAAGATGATCAGCAACACCAGAAGCACATCGATGAGCGGAGTGACGTTAATGTTCGCACTCTGTCCACCCTTTGAACCAAGACTCATTCCCATGGTCGTTCTCCTCTATTGCCCGGCCTGCGCAGGAGCAGGCGGAGCGTTTGGAGCTGTTTTTCTCTGATCGGTCAGCAGGCCAAGATCGTCAACTCCGGCTGCACGCACGGAATCCACAACCGCCACCACGCCTCCAAAACGGGCCCGCATGTCGGCTTTCACATACACGCGCTTATCGGCCTTGTTGGCGAGACGGTCCTTCACTTTGGTCGTCAGGTTGTCGACGGTGATCTGCTCGCTGCCGAAATAGACTTTGCCGTCGCGCGTAATCGAGACCAGCAGTGCGTCTTCTTTATCGGCGTCGGGCATCTGCTCCGGATTGTTCACTTTCGCCATGTCCACGCTGATGCCCTTCTGCAACATGGGCGTGACCACCATGAAGATGATCAGCAGAACCAGCATCACGTCCACCATGGGCGTGACGTTGATTTCCGAGTTGACCTTCTTGCCTTCGTCGCGCTTTGCTAATGCCATAGGCTGAGATTTCTCCGTTACTTCTGCCGCGATTTCTGCCGTTCCCGTTAAGTTGGAAGATCCGGCGCCGGAAACCTCCGGCGCCGGCTAAGCAACTCACGTCGAGACCAAACCGCAGCGGCCGGTTCTTACCGGCGATCGCCGCGCTTCTTCAGGAAGTAGTCGATCAATTCGCTCGACGAGTTATCCATTTCCACGTCGAACGCTTCCACGCGGCCGGTCAGGTAGTTGAACATCATCACGGCCGGGATGGCGACCAGCAGCCCGATGGCCGTGGTGACCAGCGCTTCGGCGATACCGCCAGCGACTGCAGCCAGACCGGTGGCCTTCGAGTTGTTGATGCCGATGAAGGCGTTCAGAATGCCCATCACGGTACCGAACAGCCCGACGAACGGAGCCGTTGATCCGATAGTGGCCAGACCGCCCAATCCGCGCTTGAGCTCGGCGTGGACGATGGCTTCGGTACGCTCCAACGCGCGCTTCGAGGCTTCAATCGTTTCGCCCGGGATCGCGCCAGGGCTGTCCTGGTGGGCCTTGAATTCCATCAGGCCGGCGGTGACAACCTTGGCCAGGTGGCTCTTCTTGTTGCGCTCGGCAACCTTGATGGCTTCGTCGATGCGACCGTCGCGCAGGGCGCCGGCTACGGCCGGGGCGAACGAGCGCGATTGCTTGCGGGCGGCGCTGTAGGCCATCCAGCGATCGATCATCACGCCGATCGACCAGCCCGACATGATGAAGAGAATAATAACCACGGTTCTCGCGACCCAACCCATGGCTTTCCATAAGCCGAGAGGATCGGTCGCCAGTGTACCGCCGCCTTCCTGAACTGCCCAGGTGGCCACGGCCGGAATGTGACTGAGAATTGCTCCAACGTGAGTTGCTAACATGAGTTGCTTTTCCCTCCTCGGAACTCCCTACAGTTGCTTAGACACTCTGATGCGCCCTGCGGTGCCAACCGCCAGCCAGAAGTTTTATTCCGGCAGGCTATGACTCTCGCGACAGAAGCCCGGCCCCGACCATGTCATATCGAAAATGAGAAATGGCGATATGGCGGCCGCAACCGAGCTTAAAGGAAAGCGCTCCCCGCCACCACATTCAGGTGAGAAGGGAGGGCTAACCAACACTTCTACGGGCAATCTCTCGTTCCAACCCCAGCGAAGGTCTAGCCTCCAGACAGGGTGAAGTTGACCTGTACCTGCGTGTCCACCTCGACGGGTTCTCCGTTCAGCAGGTACGGCTTGTACTTCCACTGCTTCACCGCCTCGATCGCAGCCGGGGCAAGCATGGGGTGTCCGCTGATCAGCTGCAGGTTTTCGATGCTCCCATCCTTGCTGATCTGCGCCTGCAGAACCACCACACCCTGAATGCGGGCCTGGCGCGCCAGCGGCGGATAGGTCGGGTTCACGCGGCGAACCAGCAACCCTTGCGAAACGCCCGACGAGACCCGCACGCGCTGCGGAGTCGCAACCTTGGGCACGGCGACCGGCGTGGAACTGATGATTCCACCAATCACTCCTCCCATCTGCCCACCCGGAATTCCGCCCGGGACGCCGCCCACCACACCCGCAGCAGCCATCTGCGGCGGGGCTTCGTCTTCTTTCAGATTCTCAAGGATTTTTTTGGGGATCTTGGTGGGTGTGCGCAGCTGGCCATTCACGATATCACTCTGAATCTGATGGACCACCCGCACAGGCGCGGCGGCAGGCGGTGGAGGCGGTGGCGGAGGAGGGGGAGCCACCAGCAGAAACATCGTGGTGCCTTTCGGCAGGGCTTCGGTAAAAATCAGCGGGATCAGGATCATCACTCCAACAATCGCAGCCTCGATAATGAAAGCCACGAAGGAGGTCCGACCGCGCTGGGTCTTTAGCTTGCCCCCGGACTCAATTAAGCTGTCTTCAAACATAACGCTTTTCCCCCTACGTACCATTGGACACCGGCAGCTCTTGATTTGCTCCCGGAATCGGAAACTGGCTTTGCGGGGCAAAAGCACCCCCACGCACAATCCCCGCAAGCCTTTGCAAAAGCAAGACTTACCACATAATCCGACGGCTGCGCCATCGGGCCCTTCATCGATCCCGACTGGAGACCCACCGGTATCTGCCTGGACTATCGAGCCTTGGCTACAGGCATAGCCACCGGACGCTTACCGCGTTGAATACGCCAATCCTGATATGCCACCAGAATCGGCGCTGCGATCGCGATCGAAGAATACGTCCCGATTAAGATGCCAATGACCAGCGCGAGGCTGAACCCATGCAGCACCTCGCCGCCGAACATAAATAGTGCGAGTACGGTAAGGAAGGTTAGGCCCGCTGTCAAGATCGTTCTGCTCAGAGTCTGATTTATGCTCCGATTGACGATATCGGACAGCATTTCCCGCCGCATGAGTTTAATATTTTCCCGGATCCGGTCAAATACCACGATCGTGTCGTTATTTGAGTAACCAATCAGGGTCAGAATCGCCGCAATTACGGTCAGGGAAATGTCGGTTTTGGTGAGCGAAAACGCTCCCACCGTGATCAACGTGTCGTGAAACACGGTGACCACCGCCGCAATGCCATAAATCCACTCAAAGCGAAAACCCAGGTAGACCAGCATGCCGGCCAGGGAATAAATCGTCGCCAGGGCCGCCTGTCTTTGCAGCTGCGCTCCCACCGTGGGCCCGACGATTTCTACGTTACGAACGCCGAAGTCGGAAAGAAAAAAGCCGCCGCTTAGCGCGGTAACAACCGCCGGATCGGCCGAGCTGGCCTTCAATTGATCAACCGAGCTCAGCACTCCGCCTTGGACCTTGTCCCGATAGTCCACCACATCCCGAGCCTGCGCCGTGTATTTCTGGTCGGCATCCGTGCCCAGATGCAGTGGATCTTTGTCCATCAGGTAGTTCTTGATTGTCAAAGAGCTGGCATTATTCAAATCGCAGCCGCCGATCGCACCCGGTGCCGCGCCACATTGCTTCGCCGGAGCGTTGATCTCCAGCGCACCCACGATCTGATTCTTGCCCTGGCCTAGGGCTTGCTCGCCCGTTTCCTTCTGGGAAAGATCGATCAGCACCTCGTTGTTCGAGGGCGACCCGTAGCTCTGAATCTTCGGATCGTGCAACCCGGCCCGATCCATCAACGTTCGCACCGCGCCCAGATCCGGCGTATGCGAGAACTTGACGTACACCAGCGTGCCGCCGCGGAAATCCACTCCCCAAGGAATGCCATGCCAGAACAGCATGGAAAGCACGCCCGCGACGCTGAAGATCAGCGAAAACGCGATAAAGTACCACTTCCTGCCGAGAAAATCTATGTTGACGTCGCGAAAGAACTCCACAGTTTTACCAGCCCCTTATTTATCTATGACTTAACAAATTGAGTAATGGGAGATTTGGCAATTGAGCAATTGAAAGCCTTCGGGACCGTCGCAGGCCGGTTTTCAATTTCCCAATTACCAAATTCCCCAATTTCACAATTCCCTAAATGCTCAGCGCTTCACCTCGCTGCTTGCGGCTCAACACCCAATCGAAGATCATGCGCGACACGAACACCGCCGTAAACAGATTCGCCAGCAAGCCAAAGGTCAGGGTCACAGCGAATCCCTTCACCGGCCCGGTTCCGAACAGGAACAGAATCGCCGCCGAGACGATCGTGGTGACGTGAGTATCGACAATCGTGACCCAGGCGTGGCTGAAACCCTGATCCACGGCCGAAGGCGGCGTCTTGCCATTGCGCAGCTCTTCGCGG
>DASQGJ010000039.1:0-207128 GCA_035632675.1 Candidatus Dormiibacterota bacterium
CTTCCTCACTCGCCGTCCGGAACGCCTCAATCGCGACCGCCAGCGACCCTCCGGCCGGAATTCCCCTGAGCACCGCTTCCAACTCCGACCGCGAACTGGCTTCCGTGTAGTGCGCCTCCGTCACCTTGACCACCGCCAGAAGCTCTTTGAGTAGCGAAGTGAATTCGAGTTCGGCGAAAAGCTCGCGCAACGCATCGATCTCGGGCTCGCCCGCTCGCATCGCCTCTAAGTCGAGCTCCACGGGGACGTGGGTGTCGATCGTCACCATGCGCTTGCTGAACAGGACCGTGTCGCGATTGTGCAGCAGGGACTCGCGATAGGTTTTCTTCTCGACTTCCGCGGCGCGGTCCAGCGCCTGCTCGACCGTGCCGAAGCGCTTGATGAGTTCGACGGACCCCTTGTCGCCGATGCCCGGCGCGCCGGGAATGTTGTCGACCGAGTCGCCCCGGAGGGCCATCACGTCGACCACGCGTTCGGGAGGGACACCGAGGATTTCCTCCACCTTGGCCGCGTCCGCGATGAGATTGTCCTTCGGCGGGTTCAGCACCAGGATCTTGTCCGTGACAAGTTGCAGCATGTCCTTATCGCTGGAGACCACGAAGACGGGGTGGGATTGGTCGGCGGCCTGGCGCGCGAGGGTGCCGATGAGGTCGTCGGCCTCAAAGCCTTGCTGCTCGAGAATTGGAATCCGGTAGGCCTCGAGCGCCCGCCGGATGTAGGGCACCTGCTGGACCAGGTCTTCGGGCATCTCGGAGCGGTTGGCTTTGTAGCCGTGATATTGGATTTCCTGGAACGTTTGCGTTTTGAGGTCGAACTTCCGCACGGTCGTGACCGCATCGGCTTCCTGATCGCGGAAAGTGGGACCGCCCACGTCGAACACGGCCGCCAGATATTCCGGCGAGAAATCGTCCCGCAGTTTGCGCAGCATGTTGACGAAGACGTAGGTGGCGGCGGTAGGGACGCCGGTCTTGGTCGACATGGGACGCTGCCGCGCCATGGCGTGATAGGCGCGGAAGATGAACGACATGGTATCGATCAGGTAGATGCGGCCGTGCGAGCCGCCGGGGGCGGGTTTTGCGGCCTGAGCCTTCCCGTCCGAGGAAGACGGCGGCATCGAGTCCGATGATTTTTTCCGCGGGGGCAACCCGCTTAGTGTAGCAGCAGCAAAGCGGCTAGAAGTTTACGCGGAAATCGGCTTCTACAACCTTCTTGCCCGCGCGCGGGGCGCCATTGCGAAAAATCAAGTGGTACTTGACTGGCTGTCCCAACGTGGGTGGCAGATTGGCGTTCACTGCCTGGTCGTGAGCGGCGTCGGCGGAGAAGACTGCCTCGCTGGGGCGTCCGGCGACAAAATCAGAGAACTGGCGATCGTTCAGCAGAAGGAATTCCACATCCCCTTCGGACGCGTCGCTCGAGGGCTTGCCCCCCGCATTGACGAACGAACGAAACGACCCGTGCAACTGCGGATTGTAGGCATGCGCAGGTACTTCGAACGGTAAGTCCACCGTGCCGGAAACACCAAACGACTGGTGCAGAACCGTACTGCTGGTGCCCACCACCGATCCACCCACATAGTCGGATTTCACGGGCTTGTATGGGATCGTTTCGATGTCGTTGACCTTGGGGGAACCCTGGTGGTTCATGTAATTGGCCAGAGGTCCGACCATCGTCATCGCGGGTTGAGCGTCTTGCGCCTCCGGATCAGAAGAAGGTTGCTGCGTTTGTTGCGCTCGCCGCGCTTGTTCGAGGATAGGCCCAGCTTTTATCTCCGTCGGATCGGGCGCCGGGCGCAAGTGTGTCCACGTAAACACTCCAAGACATATAAGGATTAGAGTTGAGACCATCAAACCTAATAGAGACCTCATCATTGCCCTCGAGAGAAATAAATTGCCTCAACAGGATGTTAGTAAGGACCGGAAGACGAATCCAGTTATCGATGGAGTAGAGGAGGTTACTTTCGTTTGCCGTATTCAGTATTAAAATGCAGGCGAATTTCGCCGCACGTGCCCTGCTCGGGAGAGTAGACCACGCAAGTATCGAATGGCCGGGAATACAGGTGCAAACTGGCAGCTCGCTGGTTGAACTCCCGAGGATTCAGCACGCGATGCACGGGGTCGGCAGGATCGACTGCGCACGGATGCGCGATGTTCATCTCGACCGTATTCGATGGTTCAAGTTGGCAAGTGCCGCCAGCCAAATCCTGATGAACGAGATGAAAGTTCTCCACCAGCAGGCGGCCGATGGGCACCGCCATCCAGCAGTTCTGATCGCGATGATTGTGCACCGAACTCGCCTGGCCAACCTCCCAGCAGATGGCCATCAGTTCGTAGATCGGGGTGCGGTCGATCAGGTTGCGGGTGTAGTGCTGGCGGTCCCAGTTCAGATAAGGAGCGAGAGAATCGGTGTCGACCGGATTCTGCACGAGAAAGTGGTGCACAGGCTCGGTGTGGAGGAAGGCGGACTCCGGCAGTCGGCGTAATTTTTCGACGAACCTCTGGATGGAGACGGTCTTCACGGTGGTGATCATCGACTGGTCCGGGGAAAAGTATAGCGCAGGATGTAGTCGAGGCCGAACTCCTTGGCGCGCCTTCCGGATTCATATCCGAAGCAGAGAAACGCCGGTAGTTCGTGCTGCATGCCGCAGCTGATCATCAAGAGTAGCTAACGGTAAGCCCTCACGCAGCGCAAGCTCGATGTAACTTGCATCGTACACCGTGAGCTGTTCGCGGCGCGCCAACAGCAGAATGGATCCAAATACATAGTCTCGGCGAGTTGGATCAATCGAGACTGGAAGGTCGCTGACACGCTTGAGAATCGCGGCGACTTGGGCTGAAGTGACGCGTTTTCTTCGTTCCCCCATGAGCAAGGCATTCGCTACCTCGAATGGCCAGATCGCCGGAGCAATGGCGTCAGTTCCATTTCTAAACAGATCAAGTACGGCCTCGGTGAAGGCGGTGCTCTCATCCGTGAAGCACCAAGCCAGTGTCATCGATGCATCGAGCACAAACCGTTTAGTAGCGGCGGCCTTCATTGATCAATTCTCTCAGCGTGAGCCCACCGAGGGTGATTCCCTTGCGGATTTCGCGGAGCTCGCGAATCGTCTTGACAAGGTCCTTTTGCTCATCGTTGCCGGGGGGAACGAGCTTGGCGACGGGAACTCCACGGCGAGTGATTCGGATGGTCTCACCGGCCGAGACTCTGCGAAGCAGCTCATTTAGGTGAGTCTTTGCTTCAAATGCGCCCACTGTTTTCATAGAACTAGTTTAATCAACTAGTCTGTTCGAGGCAAGTCAAAAATGGCGATACGCCTGCAAGCCGCTCGGCATCCTCACGGCTCCCGTCCCGCTCCCAGGATTTCCTTGCTCTCGGCCTGAGCCACCGCCGGATAGGCTGCAACTCTGCGCCTGCGCAAGTCCCGCGGCAGTTCTGATTTCAGCAGCCACAGTCCCGCAGCCGCTGCCGCAGCCCAGGTCACCGAAACCAGCGCAAGCTGCATCAGGTCCGCAGCGCGACTTCCGCGCCCTGTGGTCGATAACGGAATCGCTTTCGCCACTTCAAAACTGATGGCCCCGGCTACGACCGCAGTCAATGCCGACTTGCCCAACTCTTTCCAGCGCAACCCGGCAAACGGCACAAGACCTCGATGACTCAACAGCCCGGCCAGCGCCAGCAGGTTGATGCCGATGCCAATATCCGACGCCCACGCGAGTCCGACCACGCCGAAGGTATGGAACAGGAACGAATAGATGGGCAGCGACGCCACGGTGATTGCGCTGACGGCGATCATTGGCGTGAGCGTGTCGCCGGCCGCGTAAAAAGCCCGCGCGTAGAGCCCCTGCGCCGACCACAGTACCAATGACAGCGAAAACCAGAAGAAGTAAACCGCGCTGGTTTGGGTATCGCCGAAGAGAAACTTCCCGCGACGGTAGACGAGATCGATCAGCGGAATCGCGGCAACCATCATCCATCCGGTGGCAAGCAACGACGCGGCCGAGACCCGATAGACGGAATCATTGACCGTGTCGGCAAATTCCTGCAGCTTCTTTTCGTTGAACAGGCGCGCGAAAAATGGCAGGGATGCTTGCCCTGTGGCCTGCCCCAACACCGCAATGGGTACGGCGAAGAGCCGCTTCGCAAAGGTGAGGCGTGTGATGTCTCCCACGCCGCTGGCGGCATAGTGACGCAGAATCCAGTCGTCGGCCGTGACCAGCGAAACTCCCAGCATCAATGGCACCGACAGCTTGACCCACTCGAGAAAGGCCGGATTGGTTACATCGAATGAGGGCCGGTATCCCGTACCGATCTTTGCCGCCCCAATCACGCTAGCCAGGAACGGACCGGCAAATGCCCCCGCAAGCGCGCCGTACGCCAGGGAGGCAATCCCGAAATGTCGCCCGCCTACGACCCCGCCAAGAATGATGAATACGTTGTAGATCAGAGGCCCGAACGCCGGAAACAAAAACAGCCGGTGCGACAACAGGACCGCGGATACGACTCCCCCGACATAAAAGAAGATTTGCGCAGGCAATAGAATGCGCGTCAGGTGCACGCAGAGATCAATTTTGTCGGGCGTAAATCCCTTGACGAACCAGCGGACAAACTGCGGAGCGAAGATCTCGGTCCCGATCGTCCCAACGATCATCACCGCGGTCATCACGGTGATGATGATGGAAAACGTCTTTTCCGCTTCCGCCGCGCGCTTCTCGGCCAGAAACCTCGTGTAGATCGATATAAACGTGATCGAGGCGGCACCGCCAGCCACAATGTAGTTGAGGAAATCGGGCAGGGTGAAGGCTGCAACATAGGCGTCGGTCGAGCCGCCCGCTCCGTAGGCCCACGCAATGTAGGCGTCCCGCGCATATCCGATGACGCGTGACGCCATGACGGCCGAGATCAGCAGCAGCGTCGCCGAAAATGCCGTGTGCTGGTGCGATGGCCGGAAGAAGCGCAGCAGTTTCGTCATGTCCGAGTGCCGGAACCTAAATCTTATAGTAGAGATCCGTCCATCCATGTTGACCAGTCGGCATCAAGCCGGAAATCGCCGCGCCGCATCCCTGTTTGAGATAATCCGTGAGTGGCGAGATCTAGCGCAAACCTTCAGGAGCGAGTCCAGTCTGCTGTCCTGCGGCGTTCTTTCCGCAAGGAATTCCCCGTCGCGGTCCGCGGCGAAGGTGCGTGTGTCTGGGACGCTGACGGAAACAAGTATGTCGATTTAGCCGGCTCAGCCGCGGTCAACTTCATCGGACACGGCGTGCCGGAAATCTCCGCCGCGATCGCTGAGCAGGCCGCCAAGCTGGAATTCGTTCACACCAGCCAGTTCACCACGCCAGTTGCCGAAGCGTACTCGCAGGAACTTCTGGCTTTTGCCGGAGACCACTTTCGCGACGGAGCCATTTACTTCACCTGCGGCGGATCTGAATCGATTGAAACGGCGCTAAAACTAGCTCGCCAGTATCAAGTCGAGATCGGACACACCCAGCGCTACCAGATCCTCAGCCGCCAGCAGAGCTATCACGGATCGACCCTCGGCGCGCTCTCTGTTTCCGGCAACAAGCGCCGCCGCGAGATCTACCTGCCGATGGTGCGTGAGTTTCCGCACATCGGCATGCCCTACTGCTATCGCTGCAACTTTGACTGCACCGACGGATGCCGAAACTGCGGCCAGCAATACGCAGCGGAGCTGGAGCGCTCCATCGAGAGCACGAAAGGAGAAGCCGCGGCCTTCATTTTCGAGCCCGTGAGCGGGGCGACGCTTGGCGCGGTGGTGCCGCCGCCGGGATATCTGCAATCCATCGCGGAGATCTGTCACCGGCATGGCGCACTCCTGATCGCCGACGAAGTGATGACTGGCATGGGGCGCACCGGCCGTAACTTTGCCGTCGAGCACTGGGACCTGAAGCCCGACATCCTGGTGGCCGCGAAGGGACTCTCGAGCGGGTACGCGCCGCTTGGCGCGGTCATCGCCAGCAAGCGAGTGGTCGATGCGATTGCCAACGGCTCTGGCGCTTTCCTGCACGGGTTCACTTACAACGCGCACCCGATTTCGCTGGCGGCGGGACGCGCCGTTCTCCGCTACCTGAGGTCGAGACAGTTAGTCAAAGCCGCCGACTCCGGCCGGTCTGGCACTCCTGCGGCAAACTTCAAGAAGGCGTTGGAGAGCCTGCGTGACCAGAAGTGTGTGGGGGACGTACGCGGCATCGGCCTGCTGTGGGCGGTGGAATTTGTCGCCGACAAAGGGACGAAACGACCTTTCCCGCCGGAGCAGACCTTCTCTGCCCGCGTCGGTGCAGCGGCCCTCAAGCGTGGCCTGCTCGTCTATCCCATGCAAGGCAGCGTCGACGGCACCGCCGGCGACCACATTCTTCTGGCCCCGCCAGCCATCATCACCGAGGACCAGATCTCATGGTCCCTTGAGCAGCTGGCCGCCTCGATTCGTGAGGCTCGGCTATAGCGCCGCCCCGGAGTTGAGGTATCCACCTTTTTCCAATGTATTCAATCACTTGCCGGTTGATCATCGTTTGACCTCGCGTGCATTGTCCTGCGGCTGCTTCTGCGCGACATTCGCTCATGAAATACGCGTACGGCCACAAGCGAACGCGTTCGGAGGCGAATATGGCAACTCCCGGATCTCAGACCATGACCGAATTCTGCGAGCAGGTAAATCCGCGAATCCTGTTAGAGATGCGCCGCACCCGTCCCTTCCCCGACATGGTGCGAGTCCAGGAAAGCTGGGTCGCCGCGGCAGAGAAGCGCGCGCTGCTCTGGCTCGCCGCCCGGACTCCGGACCGGATCGGCCCCGACCACCTCACCATTCTAGGGTTGGCCGCACAGATTGGGGCAGGCGCATGCTATGCGCTCGCGGCGTGGAATCGCTATGCTCTGCTCGGAGTCATCGCCTGCCTCGCGCTCAACTGGCTCGGCGATTCTTTGGACGGAACGCTCGCCCGGGTCCGGCAACGTCTGCGCCCGCGCTATGGCTTCTACGTCGACCACATGGTCGACAGCTTCGGCGCGCTCGTCCTTATGGGTGGATTGGCTCTCTCAGGCTACATGCATCCGGGGATCGCGATCGGACTGCTCATCGCTTTCCTGATGCTGTCGATCCAGTCGTATCTGGCGACCCACGCGCTCGGTGAGTTCCGCATTTCGTTCTGGCGCTTCGGCCCGACGGAATTGCGCATCCTGCTCGCGGTGGGGAACCTCGCCTTGCTGTGGAAGCCGATGGCGCACATTTTCGGCCGGCAGTATCGCCTGTTCGACGTAGGCGGTGCGATCGGCCTTGCGGGTATGGGATTGATGGTGGTCGTCTTCACGCTGCAGAACACGATCCGGCTGTATCGCGAAGAAAGGATCCCGCAATGAAGACCCCCGTCGACTCGCTCGGAAACGCGCCGCCGTCCACGCTGGTTCGATGGCTGAAGTTCAATTTCGTAGGTGGGATCGGCATCGGGGTGCAATTCGCCGCGCTGTTCCTGCTGAAGAGCTTGCTGCACTTTGACTATCTAGTCGCGACTGCAATTGCCGTCGAGGCCGCGGTCGTCCACAACTTCGTCTGGCATGAACAGTTCACCTGGGTAGACCGGGTGCAGACGTCGTGGCGCCGGTCCCTTCTCAGATTCGCGAGGTTTAATCTGACCACCGGCGTAGTCTCGATCCTGGGCAACCTGGCGTTGATGAAAGTGATGGTCGGCCAGGGGCATATGAACTATTTGCTCGCCAATGGCATCGCGATCGTGTTGTGCTCGCTGGCCAATTTCCTGGTGAGCGAAGAGTGGGTATTCGCGCGCGAATGACAGCGGCGCAGCTGATGCTCCTCATATGACACGCGGGCGGGTCGCCCGCGCCCACACGTTTACAACCTCACGCGATCTTCAGCACAACCTTCCCATAATTCTTCCCGTCTTCGAGCAGCTTGTACGCCTCTACCGCCCGCTCCAGCGGCAGCACGTGCCCGATCTGCGGAGTGAGCTTGCCCTGCCCAATCCACTCGGAGAGCTGCCGCCACGCCGGCTCCATGATCTCGGGTTTCTGCGAGAGGTAGGTCAGCCACAAGCCTTGCACGCTGCCCGACTTCGCGTACATCGCGCGCAAATCGAGTTTCGGAGAGTGTCCGGTGGCGGTGCCGTACTGGATCACGCGTCCGAAATCACGCAGGCAACGCAAGCTCTTGGCGGTATGCTCGCCGCCAAGCATTTCGAACACTGCGTCGACGCCTTCGCCGTGCGTCAGATTCTTCACGACTTCTTCGTAATCGTGACGCTTGTAGTTGATGCCGTGCTGCAAGCCGAGTTCTTTCACGCGGGCAAGCTTCTCTTCGGACGACGACGTTCCATACATCTCCACCCCCAGCAAACGCCCGATCTGCACCGCGGCGGTCCCGACACCTCCAGCAACTGCGTGGATGAGGACGCGGTGCGTCCGACCGCCCGGGGTCGGTTCTATCATGCCAGCCTGCCAATATCCGAGATAGGCCGTGAAGTAGTTGACCGGGAACGCAGCGGCCTGTTCGTCGGTCCACTGCGCCGGAACTGGCCACAGCAGGGTTTCGTAGGCCGCGGTCTTCTCCGCAAAGGCCGCCCATTGCGCGTATCCCATGACCCGCCGCCCCGACTTTTCTTCTACTCCCGAGAACTCCCGCCCGGCAACCAGCGGTGGTGGAGGCGTCCCGGGATAGCCGCCTTTCGAGGTCATGAAGTCGGCGAAATTCAAACCTCCCGCCGCCACGCGGACGAGGGTTTGCCCTGCTTTTGCGCTTGGCTCAGGAACATTCTGAACTTTGAGTGAATCCGGACCGGACAAGCTGGTGATGACCAATGCTTTCATGCCAGAGAGTCTAGCCCCGCCTGTCCCTGGTGCGCAAAGAACCCACAAGATGCTCTGGCTGGCTTTCGGTCGCAACGTCGTTCGAGTCCAGGACGCCAAAATCGTCCACCTCACCAAACGGGCCGTCCAACCATGGGTCAGAAGTTCCCAGCCAGTTTCTTCGACTTCCGGGCAGGTATATACTCTTGGCGTTGGCTTACTGATCGTCCGGCCTCGCCCCAGTTTGGGCCGGAACGGGGCGTACACTCATTCCCCTAATTCATGCGCGCCCCGCATGTGAAAGGCCGGTTCGCGCCCGGGGCGGCGTGGAAAAGGCACGGGTGCACCGCCCCAGTATCAAAGGGAAAGCTGCATCCGCGGGGAGGTCGACCGTGGATATCATTTTCGTACGTCTTCTTTTTGTCGTTGTTGTAGCTGCTACGTGCTACGTAATTCAACCCTTCGGCCGGCCGGCGGCAGTGGATGCGGGCATCGGCGCTTTCATTGGCGCGACCATTGTCTTTTTCGAGTGGAAGCTCCGCACCGTCAGTCTCAAGCGGCTGATCGGCGCCGCCATCGGCAGCATCCTGGGAATCTGCGGAGCCTACTTGTTCGCGCTGGTGATCCGCAGCAGTGTGCCTGAGGGACATACCCAGAGCTTTCTTCAGATCCTGGTCATGCTGCTGATGGCCTACGTCGGCCTGGTGGTTGGGGCGAACAAGGGCGATCTGCTCAACCTGGCTGCGCTGGGAGGGATCTTCGGCGGCGAGAAGCAAAGCAAGAAGAGCTACAAGATCCTCGACACCAGTGTCATTATCGACGGCCGGATCGCCGACATTGCCGAGACCGGCTTCCTCGACGGCGTGATCGTCACCCCGCAGTTCGTCTTGCGTGAGTTGCAACTGGTTGCCGACTCCGCCGACTCGCTCAAGCGCAATCGCGGCCGCCGTGGACTCGACATCCTGCAACGCTTGCAGAAAGTCGCTACCCTGCAGATTCAGATTGTGGAAGATGATTTCCCCGCCATCCGCGAGGTCGATCTGAAGCTGATCGAACTGGCGAAACTGTACGAGGGCAAGATCATCACCAACGATTTCAACCTGAACAAGGTGGCGCAGTTGCAGGGCGTTGAGGTGTTGAACATCAACGAACTGGCCAATTCGCTGAAACCGATCGTGCTGCCCGGCGAGACCATGCGCGTGTTCATCCTGAAAGAAGGGAAGGAATACAACCAGGGCGTTGCCTATCTGGACGATGGAACGATGGTGGTCGTCGACAATGCGCGCAAAATGATCGGCAAGACTATCGACGTCTCGGTGACGTCGGTCTTGCAGACGACTGCCGGAAAGATGATCTTTGGCAAGTGGGACGAGCGCGCGGCTTATTCGCGCCAGCCGGCTCCGGTGCCCTCAGCGCCGCCGGTGGCGGTGCCGGTGCCAGCGCCGCCCACCCCGGTTCCCACTGCTGGGGTTGAAACGAAGCCGAGCGCGTAGCCGCAAAGGACATGAAGGAAGAAACACTTGCTTATCGAATCCTTCGTGATCCTTCGTGTCCTTGGTGGTGAATGCCATGCGAGCGTTTCCGCCTGATTTGAACTCCCGCCTCCCGCACTCGTATACTTACAACCCGCCATGAAGGTTGTTGTGATCATTCCGGCTGCAGGCCTGGGGACGCGCATGGCGCCCATGCCCAGCGCCAAGGATGCGAAGGATAAGAGGCCGCATGCTTCGAAGCAGTTCACGGAACTCGCCGGCACGCCGATCCTCATCCACACGCTGCGCAAGTTTGCCGCGACCCCGGTGGTGAATGAAATCTGGGTGGCTCTGCGTGAAAGCGAAATCGCAGGCTTCCGTGAACGGCTGAAAAGTGAAGCCCGCGAGGTGCTCCAGAAGAAAGTGGAATTCGTGACCGGCGGTGAGCATCGCCAACAATCGGTTGAGCATGCCCTCAGCGCGATTACGGCGGCGCCCGAAGATATTGTGTTGGTACACGACGCGGTACGGCCGCTGGTTTCGAGCGAGATCATCCAGGAGGTGGTTGAGGCGGCCAGGAAGTATGGTGCCGCCATCGCCGGCCTTCCTGCCGTCGATACTGTCAAACAAGTCGAACGCACGTCAGAGGGCGCAATCGTCAAGGCGACGATCCCCCGAGCCGGCATCGTCCTGGCGCAAACGCCGCAGGGATTCCGGTATGACGTGATCAAGAAAGCGTTCGACGAAGCCACGGCCGACGGATTTATGGGCACCGACGAAGCCTCGCTCGCCGAACGTTCCGGCCACGAGGTCGCCGTGGTGATGGGTTCCCCCAGAAACATTAAGATCACCAACCCCGGCGACATGGAGCTGGCGGAGTTCTATTTAAGGAAGTAAGCCACGGATTGCCGCGGATTTGCACGGATCACCACGGATAACCCCTTACCGAGCGGGATAGACTGGGCAGTGATGGAAACCTCTCAGGCCGGCCTCAAGCATTCGGAGTTGACCGAAAAGATCATCGGCATCTTTTACGACGTCTACAACGAGCTCGGATATGGATTTCTCGAATCGACATACGCTGAGGCAATGGTCATCGCGTTGAAAGATGCAGGACTCGCCGTCGACCGGGAAGTCCCCGTGCCTGTCTGGTTTCGCGGAAGAAAAGCGGGCCAATACTTCGCAGACTTGACCGTGGAAGGTACAATTCTGCTGGAACTGAAGACGGCACGCAGCCTTGAAAAAGCCCACGAGGCGCAATTACTGCATTATCTCCGAGCAACGGACATCGAGGTCGGCTTGTTGCTGAACTTCGGAGTACGTCCCCAATTTCGCCGCTTTCTTTTCGATAATGAAAGAAAAAAGATCCGTGGAAATCCGTGTGAATCCGTGGCTAAGGCTTCCGCATGAGGATCGGCTACGGCTTTGACTCTCATGAATTCCGGCCGGGGATTCCACTGAAGATCGGCGGCGTTACGCTCGCGCATGACAAGGGACTCGGCGGCCATTCCGACGGCGATGTGCTACTGCACGCCATTACCGACGCGCTACTGGGCGCGATTGCAGCGCCGGACATCGGGGCTCTGTTTCCTCCTTCGGATCCGAAGTGGAAGGGCGCGGACTCCGTCATCTTCTTGCGAGAGGCGTTGAAGCGCGTGCGCGACGCCGGATACGCCATTTCCAATATCGACGCCAGCATGATCCTGGCCGCCCCGAAGATCGGACCGCACGCGGCGGCGATTCGCACCCGCGTGGCGGAGTTGCTGGGCATTCACTGCGACTGCGTAGGGCTGAAGGCGAAGACTCCGGAAGGCCTCAATCTTGACAACGCCGCCATCGCGCACGCCGTGGTGCTGCTCGAAAAGAGGAAAACACCGAAAAGAGTGGTGAAGAAAAAGAAGCGCTAGAGCGCGCGCGTTATCTTCCGAGCGCGGCGTCGATGAGCGCACGGAAGATGTTGCGTGACGCGGCATCGTCGTCCACCGAACGCTCGGGGTGCCACTGCACCGCCAGTACGAAGTGATCCTGGGCGGTTCCTTCCAGGGCTTCGATGATGCCGTCGTCGGGACAATGGCCGACGACGCGCAAGCCCTCGCCGATCGCGTCTGCCGACTGATGGTGCGAAGAGTTCACCGGCACGACGAGCGGGCTTCCCTCGGGAGCTAAAGCCCGATCCGCCGCGTGGCCATCACCGGCACGGCTTAAGCCCTGCCTTGCCCGGTCAGGGTTACCTCCAACAATTCGAGCCAGGTAGGAGTTGCGGTCAACTTCGACCGTGTGCGCAACGGCTACCTTCTTCCCCGCCTCGTGATTCACTTTCGTTCGTGTCTCTTCGGGAAGGAACTCGGGAATGTGCTGAATCAGCGACCCTTTGTGGTAGACGTTCAGGCTTTGCAGGCCGTAGCAGATGCCGAGAACGGGCTTTCGGCGGGTATAAGCATCGTCGAGCAAGAGAACGTCAACATCATCGCGACGTGGATCGGCTTTCGCAGTGTGCGGCGAGCGTTCCTGCTTGAATCTTGCCGGGTCGATGTCGGCATTGCTGCCGGGCAGCAGCACTGCGTCGCAGCCGTCGATCACCTTTTTGATCTCCCCGGGCGTTTGGTTGAGCAGGATGCGAACTGGTTCTCCGCCCACCAGCGCGACGGCGCGTTCGAACTGCGGGATGGCACGCTCGCCGTACTCGCGGTCGGTCGAGTGCGGCATCGGGATGGCGATCCGCGGTGGCACGCCTAGCTCATCCTCTCAATCGCCGACAAGGTTTTGGTCTGCCGGTAGTTGCGAACTTCCATGATCACAGTCAGCACGAAAATGATTCCTCCCGCGACCAGCGCCATCGGCAGCGCGATCAGGCGGTAGGCGATACGCATGTCGGGATGAACGCCGCGCACCGCCGAGACGATCACAGTGCCCACGATAGCTAACAACAAACTCACCGCGAAGCAGATCAAGGTTCCGATGAACGTCACGACCAGGACGCGCAGCGGAATGCTGTACCAGCGCGGGTGGCGGGATGCGGAAGCGGCAGCCATGAAATCCTGCGTCTCGAAGTCTATCCTCGCCGCTTGTAGAGGATCGCGAATTCGAATCCGCTATTGGGCGGGAAAAGTTCGGCGATCTTGCGCAGCCGCTCGGCTAACGCGGATGGCGCCAGCAGCGGGTAGTCGCGCTCGCGCAGATCGTAGTAGTCGACGTCGAGATACAGCGAGAGCAGGTAGATAGAGATCGTGTCGGAGAATGTGGTTTCGAGATACTCGTTCTTGAAGCGCTCGGCGTCGGGATTGTCGGCGGTGGCGAGCTTGCGCGCCTCCCAGGCATCGAGCGACGTTTCGCCGCGAACTCCGGCTTCAACCTGCGTCCACGCCAGTTCGCTAAACTCCTTGGACACGCCGGCTCGCTCGACCAGGGCGTGGCCTACATTGATGTAGAACTCAAAGGCCACGGAAAACTTGTCGTCCATCAGGCGGGTCGAAATGAAGACGCACTGCGAGTCACCGAGATTCAGGTTGCGGTGGCAGACAGCATTGTCGCTGAGCGCGACATCATAGCGATCGGCGATGAGCGTCTCGTCTCCCTGGCTGACAGTGAGCGGTACGAAGTAGTAGGCTTTGCGGTCCAGCGCGCTGGCGATGCGCGTGGGAACGGCAGCGATCATGCGCTCCAGGTCGAACGAGTTGACGGCGATCTCGCCCGCGCTGGCGTAGCAGACGCCGTTTGGCGCCTGAGAAACCGGGGTAAGCTGGACGACTTCCGCCGGACTCCGTGTGATGGCTGGGGCTGCCTGGGACATTCAACTTATTCTACACACAGCCGGGCGGATCAACTTCTTTCGCCGCGGATTGACGCCGATCAACGCGGATCTTTCAAAACGCAAAATCTCGTTTCATCAGCATTCGGAGAATCCAGTAGCCGGCCGTAGCGGCTGCAAGGTGCTTGAGTGTGTGTCCACTAACGAGGTGTCCCAGCGCGAAGACCTGCCGGTCGCATTCTTCGAGAATTTTGGCCAGGGCATAGAAGCCGACTACAACAGCCAAGTCAGAGCCGCGAGTGTATTTAGGCGGAAATAACAGCGCGAGAAGCAGAATGAGGATAGCGTAGACCTGCACAGCAGCATAGAACCGGAGATCGCCGTGGCCTCTCAGTTCCCCGGCGCGCCATACCAGAACGCTGGCGACTCCTACAATCTCAAAGATGGGAAAAAGCGCGAGTCCTGCAGGAACGCTGACGCGCTCAGCGACGACGGCCGCGAGCAGCGCCATGAAGACCATCATGATGGGGATGCGGTCCCAAACCAGGCGGGCATTGTCGGGGGCGAGATGGTAGTAGCCGGAACCGAAGGCGGTGAGAATTAGGGTGGCGAACATGAACAGGTAGAGCCAGCGTTCGCGGGGATCGGAGAATCGTTTTCCTCCCGGACTGAAGAGAAAGATCAAGCCCCAGAGTCCAACGATGGCGAACGGAACGTTCGAGGCGACGTCGCCGAAGTTGGGAATGCCGAGCCATCCGCGGTGGTCGGCGAAGTTGTGGTAGGAGAGTGGCTGCGGGATCGGCGGCAGGAGAAGCGCGAGGACGCCGATCCCAAGAGCGACGCCGATTAGAAGTAGTGGCGCCTTGGAGCGTGAGAGCATGTGAAGTGTTTCGTCAAAGGGCAAGTGAGACTTTACAATCATTCGTCCATGACTGTCACGGTGCGATCGTTCGCGAAAATCAATCTCGGTCTGCGCATCGGTGCGCCGCGCACGGACGGCTTTCATGAACTGCTGACGGTCTATCAAACGATCGGGCTGCATGATGTGATTCGGGTCAGCGTAGGGCGTGGGGCGGGAATCGAGATTCGTTGCGCCGATCCGCGGGTGCCGCAGGATGAGTCGAATACTTGCTTTCGCATCGTCGAGCGGGCGATGCAGGCCCTGCGGGCGAAGGGACGGGTCATCGTCGAAATTGAGAAGCGGTTGCCCGTTCAAGGCGGGCTCGGCGGGGCTTCGGCGAACGCGGTCGCGACTTTGTTGGGGCTGGAGAGAGCCCTGAAGAAGGCTTTCCCAGCGCAGGAAAGGCTGCGGATTGCCGCGGAGGTAGGCTCGGACCTGCCACTGTTCTTGGTGGGCGGGACTGTGCTCGGAGTGGGGCGGGGTGAGCAGGTCTATCCACTGCAGGATTTGCCGGCGATCGCGTGCGTTGTGGTGACACCGGTGGTGGGAGTGTCGACCCCGAAGGCCTTTGCGGCATGGGACCGCTTGTGTGGCGCGGGCGCTTCCGCCCGCGAGGGGTTGGACGGGGCGAGTGCTGACGAGGTCTCAAGCCCAAAGCCCGCCGAGCTTCGCTCGGCACGGACGGACGAAGGCGTCCGTCCCTACACGAGCAGTGGCGCTGCCGGCACCGACCACTTGAAATTGACGCGATCCACACCGTCCGATAGAATGAATGAGCTTGGCCTTGGGTTGTCGGCGTGGCTGAGCGGGCTGTACTCCAGTGCTCCTTCCGATTTGTTAGAACGAAGGGGCCGGGCCGGGAATCCGCTTCTCCGGCTTGACCGGGCTGGGATCAAGAACGACTTTGAACAAGTCGTCTTTCCTGAGTATCCCGAACTAGGTGAGGCCAAAAGCGCCTTGGTGCGCGCGGGCGCGAAGTATGCGTCGTTGTCGGGGTCCGGGTCGACGCTGTATGGGCTGTTTGGCTCAAAGCCGGCGGCGGCATTGGCGGTGACCAGGCTCCGAAAGCTCGGTTGGGCGGCGCAGGCGACTGCGACGGTGCCGCGGGCGGCTTACTGGCGGCGGGTTTTCGCAGCCGCGGCCTAGGTTCGTGGTCGGGGGCGCTCGGCTTTGCCTTCGCTTGGACGGCCGAGGCGGCCGTCGCCACACGAGTTGAGTCGGCGAATTTTTGATTGTTGAAATTGGATTGTTGCATGACAATAGAGTCCCCCGTTTGGGGGCTCAACAACAATCAACATTCATCAGTCAACAATGGTTTACTGGGCCGTCGACTAATGGTAGGTCAAGTGCCTTTGGAGCACTTTGTCTAGGTTCGAATCCTAGCGGCCCAGCCAGAAAATGTAAGAGCTAGAGGCTAAGAGCAAGCCAGGAGCCCAGAGACAACCATGGCTACTTTAGTCACGCCGACCGACAAGACGAGCGAAAAAGTTGAGAAAAAGAGTCTACCCGTGACCGACGAAAAGCCGGAACGGAAGCAGCGACAACGGACCGACGAAAAGTTCAAGATCTTCAGCGGCACGGCGAACGAGCCCTTAGCCGAGGAGGTCTGCCACTTTCTCGGGATGCAGCGCGGGCAGGCGCAAGTCACGCGCTTTGCCGACGGCGAGTGCTACGTTCAGATTCAGGAGAACGTGCGCGGGGCCGACGTATTCGTGATGCAGCCGACCTGCCGTCCGGTGGACGAGCACTTGATGGAGTTGCTGCTGATGATCGACGCTCTGAAACGCGCGTCGGCGCGGCGCATCACGGCGGTGATTCCGTACTTCGGTTATGCGCGGCAGGATCGGAAAGACAAGCCGCGGAGCCCGATCTCGTCGAAGCTGGTCGCCGATTTGCTGACGGCGGCAGGGGCGCACCGGGCGTTGATTGTGGATTTGCACACGCCGCAGTTGCAGGGATTTTTCAACATCCCGGTGGATCATTTGTTCGCTTCGCCGGTGCTGGTGGATCACTTCCGCAAGTTGGCGTTGCCGGACTTGACGGTGGTTTCGCCGGATGCGGGCGGCGTGGAGCGGGCGCGGTTTTTCGCGAAGAAAGTGGACGCGGCCCTGGCCATCGTCGACAAGCGGCGCGTCGAGATGAACGTGGCCGAGATCATGCATGTGATCGGCGACGTCCACCAGCGGACGTGCTTGATCATCGACGACTTGATCGACACGGCCGGAACGCTGGTGAAGACGGCGAAAGCGCTGATCGACAATGGCGCCACCCAGGTTTACGCGTGTGCGTCGCATGCCGTGCTGTCGGGTCCGGCGGTGGAAAACATCCGCAACTCGGTGATCAAGGAAGTGGTGGTCACGAACACGATCCCTCTGACCGCCGCGGCAGATGCGGCGAGAACTGAGAAGGGCGGAAAGATCAACGTCCTCTCGATTGCAGGATTGATTGGCCGGGCGATTCAGGCCAATCACGAAGAGACTTCGGTCAGTAAGTTGTTTATTTGAGCTGTGAGCCATGAGCATTGAGCTATGAGCAACCAGGTTTGCTCGCGGCTCGCCGCTCCAAGCTCATCGCTGATTCTTAGATAGGAATTGACATTTATGGCGACTGCACTGGAAACAAACGTATTGGAAGCTCAGACACGGGACGCGGGCACGAAGAATGACGCCCGCCGCGTGCGGCGTGATGGGAAGATTCCGGCCGTGGTGTACGGCGCGGGCAAAGACTCGGTCTCGATCAGCGTCGATCCGCGGGTAGTGACGCGGATTCTGAACTCGGAGACCGGACACAACACGATCTTTGATCTCGCGCTCAATGGCGAGAAGACCAAAGCCATGATCGTCGATTGGCAGTACGAGCCGATCAAGGGCAGCCTGCTGCACATCGATTTGAAGCGCATCGCGCTCGACAAAGTTCTCAAAGTGAGCGTGCCCATCTTCCTGGTCGGCGAAGCTGCCGGCGTGAAGCAGGAGGGCGGCATCATGGAGCAGATGCTGCGCGAAGTCGAAATCGAGTGCCTGCCCGCGGACATTCCGAGCCACATCGATGCCGACGTCAGCCAGCTTACGTTTGGCAAGGTTCTGCGCGTTTCGGACCTGCCGCATTCGGACAAGCTGAAGTTCCTGACCGATGCGAACCAGCCGGTTGCGCACGTAACCTCGGTGAAAGAAGAAGTTGTGGTTGCGCCTGATGCGGCGGCTGCGGAAGCGGCTGCTCCGGCCGAGCCTGAAGTCATCAAGAAGGGCAAGCAGGAGACCGAGGAAGAGGGCGAGGCTGCGGCCGAAAAGCCGGAGAAGGCTGAGAAGAAGGAAAAGAAATAGCTTAGCCACGGATCAACGCGGATTCGCACGGATCAGAGCACAATTCTTTGGTCTATCGGTGAAGATCCGTGAAAATCGGTGGCCAGGTGGGTTTCGGAGGCGATTCTGCTGGCGTGAAACTGATCGTGGGTCTCGGCAATCCCGGAATCGAATATCAGTTCACGCCGCATAACCTGGGCTTTCTGGCGATTGATCGCATCGCCGGAAATCTGGGAGTGGAAGTGAGAAACCGGCAGTGCCGGGCACTGACGGCGCGAACCGTGATCGCCGATCAGATGGTGCTGCTGGCCAAGCCTGAAACGTTCATGAATTTGAGTGGCGTCGCGGTGCGGGAGTTGTTGCGGGAGTACGAGGCCACGCCCGAGTCGGACCTGGTTGTGATTCAGGACGAACTGGATTTTCCGCTGGGCACGCTGCGGATTCATACGCGGCGTAGTTCGGCGGGGCACAACGGCATCGAGTCGATCATCGGTGCGCTGAGCACGCAGGATTTCCTGCGGATTCGGATTGGCGTCGCACCCGAGCGCAAGGTGGGAGACGGCGCCGAGTACCTGCTGGCTCCGATGAAGAAGAAAGAACTGGAAGTGGTGGACGGAATTCTCGACACCGCGGAAGAAGCGGTGAAGGTGATTTTGAAGGATGGTCCGGCGGCGGCGATGAATCGCTTTAACCGCAAGGAACCAGACGAAGAAAAAGATTAGCCACGGATGAGCACGGATTCACACGGATTGGAAACAAATCCTTAAAGGTTTATCCGTGAGATCCGTGGCCAAGGTTTGGAGAAACGAATGAATCGTACTTATGAGCTGATGTTCATCGTCCGGCCGGATATGACGGACGAGGATCTGGACAAACTGATTTCGACGCTGCAATCGGTTGTGCCCCCGTCGGGCGGCAACGTGGTCAAAGTCGAAAAGATGGGCAAGCGGCGCCTGGCTTACACCGTGCGGCGCTTCCACGACGGCATCTACGTGCTGATGGTCATCGAGGGCGGTGGCCCGGTGATTCACGAACTGGAGCGCCGTCTCCGCGTGACTGAGCCGGTCATCAAGTTCCTCACCGTGCGTGTAGATGAGGAACAGAAGCGCCTGGACAAGATCAAGAAGCTGCGCGACGCCAAGAAAAAAGTCAGCGCGCAGCCTGCTGCCGCCGCTCCAGAAGCACCGGCAGCGCCTGCGGCGGAGACTCCGGCGACGGCGTAAAACGAGGGGCCAGGGGTCAGGGGTCAGGGGTCAGTTGATTCCGGTTCCCTCTAGGAGCTTTTGCTGACCCCTGACCTCTGATCCCTGACCCCTTGCGGTGGGTCGCAACGACATTAAGGAGAGTTGAGTTATGGCAGACGAAACGAAAGCACCAGAGCAAGCGGCGGCACCGAGCGAGAGGCCGGCGCGGAGTGAAGGCGGAAGGCCGGGCGGAGATCGTCCCCGATTTGGTGGTGGTGGCCGCGGACCCGGCGGCCCCCCGCGCGAAGGCGGAGCGGGCGGGCGCAAGTTTTTCCGGCGCAAGAAAGTATGCAAGTTCTGCGTCGAAAAAATCGAGGACATCAATTACAAGGACTACCGGATGCTCGGCCAGTTCGTGGCCGAAAGCGGCAAGATCGTGCCGCGGCGCCTGACGGGCGTCTGCGCGCCGCACCAGCATCGGCTGTCCTCCGCAATCAAGCAGGCGCGCAACATCGCGCTGCTGCCGTTCGCGGGACGGGCAAGCTAGGAGAAACATTGTTGATTGTTGATTTTTGACTGCTGATTGAAAATCCCACGTCGGACGAAATTGGGTTTCAATCAACAATCAAAAATCAGCAATCAACAATAATCGGGCGGCACGGCCGCAGAAATCTGATCGACACTGGAGTCATCCATGGAAGTCATTCTCAAAGAAGACGTAGCGAAGTTGGGAGCGCGCGGCGACGTGGTGAAGGTTGCTGAAGGATATGGGCGGAACTTTCTTCTGCCGCGCAAGCTGGCCATTGAGGCCAATGAAGGCAACAAGGCCGTCATCACACAGATGAAGGCTGCCTCCGTCCGACGTTCGGCCAAAGAGAAGTCCCAGGCCGAGGAACTGGCGAAGCAGTTCGACGGCGTGTCGGTGACGTTCACGCGCAAGTCGGGCGAGAACGATCAGCTGTTTGGATCGGTGACGTCGAGCGACCTCGGCGACGCGCTGACCAAGAAGGGCTTCAACGTCGATCGCCGCAAGATCCAGCTGCACGAACCGCTGAAGACCCTGGGCGAGTTCACCGTCCCGGTGAAGCTGCACAAGGACGTGACCGCGCACTTGAAGGTTGTAATCGAGAAGGAACCGGTGACGGAATAGCGGCGAATTGGCCACGGATCTTCACGGATTTTCACGGATGGTTCTTTTGACCTCTTTCTTCTAATCCGTGAAGATCCGTGGCTCCTGTTTACTCGATCTGGTTCACTCCCCTGTACACCAGTCAATCTGCCTCACAATTAGGGCATTTTCGCTGCCAAACCGTAGCGCCACTCTGTGCCCCGCTGTTCTGTTTCCCCCTAAATCTTTGTCCCAGAATCACCTAGGCTCCCCACAAATACCCTGTACGGCCTATAATTTCTGCTCACGGTTCCGCTGATTCTCCGTCTATTCCAATGCAAGCCCGGAAGACTTTAAAACCGGGCAGGTAGAGGACATAGCGACAATGCCGGCCGGTGTTTGGGCAGTATCACTTGCGGTTGGCGGGCGGGCCCACTCGAGAGCGAGTGAGTTAACAGAGAGAGTCAGCAAGAACCAGAACCCCACGCGGGGTTGCATGGCTGGGCTAGAACGCCAAACCCAAGATCGCCGCATCGATGACACGATGCTCATCCGGGAGGCGCAGCAGGGAAACCGCGCTGCCTTCGAGGAACTCGTGCGTCACTACGACCAGGCAGTGCTGCGGCTGGCTCTTCACCTCACCGGAACTGAGCACGACGCACAGGACGTGTATCAGGACGCCTTTCTCAAGGCCTACAAGAACATCGGAAGTTTCCGGTTCGAGTGTTCCTTCTACACATGGATTTACCGGATCGTGACCAACTTGTGTCTCGATCATTTGCGCAAGAAGACTGTGCGCAAAGAAGACGCGCCGGTCGCGAAAGACGCTGACGGCGGCGAGTACGACTTGCTGGATCAGGTGGCGGATGGGCGCGCCGGAGCGAATCCGGAGCGCGATTTGATGCGGCGCCAGTTAGGCGCGCGAATCTCCGGAGCGCTGGAGAAGCTTACGCCCCGCGAACGCATGGTTTTTGAGCTGAAGCATTACCACGGGTTGAAACTGCGCACCGTGGGAGAGATTTTGCATACGACGGAAGAGACCGCCAAGAATACGCTCTTCCGGGCCACGCAGAAGTTGCGTGGGGCGCTGGCGGATATGAGGTGATTAGTCGCGAGGTCCGAGTCGCGAGTTGTGAGTCGATGACTCCCAACTCAGGACTCGGGACTCCGGACTCGAAGAGGCAATTATGAAGTGTGAATGGGTTCGAGAAAATATCGTGCTTCAGGTTTACGGCGAACTGGCGGATGACGCGCGCCATGAACTGGAGCAGCACGTAGCCCGCTGCGAGGACTGCGCGGCCGAACTGAAGGCGGAGCAGGATTTCCACGCCCTGCTGGCGCAGGATCGCGCCGCTGATCCGACGCCGAATCTGCTGGCGTCGTCGCGCATGCGGTTGCAGGAAGGGCTGGAGACTGTCCAGCAAGGCGCGTGGTGGCACCGGCTGGTGTTCGACCCGGCGATCTGGCTGCGGCAAGTACGATTCTCTCCCGCGCTGGCCTCGGTCATTCTGATTCTTGGATTCTCTGGCGGGATGTTGACCGCCTACAGAATGCCTCACAGTGTTCCCCACGGTCCCGGAGTTAACGTTGTCCCACCGCAGGAAGCTTCCATCGCCGGCATCAATTCCATCACTCAAGACCCCGGCACCAATCAGGTCAACATCAAGTACAACACCGTTTCCCCGCAGGTATACGAAGGGCCGCTGAACGATCAGAAGGTTCAGGAACTCCTGCTGTTCGCGGCGCGCAACAACTACAACTCCGGCGTACGCGTGGACTCTGTTGGCTTGCTGGCGCAGAGGTCGAGCGACCTGCAGGTGCGCGAGGCGTTGATGTATGCGCTGCAGAATGACACCAATCCGGGAGTGCGGCTGAAGTCATTGGATGCCTTGGGCAATTACGTGAAGGAGGACACCAACGTTCGCGACGCTGTGTTGCGCGCGCTGGTGAATGATTCCAATCAAGGTATCCGGATTGAAGCGTTGCGGCTGATCGAGCCGGTGAAGGCCGACGGCAGCGTACGCGGCGTGTTGATGGCGCTGTCGGCGAAAGATCAAAGCACCTACATCAAGTCGCAGGCGCGGACGATGCTGGCGCAGTTGCCGGAGATTGATTAAAGGGCGGGCAAACCCCCCACTTCTCGCGCAAAAGGCGCGCGAGAAATGGGGCACCCAGTCCGAAGCTACAAAATAAGTCGCAGGTTGATAGCGAGAATCGAGGTGGTTGAATTGAAACGAAGTTTACAAGTCGTCGGGTTGGCCACAGTGCTGGCCCTGATTGCGTCCGTGGGCTTTCTTTCGGAAAGCCAGGCGCAGGAAACACGGGTGTCCCGCGAGGGCGGATCCTGGGCACAGGAAGTCACAGGGTCGCTGACTGCGGTCAAGATCTTGAGAGTCAAGGTTGATATGGGCTCGGTGGTAGTACGCGGCGGGCAGCAGCAAGGCATCAATTACGTTGTTCATACTCGTTTTGGCAATTCTTCGGAGCAGGAAGCCCGCAGGCAATTCGAGCAGTACAAAGTAACGGCTTATGTGAAGGGCGATACCGCGTGGATCGTGGGAGACTGGCAGGGTGGGAAACATCCCCGACATTTCTCCGGCGAGTTCTCGGTGATGGTTCCGCGCGAGATGGCGCTGGTGAAGCTGGAAACCGAAGGTGGCAACGTGGACGCTTCCGGCGTCGGTGGCCGGGTTGAAGCGCAAAGCGGCGGCGGAAGCATGCATCTGGACGACATCGGTGGAGGCGTGAGCGCCGAAACGGGCGGCGGTTCCATTGACGTCGGCACCGTGAGCGGCGATATAGGATTGCACACCGGCGGTGGTTCGATCGAAGTGCGACAGGCGAACGGCAAACTGATTGCCGAGACCGGCGGAGGCAGCATAGAGATTCAATCCTGCGCGCAGGGTGCGGTGATCGAGACTGGCGGTAGCAGCATTACGGTTCGCCACTGCAATGGCAAGGTGAAGGCAACGACGGGCGGCGGAAGTGTGGACGTCAGCGACGTTGGCGGTCCAGCGGAAATCGAAACCGGTGGTGGCAGCATCCGGCTGACCTCGGCCAAAGGACATGTACATGCCGAAACCGGCGGCGGAGGCGTTGAACTCTATGGCGTTCCTTCCGCGTGGGCGGAAACCGCGGCCGGCGGAATTACTGTGAAGCTGGTGAATACCGGCGCGGAACGTCACGATTCCGATCTGGAGACCGGCGCGGGTGACATCACGGTATACATCGCCTCCGACGTCGCCATCAACGTTCGCGCCAGCGTTGATATGGGCAACGGGCACCAGATCACGTCGGATTTCCCGGATATTCACGTCAGCAGCGAAGGCGGGCAGTGGGGTCCGAAGACGCTCACTGCCGAAGGCCGGCTGAATGGCGGGGGGCCGATGTTAAAGGTGCACACATCGACGGGAGATATCTGTATCAAGCGGGCAAGCCACTGAATTCTTGATTGTTGATTGATGATTGTTGATTTTGTGATTGAACACCCGGGAGATCGGATTTCAATCACAAAATCAACAATCAAAAAATCAACAATTGCTCTTTGAGGGAATGACCATGCGCAAACACTTGATGATTAGCGTCGCTTTGATGCCATTACTGCTCACCTTCTCGCATGCTGCACAGAAGTGGTCGTACGATCAGAATACGGGCCAGCCGTGGGTGTTCGGCGGTGAAGACAGCGAGAAGAGTTCCTACCTGGGCGTCGACATTGTCGATGTCACCAGCGAGCGCCTTGGCATTTTGAAGCTGAAAGAGGAACAGGGCGTTGAGGTGACGATGGTCGATCAGGACGCTCCGGCCGGAAAGGCCGGCATCAAGGAGCACGACGTCATTCTGACCATGAACGGGACGACGATCGAAAGTGGGGTCCAGTTGCGGCGCATGATCCATGAGACCCCGCCGGGCCGCATGATCTCGCTTGGGCTGAGCCGCGACGGTCAGCCGGTAACAGTGAAAGTTCAGCTTGCCGATAAGCACAAGGAATTTGCCTGGGCTGGCCCCAAACCGGACATACACATCAATATCCCGGAAATTCACGTTCCCGACATCGACATTCCCTCGATGAACATGGTGGTAGTCACATCGTCGGCGCGCAGCGGCCTGATGGTGGAGAACATCACGCAACAACTGGGCGACTTCTTCGGAGTAAAGAATGGCAACGGGGTGCTGGTGCGATCGGTGGAGAAGGGCAGCCGCGCCGAGAAGGCGGGCTTCCGCGCCGGAGACGTAATCGTCAAGATCAACGACCAGTCGGTCCATGACATCAGTGACTTTTCGCACGCGGTGAAGTCACGCAGCGGCAACTCGGTGAATGTCGGAGTGGTTCGCGACAAGAAGGAGCAGACCCTGAGTTTGTCGCTGCCCGAGCGCAAAGAGCAGAGTGACCTGCTGGAGGACGACAGCTTCGATGCAGAGCCGCTGATTCAAGCCGAGACTGCTCTGGACTTGCGCGGAGTGGAGAGCGAAATGGCCCGGCTGCGGCCGCAAATGGAGCTGGCGATTGAAACCACGCGCAAGAATTTCGAGAAGGTCCGCAAAGAGGTCTGTACCCAACAAAAGGAAATTCTTAAGCAGACCGAAGTGCAGCGGCAGCAATTCCGTAAAGATATGGAACACATGCGGGAACAGTTGCTGAAGATGAGCGCAGACTGGCTGTAGGCCTAGCGCGTGCTGGAAGCGGCCTGGGCGAGATTGGAAAGGCACACGCGATTCCTGCCAGCCTGCTTGGCCGCATAAAGGCCAGAGTCCGCCGCCCGTATCATTTCGTCGCGAGTCTTGCCATGCGTCGGGAAAGCCGCAACGCCTGCGCTGATAGTGATGGTGCGGGGCACTCCGGGAAACTGCCACGCCTCCACCAGCCGGCGTAGTTTCTCCGCGACGGCGAGAGCCTGTTGCGCGTTGCTCTGACTCAACAAGACGGCGAATTCCTCTCCTCCATAGCGGCAGACAACGTCGATCTTACGCACCTGCTGGTGGAAGATCGAAGACACCTGCCGCAGCACTTCGTCGCCCAGCAGATGGCCGAATTCATCATTCAGGCGCTTGAACTGATCGATATCGGCCATGATCACCGCCATGCCGGTTCCATACCGGCGGGCGCGCTCAATTTCCTCCATAATCCTCAGCTCAAAGAAACGCCGGTTGAAAATACCGGTCAGTCCGTCGAGGTAGGCGAGTTGCTTGACGCGCTCCACGTAATGCGCGTTCTGAATGGAATTGGCACAAATGTCGGCCACCGACTCGAGCGACTGCAATTCGCTCTCTCGAAAAGCGTTGGGCTTCGCGCTGTGCAGGGTGAGCACGCCGAGGGTCTGGCCAAACGAAATCAGCGGGATCTCATGCGGGAGGAAGATTCCTTGAAGAGCCGGAATGCATCGGAGGCCGAACTCAGATCCTTTTCGATCACCGTGCCGTTGCTCGCGATCACGCGCGACCAGGGCTCTTGCGTGGCCGGAAAGCGCCCGCCCGGCGGAAAGCAGGGCGTTAGAGTGCCGTCGTGCGCCCGCATCACCAGGTCGCCTTCTTCACGCAAGAACAAAGACACGTGGGAAACCTGAAACGCGCGCTGGATGATGGAGCAGACCCGAATCAGCAATTCCTCCAGTTCCATCACTGCAGTGCTCTGCTGCGCGATGGTATTGATGGCTTGAAGTTGCCGCGCGCGCTGGCGCTCCAGCGTGTACAGGCGCGCGTTTTCGAGCGCGATCGAAGCCTGCGTCGAGAAAAGAGTGAGTAATTCAATCGTCTCGGGGTCAAAGTGGTTGATCCGGTCGCTTTGGCAATCGAGCACTCCCACCACCTCGTCGCGCACCATCAGGGGGATCGCCAGTTCGGAGCGCGTCGTTTGGGCGGCGCAGATATAGCGCGGATCCTTACTCACGTCGGGAGCGTAGACCGGTTGCTTCTTCGATGCTGCCGCGCCCGTGATCCCCTCGTGGGCTTCGAGGGTAACTATGTCCTTGCCGGCGTCCCATCCGACCTGGGAACGGACACTGAGTCGCTGCGTCTCCTTGTCGAGCAGGAGGATGGCGGCGTTCGGCAGATGAAAATAATCGCCGGCGATCGCCAGGATTCTCTGCAGAACCTCGTCAAGGTCAAACGTCGAGAGGACAGCCTGGCCGGCGTCGTATAAAACAGCAATTTTCGGCATTCCAACGGATTCTACCGTTGCGCAGAGTAACCACCGAGGTTCCGAAAGTAACCGGGGTTTAGCGCCATCTCCTGGCAGTACGGATCAGCCCGTAAGCCACCAGACAGAACCAGAAATCGATCACGATACCCAGATCCATATGAAAGGGGTGGTGACGCGCGGCTGCAGGCAGCGACGGCAGTAAAACGAAATAGACGACGTTGCCGAGCACGATCGCCACCAGGGCCTGGAGCAGGTTGACCATCACTGATGGTTTAGACACCTGTGCTCACCTGGTGGTTTCCGTCACATAGCGAGCACACCGAATCTGCTCCTGCTACCATCTTGTCGGAGCCTCCCCTTTTCGCGCTTTGCGGAGAGCGGACCGTCCACGGAATCAGGCGCATGCTCGAACTCTCTACCCCGGTCCAGTACGTCAAGGGAGTTGGTCCGCGCGTCGCGGAAGTTCTGGCCGCCAAGGGCATCCGTACCGTCGGCGACCTGCTCTATTATCTGCCTTTTCGTTATGAAGACCGGCTGAACCCCCGGGGGATTTCCGAACTACGGGCCGGCGAGATGGCCAGCGTGGTGGGCGAGGTGCGCAACTCCGGGCTTTTCCGGACGCGCAGCATCCCGATTTTTCAGCTCACGGTGGGACAAGGGCGGTCCCGCCTGCGCTGCCTCTGGTTCAACGCAACCTACCTGCAGGACAAATTCAAGCCCGGGCAGATGATCGCGTTGTACGGCAAGGTTGAAGAAGACCAGCGGACGCGCGAGCTGCAGATCGTCCAGCCGCAGTTCGAGATTCTGGGGGACCCCTCCGACGATGGTGAGGGCGGCGCGGAGAAGAAGGCGGCGGAGTCGCTCGAAATTGGCCGCATCGTTCCCATCTATGAAGCCACCGGGCGTCTGACTCCGCGCTGGTTCCGAAAAGCGATCCGGACGGCGCTCGACAATCTGGCGCCTGACTTGCCGGAGCCGATTCCGGCAGCCGTGCGCGCGCACATGGGGCTGATTTCACCCCGCGCGGCGCTCTGGAATGTGCACTGGCCCGAGCCCGGTGAGAGCTTCGCGGATTTGCAGTCTTCGCGCACGCCAGCGCACATCCGGATGATTTTCGATGAGCTGTTTTTTGTGGAACTGGGACTGGAGTTGAAGCGGCGCCAGCAGAAGGCACAGACCGGAATCGCATTTCACCTGGATGACGGCGTGCGGGCAGCGATCAAGAAGATTTTGCCCTTCCATCCGACGACGGCGCAGAAGCGGGTGCTGAAAGAGATTGCGGCTGACATGGCGAAGCCTTATCCCATGCGGCGTCTGCTACAAGGAGATGTTGGGTCGGGGAAGACGATTGTTGGCTTTGAAGCGGCCATCATCGCCATTGAGAATGGATGCCAGGCGGCCCTGATGGCGCCGACGGAGATTCTGGCGCAGCAGCACTATTTCTCCGCCCGCAGGATTCTGGAGAATGCCGGGTATCGCATCGTGTTGCTGACGGGATCGCTGGAGGCAGACCGCAAGCGCGAAATTCGCCGGCATATCGCGCAAGGCAGCGCGCAGCTTGTAATCGGCACGCACGCGCTGCTCGAGGAGAAAGTCGAGTTTGCCCGGCTCGGTCTGGTGATTGTGGACGAGCAGCATCGCTTTGGCGTGATGCAGCGGCTGAAGCTGATGAAGAAGTCCGGGGAAGGTAGTGAAGAGAACAATGTGGGGACGGCCGCCATTGGCCGTCCTGCCGAGCGAGGCTCGGCTGCCGGACCACAGCCCGGCGAGCCGGATGTATTGGTCATGACCGCGACCCCAATCCCACGGACCCTCGCACTCACGCTGTACGGCGACCTCGACCTCAGCGTGCTCGACGAACTTCCGCCGGGACGCACGCCAATTGTGACCAAGCAGGTTACCGACGATCAATCACCGAAGGTCTGGGACTTTGTCCGCAAGCAGGTGGCGGCGGGACATCAGGCATATGTGGTTTATCCCGTTATCGCCGAGAACGAAGAGAGCGAACTCAAGGCCGCCATCAAGATGTATCGGGAACTCAGCGGGAAAGTGTTCGCCGATTTGAAAGTCGGCTTGCTGCACGGCCGCCTCGACGCTGACTTGAAGGACCAGGTCATGCGCATGTTCCAGAAGGGCGAGTTGCAGATTCTGGTCGCGACTACTGTGATCGAAGTTGGCGTCGATGTGCCGAACGCTACCATCATGGTGATCGAGCACGCCGAGCGCTTTGGGTTGGCGCAGCTTCATCAATTGCGCGGGCGCATTGGGCGGGGGGCGGCCAAGTCGTATTGCGTCCTGATGACCGGCGGCGGCAAAGTCACCGAAGAAGGCCAGCGCCGGCTGAAGGCGATGGTCGACACCAACGACGGGTTTAAGATCGCCGAGCTCGACCTCGAACTTCGCGGCCCGGGAGAGTTTTTCGGAACGCGTCAAGCCGGGATGCCAGACTTTCGCGTGGCCAATATCATCCGTGACGCGCAGTTGCTCGAGGCAGCGAAGCGTGAAGCTGCCGGCGTGCTGGCGGGGCCGAACGCCGAGATTTCATCCGAAGAAATCAGCCGCGCGCTGGTGCAGATGCGGGCGCGCTGGCAGCACACTTACGGACTGGCCGAGGTGGGATGATCAATGTCAGTCCTTCGATTCGAACCGATCTGGCGCTCGCCCTGCATTAGAATAGAAATCGGTCTCTGTCTATTTGAGTCGCCAAAGAGCTATGGTCCGAGGGCGCACGGCAATTTTTCTCATCTCCTGGATTTCAGCGGCATGCCTTGGTTTCGCCGCGGAGTGCGACGGCCATACGAAGAGATTAGACATCGATATTTGGTCGACACGATCAGTGGACTCCCCAGACGGGCGATGGCAATTCACGGCCGTAGGCTCTGAGCCTTCGGGACGAGAGGCGCCCTTATACATCCAAGATATACGCACCTCCAGAAGGTGGAAGGTGGGGTCCATTGAGCGTGACGGCGTAGTCTTCTGGAGCGAGGACAGCAAGCGTGTCTTTCTGGAGGATTTGTATGCCGCCGATGACACCAGGATCAGAGTTTTCGAGGTTGCTGGCCCGCTACCACACGAGATCAATGGACTTGACCGTAAGATCCGCAAAGAGATAAATGCCCATGTGCCGATGGACGAGTCGACACTCTGGCTCGTCTACCCTCAGAGTTGTTTCGTTGCCGGTGATTCCTCGAAAATCGTTGTGACCGCTGATGCACCGCATGTTAGGAACGAAGCCAATAGTCCAGGAAAACCGTTGAAACTTAGACTCACTGTTAATCTTGGAAATTTACGGATAATAGAGTCTATCGTCGAACCCTCGGATGGGCGTTCCTCCTCAACAAATAAGGGCAACTGATAGAATCGAATGGATGGCCAGTACTTCCCAACTCATTCAGATTGAGGTGAGTCCTCCAGCGCGCGCGCCGAAGCCATCGTGGCTGCGGGCGAAGGCTCCCGTTGGAGACAACTTCCACAATCTGAAGAAACTTGCCCGCGGGCTCGGCCTGCATACTGTCTGCGAATCCGCGCAATGTCCGAACATTGGCGAGTGCTGGAATCATAAGACTGCGACGTTCATGCTGCTGGGTGACATCTGCACGCGGCGGTGTGGGTTTTGCGCCGTGCCGAAGGGACGTCCGGAGCCGATCGATTGGGATGAGCCCAAGCGTGTGGCGGAGGCGGTCGCCACTCTAGGCCTGAAGCAC
The DNA here is from genome assembly GCA_035632675.1 of Candidatus Dormiibacterota bacterium. Taxonomy (GTDB): domain Bacteria; phylum Acidobacteriota; class Terriglobia; order Terriglobales; family Acidobacteriaceae; genus Sulfotelmatobacter. The sequence continues at coordinate 30,355 of DASQGJ010000039.1, forward strand.
GCGGTCGTGACCAGCGTGAACCGCGACGACGATAACCTGGGCAGCGCGCGGGTTTTCGCCGAGACGATTCGTGAGATCCGCGAACTAACACCGGATTGTCGCATCGAAGTGCTCATCCCCGATTTTCAGGGCCTGGAAGAATCACTGCGGATCGTACTTGATGCCCAGCCCGACGTGCTCAACCACAATACCGAAACGGTGCCGCGGCTTTATCGCGCGGTTCGCTCGGGAGCGCGCTACGAGCGTACGCTGACCCTGCTCGAAAATGCGAAGAAGTTTTCGCCCGGTATGGTGACCAAGAGCGGCGTGATGGTTGGTCTCGGCGAATCAAGTGAAGAGTTGGTGGAGGTATTCCGCGATCTCGGAACCCGCGGCGTCGACATCCTGACAGTCGGACAATACCTGCGTCCCTCGAAAGATCATCTTCCGATTGCGCGCTTCTACACTCCAGAAGAATTTGTTTACCTGCGGAACGAGGCTCTCCGCTTCGGATTCCGCCACGTCGAATCAGGTCCGATGGTGCGGTCCAGCTATCACGCGCACGAGCAAGCGGACGCTACTGCGTCGCCGCGGGTGGTGACGTAGTTGCGGCGGACGGGTCTTCCTGCCCACGTTGTTTCCCTGAAAAGCAAGGTTTACTCGGTTAGTATCTCCATGGAAGAAGTCGGCATTGCGAGGCCGCTCCCATGGTGATGGCTCTTCTGCTCGTACTGGGATTTGTCGCTGGCCTCCTGGGCGCGCTTACGGGCATTGGCGGCGGGGTGCTGCTGACCCCGATTCTCGCCCTCTACTTCGGAGTCCCGATACGCCAGGCGATTGGAACCAGCCTGGTTGCAGTCATCACGACTTCTGCCGCCAGCTCTTCGGTTCACTTGCAACGCCACACCACCGATATTCGCCTGGGGATGACGCTTGAGCTGGCCACAGCCCTCGGCGCCGCAGTCATGGCGTACCTCGTTGGATACTTCAATCGCAACGCTCTCGAGGGACTGTTCGCCGCGTTCCTGCTTTACAGCGCGATCATGATCCTGAGCAAGGGCGGGAAAGTGAAGTCAGATGAGGATTCGTCTCCGGCTCTGAACGGCGAGGTCGTCATACCTCCCTACGAACCGCAACGTTATCCGCTGGGATTGGGAGCATCGTTGGTTGCGGGCGCACTCTCGGGATTGCTTGGCATTGGCGGCGGGCCGATCAAGGTTCCCGTTATGTACATCTTCATGAACGTGCCGCTAATGGTGGCGACCGCGACTTCGAATTTCATGATCGGGGTCACGGCGGCGGCGAGCGCCATCGTGTACTACCGCCGTGGCGACATCCAGCCGCAGATCGCTGCGCCTCTCGCTGTGGGAGTTTTTATCGGCTCTCTGCTGGGGGCCCGTCTTGCCCCCCGCATTCACACGAAAATCGTGGTGTATCTGCTGGTGGGCGTGATGCTCTACCTTGCTGGCCATCTTGCGTTCCATCTCTTGCGGGGGGCGCTATGAGCCAACTGCGGGAACCCGAGTTCGATCGGGCCGTAGCGCTAGTACTGCGCGTCGGCGCGTTCGGGTGCTTCTTCGTCATGCTGGCCGGGCTGATTGACGGATTTTTCATGAGCGGACGCATTCCGCTCGACATCGAGCGTGCCGGAGTGTTGCTGATGCTGGCCACGCCGGTCGTGCGGGTCATCGTCGCCTGCTTCCTCTTCTTTCGCGAAAAGGACTGGAAGTACGGATGGATCTCGCTGGGCGTGCTGGTGATCCTGATGCTGGGATCGGTGTTCGGAATCGGAGAGCACTAATCAGGGCTTCTCAGAAGATATGCAGCTTGATGCTCAGGTATTTCTTGGGATTCTCCCGGATCGCCTTCACCAGGTTTCTGCTCTCGGTCAGCATTTCGTTGGCGTTGTTGTAGAGAGTCTCGTCTTTGAAGAGCTTGCCGGCCGTGCCCTGGCCAGCTTCCAGTTGCGTGGTCAGTTCGGAAAGCTTCGTAATCGTGGTGTCGAGTTTCTTGGCCAGTTCTTCATCCTTCGACAGCTTGCCTAGCGTTCCCTTGCCGGCGTTGATGTCCTCGGTAATCTTCTTGATGTTAGCGATGGTGTCGTTCGCGTTGTCATAGATTGCCGGATCCTTCAGGAACTTTCCCGCCGTGCCCTTGCCCTGCTGGATGTCGTCGACCACCGCATTCATCTTGTCGAGGGTGGCAATGAACTTGTCGTACGCGTCATTGCGGCTGATGAGCGCGCCCAGGCTGCCCTGGCCGTTCCCCACCTCGCTGACGATCTTCTGGAAATCAGCGATCGTGGCCGAGAAACGGTTGTAAAGCGTGGGATCGTAGATCAGTTTTCCCAGCGATCCCTTGCCGCTCTCGGCGAAGGCCAGGATGCGGTCGGCGCGCTTCAGCAGGGCGTCCATGTTCTGCAGCGTGCCCTGGCTGGTGACCACGACGTCTTCAATGTCGGCCTGTTGACGCGTAGCCAGCGTGTCACCGTTTTGCGCAAGCGGGCCCGTGGCTTCCGAGCTGTCGAGGTCCACGTAGGTTTCGCCCAGCACTCCAGAGGTCCGGAGCAGACAAATCGTGTCGCGGTGCAAATTGAATCCGTACTTCGTGCTCACCTTCATTGTGACTTCGACCGGAATCAGTTTCTTGTCGGGTTCAGCCACAATGCGCATGGCGATGACATTGCCGATGTCGACGCCGCTCAAGCGTACCGGAGCGCCAACTCGCAACCCGCCAGCATTATTGAAATACGAGGTGAGCGTGATTCGCGAGGTGAAAAGTCCACTGGTTCCGGACATCAGGAACAACAGAAACCCGAGCGTCAGGCTGGCGGCGATGACCGTGATCCCAACGCGCAATTGCGACCACTTGAGCTGCTTCTGGCTAGGCAAATGATTTCCTCATGACGCCAGTTGGAACGCTTTGCGCCGGCCACGGCAACAGCTCAGATCGCTGCCGGTCCCCGCCGCACGCCCACCGCAGCATCATAACAAAATCAAAGCGAGGCTCACGACGCTTTCGTTCGCAATGCGGGCATCACCAGAAGCGCCAGCAGGTAAGCTGCGGCTCCGCAGGCCAGGGTCACGTTCAAGCCGAACTGGATCGCGATCACCATGGCGAGCACTGAGCCCAAAACACTGGCGGCGGCGTTCATGGCCCACGCCCATTCGACCGCGTTGTCGGCAGCGCCCTGTCCGGCAGGGAATTCCGGCGCCGGAGACGCGGCCAGGGCCCGCAGGCCCGTCGGGAAAGGCATGCCCATCATGAAGCCCAGCGGGACCAGGAGTATCCCGCTCACGAGCAGCCGGTATTCAAAGCTCATGCCGACCAAAGCCGCCAGACGGCTGGGGAGAAAAAACACGTACGTCAGCAGTGTGATGAATACGAGCAGAATCGGCATCCATCCCATTTCTGCGCGCGGCAGCCACAGCCGCGAAAACAAGCTCCCCGCGCCGCTCGAGACCATGAGCAGAAAGATCACCACGGTCAGTGCGTACGTGGGATGTCCCAGAAATAGCACGAAGCGCTGGATGAAGGCGATCTCTACCAGAATGTATCCCAGACCCACGGCCACGAAATAGAGCAGCGGAAGCGGCGACTGGCGGGCTTTGCCGCCTCGCAGCAGCAGCGGCAGTACCAGGAAGGCCAGTACCGCGATCAGAGAAATTACCAGCACCAACAGCAACACCAGCACTCCGAGGTTTACTTTCCAGTCAATTCCCTGGCGCAGGCTGCGTTCGCCGAGGATTTGTCCCGGCTTCAGCGTGAAGAAGAAGAAAGGCGCGTTGTCGCTGACGGGCGCTACGTTGTAGGCGTAGCTTCGCGCGAAGGCATAAGGATCGTTGCTCGCGATCAATTCGGTAAACGGATTCTGCCCCGGCTGCGTCGGCAGGTAGATCGGATCGAGTTCCACATAGCGATCGCAATGGGCGGCAACCGCATTTTCCTCCTCGGAGGTAAAAGGGGTCTTCTTGGCCAGCACCACGACGGGTATCCCGTCTTCGTCGAGCGCTCCCTGCGAGGCAACGATGAAGTTGCGGGCCGGGTTGGCGACGCCCAGGCGATGCAGAGCCTCCATGGCGACGGCCACAACGCGCAGAGCCTCGCGCGGCTCGCGGAATTCCCAGCGCGTGATGGCAATCATCCCATCAGGCTTGAGGTGATCGAAATATTCGCGGAAGGCTTCGACGGTGTACAGGTTGTTTTCGCTGAGAGCAAACGCACCGGCCGCGGTCGAGGCCCAGGTGTCGACCAGCGTCATCTGCACCACGTCGAAGCGCTGTGAGGTCGAGCGAAGATACGACCGGCCGTCGGTGACGTGAATGTGCACGTCAGGACGTTCGTACAGATGCTGGGCGTAATCGGCGTAGCGGCCGCGCATGATGGTCGTGGCGATGATCGGATTGATCTCAATCCCGGTAACGCTGGGACTGCCATTGGCCACGGCACGCAACACGTCGACACCGCCGCCCGGGCCGATGATGGCGAACTCACCGTGCGGCTTCAAGATGTTGGCCAACGCCGGGGGAGCCGACATCAGGTCTTTCTCCCATTCTGTCTCGTGCCAGCGCTTCACCTCCGCGTTCATGATGTAGGTGGACGCGTCGGCATCAATCACGATGGCCTTGGCCTGACCCTGGCGGTCAACCTCGACCCGCGAGAGCGCATTCCAGCGCGCGAACTCCACCCACGCCGGATCGCGGAACATCCCTTTGGCATAGACCACGTCGATGAGGCGTCCGGAGTAGTTCGCGGCGGTGAGGGCGATCAGGGCCAGCGCCATCAGCCCCGCGTTCCTGCGGGCCGATTGAGACTCCGCCCAAATCATGGCGGCGACGGTCAGGACGATTCCTGCCACGAGAATCGCGTTCGGCCCGCCCAGCCAGTTCAGTAGCGGGACGACCGCCAGGCACGCGAGCGCCCCTCCACAAAGATCGGCGCCGTAGAGTCGTGGGATGCGAGCGCTCTCGCGCGCGAACACCACGGAAAAAAGCAGCCCGGTCAGAAAGAACGGCACGGCAGCTGCCAGATACAGTGCGGTCAAGCGCAGAAAGTTCTTGCCCGAAACTTCGAGCGCGACGGGCACGTGCAGCACGATTTCGAGTACGACGACGATCACTACGGAGTTTGCCAGGCAGAGCCGGGACGCGAGCGTCCGCGTTGTGTGCTGAGCGATGCGGCTCTTCAGCAGATAAGCGAACACGCCTCCGGCGCCAAGTCCCAGCAGTGCAATGGAAATTGCCAGGAAGGCGAAGTGATAGAAGAGCACGACCGAGAACAATCGCGTCAGCGCAAGCTCCAGCAGCAGCGCGGCAAAGCTGGTGAGCGCAAGGCCCGCCAGCAGGGTTCTTTCCGGGATTTCGGCACGGGACGCGACTGGGACAGGAGTAGGAGCGATGACCGCCATAATTGGATTGAGGCGACAGTCTAGCAGATGAGAAGGCAGAATCTGCTTGGCCACGGATCTACACGGATCATCACGGATAAACCTCGAAGGATTCCTTTGCTATCCGTGGGAATCCGAGTAGATCCGAGGCCAAGCTTCTCTTCGAAGCTTAGCTCTCCAAAATCACCTGCGCAATCGCCTGCTCCTCGGTGTGCGAGATCGACAGAGCGGTGTTCTTCACTCCGAGCTTCGAGGCGAACTCGCCCGCCTTCCCATGGAAGGTCATCGTGGGGCGGCCGCCGGGCATGCGGACCACCTCGCAATCGCGCCAGCGCACTCCGTGATTCCATCCCGTGCCGAGCGCTTTCATTGCTGCCTCCTTGGCTGCGAACCGGGCCGCATAACGCTCCACCCGATTTGCCTTGGAGTCGCAGTAGCGCATCTCCCCCGCCGTGAAGATGCGTTCGAGGAAGCGCAGCCCGAAACGTTCAATCGAGTGACGGATGCGCGGGACTTCAGCGATGTCGATGCCTATGCCTACGATCATTCTGACAACGAATCTTACAGCAACCGGTCTCCACGATAGAGCAGCCGTCCCTCGATGATCCGGGCTTCGGCAGTCAGGCGATGTGGTTTGACCGGGCCGGTGCCATCGATGTGCAGGACGTCGTGCCCGTGAGCGACCAGCCAGTCGGAGACCAGCATCCTGTGACAATGCCAGTAGACGCGCTCGGCGCACATGTAAGCCGTGGGACCTTGTTCTGCCAGAGTGATCAGTTCGCCGGCCGCATGCTCGAATTCCGCTGTCAGCATGTAATCAGCGTAGTTACGAAAGCTGTCGTTGCGCAGCGCAATGTGCGGCGAGTCGTCGAGAATCTTCTTGCGATATCCGCCAAGTGATTTCATCCAGACGTAGCGGATTCCGGCCGCCGGGAGCGTTTGTTCAAGGGATTCGCTATTGAACTGTGGTAGGCGGCGCGACCTGGGGAAAGCCCGGATGTCCACCAGCGTCTGGATGTGATGCGCGCGAAGCGCGTCGATCAAATCGTCCAGAGGGCGAGTGGAATGTCCGATCGTGTAAAGGGTGGCCAAGGAATCTTGGATGTGGAGACCGCGCTATCCGATGCGCTGGAGTGCGTCTGCAATCAGGCGATCCTGCTCGGGGAAGACAGTTCGCAGGTCCAGTAGGACTCTGCCATCCTCGACGCGGGTGACAATCGGGGGATCGCATTGACGCAGGCGGGCAGACAGTTCGTCGGCGCTGAGCCCCGCGCAGGTCAAGGCAAGGATGCGCGTGGGCAATACCGAGGATGGGGCTGCGCCGCCACCGATGACGGACTCACCGTCGACGAGGTCGGCTTTGATTTTGCTCGTCGCGGCATGCAGGCTCTTCGCAACCGAGTCGGCTCTCGCGCCGATTTCTTCTTTGCTGAGACTCATCATCCTCAACGCGGGAATGGCGTCGTGGTCGTGCTTCACATAGGCGAGCAGCGTGGCCTCGAGGGCCGCATAGGTGAGTTTGTCGACCCGCAGGGCCCGGAACAGCGAGTTGGCCCGCATCCGCGCGATCAAGTCGGGGCGTCCGCTGAGCAATCCGGCCTGCGGCCCGCCGAGCAGTTTGTCGCCGCTATACGTCACCACGTCGACCCCCGCACGCAGGCTGTCGATGACGGTCGGTTCGCCGCGCAATCCGAAATTCTGGAGATCGACGAGGGCTCCACTACCCAGGTCTTCCACGACGGGCAGGCCACGTTGCCGCGCCAGAGCCACCAGTTCGGCAGTGGACGGCTGCTCCGTGAATCCAGTGATTTCGAAATTCGAGCGGTGCACGCGCAGCAGCAGGCGTGTCCGGTCGGTGATGGCCTTCTCGTAGTCGGTGAGGCGGGTGCGATTCGTGGTGCCAACTTCGCGGAGGGTTGCGCCCGATTTCCCCATCACGTCGGGAATGCGGAAGGAGCCGCCGATTTCGACCAGCTCTCCGCGCGAGACGATGACCTCGCCGCCATCGGCCAGCGTGTTGAGCGCCAGCAGGACCGCAGCGGCATTGTTGTTGACGACGATGGTCGAGACAACAGTGGAAGGCTCCGCGGGGCTTTGCCCTCGCGGGACAGCCGAGGCGGCTGTCTCTACGTGAGCGTCGCCCAGCAGCTTGCGGAAGAGGCGGTCGACGTGAACATCTCGTTTGCCGCGCTCGCCGGCTGCGATGTTGAACTCGAGATTCGAGTATTGGCTGGAGGTCTCACGAATGTGCTCGAAAACTGACTCGGCAAGAGGGGCACGGCCCAGATTTGTGTGCAGAATGACCCCGGTTGCGTTGATGACCGGGCGCAGAGAGTGCGTGAGCGACCTGCGAAGTTGCGCTCCGATCGCCGGGTTGAGCCCTTCGAGCGCGACGCGCAGCGCAGGGGCATCCAGCAGTCCGGACGTGATCTCGTCACGAAGCCGGGCGAGAACACTGCGCGCGGCATCAGTGACGGCGCTGACGCCGTGGGCATGAGCCAACTCCGCGACCGCCGGCGTGCGGATCAGCTCGTCGACGGATGGCAGGTCGCGAAAAAGCTCCACCTTTGCCACGGTCTTCATTCTCCGGATTATCCCACGAAAGAGCGGCTCTGCCTCATCGCGGCCCCGTTAGAGTGTGTGCAGATAGGCGAGCACATCCTGAATGTCTTGCGGGCTCAGCTTCTGACTGTAACCGGGCATCTCGTTGCGGCCCATGCGGATGATATCGCTGACCCGGTCGTCATTGGCGGGCAGGCCGCTCAGAGAAAGATACTTGTGCTGGAAGACTCCCTTCAGGCCCGGGCCTTTCTTACCGCGAGTGGAATACGGCTCGTGACAGCGGCCGCACTCTGCGTCATAGATTTTCCTGCCGGCCGACTGTTGCGCGTTCAATCCGAGTTCGGCGTCGGACTTGCGCAGTTCGGCGTCGCAAGCGAGACTTGCCGCCAGGGCGAAGAGGGCTGCCAGGGCTCCGAAGAACGGACTGTAGCGAATCACATTTCGAAAGTGCGCTGCCGGGAGAGCTTGTTCTGATCGCATGACCTTCCTTGGTACCGGGCGATACGCGGTGCTGGAAGCCGCTTTACAATGATAGAGCATTAGGAGCCTTTTTCCCTTGGCCGTCGCCCTGAAGCGAGTTTACGAACCGGCAGCGCGCACCGACGGAGCGCGGGTGCTGGTCGACCGTCTGTGGCCGCGAGGACTAAGCAAAGATCGGGCCGCGGTCGACGAGTGGCTGCGCGATCTTGCGCCCTCCGATCAACTGCGCCGCTGGTATCACGCCAACGCGGATCACTGGGAACTCTTCCGCAAGAAATACCTGAAAGAGCTAGCGCAGCCGGAGTGTGATTTCGGGCTGCGGCGGCTTTACGAGCTGGCTCACAGAAAGAAGCGGCTCACGCTGCTCTTCGCGTCGAAGAACGAGACGCGCAACAACGCGGTTGTGCTCAAGGAACTTCTCGATGGAATGCGCAAGCCTCCCACCGGCACCGGGCCGGGAGGGGCATACGCCATGCGCAGGCGTGAAGTTGCGGTGCGGAGAAGGTAGCGTCGGGGAAACCCTCTCACCCTGATTCATTTAGAATCTTGCCGCATGAGGCCGGTCTTCCAATGGAACCTGGGCGCGCGTTCGCTTGAACTCGGCAAGCGCACGCTGATCATGGGCGTGCTCAACGTTACTCCAGATTCATTTTCTGACGGCGCGAAGTTTCTGGACTGCGACCAGGCTCTTGCGCATGCCGACCGTTTGCTCGAGGAGGGCGCCGACATCATCGACATCGGCGGAGAATCTACGCGGCCTGGGGCGCGCGTTGCCGTCGCCAATGGCCCGGCAGATTCAAATGCGTCTGATGCAAAACACGCTGATACAAAGAAGTCCGCCGGACTCAAAGTCGCGCCCAGCGCACCCTCGGTCAACGCCGAGGAAGAACTCAAACGGGTGATTCCGGTGATTACCGGACTGAAGAAGAAACATCCCACAGTCGTGATCTCGGTCGATACCTACAAAGCCAGTGTAGCCCGTGCGGCCGTGAACGCGGGTGCGGAGATCGTCAACGACGTCAGCGGATTTCGCTGGGATCCGCAAATGGCCAAAACGGTGGCGACTCTCAAATGCGGTGCCGTGCTGATGCACATGCGCGGGCGTCCTGAGGAGTGGCGCAACCTGCCGCCGGCTGGCGACGTGGTGCTGCTGGTCAAGCGCGAACTCAAAGAGTGGGCGGAGCACGCCGTGCTCGCGGGAGTGCGCCGCGAGCGGATCGTACTCGATCCCGGTTTCGGTTTCGGCAAAAGTTTCGACGAAAACTATCCGCTCCTCTCGCGCTTCAGCGAACTTCAGGCGGCCGGGTTCCCTCTACTGGCGGGCACTTCCAGGAAGTCATTTATCGGCAGAACTCTTGGCAGCAACGGCATGGACGCTCCCCCGGAGGCGCGGCTCTACGGAACGCTAGCGACGCAGACGGCCGTCATCCTCAAAGGCGCGCACATCGTGCGCACTCACGACGTGAAGGCGTCGGTCGAGGCGGCGAAAATCGCGGACGCGATCCTGCTGGCACGATGATCCTGCGGTCCTGCCAGCCGAATTGTTCCACCGCGATCCGGCGGAATGCAGGGCATGATTTTCCGCGCGGCTAATGCTGTCGTTGAGACCGTTGGTGAAAGGCGATCGGGAGTACGATCGCATCACGCTGGACTTTGCAACAGGACTTCAAAAAGGACGATTGGAGCGCTTACTTGGTACGTTCCGAGGTAGGGCTCGGGCATTCGCGGTGTTACTCGCTCGGCCGATCGCCTAGAACCCCTTCGCCGAATCCAGCAGAATCGTCACCGGCCCTTCGTTCAGCAGTTCCACCTGCATCATCTCCTGAAACCGTCCGGTCTCGCAGCGCAGCCCTGCGGCGCGGATGCGCTCCACGAAAAATTCATAGAGTCTACGCGCGGGTTCGGGCGGGGCCGCGCCATCGAACGACGGCCGCTTGCCCCGGCGCACGTCGCCATAGAGAGTGAATTGCGAGACCGCCAGCACGCTGCCGCCGATGTCGACCACGCTGCGGTTCATCTTGCCATCAGAGTCTTCGAAGATCCGTAGGCCCGCGACCTTTTCAGCCATGTAGGTCACGTCAGCCTCGGTGTCCTGATGCCCCACGCCCAGGAGCACAACCAGTCCCAAGCCAATTTCGCCAGCGATCCATCCCTCCACGCTGACCTTGGCCCGGCTGACGCGTTGTACGACGGCGCGCATAGAATTCGACGGTGCTGATGAATTGAAACGGAAGCGGGACTGCGCAATCACGCTGCCCGGCGGTTTGACCGCGGCCACGTCAACCGTTAGGATTCAAGAGTGCAATCCCAAGATAACAGAGGCTTTGCCGGAAGAGACATCAGCCTTCCTTTACACTGATTCCCGAAGACAATTACACTACACGTTCGCCTTTTTCGTAACTGCAGTCCATGAGTCGGCCGGAAATTATGATGGGCGAACCCCGAGTAAACAGTAGAAGGTCGGCGGCGATTGCGCGACCGATATCCGTTATTCAAATCTAATCGAGGCAAGCGAGGAGATCTATGGCAGCCGTAGACGAAAAGGTTAAGCAGATCATCGTGGAGCAGTTGGGCGTGGATGAGGGCGAGGTGACCGCGAGCGCGTCGTTCGTCGACGACCTCGGCGCCGATTCGCTCGACACCGTGGAACTGGTTATGGCTTTTGAAGAGGCGTTTGATATCGAGATTCCGGACGAGGACGCCGAGAAGATTCGCACCGTGCAGGACGCCGTCGACTACATCGGCAAGCACGCCAAGGCGGGGAAATAGATTGACTCGCAGGGTCGTAGTGACCGGCCTCGGATTGATCTGCGGCGTGGGCAATTCCACCGGGGAAGTGTGGAAGGCTGTACTCGCAGGCAAGAGTGGTGTGGCCCGCATCGCGGGCTTCGATAGCAGCGCCTTCGCCTGCCAGATCGCCGCTGAGGTCAAGAACTTCGATCCGCTGAACTACATTGAAAAAAAAGAACTGAAGAAGATGGGGCGCTTTATCCACCTCGCCATCGCCGCGGCGGATGAAGCGTTGAAGATGTCGGCCCTGCAGATCACTCCCGAGAATGACGAGCGCGTTGGCGTTCACATCGGATCGGGCATCGGCGGATTCGACATCATTGAGCGCGAACATACCAACCTGATTGAAGGCGGGCCGCGCAGGATCTCGCCTTTCTTTATTCCTTCGGCCATTATTAATCTCGCCGCCGGGCATGTCTCCATGCGTTGCGGCGCCAAGGGGCCGAACGAAGCCACCGCCACCGCCTGCACGACCAGCGCGCACTCCATCGGAGATTCCTTCCGCATCATCCAGCACAACGATGCCGATGTGATGATCGCGGGAGGAACTGAGGCAGCCATCACGGCCATGGGCGTTGGCGGGTTCGCCGCGATGCGCGCGCTTTCCACGCGCAATGACGAGCCCGAGAAAGCCAGCCGCCCCTGGGATCAGGGGCGCGACGGTTTCGTGATCGGTGAAGGGGCCGGGATCATGATTCTCGAAGAGTTGGAGTTTGCCCGCAAGCGCGGCGCTCCCATCCTTGCCGAGATCGTCGGATACGGAATGTCGGGCGATGCCTATCACATGACGCAGCCCGCTCCCGAGCACGCAGGCGGCTTCCGCGTCATGCGCAATGCGGTTCGGGATGCCGGCGTCGTTCCCAACGTCGTCAACTATGTCAACGCGCACGGCACCTCTACGCCGATCGGCGACACGCTCGAGGCGCACGCCATCCGAAACTTTTTCGGAGACCACAAAGTTGCGGTCAGTTCCACCAAATCGATGACCGGACACCTGCTCGGCGGCGCTGGAGGCCTGGAGGCTGGAATCACGGTGCTGGCATTGCGCGACCAGATATTGCCTCCCACCGTCAATCTGGAAAATCCCGACCCGGATACGATCGGAATGGACCTGGTTCCGAACCACGCCCGCAAGGCTGAGCTCGAGTACGCCATGTCGAATTCGTTCGGATTCGGCGGCACCAACGGCGCGTTGCTGTTCCGGCGCTGGAGCGAGTAGCGAGTAGTTCTGCGCACGTCGTGCCCTTGCTGCCAAGTCGATGGTCCCCACCCCAAAATTAAACATCGCAGGCCGCCCCGCCAAACCCCTGATTCCACGCCCGTTTTGGCGCGTAATGTCCATTCTCGCGCGTCCCTGAAAAAGTAATGACACTTCGGTACTCCACGTATTGATCCTTTGTGTCTTTTCAATCACAACGAGGAGACGCCACAATGGTTTCGAAAGTGGAGTCTTCCCCAACTTATGGATAAAGCTTTCGCCACGACCCTCGCGCCCTCCCCAATCACCCGCAAAGCCGCTGCCCGCGCCGCCTTGGTGGGCTTTAATGAGCCGGCCAATGCACTTCTGACCGAGTGCTTCCGGCAGTTCGGCATTGAGCCGGTCCGGGTGACGTCCAACGCCGCTGAGCGCTTGCGTAAAGAAAAGTTCGAAGCGTGTGTGCTGGCGCTGGCCGACGCCGCCGAATCCGAGTCCGTGATGGAAGCGGCCCGCAGTTCACGCTCCAACAGCCGCTGCGTCATCTACGGAGTCGGCGGCAGCGCGCAGGATGCCATGCGCTTTTCCAAGTACGGCATCAATGCCATGTTTCACGAACCGCTGGAGCGCCCCGCGATGTTGAAACTGGTGCGGGCTACCCGGCTTCTGGTGCTGCATGAGTTTCGCCGTTACGTCAGAATTCCCGTGATGACAGAAGTTTCTATCGTCGGCGATGGCCGTCGCGTCAGCGCGACCGCGATCGAAATGAGTTCGGGCGGTATGTCGGTCAAGAGCGCTGAAGATTTCTCCATCGGAGTCAACGTGGAAGTTTCTTTCGCTCTCATGACTTTGCCTCGCGTCAACGTTCGTGGAGTGATCAGCTGGAACAAACCCAAATCGGTGGGCGTGCGCTTCGATCCCAACGACGAGCGGCGCTTGAAGGTCAAGACCTGGATCGATTCCTACTGCGAAAACTAGCCCTGGCAAAATCCAAGACGTCGACCGCTGAACACGCCGGGATTGCTGGCTCCACGCCGGGGTCTCGGCGCTAAGTCTTTCTCGCGCAACCTGCCGTTACAATAGCTTCGTGCCCGAAGCCAGCACTCGCGAAGCGACAGCCAGCGTTCAGCCTGCCACCGGCGCGCGCCGCTTCACGCTTCGACAGCACATCATCCTGCGAATCATTATCTGGGCCGGATACTGGGTTATCCGCCTCATCGGACCGACACTGCGCGTGTGCATTTCGTATGAGGAGGGCGCTCAGCAGACCCTGGAGCAGCGCCCGCTGATCGGATCGTTCTGGCATTCCTGCCTTATTCCCTCAACCTACATATGCCGTGACCTCGGCGTGCGCGTCATGAGCAGCAACAGTTACGACGGCGAATACATGGGCAGGATCATCCACAAGTTCGGGTTCGTCGCGGTCAAGGGGTCGAGCAGTCGCAACGCCGTGCGCGCCCTGCTGGGCCTTCGCCGCGCGCTCGAAGACGGTTGGACGGTCGCCTTCACGCTCGATGGCCCGCGCGGCCCTCGGCACAAGGTGAAGCCCGGCCCGGTGGCTCTGGCACGATCCTCCGGCGTGCCCTTGACCACGTTTCACGCCGCCGTGGACAAGGCCTGGGTGCTCCATACATGGGACCGCCTGATGATTCCCGCGCCGTTCTCGCGCGTTCTGCTGCGTTTCGGCAAACTGATTCCCGTTCCCCGTGATGCGAGCGACGAAGACGTCGAACGGCATACGGCAGAACTGCAAAGTTCACTGGACCGCGTGTGTGAATTTGCCGAGGCGAACGTCGGCAAGGTGGGGACAGCGGAGTTTCCTTACTACAAACGGCCGTGATTTGAAATTCACTTACTTGCTCTGCACTGAGGCATCTTCCCGGAGCGCCGACTCCGCTTCCTTCCGCAGGTCTGCGCAGAGGTTGCGCAGAGTCGGTAAGCAATGCTGCATTGCGTTTGTGCGAATCTTTCTCACATCACTCATATCAAGCGTGGCGTCAACGTGGCCCAGAACGAAGTCCCTGAATCGCTTATCCTTTCGGGTGAGTTGAGACAATCTCGGAAGGGTCCGCCAGTGATCCACCAGAATTCGGGCCACCGATTCGCTGTAACCCTCCGCAGCCGAGGCATTGTCGCAGTGGGCGTATAGACGATAGGACTTATAAAGGGTATCCCACGTACGCAGGCTGTCAGCCTCCGATTCAGATTGCTGACTCTCCGCCTGACTGCAAGGTTTTTGTTGAGCTTGCGCACTAAGAGACGAAACGCAGATCGTCAAAAACAGAGCCAATGCTCTCGACATTGGGCGCCTACTCCAGTGTCGATCCCAGCTGCTCGTACCGGTACTTCTTCCCATCCCAGAACAGGACCGACGAGGTATCTTCGCCTTCCCCTTTTTCTTCCATATAAACGCCGAGGATCGTCTTCTTCTTCAACGCCAGGCGTTTCACGGTAAGAGTCTTGAAGGGCAGGTTGATGAGGAGGAATTTGCCTTTGGGCTTTTCCGCACGCCAAGCGTCTTTTTCGGCGCCGTGAATGATGAGCAGGCTGATGCCGCGGCGTTCGGGCTCGTCCGAGGCGAAAGTCGACGTGACTTTCACATCGCTGTAGCCCAGGAAAGAGTCGTAAGGATCGGCGACCACGAAACTGTATTCGTCCTTGTCGGCCATGGGATTTTTGCACTTGGCCGCGACCACCAGGTCGTCAATGCCGTCCCCGTCGAGGTCGGCGACGAACTGCTGCGGTCCGGCGATGAGGGAACAGTTATCGCCAAACTGCTTCTGAATAAATTCGTCGGTGACTGCCGGCGAAGGATGCTTCGCATGCGCGGGCGGTGGTGGTGGCTCCTTCTTCTGCGCAAATGCAGCGGTCAGTAGGAGCATCAGGACTGGGAGAAGAAATCTACGGGACGACATGGCTCTACTCTAGTCCGGTTTCGAGCGTGCGGGTAGAGACTGAGTGGTGACGGAGGTAATAGCGTGGCGATGCCGCCATCTTCCCACCCCCACATGCCTTTTCATCCTGAGCGCGCTTTTTGCGCGAAGGACCTCTGCACTCTGCTGGCGCCTCCGTCAGCGCCGGCCTATTGCATGGGTCCTCCGGCGCAAAGGGAGCGCCTCCTGATGACAATCGTCAAGAGTCGAGAAATCCTACTTCTGAAAGTGTTCCCACCCACGAGGATGAAGTTCGTAAGCCACACGTCGATCCCTGACGAGAATCCCGCGCGAGCGAGTGATCTCCCCGATTTGGGTCAGCGCGACTCCAGCAATCTGGGCAGGAACACGCTTGCCGGGAGGCGCTGTAAACAGCAACTCGTAGTCTTCTCCCCCGTGCAGTGCCAGGTCGAGATCGACTTCGCGGGCGGGCTTACCTACCCGGGCCCGCGGGATCAGGACCGCGTCCACCTCAGCTCCCACGCCGCTCTCTTCGCAAATGTGAGCCAGATCGGTGGAGAGCCCGTCGCTGGTGTCGATCATTGCCGTGGCCAGCCCTTTCTCGCGAAGAATGCGTCCAAGTTCAATGCGCGGCTCGGGATAAAAGTGCCGGCGGTAGTCGCGCGGATTCAGCTTCTTCTTAGGGTTGGTCCGCATCTGCAAGACAGCGGCAGCCGATCCGCCTAGCTCTCCGCTGACAAAGATGCGATCTCCGGGGCGCGCTCCGGAGCGAAGGATTGCCTTTCCCTTGGGTACCGCGCCAACGACGATGATGTCGGCCAAAATTCCGTTCGGCGACTCCGCCGTATCGCCTCCGGACAAAGGAGCACCGACCTTCTCCGCCAGGCTAACCAGACTCCGCACGAAACGGCCGACCCACGATTGGGACAGATCACGGGGCAACGCCAGAGAAAGAAAGATAGCAACCGGTTCGCCTCCCATGGCGGCGATGTCGCTCAGCCCGCGAGCCAGGCAGCGATGGCCGACCGACTCCGCCGGATGCCAGTCGCGGCGAAAGTGAATGCCTTCCAACGTAAAGTCGGTCGTGATGAGGGAGTCGCGTTCCCCGAAAAGGCGCAGCACGGCGCAGTCGTCTCCGATCCCGGTCAGGACGGCGCGATTCGGGCCGCGAGTGCGCCCAGGAGTCGAAGACCCCGCCATGCGGCGGATCTGGGCGATCAGTGCTTTTTCGGGGAGCGGCACGCGCCTTTACTATACCGCCGGCCGTTAGATGCTGGCTTCGCGCGTCAGGATCCGGCTTTCGGCTCTCGGCTTCCGGACTCCGCTCCTGCACTAGTTCTGAAGCTTGACCTGGCGCCGAAAGCCGAAAGCCCAAAGCCCGCCCCCCGCTCGTAACCTGTCCCTAGTGACCGCCGGTTACCGGGTCTTCGGTAACCCGAAATGTCCTTGTGCGTCGTTGACAGGGGGAACCCAGTTTGTTACCGTTAACCAGTCATTCACAAAACCTTTGGCCAGAGTAATAAGATCTGCAAGGATTTACGTTGCAGACGGCGTTGAAATTCAGTTCTGGTAGGTGAGGGCGCGAGAGAGTTTCCATTCCCAAGATGGGAACGCAGCCCTGAAAAGTCAGGTGGTCCGAACAGGCGTTCTGCTGGTTAGAATCTGGGCCTGAAATTCCGGACCTGATGCTTCAAAACTTAGAGGGATTCGATTTTGCAGAAACGGTTCTACATTCTTTTCGTGGCCCGCGGGGACGACGGGCAACTGCGTAAGATCTCCATTCCCGTCCACTACCTCTACGTTTTCGTGATCGGCGCCGCCATTGGATTCCTCAGCCTGACCGGAATTGCCAGCTCTTATACCCGCATGTTGTTAAAGGTTTCTCAGTTCAACCAGCTGCGGACCGAGAAAGATCAACTCAAAGACAACTACTCGAAGCTTGAGCAAGTCGCCAAGGAGCGGGATCTGCAGGTGGCTTCCCTAGGCTCGATTGCGGGCGAAGTTTCTGCCCTTTATGGATTGAAGTCACAGCCATCCGTGACCGCGACCGCCGAAAAGATTCAGGATGCAGACGTGAGTTCGTCGCTGGACCAGCTCCACGCGCTGCGCACTTCGGCCCTGACTGGCGCCACGATGGTTGGCCTGACCATGGGCCTCACGCGTAACGTCACCACCGCCGATTGGATCAAGGCAAACTCTGCGCCCAATCTCTGGCCGGTACAAGGTCAGGTCACGGGCAGTTTTGGCGAGCGCATTGATCCGTTCAACGGAGAAGGCGCATTCCACAGCGGAGTCGATATTGGCAGCAGCTACGGAGCCCCGATCGTCGCTCCCGCCGATGGCGTGGTCACCGTCACCGATAATCTGGGTGGCTACGGCAAGACCATCATGATCGATCATGGCAACAGCATCAGCACCCGCTACGGACACCTCTCCGGCTTTGCCGTTACAGCCGGCCAGAGAGTGCAGCGTGGCGACGTGATCGGCTATGTGGGAGAAAGCGGCCGTTCCACTGGCCCGCACCTTCACTACGAAGTCCGCATCAACGATACCCCGGTCAATCCCTACAAGTACCTGCGCATGACCGTCGCCCACAGCGGCGGATTCGCAGCGGGAAGCTAGAAGAAAACCAGCCTTCAGCTATCAGCCGTCAGCCGTCAGCTCTCAGCTTTCCCATCACAACTTTTCGGCTTTGGTTCGCAGATGGGAAGCACACTGTGATGATCGCCGAGGTATGAATGGCGGTGGATTCCCCAGGCTGAAGGCTGAGAGCTGAAAGCTTGATAACTCCTACGGTAGCTGCAACTCCAGCGCGTAGATTTCGTGCGAGCTGACGTCCCGCACCGCAAGCACGCTCCCGTCAGGCGCGGTACCGGACCAGGTCCCCCAGACTCCCGCAAACCTGTGCAGGCCATCCCATGAAAGGAATGGCGTGGAGCGGCTTTCGCCGACTTTGAGATGGTGCAGGGATGGCTCCGATCCGTAGAACCGCTCGATATAGATTGACTGGCTATCCCGTGCCCACACCGGATAACCGACCGTCCCATCCTCCGCACGGAGCCACAGCGACCACTGACGCGTCGCGAGATCAAACCGCATCAGGTTCTTCGAGTCGGCGGAGAGTGCGGCCACGTAGCGGCCATCGGGCGACCAGCGGGGACTGAAAAAGCCATGCGATCCGGGAAGGCTGCTGGCCTGGTGGGTCGCGAGGTCGAGCACTTGAATGTCGAGTTCCGCCATCTCCATTCCATACGATGGACGGCCAAAGGCGATCTGCTTGCTGTCGGGCGACCACGTGGCGTCAGATTCCTGGCGATCCTGCGGGAGGAGTTCCTGTGGCGTGCCGCCTTCCGGGGAGATCAGGAAAATCTTCCACGGTTTGCCGGCATCGGTTCCGACAAAGGCAATTTGCCTCCCATCGGGCGACCAGCGCGGGAGCTCCGCGTAGAGCGGCCAATAGGTGAGCTGCGTTCGTTGCGACCCATCGACCCGCGCCCGCCACAGTGTGAGTTCGGGATAGCTGACGTAGACAATCCACTGCCCGTCGGGCGAGAAGTCCGCCTCGCCGGCTGATACACCCGAGAGATACGGCACAAACTGACGCGACGGCGGATCATAGCGTACTAACTCGCCCTGCAGTAATTCGCCGTTCGCGTAGACGTGAGTGCTGTCGGAACTCGAAACCGGATACTTGTACCACATGGGACCGGTGGTCAGTTGCACAGGCTCGGGTTGTTTTTGAAACCAGCGCCGGTTCTCGCGCACGGCCCACAGATCCAACGTGCCAGCGGCCGCCTGTACTTCGAAGATGTAGTAGCGGCCATCGGCGGTCCAGTCGCCGCAGCACTGCATAGCATCTGTCTTCCAACCGGGGAATAACGGATGAAGGTCGGAACCATCCACCTTCATCTCCCACAGGGAGGAGATGTTCTTTCCCGGGGGCGTTAGGGTGAGCCGCAAACGCTGCGAATCCGGTGAAAAACGAATGTTGCCCACGAGATCGTCGAAACTCCGGATCTTGCGGGAGTGGCTGCCGTCAGGATCGGCCGCATAAACGTCTCTTCCTCTGACGAAGATAAGCTCGCGGCCGTCTGGAGACCATCTCGCCTCCGTACCCTCAATTTCAGCCAGACGGCGCAGAGATCCCGTCGGTAGAGGCAGAGCCCAGAAGGGTGCGGGAGTCCCTGGGGTGAATCCTGAGACCAGCAGCGCCGAGTGGTCGGGGCTGACGCTGAAGACGTTTGCATTCTGAAAGGGGACAGGTATGCCAGAGGTATCGCCTCCCGAAGCCGAGACCTGCGCCAGCACAATATGGCCGTTGGCGAACTCGGGAAAATAGATCCGCGAACCGTCGGTGACGAGTTGTCCTTTAAAGAATCCGTCACGCGTGATCTGCTTCGAGCCCACCACTCGCGCCGCTGGAACGGGCCAGAAAACCCACGCCGCCGCCACAGCCAATAGAACTATCGTTGCCGCCGCGATCACGAACGGGTGCCGGACCGTGCCCGGCCTCGGGATCGCAACGGTGCGCGAACTGCCGCTCCCAGTTGCGAGGATCTTGTCGGAATCCGTGTCGCGCTTCAGGCGCTTCAGATCGGCACGCAATTCCGAGGCGCTCTGATAGCGCACGTCCGGATCCTTCTCGAGAGCGGTATTGATGATCCGTTCACACTCCAGCGGCAGCACCGGATTCAAGCGGCCAGGAGGCGCCTGCGCCCGGTGCAGAATCGAATCGAAGATCGCTGCCGTAGTATTCCCCGAAAAAGGCAGCGTACCCGTCGCCATCTCGTAAAGCACGACGCCGAACGAGAACAAGTCACTCCGAGGATCAATCTCCTTCCCCAGCGCCTGTTCCGGCGACATGTAGGCGACAGTCCCGAGAGCGGTGCCGGGACTGGTGAGATTGCTGTCACTGACGGTGGTCGTTGCGCCCAGGGATTGGGGAGCGTTCAGCTTGGCGAGTCCGAAATCAAGCAGCTTGGCATGACCCCGTTCGGTCACGAAGACGTTGCCCGGCTTGATGTCACGGTGGATGATGCCGCGTGCATGGGCCGCGTCGAGAGCGTCGGATATCTCCAACGCGAGTTCGAGCATGCGGTCGAACTCCAGCGGCCCGCGCCGCAGAACATCGCGCAGCGAGTGCCCTTCCAGGCACTCCATGGCGATGAACAGATTGTCTTCCTGCTTGCCGATCTCGTAGATGGTGCAGATGTTGGGGTGATTGAGAGCTGAGGCCGCTCGCGCTTCGCGATGGAAACGCTCATAGGCGTGAGCATCGTGCGCCAGGTCGTCGGATAAAAACTTGAGGGCTACGAAGCGGCCGAGTTCGAGGTCTTCGGCCTTGTAAACGACGCTCATGCCCCCACTGCCCAGCCGCTCCAAAAGGCGGTAGTGGGAGATCGACTGGCCCGCAACAGCATGCAGCGTAGACACGGACACGGGTACACCACCCCCGGCAATCCTACAAATCCTCGCTGGAGTGGGAAGTGCCCGAAATCACAGGGTTCCGTGATTGCAGAGCCAGGGCGGCAGCGGGGGCGCCACGCCCGGTTTGTTCCTCAATACTTTAACGGTACACCTGCTGTTACCGCGGTAATGGGCACATCCCAACAAGCTGAGGGGCCATCGCACCCGGAGGCGCTACCATAGGGAATCCCTCCCTGGTAAACGCGTGGCAAGGTCGTCCGAGTGCGGCCTGAGGACCAGTCCATGGAAAGTCCCGAAATCAAGAAGTTTGGCCGCTATGAAATTGTGGGCGAGTTGGGCCGCGGAGCCATGGGCATCGTCTATAAGGCCCGCGACCCCCAGATTGACCGCCTCGTGGCACTGAAGACCGTTTCTTTGTTGGGTCAGGAACCCGACGAGGAAAAAGAATTTCGCCTGCGTTTTACCAATGAGGCGCAAGCCGCCGGTCGCTTGCATCATCCCGGAATTGTTGCGGTCTTCGACGTTGGAGAGAGCCCCGAGAACCGGGACCCTTACATCGTGTTGGAATATGTAGCCGGCGAATCTCTAAACCGGGTTCTTGCCCGCGAGAGAAAGCTTCCGCTGCCCGCGGCATTAACCCTCACCGAAGAGATTGCCGACGCTCTCGGCTATGCGCACGAGCAAGGCGTCATTCATCGCGACATTAAACCCGCCAACATTCTGGTGACGCAGGAGGGGCACGCCAAGATCGCGGATTTCGGCATTGCGAAGTTGAACCTTGCCCACTTCACCCTGCCGGGGAAGGTGCTGGGCACTCCAGCCTACATGGCGCCCGAACAGTTGAGCGGCGAAGGCGTCGACGGACGTTCTGACTTGTTTTCGCTGGGTGTGATTCTGTATGCGCTGGTGACGGGGCATTCTCCGTTCCAGGGCGATAGCGCGACCACGGTGTGTTTCAAGGTGGCGAACCGCGAACCAATCGCGGCCAGCGCTCTGGATATGAGCCTTCCTCCACAGCTGGATGCGGTCATCTCGCGAGCCATGGCGAAGGATCCCAGGGAGCGCTACCAGCGTGGGGCAGATTTTGCCGAAGACCTTCGGATATTGCGGCAGAGTTACAAGCCGGGCTCGACCACGACGTCGCGTCAGGGAATCACCGCTACCGGCACACGATCTGGGACAAGAACCACGACCGCGGTGCGTCCCGCAGCGACGGTTGCCTCGGCCGAAGCCGCGATACGAAACTTTCTTTCGAAGGCGCGCATCCGCGACCTCGTGCTGGCGGCAGCAGCTGTGGCGTCGCTGGTGATTATCGCTGCCCAGCTAAAACTGTTCGATAACTCACCGAAAGTTGACCCCGGCTCCGCTGGGGCGGTGAACAATCTCGCCGAGGTGAATCCGGGCCCGGCGATGCCGGCTCAACTTGCGCCCTCCGAAAACGTGAAGGCCGCGACTGCGTCCTCACCGTCTCCACGGAAGTCTCCCGCGAAAGCCTCGCACGCGCCGGCCCGGCAAATTGTGGTTCCGTCTTCCACCATCGATCTCGCAGTGCAGCATCAGTTTAAAGACGCGACACTCTACGTCTGGGTCGACGACAAGCCGGCCTTGACCCTGCCCTTGCATGGTGCCGCCCAGAAGAAGTTGGTCGTATTCAACGGTGTTCGTGGAGTTATGTCACAGACCCTCAAGGTTCCCGCCGGGAAACGTGTGCTGCGCTTCCGAGCGTTGTCGGCCGACAAGACCGTGGACCTGTCAAAAACGCTGTCTGCGGACTTCGTGGGCGGCGACACCAAGTCGCTGCAGGTCTCGTTCGACAAACATAACAGCTCCATGCGGCTCACCTGGCAATAATGAGGAAACGCGGAGAGGGTCGCGAAAATCTCTGAGTTAAAAGTGGCTTCAGCCCCGTCTGTACTGCCACCCGCTTACTGCCGCAGCCCCATCCAGTTCTCCGACACAACCAGAGAATTCCCCGGATTTTGCGGATCGTACCTGACCGAAGTGTGCAGTCCCAGCCGGCAGGAGTGCAGGTTGATCCAGTGCCGGAGATAGGTGACATCCTGCGAGCACTCGTACGATACCCCGGCCACATCGTACTTGTAGATGAGCATAACGGCGGCGTGGTGATTGCTCGCGGCCGCCAGCTCCTGCACATCAATCACGGTGCCGTCCGTGATGCGTCCGGTGCCTTCCAGCCAGGCGCGGCGCTCACGCTCAATTTCTTCCGGAGTTTTTGGCCGGCGCCGCAACAGCGCGTATGCTCCAAGCAGCGCGACCCCGCCGGCTGTAACCAATCCATAAAGTCGAAACGAATCCATACGAAGGTGGGTCCAAAGAGTCGACGCGGGCGCGCGACTTCTTAATCAGCATATGCGCAAAGCCAGCGGCGTGGAAGTGGTTTCAAGGTTACTGAGGTGCCGGAGGCTGTGAAAATCCTTTGCACCTCCCCCACTTGTTTTAAAATCAGCGAGCTGCAAAAGACTTCACGACAAAAAATACCGAGGCGCACTGTGGCTCTTCTCCTGGGGACCAAACCAACGCAGATGTTCATCAGGATTGCTGCCTGCCTGCTTATGGTCTGCGCCGGCTTGTTTGGAACCGACCGTCCCGGTGCGACTGCCGCCAAATCCACTACCGGGCATGCCGATCACGACTGGCCGATTTATGGCGGGACAGCAGAGAACAATCACTACTCTCCTCTTACTCAGATCGAGCGTAAGAACGTAAAGCAGCTGCAAGTCGCGTGGACTTTCGATACCGGCGAGCCGGGTGGCCTGCAGACCAGTCCCATCGAAGTCGATGGAGTGCTCTACGGTCTGACGCCGTCGCAAAAAGTGTTTGCCCTGAACGCCGCAACTGGGAACTTGCTGTGGCAGTTCGACTCGGGAATCAAGGGCACACAACCGGATCGCGGTCTGGCCAGCTGGTCCGATGGGAAGGAACGCAGGATTATCGTCGGCGTGATGAATTTTGTCTATGCGCTCGACGCGGCCACCGGAAAGCCGATTCCGAGTTTCGGCAAAGATGGACGCATCGATCTGCGCGAGGATCTCGGCCGCGACCCGGCGGCGCAATCGATCTACATGACCAGTCCGGTCGTGATCTACAAAGATCTGATGATCGTTGGAGGACGCGAGTCCGAGACCCTTCCCGCGTCTCCCGGCGACGTTCGCGCCTATGACGTGCGCAATGGAAAGTTGCGCTGGTCGTTCCATACGATTCCTCATCCCGGCGAATTCGGGTATGACACGTGGCCGAAGGAGGCATGGAAGACCAGCGGAGCCGCGAACAACTGGACCGGAATGACAGTCGACACGACTCGCGGAATTGTCTATGTCCCCACGGGTTCCGCGGCCTTTGATTTCGACGGGGCTGACCGCATCGGAGACGATCTTTTCGCGAATTGTCTGATCGCGCTGAGCGCCCAGACGGGAGAGCGCATCTGGCATTTTCAAGGAGTGCGCCACGACTTGTGGGATCGCGATTTTCCCGCTCCGCCGGTGCTGCTTACGGTCGAACGCGACGGCAAGAAAGTAGATGCGGTCGCCCAAACCAGCAAGCAGGGCTTCGTATTTCTCTTCGACCGAACCAATGGAAACCCGCTCTTTCCCATCGAATGCAAGAACTATCCGCCCAGCGACGTGCCCGGGGAAACGGCAGCGCAACAACAATGCCTGCCCGCGAAGCCTGCGCCGTTTGCGCGCCAGGTGTTGACTACCGACCTCCTCGGCAGCCGCACTCCGGAAATCCATCAGTGGGCCCTTGAAAAATTTCGCACGTTTCGCAGCGACGGGCAGTTTGTCCCCTTCGGTGTCGGCAAAGACACCGTCGTGTTCCCCGGCTTCGACGGCGGAGCGGAGTGGGGCGGAGCCGCGGCCGATCCCGAGACCGGAATTCTCTACGTCAACGCTAACGATCTGCCCTGGACCGGGGCTCTTGCCGAGAACAAGCAGGACGGCGGCCCGAAGGCGTTGTACTTGACCCAATGCGCGGTCTGCCACGGGGAGAATATGGCTGGGTCGCCTCCCGGGATTCCATCATTGGTGGGCCTCGGCGACCGGATGCCGCCGCCTGCCGCGGTTGCCACGGTTCGGAATGGCAAGGGACGCATGCCCGGGTTCTCGAATATCGATGACGATCAGATCTACGCCTTGCTCGACTACATCATGAGCGGGGGGAAGGATCGTCAGAATGAAGAGCGCAAGAACAAAGACGTGGCCAGCGCCGGGCCGGCGCCAACGGCGATCAAATATCACTTCACCGGATACCACCGCTTCTACGATCCTGACGGATACCCGGCCGTGGCTCCGCCGTGGGGAACGCTGAGCGCGATCAACTTGAACACAGGCGAGTACGCGTGGAAGATTCCGCTCGGAGAGTATCCCGAACTCGCCGCCCAGGGGCTGAACAACACGGGCACCGAAAACTATGGTGGACCGCTGGTCACCGCGGGCGGGCTATTGTTTATCGGCGCCACCAACTTCGACAACAAGTTTCGCGCCTTCGATAAGTCGACTGGCGAATTGCTCTGGGAGACGACCCTTCCCTTCGCAGGCAACGCCACGCCGGCAACCTACGAAGTGAACGGGCGGCAGTTCGTCGTGATCGCGGCCGGGGGAGGAAAGAATCTGAAAGTGAAGTCAGGCGGGGTCTACGTTGCGTTTGCGCTGAAATAGCCTAATAGCCTATGCGCCGAAAAATCGCGTTGTCATCCTGAGCGCGCGCTTTGCGCGAAGGACCTATGCAACCGCCAGCGGGCAGGCTATTTGCTCTGGCTGCAGACGTTCTTGCTGACCATCTCCGCAAAGCCGCCTTCCGGAGCTTTGCCGAACTGGTCGTCATGGCTGGCTTTCTTGCTGACTACAAAGCGTCCGCTATGGTCGCGAGAATAGAACCACTCGGTGGTAGGGGCGGCGACTCCGTTCGAGCAGTTGAAGCGCACTCGCGCGCGCATCTCGACGAACGGTCCGCCTTGAGGAAGTTCCGCAGGCTCTTTATATTCGACGCGCACCAGCGCCATCCGCTGGTTATTCTTCATTACACGCACAGAACTGACGGAGACCTTGTCGCCGGCTTCGGTCTGACCGATCGCCCGCCAATCACCGGCGGCCAGCACCAGGGTGACTGCGAGTATGGGCGCGAGCGCGCCCGCGAGGATGAGGAGGGCCTTTTTCAATGCAAATTTCCCAAGCACCGATTTGCAGCAATACTGTGGGGCATCCGGCCCATTCTGTCAATCAAGTTCTCGGACCAGGTGGGGCCGACCAGCTTGGATCCGTGCTATTGTGGTTGCCGACGCAGCCCTCTGGCCAGACTCGCTGAGACCAGGTGATCAGGATGGAAATACTTCATTCGACAATAGTTACATCGCCGGTAGGGCCGCTCTTCCTAGCCGCTTCAGAGCGTGGCCTGGTGGCGCTCGAGTTTGAAGCTCGCCTTCCGGGGCAACAGACGATTCGTCCGAATCCTCGCGATTTGCGCGCGGAAAGCAAAACCCTGAGATTCGAGGAGTCTCCCGGCAAGCTCTCCGCATTCGCGCACGAACTGGAAGAATACTTCGCAGGCCAGCGCCGCGAGTTCACCTTTCCCCTCGATCTCCGTGGAACCGACTTTCAGTTGGCCTGCTGGCGCGCGCTGCTGGCGATCCCCTACGGCGAGACTCGCACCTACGCCGACATCGCCCGCGCCGTCGGCCGGCCCCAGGGATTTCGCGCCGTAGGCATGGCGAACAATCGCAATCCAGTTGCAATCGTCGTGCCGTGCCATCGCGTGATCGCATCCGACGGAACGCTGTGCGGTTATGGTGGCGGCCTGGACATCAAGCGCAAGTTGCTGGAACTGGAAGGTGCCTTGAGTGGCACGCTGGCGGCATAGAAATTGTTGATTGTTGAATTTTGATTGTTGAATGAAACCGTAGGTTTTTCAATCAGCAATCAAGAATCAACAATCGCACTTCAACTCTCCCTTGACCACTACCGACAAAAGCTCCACGCTCCGCAAGGCGGGTCTCTTCTACCTCGTCTTCGTGATGTTCTCCTACACCACCGGCGGCCCCTTCGGCCTCGAAGACATGGTGACCAACTCGGGCCCCGGGATCACTTTGATCTACCTGCTCATCCTGCCGTTCTTCTGGTGCATTCCCGTGTCGCTGGGCTCGGCCGAGCTGACTACCGCCATGCCCGTCGAAGGCGGCTTCTATCGCTGGACGCGCGCGGCCTTCGGCGATTTCTGGGGATTCCTCGCCGGATGGTGGAATTGGTCCGCGTCGTTCCTCCTCGGCGGCGCCTATGCCGTGTTGTTCACCGACTACCTGGTCTACTACTTCAAGATGACGTGGTGGGAGCATTACCTCATCTCGGTTGCGCTGATCGCATTTCTAACCTGGGTGAACGTCCGTGGCATTCAGATGGTGGGGCAGGTGGCCACCGCCCTTGAAATCTTTATCTTCATCCCTGTGATGACGATGATCATCCTCGCCCTCATACATTGGCACCAGAATCCGTTCAAGCCCTGGGTCGTGCCGCATCAGTCGACCTTCAAGATCTTCGGCGTGGGCCTCGCCTTGGGATTGTGGCTGTACTCCGGATATGAACAGCTCTCTACGGTAGCCGAGGAAGTGGAGAACCCACAGCGAGCCTATCCACGAGCATTGGCCCTAGTCGTGCCCCTCTCGATCGCAGCGTACTTCCTGCCCACATTCGCCGGGCTGGCTTCGGCAGGCCATTGGGAAAAATGGCATACCGGGTTTTTCTCAGACGCCGCCGCGATGATCGGCGGAACATTTCACGGTTATCCCTGGCTGGGCACGTGGATGACCCTGGCCGCCATGGTCGGCAACGTGGCGCTGCTGAACAGCACTATCCTCACCACCACGCGCATGCCTTTCGCGATGGCAGAGGACGGATACCTGCCGGATGTTCTCACTCGCAAGCACGCGCGTTACGGCACGCCATGGCTGGCCATTGTCACGTCAGCGTTGATCTATGCGCTATTGGCCTGGCAGAGCCTGGGTCAGCTGATCTCCGTTTATATCTGGCTGCGTTCGGCGACCACGGTGCTGACGGTGCTCTCGGTGTGGAAGCTGCGGCGCAGCCGGCCCGACCTGCCACGTTCCTTCGTAGTTCCGGGCGGCTCTGCGGGACTGCTCTACGTGGTCGGCGCTCCGGTCTTGATGGCCATCGTGGCGCTGCTCGGAGGCGATCGCTTCGCCACCATCGGCGGCGCCATCGCGATCATTGTGGGACCGATTGTGTATGGACTACTCCGACTTCGGAATCCCGTGAAGCCGAAAGAGTAATTGCTTCCGTAGGCACGGCCCAAAGTCCCGAGAGAATTTGTGGGGACAGCCGCCCTCGGCTGTCCGTCGAGCGGAGCTCGACACCTTTACGCAACCGCAGTTTCAATCTGCGGCGTTACTCTCCGAAGATGAATCGACCCATCTGGTCGCCGAGTCGCTTCACTTCGTGGGAATCCAAAGCGGTTCGAAAGCCTTCTGCTAGCACGAAAAAGGCTTCCTGGAGCGATAGATGATGGGGTACTCGCGCGCCGTTTCCAGTCTTGTGGCAATCGTCCAAGTAGTCGTCCGAGCGGGAAGTCATGAGATCAAATTCTAGCTCACCCAGTCCAGCACCTTGTACCACGCCCCCGCGAACGGCAAAAACCACGGCTTCCCGTTGTAAAGCCCCAGTGGAGCGCCGGGGAACGGAATCCCCACGAATGGGTTCTCCGGCTTATCCCCTGCCATGAGTTCCGCAATCTTCTGCCCCTGATACGTCGCCATGGCGACGCCATGCCCCGCATACCCTATTGCGTAGTACATGCCATCCATCTGGCCCGCGTGCGGCATGATGTCAAAGGTGAAGTCGAGCGTGCCGCCCCAGACGTATTCAAGGCGGGCATCGCGCAACTGGGGATACACGTCGATCATGCCGCGGCGCAGGATCTCGGCACTGCGCCGGACCGTCTGATCATTCTCCGGAAAAAATGCGGCCCGGCCACCGAACAGCATGCGGCCATCCGGAGTCAAGCGGTAGTAGTACAGATAATTCTTCGAGTCGTAAATCATCCGGTCGCGCGGGCTGAGTTCGTGAGCCAGGGCCCGGGGCAAGACTTCAGTCGTAATGATGAACGATCCGATGGGAATAACTTTCTTCTGCAGAGCTGGCGTAGCCGCGCTCGTGTAGCCGCTCGTGCCGACGAAGACTTCATGCGCCCAAAGTGCGCCGCGGGAAGTCGCAATCCTCCAGCCCATCTCGCCCTGACGCGAATCCCGATCGATCGCATGCACGTGAGCATGTTCGTAAAGCTCGGCCCCGGCTTTCATTGCGGCCCGTGCCAGGCCCGAAACATAGCGTGCAGGATTACATCCGGCACTGACTTCATCCACCATTCCACCAAAATAAATAGCCGAACCGATCTCCGCGCTTAGCTCGCTTCTCTTCACCACGCGGAGCTTGTGGTTGAATTCGACCTCGATGACCTCGGCCTGACGCTCGTAGTCATCAAAGTGCTTCTGCTTGCAGGCCACTTCGAGATGTCCACAGCGCGAGAAGCCACAATCGATGGCCTCTTCGCGGACGATCTGCTCGACGCAGTCGATCGTAGCCAGCGAGGCCGCGTACATGCGCCGGGTGTGCTCGCGTCCGTACATGGAGACGAGCTTGTTGACGCCCAGCTTCATGCCAGTGAGGACCATGCCTCCGTTGCGTGAACTGGCGCCCCAGCCGATCGTCTCCGACTCCAGAACGGCAACCTTGGCGCCACGTTTAGCCAGCGTGCGCGCCGCGGAGAGGCCGGTAAAGCCCGCTCCAATCACCGCCACGTCAACCACTTCGGGAACAGGGCGCAATGGGTCGGGGGTGGGAAACTCGGTCGTGGTGAGCCAGTAGTTGTGTTCTTGCAGGGGCATAAGGGTCGATGGAACAGGCCAGAATCCGCGAACCGAGCATTCTAGCCTAGCGGTGCACACTGGTACATGTACTCCCGGTCACACTGGCGCTGGTCTTTAGGCCACCTCGGTAATCTTGTTGCAGTTACGGCCTCCCCCTAGTCTGAAGGGGCATGGCCCTGCGCTGCTTCCTGTTTTCCTCTGACGAGGGAACGTCGGACATCATTCGCCAGGTGTTGACTGGCCTTGGTGTCGAGGGAGAATCTTGTGCGGATGCCACCACGGCAGTACAAACCGTGGGAAGTCAGTCGTTTCAGCTTGTCGTTATTGATTGGGATCAGCAGCCGGAAGCCAGCCACTTGCTGGCGACTGCACGCGAACGCAAGGCTGCCGAACGCCCGCTCACCCTGGCGATCGTCAGTGATGACGCCAGCGTTCCCAAGGCACTACAGGCGGGCGCCAACTCCATTCTGCGCCGGCCCCTGACCCTCCACCAGGCCAAAGATACTCTGACCACGGCGCGCGATCTGCTTCGCTCGCGCTCGGAATCCGCCGAGAGGACGGCACAGGCCGCGGCTGCAGCGACATCCGCGGGTGCGGCAACGAGCCTGCCCTCCAATCAGCAAGCCGGGAAGGAATCGATGCTACGGGCGGGTGAGTTCCTGCAGGCTGGCCCTGCGGCCCCGGGCGGCCAGTACGAAACGGAATCTGAGAGGGGGCATCACTCGGGCGCCTCGGAAATCGACCCACTCAAAGATCTTGAGCCCGTGGCGGCGTCCGTAGCGGCGAAACCCACGCCGGTGATTCTGCCGCCTCCGCCTTCAGAACCCGATGAGCCACGGAGTCTGGAGGCGCTGTTGAAGTCTCGCGGCGCACGGCGAGCCTCTCCCGCACCAGCCGCCCCGACGCCTCCGCCGAGTGCGGCCCCCGAACTGCTCGGCTACGATCAAACTCATTCCCATTCGGGTCCGGAGGCGCCCTCTGAGAGCATAACCGAGGCGCCTCGCCACGAACCGGAACCGTCCAGCGCCCACCAGCGCAAAAAAGAAGCGGAACTCTTTGCCTACATCGACGGACAGCCCGCAGAGTCCAAGGGAGCCTCTCGCTTCCGGTTGGGGAAGGGCGCGATTGTGTTCGCGCTGGCTTTGGCCGGGTGCGCGATTGTGGCTGCGCCCCAGGCTCCCTGGCATCCACGGCTGTTGATCGTATGGGCTCGTGGCCAGAGGGCATTGCACGCGTGGCTGAATCCGCAGCCAGTCACGACACCGCAGGCCCCAACCACTCATGAAGATTTCGGCCGCGCTGGCGACGAATACAAGCTGCCGGTCGCCGAGAATATCCCCGACGCCACAACGGATCCCTCGCAGATTCACGTATTGCCGGTCGTGGACCCAACCGCAAAGAAGCCGACCGACAGGACCAGTCCAGATCAGACCACTGCCCCAACCGACGGAACCGCCGATACAGCGAGCGACGCGCCGAAAGACTCTGCGGTCCAGCCCCCTGCAACTCAGCCGACTGCAACCCAGCCGGTCCAGACCACGCCAGAGGTTGCACAGCCGGCAGGCGGGCCAGTAACGGTCGGAATCTCTGTGCCTCCGACCACGACGGTCGCTCCTCCTTCCACCGCGCCAGCGCACACGGATCCGCCCGCTGTGGTCGCGCCATCGCCAACAGCGAAACCTGCGCCGCGCCAGCCCTCCACATACGTTCCCTTGACCACGAAAGTCCCTTCGAGCCTGCAATCGCAAATGGTTTCGATGACGCCAGACGCCGGTGGCAACAAGCCTGCTGAGGCTGCGCTCCCCGCCATTGAGCCCGTCGAGGTTCCCGAACTGACCGAGCGCGCCCTGCTCACCGATCAGCCTGCTCTTGCCTATCCTGCGAACGCCGCTGGACGCACGGGCACAGTTGTCTTGCAGGTTCTCATCGGGCGCGACGGCGCGGTGCAGGACGCGAAGTTCCTGCAGGGGTCGCTGGCCTTTGCCCGCACGGCCATCGACGGCGCCAAGCAATGGAAGTTCAAGCCCTACACCATGAATGGGCGGCCAGTCTCGGTGCAGACCACTCTGACCATCAAATTTCAGCCCGCACGATGAGTGTAAGTTGTTTATTTTGTTGGGATGGCATGGCCCCTTTGCGGCGAATCCACGGCATTCCCCAGGGTTTGCGAAGTCCGTTCCCAACTTCAGGCGTTTACCAAATCGTGCTTCGTCCGTCATTTACCTTAGGGGAAAGACTGCCGCCGTTACCGAAGATGGCTCAGATCGAGCAGCCCGCTAATCGCCAGTTGCATCTAGAGATATAATGGGAGCAGTTCACAGGAAGTAGTTCCTTCCGGAAGAAGATCACAAACAGATGTCCATGAAAATCAAAGCAGCGATTCTCGTCACCTCTTTCGCCGTATTGCTGTTCGTCGTGGTCGGTTCGATGGGCGGCGTGCATGCTTCCTCGAGCGACGGCTCGTACCGTCAGTTGCAGGTTTACAGCGAAGTGCTCTCGCGCGTGCGCAGCGAGTACGTGGAAGAGCCCAATATTCCCAAGGTGACCGATGGCGCGCTGCACGGACTGCTGGAGTCGCTCGATTCCAACTCCAGCTACATGTCCGCCGATGCTTACAAGGCATTCAAAGCGCACAAGGCTGAAGGCAAGGCCGACATCGGGGCCGTGGTCTCGAAACGTTTCGGTTATGCCGCCGTGGTCGCGGTGCTCCCCGGCTCGCCCGCTGAGAAAGCCGGCATCGAGGCGACCGACATCTTCGAGTCCATCGAAGGACAAAGCACGCGGGATATGTCGCTCCCCGAAATTCGCAACCTGATCTCCGGAGCTCCGGGATCGCTCTTGAATGTGCAGGTGGTCCGTGCCCGCAAGGCGGAGCCCCAGAAGGTTGTGATCACGCGCGATATCGTGAACGTTCCTCCCATCACCGACAAGATGATGGATGACGGTGTCGGTTACGTGAAGGTCGAGGTGCTGACCAAGGGCAAGGCCCAGGAACTGGCGTCGAAGATCAAATCCCTCGAGAAGTCTGGCGCCAAGAAGATTCTGCTCGACCTGCGTTACTGCGCCGAGGGCGATGAAAACGAAGGCATCGCCGTCGCGAACCTGTTCCTGAATCACGGCACAATCACGTACCTGCAAGGCCAGAAGTTTCCGCGCGAAGCCTTCAACGCCGATCCGGCTAAGGCGATTACCACTCTTCCCGTGGCTGTTCTCGTGAACCGCGGTACCTCCGGAGCATCGGAGATTGTGGCTGCCGCGATTCTGGAAAACGCGCGTGGCTCCGTTGTCGGAGACAAGACTTTTGGCGACGGATCGGTGCAGAAGACGATTGACCTGCCCGATGGCGGCGCGCTGATTCTCTCCGTCGCGAAATACTATTCGCCGAGCGGTAAGGCCATTCAGGACGTCGCCATTACTCCCAACGTTGTCGTGGCAGACGTGCTCGATGACGTCGTCAGTCCTGACGACGACGGTGCAGCCGCCCCGGCGGACGACGAATCGAAGCCGAAGAACACGATCGACGAACAGCTGAACAAGGCGGTCGAAGTGCTGAAGAGCCACGCCAGCTAGGCGGCCCTCACAACCTGTTCCGAGCGCCACAGTTCTGCTGTGGCGCTTTTTGTTTTGAGCCTGCCGCCCTGAAATTTCCCGCTCATCTGATATCGTTACCGGGTACCTAGCCCAACTTCCACGCAATCGATTTGAGGTCTGCCCTATCTCATGGAGACGATCGGACAATCGTTCAGCTCGCTCGCCTTGCTTCTTCTTACCTCCGCGCTGGCCATATTCGTGGTCTATCGCCTCTTTCATCGCCTTCGCAGTACGCCTGAAACGCCGGGTCGGCTGGAAGTGGATATCCAGGATCTCGGCGGATTCCGTTATCGCCAGTTGATCCTCATCAGCCTGCTTAGCCTGTTCGTAGAAATGCTAATGATCCGTTGGGTCTCTTCCGAGATCCGCATCTTTGCCTACTTCAAGAACTTTGTGCTCGTGGCCTGCTTCCTGGGATTCGGCCTGGGCTGCTATCTCTGCCGTCGCCGTGTGCAACTCATGGCGATGATCGCGCCGCTTCTGCTGCTGACCATCATTCTGAAAGCCCCGGTCTCACCTCTCCGCCGTTCCATCTCCGCCTTGCCTGCCCTGTTGGGAGCGACGGCCGAGGTTCATGTCTGGGGTGTGCCCGCGCTGCCCACGAGCTGGACCGGCATGCTTCTCGCCATGAGCTTCGTGGTTCCTTTCTTCGCCGTAATCGCCACCGCATTCATTCCCTTCGGCCAGCTCGTGGGCTGGTACCTCGAGAACGCTGACAACGGAGTTGCGGCCTACAGCGTTAACGTCCTGGCCAGCCTCGCCGGAATTGCCGGATTCACCCTGCTCTGCTTTCTTCATCAACCACCGTGGGTCTGGTTTCTGGTGGCCGGGGTCGGATCCGTGCTCGCGTTCTGGAGAAACGCGAGAGCCCGCACAACGCTCGCTGCTGTGTTCCTGGTCTGCCTGGGTTTGCTCGCGATTCCCGATCACCGACATGCCAGTACCTACTGGTCACCGTATCAGAAGCTCTCGATACGGCCGCTTTACAACAATGGCCAACTCGAGGCCTACTCTCTTACCACGAACGATTCGCTCTACCAGACGATCATTAATCTCTCGCCTGAGTTCGTCCAATCGCACCCCGACGTGTTTCAGCGCCATCCCCTCAATCAAAATTCCTACAACCTGCCCTACCGCTTCTATCCAAATCCGCCGTCGGTTCTCGTTCTGGGATCAGGGATGGGAAACGACGTTGCCGCCGCATTGCGCAGTGGCGCCGGACGGGTTGAGGCCATCGAGATCGATCCTCTCATTCTCAAACTCGGGCGCGACTTGCACTTCGAGCATCCCTATCAATCGCCTCGCGTTCACGTCACTCTCGATGATGCCCGCAGCTACATCGAGAACAGCCACGACCAATTCGATCTCATCGTCTTTTCTCTGCTCGATTCCCACACCACCACCTCGCACTTCACCAACATCCGCATCGACAACTACGTCTACACGCGCGAGGCCCTGCAACGCGCGAAGCAATTGCTGCGGCCCGACGGACTCTTCATCGTGAAGTTCCAGGTCGACACTCCCTGGATCGCTGGCCGCCTCTTCAAGTTGATGCATGATACCTTCGGCCAGGATCCCATCCAGTTCCAGACCGATATCGGCGGCTACGACAGCTCCGGGCGCTTTTTCGTCGGAGGCTCCCCCAATCGCCTCGCCAAGGCGACGGCTGATCCGGAACTCGCCGCCTATCTCGCCGCGCACGGTAACATGCCGATGGAACCAGCGATCCTGACCACCGACGACTGGCCATACTTCTACCAGCACGCCCCGGGTCTGCCGCTCGTCGTGATTCTTGTTTCTATTGCCGTCTTGATCGTTTTCGGCTGGTTCCTGCGCCAGGTAAGCGGCGAAGGTGCTCGCCTTGATCTTCACTTCATGCTGCTGGGCGCGGGATTCATGCTTCTCGAAGCCCAGATCGTCAGCAAGATGGCGCTTCTGTTCGGTACGACTTGGGTGGTGAACGCCGTTGTCGTGTCCGGACTCCTCTGCCTGATTGTGGCAGCGAACCTCGTCTACGGCGCACTTCCGCGAATCCCGCTCGGCGCAGCCTACACCGGACTGTTTCTGTCCCTTGCAGTTCTCTACGCGGTCCCCATGCAGAAGCTGCTTTTCGAATCATGGTTGCTGCGCGCGCTCGTCGCTACGCTGGCTCTTTGCACTCCGGTGTTCTTTGCCGGGATCATCTTCGTCTCCAGCTTCGCCCGCGCCGGCTTCCGCGGAAGCGCCCTGGGATCCAACCTGTTCGGTGCGCTCCTCGGAGGCTTGCTGGAATCCGCCTCGCTCTGGTTCGGGCTGAAGTCGTTAACAATTCTCGCCGCCGTTCTATATTTGGGCTCCGCCATCTTTCTGCGCCGGAGCCAAACGTCCGCCGAGAGCCTACCCGTCGCATCCCCGGCCGTGAATTAGTAGCGCGCCGTCCCGGCGGCCGTCGTGGAGCGTCCCGCCGCCACGCGCAAACAGTCCCCACCGCCGACACTCTTCTCCAAAGTGCTATCCTGACCACGACGCGGCATGAAGTCTCTCTACGAAAATCTTCCCGAGGTGCAGATCGGCGGTCGCAAGCTGGTCGGCCGCGTGCTCTTCGGTTTGCTGCTCCTGATTGCCGTGCTCGTCGGGGCGACCACCGGATTGCTGCTGGTTTACGCGACCGACCTTCCGCAGGTCGATGCGCTTGAAAATTACCGCCCCAGTTCGATCACCGAGCTCTACGACGACCGCGGCCGGGTAATCGGTTCCTTCGCTCTGCAGCGCCGCGTGGTCGCCACTTACGACGACTTCCCGCCCCTGCTCCGGGACGCGCTGGTATCCATCGAAGACAAGGATTTTTACCGTCACTCCGGCATCAACTTCTTTCGCATCGTCGGTGCGGCCTATCGCGACATCAAGTCGGGCGGCACGGTGCAAGGCGCATCTACCCTGACCATGCAACTCGCCCGCAACCTTTTTCTGTCGCCGGATCGCCGCTGGCAGCGCAAGGTGCAGGAGGCGATGCTCGCCATTCAGATTGAACGCCGCTTCACCAAGCAGCAAATCTTCACGCTCTACGCCAACCAGATCGCACTGGGCCACGGCGCCTATGGCTTCGAAGCCGCGTCCGAATTCTATTTCAGCAAGCCCGCGAAACAGTTGACGTTGGCAGAAGCAACTATGCTTGCCGGGCTGCCCAAAGGCCCAAGCTATTACTCGCCCATTAACCATCCGGACCGCGCGCAGAGGCGCCGCAACCTGGTCATCAACGCCCTGCTTGAGGATGGCAAGATCACCGCGGCGCAGGCAGACGCCGCCCGCTCGGAACCCCTTGTCCTTCACCTCGCGCACGATCCCAATTCCCTCGCTCCCTATTTTGTGGAAGAAATTCGCCGCTATCTCGAAGGCAAATACGGGACGGATCAGGTTCACGAGGGTGGATTGAAGGTCTACACCTCGCTCGATGTCGACTTGCAAAAGGCCGCCAATCAGTCCGTGCTCGACGGTCTCGCCGCCTACGAACGCCGCCACGGTTGGAAGGGCCATCTGGAGAATGTCGTCGCCGAAGGCACGGTTCTGGAAAAATATTTCAATCCTGACTGGGATGACGAACCTGAAGTCAACGGATACATTCACGCCCTCGTCACTTCTGCCGGAACCGGCATCGCCACCCTGAAATTCGGCCGTTACACGGCGGCCCTCGGGCAGGCCGACGTCGCATGGGCCGGGCAGAAACTGGCTGACATTCTCAAAGCCGGGGACATCTGCTACGTCAAGATTCTCTCGCTAGGTGTGAACGGGGCCGCGCGTGTCAGCCTGGAGCAGGATTCGGGAGCGCAGGGAGCCCTGCTTGCCATCGATAACGCCACCGGCGCAATCAAAGCCATGGTGGGTGGACGTGACTTCAACGAATCCAAGTTCGATCGCGCCACGCAGGCCTTCCGCCAGGTCGGATCGTCCTTCAAGCCCTACGTCTACACCACGGTGATCGATGGCGGCGCCAGTCCCGATGACACGATTCTCGATGAACCCATTAGTTTTGAAACGCCTTCCGGCACATACTCTCCGCATAACTATGACGAGAAGTTTGAAGGCATCATCACATTGCGGCGGGCGCTGGCACAGTCGCGCAATATCCCCGCGTTGAAGCTGGCCAACAAAGTGGGCATCAAGGCAGTGATCGACTACGCCGAGCGCTTCGGGGTGACGTCGAAGCTGCCACCGTACCTGCCGGTTGCGCTGGGATCGGCTGAGATCACTCTGATCGAGCAGACGGCCGCCTACAGCGTTTTTCCTAACGATGGAGTACGTGTCGCGCCGCGCTATCTCACGCGTGTGACCGACTACGAAGGCCGCGTGCTCGAAGAAGATTTTCCCGACGTGAAGGACGTCATCAGCCAGCGCACCGCCCGCATCATGACCTCGATGTTGCGAGAGGTGGTGCTGCACGGTACGGGCATCGCCGCGTCGAAGCTGCCGTTTCCCGTCGCGGGCAAGACGGGCACCACGAATGACTTCACCGACGCCTGGTTTGTAGGATTCTCTCCCACGATGACTTGTGGAGTGTGGGTCGGTTACGACGAAAAGAAATCGCTGGGCGCAAAGGAGACAGGCGCCCACGCGGCCCTGCCGATCTGGATGAACTTCATGACGGTAGCGATGGCAGGCAAAGATGCGGGGGATTTCCAACCGCCGCCGGCCACGCCGCACTCCGTAGCGCAAAAAGTGGACACGCCGGATGCGGCGCCGGCAACCGAAGAATCGCATTAGCCTGACTCACACGGAGGCACAATTGAAGATTGCACCACTGGCCGCATGCTTGCTCCTCACAATCTTCGCCACCGCTCTGCCGCCAACTGGGTCGTCTGAAGATTCAAAGGCGGCCGTGGAGCACGTCCTCCGCACGCAACAAGACGCTTGGAACCACCACGACCTTGACGCCTTCATGGCCGGCTACTGGAATTCCCCCGACCTGACATTCTTCTCTGGCGCCAAAGAGTCGAAAGGCTGGCAGGCCACGATGGATCGCTACAAGGCAACTTATACGAGCCCCGGCCACGAAATGGGGAACCTGGACTTCTCCGACCTGCGCATAGAAATGCTGGGACCGGACGCGGCCTTCGTCCGTGGCGTGTGGGGACTGACCATGACCGACGGCAAGACGCCGCACGGCCGCTTCACCCTGATCTTCCGCAAATTCCCCGACGGATGGAAAATCATCCACGACCACACCAGCGCCGCAGAATGAAGGTTCATGTGGGACAGCCGCCATCGGCTGTCCAGCCGCGAAGCGGCGCAAGGGCCGTCGAGGAGCAGCGGAAATGGCGGGCGCAAGCGGCGCGCGGACATAATCGTAGAGCAACTAGCGATGTGCCGCGACCGGACCGCCCGAACAACCGTGGAAGAGCGGCCCTTCAGGGCCGCGTAAGGAGCACCGATCGAGCGGGCTTTAGCCCCCGTGGCCCCCTGCCTCTCGAGTCTTACTTCTTCACCCGCACCTGCACTCGCGTCCCGTCGGGCAGGCTGCCACCCACCAACTCCACTCGCCCCTGCCTCACCACTCCCTCGAATTCGTGCTGCGGCAACGACTGCGCTAAAACCCGCGCGGGCGAGCCTGCCCTGAGCGAAGTCGAAGGGTCGCCCGCGGCCACACGACCCATCCCCCGATCCATCGCTTCATTCGCCAGCCGGTCCGCTTCCTGATTGTGCTCGCGCAACGCATGGCCAATCGAAAACCACTCCAATTGCGCAATCAATTCCTTCGCCCGCCCGTGCAGATCTTTCAGCACCTCATTCTTCACCTTGTAGATGCCTTTGATCTGCCGCACCAGCAACTCTGAATCACTGATCAGCTTCAGCGCTTTCGGCCCGTGCTGCAGCGCATATTCAAGAGCGGCAATGAGCCCCTGGTATTCCGCGAAGTTATTGGTCTGGTGGCCAAGATATTCGCTGAGCGCAGCGACCTTCTTGCCGGATTCGTCTTGAATGACCACACCGTATCCCGCCGGACCAGGATTGCCACGCGCCCCTCCGTCGCTATGAGCGATCAGATAGTGGGCGGGTGGGTTCTCACGGTGCTCGAAAAGGGGCCTTGCAGATGGAGGCATAATCTCAGTCTACGTCCTTCATGGAATCTAGCGGCCTGCAGCCAGTCGCGTAGCCAATCGCGGCGGGAGCTTCGCGGCGAAAATCCGATCCTGCGCTTCCTTCAGGTTGTACGGTGTGCGGTGAAAATGGACCACCTGCGCGTCGGTGTCGTACAAGGCGAAAGCGGCGCGCCAGTCGCCATCGCGCGGCTGGCCCACAGAGCCCGGATTAATCAAATAGCGCGCACTGTCCTTCAACTGCAACGGAACCGATTCCGCCTGCCCCACCGTGCGGTACTCCGGACGAAAGCCGTCTGCAGAAGATCCATTCGCAAAGAATCCTCCCTGCAGATGCGTGTGTCCGAAAAAGGTGAGAGGCATGGTTAGCGTGATCAACGGCGCCAGCGCATCACCGAGCGAAACCACGTATTCGTCCTCATCATTAGGAGATCCATGCACCAGTTGCACGTCAGGGAAGTCGGGCAATGAAACCGGCCCATGCGGCAGCGCGTGCAGCCACTCCCGGTTCTCGGGAGTCAATTCGTTGCGTGTCCAGATGGCGGCAGCCGCGGCCATGGGATTGAAATCGTCAAGATTCATGAGTCCGGTCGCCGCCTTATCGTGATTGCCCCGCACGAAGATCTTGCCCAGTTCGCGCGAACGGATCGTAACTTCGTTTGGGCTCGCGCCGTAGCCCACAATGTCGCCGAGGTTCACGATCACATCGTGCGGCGGAGCCGCTGCCAGGCAGGCATCGAGGGCTTCCAGATTGGCGTGAATGTCACTCAGCAGCAGTATGCGCACGGATCACCGGACAAACTGCCGATTATAGACCAACGCTTGGCGCTAAGATGGATTGCCCCGGTTTTTAGCGACAGGAGAAACGCTGTGAGCGGACGCAAATGGCTGGGATGGCGGTTCAAGGACCGAACGCCGTGGTGGTTCAAGGTCATCGTCGGTCTCATCATGGCCGATTCGGCTTTGCATTTCGGCATGCTGTTGTTGGTTCCGATGTGGGCGCATTCTTCGCGCGATGCAGTCCATTCCCACGGGGTACCTTTCGGGAACGGAATCAACTATTTCACCGCGCCGTGGTTGGGCCGCTACCTGGAGACTTGGTGGATTGGTGTCGCCCTGCTGGCGATGTTGGCTCTGTTGCTCGTGCTGAACCGCGATCGCCTGGAGCGTGAGCTCTGATTTCTTCTCTGATCAACATTTCCAGTTACCCATTGATCACCGGGCAACGCGCCCAGTGACCCGATCCTACCTCTACTAGTGGCGGCAACGTTTGTGCGCATGCAGGCATGCGGAACTCGCACCTGGGCTCAAACACGCATCCCGGTGGCAAGGCCTGCAGCGCCGGAACCGTGCCTTCGATGGTTTCGAGTGGACGTGCCCGGTCCGTCTTGAGGTCGGGCACGGCGTGCAGCAGGCCACGCGTGTAAGGATGCGCGGGGCGCTGGAAGATGTCCTGCTTCGAGCCCAGTTCCGCAAGGCATCCGGCATACATCACCGCGACACGATCTGCAACCTGCGAGACCACAGCCAGATCGTGCGAGATGAAGAGCATGGCCAGCCCGAACTTCGCGCGTAAATCCCTGAGCAAATCGAGAATCTGCGCCTGAATCGTGACATCGAGCGCCGTAGTCGGCTCGTCTGCGATGAGCAGCAGCGGACGGTTGACGATCGCCATCGCAATCATGACCCGCTGCCGCATTCCTCCTGAAAGCTGGTGCGGATAGTCGCGGGCACGCCGTGCGGCGTCAGGGATGGCGACATCATTCATGGCTTCGACTGCCCGTTGCCAGACCTCTGACTTCGGAATGGAGTTGTGCGCTGCAACCGCTTCGGCGATCTGCTCTCCGACGCGCATCACCGGATTGAGCGCGGTCATGGGCTCCTGGAAGATCATCGCGATGCGCGAGCCGCGCAGTTGGCGCATCGATTCGTCATCGAGCGCTGGCAGATCGCGCGCGCCCGCCCCGTTTGCCGCGAAAAGAATTTCACCCGAAACGCGCGCCTGCGGCGGCAGCAGCCGCATGATGGCGAGAGAAGTAACTGACTTGCCGGAGCCGGATTCGCCGACGAGACCGAGCACCTCGCCGGGGGCGATAGAGAAGCTCAGATCGTGCACCGCAAGCAAAGATTGTGTGGAGACAGCCGCCTTAGTCTGCCCTGAGGGCAGTCGAAGTGGCTGTCCCGCCGCGCGAGCGGCAGTGGCTCCCTGCACCGGGAATTCAATGTTGAGGTGGCGGATGTCGAGCAGGAAAGACACGAGCCTATGGTAGCAGGCAAAAACCGTCGCCCTGTAGGCGACGGACAGCCGATGCCGGCTGTCCCCACAAAGACCTGGTCGGCTACTGTCCTAAGATCAGCGGCAGTCCGTTTTTGCTGTTCCCGATCACGACCACCTTGGAGTTCGGACTCTTCGCCAGATTCTCCGTGGCTTCGATTCCTTTCCATTCGAGCAGCGACGGAGTGATGCCCTGCGCCACGATCTGCTGGAAGTCGCGCACACCGGCGGCTTCAATGCGCTTGCGCTGGGCCTCCTGGGTTTCCTTTTGCAGGCGGAAATTCATAGCGAGAGCTTCCTGCTCGGCTTGCTGCTTGGCTTCGATGGACGCTTTCAGCGTCGCAGGGAGCTGGATGTCCCGCAAGAGAACGTTCTCCACGGTCAGGCCGCGTTTGGTCAGTTGTTCGTTAACCTGTTCGAAGATCTGCTTGCCTACCATTTCGCGTTCGCCGGTGTATAGGGCGTTGGCGCTGTGTGAGGCGGTAGCTTCTCGGATGGCGGAGCGCAGCGTCGGCTCCACCACGACGTTCTCGTAGTCGGCCCCGATCTTCTGGAAAACCTCGGCGGCGCGGTCGGGGGTGAGGTGATAGATGAGCGAAGTATCGAGACTCATCATCAGCCCTTCGCTCGAAGGAACGCTGGCCGACTCCTTGAGAGTCTGCGTCTGGATTGACATTTCGTTGTTAGTCTTCAGCGGATTGATGAGGTGGATGCCTTCACCCAGAGTCTCGTTGGTAACTTTGCCGAAGAGCGTTAGCACGCCGACATGTCCCGTGCCCACGCGCGTCACGGCGCTGAATAGTAGGATCACCAAAAAGAATGCGAGGATGCCGATGCCAATCAGCCGTAACATCGCGCCGCCATGAGCGCCTCCGCCGTCAATCACCCTGCCCCGAGCCGGATCAAATATCGTCATTAGATTTTTCTCCCTGAGAGATTATAGGCTCGGCATGCGGAGGGCATAAGTGGCTTATGAGGCGTGTGCGCCGCAGCAGGATCAAGAGCCCTTGGCCTCTAACCTGTAATCCTGCTCTCCTGAATCTTGCCGCCTGCCCGCCGCATCTCTTACAGTAGTCCTATGAGCAAGATTCACATTCCCACGCCTTTACGCCAATACGTAGGCAAACAGGCTTCGGTCGACGTCGCGGGAACGACCGTCGGCGAAGCCATGAATGCCCTGGTGGCGCAGCATCCCGACCTGCGCAAACACCTCTACACCGATGACGGAAAGCTTCGGGCTTTCGTCAATCTCTACGTCAACGACGAGGACATCCGCTACCTGCAGAAAGAGGCGACTGCCCTTAAAGACGGTGATAACATCTCCATTGTGCCGTCGATCGCCGGGGGCGCGGCCTGAAATGGGGATCCGGAAGTCAGAGTTTTTCATGACACCTTCCTGCACATTGAGCTTGCGCTGTTGTTGTCCTTCCTGTCGCTAGTCCTGGATTCTCGCGGTTCGTCCCCAGCAAATAGTCTCCGGTGATTGACGCGAAAATCTTTAACCACTAAGGGCACGAAGGTACACGAAGGAACGCATAACGAGGACTTTATGGCCACCACCACAGAAATTCCGGCAACTCTGAACAAAGACGA
The DNA here is from genome assembly GCA_035632675.1 of Candidatus Dormiibacterota bacterium. Taxonomy (GTDB): domain Bacteria; phylum Acidobacteriota; class Terriglobia; order Terriglobales; family Acidobacteriaceae; genus Sulfotelmatobacter. The sequence continues at coordinate 73,488 of DASQGJ010000039.1, forward strand.
AATCCTGCGCTACTCGCGCCACCTGATCATGCCCGAGGTCGGCATGGAGGGCCAGCAGAAGCTGAAAGCCGCGCGCGTGCTGTGCATCGGCACCGGAGGCCTGGGATCGCCCCTCGCTCTCTACCTCGCGGCTGCGGGTGTCGGCACGCTCGGTCTGGTTGATTTCGACGTGGTGGACTACACCAACTTGCAGCGCCAGATCATCCACTCGACCGCCGACGTTGGACGCAAGAAGCTCGACTCCGCCGCCGACAAGCTGAAGGGGATCAACCCGTTTCTGAATCTGCGCACGTTCGACACGAAGCTGAGCAGCGCCAACGCGCTCGAGTTATTCCGCGACTTCGACATCATCGCCGACGGCACCGACAATTTCCCGACCCGCTATCTGGTCAACGACGCCTGCGTGCTGACCGGCAAGCCGAATGTCTACGGATCGATCTTCCGCTTTGAAGGGCAGGCCAGTGTATTCGCGACCGAAGATGGCCCATGCTACCGCTGCCTGTATCCCGAACCACCACCGCCGGGACTGGTGCCTTCCTGCGCCGAGGGCGGCGTGCTCGGAATCTTGCCCGGGCTCGTGGGCGTGATGCAGGCCACCGAAGTCATCAAACTGATACTCGGGATCGGCGATCCGCTCATCGGCCGCCTGCTGCTGATCGACGCGCTGGGCATGAAGTTCCGTGAACTGAAGCTGCGGAAGAATCCCGACTGCCCCGTCTGCGGGACGCATCCCACGGTCACGAAGCTGATAGACTACAACGAGTTTTGCGGCATTCGTGGGGAGGAAAAACCTGTGGGCAGCGGAGTTCCCGAGATTCAGGTCGAAGAATTGAAGCGCCGTCTGGACGCGAAGGAAGATCTTTTCGTGCTGGATGTGCGCGAGCCGCACGAATATCAGATCTGCAACATCGGCGGATATCTGATTCCGCTGAACGACCTGCCCAAGCGCGTGAGTGAACTCGACTCGAGCCGCGAAATCGCCGTGCACTGCAAGATGGGCGGACGCAGCGCCAAGGCCGTCGCCTTCCTGCAGCAGGCGGGATTCAAGAAGGTCGTGAACGTGGCCGGCGGGATTACCGCATGGTCGGATCGCGTGGATCCCAAAGTGCCGAAATACTGACAGTTCGTCTCAGGGCATCGGTTTCGCGATGCCCTGCAAGCCCCCAAGTAGATCCCCTGCGGTGTCCTCGATCATTGCCTAACTCCCCTATCGAGAGCATAATGATCCGTTCTTAGCCCCCTCCGAACTCATCAGGAGAATATTCGTGAAACTACTCGCGTCATTCCTACTCTTATCGGCCTTCGCCCTCGGTCAAGCCGCTACAACTCCCCCCGCAGCTCCGCAGCAGCCCGCAGCAGAACAGACGGGCTCATCAAATTACACATCCGCGAAAGGATTCGTGCTCGAGGATGGAACCCCGGTCAAGCTGCGCATCAACCGCACGATTTCTTCCGGCGACGCCCACGTTGGGGACACCGTTGATTTCGAGGTTCTCGAAGATGTCAGCCTCAACGGGACCCTTGTAATTCCGAAAAGCGGCCTGGCCTTCGCCACCGTCACTGAAGCGCAAGCCAAGCGCAGGATGGCGCGCGGCGGGAAACTCGACATCAACATCGATTACGTCAAACTGGTCAGCAGCGAAAAAGCGGCGTTACGCGCCGTCAAAGATATGAAAGGCGGAGGCCACACCGGAGCCATGGTCGGCGGCATGGTGGCGACGAGCCTGGTCTTTTTCCCGGCCGCGCCGTTCTTTCTCTTCATGCACGGCAAAGACATCAGCATCCCGAAGGGAACTGAAATCACCGCCTATATCAATGGAGACATGAAACTGGACATCGCCAAATTCCAGCCGGCTTCATCCACGCAACAAGTGGCGAGCGGCGCGACAGCGCCTGCTCCTGCCAATAATACGACCGCGAAACTGCAATTGGAGTCAGATCCTTCTGGCGCCGATATTGAAGTCGACGGCAGCTTCGTCGGAAACACTCCTTCCGACGTGCAGGTCACCGAGGGCGATCACACCGTCACGGTAAAGAAGGCGGGCTACAAGGACTGGGAGCGGAACATGAAAGTCACCGCTGGCAGCAGCGTGCACCTCAGCGCACAGTTGGAGAAGGTGGTAGCGCAGTAAACTCCAGTTTCTCATTCCGTCGCACCGCCCCTTGCCGGCTGTGATCCCGGCACTTGCGTTTTCGCTCGCAGCGCGGATAATAGCCATTTCCTTCCCCCCGGGAGGCTCCATGCCGTTTCTTGATCGCACCCTGCGTTCAGCCGCATTCGTGTGCCTTAACGCCGTTCTCACCCTGCTCTCAATGTCACTGTTCTCCGTCGCCGGATATGCCATGCCCGCCGACAACGCTCCAACCGGCCCCAATTCAGATCCCACGTACCAGGCGCTTCGCAATCTCACTTTGAGCGGGGAGAGTGTCAGCGTCACCAATCTCGATCTGAAGCGCGACGCTGGAACATTTCACCTGCACTCGGGAACCGTGTGCTTCGTGGCGCCCGTCAACGGAAAAGTTACAGGAGCCGTTTTCTCGGGGGACGGAAATTTCGTGCTCGACCCCCCGCTGGGGGTGGAGCGCAAAAGCCTCAATCTGCTAACCAAGCAGAGCGAATTCAGCGAGAGGTTTGAGCAGCTCGTGCTGCGCTTCACTGACTCGACGTACGACGAGATCAAGAAGGCGGGCGCCCCGGCAACGGGCGCCTGCGATGCCGGGCCGCTGAAAGACAGTCAGCACACCATGCGCCACAAACTGAAAGACAACCTTGACGCCCGCATTCTGCAGGACATCCTCGGAACCCAACCGGGTGGGCTTTTTGTGGCCTTCGTTCATGGCAAGAACTACAACGGCCAGGAGCTCTACGTCATCGATCCCCACGGAGTTCACATCGGATTTCCTGTGGCCCCCGAAGAGGTCGAATTCATGACCTACGACGAAAACAAATACGGATGCTGGGCCGCCTTTCATCTGTCGCAGGAGTACAAAGACGGGACCGCCTCGGGAAATCAGAATAACTGGTGGGCTGCGATCGATCATCAGGAGCTCGATACCCAGATCGAGAAGAACGGAAATCTGACAGGCAAAGCCGTGACCAGTTTTTCAGCTGCCAGCAACGGTGTGCGAGTCGTTCCGTTCAATCTGTTCCACACCCTGCGCGTGCAGAGCGTAACGGGCGGCAATGGACAGCCGCTGGCCTTTATCCAGGAAGACAAGAACGATGACGCCCAGTTCTTCGTGATTCTTCCGCAACCCTTGGCTGCAGGAGAAAAATTCACCATCACCACGGTGTATGGGGGCAAGGAAGCAGTGACCAACGAGGGCGGCGATAACTACTATCCCGTGGCGCGCGTGAACTGGTATCCCAACAGCGGCGACAATACGTTCGGAAATCATGCCACCTACGACATGAAATTCCATGTTCCAAAGGGAATGAAAATGGCGGTGACCGGAACGCCCACCGAGAATAATGAAAAGGAGGGTACCAGCCACTGGGTCAGCGAGGCGCCCCAGGTCGTGGCCGGATTTAACTTTGGGCGTTTTAAGGTCGAGGAAGCGAAGTTGACCAAGCCCGAGTACCTGGTGCAGTCGTACGCCAATGTCGATCCGCCCAGCTGGGTCAGAGGTGCGCAACAGGCCGCCAACAGCGATCTTCCGATCGAAGGTGGGAGTCACATAGGAGAGGAGGGAGTGGCTCTTGGCACGATGAACACGACGGTCTTGAACAAGAAAGCCCTCGCCGAGTCCGAGCTGGCGGTGCAGATCTACACTGACTACTTCGGTCCAAGCCTCTTTAAGCAACTCGAAGTCACGCAACAGACCGCCGATGACTACGGCCAGGCTTGGCCGGGGTTGGTATACCTGCCGATCACCTACTTCTTCGATACCACGACGCGGCATTCCCTCATCAACATGATTCGCCATCGCTGCCCCTCCTGCTTCATGCACGGCGACGACCCCTATGGCTATTTCAAGGTGGTTGCTCCCCACGAGGTTGCTCACCAGTGGTGGGGACACACGGTCAGTTGGGGTTCCTACCGTGATCAGTGGATGAGCGAAGGGTTTGCCGATGCCTCAGCTTCAATTTATCTGCAGGCGGTCTATTCGAAAGAGCCGCAGAAGGTCGCCGCATTCTGGCACGACGAACTTCAAATCCTCACGGAGCGGAACAAAGACGGCTTCCGGGCCATCGACGTAGGACCGCTCACCATGGGCTATCGCCTGAACAACAGTCGCGCCGGCTTCGACATTACGCGCGACCTTATCTACCCCAAGGGTGCCTACGTTCTCCACATGATTCGCATGATGATGCGCGACCGTCAGAAAGGCGATCAGCCGTTCAAAGAGGCCATGCAGGATTTCGTGAAGACCTACGCCGGCAAGGCCGCGACCACCGAAGACTTCAAAGCCATGATCGAGAAGCACATGACCCCCGAGATGGACCTCGAAGGCAATCACAAAATGGATTGGTTCTTCAATGAATACGTCTACGGGACCCAGTTGCCCACGTACAAATTGGATTCTTCCTTCGACATCGGAGCCGACGGAGACGTGATCCTGAACTTGAAGGTGACGGAATCTGGAGTGGACGACAAATTCCGGATGCTGGTACCCGTTTACCTCGAGTTGGCAGAAGGCAATATCGCCTTTCTCGGGCGCGCACGCCTGAGTGGAAACAATTTCCTGGAGCAGAAGATTCCGCTGAAGGGTCTCAAGACGAAGCCACGAAGAGCCGTCCTCAACTACTACGCCGACGTGCTGGCTTCACCGAACTAGAATCGCATTCGCGTGAAAGAGGGGAGCGCGACAGCGCTCCCCATTTCTTGCACTGGTACGTTCTACTTGCTCGATCCCGCCTGCATGCCATCGCTGGCTTCGCCGATCTCGAGGGCAAACTTCTTACCCTGGAAGCGCGCTCCCGCGAGGGTGGTGCTCCCGTCACCGTTCTGCTTCAGGACCGCGGCGTTGTTCGACGACGATGAGTTCAGCTCGATGACCTTCGCGGGTACTTTGGCAAGCACGTTCTTGCCCTGCACGATACTGACCTCCACGTTCGGGCCACTGCCATCCCACTCCAGTTTGTAGTCACCAGCCTTTAACTTCGTTCCGTTGATGGACGTCGGGTTGTTCAGGGTTAGGTTCGCCTTCGTGGCTGCGAAGGCGCTCGAGGCCAGCAAGAGGGCTAACCCCATCACTACGCTTTTCGAAACTGTCGCGAACTTCATAGCTGCTCCTTTTTTCTTTCCCGAAGTTACGTCGGAAAACGGTTGGGGCGGCCCGGCTCACGACCTGCGCGAGAAAACACTTGTGTTTCGCCGCGAATCGCCTACAATGCTGCCGCCGGGGTTGAGCGCGCAAGCCACACGCCTGCGTCTCCGCTTTGGGGGTTTTCTCATCTGGGCCGCCAAACCGAGTGTGAGAGAATCCCCAGACCCCGCAATAAATTCCAGTCAACTCCGGCCAGTCACCCCTGCACCGGCCTCTTCTCGCTCCACGGAGTTACGTTTTCACCGCGGTTGAAGTTCCCCGCTCTGTAGCTTTCTTCATGCATCTATTTGGACGCCGCGCGCACCCTTCCGGTAGCAAAACTTTGAATTCACCGCATGGAGTGGGCATGGAACATACACGGAGTGTTTTGTGTGGAACGCGTGCGGGCCGCAGAGCGCGGCCCGCTAACAAGATACATTGAGAGTACGGAAGCGCTAGTCTGCGTCGCCGTGCTGTCGTTCCACCGACCAGATATTGGCTGGGTCCTTTTCGAACGGGTAGACATGCACCATCCAGTTAAAGATCACCGGACGAAACGTACCTCCGGCTGCGTCGCATGCTTCCTGCGTGGTGATGGATCCTCTCAAGCCAAACTGCGGATGCGGCTGCAGCATCTCTCGCTTCCGGTCCGACGGCGGCGCGCAGAAATTCACGTGCTCGTGCCACTGCGCCACGCTCAACGGAATGCGCTCATCGAGTTGCTCTTCCGTAAAGCGCTTGGGCGCGGTATACATCACGCCGACCAGCTTGTAATCATCGCCATGCTTTTCGTAGAGCAGCGACGTGGGATGCTCCGGGTTGAAATGAAAAGCCGCCTCGATCCCATTGGCGTAATTGGTGAAGTGATACATCTTTTGCGGAATTTCCGGGTGGAAGATTTTGAAGCCGTCGGCCAGCGCGGCGTGGTAGTCCTTGTATTTCTCGGCGGCTTTACGCGCCTCACCTGCGACCTGCTGCGCGCGTGCGTCATCGCCGGATCTGGACTTTCGCAGCGTGGTCATCTTCATGTGCGGGCCCATATCCATGTGGCCTTCCATCGAGTGCATCATATGAGCGCTGGTCTCGCTGTCCTCTTTGTCTGCGGACATAGGCATGTCTTTCATGTTCGACATGTCGTGATGAGACATATCCATGCCGGGCATGGGCATGGACTGCGGGCTCGATTGAGTGTTCGACGGCGTTTGGGTCTGCCCCCAGGCAGCACTGCCGATCAACACAGCTGCAAACAGAATGACTTGATGGCGCATGATCCCCCCACAATCTCAGTTGATATAACCCTGACGCAGTGAGGATGTTCCGGCCGGTGGACGCCCCGACGATTGGTTACAGAAGTAATCGGGGAATCGATCACCCTCGACGTTTGTAGTGAATCGGCCAGTTGACTTCCCAGGTCTTGCCGCCGTCGCGCGAGTCTTCCCAACTCCAGTCGAATTCATTGGGAGTTATGTTCTTCCACACCATGCGCTGCAGAATCTTCACGCCATTTCGAACGGCCTCGCGTTGCAGGATCATTTGCCCGTTCTTGAACTCACCGGTGAAATCCAGGTAGCCGCCTTCGTTATCGACCCAAGTCTGCTTCCAGCGGCTCGAGTTCGTGTCGAAAGTTGAGACGCTCGTCCCCCGAAGGTGCATCGAGTCGTCGCCAGAAAAGTTCTCCTGCACAACGCATCCATCCATGGTGCGCTTGATGCTGTTGGTGCCATGACCAGTCTCGCCCGGCTTCTCTCCCGGCCACGTCAGGTTCCACTCCCCCACCCAAAAATCAAACTGTTTTTGTTGCGGAGCGGCGCAAGGATTGGCCGGGGCTGGCGCGGCCTGGCTCCCATGAATTGCGGGAACGGCCATGAGTGAAATGGAGAGTATCGCGATGGTTCGGATCATAAACGTTCCCAGCTTCAGACGTCCACGATTGCCAAAGGTGAGTGCGTTGTCGGGCCGAATGAATTTCTGTTACACCTTACTACTTGACCCTGCAATCCATTCTCTTTCTCTTTTTCGCGGGAGCGCTCGGCGGGGCGCTCAACTCCGTCGCCGGAGGCGGCAGCTTCATCGCGTTTCCGGCATTGCTGTTCACGGGCGTGCCCCCGATTCCTGCCAACGCGACCAACACCATCGCCCTGTGGACCGCCGCGGCCGCGAGCGGCGGAGCCTACCGCAAGCGTCTCGATGTTCCCCGCAGCGTGCTGATCCCGCTGCTGGCCGCCAGTCTAGTTGGTGGAATCGCGGGCGCCATCCTGCTGCTGAAAACTCCTGCTCACACCTTCATGCGCGTGCTGCCCTGGCTCACGCTTGGTGCGACGCTGCTCTTTGCCTTCGGAAAGAAACTGGCCGGCGGGCGCCGCTCTGTCATGGAACACGAGGCCTCGCCCGCCGCCCTGGTCGGCACCACGCTATTTCAGCTGGGCGTCGCCGTTTATGGAGGCTACTTCGGTGGCGGCATGGGCATCGTGATGCTCGCCATGCTGGCTGCGTTGGGCATGACCGACATTCACGCCATGAATGCTCTGAAGAGCATCCTGGGATTTGTGATCAACGGAGTCGCCGTAGTCACCTTCATCATCGCCGGCGCCGTCTATTGGAAGCACGGCGCCGTCATGATCGCGGGCGGCATCGCCGGTGGATACATAGGCGCGCACTACGCCATGAAGCTGCCGCAAGCCTGGATCCGCACGTTCGTCGTGCTGGTCGGCGCAGGAATGACGGTGTATTTCTTCTGGAAGTCTTATTGAATCTTCCAACCGCCGAAAAGGTTGTCATCCTGAACGGCGGCGAAGCAGCCGCGAAGGACCATACGACAGCGGACATCAGCAATGAAGTAGATGGGAATGCCCGAAGTGCATGCGGTGAGGGATGACCCTCGCCGCCGCAAGTCGACTTTCCACGCCTCGTAAGGTCCCTCGGAGGGCTCTCGCCCTCCTTGGGATGACAAGTAGCAAGGATTAGAGTTCTGTAGATCCGTGGAAATCCGCGTTGATCCGTGGCCAGAGGTTGCTACTGCAACGGCGCCGAGACGTGCTCGTGGACGATCATCCACTTGCCATCTTCGTTTTCGAAGATCACCGTCCAGCGGAAGTTGCCCATCTCGACTTTTCCCGCTTTCGTGGTCATCTGCTCTGCGATGGTTGCTGTCGCCCATACCAGGTCGCCGTGCGGATGAATCGCCACATCATCATTCACCGTGAATTTCGCGCTCTTGTAGGTAGCAGTCAGACCCTTCGCTCCCTTCTCATATTCCTCCCAGCTGTTGTATTTCAAGGGAGCGATATCGAAGAATGTGTGAGGGCCACTGGCGTAGAACTTGGCAACGTTGGCCGGATCCAGGGTCGACCATCCATCCCAGATCTTCTGCAGGTAAGTCTTATCGGGGGCCGGACCGGCGGCCGGCTTCTTCACAGCCGACTTCTTGGTTTGGGCGAAGCCTGACAGGGTCAGCACGAGCAGGCACAACGAAACCGTAAGAAAGCGCTTCAGCATTGAGATTTTCCTCCAGGAAGGTTCGCGGAATTTTCGCATAATCCCATAGAAAGAACAAAAGACTAGATCAGTTTGACCGATTTCCACAGCACACGCTAAAATAGTCAAGTTTGACTGTACTCGCCGACCCGTTCTGGGGACGCCTGCCTTGGCTGCTGAAGCGCCGTGGCGGAAACACAGCAAGCACAGGAAATCAGCTGGCCCCATGGCAGCGCGGGTGTGCGCGCCCAAGGGATCGAAGTTCCGTTTGAGAGTGCCATGCCAGGGCTGATTAACGACATTTGACGGAGGCAGACGTATGTACGCGGTTATCCGCGCCGGTGGAAAGCAGTACCGGGTGGCGCCCGGCGATGTGATTCGAGTGGAGAAAGTTGGCACCGGTACCGACGGACAGGTGGAGTTCCCGGTTGTGGCCGTCTCCGGTGAAGAGGGACAAGTCGGCAATCAGGCCGACGCGCGTGTCGTGGGCCAGGTCGTCGGAGAAGGCCGCGGCGCAAAAATCCTGGTCTTCCATTACAAACGGAAGAAGCAATACAAGAAACTGCGTGGACACCGGCAGGCGTTTACCTCGGTGCGCATCGCTGAAATCGCTTTCGGCGGACAGAGCTTCAAGGCTCCCGAGTTGCCGCAGAAAGAAGCGAGGCCTAAGAAAGTGAAGGCAACGGCAGCCGAAGAGCACGAGGCGGAGCCATCGGCCAAGAGCGCGAAGAAGAAGGCAGCGCCGAAGAAAGCCGCGAAGAAAGCTACCACCAGGAAGAAATAGCACCACCCGCTGGGGCGAGATGCCCGAGCAACAGCCGCCGGAAGCCGGCGCTACTGGAGAATGTATGGCGCATAAAAAAGGACAGGGCACTTCACGAAACGGCCGCGATTCGAATTCGCAGCGGCTTGGCTTTAAGGCATTCGGCGGGCAGGTTGTGCCCGGCGGTACCATCATCGTGCGCCAACGCGGCACGCGCGTGAAGCCCGGGCTGAACGTCGGCCGGGGCAAAGACGACACTCTCTTTGCCAAGATTACCGGCCGCATCAAGTTCCTGAACAAGGGACAGATGGGCAAGTTCGTCATGGTGGAACCTGTAGAAGTGAAGTAGTTGATTCGGCTGGAAGGTGCCGCGGCAGCGACTTATTGTGCGATCTCCAGAGTCGCCCAGAGAGTTTCCCCTTCATACACCAATGGGAGTTGTATTCGTTCGTAGGTCTTCGGCGAACGAAACCTGTAGTCTCGGCCGACGATGATGGTTGGGACCGATAGCTTGCAAGCATCGCCCAGCCCGACCCTGGCTTTGAAATACCCGGCTACAATGTTGCAGATCTCGCCCAGAGCATCGCACGCGGCCTTTTGAGCGTTGGGATCGTCTGGAGAAATGCCCAGCATATGCGACGCAAGACTGACGGCGGCCGTGGTATTGCACTGCAGGATGAAATTCCCCCGAATCGCGCCGGCGATGCCAATGATTCCGGTTAGATTTGCGGTATTGCGGGGAGCGTCGGGTGATCCGGCGGTGACGGTAATTCTCGCCATGATCGAAAACACCTCGATCACAGTCTCCTGCAAAGTGGCCGGCCAGGCCGACCGTGGGAGAGCGACGCTGGGTTCCACGCTTTTCGGTCCGGTCATAAGACAGTCACTCAGAACATTCCGGAGTCTTTCGAGCGCAAAGACAGTCTTGAATGTTATCGGCGAACTAAGGCGGGACCATTAGTTTCTGTTTGTCGACGTGCTTGTATGTTCATCGATGAGGCCAAAATTCGAGTCAAAGCCGGCGATGGCGGCAACGGCTGCATGGCCTTCCGCCGGGAGAAGTTCGTCCCGCGCGGTGGCCCCTCAGGCGGCGACGGCGGCAAGGGCGGCGACATCGTCATGGAGTCGAGCGAGCGTCACAACACGCTGGTCCATTTCCGCTTCAATCCCGAGCACCGGGCCGAGCGCGGACGCCACGGCGAAGGCTCGAACAAGACTGGACGCGATGGCGCCGACGTCCTGCTCAAAGTTCCTGTCGGGACGATTGTGTACGACGACGAGACCGGCGAGAAGGCATTCGAGTTTACAGAAGCCGACCAGAAGTTTGCCATCGCCCGCGGCGGACGCGGTGGACGTGGCAACGCGCGCTTTGCAACCTCGGTGCACCAGGCCCCGCGCGAGCACGAAGCGGGAAGGCCAGGCGAGGAGCGCACCTACCGCCTGGAATTGAAGCTGCTCGCTGACGTGGGGCTGGTCGGATTTCCGAATGTAGGGAAGTCCACCCTGATCTCGCGCATCTCTTCCGCTCGCCCCAAAATTGCGGACTATCCCTTCACCACGCTCGAGCCCAATCTCGGAGTGGTGGCCGTCGGCAATGCCCGGGATGAAATCAGTTTTGTCGTGGCCGACATTCCCGGATTGATCGAGGGAGCGCACACCGGAGCAGGACTGGGAACGCAGTTCCTGCGCCACGTGGAGCGTACGCGGTTGCTGGTCCATCTGGTCGATGTCTCCGATTCAAGCGGGCGCGAGGACGTGACCAAAGATGTGGTTGTGATTCTCGGCGAACTGGCGAGCTTCGGTGCGCACCTCGAAGATAAGCCCATGATCATGGTCGCGTCGAAGATCGATGTCGTGAACAAAGACAAACTCGCCGCCCTCAAGCGGTATTGCAAGAAACGCAAACTCAAGCTCCACGAAATCTCAGCCGTCACCGGCAAAGGCATCGAGGCGTTGAAGTACGCGATCGCCGAGGAAGTTCAGGAACTGCGCGAAGCAGCTTTCAAGGAAGCGGCGCAAGAGAACTAGATCGACTTACGGTCCACTCATCCCTTAGTACTAAGCAAAAAAGGCGGCCCTCGCAGGCCGCCCTTTCCCCAAACGAAAACCCACAAAACCCGGTTGCTATCTTACGCCCTTGGCAGCGGGCCGTGCTGGAAGTGGTACTGCAAAATGCGCGCGGCCAGCGCGGGGCTTAGCGTCTCCCCGCGGCGCTCGATGGTGCGGACGACCTCTCCGCGACAGACAACTTCCGTTTCTGAGAGTCCCGCGATTTCTGCCGGGAGCACGAGGTTGATTTCCAATTGCGCTGCCGGTTGCAGCAGTTCGTCGCCCTGGAAGAGCAGGCCGGAACGGCTGATGTTTTCGGTTGTGCCCACGTGCCACTGGTTGTCGCCGAGGCGGCGATAGCGCAGTGGCAAGTGCAGCTGGAATCGTTGCGCGCGCGTGGGCGGAGCTTGCCGCGCCCGAGCGGCGGGTTGTGGTTCAGTGTACTGCCTGGACATAACGACCTCCGGGGGAGTTGGAGTTGCATCGAGGACTTCGCGAACCTTGCTGTTCAGGTCGCGAAGGTTAAAGGGCTTCTGGAGCAGGCGGACGCCCACGTCCAGCGTGCCGTTGTGTCCAATAACATTTTCCGTGTAACCGGACATGTACAGGACTTTCACGTTGGGGCGAATTTCAGAGATACGCTGGGCCAGTTCTCTGCCGTTCATGCCCGGCATGATCACGTCGGTGAGCAGCAGATGAATCACGGCCTCATGGGCAACGGCGATCTGCATGGCGACCGCGCCATCCGCGGCTTCGATCACTTTGTAGCCCTGCTTCTCCAGGTATTGCCGCGCCAGGTAACGCAGGTTGGCCTCGTCTTCCACCAGCAGGATGGTCTCTGTGCCAGGTTCGACCTTCTGGAACTGCGCGGGCGAGGACGCCACGTGCGCTGCCGGTTCGTTCAGGGAGGCTACGCGCGGCAGGTAAATCTTGAATGTCGTTCCTCTGCCGACTTCGCTGTAGACCCAGATGTATCCCCCGCTTTGCTTGACGATGCCGTAAACCGTCGAGAGGCCCAGCCCGGTCCCCTTCTGCCCCTTGGTGGTGAAGAAGGGCTCAAAAATGTGCGACTGCGTATCGGAGTCCATACCCGCGCCGGTATCGCTGATGGCGACCATCACGTAATCGCCGGGGCGCAAGGGCGAGTGCAGGCGTGCGTACTCCTCATCCAGCGTAGTGTTTCCGGTTTCGATCGTGAGCCTGCCGCCCGAGGGCATGGCATCGCGTGCGTTCACCGCGAGATTCATGATGACCTGTTCGATCTGCCCGGCGTCGGCGCGCACCGACCACAGACCATCACCCGGAATCATCACAAGATCGATATCTTCCCCGATCATCCGCGTCAGCATCTTGAGGTTTTCGGTGGCGATGTCGTTGAGATTGACTACGCGCGGAGCGAGCATCTGCTTGCGGCTGAACGCCAGCAGCTGGCGGGTCAGCGACGAGGCGCGTTCGGCGGCGCTGGCGATCTCCTGGGCTGGACCTCGCAAGTGAGGCTCTCCGCCGAGGCGCTCGAGCAGGAATTCCGAGTAGCCGGAAATGACCATCAGCAGGTTGTTGAAGTCGTGAGCGATGCCGCCGGCGAGACGGCCCACCGCTTCCATCTTCTGTGACTGGCGCAGTTGTTGCTCGAGGACGCGGCGCTCGGTTACGTCTTCCGCGAAGATCTCAAAAACGACTCCCTCGGACCGGCCGTTTGTCACCGAGCGCCCCGAAACCCGGACCACGGTCGTGCCACTCTTGCGCTTCCACTCCGCGGTCAGGCCCTTGAATGGGGCCGAAGAGCGAAGATAATCGGCAAGATCGAACCACTGGTCGTTGTCGGAATAAAGACTGAACAGATGCTGGCCGATCAGTTCCTGCGCAGAGGTGAGGCCGAGCAACTCGAGGAAGGCAGGATTCGCATCGAGAATTTTCCCCGTTGAATCGCAACTGCATATGCCGTACGGCGCGTTCGTGACCAGGGACCGGAAGTTGGCCTCGGAGCGCCGCAGGCTTTCTTGTGCGGCCCGCAAGGCCGCGTTGAGCCAGCAGATCAGCATGGCGACGAAGAAGAACAGCGAGAGCCGGAGAATCGCCGTGCGCAGCTGGTCCGGTGTATGTTCACCGACGAGAGAAAAATACGCGCTCACGGTCAGTGCAAACGCCGTGGCCACAACGCCAGGCTTCCAGCCGCCATACCAGGCGCTGACCATGACGGCAACGCCGAATAGCGCGAGACGGCTTTCGCTTACGTTCGCCAGCAGAATGGTGGGGATCAGCGCAAGGGCAGTGCTAAGTACAGCCACCCCATACCGAAGTATCGGGGCACGAGCAGGGGGGATGCGGAGTAGGGGGAGGGTTACTCGCATGTCACCCATCCTAGTGCCAGAATGGGAAACAGGATAGTTACAGGAGTTCATTCGTTGCAGGCAAACGGGCCAAGTTGGAATGTTCTTTGGCCAGCCGGACATGGGCTAGGTGGCCGATGGCGAGGGATTGTGCTTGCAAGTGGAGGCGCGAATCTGGACACTAGTCAGTCTCGGCGCCACGTTACTTCCCATGAATATTGGACTGTTTGGCGGGACCTTCGATCCTGTGCATAAAGGGCACCTCGCGCTGGCGAGGGCCGCGATGGAACGGTGCAAGCTGCAGCGGATTTGTTTTGTTGCGGCCAACATTCCCCCGCACAAGCAGCGCCAGCCGTTGTCACCATTCGTCCACCGGTTCGCCATGCTGGCTCTGGCCACGGCGGCGGAGAAGGCGTTTATTCCATCTTTGCTGGAGGCGCCGGAGGATAGCGGCGTCATCCCAATTTCGGGTCGCAAAGAGCGCTCAGAAACACGGCCGGAGAAGCCAAACTACAGCATCGACACCGTGCGCCGTCTCAAGGCATCACTCAAGAACAGCGACCGGCTGTTCTTTCTGATCGGGATGGATGCCTTCGCTGACATCGCCAAGTGGCACCAGGCGGAGTCCCTGTTTCGCGAGTGCGAGTTCATAGTGGCCGGACGCCCGGGGTATTCGCTGGCCGACGTGGCGAACGCGCTGCCGGAGAGCCTGCGTCCGCGGCCCGAGGTGACCAAGCCTTTCCACAAACAAGCGGCGACCGGGGACCTGGTGTTGAAGGGAGCCACGATTCATCTGATGGGAGACCTGCATCAACCGGCTTCGGCAACCGCCATCCGCGAGGCCGCGGCGGCGGGCAAGCCCCTGGGCCGGTTCGTGGAGCCGGCCGTGGCCGACTACATCAAGAAAGTCGGGCTGTATAAATAGTCTGTGACGCCGCGCAAGAACCCTCTGCAACCAGTTATCATGGATGCAGACTTCCTGGCATCGTGGTACCGGAACTTTCCAGAACAACCCAGGGCAGGCGTCCCAAACCGCCAGAGCAACTAGGAGATTTCATGGCTCAGAATCACTACACCACCAAGACCAAGCGGCGGAACAAAAGCGGTAAGCGCAAAGATCCGTCCGCCGCAACCATGGCGAAATTGCGCCAGCGCGCCGCCGCCGAGAAGAAATCGAGCTAGTGACCGTGGCGCTTGAGCGCCGAAAAGCTCGGATACAATGAACTTCAGCGAAAGAAAACAAAGATCAACGACCGAATGAAGAAGAGCGAACTCAAGAAACAAGTCGACGCCGCCATCCAAGCCTGTCTCGAGAAAAAGGCAGAAGAACTCAGCATCCTGGAAATGGAGAAGGGGTCGGGAGCGTTCACCGACTATTTCGTGCTGTGCAGTGGGACCAATCCGCGGCAAGTGCAGGCCATCTCCGACGAAGTGGAAATGCGGCTGAAGGCCGCCGGGGTTCGTCCCAACAACATCGAGGGCTACAACCAGGCTGAGTGGGTGCTGCTCGACTATGTCGATTTCGTGGTCCACGTGTTTTCCGAGAAGGCGCGCAAGTTCTATGACCTGGAACGGCTGTGGAAGTCGGCGAAGCGCCTGGAACCTGGCGATCTGAGGGCCGCGCCGCGAGCGCGAAAGAAGGCAGCCAAACCGTCGGCGGCGAAAAAGAAGAAGAAAGTGAAAGCCTGAGAAGCAGTGGCCAGTCCTGATTCGAGTCTTCCTACATGACATCGAAGCCTGAGTCCGAGCCCGCCTGGGGATCGCAGTACCGGCTTGTGGCCTCGGAAAAATGGAAAGCCAAGTCGGCTGCCATGGGCCAGCCGGTCACGGATGCGCTGGTTGAATATGCGCAGCCTGCCTCCGGAATGCGCGTGCTCGATCTGGCCAGCGGGACGGGCGAGCCGGCGATTTCTCTAGCAGGGCGCGTCGGCCCACAGGGGCACGTGACTGCGCTCGACTTGAGCGCTGACCTGCTTGGAATCGCACGGAAGCGCGCTGGAGCTCGTGGCCTGACCAACTTCACTATCCAACAGGCGGACGCGCACTCGCTCCCGTTTCCCGACAACAGCTTCGATCTCGCCACGTCACGCTTTGGGGTGATGTTCTTCCGTGATGTCGACCTCGCGATGCGGGAACTGCTGCGGGTGCTTCGGCCGGGCGCGCGCGCCTGTTTTCTCGCGTGGGGGAGCTTCGATCAGCCCTACTGGCAGAGCATGATGGGCGTAGTGCATCGCCATGCCGGTGGGCCGTTCCTGGCGGTGGATGAGCCGAATCCTTTTCGGTTTGCCGAGGCGGGAAGCTTATCGAAAGTTCTGCATAGCGCTGGATTTCGGGACGTGCAAGAGACGAACAAGACGCTTCCTTGGGCTTGGCCAGGTCCGGTTGAAGAGGTATGGGAGTACGCGCAATCCGTCAGTGTTCCGTTTCGGCCGATGCTCAATCGCGTTCCGCCGAACGACTGGCCGCGAATTCACGCGGCGGTGCATGAATCCGTCCGGCAGTACTCGGATGGGGAGAAGATTGCGTTTGGGGCGACGGTGGTGTTGGCGTCGGGTAGGAAGTAGGCTCTAACAGGCTGCTGAAAAACTCGATGCGGAGCCTCGGTCTTGAAAGGGCGCGGCTTCAAGCCGCGCCGTAAAGGCAGCAAAATCAATCGCGGCTTTAGCCGCTGAGGTCAGCCCGCTCAAGAGCAGTCGAGCTTCGCTCGACGGACAGCCCCTTCGACTACGCTCAGGGCAGGCTAAGGCGGCTGTCCCCACATGGGTATTTCCATTGTGAAGATCAAGATTGCATGGATCGGGAAGACGAAGGAGCCGGCCATCGCGGCGCTCACGGACGAGTATCTGAAACGGATTTCGCGCTATGTTCCGGTAGAAGGGATCGCGCTTCGCGATGAGGCGGACTTGCTGGCCAAGTTTGGAGCCGCAAAGGGCGCGGCGAAGTCCACGCTGGTGCTGCTGGATTCGCGGGGCAAGGAATTCTCGTCGGAGCAGTTCGCAAAGTTTCTGGGCGACTATCAGGACCGCAATCCCTTGCCGATTGTCCTTGCGATCGGTGGCGCCGATGGGTTCAGTGCAGACGCCATGGCTGCGGCTCAGCACACAATCTCACTCGGCAAGATGACCCTGGCGCACGAACTGGCGCGAGTGGTCTTGCTGGAGCAGGTGTACCGCGCGTTCACGATTCTGAAGGGTCATCCCTATCATTCGGGGCATTAAATATGCGAGTTCTCTTCATGTCGGCCGTTCGTCTTCGGTGCAATGATGGTTTCGCCCACTATGCCAAGAGCTGGCCAGCTGGCTGTCTCGCAGGTTTTCAAAGTTCATCCACGAATGCGAGATCGCGCGGTATGATATATCGCTCAAAGCATTTTTTGCACATCCAACGTTCTCCGGGGTCACAGTATCCGAAAGTCCCAGCGTCGATATGCGCTTTGCACAATTCGCAGTGTTCGTGATCCCAGCCCGAAGGAACCAATCGAGTCTCGCGAAGCGGAGGCAGAGTCTGATCCTTTGCTGGATGGTGTCGGCCTTGACCTTCCGATCCTTCTGCTGGCGCCAATTTCGTCCAGACTCTTACCTCGCGTCCTTCGACGATTGAGACATCCTTCGATTCATAATCCTCGGCGACGGCATCGATTCCCCGAAATTCCTTCTTCTCCCAACCCCAACTTGGGTCACGAACCATCCACACATTGAATGCCTGCCAGTACGGACTGAGATACGCTAGCGCTTGTCCAACTACGTCTGGTTCGTCCTTTTCGTCACAGGTAAGGATCGCCGCTCGTGTTTGCTTATCAAGCGATTTCAGGCTGGCACAAAGGCATCCACGTTCGCCGAACAAGAGCCAGAACCAGTATGGGCTGATGTTCTCGATGATGTGGTCAAAACTGCCCGCAAGCTCAAACCGAGTGTATCCGGTCTCGGACGTCGCGCCGCGACGTACCGCAGTCACAATAAACTTTGGGAAATCTTCAAGAGTCTTCGGTTTGGAGCTTTCCATTTCGCTGGTCACTCACCGACGCGATACCGAGACTATACGAGCAGTTCCGATTACACCAGTGCTCATAGCTCAGCGGTCAAACTCAATTGGGTTAACTTCGACATAGCAGTTATTGAGGGGGCCAAGCCTCAATTCTTCGTTCCGCTCCCCGCCGCCCCCACCACCACCTTCAGAATCTCCAGCCCCAGCTTGTCCGGGTCGAGATCGTCCATGTTGGTGAGGACCACGACTCCAGCTCGTTGTTCGGGGGCGATCACGAAGTAGGTGCTGGTGCCTGCTGGCCGACGACGCAAATCCCGTCCTGAGTGAACGATCCCCAACCCAGGCCATAGTCGTCCTTCGATCCGTCCGAGGGCTTATTGGGTGACAGTCGCCTGGTAGCTCACGGCCTGCCAGTGTCCGGTGCGGCGTACCCAGACTCGGGTGTAGCGGTAGGGACCGCTGAAGTCCTCGCCAAGCTGGTGACCTTTGACGTCGGCGCGGGCGGTGACGACCGCGGTATCGCCGTAGATGCGGACAACCATGTCGCTCACATTGATGGCGTCATAGCGGAGCTGGCCGCTCTTGCGGGCCGAGACGGTATCCTGCTTGGTCGTGACTTGTCCCAGGGGCGTAATGGCGACGTAGTCCTCGGCCAGGGTTCGCTGCGAGAAGTCGGGATCGCGATGGAGGCTGGCTTCCCGAGCCTGCCGCTCCATCTCGATGATCTCCCGGATCGTCTCCTGGTCGGCGGACTCCATGGAGGGCCGGGGTCGCACCGACAC
The DNA here is from genome assembly GCA_035632675.1 of Candidatus Dormiibacterota bacterium. Taxonomy (GTDB): domain Bacteria; phylum Acidobacteriota; class Terriglobia; order Terriglobales; family Acidobacteriaceae; genus Sulfotelmatobacter. The sequence goes on from DASQGJ010000039.1 coordinate 92,120, forward strand.
GTGTTGGGCGGAAAAAGCCGGTATGGCCACCAAAAGGGCCCACAACAACACTGCACACCTGTTGATCACGATGAGACCTCCGCGGTTTGCGAGGGGACAGAGATCCGCTTGACCGAGCTACGCAACATTGGATGCTGGAGTTCCATGAAAAAGTTCTTCACAGGAACAATTGTTTCCACGTCAGGTACCATTCGGCGGTCATCCGTCTCTGGAAAACGCGTCGCCACGAATACAGACCGGACCCAGTAGTCGATCATTCTCATTTTTCTTTGCGCTTTCTTTTCGTACAACGTCTGGCCGCGAGCGTTCGTTGACAACCTGAGCCAAGCCCTTCCGCCGTTGCTGCAAGCGCTGTTCCATGCCAGTGGGCGCTAACTCCTTGACAGGATGAGAGCCGGCGCACTGCTCTGAAGTTCTTGTTGTCCACTTCAGAGGGGGGCTGTCCACTACTGGACAGAGGCGGTCAGGTGATTCTGTGCCTCATCTTAAGACTCGAAGCAATCGCTGCTCAACCGGGCGCTCGCGGTATCTAGTAGAATCAAACGTCGAGATTCGGCATGGCAGATGTTCGTCGCGGTCTCATCATCGTGAATACGGGGCCCGGCAAGGGAAAGACTACGGCCGCGATGGGGACGGCGCTCCGGGCCGTGGGCCAGGGAATGCGGGTGCTGATGCTGCAGTTCCTGAAGGGATCGTGGCACTACGGCGAGCTCGACGCGGTCCAGGCCTTCGGCGACAAGTTTGTCATGAAGCAGATGGGACGCGGCTTCGTGAAAGTGGGAGCCGAGAAGCCCGATCCGGAAGATGTGCGCATGGTCGAGGATGCCTGGGCTGAGGCCGACAGGGCGATCCAGTCGGGCGAGTGGGACCTGGTGGTCCTCGATGAGATCAACTACGCGATCAGTTATGGCATGCTCGACCCGGCCAAGGTGGTCGAGAGCCTGAAAAAGAAGCCGGAAATGGTGCATGTCATCTTGACGGGCCGCAATGCGCACCCCACAATCGTCGAGGCCGCCGACACGGTGACCGAGATGCGCCAGGTGAAGCACGCTTACGAGAAGGGCGTGATGGCGCAGAGAGGGATTGAGTACTAGCAATTGATGATTTTTGATTGCTGATTGAAAACCCTGGACACGCATGGTTTTCAATCAGAAATCAACAATCAAAAATCAGCAATTTTTCCTTATGGCTTGGTTTAAGCGTGAATCCGGCGAGCTGGATACTTCGGGGGCGAAGACTGTACGCACCGAAGGGCTGTGGGTGAAGTGCGAGAACTGCCGGCAGATCATCTGGAAGAAGGATCTGGAAGAGAATATGAACGTTTGTCCGAAGTGCGACAAGCACTTCCGGATTGACGCGCGTACCCGCCTCGCGCAGCTTATCGACGACAACCAGTATGTCGTTTTCGATGACGACATTGCTTCGACCGACCCGCTGAAGTTCGTGGACCTGAAGCCCTACTCGTCGCGGCTGAAGCAGGCCCAGCACGATACCGGCCTGAATGACGCGGTGATCAATGCCCAGGGCAAGCTGATGGGGCGTCCGGTCATCGCCAGCGTGATGGAGTACTCGTTCATCGGCGGCAGCATGGGAGCGGTCGTGGGCGAAGCTATTACCCGCGCGGTCGAGCGGGCCGCCGATACTCGCATGCCGCTGATCATTGTCTCGGCCTCGGGCGGCGCCCGGATGATGGAGGGCGTCATCAGCCTGATGCAGCTGGCGAAGATTTCAGCGGCACTGGCCAAGCTGGATAAAGCCAAGGTTCCCTACATTTCGCTCTTGACCGATCCGACGACCGGCGGAGTGACCGCATCGTTTGCCATGCTGGGAGACCTGAATATTGCCGAACCGGGCGCTCTGATCGGCTTTGCCGGCCCCCGGGTGATCGAGCAGACCATCCGGCAGAAACTGCCACCGGGTTTCCAGCGCAGCGAGTTCCTGCTGCAGCACGGGATGCTGGACGCCGTGGTGCCGCGCAAGCAACTGAAGCCGTATATTGCGCGGGCGCTGGATTTCATGGCGGCGTGATAAACCGGGCGTCGGACCTCACGCGTCAGACCCCAGGCGTCAGACCTCAGCGAACCTCTGCATTCTGCGACTGGCGCGTCTGTTCCCAACATCACCTGATCTGCTGGTAATCTGATAAATCAGGGCTGAGGGCCGAGGTCTGACGCCCGCCGCCCGCTTTATGTCCTACGAAACCGCAGTGGCGAGCATGTTTGCGCTGGGGCACGAACTGGCCCAGATGCCGTCGCACAAGTTTGATTTGGCGCACATGCGCGGGTTGCTGGGCGCCATGAATCATCCCGAGCGGGCGTTTCCCAGCGTGCTGATCGCAGGGACCAACGGCAAGGGCTCGACCGCTGCGACTCTCGCTTCCATCTCGCGAGCTTCCGGGTTGAAGACCGGACTCTATACCTCGCCGCATCTGGTGCGAATGAACGAACGCATCCGGATCGACGGGAAGGAAATCAGCGACGACGACTTCGCGGCTCTGCATGGGGAAGTCGATGCGGTGGCCGAGCTTCTGGTCGAGGAGGGGGTGTTGCCCTGGCATCCCAGCTTTTTCGAAATGATGACGGCGATTGCCTTTGCCCATTTCGCACGAGAGCGCGTCGATATCGCGGTGCTCGAGGTTGGCATGGGCGGGCGTCTGGACGCTACCAACGTCGTGGAGCCGCTGGTCAGCGTGATCACCGATGTTTCGCTCGATCATCAGAAATATCTGGGCAACACCGTAAGTGAAATTGCGCGGGAGAAGGCGGGGATCATTCGGCCCGGCGGTGTGGTGGTAACTCTTCCGCAGCAGCCGGAAGCGAATGATGTGATCGGGAATACGATTCTCGACCTGAACGCCGTGGGCGTGAATGCGGTGCAGCATGTTCCTCCGGTGTCGCCTGGCAGCGACCAGTACTGGGTGGCGGGTACTGATTCGGAAAAGCCTTTGACCGCGAAGGATGCTGAGGAAGGCGCGAAGGACGCCGGGAACAGCAACCCTAAGTTCTTCTATCGGTATCCACTGCAGGTGATGGGGAGGCAGATTCTGGTTGAATCGCCGCTGGTCGGCCGGCATCAGTTACGGAACGTGGCGCTGGCGATTGCCGCAGCCGAAGAGGTCGGCAAGAAGGGCTTTGCCGGGATTACTCCCGAGTCCATAGAGCGCGGAATTCGTGAGACGCACTGGCCGGGCCGCTTTCAGGTTGTTCCCGCTGGGAATGGCTGGCCGGAGATTGTGTTGGATGTAGCCCACAATCCGGCGGGAGCGTGGGCGCTGCGTTCGGCCCTTTCGGAGCGGTATGACGACCGTCCGCTGATTTTCGTTTTCGGGGCGATGCGCGACAAGGCAATCTCAGAGATGACAGAGATTCTGTTTCCGCTGGCGCTCCCGGTGATTGCCACACGGCCCGACAATCCCAGGGCTGCTTCTCCCGAGGAGATCCAGCGGGCTGGGAGCCGGACAGGCGCAGAGATTGAGGCGGTTCCGGACGTAAGAATGGCTTTGGACCGCGCTCGCTACGGTGCAGAGGCGGGGGCTGTCGTAGTCGTGACGGGTTCGATTTACCTGGTGGGCGAGGTGATGGGCCTTCTCGGGCAGAGGGTTTGAGCCGCGCCGGGCGTTTCTTCTCTAGAATGGAAGGTGTGCGGGAAGTGAATTCATCAGTCGATCAGGTCGGGAGCGAACAGGTGGAGCAGAACGAGCCTCAACCTGTGACTGTTGCTGCTGTGCGGCGGAGTCCGCACGCGATCCCTGGCCGCGAGTATGGCTGGCTCAGCGCGCTGCGGTCGTACCTGATCCTCGATCCTCTCATCTGGCTATTCACCCTCGTGATGGGACTGTTGGCGATACCGGGTGGCTTCTTCGACCGCAGTGGGCGACGGCTGCACTGGTTCTCGTACGCCTGGTCGTGGCTCATCATGAAGACGATCTTCTCGCCTGTGAAAGTTACGGGCCTCGATAAGATCGACACCTCGAAACCGCATGTTTACGCGGCCAACCATGCTTCGGCGCTCGATATTCCAGTGCTCTACGTCAACCTGCCCTTTCAATTCCGCATCGCGTTCAAGAAAGAGCTGCTGGCGTATCCGGTGGTGGGCTGGCAACTGCGGCGTTCGGGGCAAATCTGCATTGACCAGCAGAATCCCTCGCACTCGATCAGCAGCATTCGAGCGGCACTGAAGGGCTTGAAGGCGGGTCTGCCGCTGGTGATCTATCCGGAGGGCGGGCGCACTCCCGACGGAGAGATCAAACCGTTCTTGCCCGGTGCCTTCTTCCTGGCGATCAAGGCGCAGGTGGACATCGTGCCCGTGGCGCTCGTGGGGACTTACGAACTGCTGCCGATGGATACCTATCACATCAAGTGCCGTCCTCTGGAAATGCGTGTGGGAGAGCCCATCTCGACCGCAGGGCTGACCATGCGAGATCTGGAAGGGCTGTCGGCGAAGGTGCAGAAGGCCTTGGAAGATCTGTATTACACGTAGCTGGTTTGATCAGATCCTATTGGCGCCTTTTATTTGCGCCGACACCGATCGTGGGCCCTGGCACTTATAGACACCATGCGTATGATTCCCGTCGTGCTGGTCACGGTGCTGGGCGCTGCAGTTCTGTTTTGTCTCGGCTCGAATCTAGGGAAGAAGGCGGTTGCCCGTCAGAGCAAGGCATTGCTCCTCGTGGCGGCCCTTGTGCTGGCGGCACCTGGACTTCTCTTCGCCTTGTACTACACGCACCTGTTTGACGGATGGAGCGGGTTCTATACATTTCGAGTTCTACCTTTCACTGAGTTCTTGCCCGGCGGCATGGGATTGCTGGCAGGAGTGCTGCACTCCTGGTTCCAGCCGGAAACGCGGGGTGAGAAGGTAGTCATTCCCGCGGCACTCGCGGTAGCTGTCTTGATCCCATTCGCGAAGCCCCTGCTTGACCCGATTGAACTCGACAAGCTGCGTGATCACTGCGATGGCGACGTTTGCATGCAGAGTACGTTTTCGACGTGCGGCCCGTCGAGCGCGGCGACCCTATTGAAAGCGTTCGGGCAGGTCGCGTCTGAGAAGCAACTAGCCCGCGAGTGTCTCACTTCTCGCGGAGGGACGGAGATCTGGTTCATTGCACGTGCGTTCGAGCGGCGTGGCTTTCGCACACAGATTTTGAGTCAATCGCCTGATCATCTGTCACCACCCAGTCCTGCTATCGCCGGTGTTGTTTTGCCCGGGAGAGCCGGGCACTTTATCGCGATCTTGAGCGAAACCTCTGACGAGGTGACGATCGGAGACCCGCTGAAAGGCAAGGTAGTGGTGAAGAGGGCTGACCTGAGGAACGACTATAACTTCACAGGGTTCTTCCTGGTTGCGTATCCTAAGTGAGATTTCTTGGCGTAACCTTTTACCTCTCCACCCGTTATCCATGTGTAAGGCAAGACCGCGGAGAATTCGTTGAAGGCTCTGAAGAAAGAAGCGGACGAGCGGCTTCTGATCGAAGCTGCCCAGCGGGACCCCGCCCGCTTTGCCGACCTTTACGAAATCAATTTCGAGCGTGTCTATGCCTACGTCGTGAAACGTGTGCAGGACCGTGCCGAGTCCGAGGACGTGACCGCCGAAGTCTTTCATCAGGCACTGGCGAACCTGAAGCGATTTGAGTGGCGGGGGATTCCATTCGCGGCCTGGCTCTTCCGGATTGCGGCCAACCTGATTTCCGACCGCTGGCAGCGATCCGGTCGGGAAGTGACCGACGACGCGGCGATGGAGTCAGCCCAGGTCAGTCCGTCCGATATTGAGGACGTGGAGCGGAGGGCCACGCTCTTCCGTCTGGTCGACACTTTGCCAGCCGAGCAAAAGCGCGTGGTCGTGCTGCGGTTCGTGGAGCAGAAAAGCATCAAGGAAGTTGCAAGGGAAGTTCGCAAGACCGAGGGAGCAGTGAAGCAGTTACAGTTTCGCGCTCTGAGCAGTTTGCGGGCGCGCATGGAGGGTGCCGATGCCTAAGCGCTCTCTACATCCAGGGAACGGCGGCCAGAACAGACCTGACCAGAAGAAGATCGAGCAACTCAATCAGGCGCTCGAAAAGATGCTGGCGCGGAACGACGGCCGGGTTATCAAGGCGGGGACTGAGATCGAGCCACTGGTACGCATCGCGGCGGAATTGCGCAATCTGCCGAGTGCGAGTTTCAAGGCACGATTGAAATCCGAATTAGGAGGCAAGAAGCGCATGTCTACCGTAGTTCAGCCCACCGTTGCCGAGCCCGTAGCAGCCGTCCGCACCACTGCATCACCAAGGTTGGCGTTCCGTGATCCTGCCAAAGCGATCGAGTTCTACCAGCGTGCTTTGGGCGCGAAAGAGAAATTCCGTTTCCAGGTGGGCGATTCCATTCCGCACGCCGAGTTGATGATTGGCGATTCGATCATCGATGTAGCCGGCGAATGGCCCGAGGGTGGCCGCTTCAGCGCTGAGACCCTGGGGAACTCGCCGATCTCGATGTCTGTCCAGGTCCCGGACGTCGATGCATTTACGGAACATGCCGTGTCGGAGGGAATGACGATCGTGCGTCCGCCTCAGGACCAGTTCTACGGGCATCGCGACGCCACCCTGCTGGATCCCTTTGGTTATTCGTGGGCCGTGTTCACCGTCAAAGAGGATATGTCGGTCGAAGAGATGCACCGCCGCATGCAGGGGATGACCCAGGGGCCGGAGGGCGGGAAGATGCCTGAGTCAGGCAAAGGGGTAAGTCCCGTTCCTCGCGGCTTCCGCATGGTCACGCCGTATCTGGTCGCTGCAGATGGGCTGGCGCTGCTGGAATTTACCAAGCAGGGGCTCGGAGCCGAGGAAGTCATGCGAGCTGTCATGCCCACGGGTGTGCACGCTGAAGTGCGCATCGGAGACACAACCTTGATGATGGGCGGAGGCCTTGCCGGCAAGAAGTTCCCCGGGACGCTACAGCCGAATGCGCTTCACGTATACGTCGAAGATGTGGATGCGCTGACCCGAAAGGCGGTCGCGGCCGGAGCGACCCTGGTCGACGAGCCGCGCGATCAGGACTATGGGGAGCGCTCGAGCACGGTGAAGGATGCTTCCGGCAATGTCTGGTACATCGCAACCGCCAAGGGCGAAAGCCACGTTCCCAAGGGATTGTTCAGCGTGAACCCGTATCTGCACCCGCGGCGCGCCGAGCCCCTGATCGGCTTCTTGAAGCGTGCCTTTGGGGCCCAGGAAGTCGCCAAGTACGCGTCGCCGGATGGCGTCGTGCATCACGCAGTGGTGAAAGTCGGCGATTCCGTGCTGGAGATGGGCGAGGCCCACGGAAAGTACGAGCCCATGGATGCCATGTTCTACCTCTATGTGCCGAACATGGAGGCGGTCTATCGGCAAGCGCTGGCAGCGGGCGCGACATCATTCCAGGAGCCGACGGATCAGCCCTACGGCGACCGCAACGCCGGCGTGAAGGACGCGTTCGGGAACAAGTGGTACATCGCCACGCATGTTAAAGACGTGGCGATGTAGGGGTCAATCGTCGCTATTCGCGAGAACGGGACCCCCTTGGCTTATGACGACACAGGGACTCTGATAAACAATGGAGTCCCTGAATCGTTTTGCCGGATTCTTTACGCCGAAGGTGTGGGTACGTCCCCAACTGCCTTCAGCAGCCTTGCTGCCCTCGTATTTCCAGTCCTTTTGGCTAAAAAATGGAATGTCGACTCTCCAAATAGCAACCATCTTGCCTGGCTTCAAACGTTGAGTTTGATCGATCGCGTAGCGCCAAACGATGTACCAGCCGGGATGGTTGTAGTGCGACTGCAGTGCCCACGGACGGGTCGAGCCCTTAGATTCCAATACATGCTCCGCCGGAGGATCGAGCTTGCCCCGCAAAGAAAGGTCGGGGAACCTTTGCTGGGCCACGTCGGGATGCTTATGTTTCTTGTAGGGGCTCAGTGCGTGAAGGGCCTGCACACCGATAATCCCAACGATTCCGCTGAAAACGTTCGCTTGCTCGAAGTAGATATCGATGAGTTCAGCTGCGCGGGCTTCCACGTGCTCTATCGATTCGCGAATGTGGTTGATGTTTAACTCAGGTGGAAGCGGCACCGAGCGGTCGAAACCCTTTGAATCAAAAGCCATTGCAACTGCAAGCTCTCACGATTCGTCGCGCAGCGCAAGGTTCTGTTGCCGACTGCCGCCATTGATGGTATCTCTGTGACTATTGCCTTTTACACTTCCATTCAGGGCGGCAAGTCCTGCGATTCCAGCCGTCGCCATTTGAAAGAAAACTGGGTCGTGCTCAAGACCAATGCTTTCGTAGCCAACTGACACCGCGGCCGCAATCGTCGATCCGCCGCCCATAAAAGGATCGAGCACAACTCCAACGCCGAGCGGCAACGACGCGCGCACGATCTGTCGCATAAAGGTCTGGGGTTTGAGTGATGGATGAGGGGAAATGGCGCGCTCTTCGGGTCGCGTCGGCGCGGACTGGATGACGTCCGAAAACGGGGATTCCATTGATACTCGGCGGAGCCCGCCGGTTTTCCATTTCCTCAAGTTGTCTTGGACTCTCCCCTCGCAAGGTTTTCGGAAAAGCCCCCAGGGTTCCCATCCCGATCGAGGCATGACCGTGACCTCCGGGAACTCCTCATGGGCGTTCTTTGGTCGGTCGCCTCCCCGGAGAGTCTGGACCAGACGGATGATCTCCCCTCGCTTTTCAAATCCACTCTGCATGAGTGGTGAGTAAAGAAGGTGCGAAAGGAGGGGGTTTGTGGCGATCAGTAAATGTCCTCCTGGTACCAGCACACGCAACGCGCGCCGGGCAAACTGGGAGAAAAACTCACTTAGGCTGGCGCGTTCCTCGTCCGAGAGAACGGTGAATCGTGGCAAAGGGCTGCGCGTACAACCGTCGAAAGAGGGCGGAATACGCCAAACACCACCACGGCCCTTCCGCAGCTTTTCTCTTTCCGTGTGGGTATATTCCTTTAGTCCGTACGGCGGATCCGTTACGATGGCGTGAATTGTATTCGCAGGTCGGGCATCCATCCACTTGAGACAATCAACCAAATACAGGCTGTACTTCACGCCGCTGAGGCGGGAGGTGATCTGCGTTTGGGTGGTAGTCGCCGGAGCAGCCATACCTCTTGATAAGTACCACGAGTCGGGGCGACATGGGTATGCAAAATGTCGGGTGCCCGGACCGGCAATTCCCAGTTCTGCCAGATTCCATATTTGATTGTGCTCAACGGGCCTAGTCCTATGGCGGTTTGACCCTCCTTGCACCGTTCTTTAGACTGAAAGATTCAGTATTCCTACAGGTCCGAACTTATGGCAGACAGCATTCATGTAAAGCTCCCGGATGGGAGCGTGAAGGAAGTTCCCAAGGGGACGACGGCGCTCGACATTGCGAAGTCCATCAGCCCGCGGCTGGCGGATGCGGCTCTGGCGGCGAAGACCAACGGCGATCTCATCGATCTGACGCGGCCGTTAGACAAAGACACCGACCTGCGTCTGCTGACTGACAGGGATCCCGAATCGTTGGAGGTGTACCGGCATTCCTCCGCGCACCTGCTGGCTGCGGCGGTGCTGGAACTTTTCCCGGAGACGAAACTGGGCCACGGGCCGGCCACCGAGAGCGGATTCTTTTACGACTTCTATCGTCCGACGGCTTTCACGCCCGAGGATCTCGAGAAGATCGAGAAGAAGATGCAGGAACTGGTGCAGCAGAACATTCCCTATGCGCGCGAATTTGTGCCGCGCGACCAGGGACTGGCCGAGTTCAAGAAAGACGGCGACTTCATGAAGTGCCATTTCGTCGAGCAGTTCACCAAGCCCGACGAAAAGATTTCGATTTACCGCACCGGCAAGTTCACCGATTTTTGCCGCGGGCCGCATATTCCGTCGACGGGAAAGATCAAGGCATTCAAGCTGCTCAATATCGCCGGTGCGTACTGGCTGGGAGACGAGAAGAATCCGCAACTGCAGCGGATTTACGGGACTTCGTTTTTCTCCAAGAAGGACCTCGAAGACTACCTGAAGCACGTCGAAGAGACCAAGAAGCGCGACCACCGCGTGCTGGGCAAGCAGCTTGATCTGTTTTCGATTCAGGAGCTCGCGGGACCGGGGCTGATTTTCTGGCATCCCAAGGGCGGGATTATCCGCAAAGAGATGGAAGACTGGATGCGCGAGCAGTACATCAAGCGTGGCTATTCGCTGGTGTACACCCCGCATGTGGCGCGGCGGCAGCTCTTCTTTACGTCGGGGCACGAGGGCTACTACTCGCAGAACATGTTCGACGCCATGGAGCTCGACGACGCCGAGTACCGCCTGAAGCCGATGAACTGTCCGGGCCACATTCTGATTTACCAGGACTCGCTGAAGTCGTATCGCGATCTCCCGGTGCGGCTCGGCGAGCTGGGCACGGTGTATCGCTACGAGCGTTCGGGCGTGATGCACGGCCTGCTGCGGGTTCGCGGATTTACCCAGGATGACTCCCACATCTTCTGCACGCCGGAGCAGGTGGAAGACGAGATTACCGGTTGTCTCGAATTTGCCCTGGATGTGCTGAAGGATTTCGGCTTCGAGAAGTTCCAGACCGAGCTTTCGACCTGGAATCCTGACGACCGCAAGAACTTTGTGGGCAGCGAAGAGCAATGGATCCACGCCATCCAATCGCTCGAGAATGTGCTGAAGCGCAAGAATGTCGAATACAAGACCATCCCTGGCGAGGCGGCGTTTTATGGGCCGAAGATTGATATCAAGCTGGTGGATGCCATTGGGCGCTTGTGGCAACTCTCGACGGTGCAGGTCGACTTCAACCTGCCGCAGCGCTTCGGCCTTGAATACGTCGCTGAGGATGGTTCCCGCAAGCAGCCGGTGATGGTGCATCGCGCTCTGTTCGGGTCCGTGGAGCGCTTCTTCGGCGTGCTGCTTGAACACTATGCCGGAGCGTTTCCGGTGTGGCTGTCGCCGGTGCAGGCGGTGATGATTCCGATCAGCGAGCGGCACGCGGAGTACGCGAACAAAGTCGCGTCGCAGCTCAAGGCGATTGGTGTGCGCGTCGAAGTGGACGCGCGCAACGAAAAGATGAATGCCAAGATCCGCGAGCACGCCATGCAGAAAGTGCCGTTCCTGCTGGTGGTCGGGGACAAAGAGGCTGAGGCGGGGAAGGTGAACGTCCGCACGCGCGGGAAGGAAAAGACCGAGGACATGCCGGCGCCGGAGTTCGTGGCGAAGATCGGGAAGCTGATCGCGGAGAAGAGCCCGGGGCTGTAGGCCGTTTCACCACGGAGACACAGAGGCACGGAGATTATCGGAAGCGGAAGGGACGCCGGCGAGCGTCCCTTTTGCGTTTGGAATGGTCTGGGGTTGTACCATTGTTCCCGTGCACCCACTCGCGGAACGCGTGCTTGGCCACATTCGGCGGTACGAGCTGCTGCTTGCCGGGGACCGTGTTGGTGTTGCCGTTTCCGGCGGGATTGATTCAGTTGCGCTCTTACGGTTGCTGCTCGAGTTGCGCGGCGACTTGGGGGTTGTTCTTTCTGTCGTTCATTTCAATCACAAACTGCGCGGGGCGGAGTCGGATGCCGACCAGGAGTTCGTCGCGAATCTGGCTCGCGCGCATGACCTCGAATTTGATGCCGATTCCGATGACGTAGCGCAACATGCGGCGGACGAAAACGTCAGCGTGGAAGCGGCGGCGCGCGAGTTACGGTATGGATTCTTCCGGTGTCTGCTCGGGGAAGGCCTAGGCGACCCTCAGGGGCTAAAGCCCAAGCCACTGGCCACGAACGGCGCGGCTGGAAGCCGCTCCCTTTCAAAGCCACCGTCAGCCCATCTGAACAAGATCGTCACCGGGCATACGCTCGATGATCAAGCTGAAACCGTGCTGATGCGGTTGATCCGCGGCGCGGGGCTGCGGGGGCTGGGAGGAATTCATCCGCGGATCGTCGTGGACGACGACCAAGGCGAAGCCTGCGGCGAAATTGTGCGGCCTCTGCTGCAGACGCGGCGCCGCGATCTCGAAAAATATCTCCGCGACATCGGACAATCCTGGCGCGAAGACTCCACGAACACCGACACGTCCCTCACGCGCAATCGAGTGCGCAAGCTGGTGATCCCCCTGCTGGAAAAGGAATTCAACCCGTCCGTCGCCGAGAACCTTTCCGAATTGGCCGACATTGCACGGGGCGAAGAAGACTACTGGGACAACGAAGCCGCGGGATGGTTGGGGACGTCCGTGCAGTGGTCGGAGCCGGAATGGGCGCGCGCCGGGTCTAATGCGGATGGACTCGTTCAGATTGCGCTCGGAAGCACGCTAGATGCTAGCTCCACCAAAGACCCCACTTCTCGCGCAAACGGCGCGCGAGAAATGGGGCACCCGGGACTTGAGGATGCAAGCTCGTCCAACCCGGGCAGCGACGATCTGCAGTCGAGGATCGACAACGCCCCGTGGCTGGTGGCGAATGCGTCCGTTAGCCGGATGTGGTTTCTGGGTGAGCCGGTCGCGGTGCAGCGCAGACTGGTGAAGGTCATTGGCGAGCGGGCGGGGATTCCGCTCGAGTTCAAGCACGTGGAGGAAATCCTGCGCTTCGCCGCCGAAGATGAGAAAACCGGCAAGGAACTGTCCCTGCCTCGCGGATGGAAGGTCGTCCGGCAACCCGAAGAATTGCTGTTCGTGACTCCAGACTTGCGCAAGCCAGTCGAGGCGCGAGTCTACGAGTATCGACTCGAGGTTGGTGGATTGACTGAAGTCGCCGAGGCCGGCTTTGCGATCGCCGCGCACCGCATTCCGGCGAACGCGGTGGCAGAGTATAATCCTGACGAACTCCTGGACGCAGATTCCCTGGCCGGACCGTTACTGGTGCGGAACTGGCGCGCGGGAGATCGATACTGGCCGGCCCATACCAAGTCCCCCAAGAAGATCAAGGAACTGCTGCAGGAGCGTCACGTGGCGCAGCCCGAGCGTGGCCTGTGGCCGGTCGTTGCGAACGGGGACGAGATTGTATGGGTGCGAGGGTTTCCGGTGCCAGCCAAGTATCGGGTCAGATCGGGGCGCGAGGCGGTCTTGATCACGGAAACATCTTTGGCCAGAAAACCTTCGACATAGAATTACACGGCCCTGTGCCGGGAGGCACACAACCTTCATGAACGGTTCGAGAGTCGAGCCCCTGCGGCCGGTTATCACCACCGACCAGATCCAGAAGCGCGTAAAGGAATTGGCCCGGCAGATTTCCGACGACTACAAGGGCCAGACGATCCAGATCCTCGCGGTGCTGGAGAACGCGTTCATGTTTCAGGCTGATCTGGTGCGGGCCCTCGATGTGCCCGTGGTGTGCCAGTTCATCAAGCCTAAATACACCCGGCCGCCGAGCGGCGCAGCCAGCGACGTCATGGAAATCTTTTTCAGCCACGAGCCGGACATCCGCGGCCAGCATATCTTGTTGGTCGAGGGGTTGGTGCATTCCGGCGTAACCAGCGAATTCCTGATGAACGATCTGCGGGCTCGGGGAGCTACGTCGGTGAAGCTGGTAACGTTACTCGACCGTCAATCCGCGCGCCGCGTGCCCTTGCAGCCCGACTATTTCGGTTTTCTGGTGGACGACACTTTCCTCGTCGGCTACGGTCTGGGCGCGGTAGAACAGACGAACCGCAACCTGCCCTACCTGGCAGCTGCAAACATAAGAACGCCAGTGACTTAAGTCACGGCCCAAGAAGCCTGTGTTTTCAGCGGGGAATATGTAGAATAACCTTTGGGAATCTTCCCCAATCAAAATCATCAGCTCGGGCATCTAATGCGAGTAGGCGGCCCCGTCGTGCGGACGGTGGTCGAAGTTTAGGAGTCTAGGTGAATTCAACGGTAAAGACGGTGCTGTTCTGGTTGCTCATTGGGGTGTCGGCCCTCCTGCTCTGGCAGGTGGTCAAGAGTGCGCGCGATCCTCAGAAAGACAAAGATAAGAACTTCAGCGAGTTCATGACCGATGTGGATGCGGGTCGCGTCCATGAAGTCACCGTCGACGGCCAACAGGTGAAGGGCAAGCTAACCGACGGTTCGGCGTTCCACACCACAGTTCCGGCAAGTTATCCCAACATGATTGACACGCTGCGCTCCAAGAGCGTGAACATCACGGTCCGCGACCAGAACAGCGGAAGTGTACCGCTGCAACTGCTCGGGACCTGGGCTCCGCTGATTCTGTTGGGCGCGCTGTGGTTCTTCATGATCCGCCAGATGCAGACCGGCGGGAACAAGGCGTTGTCGTTTGGCAAGAGCCGTGCCCGGTTGCTCTCCATGCAGCAGAAGAAGGTCACGTTCAAAGACGTGGCGGGGGTGGAAGAGGCCAAGGAAGAGCTGCGCGAGATTATCGAATTCCTGCGCGAGGCGCAAAAGTTCCAGAAGCTGGGTGGTCGCATTCCGAAAGGCGTGTTGCTCGTGGGGCCTCCGGGAACGGGCAAGACGCTGCTGGCCCGCGCCGTTGCTGGCGAGGCGAACGTCCCGTTCTTCTCAATTTCGGGATCAGACTTCGTAGAAATGTTCGTGGGCGTCGGCGCGAGCCGCGTGCGCGATCTGTTCGAGCAGGGAAAGAAGAACGCTCCCTGCATTATTTTCATCGATGAAATCGACGCCGTGGGACGTCATCGTGGCGCAGGCCTCGGTGGCGGGCACGACGAGCGCGAGCAGACTTTGAACCAGTTGCTGGTTGAGATGGACGGCTTCGAATCGAACGAAGGCGTCATCCTGATGGCGGCGACCAACCGGCCGGACGTGCTCGATCCCGCACTGCTGCGGCCCGGGCGTTTTGACCGGCGCGTGGTTGTGAGCCGCCCAGATGTCCGCGGGCGCGAAGAGATTCTCCGCGTGCACACGCGCAAGATTCCTCTCGCAGAAGATGTTGATCTCTCGGTGCTGGCTCGCGGGACTCCGGGATTCTCCGGCGCGGACCTGGCCAACATGGTCAACGAAGCTGCCCTGGCGGCGGCCCGGCAGAACCGCAAAGCGGTGCTGCAATACGACTTTGAACTGGCAAAGGACAAAGTCCTGATGGGTGTGGAGCGCAAGTCGCTGCTGCTCACCGATGACGAAAAGAAGAACACCGCCTACCACGAGGCCGGACACGCTCTGGTGGCGGCGAAGATGCCGTTTTCCGATCCGCTGCACAAGGTGACGATTATCCCGCGTGGCATGGCGCTTGGCGTGACCATGCAGTTGCCGACCGATGACCGCCACAACTACTACAAGAACTATCTGGAGACGCAGATCGCGATCCTGATGGGCGGGCGCATCGCCGAGGAGATGTTCCTCAACGTGATGAGCACCGGCGCGGGCAACGACATTGAGCGGGCCACTGACCTGGCGCGCAAGATGGTCTGCGAGTGGGGCATGAGCGACCTTGGTCCCCTGACCTTCGGCAAGAAGGAAGAGCAGATCTTCCTGGGCCGCGAAATCGCGCAGCATCGCGACTACAGTGAAGACACCGCGATCAAGATCGACCAGGAAGTCCGCAAGCTGGTCAATACCGGCTATAGCACTGCGAAAGAGATCCTGTCGAACAACCGGGATACTCTCGAAAAAGTTGCCCGGGCGTTGATTGAGCGGGAAGTCCTGGATGCGAATGAGATCAAGCTACTCGTCGAAGGCAAGGAACTTCCACCAGTACCTCCGCCGGCGTCGAAGCCTGACGACGGTGTGCAGCACGTGATCAAGCCGGATCTGCAACCGGGACGCGCCAAGGGCGGAGAACGGCCGGCGACGGCGTAGCAATCTCCGCACAGTTCGTAATTCGATGGGCGGCCAATCAGGCCGCCCATTTCTAATTGCCCGCTCCCTCAAGAAGGGTGCCGGATGGGCCGAAAATCTCTCCATTACTCAGTCGATTCTGCGCTTGACGAGAGCACTCCAGCCGAACGGTTTGTGCTATAATTGTGTTAGTCGTCATCGATCCTAAGTATTTGCAATTTCAATAACTTGAAGTCTATTTTGTGGGCTTCGAGCGGGCCGGATCGAGACGAAATACCAGCCAAATTCCAGGGCTCTAGCACGAACGTTTTCAGAATAAATTCGGGACATTTTCGCGGAGCGGAATGGCCACCAAAGAGATCAATACTCCCATCGTCGACACCAAAACAAAAAACGGAAAAGTGACTCCCATCAACGCGGCCAACGGAAACACCAACAGCGACTACAACGCTGATTCGATTAAAGTCCTCGGCGGCATGGAGGCGGTGCGCAAACGCCCCGCGATGTACATCGGATCGACGGGCGAACTGGGACTGCACCACCTCGTCTACGAAGTGGTCGATAACTCCGTCGACGAAGCGCTGGCTGGATTTGCCACCAAGATTGACGTCACGATTCATCTGGACAACTCCATCACCGTAATTGATGACGGCCGCGGTATTCCCGTCGACGACATGGAGATCGATGGCGAGAAAGTGTCGGCGGCGCAGGTGGTGATGACCACGCTGCACGCCGGCGGAAAATTCGATTCGTCGACCTACAAAGTTTCTGGTGGATTGCACGGCGTGGGCGTCTCTTGCGTAAACGCCCTGAGCGAAGATCTGGAATTGGAAATTTGGCGCGATGGCGCCACCTGGCAGCAAAACTATTCGAAGGGCGATCCAACCAATAAGCTGCACAAGACTGGTGTCGCAAAGGTGAAGACCGGGACGAAAGTCCACTTCTTGCCTGACCGCTCGATTTTTACCGAGACGCAATACAACTACGACACGCTGGCGCAACGACTGCGCGAGCTTGCATTCCTCAATAAGGGTTTGCTGATCACGCTGACGGATGAGCGGAACACTGACTCGAAATCCGGCGAGGCGAAGCGCACAGAATTCAAATACAACGGCGGCATCGCGGAGTTCATCAAACATCTCAACCGCGGCAAGCAGACGCTGCACGACAAGCCGATCTACATGGAGGACGACCGCAACGGCGTCCATATGGAAATTGGTCTGCAATACAACGACGCATACTCGGAAACGATTTTCAGCTTCGCCAATAACATCAACACCGTCGACGGTGGCACACACCTTTCTGGATTCCGTACCGCCCTGACCCGCACCATCAATTATGCCGGGCAGCAGATGGGCCTGTTCAAAGACGTGAAAGAGAATCTGACTGGCGACGATGTGCGTGAAGGTCTGGTCGCAGTGATCAGCGTGAAGTTGCCGCAGCCGCAGTTCGAAGGGCAGACCAAGGGCAAGCTGAATTCCGATATCGCAGGCACAGTGACTCAGTTCGTGAACGAGCGGCTGGGCGCGTTCTTCGAGCAGAACTCGACGGTGGCCAGGAAGATCATCAACAAAGCTGTAGACGCGGCGCGTGCGCGCGAGGCGGCCCGCAAGGCTCGCGATCTGACCCGCCGCAAGGGCGCACTCGATTCCGGCGGATTACCGGGCAAACTCGCGGACTGCTCTGAGCGCGATCCGAACCGGTGTGAACTGTTCCTGGTCGAAGGCGAATCGGCAGGCGGAACCGCGAAGCAGGGACGTGACCGGCGCTTCCAGGCGATCCTGCCGCTCAAAGGAAAGATTCTCAACGTCGAGAAGGCGCGCTACGACAAGATGCTGGCGCACGAAGAAATTCGAGCCATGATCACCGCGCTGGGAACCGGCATCGCGAAAGACGACTTCGATCCGACGAAAGTTCGTTACGGCAAGATCATCCTGATGACCGACGCTGACGTTGACGGCAGCCACATCCGTACGTTGCTGCTGACGTTCTTCTTCCGGCACATGCAGGAGTTGATCAAGCGCGGGAACGTATTCATCGCTCAGCCGCCGCTGTTCTCTTTGAAGAAGGGCAAGTCGCAGCAGTACATCAAAGACGAGCGCGAGTTTGTGAAGGTCATGGTGAAGCGGGCGGCCGACGGTCTGATCATCCGCTACGGCGAGGGCGCGGCCAAACTTGAAGGCAAAGAACTTGCCAAGTTTATGACGGTGCTCGACGAGTATCTCGGCTTCTTCGAGAAACTCGACAAACGTGTGCGCAACGAACGCGTGACCGAGCTGATTCCGAAGTTCGATCTCGCCAAGCGCGCGGATTTCGAGGGCGACAAGAAGACTCCCCCGAAGAAGATTGAGCGTCTGGAGAAGGAACTCAAGAAGCTGCAGAAGGACGAAGGCTTCAAGAGCGTGGAGTCGAAGTTCGACGAAGAGCATAACCTGTGGCAAGTGAGCTTCGTCAACAAGCATGGCGCCGAACACATCATCAGCTGGGGGCTTGCGTCGAGCGCGGAATGCCGCCAGTTGATCGCGAAGTACAAGCAGATCGAGCCCTACATGGAGCCTCCGTTTGTGGTCGAGACACTCGCCAAGGCAGCGCCTGCGGGCAGCAACGGTGACGGAGAAGCTGCGGCGGACGAAGACAAGGCTGACAAGAAGACGGCCAAGCCCGTGAAGCGGAAAGAGGTCGAGGTCGTCGAAAAGTCGAATGTCCGCGAGTTGCGCGACTATGTCATCAACGAGGGTCGGAAGGATTTCACCATCCAGCGATACAAGGGGCTGGGCGAGATGACTGCGCCACAACTGTGGGAAACGACGATGGACCCGGAGCGGCGCACGCTGCTGTCCGTGCGACTCGAAGACATCGCCGAGTGCGAGACGATTTTCACCACGCTGATGGGCGAGGACGTGGAAGCGCGGCGCAAGTTCATCGAGGAAAATGCGCTGGATGTTAAGAATCTCGACATCTAGGACCTTTCGCCACCGATTTACACGGATTCACACGGATCGTTCGATATCTAACGGGCGGCCTCATGGTCGCCCTTGCTTTTTCTCGCCTCAGTTCTTTGCGTAAGCGGCTTACAATGCGCATCATGAAATGCCGCTGGCTTTCCGGGATATTCTCCTTCTTCCTTTTGCCCACTCTTCTTTCCGCACAATCTTCTTCTGCCGCCCCAACCCCTCCCATGGGGTGGAACTCCTGGGACTCCTATGGCACGACCGTCCGCGAAGAGCAGGTCAAGGCCAACGCCGACTGGATGGCTGAGCACCTCGCCAAGTACGGGTGGCAATACATCGTCGTCGACATCCAGTGGTACGAGCCGAATGCGCAGGGGCACGACTACAAGCCTGGCGCGCCGCTGACCATGGATGAATACGGCCGCCTGCTGCCTGCCGTGAATCGTTTCCCCTCTTCCGTGAACGGCGCGGGTTTCAAGCCGCTGGCCGATTACATTCACAGCAAGGGCTTAAAGTTCGGTATTCACATCATGCGTGGTGTTCCGCGACAGGCTGTCGAGCGGAATCTTCCGATCAAGGGGACGCCGTATCACGCCGCCGACATAGCGGATAAAGACAATGCCTGCCGCTGGAATCCGGACATGTGGGGGGTCGACACAACCAAGCCGGGCTCGCAGGCGTATTACGACTCGATTGCCGAGCTGTATGCCTCATGGGGTGTGGACTTCATCAAGGCCGACGATATGGGCAGCCATCTCTATCAGCCGGCAGAGATGAAAGCGCTCAGCCAGGCGATGCGAAAGACGGGGCGACCGATGGTGCTGAGTATCTCGCCCGGTCCGGCCCCGCTTTCGGAGGCGGAATTCTTTGAGAAGTACGCGCAGATGTGGCGCATCTCTGACGATTTCTGGGATGACTGGAAACTCTTGCGGCAGCAATTTGACTTCACTCGCGACTGGGCCGGGCTCGTCGGAAAGAACGACACTTGGCCCGATGCCGACATGCTTCCGCTCGGGAAGCTGCGCGTGACCAGCAAGGAAGGCGGAGGCTCCCCGACGAAGTTCACTCCAGACGAACAGCAGACGGTGATGACTCTGTGGAGCATCTTTCGCTCTCCGTTGATTTTCGGCGGAGACCTGCCGAGCAACGATGCGGCGACGACCGCGCTGATCACCAACGACGAAGTTCTCGACGTGGACCAGCACAGCCATGGCGGGCACCAGGTGCTGGAGCGGGGGAACATCCGCGTGTGGGTGGCCGATGGTGCGAGGCCTGGCGAGCGGTACGTGGCGCTGTTCAATCTGGGGGAGGCCGCCGAAGATGTACAGCTAGCGTGGAGCGCTGCCGGGATTCACAGCGCGATCTCAGAAGTACGCGATCTGTGGACTCACAAGTCAATGGGGACAACTGCGGGGGTTCATGCCAACCTGAGACCGCACGCAAGCCTGTTCTATCGAGTTTCAACTTCGAACGGGAACTAGATGGACTGGCGCGGAGTCTTACTTCAGGCCTTCCACTAAATACAGATCCGCCAACATGCGGTGATAGCCGAACACGCAGGTCTTGGCGTCGGGTGTCATGAGGATGGGGCCAATATTCTCGACGCCCGCGGGATCGTAGGGCATCAGTTCCTTCCAGAGAGTCCGCGTTCCGCTCTGCACGTCGAGGCGGTAAACTCGCGCCGGCAGCTCTCCAGGCTGGTAGATGTAAAGCGCGCGGCCATCGATGTCAAAAGTGATGGGCTGTTCGCCCGGATTCAGTCCCGGTATCAGGCGGGGGTCGCCTCCGGCCGCGGGATACAGATAACCCTTCTTGTCGGGGCCAATGCCTGCGATCTGCAGCGAGTCCGGAGAGATCGCGAACGAGGTGCCGTTCACGCCCTCGGGAGAGATGGGTTCGGATTTTCCGGATCCCATGTCGTAAACGTAGAAACGCACGCCCTTGCCCGGTTCGTCGGCAGCAAAGAGGATTCGTTTGCCGTCGGGAAACCAGTGCGCCCAACTGTGATTGATGTTGTCTTTGGTCAGGTCGCGGGGTTCGCCGGCGCGGGTGGGGAGCAGTTTGAACTGCGAGGGAGATTCCTGGGTCTGGGCGATGGCCCACTTGCCATCCGGCGATAGTGAAACTGCCCCACCTTCTCCCAGCAGGACCGCCGGTGAGCCATCCGTCTTGCGAATGTACACGGCATAGGTCAGCCCGCTGGACTTGGAGTAGTCCAGCGCGCCTCCACCGCCTTCTTCATCGAACAGGAGCGTCTTGCCGTCTGCCGACAGATCGGACGGATACGTATAGTCGAGCCACGAGAGCTCGTGTTGCTTCGGATCGTTGGAGAACAATCCAAGCAATTCGCGACGCCAGTCGGCGCGAACCAGCAACACACGGCCGTCCTTCGCGATGTCCAGCAGCATCAGCGCACCCGGCAAGCGAGCTACGATCCGTTCTTTTCCATCGAGCGAAGTCGCGTAAAGAGTGCGATCCGTCCCGGACTTGCTGGCGGTAAACCAAACCTCTTTTCCATTCGGAGCCCATGCCAGCCCCTGAATCGTGAACCATTGGGCTGAAAGCAGTTTCTTGTTGCCAGCCATGTCCACGATAGCGAGCGAGCCGCTGTCGTCGCCCTGCAATGGATGGTCTGCAAACGCGATGTAGTCTCCCTTGGGAGATACGCGCGGATGTCCGACCCAGCCGCCCGTCTGATAAAGAGGTTTGCCGATGGGGTATTCGAGCCGGTTTCGGCCTCCAATGTCGCGCACTACAGCCTGGCTATTGCCATCGGGAGACCAGTCAGCCCACTGCACCTGTTCGAGGACTTCGCGCGGAGCGCCGCCAGAGAGAGGCGCTCGGGCGAGTGTTCCCATGCTGACCCAGGCGCCCACAGCCTTGCTGTTAAGCAGCACGGCCATTTCGGCCGTAGCCGAGACCGACATGAGCTGCGTGTGGCTCAGGCCCATGGAGCGCGATTCCGGAGCCTCCGGACGAGCCGTAAACACGTCGGTCGGATTGCCCTGCCACGCTGCGCTGTAGAGAATCGTCTGGCCGTCGGGCGCGAATCGTGCCGAGCGAATGCTGCCGCGGCGGAAGGTGAGTTGCCGGTAGAGCGGCGGCTGAAACGGCGGAGGTGTGAAGACGAGTTTGCCTGCGTAAAGGCCAAGTCCCGCCGCTACCACCAGCGCAATCACCGACAACAGCGCTCGCGGAGACTTCTTTGCCGCAGTCTGCCGCATCGCCGGTTCTATCACGACCGTTGTGCCCGACGATCCACGCTGTTCCGTGGCCACCGAATCGCGAGAGGAGTCGATGGTGCGTTTCAGACGCTTCAGATCCGCGCGCAATTCGGCTGCGGTCTGGCAGCGCATGTCCCGATCCTTTTCGAGCGCCTTGGTGATGATCTCTTCCAGTTTGGAAGGAAGTTGCGGATTCAGACGAACCGGAGCGACCGGTGCGCGATTGAGAATCGCTTCCGTCGTGACGGCGGAAGTCTCACCGCGGAAGGGCAGCACGCCCGTAGCCATCTCGTACAGAACGACGCCGAAGGAGAATAAATCGGTACGACCGTCCAGTTCCTTCCCGCGCAATTGCTCGGGTGACATGTAGGCAACGGTGCCGACCGCCGTTCCGGGATTCGTCAGATCAAGGTTGGCGGAGTCGGCAACGGTTTGCGAGTCGCCGCTGGTGGGCCGTGTGGCGCGCGAGATCTTGGCCAGGCCGAAGTCGAGAATTTTGGCGTGTCCGCGATCGGTGACGAAGATATTCGCCGGCTTGATATCGCGGTGGACGATGCCTTTCGAGTGCGCGGCATCCAGCGCGTCGGCCACTTCGATGGAAAGAGAAAGCAGGCGGTCCAATTCCATCGGCCGGCCGTCAATCAGGTGCTTCAAGGTCTGGCCAGTCAGGCATTCCATCACGATGAAGAGGTGCCCGTCATGCTGGCCGATTTCATGGATGGTGCAGATGTTGGGATGATTCAGGGCCGAGGCGGAGCGTGCTTCGCGACGAAAGCGCTCGAGCGCCTGCGGGTCGTCGGAGGAATCGTCGGGCAGGAATTTGAGGGCCACGAAGCGGCCAAGCAGCGTGTCTTCGGCCTTGTAGACTACGCCCATCCCGCCGCCGCCGAGGAGTTCGGTAATCCGGTAGTGAGAGACGGTTTGGCCGATCATTGTTGCCTGATCATGAACGATCGTGACACGCGCGCGTGTCATCTTACGGGGAGTGTCCGGGCTGCGTCAATGCAACTGTTGGGCAGGTCGTCGTCGCTTATGGAGTCGTGGAAGGTTGGATCTCTATCTCCGACTTCTCGCCGCGAAAGACGCGCGAGACACCACGCACGACGCGCCGCATGGGCAGGTCGACACGCTCATCGGCGAAGAATATCTCGCCGGTGCGGGTGCCGCGGTAGTACCAGCGCTTCAGCACGGCAAGATGCTCCATCGTCTCGAGCGACGATTTCGCTTTTGCGGGCGGGAACGTAAGCATCACCTCGTGGATTCGGGATTCCATGGAGTGCGACTTCTCGTGGTCGGCAGGTTGAATCATGAATCGAACTGGCCCTGAGATTCGCCCAGCCTCGACGCGGAAGAATGTTACTGACCCGGCGATCGGGCTCGGCTGGATGATGAGCGCCGCGAGGGTATCGAGACGCTGTACGATTTCCGGCAGTTGGCTCAAGATCGGCTTCAGCTTTTCGACGCGCGCGTGAATCGCGGCGGCATCCTCGTACGCCAGGCTGGCTGAGGCCGCTGCCCGCTCATACGACAACTGGCGGAACAATGAGTCGCCCCCGCTATCGAAGTAAGTCTGCACGCGTTTCACTTCTGCCGCATACTCCTCATCCGTGCAGCCCTTGAAGCATGGGGCGAGGCACATCTTCATCTCGGAGTAAATGCAGCCGGGAAACTTCGGGTCGGGATGCAGATCGTCGACGCAGCGCCGCATTTTGAAAAAGTCGAGCGAGTCATTCATGAACTTCTCGGCGGCGACGCGTGAGATAAACGGGCCGTAGTAGAGAGAGCGTCCGTTGAGCCGTCCCAGTCGCGTGGTAATCGAGGCGCGCGGATATTCGTTTTCGAGGTGAAGCTTGACGAACGGAGCAAAGCGGAAACGCAGGCGATGCTGGTAGGTCTTCGGGAAGGTTTCGCGCAGAGCCTGGTAAAGCAAGAACCCGGATTCAAAGTCGGATCCGGTCGACGTGTATTCGACGGTGCGGACGCGATCCCGCAGGTTGAGCTTCTTCGTCCGTTCTTCGACCGGACCGAGCAGGCGTTGCAGCCGACGCCGCAGGTTGGCTGTCTTGCTGACGTAAGGCTCAGCGTTCGTGTCTTCACCGCGCAGGAGGAAGACTGCGGGAGCGGCGGGAACGGCTGCGAAGACTTCCGCATCCCGCTCAGGCGCGAATTCCAGACGCTCTGTCAGCACAAGCTCATTGTAAGCAAGTCTTCACCACGGAGGCACGGAGACACTGAGAACAAATGTTTTGTTTGATCCGTACGATCCGCGTTGATCCGTGGCAACGAAGTTATCGGAAGTTCGCGCTGCGGAATTTCTGGCGGAAATCCGTGCCATCGAGCGTGACGATGCGGCACATTTCATGGAGCCGGGAGCGCATGCGCTCTCCAATCCGGTCACCGAGTGTCTCACCCCGAGAAGCAGCCCTGGCGGGAGAGAGCGAACCCGATACCGCCGCCGCTGGCTGGTCGTCAAAATTTGTTGTGATGATCGTTGTTCGGTTGTCGTTGTAGCGCGTGTTCAGGATCAGGCTGACCGTATCCCACACCCACTCCGTCGGTTTGACGGCCCCCAGTTCGTCGAGCACCAGGACATCGGTTTCAAACACGGGTCGCAGTACATCCAATTCCGTGGTTTGAACCGTCGAGTTGTAAGAATTCTGGATTTCTTTCAGCAGCTCGCGGTAGTCGTAAAACAGACACGAGATGCCCCTGTTTTGAATCAGTTCCTTAATGATCCCAACGGCCAGATGGGTTTTGCCGGTGCCGATCTTGCCAATGATCAGCAGTCCCTTGTCTCCGCGAGGATCGCACTTCTTGGCGAAGTTGGAAGCCACGAAATGGGCCTCCGCCAGCGCAGGGTCGGCGCCCGGGAAGTCCGTGTCGTAATTGGTAAGTTCACAATGCTCATACCGCCGCGGAATCCGCGCCGCCGCCAGCAGCGACTGTCCGCGAGCCCGCAGCTGGCAGTCGCAGCGGGTGACGCGGCGATCGTTCATGCCGCTGCCAGAGCCAGAGGGAGCGGTCTTCCATCCTGTGCCTTCACATAACGGACAAACTTCTGCGGGGGCCTTAATCACTGATAGTTCTTCCCTGTCGAACAGACTCTATTTCGACTTTGCACCTTCAGGCCCGGTTTGCGCAAGCCGGAAACCCTGACTGGCTGTGTACATCCTGTGAAGGAAAGCGACCTCCTGTGGAGAGCGTAGGAAAAACGTTCCTGCGGATCCGCAAAGCCGCTCCCCTAGCCCCAATTCGGGCCAGGGAGGTGCGAAACAGGCTTCCGGCGCGGATTTTCACAGTTGACATTCGCCGTAGAGGGAGCACAATACGAGCGGTCAGGTTTCCCAACTCAGCCTTCGCCAGTTTTTTCCCCGGTACGGGCTGGGCACGAAAGAGACCTGCGAGGAGAGACTATGAACAAAGCCGATCTGGTTGACAAGATCGCAGGCGCGTGCGAAATCAGCAAAGCGCAGGCCACGACCGCCATTGATACCGCCGTCGACAGCATTACCTCTGCCCTCCGCAAAGGAGATCGAGTGGCCCTGATAGGCTTCGGCACCTTCTCCGTTTCGCAGAGAAAGGCACGGAACGGCCGCAACCCGCAAACCGGCGCTACCATCAAGATCGCCGCCCGCAGAGTCGCGAAGTTCACCCCTGGGGCCGAACTCAAGAAGCACGTGAACAAGAAATAGTCGGATTACAGCAAGCTCTACCAGAACGGCAGGGGGTCGGCCCTGCCGTTTTTTGCTGGTGTGATGACGATTGAGTACGAGGCCCATTGTGCGTTGGATCTTCAGAACAGCATTGTTGTTCTTAGCCCTCGCTGCGAGTGCACAGCAGGGAGCCCGAATCCCCTTGGGGGTGTGGCACAGGGTTTCCGATGTTCCCATCATTGCGCCGCGGGGAACGGGTTGGGAGGAGGCGGGAACGTTCAATCCTGCCGTCGCCATGCGGCGAGGCAAGATCGTGATGCTCTACCGAGCCCAGGATAAGCGTGGAACTTCACGCCTGGGATATGCAGAGAGTTCAGACGGAATTCACTTCACGCGAAAGAATAAGCCGGTATTCAGTCCCTCCGAGCCGTATGAAAAAAACGGCGGCGTTGAAGACCCACGACTCGTCCAATTCGACGACACTTACTATCTTACTTATACCGGCTACAACAAGACTGACGCCCAGCTGTGTCTCGCGACTTCAAAAGACCTGATTCATTGGAGACGCAAAGGCGTGATCATTCCAGCCAACCAGGGGAACTGGAATGTAAAGTGGACGAAGTCTGGAGCGATCGTTCCGGAGAGGATCGACGGCAAGTATTGGATGTATTTCCTTGGCACGAGCCGGGATGGAAAGGATCAAGTCGGCCTTGCATCCTCTATTGATCTGATCCATTGGACGGAGGCTACCAAAGGGCCCGTGCTTCCAGTTCGTGAGGGATACTTCGACTCACGGGTCGCCGAGCCTGGGCCGGCGCCGATACTTACCAAGAAAAGCATCATTTTGGTTTACAACGGAGCCGACGACGGTTTGGTGTACCGTACTGGTATTGCGGTCTTCGATCGTGCCGATCCGAGTAAGCTCACATTGCGGACGGATGAACCGATATTCAGCCCAAAGGAACCGTGGGAGAAGACTGGACAGGTGCCGAACGTCGTCTTCATCGAGGGAATGGTCAGGAATGGCGATAGGTATCTCTTCTACTACGGCGGTGCGGATACGTATGTGGGAGTGGCGGAGTTTCCGCTGACAGAATAACGCCGGCCTTGACCCTCAACCGATCCCACCCCTAACATCGACTGGGGGCCATGCAATTTCAAATTCCTTGCTTTGCTGCGGGCTGCGCTGTCTGGCGCTCTCTCGCCTGCGGATGTCTGCTGTTTGCCGGGTTGGAGCTGTGGGCGCAGCAGTCGAAGCCGCCCGCGCCTCCGCCCGCTCCTATTGCGAATTTCACCGACATCGCCGAAAAAGCTGGCCTGACGGCTCCGAACATCTTCGGTGGACTCGACACCAAGAAATACATCATCGAAACCACCGGCAACGGCGTCGCCATCTTCGATTACGACAACGACGGCTGGCCTGACATCTTTCTGGTGAATGGCACGAAGATCGAGGGATTCCCGCCGGGAAAAGCTCCGACGAATCACCTCTATCGCAACAATCACGACGGCACCTTTACCGACGTGACTGCCCAAGCCGGGCTCACCGCAACCGGCTGGGGACAGGGCGTGTGCGTCGGCGATTACGACAACGACGGATGGGAAGATCTTTACATCACCTACTACGGCAAGAACCGCCTCTTCCACAACAATCACGGCGTCTTCACCGAAGTCGCAGAGAAATCTGGAGTCGCCGGCTCGGGCAAGGACTGGGGCACCGGCTGCGCCTTCGTCGACTATGACCGCGACGGGCGGCTCGACCTGGTCGTCGCAAACTACGTTGATTTCGATCTGGCCACAGCGCCGGCTCCAGGAGAGCGGCCCACCTGCATTTGGAAGGGTGTCCCCGTGATGTGCGGGCCGCGCGGCCTCGCAGGCTCGAAAAACATTCTCTACCACAATCGCGGCGACGGAACATTTGAAGACGTTACGACGAAGGCGCACATCGATCGCACCGACGGCCACTACGCTTTTAGCGTGTCTACACTCGACTTTGACGAAGACGGCTGGCCCGATATCTTTATCGCGTGTGACAGCACTCCGAGCATTCTTTATCACAACAACCACGATGGGACTTTCACCGACATTGCCGTGACCGCTGGCGCCGCATTCAATGAAGACGGTCGCGAGCAGGCAGGGATGGGATCGACCATCGCCGATTACAACGGCGACGGTCATCTGGATATTTTCAAGTCGAATTTTTCCGACGACACTTCGACCCTCTACAAGAACAATGGGGACGGGACCTTCACCGACGCAACCTCCGCCGGGGGCCTGGGCTTATACACGCAGTATCTGGGCTGGGGGACTATGTTCCTGGATGTCGACAATGACGGCTGGCCGGATCTGATCCTGGTAAATGGGCACGTCTATCCCGAGGTCGACAGCCAGCACCTTGGCAGCAGTTACAAGGAGCCGAGAATTCTGTTTCACAACAACGGGGACGGCACGTTCAGTGACATCTCCGCGTCGGCGGGTTCTGGCATTACGGCGATCGCCTCGTCGCGCGGACTGGCGGTCGGCGACTTATGGAACGACGGCCGCATGTCGGCGGTGATCAACAACATGAATGCGCCCCCAAGCCTGCTCGTCAATCAGATTCGCAGCGCGAACCACTGGGTTGCGATCCACACCGTCGGAACAAGATCGAATCGCGACGGAATCGGCGCGCGCGTCCGTGTAAAGACAGCGACGCGCGTGCTGGTCGATGAAGTGCGCAGCGGTTCCAGTTACATTTCGAACAGCGATATGCGAGTGCATTTCGGCTTGGGGAAAGCCCATAAGATCGAATGGGTCGAAATTCGCTGGCCCAGCGGCCTAACTGAGCGCTTTGCGAATCTGCCTGTGGATCAGGTTCACACCTTGAAAGAAGGCGCGGGCACTGCGGCCGAACCGGATCCTAAGAAACTGTAGCTTTACTTGGCGGCCTTAGAATTCTTCGGGAAGTCCATGGTGCGCGTGATTCCCGCACCCTCCTTGACGTAGACCACCTGGTTCGCTTTCACGTCTTTGAGGGTGTCGACCTGCCCGCTCGGCCAGCGGATCTCGAGCAAGTCAATCTTCTCCGCTCTTCCCAGCCCGAAATGCACGCGCAGATCGTTTTGTGAGAAATATCCACCGCCGCTGCGAACTTCGTCAATCTGCTGGTGCGGCTTCGACTCTCCGGGCGGATGCGTGACGCATATCAGCCGCGCACCAATGCCGCTGCGGTTGGACTTGGTCCCGATCGTGCGTATCTTGATCCAGTTGTGATCGAGCTTGGAGTCGCAGCGCAACAGTTGCGGGTAATCGTTGACCGTGTTGACCACGACGTCGACATCACCATCGTTATCGAAGTCGCCGAAAGCCGCACCCCGCGAGGCGCTCGGCTCCGAAATACCCGGGCCCACTTGAAACGAGATGTCGGCAAAGTGGCCGTTCCGCAAATTCTGGTAGAGCAACTTGCGTTGCGCATACGCCGCTTCGGTCTTCAGTTGTTCGACTTCCGGATAGACGTGGCCGTTGCAGATCAGGATGTCGGGCCAGCCGTCGTTGTCAAAATCAAAGAATCCCACTCCCCAGCCCAGAAATTGCGTGTGCGCGCCCAGTCCGGCAGTGAACGTCGTGTCCTCGAAGTTGGCTCCGCCTTGATTGCGATAGAGCGAGGGCGTGTCGCCCGCGAAATTTGTTTTGACGATATCGAGATTGCCGTCCATGTCGTAGTCGGCGGCGGAAACACCCATGCCCGCCTGCGGCTTGCCGTCGGGGCTCAGGGCGCACCCCGCTTCGATGGCGATGTCTTCGAACTTGCCGTTCTTCTTATTGTGGTACAGCGCGCTGGCCGTCGAGTCGTCGGCCACGTAGATATCAGGCCAGCCGTCGTTGTCGAAGTCGGCCGTGAGCACGCCGAGTCCGTAGGTGCCGTTGGCGCTCAAGATGCCCGCAGCCTCCGAGACGTCAGTGAAAGTCCCGTCGCCATTGTTGTGATACAGGATGTTCTTGCCGCCCTGAAGCCCCGGAGGTCCGCATGCGACCATCACGCTTTTGTAGAGGCATGGTCCAGACTCCGGCACGGGAGCCGTCGCCAGATCCATATCGATGTAGTTGGCGACGAAAAGGTCGAGGCGCCCGTCGCGGTCGTAATCGACGAAGGCGCAACCAGTGTTCCAGCGCTTGCCGTTGCCCGCCACGCCGGCTTTCTGGCTGACATCGGTGAAAGTTCCGTCGCCGTTGTTGTGATATAGAACGTTCTTGCCGAAGTAGGTCACGAAGAGATCTTCCCACCCGTCGTTGTCGTAATCGCCGACACAACAGCCTTGTCCCCAGCCCGAATGCGCGACTCCGGCCTTCAACGTGACATCGGTGAATGTCCCGTCGCGATTGTTGCGAAAGAGATGAGAGGTGGGTTCACTTCCCGCAGGAAATCCTTCGAGACGCGTACCGTTGACCAGAAAGATGTCGAGCCAGCCATCGTTGTCATAGTCGTAAAAGGCGACGCCGCAACCCGTAGTTTCCAGCAGGTACTTGTTCTTATGCTCGCCACCGAAGATGGTCTTCGCGTTCAGACCGGACTCGCGGGCGACGTTGAGAAAACTTACGCCGAGATCGTTTTGCTCTTTCCCGGTCGAGGCCGCTTTGTTCTGCGGCCCCGGTCCAGCGCGCAGCCACGTGGGACGCGCCCACGCCAATATGTTCTCGAGCGAGAGTACAAGCGCCGACCGGCTGAGTGATTCGAGAAAAACGCGGCGTGAAGAGGACAAGAGGTTTGCTACCTGGCTCGCTCGGCTCGTGCTAAAATTCGCCCCTTCCCTCTTATATGCAAGGGAACCGCGACTTGCAAGCGTCGACGGCGCCAAATTCCCGATCCAAGCGAAGGCGGCAATGAATCCCTACATCGTTCGGCGGCTTCGTTCTGTGTCTCGCGTGTGGCTGTTTTTGCTGTCTTTTCTGCCGTCGGCCTTCGCGGCCGACCCATCTGCGCAAAAGCTTGAACTCACACGTACGATCCGCACCTGGGAGTTTCTCCCGGTGGTTGGAACGCGGGCCGGATTGTTCGGTCACGAGAACGGGAGATTCGAAGCCTGGGTGTATCCGCTGAAGATATTCCGCGAGTTCCACCTGACCTTTCATGTCGGAGACCGCGCGTTGCCGGCGGAGAGCCTCGCACGCACGCTGACGGTCCGCCCCGAATCGGCATCCATCCTGTATGTGGGAGATTCATTCCGCGTGCGCGAAACATTATGCGTCCCTGTGAATGAATCTGGAGCGGTGATTCTGCTGGAGATCGAAACCGAGCAACCGCTCGAAGTTGAGGCAGCATTCACCGGCGATTTTCAACTGGAATGGCCGGCAGCGTTGGGTGGTACATACGTCAATTGGGATGCGAAAGAACATGCCTTCGTCTTCGGCGAGGAGGCGAGAAAGTTCGCCGCTCTGGTCGGCTCGCCCACCGGAGCAGACGCTCACCTGGCCTACGAGACGAACTATTCGGCTTCGGAGGAAAACTCGCTGCGCCTGGGAGTCACCCAAAAGGGGAAAGAAAGGAAAGCCCTCGTCATTGCCGCATCCGTGACGGGCGCCGCCGACGCAACCAAAACTTACGAGCACTTGCTCGCATCGTACACGGATTCGGTGCGCGAGTCGGCCGACTACTACCGCTCCTATCTCGACAAAACCGTAAGCCTCGAGTTGCCCGATGCGGCCCTTCAGCAGGCGTACGACTGGGCGCGGATCAGCACTATTCAAGGCCTGGTCAACAATCCTTATCTCGGCACAGGCCTGGTCGCGGGATATCGAACCTCAGGAACCAGTCAGCGTCCGGGCTTTGCATGGTTCTTCGGGCGAGATTCTTTGTGGACGTCATTCGCCTTGAACGCGGAAGGGGACTTCGCAACCACGCGCGCTGCGCTGTCGTTCCTCAGTAAGTATCAACGGGAAGACGGCAAGGTCCCGCACGAGATCTCTCAAAGTGCGAGCCTTGTGCCGTGGTTCAAAGACTATCCCTACCCTTACGTCTCCGCCGATGCGACGCCTCTGTTCATCATCGCGATGAATGACTATGCAGTCCAAAGCGGAGACGTCGCGTTTGCGCGGGAGAAATGGGACAACGTTTGGCGAGCCTATCAATTCCTGCGATCGACTTACGACTCCAACGGCTTCGCGCAGAATATGGGTATCGGCCATGGCTGGGTGGAGGGAGGGCCGCTGCTGCCGGTCAAGAATGAGTACTACCACGCGGGACTCGGAGTCGAAGCGCTGCGGGCGTTATCGAATCTCGCTCGACTTGTCGGCAAGGATGACATCGCCAAACAGCTTGCGGCGGACTTCGAAAAAAGCAAGCCAGCGCTCGATCAGGCGTACTGGTCTCCCGAGACAAGGAGCTACGCTTTTGCGTTGAAACAAGACAACCAGCGTGCCGACGACCTGAGCGTGCTGACCACAGTTCCGATGTGGTTCAGCCTGCCCGACGCGAACCACGCCGACGAAACCATCACGAAGCTTGCCGCCGAAGAACATCAGACCGACTGGGGCATGCGAATCATCTCGCGTCAATCCAAGGTCTACGATGGCTCTGGATATCACTACGGCGCAGTTTGGCCTCTCTTCACGGGATGGGCGTCGGTCGGCGAATACCGCTACCACCGCGCCTTTCCGGCCTATTCCAACCTTCGCGCCAACGCTCTGCTCGGTGCCGATGGCGCCCTCGGCCACTTTACCGAAGTGTTGTCCGGCGACTACTACCAATCGTTCGCGACCAGTTCTCCTCATCAAATATGGTCGGCCGCCATGGTGATCAGCCCGATCCTGCGCGGCATGTTTGGCTTGCAGACCGACGTAGAAAAGCGGCAAGTCACGCTGGCTCCGCACATTCCTGCGGACTGGACTGATTTCGCGATTCACAACGTAAATGCCGGCGGGGTCTCACTAGATTTTCAGTACCGCAAGACCGCAGACAGCTTGGTACTCGAAACCAAGCGCAAGGGAACTGGCGAGTGTTGGCTGGAGTTCTCCCCTGCTTTTAGTTTGCATACCACGGTCGTCAGTGTGGAACTGAGTGGCCGGCCGGTACCCTTTAAGGTGCAGCCAAATTCCAACGATCAGCATCTATCGGTGCGTTTTCCGATTTATGGGGGTCCAAACATTCTCGTCGTTCACGTGAAGAATGACTTCGGGCTGACGCTGTCGAACCAATTGCCGCCGCTGGGAAGTGCAAGCCGTGAGCTGCGCGTGATCTCAGAATCGTGGAACGCCACCAAGACTCAGTTGACACTGGAAGTATCAGGACTGGCGGGAGCCCGCTATGCACTGGGAGTTTGGAATCCGGCGCAAGTCTCTTCCGTGGAAGGTGGAGCTCTGAGCCAGCCGGGAAAGCTGGAAATGCAGATGCCCGCGGGACCATCGGACTCGTATGTTCAAAGCAAGGTGATCTTGCACTTCGGGCGCTAGGCCGCTTCGGGAGTGTCCGAATTTTAGATTTCTTCGCGACCTTAGCGGAAGTACTCTGCGTCCTTTGCGGTCATAGCTTGTGATTCCCCAGGCACGCAAAAGAAAACGCGCCAACTTCGCAAAGGGTACTGGCGCGTTTTCGGCAGTCTGCCGGAAGCTCCCTCGGAAGCGTTACACTGCAAATGAGGATTGCCGGTCGGGGCAACAAGATTTCGTCACCCTCGTTTGAGGAGTATCCATGATGCGTTACAAGACGCCCTCAGTTTTATTGTTCGCGTTGTTGTGCTCGATGCAAGTGCTGGTTGTCGCTCAAAATCCTGCGAAGCCCATCGACGCCGAAGGCCATCAATGGTGGCAGCATGCCGTGTTCTACGAGATTTATCCCCGCAGCTTCGCCGACAGCAACAACGACGGAGTCGGAGACCTCAACGGCATTGCGTCGAAACTGGATTACCTGAAAGACCTGGGCGTCGATGCCATCTGGATCTCGCCTTGTTTTCCCTCGCCGCAAGTGGACTTCGGCTACGACGTCTCCGACTATGAAGCCATCGATCCGATGTACGGAACGCTGGCCGACTTCGATGCGCTTTCTGCCGCCTCCAAGAAACACGGCATCCGCATCATCCTGGATTTCGTGGTGAACCATTCTTCCGATCAGCACAAATGGTTCCTGGATTCGAAATCCGCGCGCACGGCGGAACACCGGGATTGGTACATCTGGCGCGACGGAAAGGCTCCTGGTCAGCCCCCGAATAACTGGACCTCGACCTTTGGTGGGTCAGCGTGGAAGCTCGATCCCGCAACGAATCAGTATTACTACCACTACTTTTACGCCGAGCAGCCGGACCTCAACTGGCGGAATCCGGCGGTGAAAGACGCCATGTTCGACGTCACGCGCTGGTGGTACAAGCGCGGGGTTTCCGGCTTCCGTCTCGATGCTGTCGACACTCTGTTCGAAGATCCCAATCTGAAAGATAATCCCGTGAAGCCCGGCAAGAACGCTTTTGGCGATCTCGAGCAAGAGCATAAATACAACACCAAGTTGCCCGAGGTACACGAGGCTCTTCGCGGATTGCGCAAAGTTACCGACGAATACAACGGCGTACTGATTGGTGAAACCTGGACCGCCGATATTGCCGAGTTAAATCTCTACTACGGCCAGGGCAACAACGAATTGCAGTTGCCCATGGATTTCCTCTTCACTCAAGTGAACAGGCTTTCCCCTGCCGAATTCCGCAAGCAAATCGCCGCAGTCAATTCTGCCTCAGGCTGGCCGACGTTTGTCATCAGCAATCACGATATCGTCCGCTCCTACGATCGTTACGGTGATGGCGAGCACAACGACCACATCGCGAAGTTGATGGCAGGCCTGTATCTGACCCTGCGCGGCACGCCAATCATGTATTACGGTGAGGAGATCGGCATGAAGACGACTCCACCGACGCGCAAGGAAGACGTGAAAGACCCGATCGGCCGTACCGGATGGCCCAGGGAAAAAGGACGCGACGGCGAGCGCACTCCCATGCAGTGGGACGAGAGCGAGAATGCCGGCTTCTCCAAAGCCGCGCCGTGGCTGCCCGTTCCGCTCACGGCTAAGTCTCATAACGTCGCCGACGAAGCCAAGGATCCCGAATCCGTTCTGGCCTTCTACAAGAAAGTTCTGAAGCTCCGTCATACGAACAGGCAATTGCTGGACGGCAGCTACGTCCCGCTGAACGAGAACGACCAGAACGTCCTCTCGTACCTGCGCGTTTATCAGGACCAGGCGGTTCTGGTTGCCCTCAACATGTCCGGAGCGACGCAGAAGGTCAACTTCGAGCTGAAGAAGAACGGCTTCTCTTCGGCAAAGAGCCTGGCCGCGACCGGGAAGTCGTCGTCAAGCGGAGACGTCGTGACTCTCGATCCTTACGGAGTATTCATCGGGCAATTAGTAAAGTAAGAGAAGCCAAGATGCACGAACTGTCAATCGCGATGAGCATTGTTGACGCAGCTACGGACGAAGCGAAGCAGCGCGGCGTGCAGGTGAGCGCTGTCCATCTGCGTCTGGGAGCGCTGTCGGGCGTGGTGAAAGACGCTTTGCTGTTTTCCTACGAAGTGGCCTGCCAGGACACGCCGCTCGAAGGTTCGCGGCTGATTGTTGAAGACGTGCCCGTCGTCGTTTTTTGCGCCCGGTGCAAGGACGCGCGCACGCTGGAGTCCGTGCAATCATTTTCGTGTCCGGTATGTGGCGTGCCGACCATGGACGTGCGCCAGGGCAAGGAACTCGAAGTCTTTGCCCTGGAAGTGGAGGAAGAGGAGGTCCGGGAATGAGCGAGCCGCGCCTGGTCGAGGTACGCCGGAACGTTTTGAAGCAGAATGATGTGATCGCGCGCGGCCTGCGCGAGCAATTCCGTGCCGCTGGCGTGTTTGTCGTGAGCCTGGTCTCAAGTCCGGGCTCGGGAAAGACAACGTTCCTGGAGAAAACCTTGACCCAGTTGCAGCCGCAATATCGCGTCGCGGCTCTTGTGGGCGACCTGGCCACCGAAAACGATGCTGTTCGTCTCGCGCGCAGCAAAGCGCCAGTCAAGCAGATCACTACCGGAACGCTCTGCCATCTCGAGGCAGCCATGGTGCAAAACGCGCTACAGGACTGGGATCTGCATCAAATGGACTTCCTGTTTATCGAGAACGTAGGAAACCTAGTGTGTCCCTCCTCCTACGATCTCGGCGAGAATCTTCGCCTGGTGCTGATGTCGGTGACCGAGGGCGAAGACAAACCGTTGAAGTATCCGACAATTTTCAACAGCGCAGATATCGCCGTCATCACCAAGCATGAGTTGGCCACGGCGGTGGAGTTTGATTGGGAAGCGGCCCGAAAGAGCATCGAATCGGTGCGACCGGGAATGCAGATTTTTCGACTGTCTGCCAAGACCGGAGAAGGCATGGAAGCATACTTCGAATTTCTGAGCCGGCAGTTGTCGGAGCACAGGGCCGTGGCGCAAACCTGATGGCCGGCGTCAGCCTCGCGGCACTGCGGCCAATGCCAGCAGGGTTCGCGCGATGTAAGTGATCAGCAAGGCGAGCACCGCCGCCAATATCGCAGGACGGTAACTCGTCTCCAGCAGATCGGCCAGTACTCCCGAAACAAAGACGAAAAGAAACGGAATGGCCGCGAGCAGAAACCCTGCGCCCGCCAGGTGCGGATTTGCCATGGTCAGCCCCATAAACAGCACCGCGACCGCCAGTGGAGCCGTATTGCCAAAGTAGCGCGTGCGTGGCCACACCGCGTAAGTCACGATCGCGATCGGCAGAGCTAGTGCTAATGCCGGGCACGCCCGCCCGATCTGCACCACAATCGCCTTGTAAACACCTGGCACTGCGAATCCCCGGAACGTGACTCCCCAGAAACCCGCGTGGTGCATGCTCGCGAGAAACGTGTGGCCGTGAAAGAAGTACAGACCAAACAATAGAGCCAATCCAACGCCGCACGCCGCCATCCAAATCACGAGTCCTGCCTGCTTCCGTACCGGCGCGACGTAGAGCAGGAAGGCCAGGGCCAGCGGCACCAGCACAACCAGGGAGAACTGCGATCCGATTGCGATGGCGACGGAAACTCCGAGCAGCACGATCCGCCGCCAGTTCCACAGCACGACCTCGCGCGGAGCGTACAAGGTGTGAGCGACAGCGATGGCGGTGAAGATTGTTCCGAATGCGCCCCACGCCGCCACAATCTCCGGTTCGGTATGCCACACCGCGCTTGCCTGAATCAACGACGGCGAGAAACAGTAGAAAGTCAGCGCAACAAAACCTCCGGTATTGCCGCAGAGCCGCCGCGCAACGTACCACAGCGATGCCCCCAGGAACACTCCGCAGGCCAGAAATGGGAGTCGCGGGAGCCAGCGCCAGTATGGGGCCGAGTCGGCAGCGAAATCGCGCGGCCAGGCGAGAAGCGGCGCAGCCGACACAAGATAGAGAAGCGGAGAGTGTTCCGCATCGAACCCGCTTTGGTCGCTCTGGAAGGGGTCTTGAAAAAATTTCCCGGTAGGTTCGCTAAGCGGAGCTCCGGCAATGCCGCGGCCATGCCACTGCTTCATTCCTTCGCCGATGCGAATAGCTTCCTGAGCTTCGGGACCCTCAGACACACTGAGTTCGGCGTGGACCAGCCAGAGCGCCTGTGCCAGAAACGCAAGCAGGAGCAATCCGGCAAGAAACTGCGGACGGCCAAACCGTTCACGCGTGAAATATGGTCGCATAACGTCGAGCCGAGTGTTTTACCATGGCGGAAGCTGTTGCGGGAAAGATTCGCATGAGTTGACCTGAGATGCATGACCTGGGATGGTTGACTTGGAATGAGTGACGTGGAAACCGATACCAACAGCAGTCCTCCGCCGGGCTCGCCGTCCACTCCGGAGTTCGCAGTCGCAAGCCAGTCCTCCTATGCTCGCGCTCTGTTTCTTGGTCCAGATGGACTTCGCCCCGGATGGGGATTCGTTTTCTACGCGGTCGCATTCTTCCTGCTGCAGCACATCGCGGTTCAGTTGGCATGGGCCCGCAATCTGGGTAACAGCGGCTTATGGTCGATGTTGCTGGAGGAGTTTGGCAATCTGGCCGCGGCCGTGATTCCGTCGTTGGCGTTGGCGCGAGTCGAGGGCCGGCCCTGGTCCACGTATGGGCTTCCGCTAAAACGGGCATTCGGCACGTCGTTCTGGGTCGGCGCCGCGTGGGGGTTTGCCGCGATCAGCCTGCTGATGGTCACGCTTTACGGAGCGCACTGCTTTGCTTTCGGTCACGTGATGTTGCACGGGGTGCGGGCACTGAGGTTCGCTGCGTTTTGGGCCGTCATGTTTTTGCTGGTCGGCTTATTCGAGGAATTCCTGCTCCGCGGGTACTCGCAGTTCACGCTGGCGCGCGGCGTCGGGTTTTGGCCGGCAGCCGTCGGCCTGTCGTCGGCCTTTGGACTGTTTCATCTGAGGAACGGCGGCGAGCGATGGCTGGGCGTGTTGGCCGCGGCATTCATCGGCCTGTTCTTCTGTCTGACGCTGCGGCGCACCGGGAGCCTCTGGTTCGCCGTGGGCTTCCATGCCGCCTGGGATTGGGGTGAAACGTTCTTCTATTCCGTCCCTGACAGCGGGACCGTTTTTCCCGGGCACTTGCTCAGTTCGTCCCTGCACGGTCCAGATTGGCTGAGTGGAGGATCGGTCGGACCCGAAGGCAGCGTGCTGTGCTTCGCAGTGGTCGGGCTGGTTTGGCTCGTGTTCCACATGACGTATCGAAGCGCGAACCGTCCTCTTGCCGGCACCGTCCAGTCCTAGCACGGCAGAACAAGGACGGCGCGAGTTAAAGGCAGCACAACTTTCGTGGTTTTGTCAGTCTGAGATTGGTTTGGGTTCCGGCGGTGCAGGTTGGGCTACCGGCGCGGGCGCCGCAACGCTTGCCTTCCCGATCAAGTCGATCCATTGACGGCGCTTGTCGTCAGCAATTGGAAGCTTTCGATTCGTGTAGGCGACGCGATACATCGCTGTTTTGCCGGTCATGAACCGGCTGACCTCGTATTGATTGTCCCAGCCTTTACATCCCGTCGTCTGCCATTCCACCGTGAAGTCGGACTTGGCGTTCTGCAGAACTGTAAAGGTCGCCTTGGGACACTGCGTGAGTATCTTCGCCTTAAACTCGAGGGCGGTGCCCTCAGCTGTCGTTCGTTCCTGGTATCCGGGCATCGACTGGGTGGTGACCAGTTCAGTCCAGTTATCCACCGTTTCGCCGGGAAGAACGTATTCTTTCGGCTGCTGCACTCCCGGCAGATCCATGGAGCCGAGACGCCACGCGCGCTGATCGAAAACCACGGCTACATCTTCGACCGGCGCTGCTGACGCGGCAGCGGCCTTCTTGGCTTTTGTTTCACAATAATTGTGAGCAATCTCCACGTCTTGCTGTGTGTAGCCCTTGGTCAACAGTAGAATCTGCACATGTTCTTGGGTCGACAAGATTCGCAGGCCGTTGCCTTCATACTTCTTTCCTACGTAAGCGCCGGTGTAGTTGAAGACATCCACGACTTTGTATTCAGACACCGCAGAAAACGATCGAATTGGGGTAACCGCGACGCTTCGGCAATCCGCCGGGTGCTCCGGCGCAGGGGCAGGCTTCGGCGGCATGGAATCGACAATCGCGAAGTCGTGATTCTTGATGTCTTCCGGATCGCTCGGTTTGGTCTTGCCCAGTTCCGACCATCCCTGCTCGGGCGGCATCAGCGTGGTTTCCACGCGGACTTTGAGTCCAGCCTCGGCGAAGCCCAACCGGATGTAGTAAGTCTCGCCCGCTTTCGCATCCAGCGTCACGGCTGCGGCTTTCTCGGTGGAGCGAACCACGTACTGGCCAGGATCGAGATGTACGCCTAGAAAGTGGCCGCTCCGCATCCGCAGCATCTCTTTTTCGTCGATGTAAACGGAGGGTTTGTTGCCGCTGATTCCAAGGCGCACCCAATAGACGTAGAGGGTTGCTTTTGCGCTCGCGGCGGTGGACTCTCCCGCTTTCTGTTCCTGTGGCGGAGGGGAAGCTTGGTTTGCTGCTGGCGCCGGTTGCTGAGCAAATATAAGGGTCCCAAGTACAAGCGAAAGCAAGAACGCAGAGGTTGCTTTCATATCGCCACCAAGCTGGCAGTGCGGACGACTGCTGGTTGGCTGCCGTACGAACAATACACCCGGTCATCCCGGATTACTACCGCTGAGCCGTCTGATGAAGAAGTGTTCCCGGTGTGCCAGTTTGGAATCTTGCTTTATCGAGCAGTACTGTCCTTGCAACCATGTTTCTTTCGCACGCCCTATACTGGTTTCATGGCCCCGGAAGCAGACCTGATCACGCCCTTGCGTCGCTACTGGGGATACAGCGCCTTTCGGCCTTTGCAGGAACGCATCGTCCGCAGCCTTCTGGCGGGACGCGATACATGCGTGGTAATGCCGACTGGTGGAGGCAAGTCTCTCTGCTATCAACTTCCGGCGGTCGTCTCGGAGCGAACGGCCGTCGTGATTTCTCCGCTGATCGCGCTGATGCAAGATCAGGCCGCACAGCTCGCGCAGATGGGAATTCCCGCCGCCGTGCTCAACAGTTCCCTGAGCCACGACGAGCAGAGCCATGTGATCCGCCAGGCGCGCGAAGGCGCTTATCGCCTGCTCTATCTCTCCCCCGAGCGCTTGCAGCGTGCAGACACTTTGGCATGGCTGCAGCAGGTTCCCATTTCCTTTTTCGCTATCGATGAAGCTCATTGCATTTCGGAGTGGGGACACGAGTTTCGTCCCGAGTACCGCCAACTGAGCAAGCTGCGCGGAAGTTTTCCCGAGCATCCCATCGCTGCGTTTACCGCCAGTGCAACGCGCCATGTGCGGCACGACATTCTGGCGCAACTGGCTTTGCGCAATCCCGACAAATACATTGCGAGCTTTCACCGGCCCAACCTGCGCTACCTGGTCCGCGAGTGCAGCGGCGTCGAGCAGACCGGACTCCTCGTGACGGCTTTGCGCAATTACGGAGAAGGGAACGTCATCGTCTACTCGCCGACGATCAACAGAGTCGAAGAGACCGTCGACTTCCTGGAAGAAAAGGGCATCTCCGCCGTGCCCTATCACGCCAAGATGCAGAGCGACGAACGCCGCCGCAATCAGGAGCGCTGGATGTCGGACGAAGTGCGCGTACTTGTCGGCACGATCGCTTTCGGTCTCGGCATCAACAAAGCGACGGTGCGGGCGGTGATCCACCTTGCGCTGCCCAAGTCGGTGGAGCAGTTCTACCAGGAGGCGGGACGCGCCGGACGGGATGGAAATCCTGCTGACTGCGTTTTACTTTGGCGGAAACAGGACGCCGGACTGCTTGCCTATTTTGCGAATCAGATTCTGGACGCGGTCGAGCGCGACCGCGCCTGGCAGCGATATCACACGATTCGGGACTTTGCCGAGTCCGCTCGGTGCCGGCACCGGCAGATTTGCACGCACTTTGGCGAGACTCCCAAGTGGGATTCCTGCGGAGCATGCGACGTTTGCGGAGTCACGCCGGAGTGGATGACGGTGGCCGCAAGCCAGGCCGCAGTCCGGCAGGCCTTCGTTGGCGGGGCCACGCCTGGTCGTGCCCTTGAGCCTGACGCCGAATTGCGTGAATACCTCCGCGAGTGGCGGAGGCTCACCGCCAAAGAACAAGGCGTGCCTGCGTACGTTGTGCTGCACGACACAACTCTTGAAGAGATCTGCCGCGTCCGGCCCGATTCCATCGCCAAATTGCTCACTATAACGGGCATCGGAGAACGGAAAGCGGATATGTTCGGATCGGAAATCCTGGCGGCCCTCGGGCGTTACGCGGAAGGAGCCCGCGCGTCCGAGCTGCCACAAAAAAAGACGGCGCCTGCCCTGGAGACCCTGAGCCTACTGTCCGAAGGCAAGACGCTCGAGGAGATTGCGCAAATTCGTGGCCGGCAACTGCGAACCGTCGTCAGTGCCGTGGCCTCTCTGGTCGAGAACGGTGATGTCGAATTCCAGCCGGCATGGGTCGATCGCAACAAGCTGGCGGTGATTGAAGCCGCATGCACGCGGGCCGGTCTGGATAAGATTGAACGGCTTAAGCCGCTGAAAGACGTTCTTCCCCCCGAGATCACCTACGAAGAAATCCGGCTCGTGCTGGCGTGGCGACGACGGGGAGTGGCTCAAAACAAGCCAGTCCCGGCCTAAGCAGGCTGGGCTTCCACCGAGAGGAAACTCTTTGCCGCATCGCGTCCGGTGCGTACACAATCGGGTACTCCGATGCCGCGGTAGGCATTGCCTGCGAGCGCCAGGCCCGGCAACTGCCGGCGCAGACGCTCGATCCGGTCGAGGCGTTCGAGGTGTCCAACGTCGTATTGCGCCATGGCCGACTTCCATTTGTAGACTCGCGCGAACAACGGCTCGGCGCGCAGGCCAATGATCTGCTGCAGTTCGTTGCGCACGATTCCGATAATCTGATCATCCCCCAGCGGCCAGACATTCTCCGCATTCACTCCGGCAAAGAAGCAGCGCAGCAGCGCGCGGTCTTCGGGCGCACGATGCGGAAATTTGTTGTGAACAAATGTTGCGGCCAGCAAGCGCTTGCCTTCGCTCCGCGGCACCAGAAATCCGAAGCCGGCAGGAAGCGACTGCCGCACATCATTGCCGTAGCCCAGTCCAACGGTGATGGAAGATGTGTACTGGATCGCGGCGAGTTCGGCGGTAAGCTCAGGGCTGGCGAGGCGGAGCACGTTCGCAGCTGCAGGGCCGGGCAGCGCGATAATCACGGCATCAAACTGATCGGATTGCAAGCCGGCAGAAACAACCCACCCACCCGCCTCAGCCTGAATCGCCTGTACCGTGGT
The DNA here is from genome assembly GCA_035632675.1 of Candidatus Dormiibacterota bacterium. GTDB lineage: Bacteria > Acidobacteriota > Terriglobia > Terriglobales > Acidobacteriaceae > Sulfotelmatobacter. Next base: position 134,408 of record DASQGJ010000039.1, read on the forward strand.
GTCGGTCAGCAGCCACGCAGGCGTGAGCCGCGAGACCACCGTCTCCGCCAGATGCTGCATACCATTCTTGAGCGAAGTGAAGAGAGGAGGCGCAGGCCTGCGCGGGCCGGATGGCTTCTTCTTGCGCGCTGCGAGCATGGCTCTTCCCAGGCTGCCATGAGTCCGTTCCATCTCTGCGAAACGTGGAAGCACCGCGCGAACACTCAGGCTAGCGGACTCCCCTCCGTATATCCCGGATAGCAGCGGGTCGGCGAGGCGGTCCACCATCTCCCGGCCATAGTGGCGCTCCACAAAATCGGCAACTGACTCATCATGATCGACAGCCCGCGGTGGATGGAACAACTCCTGCGTCATTCGCAACTTGGTCTTCCATGAGAACAGCGGAGAAAGCCCGGTAGGCAGAATCTTGGTCGGGACCATGAACATCAGCCCGTCGGGCATCTCGACGAGCCGCCCGCGAGTCAGGATGTAGGTCTTGCGATCGGCATCATTCGAGCCGATGAGTTGATCGCCCAGGCCGACCAGACGGCACAAGTCCGCTGCCCACGGTTTTTCTGTGACGAAGGAGTCGGGGCCGGCTTCGACCAGGCATCCATCGACGCGCTCGGTACGGAGGACGCCGCCCAGGCGCGGCGAAGACTCGTAAAGCGTGTATTCGACCTCGCGCCCGCCGCGACGCTGCTGCTCGAGGTCAAAGGCAGCGGCCAGGCCGGAGATGCCTCCACCGACAATGGCAATGCGAGTCATCGAGTGCGGCTTCCGCCTTCCGGCTTGCGGTTTCCGGAATACTCCTGCACGAAGCGTGCCAGGTTTTTCACGTTGTCGACTGGGGTTTCAGGCAGGATGCCGTGTCCGAGATTAAATATGTGACCAGGACGTCCATCCGCCCGGCGCAGAATGTCTTCTGCCCGCGACTTCAATTCCTTCCAGCCGGCGAACAGCAGCACGGGATCGAGATTCCCCTGCACGGCTGTCTTATAATCGACGCGTTCCCAGCCTTCATCGAGCGGAATACGCCAATCGAGCCCGATCACGTCGGCTCCGGTCTCTTCCATCGCGGGCAGAAGCGTGGCGCTGTCGGTGCCGAAGTAGATAATCGGCACTCCAGTCTTCTGCAGTCTTTTCACCATGCCCGTGACATGCGGCAGAACGTAGCGCCGGTAGTCTTCCACACTCAGGCAGCCAACCCAGCTGTCGAAAATCTGGATCGCGTCGGCCCCGGCACGCACTTGTTCCGCTGAGTACTCGCAGGTCACAGCGACGAGCTTCGCCATCAGAGAATCCCAATCGGCGGGACTGTTGTACATCATCTTCTTGGCGTGGACATAGTTGCGAGAGCCTCCACCTTCGATCATGTAGCTGGCGAGGGTGAAAGGCGCTCCGCAGAATCCGATAACCGGCACGCGATTTGCGAAATGTTTCGCGACCAGCGCGACGGCTTCCGAGACATATCCAAGTTCGGCAGCGCGATCCGTACGCAGGTTCGCAATGTCTTCCTTGCTGCGAAGCGGCTTCTCAATCACCGGGCCCTCGCCCGCCGAAAAATGGAATGGCAGTCCCATCACTTCGAGAGGCAACAGGAGGTCCGCAAAAATAATGGCCGCGTCGACGCCGAGAATCTCGGCGGCCGTGATGGTCACCTCGGCTGCGATCACAGGCTTCTTGCAGATCTCCAGCAGCGAATGTTGCTTGCGGACGGCGCGATACTCCGACATGTACCGTCCGGCCTGGCGCATGAACCAGACGGGCGTGCGGTCCACTGGTTGCGATTTGCACGCGCGGACAAAGAGGGAATTAGGGGCAGACATGAATCTCTGAATGTAGCACTTTGACCCTTGGAAGAAAAACGGTCGACAGAGCACAAGGCGGAGAATCACAAGACTGTAGAATCGCAGTATGCCCGGCACCGCTGCGAACGTGTTGTGGATGACCGCACTCGGGCTCGCCGTGGGCAGCCTCTTGCAGCGATCTGCTCCGCCTGGTGCCCCTACTTTTTACAAAGATGTCCAGCCGATCCTGCAAGACAACTGCCAGAGCTGTCATCGTCCCGGAGAGGTCGCGCCCATGCCGCTCGTCACCTACGAGCAAACCCGGCCCTGGTCCGACGCAATGGCGCACGCCGTTGAAATGAAAATGATGCCTCCGTGGTTTGCCGATCCACGATATGGACATTTCGCCAACGACGCCTCGCTGACGGAACAGCAGATCAAGACGATTACAGACTGGGCTAAGGCGGGTGCTCCCGCCGGAGACGTACACGATGCGCCTGCGCCGCGAAAATGGGCGGCAGGATGGAACATCACCCAGCCCGATCTCGTGGTCAAAATGCCAAAGCCAGTGCAGATTCCCGCGCAGGGCGAAGTCGAATACACCTACGAGATTGTCCCGACTCATTTCACCGACGACCGCTGGGTGCAGATGTCGGAGTTCCGTCCGGGAAGTCCGGCGCACGTGCATCATGCGGTCGTGTATATTCGTCCGCCCGATTCGCCATGGCTGCGGCACGCGCCGGTCGGCGAGCCCTTCACGGCGTCGACACTCAGCGATCCCGTCGAACAGCGCCAGGCTCACGAGACGACCAGCGACCTGCTGCTGGTGTACGCTCCGGGCAGTTCGCCCGATCAATGGCCCGACGGCATGGCCAAGTTCGTTCCCGCCGGTTCCGACCTCGTGTTTCAGATGCACTACACGACCAACGGCACGGCGGATCAGGATCAGACCGGCCTCGGCTTGGTCTTCGCGAAGGCTCCTGCGAAACAGCGCGTGATTACACTGCAGTTGAACAATCACGCCCTGATTATTCCGCCGGGAGCGGATGACTTCCGCGTCGAGGTTCAGGGCACACTCCCCCATGACGCGACGCTACTCAGCCTTTTTCCCCACATGCATCTGCGAGGAAAACGCTTCGAGTACGACCTCGTCCATGACGATCGCACCGTGGAAGTGCTGCTGCGGGTGAATTATCACTTTCACTGGCAGTTGAGCTACCGCCTGGCAGAGCCGCGTCTTTTGAAGGCGGGAACGAAGCTGCGCGCGATCGCCTGGTACGACAATTCAAAGAACAATCCGCACAACCCTGATCCCACGAAGACCGTGACGTGGGGAGATCAGACCTCAGACGAAATGATGGTAGGCTTTTTCGATGTCGCGGTTCCGTCGGGCATGGACAAGTGGAAGTTCTTTGAGCGGGTTGGAGAGACGAAGACGCCATAACCCGCGCGGAACGATACGGCGCGCAGCGGTGTCATGGTTAGTGGTCCCACTATGTTTGAATCGTTCAACGCTGCAACAGGTCCAAACTGGAAATTGCGGTTTGTCGTCGCGGTCATAAGTTTTGCGCTTGGGGCTGGCGGCGTCTCGCTATGGCGCATGACGCAGATGCCGCTCAGGTCCTATCGGGGACCGCTCCCTTCGTCGTCGGCGACGCAGCAGGAACTCGCGAGCCGCCTTGCCCAACATGTCAATTATCTTTCGGCAACGATCGGCGAGAGAAATCTTCGGCGGGACGGATCACTGAAGGCGACCACAGATTATCTTCGCAGCAATCTCGCTGCTCTTGGCTACTCCGTCAGGGAACAGACTTACACCGTAGAAGGCCACGCGGTCAGCAACCTCGAAGCGGAACGCCCTGGGACCGCCAGCGATCGCGGAATCGTGGTCGTAGGCTCTCACTATGACAGTGTCTCCGGCACCGTAGGAGCGGACGACAACGCTTCCGGTGTAGCAGCTACTCTCGAACTCGCGCGAATGCTGCAAGGAAGCAAATTGGAGAAGACCATCCGGTTCGTATTCTTTGTGAATGAGGAGCCACCCTATTTCCAAACCGAGAGCATGGGCAGCGTCGTCTATGCTAAGAAACTGCGCCAGGATGGAGTTCGCGTGTCGGCCATGATCTCGCTCGAGACCCTCGGCTTCTACTCCGATGCACCGGGCAGCCAGCAGTATCCCGCGGTGCTCAGCCTGTTCTATCCCGATCGCGGGAATTTCATCGGCTTCGTGGGGAACAGCGAGTCTCGAGATCTGGTGCGACGATCCATTCGAAAATTCCGCGAAACAACAATGTTTCCCTCCGAAGGCGTTGACGCACCAGCAACATGGCCCGGGATCGGATGGTCCGATCACTGGTCATTCTGGCAGCAGGGATATCCTGCCATCATGATCACGGATACGGCTACATTCCGTGATCCGTACTACCACACCGCAGGAGATACCTTTGAAAAGATCGACTTCGAAAAGATGGCGAGAGTGGTCGACGGCGTCAAATCCCTGCTCGCCGCTCTGGCCAACCAGTGACGAACCCTTCCCGCGCTTGCGGGCGGTGACTATCCTTTGTACCCTTGAATGGGTTCACCCCAATTGAGCGCCTCCTCCACAGCCCCATTGACTGAAGAACAGGCTCGCCCGCGGGAACGGTTGCGGGTCCTATCCTATTGGGTGCTGGCAATGGTTTTCGCAGCCGTGTATCTCGGATCGCTTTTCTCGCCGGCCTTGCTCGACGATGCTGACGCCACCCACGCCGAGGCCGCGCGCGAGATGTTCGTCACCGGCGACTACGTCACCCTCCATGTCAACGGCGTGCGCTATCTGGAGAAAGCCCCACTGCCGTACTGGCTGGTTGCGATTAGCTATCACCTGTTCGGAGTGAATGAGTTCGCCACGCGGCTGCCCATGGCGTTGGCCATCCTGCTGTTGGGCATGCTGGCGCTGCTCTGGGCGCGCCGCTCGTTTGGCGAGCGCGCCGGAATTTACGCCGGAGTATTCGTCTACACTGCCGCGGGCGTATTCCTGTTCACCCGGATTCTGATTCCCGATGTCCTGCTGAGTCTGCTCATCGCGGCGTCCCTCTACTTCTTTCTGACCGCTCTCGAACCGCATGCTCGCTCCTGGCGCTGGTATGCGGGTTATTCGTGCATGGCGTTGGGCGTGTTGACGAAGGGGCTGATCGCACTGGCGTTCCCCGGTGGAACTGCGCTCCTCTATTTGGCCATCACCGGAGAATGGCGCCGGTGGCGCGAATTCCGGTTGGCGACGGGACTCGCCCTCTTCCTGCTCATCGCAGCTCCCTGGCACATCCTCGCTGGCCTGCGCAACCCCGGCGGCCAGGGCGGCCACGGATTCTTCTGGTTCTATTTCGTCAACGAACACTTTCTGCGATTCCTTGGAAGACGCTATCCGCGCGACTACAACAAACTGCCCTGGGCGCTGTACTGGTCGCTGCATCTCGTGTGGCTGTTTCCCTGGAGTCTGTACCTGCCCGCTGCGATTCGGACCGTCCTCGACGAGCGCAAGCACCTGCGGCGGCCCGACTTCGCCGCACGCACCCGCTTGATATGCTGGATTCTCGCGGGCCTGGTGCTCGTCTTCTTCGCCATCTCAACCAACCAGGAGTACTACACCTTCCCCGCGTACCTGCCACTCCTGGTGCTGTTGGCGGATGGAATCGTGCGCTGTGAACTGATCGACTGCAACCTCACCGCGCGCAAAGGATGGTTGCGTCTGTCGGCCGGAATACTCGCCGTGATCGGACTCGCTGCCGGCATCACACTGCTGTCGCTGCTTTGGCAGTCGAGGCATCTGCCCTTCGAGCCTGACATCGGCAACGTGCTCGCCAAGCACGACATGGATACCGACACGCTCTCGACCTCCCACATGCTGGACCTGAGTTATGAGTCGTTTGCTGCTCTCCGCTTGCCCGCTGCGCTCGCAGCCATCACCCTGCTGATCATGCCGCTGTTGTCGTTTCTGCTGCGACTGCGCCGGCGACACTATGCGGCGACTTGTGTGCTGGCCGCCGGCATGGCCGTGTTTCTGGTCGCGGCACATATCGCGTTGGGCCGTTTCGGACCCTATTTGTCATCAAAAGATCTGGCCCAGCACATTGCTGAGCGTGCGCGCCCAGAGGATCGCGTGCTCATCTATGGCGATCAGGCGTTCGGCTCCTCGTTGCTCTTCTATTTACAGCGGCCCGTAGAGCTGGTGGAAGGGCGCACCACATCGATGTGGTTTGGCTCGACATTTCCAGATGCGCCGAAAATCTATCTTACGGACGCGGATCTCCAGCGAGACTGGGCTGGAAACACCCGCCTGTTCCTGTTCGTTCCTGCCCATCTGAAAGGGAAAGTCGATTCCCTCCTGCCTTCCCACCTTGTCGCGGCTCAGGTTTCGGGAAAGTACGTTTACACGAACCAGCCATGAATTCGCGGCATGTCTGCTAGACTTCAAATTCTTCATGAGGACAAATCAACGATGAATCGCAAACTTCTGCTCTTGATCGGGTGTCTGATCGCGGCGGGTGGACTGTTGGCAAAGGGAACAAAGCCACAAGCTCCCGCGCAGCCGTCCGGCCTTCAAAACGCTCCCAGGAAAGCCGAAGAGCAGTTCAAGAACATCCAGGTGCTGAAGGGAGTTCCTGCCGAGCAGATTTTTCCGACCATGCAGTTCATCACGGCATCGCTGGGAGTCGAGTGCGACTTTTGCCATGTCCAGAACGCCTTCGAGAAAGATGACAAAAAGAACAAGCAGACAGCTCGCAAGATGATGGAGATGATGTTTGCCATCAACAAAGACAACTTCGACAGCCAGCGCGAGGTGACCTGTTACTCCTGCCATCGCGGCAACGCGAAGCCGGCTGCGATTCCCGCGGTGATGACGGAAGACTCGAAAGAACCTGTGGCCGCGCCCCACCGGCCAGAGGGCGAAACCAAGCCCCCTGACGCAAAGGAAAGCAGCGGCCCGACCGCCGGCCAGTTGCTCGACAAATACCTGCAAGCCGCGGGCGGTACTGCAATCGACAAAGTCACGAGCCGCGTCATGAAAGGCACGATCGATTTCGGAGGCAAGTCCTTCCCTATCGATATCTACGCGAAGGATCCCCAGAAACGCGTCTCGTTCACTCACATGCCCGACAGCGACAGCGTGACTGCGTTCGATGGACACGACGGGTGGCTCGGCACACCGGGGCACCCGCTGCGGGAAATGCACGGCAGCGATCTCGATGGGGCCGCGATCGATGCCGATCTCCATCTGGCCGCGCATCTGAAACAGATGTTCACTGAATTGCAGACTCGGGGAACCGAGAAGATTGGCGATTCGGAAACCTACGTCGTGGTGGGACAGCGCCAGGGAAAGCCGCCTATCCGCCTGTATCTCGATCAGCAATCTGGATTGCTGGTGCGGCTCGTACGCTTCGGCGATACCGCCTTGGGCTTGCTTCCAACCCAGATCGACTATGCCGACTATCGCGACGTGAGTGGGGTCAAGGTCCCGTATCGCTGGACCCTGGCAAGGCCAAGCGGGCGATTCACGATCCAACTGACCGACTTGCAGCAGAACGTAGCGGTCGACGATGCCAGGTTCGCGAAACCACCGGCGCCGCCGGAACAGCCAAAAGCAAAATAATTGCCGCGCAGCGCCCAGGGGGTGCACCGTCGATGGAATTCTGTTGGATGTCCTGCCCGCGGAATTCCTCCGCCGAGCTGGCGCCTTCAGGAGCCTTTCAGATTCCTCCGGTATCCTTAGAGGACTGAACGGAAGAACTGTGGTCACACGCTTCGACGACGGACCTCGATCTTGAACCACCGGCTCTTGCTCATTCTGATTGTGCTCGTAGGGCTTGCGCGGCCGCACGCCTTGGGGCAAGTCGACCGTCCCGCCGATGCCGCCGCCGATGACTCTGCCGCGATGCATGCCGCCAGCGGAGTCGTTCTGGACCCGTCGGGCGCGGCCATTGGCGGCGCGCTGGTGACCCTCCGCGGAGCTGGAGGTGCCATAGCCGCTCAGACCTCGACTGACGCAAGTGGAGCTTTCCATTTCGATCGAGTCCCAGTGGGAAAGTACGCGCTAGACGTTCATGCGGAGGGTTTTCGCGACTCGCACCTCGGAATCACCATCTCCAATCGCCGGCCTCCAGCGCTTCGCGTCGTCCTGCAAATCCTGGTGCAGACTGAGACGGTTACGGTTGCGACCGGGGAAAACATCCCGCTCATCAGCACCGAAACTCAGGCCAATCAGAACACGAACAGCGTCGACCGGAACGCCCTCGATCGCCTCCCGGTGTTCGATCAGGACTACATCACCGCGATGTCTCGATTTCTAGACGACAACGCAATCGGAACCAATGGTGTGACGCTGGTGGTCAACGGCATCGAAGCCAATGGACCCGGGGTTACGCCCTCCGCGGTTCAGGAAGTCAAGATCAACAACAATCCCTACTCCGCTCGCTTCTCGCGGCCTGGAAGAGCCCGGCTGGAAATCATCACCAAGAGTGGATCGCCGGCATATCACGGCTCGGTGAATTTCATGTTTCGGGATTCGGTGTTCGATGCGAGCAATGCCTTCGCCACACTCGGCAAGCCAGCCGAGCGCCGGCAGTATTACGAAGGGTCGGTGACCGGCCCCGTTGGGCACAGCAAGCACACCAGTTTCCTGCTGTCGCTTGACGACGACATTCTCGATCAGCAGGACATTGTCGACGCGAATGCGATTGCCGCCGCCGAGTCGCTCGGATTCGGCTCCAGCCCTCAATTCCTGCCCAATCCCACCCACCATTTTTTTGGATCGGGCCGCATCTTTCACGACCTGGCTAACGGGGACCAGTTCTGGATCGGCTACTCCTACGAGCATCGCTCCGCCGAGAACCAGAATGTTGGAGGCACCACTCTCGCGAGCGCCGCCACCGACACACATTTTCTGGAGCACGAGATTAACATCAGCCATTTGCACCAGTTTTCACCGCACTGGCTGAACCAGCTCAGATTCCTGGTGGGGCACTACGACAACTCTGTGTCCAGCGTGAATGCCGCCGCACAGGTCGCGGTTTCCGGGCTGTTTGCCGCGGGAGGCGCGCAGGCGGACTCCCGCCGTACGGAATATCATTTTGACGGCACAGACTTCGCCACCTACGCCAACGGTAAGCACCAGCTCAGCTTCGGCATTGACATCCCAGACATCAGCCGGCGCGGATTAGATGACTTTACCAATCGGGCCGGAACCTACACCTTCGCTAGCGATGCCGCATATACCTCAGGCCTACCCGCCACCTATCTCCTCCAAACCGGCCAGGGGCACGTGGCATTTCTGGAAAAAGTATTCTGCGGATTCTTCGAAGATAACATCCGCCTGCGGCCAAATTTTTCCGTTTACGTCGGTGTGCGCTATTACTTCCAGAACTTTTTTCATAATGATGCTGACAATTTCGCCCCGCGCATCAGCTTCGCCTATGCGCCATCGCCCAAGAGTAAAACTGTGATCCGTGGCGGTGCCGGAATGTTTTACGACCGCACCGGCCCCAGCCCCATCGGAGACCTCCTGCACTTCAACGGCGTCAACCTGCTTCGTTTCATCGTCGACACGCCCGCACATTATCCAGTTCAGCCCGGCGATCTGGCGGGAGTTCCCACCAGTATCGTGACCCTCGATCCCCGTTCCCGCATTCCCTACAACCTGCAGTACAGCATTGGCGTGGAGCGTCAGCTAACCGCCCAAACCACTCTGAGCGCGGTCTACATCGGAAACCGGGGCATCGATTCTTTCCGCTCGATCGATGCCAACGCCCCGATCGGAGCTAGTCTGGTGCGCCCCAACCCTTCTCTCGGCCAAGTGCGCGAGATCCAACCGGACGGGTACTTGAAGGGCAACGCGCTGGAGCTCACCTATCGCGGCAAGCTGGGCCGGTACTTTTCCGGACAGGTCCAGTACACCCTCAGCCGCACGAGCAACAACTCCAGCGGCATCTCTTTCTTCCCCGCGAATAGCTATGACGCCGCTGCGGACTGGGGACGTTCCGACAACGACCGCCTCCACAAGTTCGACATGCTGGCGACGACGCAGGTGGCCAGATATCTTTCCCTTGGCGTCGCGCTCTCGCTGTACTCCGGCAAGCCCGTCGACATTACTACCGGTGGCGACGACAACCATGACGGAATCCTCAATGATCGCCCCCCTGGCGTCGCCCGCAACACCATGAATGGCCCCGGCCTCATCGATCTCGACCTCAACCTTACCCACGACTTTCCACTGTCAAAATCGAAAGAGCAGAAGAAGGTCGTTTCTGTTTCTCTCAATTCCTTCAATGTACTCAACCACCCCAACTACGTGACCTACATCGGGACTGTCTCGTCTCCGCTCTTCGGCCAACCCGTTTCCGCCCAGCCCCCGCGGCGCATGCAGCTCGACGTGCAATTCAAGTTCTGATTTCCAATTGGCCGCCCGGCCGCGGTTTCAATAACAAAACCTGATAGCGACGATAAATAGTTTCGATTTCCGAGAACCTCAGCCGGACGGTACATTGAGGCGTCGTTCCATGGTGTGCAGGACTCGAATCCTGTCCCTCAGGAGAACATTCCTCAAGTGTCTATCGGAGAAAGGCTGATCACCTGGGTGGTGATGGCCGTCTTGCTTCTGACTTTTGCGCAGGCGTTGTGCGCCCAGACGGGTGGAGTGGCGCCGAGCCCTGCGACCGACGTAAACGCCCGACTGGCAAAGCTTGAGCAACAGGCCGCCGATGCGAAGGGTTCCGCCGACAACGCCTGGATGCTCACCAGCGCCGCCCTTGTCCTCATGATGACCGGGCCGGGCCTGGCCCTGTTCTACGGTGGACTCGTGCGCAAGAAAAATGTGCTCGGCACGATGATGCAGAGCTTTGCCCTCATGGCAGTAATCACGGTTCTGTGGGGATTGTTCAGCTATAGCTTGTCGTTTGGCTCTGGCAACACCTTCATCGGAGGTCTGCACAATCTCTTCCTCAAAGGCGTAGGTGCCGCGCCGGATGCCGACTATGCGGCCACGATCCCGGCGCAGACCTTCATGGTTTACCAGTTGATGTTTGCCATCATCACGCCGGGATTGATCGCAGGAGCATTCGCCGAGCGCATGAAATTCAGCGCCATGCTGGTCTTCATGGTCCTGTGGTCGATCATCGTCTATGACCCGATGGCGCACATGGTGTGGGGCAAGGGCGGTCTGTTGAATGCCTCGCTGGGCGGGCGGTTCCCGACTCTGGATTTTGCCGGCGGCACTGTCGTCCACGTGACCTCGGGTGTATCTGCCCTGGTATGCGCTCTGTACCTGGGCAAGCGTGTGGGATATCCCAGGGAACCAATGCCTCCCCATAGCGTCGTGCTCAGTTTCATTGGCGCTTGCCTGCTTTGGGTGGGATGGTTCGGATTCAACGCTGGCAGCGCTCTGGCCGCGGGCAGTTTGGCCACCAGCGCTTTCGTCGCAACACATTTCGGGGCTGCGGCAGCGGCCATCGGATGGGCTGGCGCCGAGTGGATCCGCAACGGCAAGCCCAGTGTGTTGGGCGGAATCTCGGGAGCCGTGGCCGGGCTGGTCGCGATTACTCCCGCGGCAGGCTTTGTGAAGCCCATGCCTGCCCTGATCATCGGCCTCATCGCCGGTGTGTTTTGCTACTGGATGGTGGCCAAGGTCAAGGCGAGATTCGGTTATGACGACTCGCTCGACGCATTCGGTGTGCACGGCGCCGGCGGGACTTTGGGAGCGCTTCTGACCGGGATCTTTGCTGTCAGTGCCGTCAATCCCGTTTTCAAAGATGCGCAGGGCAATACCCTGGCCTCGGGCCTGCTCGAAGGAAATGCGCATCAGTTGCTGAATCAACTCGTAGGAGTGGCCATCGCCTGGGTGCTCGCGATCGTCGGTACGCTGGTGATTCTCAAGGTGGTCGACATGACCATCGGCTTGCGTGTTTCCGAGGAGGAAGAAGTGCAGGGCCTGGACCTCTCGCAACACGGCGAAGAGGGTTACTATTGGGAAACGTCCGCTTGAGGTGCTGGGAAGAGTTCCGCCCGGCAGCAGCGGCGCGAATAGTTTAGAAGGACTTGCATACATCATGACGAAGATCGAAGCGGTCATACAAAACTCCAAACTGGATGCGGTGAAGACTGCCCTGCAGGAAATCGGTGTCGAGGGCATGACCGTGCTGGAAGTGCGCGGTCACGGACGTCAGAAGGGCCATACGGAGGTCTACCGCGGGCGCGAGTACAGTGTTGATCTGATTCCCAAGACCAAGCTGGAGATGGTGCTGCCCGAAGCGCTTGTGGAGAAGGCAGTGCAGGCTATTCTGGGGGCGGCGCGTACCGGCAAGATCGGGGATGGCAAGATCTTCCTGTCGCGCGTCGATGAGGCCATCCGAATTCGCAACGATGAGCGCGGCGAAGGGGCGTTGTAATTGGCGCAGCCCCAGACGCGCCGCGCCATTGCCGGGACGCGAGCGGAAGGCCTCTGTGGGTAGCTGCCTTCCCTAACCGTGGGCGCTGCGGGGTGAATCACTTTCATGATGGCAGCGTCCTCATTGATCGGCGAACTGCGGGGTTCCATCAACGACGAGTCCGCTCGCATTCAGCGCGAGTTTGAAGCCACGGGCGACGGACGCGCGTGCGTGGCGCAACGCACCCGCCTGGTCGAGGACATTCTTGCCCGTCTCTGGCGCGACATCGTTTCACCCGGCGAAGCCCGCCCCGCCAACTTTAGTCTCGTTGCCACCGGAGGCTTCGGCCGGGGCTGGCTGTTTCCTTTCTCCGACATCGATATTCTGTTTCTGTTCGCAGACCGCGATGCTGAGCAGGCCTTCAAAGACCCGGTTCGCCGCCTCTCCCAGGAGTTATGGGACCTCCGGCTCAAGTTAAGCCCCGCGTCGCGTACCCTGGCCGAGTGCGACCGCTTCGACGCCAGCAACACTGAGTTCACCATCTCTCTTCTCGATTGCCGTTATCTCGCGGGTGATCGCGATTTGTTCCGTCGACTGCACGACAAAGTGATCCCCAAGCTGGTCATGCGAGAGTCGAAGGCTTTGCTCCAGGGACTGGCCGAGGTTACGCGTGAACGTCATGGCAAGTACGGCATGACTCTCTATCACCTCGAGCCGAATCTGAAGGAGGCTCCGGGGGGCTTGCGCGATGTCAATGTGGCGAACTGGCTTGCGCTGATCTCGGCTATCGACAAGCTGCAGGACTGGCCCGATGCCAGTTCGCTGCGTGCTCCGGTGCGGAAGCAATTGGAGGCTGCCCTCGATTTCCTGATGTCCGCGCGGTGCTTTCTGCACTTCCGGCACGGCCGCGACGACAACACGTTGAGCTGGGAGGCGCAGGATGCCGCCGCGGCGCGCAAGATTGGCGCCGCTGGCGCTGCGGAGCTCTCTGCCGCCGACTGGATGCGCATCTATTTCGGCCATGCGCGCGCCGTGCAGCGCACCGTCACGCAACTGCTCGAAGAGATTCCAGAAGCCTGGTCGGCGCTCTACCGCCAGGTACAGAGTTGGCGCTCACGCCTTACAACCGCCGATTTCTCCGTGGTCGACGGGCTCATCTTCCTGCAGCAGCCTTCCGCCTTGCAGGATCCCGAGGTGCTGCTCCGGCTCTTCCACTTCATGGCGGTTCATGGATTGAAACTGAGCGCAACCACCGAGTACCGCATCGAGCAGGCGCTTCCGGCGCTCGCTTCCATGCCGCCTCGCGGTGCCGAATTATGGCTTTACCTGCAGGAAACGCTTTTGCAGCCCTTCGCCGCCGACGCCCTCCGTGCCATGCACTCCCTCCGCCTGCTCACACTGCTGTTGCCTGAATTGAAGCTGATCGATTCCCTCGTTGTGCGCGATTTTTATCATCGCTTCACCGTGGATGAGCATTCGTTTCTGGCGATTGAGAGCCTCCATCGGCTCAAGCAGTCGCAGTCGGAGTGGGATCAGCGGTACGGGGAACTTCTCGGCGAACTGGAAGATCCCGAACTGCTTTATCTGGCTCTCCTGCTGCACGACACGGGCAAAGGTGTGCCGGGTGGCAATCACGTCGGAGCCAGCCTCGATATCGCGAATCGTGCCATGGATCGGCTTGATGTGGACCCGAAGGAGCGGGCGGAAGTGCTTTTCCTGATCGGGAACCATCTGGAATTGTCCGCCACGTTGCGGCGCGATATTTTCGATCCGGCGACTGTCGGCGCATTCTCCGAAAAGATGGGCACACCGGAGCGCCTCAAGATGCTCTGCCTGCTCACGTACGCCGACATCAAGGCCGTGAATCCCGAGGCCCTGACTCCCTGGAAGGCGGAAAACGTCTGGCAGCTCTATATGGCTGCCGAGAATTATCTGAACCGCAGCGCCGACCAGCGCGTCCATGCCGATGTCAATGATGAGAAGCTGGCGCGCCTGCGCTCTCTTGCGCCGGTTACGGGCGCCAGGTTCAAGGGTTTCCTTGAAGGATTTCCGCAGCGATACCTGCTGGTCCACACCGCCGAAGAAGTGTTGCGGCACCTGCAGATGGCCGACCAACTCGGAGGCGATCCGGTGCTCGTCGAACTCAAGCGCGGCCGCCACTGGTACGATCTGACGCTAGTGACCAAGGATCGTCCAGGTCTGTTTGCAACCCTGGCGGGCGTCCTGGCCGCGTGGGGCATGAACATCGTCAAGGCCAACGCATTTTCGAACGCGGCGGGCACCGTGGTCGACACGTTCCACTTCACCGACCGCTTCCGCACGCTGGAGTTGAATCTCTCGGAGTGGGCGCGCTTCAAGAACAGCGTCATCAGCGTGATGTTGGGCGAGGCCGATCTGGAAAAAATGCTGCGCGACCGGCAACGTTCGGAGAAAGGCGCGATCGCGAAGGTGAAAGTCGAAACCAAAATCGACTTCGACGACGCCAGTTCAGCAACCACCACGTTGGTGCAGGTGATTGCACAGGATCGCCCACGCCTGCTCCATCGCATTGCATCGCGCCTGTCAGATCAGGACTGCAACATCGAGATCGCCCTGATCGACACCGAAGGCCAGATGGCGATTGACACGTTCTACCTGACGTCAGGCGGGAAGAAGCTCAATCCGGAACATTGCCGCAAAGTGGAAAAAGCCCTGGTGGAAGAGTTACGGCAATAAGCGAGCCTGCACTAGCTCGCCTCACTTCTGGGGGCGTGGATCCCAGACCAGCTTTCCCGACTTGTCGATGTATCCAAAGGTCTCAAAGTTGTCAGGCTGGGTGCCCTGCGACACCCACGCGAGGCCGCGATGAAAGGATCTCACTTCACCATTCGGCAGATTGATAACGAAATTGCCGGTCTTGTCGATAAAATGCCAATTGCCATCCACATGGACGCTGGCTAGCCCCTCCGAGAAATCGTCACAGAATCCAAACTTCGGGCCGATCACTGCCTTTCCTGCGCGGTTCATGTAACCACACGACAGGTATCCGTCCTTTTTGATCACTCCGAATTCCGCGAGACCCTCCGAGAAGTCGCTGGCATGCTCGGCCGTGAAGCTTATGGTCGTGCGCCCTGTGTTTTCGATGTATTCGAATACTCCGCTACTGTCGTCAGAATCGTCATCATCGTCTAAATTCGTCCCGGACGGCACGGAGAACTTGCCATTCTGTCGAACCAGGGCAAGCCCCTCAGAAAAGCTACGGGCGTACTTGAAGCGAGGGGCAATCGCCGGTTCCCCCGAGTGATTGATATACCCATATCTCTTACGGATGACCACGAGGGCCAGACCCTCCGAGAAACTCTCCGCATAGTCGAAACGGAAATCGATCGCCACCCGCCCCGACCGGTCGACAAATCCCCATTTGCCGCTATCGTTCTCGACAGCAGCCAAGCCTTCGGAGAAATCTCCTGCGGTGTGGTATCGCGGTGCAACGATCAAAGCGCCATCGCGGTCGATGTATCCCCAATGGTAAAACGGGTCACAATCGGAGCAATTCGTGCGGGTCTTCTCCGTGGGAAAAGCCACCGCCGCACGCCCATCCGAAAACCTGTGGCAGGCGCTGAACTGCGGTGTGGTGAGGAATTGTCCAGCCGTATCGATCAGCGCGTATTTCTTTCCTGAGGAAGCAGCACAGGCTCGGTCTTCACGAAAGTCGGTCGCGCTCTCGAACCGCGGCGGAATTACGATCTTACCCGTCTGATCGATGTAGCCTGCTGCGTTACCGCGATAAACCAGAAACAACGACCGCGCCGCGTCTTCCTGTCCAGGAGCCAGTGAGGCCAGGCTCAGGAGCAGGAGGCTGGGCGCCAGGATCGAGCGCTTCATGTGCAAATCGAACAGTCCTTCGACTACTTCGCCGAAAACTTGAACACCGTCTCCTGATAAAACTTTTCGCCCGGCTTCAGGATGGTCGTCGGAAACTCCGGATGGTTTGGCGAATCCGGAAAGTGCTGCGTCTCCAGGCAGAAGCCGTAGCGCCGCTTGTACACGTGGCCCTGTTTGCCGGTGACTGTGCCATCGAGAAAATTCCCGGTGTAGAACTGCACTCCGGGCTGCGTGGTTGATACCTCCAGCACTCGCCCGGTTGTAGGTTCGTAGACACGCGCAGCCAGAGTCATGCCTGCGCCCTTGCGGTTGATCACAAAATTGTGGTCGTAGCCGTGGCCCAGAACCATCTGGTCGTAGCTGTCGTCGATCCGCGTCCCGATCTTTGTCGATTTCGTGAAATCCAGCGGCGTTCCTTTGACCGGACGAAGCTCCCCCGTAGGAATCAGGTTCTTGTCGACCGGCGTGAAGCGGTCGGCGTTGATCATGATCTCGTGATCCAGAATATCGCCGTCGCCCTCGCCCTTCAGATTGAAATAGCTGTGCTGGCTTACGTTGATGGGAGTTGCTTTGTCGGTGGTGGCCGTGTAATCAATGACAAGTTCGTTTGAGTCCGTCAGAGTGTAAGTGACTGTAACCGTCAGATTTCCCGGAAATCCTTCTTCGCCGTCTTTGCTTACGTAGGTGAAAGATACGCCGCTCTTGCCCTTGAGCGGTTGGCTTTCCCAAATGACTTTATCGAAGGTCCGCGTGGTCCCGCCGTGCAGCGTATTCGGGCCGTCGTTCTTGGGCAGCGTGTAAGTCTTGCCATCCAGCGTGAATGACCCGTTGGCAATGCGGTTGGCGTAGCGTCCGACGATCGCGCCGATATAAGGCGGATTGGGCATATACCCCGCGGCATCCTCGTGCCCGAGGACGATATCGGCCAGTTGGCCCTTGCGATCGGGAACGCGTATCGACTGGATGATGCCGCCATAATTCATGGCACGGACTTCGACTCCGTGTGAGTTGGTGAGCGTGTACAAGATGACGGGCCTCCCGTCCCGCACTCCGAATCGTTCTTGTTCGACTCCGGAGGTTTTCTTGTTGGATGTTTGCGCGAACAGTAATCCGCTAATTGCGACGACCAGAACTATAACCTGCGCGGGGAACAATCGTCTCGGCATCATGGCGAAAAGTGTACTACGGGAAAGCTGGTTTGTGATGTGCCGGAGCTCCTCGCGGCCCCGAAAGGGATCCATTTGCCTCGACTATGGCAGCACAGGCTTCGCACAGAGCGCTCTCACGCAGGTCGATCCACTCTACCGCGTGGGACGACGCCATCACACATCGGTAGTCCTGGCAATGGTGCACATCGAGCGTGTGTCCCAGT
This sequence comes from Candidatus Dormiibacterota bacterium, assembly GCA_035632675.1. Classification (GTDB taxonomy): domain Bacteria; phylum Acidobacteriota; class Terriglobia; order Terriglobales; family Acidobacteriaceae; genus Sulfotelmatobacter. Next base: position 151,807 of record DASQGJ010000039.1, read on the forward strand.
TCGTGGACGGATTCCTTGAGCAGGCGCTGGCCCAGCAATCCGTCGTCCCGGTCGAGTCCGTAGAACTCCTGCCGCAGACGGAATGTGGATACTACTGCACACGGCCCACCCATCTGCGCCTCGCCAAAAACATATTTCAAGATCGGAATGTAGAGGTCGACGCTTGCCACCGCGAGAAATCGCCAGTCCTTCGGCCGGACCATACTCTGCATCCGCTGCAGGATCTCAGAAGAATGAAATTGCTGGCGCTCCGGGTGATAGGACGGCGTGGGATCGAGGCTGAACGGCAGGATCTCGCAAGAGACCGGAAGCCTCCGGGGAATTGCCGCGCACAGATCCTGAAGCAAGGCCAAGTCAATCGTGCCGACCGGAAGCAGATGAACTAGGTTCATGGGAGCCAGCCTGCGTCGCTCCTAGTTTCTGGTTTCCGCAGGAGTGCGGGTCCAGCCGTAGCGCTTCAGTTTGTGATGCAGCGTGACCCGGTCAATGTCGAGCACGTCCGCGGCCCGGCTCTGATTGCCGCCGCACTCCTCCAGCACTCGCAGGATATGGGCGCGCTCCATTTCTTCCAGGCTCTTCCCCGAGGCCGCCGGCAACGTCGGCTGCTTGAAGATGAAATCCTGCTCGCGAAGTTCCGGTTCCTGTGCGACCACCATAGCTCGTTCCACCGCATTTTCGAGTTCGCGGACGTTGCCGATCCATGCTTGTTGTTGCAGTTGATTCATGGCGGCGGGAGCCGTGCGCGTGATGTGCTTGTTCATCGCCAGCGCGAACTTGCGAACGAAGTGTTCGACCAGCAGTGGGATGTCTTCCCGCCGCTCGCGCAAGGGCGGCAATTCCATGTGGAATACGTTCAGCCGGTAGAACAGGTCCGGCCGGAACGTGCCTTCTTCGATCATCTGCTCCAGTTTTTTGTTGGTCGCGGCAACGCAGCGGAAATCGACTTTGATGATCTGGTTCCCGCCCACCCGCGTGATCTCGCGCTCCTGCAGCACGCGCAACAGGTCAGTCTGCGTCTTCAAGCTGATGTCGCCGATCTCGTCCAGAAACACCGTTCCGCCCTCGGCGATTTCGAACTTGCCTTTCTTGCGGTATTGCGCCCCGGTGAACGCACCTTTCTCGTGCCCGAAAAGCTCGCTTTCGAGCAGGGTCTCGGTCAGCGCCCCGCAGTGGATGGCCACCAGAGGATGAAACCGCCGCATGCTGGCGGCATGAATCGCCCGCACCACCAACTCCTTGCCCGTGCCGCTCTCTCCCGTGATCAGCACGTTGGCGTCGGTCGGCCCAACGGTTTCGATGGCATCGAGAACTTTCCGCATCGCCGGACTCTGCCCCACCAGATCGCCCGGGCGCGTTGCCTCGGCAACCGTCTCGCGCAGGCGAATGTTCTCCTTCTCCGCGCGGCGGTGGGCCAGCGCCTTCTTTACCAGGTGCGCAATTTCATCCGGATCGAGCGGCTTGCTGACATAGTCATAGGCCCCATTTTTCAGCGCTGTGACCGCCGTCTCCACCGAAGCATAGCCGGTCATCATGATCACGATGAGATCGGGATCCATCTCGTGCAGCCGGCGCTGTAACTCAATGCCGTCGGTCCCGCGCATCTTGATGTCGAGCAGCGCCAGGTCCCATTTATTCTCGGCCATGCGCGTGAGCGCGTCGCTGGCACTTTCAGCGGTTCCAATCTCGTAGCCTTCTTCTCGAAACCATTTGCCGAGAGAATCGCGGACACTGAGTTCGTCGTCCACGATCAACAGTTTTCCTTGTGTCTCCACGTGTCATCCCCTCCCGCTGGCCGCAGCGGTAATTTCCTGGATTGGGGGAGCGCCCACTTCGGCCTCCCACGGCAAAGTCACGGTGAAAGTCGTCCCGCGCCCTCTCTCGGATTGCACTTCGATATTTCCGTTGTGCCGCTCGAGAATGCTGCGGCTGATTGCGAGCCCCAGTCCCACACCGCGCCCCGTCTCTTTGGTAGTGAGAAATGGTTCAAAAAGCCGTGGCAGGATTTCGGCCGGAATGCCCGTCCCGTCATCGCGCACCACGATGCGCACGGCATTTTCTTCCCGTCGCAACTTTGTCGTGACCCACAGATTCCCGCCCTGCGGCATGGCGTCCAGCGCATTCATCATCAGAGCCAGCAGCACCTGCTCAATCTGGGCGCCGTCGCACACGATCGGAGGCAGATCCGGGTCCAGATCCGGCTCGACGTGAATAGCCGCCAGGTCGAGCTGGTGCTGGATCAGCCGCAACGACCGGTCGATTACCTTGTTCAGGTCCGTGGGTTGCAGGTTCATCGGAGTGGTGCGCGAGAAGGTGAGCAGGTTCTTGACCAGGTCTCCGCAACGCCGGCTTTCCGACGCGATCAGATCGAGCGACTCGCACATATCGCCGCGGAGGCTTTTGCCCGCGTCCTCGTGATCAATCCACTTCCGCAGCAGCTTGGCGTAGGTCAGGATGCCCGACAGCGGATTGTTGATCTCGTGGGCCAGCACTGCGGCCATCTTGCCGATCGATGCCATTTTCTCGGTGTGCAGCGCATGCTCGTGGGCTCGCTTCAGCTCGCGGGTCTTTTGCTCAACCCGCTGTTCGAGAGTGCGGGTCCAGGCGACGTTCTCGCTGTGTTCCGATTTCAGCTGCTTGCTCATGTCATTGAACGAGCAGGCCAGTTCGCCGATCTCGTCTCGCGACCGAACTTCGATCTGATACCCGAGATCGCCCGCCGCCAGCCGTTCGGTGCCCCGTTCCAGCGCCTTGACCGGACGGCCTACCACCTGCCACACGAAGAACCAGCTCAACAACGCAATCAGCAGCAGGGCGCACGCGGTGTAGATGATCATCCGCCCACTGCTCTCCGCCAGTTGCACGTCCGCCTTTGCCAGGGAGATGTTGGTATCAAGAACGCCCAGAATCTGTTGCTCCGCCGGATGCGCGTGGCACGCCGCATTCGAGCACGCCGCCTGGTTCTCAATCGGAGTGATGATCCCCAGCACACGCGTTCCGGCCACGTTGCGGTAAATGCGAAACCGGTCAGGGCGCTTCAGTCGCGTCAACGGCTGCGATTGCGCATGGCATGCATAGCAGGCTTCCCCGGTTTTATCGACGACGCTGTTTTGCTCGCGGGAATTGGTGGTGTACGTAATCCGCCCTTCCTGATCGAAGATGCGGATCTTCTCGATGCCGGGCTCGTCGGCCATCGTTTGGATCGAGCGGTAGAGACCCTCGCGATCGTTGCGCAGCATGTATTCCGTCGTCCCGTGTTTGATCACGTCGCTCATCCGCTCGGCCACCAGCAGCGTGTTCTGTTCCAGATGCTGCCGGTGCAGGCGTACGTTCAGATATCCCAGCAACGCGAAGATGACCACCATCGCGCCCAGCAACAGTATGTTCAGCTTGGCGCTGAGCGTCAGCGTCGCGCGCCACCAGCGAGTTCGAGTTCGTTCAGTCTCCTGCATGTTGCAGCACCGGCGAAGCCAGCGGAACCGTAGTGTGCGCCCCCCCCGGCGGGGCGAGGTCATCCTTGGGGAAGATCGGCAAGTACTGCACCGCTGTCCGGAACAGGGCAAAGCCCAGCGCGATGATCATCAAAGTCACCGAGAACTCTGTCCACTTCGGCATGTAGTGGTGTCCCACGTAGGTCTCAAAGCCGATGAGGCTCACATTCAGCCGGTTGGTGATGAACCCGAACAGGCTGATGACCGAAGCCAGGTACAAGCCGTTGGGCGAGAGCCGCACTCTCTTGAAGCTCAACAGCACGATCGGAATCACGAACGACAGCGCCAGCTCCAGCCACAGGAAATACGCTTCGTAGCTGGGCTGAAGGATCTGCCGCAGCAATCCGCGATGCATGAAGTCTTCGAATCGCAGCAGGGCATTGATCCAGAGGGCAACCAGCAGCGCGCCCCCCAACCGAACCAGCACCGAAAGCTCGAGGTGACGTCCCAGGGCTTTCGCGCTCTGCGTCGACTCGAAGATCGTCATGGCCAGACCCACCGCCACCGCCGAGCCGAAGAAGAAGAAGGGCAGTGCCGGCGAGTACCAGAAGGGATGCAGTTTGCTGGGCATGATCAGATACAACGATCCCAGCGAACTCTGGTGCAGGGTCGAAAGCAAAATACCTGCCACGATCAATAACGGATAGATTTTGTGGATCCACTTGATCGGCGTCTTGAGATTGAAACGCTCAAGCACATTCGGAAGAAACTCGAAGAAGAGCACCGTCGTGTACGTCATGACGCACATGCCTACTTCGAACATGACCGAATGCGGATTCATGTAAATCAGCTGGTGCCAGATGAACCAGGGCCGGCCGAGATCGAAGAGCAATCCAACAATAAAAAGCAGGTAGCCGAGAAACGCTGTCAGAACGGCCGGGCGTACGACGCTGTGCAGGCTCTCCACGTTGAACAGGTAGACCGCTCCCACCATGCAGAATCCGCCCGCCGCCAGCATGACGCCGCACAGGCAGTCGAACCCGATCCAGAAGCCCCAGGGAAACTGGTCCGTCATGTTCGAGACCGCGCCCAGTCCGTGCAGATAGCGAACGTACGTGGAATACAGGCCGAGCGCCATGATCACGAAGAACACGGTTTTCCAAAACGTAAGCTTGATCTTCATCGCGCGCTCCCGTTCTTCTTTTCTTCTGCTTCGGCGGCGGCCACCTCGGCGCGGCGATGCGAGATCCAGTAAATGCCTCCCAGCACCAGCGACCACACCGGAATGAAGTCTGGAACTTTGTCCATCACCCGGCCCGTGTACTCGGGCATCGGAATCTCGCCAACCTTTTCTGAAGCCGGATAGCCGAAGTCTTCGACTTTCCCGCTCGCAAGAATGAGCACGCAGGTCCCGCCGACTTCATGCAATCCGTAAATGCGCGGCAAATACGCCGACGGATTCTGCCGGAGCCGGTCCTGCGCCTCTTTGATCAAATCGTCGCGGTCGCCAAACTTGGTCGCGCCCGTCGGACAGATCTCCGCACACGCCGTCTGCTTGCCCGCTGCGACTCGGTCCGGGCACATAATGCACTTGCGCACCCGCGGATTCAGCGAGCCCCACTCGTACTTGGGCTGGCTGAAAGGACATGCCGCCATGCAATAGCGGCAGCCGATGCACTTCCACACGTCGTATACGACCGGCCCATCTTTCGTTTTATGAAAGGCTCCCACCGGGCAAACCGAAGCGCACGCCGGCTTTTCACAGTGCATGCACAGCCGCCGCATGAACTTGTCACCGCGGGTCAGCACTGCCGTCAGCTTGTGGGCAGACTGAAAATCTTCAGAGGCGACCGCATCGTTGTAAGGGAGATTATTTTGCGTGGCGCAGGCCTGCTCGCACTGCTTGCAGCCGATGCAGATCGTGGAATCATATAAAAGTGCTTTGCTCATGTATGAATTTCTCCGGGCAGGCCCGTACGAGCAGACCAGAGATCTGCCCGGAAGTCCTTTCGACCGACGCCTGAGCTGAGTGAGGAGAGTGGGACGATTACGGCCGTAACCGCCAACAAGAATCGGGCCACTGACAAGCTGCCTCACCTCATCGAAGCAGAGGCTGTCGCGAAATTCAGCAGCTTCAGACAGCTATAGTTTCAACAATAAGCAGTTCCTTGGCCGTGACCGGTGTCACTATCGAGCGTGATGGTGGTCAATAGGGTCTTGTCGCCCTGCAGCGAGAGCTCGTTGTCTTTTGCATCAGTGCCATGATGCGAATCACATCGCTTGTCGTACCCGCGCGAAACCCCTTATTTTGCGGTCTGTTGGGCGAGAAAGGGCTCTGCAATCGCTGATCTTGGGGAGCGACGCTGTTGCCATTCGCATCGTTCGTCTCTGATGCATTCTTGCGCAGCCGTTTGCCGCTGCTGCCCTTGTTCCCCTCTAACTCCTGCACCCTGTGAGACATGCGACCTGAGCGGGGTGAGTTCCATGCATGCGATTTCCTTTGGCCACGCGATTGCCTTAACCAAAGCGAGAGTTGCTCAGCAACAAAGAGCAACTCCGGGCGAGGTGGGTTATGACAGTGATCCTGGTACTGATGACATTCGCAATCTTCCTACTGATTGATTACGTTCGCGGACAGAAGCTAGTCGTGAAGCAGCCTGCAGTTCAGCCGGTTCTTCGGGAGGCTCCGTCGCACATCGTTCCCGCGATGGTCGCAGGCTTCCAGGTCCCGGAAAATGTTCGCTATCATTCCGGGCACACCTGGGCGCTTAGCGAGAGCCGCGAGCTGGTGCGGGTTGGCCTCGACGACTTCGCCTCGAAGTTGATCGGCAAGATCGAGAACATTGCGCTGCCGCAGCGCGGACGCTGGGTCCGCCAGGGCCAGAAGATTTTGACGATCTTCCGCGACGGCAAGTCCGTCGACATGGTCTCTCCCATCGAGGGCACCGTGAGCGATATCAATGAAGCCGTTGTCAAGGATCCCAGCCTGGCGCTGAAAGATCCCTACGGCGAAGGCTGGCTCGTGACCGTGCAAGCTCCCGACTCGAAACTGAATTTCCGCAACCTGATCGGCGGCACGCTGGCCCGCATGTGGACCGAAGATTCCGCCCTCCGTCTGCGCAAGAGAATGCCGGTCGCCATGGCTGCCGCGCTGGCGCAGGATGGCGGCGTGGCCGTCGACGACATCACCGCTCACCTGCCCGAAGAAGACTGGGCCACGCTGACCAAAGAGTTCTTTCTCTCGTAACCCGCTTTTAACCCCAGGGTCGAGGACAGGCCTCGCCCGACCTCCTGTAACACTTGCCGCCCGGAGAAGATCCCGGGCGGCTTCTTTTCGGGGAAGGGTTACTCGACCACCGCGCGCTCCGACACAGCCCGCGAGAACGAGCGCAGAATCAGCGTGCCCACCGCGACCGCAGACGTCAGAAGGATCACCCGCATGTACTGCGCGACAGGCAGCGTGGTATCGCCGAAAATCGTACGCAGCAGACCGAAGGTCGCGCTGCACGTACACAGAGCGAAATACCCACGCTCTCTGATACCACGCGAGAGCGTCACCAGCCAGGCCAGGATCGACGCAACGATCAGGTAAATCGCAATCAGGAGGAAGTCGCCCGTGGCGCCTGTCCCGTGCAGAATCCCGGATTTCGGCGAAGCGAATCCGTGGATCGCGATCCCCAGAAACACCAGGGAATGAATCAGCGCGATCACTGCCCGCTTGCGATTGTTCAGAACCCCAAAGTCGTTCATAACCACGTCATCAAGTCTGCCGGATGGAGCTCCATTTCGCCTGTGATGAGTTGCACCCCCGCTTGTGATCCCAATCACGCAACCCCCTTCACCTGGCCTGGAATCCGCCCATCCGCAGTGGTACCATCGCGGGCCTATGGCGAACCGAACTTCAGCCCTCGCACTTGTCTGCACGTTTCTCCTTGGGTGGAGCGCCAGCGGTCAATCTCCGGCCAACCCGCCTCATCCCATCGTCCTGCATGCCGCACGCCTGCTCGACGTCAAGAACGGCAAGATCGTCAAACCGGGCGAGATTCTCGTGCAAGCGGACCGCATCGTTGAGGTCGGCACCTCAGTCAAGCGCCCGGCCGGAGCGGAAGTCCTCGACCTCGGTGACCGCACGCTGCTCCCCGGCCTGATCGACGCCCACATCCATCTCTTCCTTCATCCCGGCGCGGAAGATCTGCAGACGGTGCAGGAATCCACTCCGCAGCGCACCATCATAGCCACGCTCGCCGCGCGCGACGACCTGATGGCCGGCTTCACCGCCGAGCGCGATATGGGCACCGAGGGCGCCGGATCAGCCGACACCGCCGTTCGCGACGCCATCGACGAAGGCCGCATCCCCGGCCCCCGGCTGCGCATCAGCGGCAACGCCATCAACATCCTCGGCGGCCACGAAGACGCCATCGGCTATAACCCCGAAGCTCACATTCTGCCCAACGCAAACTACGCCAACAGCGCCGATGAACTGGTCGCCGTCATGCGCCAGCAATTCAAGGAAGGCGCCGACTTCATCAAGATTTATGAAACTGGAGCGGATTCCGCCCGCGACGGGAAGCTCTCCACGCCGTATCAATACACCGAGCCTCAACTCGAAGCGGCGGTCAAAGAAGCCGCGCGCCTGGGCAAGCACGTCGCGGTTCACGCCACTGGAGAGCCCGGAACGCTCTTCGCCGCGCAAGCGGGCGTCGTATCCATCGACCACGCCGACCAGTTGTCCGACGAGACCATGCGGCTGATGAAAGATAAACAAATCTTCGCCGTCCCCACCTTCACGATCTTCGAATACTTCGCCGAACATGCTGCGACGCCGCAGCAAAGCGCGTACGAACATCAGATCCTCGACCTCAAGGTGCAGGAATTCAAGAAGCAGATCGCAGCCGGCATTCCCATGGCAGTCGGATCTGATGTCGGTCCCTTCCCCCACGGCACGCAAGCCCGCGAGTTCGTGTTGCTGGTGAAATACGGCATGTCTCCGCTGGCCGTGCTGCAGGCCGATCTGTTGAATGGTGCGAAGCTTTTGGGCTGGGCCGGGCAGATCGGCTCGCTCGAGCCCGGCTATCTCGCGGATGTGATCGCCATCGCAGGCGATCCCTTGCAGGACATTTCAGCTGTGAACAACGTCAGCTTTGTGATGAAGGGTGGAGTTGTTTACAAGAAGTGAGGCTTGTGGGAAAAAGAAAACCCCCGGCACATACCTGCAAAACAATGCACAGCGCCCCGCGATTCTCATGAGAGCGGAAGTGTAAAGGCCGCATTCTAAGCAGCTTGCCGCGATCCGACTGTCGCCTCGGTGGCGCGCGGATTGCCCTTCTGGATAGTGCTTCGCCGGCAGCGGCAAGCACTTATGGCCATCCGCAAATTCTCTAATGTTTTCTTCGTAACCGCCGTAGCCCTCGTCGCACTGGCCATTTGTCCCGTCTCCGTCGCCCAGGGCCCCGCTCCGGATGCACCCATGCCAACCTCTGCTGCCATCGAACCGACGACCAACTTCGTCACCTTGCACCCGGTTTCCGAAGGTTCCCACAAGTTCTGGGACCGGCAGAACACGTCCCTCTTCCTGGCCGCGGCAGCCCTGAACGGCGCCGACTTCGCCGTTACCCACGCGAACCTGCAAAGCGGTGGACAGGAACTCAACCCACTCGTCCGCGTCTTCGGACGCTCCACTCCAGGCCTGGCCCTGAACTTCGCCGGCGAAACCGCGGGAGTCGTCTCACTCAGCTACTTCTTCCACAAGACCGGCCACCACAAACTCGAACGAGCCGTCTCCTTCGTCAACATCGGATCATCCGCCGGGGCCGTCGCCTACGGATTGGCACACCGCTAGACTCGCCCGAAAACCCCTTCTTCCCACCGCCACCTCCGCGGTCTTGCTAGTATTAGCAGGTTCCATATTTCCCAGCGCAGACTAACGCCCCCAATTCTGGGAGCACGAGGCATCATGAAGATCGCGAACGACGTTACAGAACTCATCGGCCAAACGCCCATGGTTCGTCTCAACAAAGTCACCCAAGGCTGCGTCGCCCAAGTTGTGGCGAAACTCGAGAGCCAGAATCCGCTGGCCAGCGTGAAAGACCGCATCGGCGTGAGCATGATCGAGGACGCCGAGCGCTCCGGAAAGATCCAGCCCGGCAAGACTGTGCTCATCGAGCCCACCAGCGGCAACACCGGAATCGGCCTCGCCTTCGTCGCCGCCGTCAAAGGCTACAAACTAATTCTCATCATGCCCGACACCATGAGTCTGGAACGCCGCGTCCTTCTGCTCGCCTTCGGCGCAGAGATTGTGCTCACGCCCGGCCCGCGCGGCATGACGGGCGCCATCATGAAAGCCAAAGAGATTCTGGCCAACACGCCCGGCGGCTACATCCTGCAGCAGTTCGACAACCCGGCCAATCCCAAGATTCACTTCGAAACCACCGGCCCCGAGATCTGGAACGACACCGACGGCAACGTCGACATCCTGATCTCCGGCGTCGGCACCGGAGGAACCATTACCGGCATCTGCCAGTACATCAAGCCGAAGAAGCCGTCATTCAAAGCGGTCGCCGTCGAGCCCGCGGACAGCGCAATCTTGTCTGGCGGAAAGCCGTCCCCGCACAAGATTCAAGGTATCGGCGCCGGATTCGTTCCCAGCATCCTGCGCCGCGAATACATCGACGAAGTCGTCACCGTAACCAATGACGAGGCCATCGCCATGGCTCGCCGCCTTCCGCTGGAAGAGGGATTATTCGTCGGCATCTCCTCCGGAGCTGCCGTGGTCGCCGCGCTGCAAGTCGCCCGTCGCGCCGAGAACGCCGGAAAGCTGATCGTGGTGATCCTGCCATCCTTTGGCGAGCGCTATCTCAGCAGCATTTTGTTCCAGGAGTTGCGCGAAAAAGCTCTGCACCTGCCGACGGTGGAGCTGCCGCCGGCCTGATCGATTTCACATGCCGCACCTGCTATCGCTAATCCGCGAAGACGTGACCAACGTGATGGATCACGATCCCGCGGCCAAGTCTCGCCTCGAGATCTATCTCTGCTACTCCGGCCTGCACGCCGTCTGGTTCTACCGCATGAATCACTGGCTGTGGAACCACGGTCTCTTTCTCGCGGCACGCTGGTTGTCGCAGGTTGCGCGCCTGCTGACCGGAATTGAAATCCATCCCGGCGCCAAGATCGGACGCCGCTTGTTCATCGATCACGGCATGGGCGTGGTCGTCGGCGAAACCTCCATCGTCGGAGACGACGTGACCCTCTATCAGGGCGTGACTCTCGGAGGCACCGGCAAGGAGCACGGCAAGCGCCATCCCACGATTGAAGACAGCGTGGTCGTCGGCGGCGGCGCGAAGATCCTCGGCAACATCGTTGTCGGCAAGAACTGCCGCATTGGCGCCGGCTCCGTTGTGCTGCGCAACGTTCCAGAGAATTCCACCGTCGTCGGCGTCCCCGGCCACATCGTCTTCCGCGAAGGCAAGCGCGTCGTCATCACCGATCCCAAGCAGATTAACGATCCGCTCTCCGAAGCCCTGGCCTCTGTCGCGACCGAGGTCAACAAACTCCGCGAGCGCGTCCAGCGCCTGGAAGGGTCGGAGGCCACCAGCGAGCCCGTGCCCGCATCCCTGCAAAGAGCGATGGACGATCTCGACTACCAGATTTAGCCACGCCGACGTAAGATGATCCCCTGAGACCGTCTCGCTCTCACGCGGAGGATCGCCACCCGTGAAATGGATTATTTCCGTTGTTCTCTGCACATTCTTCCTTCCAGCTTGCCTGGCCGCTGACCAGGCTGACCAGAAAGACGAGAAGCCCAAGCCGGCCCAATCGATCGACGAGCTCCGCCAGCAACTCGAAAAAATTCTCAAAGACACTCACACGCCCGGAGTCTCGGTGGCCATCGTCCACAAAGATGGGCCCGAATGGGTCGCCGGACTCGGCCTGTCCGACGTCGCTGCCAATCGCGCCACCACCGCCGACACGCTATTTCGCATCGGCTCGACTTCAAAAGCATTCACCTCGCTCTCCATCCTCCTGCTGAGGGATCAAGGCAAGCTCTCGCTCGATGATCCCGTGCACAAACTCGCGCCCGATCTCTGGTTCGAAAATCGCTGGGAGTCCACGGACCCGATCCGGGTGGTTCACCTCCTCGAGCACACCACCGGCTGGGACGACATCCACCTGCGCGAGTATGCCAAGCAAGCCCCTGACTCTATGAGCTTGCGCGACGGCCTCGACTACGATCACCACTCGCGCACTTCGCGCTGGCGACCTGGCACGCGCATGGCCTACTGCAATTCCGGCCCTCCGGCAGCGGCTTACATCGTCGAAAAGCTGACCGGACAGCGCCTCGAAGACTTCGTGCAGCAGAATCTGTTCGCGCCCATTGGGATGAAGACCGCGACCTATTTCGAGCCGGCTTCCGGTACGGCAACCACGCTCTATCACCCGGACGGCAAGACGCCGTTTGACTACTGGCACATCCTGATGCGCCCGGCTGGATCCATCAACGCCTCCGCCAACGATATGGCAGCCTACGTTCAGTTCTATTTGAATCGTGGCGCGGTGGGTGGCAAGCAAATTGTCCCCGCAGCCGACATCGATCGCATGGAGAATCCCGCAAGCACCTGGGCCGCCAAGGACGGCATGAAGGCGGGATACGGTTTGAGTAACTACTGGACCATCGCGGATGGCTTCGTTTATCACGGACACGATGGCGGCGTCGACGGTGGCCTGACCGAAATGGCGTACATGGCCGACTACGGCGTCGGCTATTTCTTCAGCATCAACAGCGGAAGTGACGATGCCTTCGAAAGAGTGGCCAAGGCGATCCGCGCCTACATTACCCACAAGCTGGAGAAGCCACCCGTTCCCGCAGTTGCGTCATTGCCCGCCAACGCCGACGACTACGCTGGATGGTACGAACCGGATTCCCCTCGCGTCGAGTTCGTGCATTTTCTGGAACGCCTTGCTGGCCTGTCCTGGGTTCACTTCAAAGACGGTAAGCTCATCCGGAGCAGCTTGCGCAACCGGAATGATACGTACGTCCCTGTCACGGCCGCGCAGTTTCGTCACGAGTCTAAGGAGGAACCGCCGGACCCTGCCCCTACCCTTGAACTGCTGACTCCGAACCCGGATGGCCGGTTCATACAAAGGGACGAGACTACGATGAAGAAGCTTCCCACCTGGCTCGCGATCACAGAAATTCTCGCCGTCACTTTCGTGACGCTCTGCGCGGCGTCCATCGTCGTTTATGCGCCGTTCTGGATTATCGGCGGATTGTTCAAGTCCCGCCGTCGCCCGGCCGAGCGGGCCATGCGCCGCTTTCCGCTGCTCGCCGTTCTTAGCATGGTTGCCTTTGTCGCCACGATCATCCTGAGTGGCGACGACTTCATCGTGCGCCTGGGAAATCTGACGGGATGGTCGGCCGCGCTGTGGGCGGAGACTCTGGTTTTCGCGCTGGCTTCGCTGGCGAGTTTCCTCGTCGCCTTGCAAGGCCCGGGAGAAGGCGTCCGTCGCGGTGTGCGCCGCTTCTCGCTGATCGTCTCCGTGGCTCTGCTGATTGCCACAGCATACCTGACTTATTGGGGCATAATCGGAATGCGAACCTGGGCGTAGCGGCGCTGCTTGAAAGTAGCGCCGGCACCCCGCCCGCCTGTCGCGCGGGCGACTCGCCCGCAGGATTCACGACGCAACGGCCTCGCGGAAATTTCTCGTGAACGGCAGCCGCGACCGACCCGATACTATTCATGCTGCCACGTACCCCCCTGGTGCGCGCTCATCCGAATGAATCCTCATCCGAATGAATCCTCATCCGAATGAATTCTCATCCGCATGATCCTCATCTGAATGATTCTCATCTGAATGACCCTCGCCTGAATGGAGATCTGCACGATCGACTGCGCCACCGTGGAAGAGCGGCCCTTCAAGGGCCGCGTACCATGGCGTTAAGAAACATCAGCGGCTTTAGCCGCCGTGGTCGTCGTACGCCGGCCTCTATCGCGGCCCATGGAATTCTTTGACAAACCCAGCCTCAGACGTTTAATGTTCCCGTTGCGTAAACGTTTACGAAAAATTCCATTTAACCAGCTGAACTTAGTCTCAGGCCCCGAATTTATTACCCAATGTTGCTGAAGACACTCCGCGAAGAGGTGCTCGAAGCCAACCTGGAACTGGTTCGCCGGGGCCTCGTCCTCTATACCTTCGGCAACGCCAGCGGTATCGACCGCAACGAGGGCCTCGTCGCTATCAAGCCCAGCGGCGTTCCCTACGAAGAACTCAAGCCGGAGCACATGGTGGTCTGCAATCTCGAGGGCACGATAGTGGAAACCAAGCTTCGCCCGTCCTCCGATCTCGCCACGCACCTCGAGTTGTACAAGCACTTTCCCAATATTGGCGGCGTCGCGCATACTCATTCCGAATACGCCACCGCCTGGGCGCAGGCCGAGACCCCGATCCCATGCTTCGGCACCACGCACGCCGACTACTTTCACGGCGCGGTTCCGGTGACCGACCGCCTTACCACCAGCGAGATCGCCGCCGACTATGAACTCGAAACCGGCAAAGCAATCTGCCGGACATTTGCCAAGCTAGATCCTGACTCCATTCCAGCCGTCCTCGTCGCCGGGCACGCCCCTTTTTGCTGGGGACCGACCACCGCCGCAGCCGCCCACAACGCCGTCATTCTGGAATACGTCGCGCGCATGGCATCGCACACGCTGATGATCAACGCGGAATCCCGCCCGCTGGGCCGCGAGTTGCACGACAAGCATTTCTTACGCAAGCACGGTTCGAACGCCTATTACGGACAGGTCAAGACTCAATGAATCCTGCTCTGCTTTTGCTGAGCTCGTCCACCCTGGTGCATCTCTCGCCAGTCGATCTGGTCATCATCGTCTTCTATTTCGCCCTGGTGCTGGCCATCGGGTTGTATTTGAAAGAACAAGCCAACACGGGCGAAGACTTCTTCATGGCCGGACGTGAGATGACGGCCTGGGTGGCCGGCCTCGCCTTCCTGTCGGCCAACCTGGGATCGCTCGAGCTCATGGGATGGGCGGGCAACTCCTACAAGTACGGCATCCTCGCAGCTCACTGGTACTGGATCGGCGCCATTCCGGCGATGCTCTTCCTCGCCCTCGTGATGATGCCCTTCTACCACATCTGCAAGACCCACTCCGTGCCGGGATACCTCAAGCTGCGCTTCGGGCCGGGCGCCCAGGCCATCTCGTCGGTTTCGTTCGCTTTCATGACCGTTTTGATGAGCGGCATCAACATGTACGCCATGGCGGTCGTCATGAAGGTAGTCCTCGGATGGGACCTGAATTTCAGCATCCTCATTTCCTCCATTACCGTCGCCATTTACGTCGCTTTAGGCGGTCTGCGTTCTGCCATTTTCAACGAAGTGCTCCAGTTCTTTCTCATCTGGGCCGGCGCCTTGCTGATCCCGATCCTGGGATTGATTGAGGCCGGTGGATGGGACGGAATGAAAGCAAAGATCTTTCAGAACCTGAGCGAGATGCACGTCGCCAACCCGGGCGCCTACACGCACGCCTGGTCTACGCTCGGACACTTCTCCGACAATCCGATGGGAATCAATTGGGTCGGAATTGTCTTTGGTCTCGGCGCAGTCATCTCCATGGGCTACTGGACTACCGACTTTCTCGTGGTGCAGCGCGTTCTGGCGGCGAAAGATCTCCGCTCGGCCAAGCTGGCTCCTATCATCGGGGCGGCGTTCAAGATGATGGTGCCCTTCATCGTCATCCTTCCCGGCCTTCTCGGATTGGCGCTGCTGCGCGATCCGCAGGGTCATCTGCTCCGTCTCGTACCCGCAGATCTGGCGTGGTCTCCGGCCGGCCAGGCGCAGGGACTGCACGGCTATGACGAGGTTCTGCCGCTCATGCTCGCTCGCTACTGTGGTCCCGGCCTGCTCGGCCTCGGCATCACTGCGCTGGTCGCGGGTTTCATGTCGGGCATGGCGGGCAACGTGAGCGCGTTCACCACGGTCTGGACCTACGACATCTACGGCGCGCTGATCAACAAGAACGCTTCCGACGAGTCGAAGGTGAAAATGGGGCGCTGGGTCACCATCATCGGCGTCGTCATCAGCATCGGGACCGCGTATCTGGTCATGAATGCGCAGAGCATTATGGACTACGTCCAGGAACTGTTCAGCTTCTTCATCGCGCCTCTGTTCGGTACGGTCATCCTCGGCATGTTGTGGAAGCGCGCTACTCCAGCCGGAGGTTGGGCCGGCTTGCTCGCCGGAACGTTGTCTTCGGTCGGAATGTACACCTGGGTGAAACTCGATCACAGCGCGGTGCGCTACGTTGCGTTGTCGATGGACGCGCAGGATCAGGCGCAGAACATGTTCCGCGCCCTGTGGTGCTGCTCGATCTGCGTGATTGTGACGGTAGTGGTCAGCTACCTGACGAGGCCGAAACCCGACTCGGAGTTGAAGGACCTGGTCTATGGCTTGACGCCGCTTCCGCCCGAGGAACATGTTTCGATGTTCCATAGCCCGCTGTTCTGGGGCGCGGTTGTGGCAGTCGCGTTCATCGTGCTGCAAATCATCTTCTGGTAGGAGAGAACTATGAAAACGGGCGGATCGTTATCGATTTGGTTTTTCGTTGGCGTATCGCTGGCGGTGAACGGAGCCGTGATCCTGGCGACCGGCTTGTACGAGCTTTCGTCTCCTCCAGAACACGCGGTCGTGCTTCGGAACCTGCACGCCAACATCTGGTGGGGCGCGCTGCTGTTCGTGCTGGGATTGTATTTCAGCATCCGCTACTCTCCGGCTCGCGAGCGCGCGCGCCTGGCTGGCAATTCCTGATTTTTTTTGAATCATATTCCGAATCATTGAAGAGGGGCATTTATGTCGGTAAAGAAAATGACGATGGGCATCATCATCGGGAACCGCGGGTTCTTTCCCGATCAGTTGGCGAAGGCAGGACGCGAAGAGATGATCCAGGCGCTGGCCAAGGCCGGCATCGATTGCATCGTTCTCGGCCCACAAGACAGCAAGCACGGCGCAGTTGAAACCCACGAAGAAGCGAAACGTTGTGCTGCATTGTTCCGCAAGCACAGCGATAAGATCGACGGCGTGATCGTCTCGCTGCCAAATTTTGGCGATGAGCGCGCCATCGCCGACACTCTGCGCCTGGCGCGGCTCGATGTGCCGGTGCTCATCCAGGCCACGCCCGACGACGCCTCGAAGATGACCATCCTGCACCGCCGCGACAGCTTCTGCGGAAAGATGTCGGCCTGCAACAACCTGCGGCAGTACGGCATCCCGTATTCCCTCACGCGCCTGCACACCGTGAGCCCTGACTCCGCAGACTTCCAGAAAGATCTTGCATGGTTCGCCGCGGTCTGCCGCGTGGTGAACGGCTTCCGCAACCTGCGCGTCGGCAGCATCGGCGCCAGGCCGACCGCATTCAATACGGTGCGCTACAGCGAGAAGCTTCTAGAGAACAGCGGCATCTCCACCGAGACTCTGGATTTGTCCGAGGTGTTCGGCCGCATCAACAAGTTGAAAGACGATCATGCCGGAGTGCAGGGCAAGTTGGCTGAGATCAAGAAGTACGTCACGACCAGCGGCGTTCCCGACGCTGCCCTCATGAAGATGGCGAAGCTCGGCTACGTGATCGATGACTGGATGACGCAGACCGACCTGCAGATCAGTGCAGTGCAGTGCTGGACGTCGATGGAAGAATATTTCGGCGTCGTCCCCTGCACCATCATGAGCATGATGAGCAACAAGCTGTTGCCCGCGGCCTGCGAAGTCGACGTAGTCGGCACGCTCAGCATGCACGCGCTCGCACTCGCCTCCGAGACGCCCAGCGCATTGCTCGACTGGAACAACAACTACGGCGACGATCCCAACAAGGCCGTCTGCTTCCATTGCAGCAACCTGCCCAAGCATTTCTTTCAGGATGTCCGTATGGATTTCCAGGAAATCATCGCCGGCACCGTCGGCAAGGACAACACCTTCGGCACCGTCGTAGGCCGGGTGAAGCCGGGAGCAATGAGCTTTGCCCGCTTCTCCACCGACGACACCGCCGGCGTGATGCGCGGCTACGTCGGCGAAGGTGAATTCACGACCGACGCGCTGAACACCTTCGGCGGCGTCGGCGTAGTCAAGATTGCCGGCCTGCAAAAGCTCCTACACTACATCTGCGAGAACGGTTTTGAACATCACGTCGCTGCGAACTTCTCGAACACGGCCGCGGCGGTGCACGAAGCCGCGGTGCGCTATCTTGGCTGGCAGATGTACTGGCACGGCAACGAAGCGTAGAGATTGATCTCAGCCCTCCCCAACGCCTGACCCCACCCTTCGGAACTGCGAAGGGTGGCGCACACGAAGTCGAGAGCGTTCCTTACCGTGGAAGAGCGGCCCTTCCAGGGCCGCGTTAGCCCCTGTGGTCGCATTTATCCGCCCGCGATCGCCCCGATGATCAGAAAAGGCTCTTTCCCCGCTACGACCGCGTCAGGCAGCGGCGCGTCCGGCGACTCGTGCGTCAGATCTTCCTGGCACGCAAAAAACCGCAAGAACGCGCGCCGCTGCTTGGTCACGTGATCGCGGATCGCGCCCTTCAACATCGGATAGCGTTCTTCGATCGCATCCAGCACAGACCGCTGCGTCACCGGGACTTCCACCGGAATCTCAACTTCGTGGCCGACGTGCGCCAGCGTGCGAAGATGCTGCGGAAGCTCAACGCGAATCGTTACCGCCATGAAGACCTGTCCTTACTTTACGTATGTTTCCTGCATGTACGAACACTTCCAATCACTGCCCGCATGCGTCCAGACTTCGCCAAAGACGCTTTTTGCCTTCGACGCTTCGCCGCCCGATTTGCCTTCGTACTGCGCGATATAGGTGACCAGGACAGCCTTTGTCCCGAGCGGCTTCATCGTGAAGT
This sequence comes from Candidatus Dormiibacterota bacterium, assembly GCA_035632675.1. Lineage (GTDB taxonomy): Bacteria > Acidobacteriota > Terriglobia > Terriglobales > Acidobacteriaceae > Sulfotelmatobacter. The sequence continues at coordinate 170,138 of DASQGJ010000039.1, forward strand.
CACTGAGCGTGTAGCCGATGAGCTCAAACTCATCCACGGAGTTGACCTCGGCCTTCTTGTCGGCGAACGCGCTGAGGCCTTCCTCAAACTGGCGGAAGTCATCGTCCAGCAGCCCTGAAAGGGTGGCCTTGTCTTTGGCTTTGTAAGCCGCCCACAGCTTGCGTACGTTCGCCTCAATCGGAGGCGCGCCCGGCTTGTTCGGGGCGGCCTGCTTCACCTGCCCCGTCGCTCCGACTGCCAATGCCAACAACACCGCCGGTACGACCCATGCTCGTTTCATGTCTTTCTCCTGGGACAAACCGCAGCGACGCTAACATCCGGTTGACCGGGAAGTCAAACCCGGGAAGCGGCGGGCAAAAACGAATTGGCCGGCAGCCTGTGGCGCCGACCAGTTAGAGGGGTTGCCCACTCTTCAAGCAGCTCGCTACAGAACCATCAGCAGCTTCTCTTAGAATTCCCGACTGATCGGAACATAGCGTAGGCAGCCCAGAGTGCGTTGGCTGGGCTATCAACTGGTACTGAGTGTTTGGTTTGCTCCTTGAGGTGGATTCGCAATCCCGCACCTCGAAGACATACCCATTTCTTCGTCTCGCCGAGATCGCAGGGTCGGTGGTTAGATCGGAAAGCTCGCACGAATATCCGCGATCAGGACGTGCCTTCGCGAATTCGGTTTCTTTCGCGCTGAGGATCCGCATCGTTACGATTGCCGAGTCCAGTTCCCCCAGTTCGTATAACCCTACAAAGTGCCTGGCGATAACCCAGACCGCAACAATCAGCCCGATTCCGAGAGCTGCCGATCCCAAAGTGATTCGCCCCCTGCATCTCGGATTCATACCGGTCTCTCGCATCAGAGGATGAACGACCCATCGCTGCGACCTTGCGTGAAAACGTTCTTACCCCAGCGTCTGCACTTCCACCGACAGCACCGCCGGCAGATCCCTCACGATCGGAGACCACGAATCCCCTGCGTCGGGCGAGCAATAGACCTGCCCTCCAGTCGTGCCGAAGTAGATGCCGCACTTGTCGAGCGTGTCGACGGCCATCGCGTCGCGCAGAACATTCACATAGCAATTGGCCTGTGGCAGGCCGTTGGTGAGCGCCTCCCACTCGTTCCCACCCGTCTTGCTGCGGAACACGCGCAGCTTGCCCTCGTGCACGTAGTGCTCGCCGTCGCTCTTGATGGGGATGACGTAGACCGTCTCCGGTTCATGCGAATGGATGTCAATGACAAATCCGAAATCTGTCGGCAGATTGCCGCTGATCTTCGTCCACTGATCGCCGGCGTCGTCGGAGCGCATCACGTCCCAATGCTTCTGCATGAAGAGCACCCCAGGACGCTTCGGGTTCATCGCAATGTGGTGGACGCAGTGCCCGACCTCGGCGGTCGGGTTCGGGATGTACTTCGAATAGAGCCCCTTGTTGATGGGCTTCCAGCTCTTTCCTCCGTCATCGGAGCGAAACGCTCCAGCGGCCGAGATCGCAATGTAAATCCGGTGGGGATTGCTGGGATCAAGAATGACGGTGTGCAGGCACATGCCGCCCGCTCCCGGTTGCCACTTCGGTCCAGTGCCGTGGCCGCGAAGGCCGGAAAGTTCCTTCCAGTTCTTGCCGCCGTCGGTCGATCGGAAAAGCGCCGCGTCTTCCACTCCAGCGTATATCGTGTCAGGGTCGGTGAGCGACGGTTCGAGATGCCATACGCGCTTGAACTCCCACGGATGCTGCGTGCCATCATAAAACTGGTGCGTGGTGAGCGGCTTCCCGGTTTCCGGCGAGACGTCGTACACGAACTTGTTGCTCTCGCCCTTCGGCATGCCGCCGGGCCCGGTTGTTTCCCCGGGAGGTGTTCCGGGCTGGTGCCAGGTCTTTCCGCCGTCATCGGAGCGTTGAATGATCTGGCCAAACCATCCACTGGTCTGCGACGCGTAAATGCGGTTGGGATCGGCGGGCGACCCCTTGAGATGGTAGAGTTCCCATCCCGCGAAGTGCGGACCGCTGACCTCCCACTTATCGCGCTTGCCGTCTGCCGTAAGAATGAATGCGCCCTTGCGCGTGCCGACCAGAACTCGAACCTTGCTCATGAAGAACTCCTTCGGGGTGAGAATTTCGGGAATCGATTTTATACGATTTTTTGGGACACAAATCGTTAAGAGTGCACCCCGAGGCGGCTTTAGGGCGCCTGGACCGACGAATGCGTCCGTCCCTACATGACACCCTCACACCGTTCTGTTATTTCGACCTGCGATACACCCGCACGTAGTCCACCAGCATGGTTTGCGGGAAAACCGTTGAAGCGTCCGGATTTCCCGGCCAGCCGCCGCCCACGGCCACATTCAGCAGCATGAAGAATGGATGGTCGTAAACCCACTTGGCCCCTTTAGGCAGGTCGGCGGGAGTTCGCGTCGCGTAAAGGTGGTCGTCAACATAAAAGCGGATCGTCTTCCCAGACCACTCCACGGCGTAGATGTGGAAATCGTCGGCAAAGTGCTTGTCCCCGGGGAGGCCGTAGGGCGAGCCAATGCCGTGTTCACCGCTGTAACCGGGGCCGTGAATGGTGCCGTGAACCAGCGCAGGTTCCTTGCCGATGTTCTCCATGATGTCGATCTCGCCGCACTTCGGCCAGCCCGGCTTTTCGATGTCATTGCCCAGCATCCAAAATGCCGGCCAGATGCCTTGTCCTTGCGGGATCTTGATGCGGGCTTCGAAGCGGCCATAGGTCTGCGAGAACTTGCCCAGCGTCTTCAGGCGCGCCGAGGTGTAGTCCCGGGTGACTCCGTCCGCGCCGGCATATTTCTCCGCCAGCACGGTGATGACAAGATTCCCGTCCTTCTGAAAAGCATTCTGCGTGCGCGCGGTGTAGTACTCGAGTTCCTGGTTCCCCCAGCCGTTCCCGCCAGTCTCTGAAACCCATTTCGTGGAATCTACGGCAGAACCGTCAGATCCGTTGAACTCATCACTCCACACCAGAGTCCACCCCGGAAGGGACGTTGGCGGGGTTGCCGTTTGTGCCGCGGCATACCCTGAAACGAACCAGATGATTCCGCACAGCAGCCACCTCTGCGAATGAACCTTCATCGACGCTCCCGTGAAATTGGCGAACGTACGCACTATACTCACATCGACAAATTCCTGCCAAGGAGAACCGCGTGTCGAGCGAGCAGACGAGACGGACATTTCTGAAAGCCTCCGCTTTGGGACTGGCGGCCACCACCACCATCGAATGGGCCGACGCATTCGAACCCGCACCAGCGCCGCAATCGCAGGAGATCACGGTCCGCGTGACCGGAGGAACGCTCCGCTATTCGAGCGCGCCATCTCTAACCTGGCGGGCCGCTGACAAGATTGTCGAAAATGCGATTGAGCTGAATCCCGCGCAGAAGCTGCAGGAGATGCTCGGTTTCGGCGCAGCCTTCACCGATGCCGCCTGCTACACCTTCAACCGTCTCGCGGCTCCCGCGCGTGCAGAACTATTTCACGATTTTTTCCATCCCTCCCAGATGGGCCTCAACGTCTGCCGCACTTGCATGGGGTCGAGCGACTATTCGACAGAGATGTTCAGCTATGACGAGGGAGATCCCGATCCCGAGATGAAACGGTTCTCCATCGCGCACGATCAGGCCTATGTTTTGCCGATGATGCGCGAGGCTAGAAAAATAAATCCCGACCTCTTTCTTTTCTCGTCGCCGTGGAGCCCTCCCGGCTGGATGAAGGCCGGCGGGTCCATGCTGGGCGGCTCGATGCGGCAGCGCTACTTCGCCCCCTACGCGCAATACTTCGTGAAATTTCTACAGGCCTATGCAACGGAAGGCGTGCCGGTGCAGGCCGTCACCGTCCAGAACGAAGTCGACACCGATCAGGATGCCCGAATGCCCGCGTGCTCCTGGCCGCAGGAGTACGAAATGGCATTCGTCAAGAATCATCTAGGGCCAGCTCTTCAGAAGGCCGGCCTCTCGACCAGGATCTGGATCCTCGACCACAACTACAATCTCTGGGGCCGCGCCGTCGCCGAACTCGATGATCCCGGTGTGCACAAATTCTGCAACGCGGTCGCATTCCACGGATATGTCGGCACTCCCGATCAGATGAGTAAGTTCCACCAGGCTTATCCCGATGCGCAGGTGTACTGGACCGAAGGTGGTCCCGACTACACCCAACCCGATTACGCCACCGATTGGGCGAATTGGGCGCAGACCTTCACCCAGGCGATTCGCAACTGGTGCCAGTCCATTACGGGATGGAATCTCGCGCTCGATGAGAAGGGCCGGCCGAATATCGGTCCATTTTCATGCGGAGGGATGGTCACAATCCATTCCCAAACCAACGAGATCACGCGCAGCGGCCAGTACTGGGCATTTGCGCATTTCTCGCGCAACGTGCGGCGCGGGGCAAAGCGCTTTCAGTCGGAGTGCAAAGTGCAGAATGTCGATCAGGTGGCCTTCGAAAATCCCGACGGACAGAAGGTGCTCGTCGTTACCAACTCAGGGCCTGCCAGGACGGTCCGCCTCAAACAGGCGAACAAGATAGCTGAACTGGCGCTGGCTCCGAACTCTGTCAGCACGTTGACGTGGAGTTGATTACCCCGCGTCGAGGTGTCATTTGGAGTCCTCCGAGGGAAAGAATTACATCCCCCGGCTCGCGATCGGTTCTCAATCCGCTGAGCAGCAAGAGCTTGGCGTTTGGCAAGCTCTGTGCAACATTTTGTACGTTCCCGTCCTCAAAGTAGTGCCCACCGGCAAAGAGGCGAACGCAGAGGTTTGCATCCTTCTGTGTTTGCGACCGGTGAACAGCCACTCGTCTCGGCGCTTCGTCTTCTGATGCGGCTTTGGAAACCGCGCAGGGGGATTTTCGAAAACCGCGCCGTTCCATCTGAATTTTGCGCACTGTGATTGGGCCCTCCCGGCGTAGTGGATCTCTTGCGGATTTGTTCCGAGGTCGCGTAGATGCGATTACTCAGCGCTCGTCTCATCATCTCGCTCATCGTCGGTGTCACGCTCGTCTCTCTTTGCTCGTCGTATTACCAGGTTCTGGTCCAGAGCCGGGGAATGCGGCGCGACCTGGACCGTCGCGCCGAAGTGCTGGGAGAGAGCCTGGCAAAGAGCGTCGAAAAAGATCTGGAGCGGGACGCGCAACGCACCCTGCAACGGACGGTGCAGCAATTTGCCAACCGCGAGCATCTGGCGGGACTCGCCGTCTATGACCCGCAAGGCCATCCCGTCGCGGTGACCACGGATCTTCAGCCTCTGATGGAAAGTGCTCCACCGGTCGTGCTCAAGGCGCTCAAGGAAGATCATGACACCGAAGCGTTCCTGCGAATGGGTATCTCTTCCATTCACATCTATGCTCTGCCCCTGCACAGCGGCGACAATCTCATCGGAAGCCTGGCGATTGTTCACGATACGGGATACATCCGCGCTGAGAGCCTGAGGATTTGGCGCGAGACCTTCCTGAGCGCGCTCGCGCATGTGTTCCTCATTGTGCTGATCACCCTGCTGATCGTGCGCTGGAGTATCGCCGGGCCCATTGCGCGCACCGCGAATTGGATCAAGGCTCTGCGAACCGGGCGCGCCTCATCCGCGCGCATCAAGCCGCTCGACCTGGACCTGTTTCGCCCTCTGGCGCGTGAGGTGGCGACTCTCGCCGAGAGCCTGAACACCGCCCGATCCGCCGCGGAATTAGAAGCCCGCCTGCGCGATACGGGAGAATCCATTTGGACCGCCGACCGCCTTGCCGTCCATGTCCGCGCTCGTCTCGAGGACGGACGTCTGTTCGTGGTCTCAAACCGGGAGCCCTACACCCACACGCGGCGCGGCAAATCGATCGGAGTGAGTGTGCCAGCCAGCGGGCTCGTTACAGCCCTCGAGCCTGTGCTCTACGCCTGCGACGGAACCTGGGTCGCTCACGGATCGGGTGACGCCGACTTTGAAACCGTCGACGCACACGATCGCTTGCTCGTCCCGCCGGATGATCCGCACTACACCTTGCGTCGCGTCTGGCTCACAAAGGAAGAAGAGGAGGGCTATTATTACGGATTTGCCAACGAAGGGCTCTGGCCGCTCTGCCACATCGCCCACACGCGTCCCCTGTTTCGGCCCAGCGACTGGAAGCACTACCAGGAGGTCAATCGCAAATTCGCCGACGCGCTGCTGGAGGAGATGCAGGACATCAGCCATCCCGTCGTATTAGTGCAGGATTACCACTTCGCCCTGCTCCCGCGGATGATCAAGCAGAGCCGTCCCGATGCGCGCCTGGCAATCTTCTGGCACATTCCGTGGCCGAATCCTGAAGCCTTCGGAATCTGCCCGTGGCAGCGCGACCTAGTGGATGGTTTGCTCGGCGCCGATCTCATCGGCTTTCACATTCAGGCGCATTGCACGAACTTCCTGCAGACCGTGGACCGCACCGTCGAGTCGCGCATCGATTGGGATCACTCCTCCGTGCAGCGCCTGGATCACCGGACCACGGTCCATCCTTTCCCCATCAGCGTGAGTTCCGCCGAGGCCAAGGTTGAGCCCCCTCGCCAGTCGGCCTACGAGGTGCGCGGTACGTTGCTGAAATCTCTGGGTGTCGACGCTGCTCTTCTGGGTGTCGGTGTCGATCGTCTCGACTACACCAAGGGCATCCTCGAGCGGTTTCTCGCGATCGAAAGATTTTTGGAGAAATATCCGCGCTATCAGGGCGTCTTCACATTTGTGCAGATCGGCGCGCCCAGCCGCACTCACATCAAGCGCTATCACGACTTGCAGGCGGAAATCGAGGCTGAGGCCGAGCGCATCAACTGGCGCTTTCGCTCGGAGCAGTGGAAGCCGATTGTCCTTCTGGAGCGGCAACACAGTCACAAGGAAATCGAGCCCTACTACCGGGCCGCCGATCTCTGCCTCGTGACCTCATTGCACGATGGCATGAACCTGGTAGCCAAGGAATTCGTTGCCACGCGCGATGACGAGCGTGGCGTTCTGATTCTTAGCTGCTTCACCGGAGCAGCCCGCGAACTGCGCGATGCGCTCCAGGTGAATCCCTACGACCTCGACCAGACCGCCGAAGCCATCCGCGCGGCCCTCGAGATGGACGCGGAGGAGAAGCAACTGCGGATGCAAAGGATGCGCAAAGCAGTCCGCGAGCACAACGTCTATCGCTGGGCCGCCAGCCTGATTGGAGAAGTGTGCGAGGTTCGTCTCGACGCCGCCGAGGAAGGCAATCAATTCCGGATGTTGTCCAGCTAGAAACCCATGTCTGATACTCCAAATACCGCGCTGCGCAAGGCGAAAAAGCCCTTCTACTTCAACACGTCGGAACATTTGCTCCGCATCGGCCGGCAGAAGGCGAACACGCTCACCGAACTGCTGCAGGCGATCGAGACCTGTCCCGACGATTCCATTTTTCAGCATACGTTTCGCACCCTGCAGGAGCATCACTTCATCCGCCAGGGATTTTCCAACGACTTTGCGCACTGGAGTCTGTTCGCCTGCAATGAGCCGGCGCTCGCCGAACAGCTTGCGAGTGTGGATGTGAGGGAGTTCACCGCGATCGAAGGCCTGCGCCGGCGAATGCTCGAAATCCTCGACGAATTTCTGCAAAGCGGAAACCGGTCGGGCTCACGTCCCGCTCACGAGCCTTTTTACTTTTGTGCTTCCGACATCGTCGTGTTGCCGACTCCGTTTTGCTCCGACACGCTTCCGGGATTTCTTGACGGCATCAATCAGGTCAGCGTGCACTCCATTCACCACCACTTCATCGAGGCGCGCCTGCGGCTGCACCGCATGTCAAACGACTTCTCACAATGGTTGGAAGAGGAAGTCGGTCTCCCCGACGCCGCCGACGCGATTGAACGCATCGACATCTACGCCAACACGCTGGAGGGGGTGCGGCGCCAGATCGCCCGCTTCGTCTCCCAGGCCATGAATTAGGACTGCGAGAAAGAATGAGCTCAGAAGATCACCGCAACCCGTCACGGAGTTCCACCGTCGACCCGCCTTCTCCCGCCGAACCAGCCGCGATAAGCCCGCGCACGCCTCCTCCCGCGCGCCGGGCCACCGATCGCAGAAGCAACCGTCCGCTTCCCGCAAGCGTGCTGACGCCTCCAACGCCTCCGCCCCCGCCGCGCCTGGATGACTACCAGCCCATCGTCGGCCAGGGACAACTTGACACCTTGCGGTTTCTCGCTCAGGAGGTGAAGGGCAAGACCATCAAGATGGTCAACTCCACCGCTGTTGGCGGCGGCGTCGCCGAAATGCTGAACCGCCTCGTGCCACTGCTCTCAGAACTCGATGTTCCCACGCACTGGGACGTCATTACCGGCGGCAACGATTTTTTCGAAGTGACCAAGGCGTTTCACAACGCCCTGCACGGCAGCCCCTACGAGCTCACCAAGGCCGCGCAAGAAGTCTTCCTGATGTACAACGAGCAGAACCGCGAGCGCCTGCACTTCGGCGAAGATATGGTCGTGATCCACGACCCGCAGCCCGCGGGCCTGATCCGATCGCGCAACAAGTCACACGCCAGTTGGGTGTGGCGATGCCACATTGACCTGTCGAACCCCGACGCCAAAGTCTGGGAATTTCTGCGGCCCTTCGTCGAGCAGTACGATGCCGCCATCTTTTCTTCGCAGTCGTTTGCGCGGCAGTTGCCCATTCCGCAATATCTGTTCTATCCCTGCATCGATCCGCTCTCGGAAAAAAACAAAGAACTGCCCGACTCCGAGGTGCAGCAGATCTGCGACGAATTCGGCATCGACCGCTCCCGCCCGATCGTCACCCAGGTCTCGCGCTTCGACCGCCTCAAAGATCCCGTCGGCGTTGTCGAGGCCTACAAGCTCGCCAAGAAATATGTGGACTGCCAGTTGGTTCTCGCCGGAGGCGGGGCGAGCGACGATCCCGAAGGCGCGGCGGTATTGCAGGAAGTGAAAGACGCGGCAGGGAACGATCCCGACATCATCATTCTCGATCTGCCGCCCTGGTGCGCGCTGCAGATCAATGCCATCCAGCGCGCCTCGACGATCATCGTGCAGAAATCTTTGAAGGAAGGCTTCGGCCTCACAGTCACGGAAGCCTTGTGGAAAGGGAAGCCCACCATTGCCGGCGCTGTCGGAGGCATCCCCAACCAGATCATTCACAAGCTCACTGGCGTACTGGTGCACTCGGTCGAGGGATGCGCCTACCAGATTCGCTACCTGCTCACGCACCCCGAATTTGCCCGGAGCATCGGCGTCAGCGGCCGTGAACACGTGAAGGAAAATTTTCTGATGACCACGAACGTGAAGCGCTGGCTGTTGCTGTTCCGTATTCTGGAGCAGAAGAAACTGCGCTAGAAAACTGGCGCGGCCCTTACGCGCTCTCTTGCGTGCCCACACCCGCACCCAGACTTGCATGCAGCATTTCGAAGTAGGCAGGGGGAAGCTTCGGCTGAACTTCTATTCTTCGAGCCGTATTCGGCTTTTCAATCTGCCGAATCATCGTCTCCGCCGCAGACGCTCCCAATTCCGAAAGCCACGCTTGCATGTCGGAGGTGAAAGGTTCACCCGAGTTTACATAGCTGAGGTCCACCGACGCGACCGGCAAGTCCATTTGCCCGGGCAAGGCAATGTCAATCGCAATCAGGCCTTCCATCCCCCGTTGCTGGAGCTGGGCGCAGGTCTGATTGGGCCCAACGGAATCGAGGCTGGCGAGAGCCAGCAAATAGCCTCTTCGGTGCAGGCGGCTTTGCAATCCGGCGACAACCCGCGCCACCGCTGCCCGGCCAAGATCGCTCGTGACTACCGCAACCATCCGGGTTTGCTTCGTACGCAGCGACCTCGCCCACAGGTTCGGACGATAGTTCAGCTCAGCCACCGCGCGAAAAATCCGGTCCTTGGTTGCCTGCGGGATCGCCTGCGACGCCGCGGTATTGTTCAAAACCGCCGAAATCGAGCAGGGCGCGAGTCCTACTCGGTCGGCAACTGTTCTCAAGCTTACTGGCTTTTTGTCCGGCAAATCTCTCCCTCGCTTATCTATGGCTCTGCATCCGCCGGATTCCTGATGGCGGGTGCAGTTTGAGTTATCAAGACGACTCGGTCCAATGGAACGACTGGGAACCCGCTCGTGGGGAGAACCAAACAGAAAGTTTGGTTGGTCTTCTGCCACGTTGCAGAAGAGGCACAACCACTCTGAATCAATCGCGCCAGAGTGTCCAACGCAAAAATTCCATCGTAAAGATTAGTGTGACCGCTGATAACTACCGGCCCGTCGGCGACGGTCTCGGTTGGCGCGCGCAGGATCTTCTCAGCGACCTCCGCGAATCCCTCTGTGTTCTCCGCGGTCTAAGATCTTAAACCGCAGAGGTCGCGGAGAAATTCCGCAGAGAACGCCGAGTTAAGGCGCGCATGGTTCCGCCTACTTGCTTCCGAATTGCCCGCGGCGGCGCGCGTCTTCGCAGGCCTCGACGGGATCGCGGCCGGTCATTTCCTTGTACCACGCCGGATGGAACGTCCACGCCCATGCTTCACTCACCGCGCCGCGAATCATCGCCTGGAAAGTCCCGGGTTCGCCAATCGTGCTGAGATAAATGTGGATGAAAATTCCGCCCAGCATGATGACCGCGGAAATGTCGTGCAGAATGTAGCTGACCGCCACGGCCCAGCGCCCGAACGTGTCAGCCCCTATCCACAGAATAATTCCGGTGATCAGGTAGACCACGCAGCCGGCGACGATCTCCCAGAACTGCACCTTCTGCCCGCCGTTGAAAAATCCAGTATCGGGCGGATCCATCTTCTCTTCGCCACCCACAATCTTCTTGAGATTGCGCATCCACTTCGAATCTGCCGCAGTCCACGTCATCGGCTTGATCCAGTTCAGCGCCTGCAGCCCAAAGAAGATGACGAATCCCAGTCCGAACCAGGGATGCATTTCTCGCGCCAGCGGGCCGCCGCCGAAAATTGGCGTGAACCAGCGGAACAGCCACGGCATATAGATTCCGAACCCGGAGAACAACGCGAGGAAAAAGAACAGAGCGACCATCCAATGCAGGACGCGTGTGTAGACACCATGCCGCTTCAGTTCGCCTTCGTACACCGCGGTGTGCCCGATCCGGTCGAAGGTGGAGCGCGCCTTGTCGTCGAACCGTTCAACTGTGCTGGACATCAGGCGCCTCCTTCTTCAGCGGCGGCTCCGGTTGCGGCCGGCGCGGTCCTACCGTGACATAGTGCGCCAGAACTCCCAGCCCGCCGAACAGCGCCAGCGTCCCCAGCACCGGCTTGAACAGCCACTTCCAGATCGTGTAACTCCACGGAATCACCGGATTCTTTGGCAGCCCGCCATAGCGCTCCGGATTCTCCGCGTCATGCAGCACGTAGACGACGTGCGTCCCGCCAATCGATTGCGGATCGTATACACCGGCATCCTTGAATCCAAAATTCTCGCGCAGTTGCTTCGCCCGCTCCTGCGCGATGTACGTCATATCATCCTTCGTTCCGAATTTCAGGCACCCAGTCGGACAGGCCTTGATGCAGGCGGGTTCCAACCCGCCACCCACGCGGTCCGAGCAGAGCGTGCACTTGTAGACCTTCTTCGTCGCGGGATTGAACTTCGGAATGTCATAGGGACATCCCGAAACGCAGAACTCGCACCCAATGCAATTCTCCTGCTGGAAGTCGACAATGCCGTTGGTGTACTGCACAATCGCGCCGTCCGCCGGGCACGCCCGCAGGCAGCCCGGATCGGCGCAATGCATGCACTGATCCTTACGCATCAGCCATTGGATCGTCCCGTCTTCGCGCTGGTGTTCGTTGAACTTGATCAGATTCCAGAAATTCCACCGCGTCTCCGGCATCGTCTGGTAGGTGTTGTCAAACGTCGTGGGACTGAACGGCATATCGTTCCACTCGACGCACGCCACCTCACAGGCCTTGCACCCGATGCAGATCGTCGTGTCGATCAGCTTGCACACTTCCGCATCGCGCTGTACGTCGAGACCCGGCGCTGCCCCGGAGTGTCCCGAGATCTGCTTAATCTGAAGTGTCCTGCGATCGCTCATAATTAGCTATCAGCTTTCAGCGATCAGCTGTCAGTCCCAACCGTCTGGCTGAGAGCTGACGGCTGATAGCTGACAGCTGCACCTACGCTTTCTCAATCTTCACCAGAAACCCCTTAAACTCTGGCGTAAACGCATTCGGATCGATCACCGTCGGCGTCAACTGGTTCGTCAGCGTCTTCGCCGTTCTTCCCTCGTCTTCCGCAATCCCACGGAATCCCCAGTGAATCGGAATGCCGATCTGAAACATCACCTGGCCATCGATCTTCATCGGACGAATTCGTCGCGTCACCATCGCCTTCGCAATGTAATGGCTGCGCGCGCTCGTCACTCGAACTTTTTCTCCGCCCTTCAACTGCATCTGCTCCGCCAGTTCGAACGGAACCTCGACAAACGGCTCTGGCACCAACTGCACATTCATCGGATTGTTCTTGGTCCAGTAGTGATAGTGCTCTGTCAGCCGGTACGTCGTGCAAATGACTTTGAATTCCTGTCCCGTCACCGCGTACTTGTCGGCATCAGTCTTGTACTTCTTCACGACGGGATTCGTGGATTGATTCGGATGCAACAGATTCAGAATCGGGCTCTCGATCGGCTCGTAGAATTCCGGGAACGGCCCATCCGCCATCGCGCCCAGTGGAACGAACAATCGCCCGACTCCTTCGGGATTCATGATGAATGGCCCCATGTGATCTTTCGGCGCAGAGTCCGCCTTGAAGTCGGGCACGTCATTGCCCACCCACGATTGCTTCGCCTCGTCCCACCAAATCTGCCGCCGCGAAGCATCCCAGGGCTTGCCGTTGACGTCGCACGACGCGCGGTTGTACATCACACGCCGGTTCATCGGCCACGACCATCCCCAGTTCGGATAGATGCCGAGACCCGACGGATCCTCGGTCCCACGGCGTTGGATCAGAGCTCCAGCCTCTGTCCACGAGCCGCAGTACAGCCAGTTGCCGGACGTAGTTGTGCCATCGTCTTTGAGCCACGAGAAGCCTGGCAGTTGCTGGCCCGCCTTCATCGTCACATTCGTCTTCGGATCGGTCAGGTCAGCCAGCGCCTTGCCATTGATTTCTTTCGCGACTTCCGACAGCGACGGGTTATACGGATTCGTGTAGGCGAACGACGCATTCAGAACCGGGTCGGGAAACTTGCCGCCCTCCTTCTGGTAAAGTTCGCGCACCTTCAAAAAGATCGTCGCCAGAATTTCCTGATCGAGCTTTGCCTGTCCCGGCGGCGGCAGCGCCACGTTCTTCCACTGCAGCCAGCGCGCCGAATTCACAAACGTCCCGTCTTTCTCGGCAAAGCCCGCGCCTGGCAGACGGTACACAGTCGTATTGATTTTCTTCTGATCATCGGCGGTGATGCCCGGCGCGCGCCAGAACTCGCTGGTTTCATCGGGATAAATCTCGCAAACCACCAGCCAGTCCGCCTTCTTCAGCGCATCGATGTTTTTCTGCGAATCCGGCCCAATCATCACCCCGTTCATGCCGAAGGCGAACATGCCTTTCACCTTGCCCTCGTACATGTCGTTCCAGATATTCACCCACGAATAGTTGCGATCGATCTTGGGCAGGTAATGGAATGCCCAGTCATTCTCTTTCGTTGCCGCCGAACCATACATCGCCTTGAGGAACGACACCGCAAACTTCGGTGTGTTCGACCAGTAATTGAAAGAGTCCCACGGATCAGGTTTCGCAGGAGTCGGAGTAGTTCGCTTCAGGTACGCAGCCAGGTCCGTGTCCGCCGGATTCGGCATCTTCAAATAGCCCGGCAGAATGTCGAACACTCCCGCCATGTCGGTCGCGCCCTGAATATTCGAGTGTCCGCGCAGCGCATTGACGCCGCCGCCCGCGCGCCCCACATTGCCCATGAGCAATTGCAGCATCGCCGCCGTGCGGATGATCTGCGTTCCAAAGCTGTGCTGCGTCCAGCCCACGGCATAAATGATGGTGGCGACTTTCTTCATGTCGCCGTCCTTGCGTACTGATGTGAAAAGCTCCGCAGCTTTCAGGAATTGATCCTGGGGAATGCCCGTAATGCGCTCCACCATCTCCGGCGTATAGCGCTCGTACTGCTTCTTCAGCAGTTGAAACACGCAGCGCGGATGCTGTAGCGAGAGATCGTAGGCGGTTTTCGGTGGCAGGGCCGGTGGAGGCGGTGTCGCGCCCGGTGCCGCCGGTTTCGCTGCAGCCGGAACCTTTCCCGCAGCAACCGGTTTACCCTCTAAGTTGCCGCCTTCTTCGTAATTCCAGGTCGACTTGTCGTAAACCTGCTTCGCCGCGTCAAAGCCCGAGTACAGCCCATCGTCTGGAAGCTTGAAGCCTTCCTTGATGATGAACGCTGCGTTCGTGTAGTTGACCAGGTAATCGTGGGCGATTCGGTTGTTCTCAATCGCGTAGTGGATCATCCCGCCCAGGAACGCGATATCGGCCCCGGCACGGATCTGCAAGTACAAGTCCGCAGTCGCCGCCGTCCGCGTCAGCCGCGGATCCACCACGATCGTCTTCGCGTTGCGGTGAATCTTGGCTTCAATCGGCCACTTGAAGCCACAAGGATGGTTCTCGGCAGGGTTTCCACCCATGATCAACATCATGTCGGTGTTCTTGATGTCGATCCAGCCATTGGTCATCGCCCCGCGTCCGAATGTTGGCCCCAAACTGGAGACCGTAGGGCCGTGTCAAACCCGGGCCTGGTTTTCCAGGTAGCAGACCCCCAGGCTGCGCATGCTCTTCACCACCAGATAATTGAACTCGTTGGTGTCAGTGCAGCCGCCGGTGAATGCCATGCCTTCGCAGCGGTTCACAGTATGGCCGTTGGCGTCTTTCTCAAGGAACGTATCGTCGCGCGTCTTCTTTACGCGTGCAGCGATTTCGCTGTACGCCTGCTCCCACGAAATATCTTCCCAGTCGGTCGCGCCCGGGCGCCGCACCTGCGGCTTCAGCAAACGGCGATCATTCAAAATGTCTTGTTCGAGCGACGATCCCTTCGGACATAGCGTCCCGCGATTGATGGGATGGTCCGGATCACCCTCCACGTGCACCACCTGCGGAATCGCGTTCTTCGCCTTGTCGCCCAGCGTGTAGATGATGACGCCGCAGCTTACCGAGCAATACGGGCAGGTGCTGCGCGTCTCGCTGGCGCGCGAAATCTTCAGGCTTGCGGTTTGCGCGTAGACCGGAGTGAGGTCAAAGCCCAGTGCGGATAGGCCCGCACCTCCGGCGATTGCGCCCTTAAGAAAAGTCCGGCGGGAGAATTCCATTGCAACCCTCCAGCAAATCTGCCGCACGCCACGATTGTGTTGGAACAGCTTCTGTGGGTGATTAGGATGTCCGACAGAGGTTGAAGGTTGCGGCCCCTGCGGTACCCACGAGCGCAGTGGCCAGTACACTTCAAAAACTGATGCCGGACACTATAGCCCCGTTTTCGAACCGGAGTCAATCGGCAAAAAGTCGTGCAAAAAATCGTGGTAGTGGCTCAATTTAGATTCTCTTCGCGACCTTTGCGGAGGCTCTCTGCGTCCTTTGCGGTTATAGCTTTTGATTTTCCATGCAAGCCTTAAAGATCTTAATCGCAAAGTTACGCAAAGGAGAACGCGCAAAGTTCGCAAAGAAAACCAAACTGGGACACTACCGAAGTCGTACCGACGATCTTGTACACGTGACCGTCTTAATCGGAAGAGAAGTTGAGACCGGCCGCAGCGTGTCAGCCGCGAGGCAGCGAAAGAAACGACTCCGCATGTCGTGCCCGTTTGCCACCGAAACGACCGCAGCCGATAATCCCTCAATGCCGATTTCCCTCTGGCAGCGCCGCATCCAGCGTGCCCATGAACTCACAGAGCAGCGTCCCTTCGCCGCGGAGATGCTTCGCTTCTACATCGCAATCGCAAATTTTCAAGAACAGCTGCACCGGCGCCTCAACACCGCCCTCCCCCCAAAATCTCGCTCCTCATCCATCGCGTCCGACTTGAGCCCGCAAGAATTGTCGGAACTCTGCCCCAGCTTTCCAGATTTCCTGTCCGTGGCCCAGCGTCACGGCCCCGCACCCTTAACGGAAATCTCAAACCAACTTCGCGCTCGCGGCGAATCCTTCTGGTCAGAGTTGCTGCAGGAAGCATGGCGAGTTTCCGCCCCATCCGACGCCGAGGGATTCCTCGTTCAAGCCTTTCTTCAACCCTATGCCGAACTCCTGCGCTCGCACTCGTCGCCGGAAGCCGCTCAAGGTAAGTACGCATCCTGCCCCTTCTGCCATCGCAAGCCGGGCTTCGGCGTGATGCGTCAGATGGGCGAAGGCGCGGCCCGCTCTCTCATCTGCTCATTCTGTCTCGCCGAATGGAACTTTCGGCGCCTTGTGTGTCCCGGCTGCGGCGAAGAAAACGATCGCACGCTGCCGGTTTACACGGCCAGCGACTTCGACTACATCCGCGTCGAGTGCTGCGATACGTGCAAGACTTACCTCAAGGCGATCGACCTCACGAAGAACGGCCACGCCGAGCCGGTGGTCGACGAACTTGCCTCCGCGCCGCTCGATCTGTGGGCGCACGAGCACGGATACGCCAAGCTGCGCCCCAACCTTCTGGGAATGTAGCTGCGCCGCAACCAAGCTCCTGCGTAAATGCGCTATCCTCTTCCTGTGCGCTCGCGCCTGCCACTCGCCGAAGATCGAAGACTCATTCAGATCGTCGACGCTGCCCTCGCCGAAACGACCCGCAAGAGTGGGGCGCGGCTGGTCTGCCGCCCTGGCTGTACGCAGTGCTGCATCGGCGTATTCGCCATCAACCCGCTCGACGCGCTTCGCCTGCAGCGCGGCTTGAAGAAACTCGAGAGCAAGGATCCCAAGCGTGCAGCCGCCGTCCGCCAGCGGGCCCGCGAATCGGTGCAACGCCTCGCACCCGATTTTCCCGGAGACCCAGTCAGCGGCCTGCTGGATGGCACCGAAGCAGCGCGTCTTCGTTTCGAAGACTTTGCCAATGATGAAGCTTGCCCCGTCCTCGACCCCAAAACCGGTACCTGCGATCTTTACGAATCGCGTCCCATGACGTGCCGCGTCTTCGGCCCCCCGGTGCGTTCTGAAGATGGCTTGGGGGTCTGCGAACTCTGCTACCAGGGCGCGACCGATGACGAGATCGCCGCTTGTGAAATGATTCCCGACCCCGACGACGTTGAATCCCGTTTGCTCGCCGCGCTGGAAAAACAGACGGGCCGCCGTGGCGATACCATCATTGCTTTCAGCCTGACATCCTGATGCGAAGCCACCTTGTTCTGTCCCGCACTCTGATCCTCGCGCTGCTCGCCGCGTGCACGATTCGCATCTCTGCCCAGTCCGCAGTCGAAACCGATGCCTGGCTCCGCTACGCTCCACTCGACACACAGGCAGCGAAACGTTACCCGCCGCTGCCGGATCAAGTCGTAGTCCTCGGCGACACCGCTGTGCTGAAAACCGCGCAGCAGGAATTGCTCCGCGGCGTCGGGCAAATGCTCGGTCGCACTCTGTCCTCGAGCCGGACCGGGCCCCACGGCAGAGCCATCCTCCTCGGGATTCTCGATCAACTTCATGCCTTCGCCCCGGCATTGCGCCCGCCGAGTGAAATCCAGCCCGACGGCTATTGGTTGACCACCGCGCACATCCGTCATTCGCAATGCCTGATCGTCACCGCCACCACCGATCGCGGAATTCTCTATGGCGTGTTCGCGCTGTTGAGCAAGATCGCGCGCGCAGAAAACATCGACGCGCTCAACGAAGTCGAGAATCCTTACGCTCCCATCCGCTGGGTCAATCAATGGGACAACCTCGATGGCCGCATCGAACGCGGCTATGGCGGCCCATCCATCTTTTTCGCGGACGGCAAAGTACGCGACGATCTGACCCGAGCCGGAGAGTACGCGCGCCTGCTCGCTTCCGTCGGAATCAACGGTTGCACCATCAACAACGTGAACGCAGCCCCCGGCGTGCTCGAGAGCGACTTCATTGCGCAAGTCCGCCGCATCGCCGACGTCTTTCGTCCCTGGGGCGTCCAGCTATCCCTCTCGGCAGATCTAAGCAGCCCCAAAAGTATCGGCGGTCTGGATACTTTCGACCCGCTAGACCCCCGAGTCGCCGCCTGGTGGCGCAAAAAGGCCGACGAAATCTACCGCCAGATTCCTGACTTCGCCGGCTTCGTCGTCAAAGCCGACTCCGAGGGACGTTCCGGCCCCTCTGCCTACAACCGCTCCCACGCCGACGCCGCCAACGTCATCGCCCGCGCTCTCAAGCCCCACGGCGGCATCGTGTTCTACCGTGCCTTCGTTTACAACCACCACCTCGACTGGCAAAATCTGAAAAACGATCGCGCCAAAGCGGCCTACGACAACTTCCATCCGCTCGACGGCGCGTTCGACGACAACGCCATCGTTCAAATCAAGAATGGTCCCATCGACTTTCAGGTGCGCGAACCGGTATCGCCGTTGTTCGCGGGCCTGCGCCGCACCAACGAAGCCATCGAACTGCAGATCACCCAGGAATACACCGGCCAGCAGAAACATCTCTGCTTCCTCGTTCCCATGTGGAAAGCAGTCCTAGATTTCGATATGCACGTCGACGGCAACTCGACGCCGGTGAAGGCTCTGCTTGCTGGCCGCGTTTTTCATCGCCCCATCGGCGGCTTTGCCGGCGTCGCGAATGTCGGCATGAACGCCAACTGGCTCGGCAGTCCGCTTGCCATGGCCAACCTCTACGGCTTCGGCCGCCTCGCCTGGAATCCCAACCTCACCTCCGAAGCCGTCATCGATGAATGGACGCGCCTCACCTTCGGCAACGATCCGCTCGTAGTTCAAACCATCGCAAAACTTCAACTGGCTTCATGGAGCGTCTACGAAAACTACACCGGCCCGTTAGGCGCAGGCACGCTCACGAACATCACCGGCAATCACTACGATCCCGGCCCCGAATCTTCGGAAGAAAACGGCTGGGGACAATGGCACCGCGCCGGCCACCAGGGCATCGGCATGGATCGCACCATCGCCACCGGCACCGGGTATATCGGCCAGTACCCACTCGCAGTCCAAAAGCTCTACGAACCGCTCGCCGATTGCCCAGATGACTTGCTCCTGTTCTTTCATCACGTGCCCTACACCTACGTGCTGCACTCAGGCAAGACCGTCGTCCAGCACGTCTACGACTCCCACTACGAAGGCGCCGAGCGCGCGTCGGAGTTTGCAACACAATGGAAAGCTCTGGAACGTCACATCGACGAAGAACGCTACCGCGACATCCTGGCGCGATTTAAATTCCAAGCCGCGGAAGCCGTCAAATGGCGCGACACCATCAACACCTGGATCTACCGCCTCTCCGGCATCCCCGACCAAAAAGGCCGCTTCGGCAACTGATCCATGTGGGGACGGCCGCCATCGGCCGTCCGTCGAGCGAAGCTCGACGCATGTCGGAATCCAGTCGGTTACTGCTCGCGTAACCGTGGAAGAGCGGCGCTTCAGCGTCGTCCAAAACAGCCGGGAGCCTGGGCTTTAGTCCCGCTGCGCTTTCCCTTGCGCATTTTGCCAAGTTCCGTTAACGTTTACGGTTCCGGGATTGCTCAACTCCGCCACCCCGAACCTTCGCTGGCTGTAAATGGCCGGCCTCGACGCAGGCCAACAAAATGGGCAAGCCTCCCACTACGCTTGGTGACATCGCGAAGTCGCTGGGCACTTCAATCGGAACCGTTCACCGCGCGCTCCATGACAATCCCGGGGTAAGTCCTGCCACCAAAGCCCGGGTTCAGCAGATGGCGCGCACCCTCGGCTACCGGCCCAATCTCGCCGCAAGATATTTGTCGTCGAAGAAGACCCTGCGAATCTCGGTCAACACCCTGCAAGGCACAACTTCGTTCTGGGACGAAGTCCGCGCCGGCATCCGTGAAGAAGCCGCAGCCATCCTGCTCGAAAATGTCGAAGTCGAATTTCGCACCTGTCCCCGCCTCGGCGAAGGAGAAGAAGAGGCTTTTGAGGCGGCCATTCGCGAGAAGGTCGACGGCATCATCACCTTTCCCAGCCGTCCTGAAACCCTGCGCCCATGGATTCGCCGCGCCTCCCGCGCCCGCATCCCTGTCGTCTGCGTGGCTACCGACGCCCCCAACAGCGGACGCCTGGGCATCGTGGCCATCGACACCCTCGCCAGCGGGTCCATCGCCGCTGATCTCATGGGCAGATTCCTAGGCGCCAAAACAGGTTCGGTCGCCATCACCGTGTTTGATATGGCGATCACCGAGCATGCCGAGAAGTGCGCCGCCTTCGAATCCACTCTGCAGTCTTTCTATCCCAGCCTGCACCTGCTCAAGCCGATCGAAGATCACGACGTGGAGAAGGAAGCCTATCGAAAATCCCGCAAGCTTTTTGAGGAGCGCACCGACCTCGCCGGCATCTATGTGACGACCGAGGCTTCCCTCCCGGTCTTAAAGGCAGCTTGCGACACAAAAGTGCTGGACCGGCTGACCATCATCACCACCGATTTGTTCCCCGATCTTGTTCCCTTTATTCGTTCCGGCGCCGTCGTGGCCACGATTTACCAGCGCCCGCGCGCGCAGGGCCAGATGGCGCTTCGCCTCTTACATGAGTATCTGGCGGAAGGCGGCAGACGCTCGAATCAAGTCGCCCTCGCCCCGCATCTGGTGATGCGCGGCAATCTCGATTTCTTTTTGCGCCGACAGTCACAGGAATCCGGAAACAAGAATGGAACCGCCTCCGCCGACACGCGCGGTCTGTCCCACGATTTCGCTTAACCAGCAAATACATGGAAACGGAATAGAGCACGGATGAATTTCTTAGGCATCGATGTTGGTACGGGCGGTACTCGCGCGCTGGTCATTGATGGACAGGGCAAAGTCGTGGCTTCGGCATCCTCCGAGCATCAGAACTTCGCCAGCCCGCGCCCGGGCTGGGCCGAGCAGGATCCGGGTGACTGGTGGCAGGCCTGCGGATCGGCTGTCCGCAAAGCCCTGCAATCGGGCGGAGTGCGCGCCGAAGACATCACCTGCGTCGGCTTCTCCGGCCAGATGCACGGTGCAGTCCTGCTCGATTCCGCCGATGAGGTGGTTCGTCCCGCGATCATCTGGTGCGACCAGCGCAGCGAGGCACAGAGCCGCGAACTCGAGCAGATGTTCGGCCGCGAAACGCTGATCCGCCTGACCTGCAACCCTCCCCTCACCAATTTCACGCTCACGAAACTGCTCTGGGTGCGCGAGACCGAGCCCCAGCACTGGTCGCGCGTCGCCCACGTCATGTTGCCCAAGGACTACGTGCGCTTTCGCCTGACCGGAGAGCGCGCCATCGACATGGCCGATGCCTCGGGCACACTCTTGCTTGATGTAGCGCATCGCCGCTGGTCCGCCGAGGTTCTCGCCAAGACGGGCATCGACGCAAAACTGCTCCCCGCGCTTTTCGAATCGCCCGAAGTCTGTGGCAAAATCTCCGCCGCCGGAGCCGAAGCCACAGGCCTGCGCGCCGGAACTCCCGTCGTCGCCGGGGCCGGAGACCAGGCTGCCGGCGCCGTCGGCATGGGCATTGCCCGGGTGGGCGCGGTCAGTTCCACCATCGGAACATCAGGAGTAGTCTTCGCTTCCACCGATCGCCCCGCCATGGATCCCGCCGGACGCCTCCACACCTTCTGCCACGCCATCCCCGGCCGCTGGCACGTGATGGGCGTGACTCAAGCGGCCGGATTGTCGCTGCGCTGGTATCGCGACAACTTTGGCGCCGCTTCCCCGGGAGTTCAGAAGGGAGTGCAGAAGAAAGACGGACGCGATCCCTACGACGTCTTCGCCGAAGAAGCCGCCGCGGCGCCTGCGGGTTCCGAGGGTGCGTTCTGGGTTCCGTATCTCATGGGCGAGCGCACTCCGCATCTCGATCCCAACGCCCGTGCCGCCCTGGTCGGCCTGACCGCCTCCCACACCCGCGCCCACGTGATTCGCGCCATCATGGAAGGTGTCGCCTTCAGCCTGAAAGATACATTCACCATCTTCGATGAAATGAAGATTCCCGTGACCTCGATCCGTCTGGGTGGTGGCGGCGCGCGCTCGCCGCTATGGCGTCAGATCCAGGCGGACGTCTACGGCAGGGAAGTGGAAATCGTCGAGGCGGAAGAAGGAGCGGCCTACGGCGCAGCAATCCTCGCAGGCACCGGCGCCGGAGGATGGAGTTCGGTCGAGCAAGCCTGCGACGCGGTCGTGAGAGTGGCGAAGAGAATTACTCCGAACCAAAAAGATTCGCAGGCGATGACGACCGCTTACCGCACCTACCGCAAAATCTATCCGGCCCTGCACCAGATCGCGTAGCGCCTTAGGTCGAAGGGGCCATGACTGCAATGGCGATCTTTGCGACACCGGCAAGTTCGATCTGCGCTAAACTGTGTCGCGACGCGGAGGGCTGCCCTAGCGGATCAAGCAACTCTATGCCTGCCCCTTTCGTTACCGCAAAACCTGTCGGGCCTACGGTGATTCGAGAAAGAGGAACGAGCACAGCGAACCAGTTCAAAGGGTTCGTGAACAGGTATTTCTACTTCTCGATGTCGTTGCTGTTCGGCACGCTGGTGGTGTGGGGCTTCAGTCGCACGATCGATGACAGTCTCTTCCACGCTGCCCCTCCGAGGCCCGTTCTTCTCTGGATTCACGGCGCGGCATTCGCGAGTTGGGTGGCCTTCTTCATCGCCCAGTCCACGCTGGTCCGCGTACACAAGGTGAGCTGGCATCGCTTCTTAGGATGGTTTGGAGCCGGGCTCGCTGCGGTGATGGTTCCGTTGGGCGCTGCCATCGCCATCGTCATGACCCGATTCGACACAGTTCAGCTCCATCAGAGCGACGCCGAAGCCTTTCTGGTGGTCCCGTTCTACGACATGATCGCTTTTGGCGTAATCATTGCGCTGGCTATCTATTGGAGGAAGAGGCCCGAGTTCCACCGCCGGCTCATGTTCGTCGCAACCTGCGGGCTCATGGACGCACCCGCGAACCGCTTCGATTTTGTGTTCAACCACAACCTCCTCCTGGTTTCTCTGGATTTTCTGATCATCCTCGGCGTCGCGCGGGATCTGGTCGTAGATCGGAGCGTACACAAGGTGTATCGCTATGCGCTGCCCGCGTTGATCGCGGGTCAAAGCCTCGCGATGTACTTGTGGCGTATCAACCCGGCCTGGTGGCGCACGATCACCCACGCAATCCTGGAATAGAGCGTGAGCTGGTAATTGCCACAATCAGCGTTTACGCTCAGAAGCCAATCAGGGCCCTTGATTCGCTCAGACGAGCCGTTCACCTCGAACCACCCGTAGCGAAGAAAAAGCCTACGAATCCCCAGTAGGCGACGACGGGGATATTGGTCACGAAGCAAACTGTACCCGCGATTTTGCTCCCTCTGCGAAACGCAAAGACGCCGATGCCGATGCCTATGGCCCCGATAGCCGCCAACAGCCACACCAGTGCGAGATCCGAAATCGGGAGGAACCGGAGATAGTCCGTATAAGGAAGGACGGCGCAAAAGGGGCCAATTAGAGCAGCGATTCCGGCTGCCAACGTGATGCGGGTTGTCGCCGGTTCCGCGTCCATGGAAAACCTCATAGTGCCACATTCCGGCCTCCCAGCGATGGGCTTCGGGGCGTGACTGTTGCAAGCGGCGATTTCCCTTTACTTCGCCGCCTCCTTCACCACCACCACCCGATCCCCCGCCACATCTTTCATCTGCTGCACAATCCCCGAAGGCCACCGAATCTCCACCAAATCCGCCGAGGCGTCCGCACCCAGTCCGAAGTGCACTGGCCCCGCGCTCGACGAGGCGTATCCGCAACTCGTCGTCATGTGGTTGTACTGCGCGCCGGACTTCGTGACCACCTTGATCCGCGCCCCAATGCCGTCGCGGTTGCTCTTCGTCCCCTGCAGCTTGAACTCAATCCAATGATTGTTCCCCGGACTTTGGTTGATCCAGATTTCCGCGGGCGCGTTGAGCGAATTGACTACCACGTCCAGCTTGCCATCGCCATTCAGATCCCCCACCGCTGACCCGCGATGCCGCGACGGAGCGTGCGCCGTCAGCCCCGCTTCCGCCGTCAACGCCGCAAACTTCATCCCGCCCAGATTGCGGAAAACAGTATTCGGCTGCTCAATCGCCAGGTTGGTCGACAACATCGACTGCACATGTCCGCGCGAAACGAAAATGTCCTTCCACCCATCGTTGTCGAAATCGGCGATTGTCGGAGAATATCCCGCCATCGGTAAGCTCATCTTGGTCATGCCGCTCTCGCGCGTGACCTCAACAAAGCTCCCCTTGCCCGTGTTCTTGTAAATCGGGAACGTCTCCCCATCGAGCGCGACAATCACAATGTCCGGATACCCATCGTTATCCAGATCGCGAAAATCCACTCCCATGCCCGAGATGTAAACGCCGTCCTCGCGCAGCGCGACATTCTCTTCAAACCCAACCTCCTCGAACTTGCCGCCGCCCTTGCTGCGGTAAAACGAATTCATCAGCTTGTCGTTCGGGATGATCAGGTCCATCCTCCCGCTAAGTTCCGAGTCCGCCGCTGCCACGCCCATGCCTTTCCCAGGATGCGCGCGAAATCCCGCCTCCACCGACGCATCGCGGAACGTCCCATCCCCGTTGTTGATGAACAGCTGACTGGGCGTGGGTTTGTACATCTTCGGATGGCAATAGTCCGTGTGCCCGAATCCCGGACACACCGGCTCGTGATCGAAATCCCACTTCATGTAGTTGATCACGACAAGATCGAGCAACCCGTCATTGTTCACATCAATCCACGCGCCCGCCACGGCCCACAGCGGGCCGTACTCCGCATCCGCCTTGTTCAGGCCAGCCTTCGCCGTGACGTCGGTGAACGTCCCGTTCCCATTGTTGTGATAGAGCGTATTGCGATATACCCCGGCGACAAAAATGTCTTCGTAGCCATCGTTGTCGTAGTCGCCGATGGCAACGCCGGTGTCATAGCCCGTTCCCGCCAGCCCGGCCTTCTCGGTCACGTCGGTGAAGTGCCCCTTGCCGTCGTTCTCGAAAAGCCGGTTGTAGTACTTCGGAGAATCCTTCTTGAGAGTCTTCAGGTCGGCGCCGTTGGTGAAGAAAATGTCGAGCTTGCCGTCATTGTTGTAGTCGAAGACGGCCACGCCGCCCGCCATGGTTTCCGGCGCATGGTGCTCGGGGCTCTCGTTGCTGTCGAGCTTGAAGTCGATTGCCTGAAATGAGAATAGGATGGGACTGCCGGACACCGCGACCGGCCCCGCTTTGGGAGTGTCAGTCGTCTGAGCGTCGGGCCGCGCCACGAAAGCAGCGCTCGCAA
Source organism: Candidatus Dormiibacterota bacterium (assembly GCA_035632675.1). Lineage (GTDB taxonomy): Bacteria > Acidobacteriota > Terriglobia > Terriglobales > Acidobacteriaceae > Sulfotelmatobacter. Next base: position 195,434 of record DASQGJ010000039.1, read on the forward strand.
GCATCAGCAATACAGCAGCCAGGAAACCACGAGTGATCATAGGGAGCCGGCACCTTCATTGAACCACAAAGCACACAAAGGACACGAAGGCAGCGTTCGAATTCCTTCGTGCCCCTTCGTGTCCTTCGTGGTGAATGCAGTTGCTTTCGATCTACTCCGGCAGCTTCTGTTCTCCCTGAATCATCAAGTGAGAATCCGCGTGGGCCGCGCCCGTTCCCGGCTGCCCTCCGCCGACGGTGATAACGTAATCTCCCGCCGCCATCAGCCGGTCTCCCGCCTCGTTCACATAGCTCAGATCACGCGGTGAGAGTGTCAGCTTCACGTGCTGCTGCTCGCCCGCCTTCAGGTGAACGCGTGTGAACCCGCGCAGTGCTTTCAGCGGCGCGCCAGCGACCTTCGGGAAGCCGATATAGAGCTCTGCCACCTCGTCGCCATCGCGCTTGCCCGTGTTCTTGATGTCCACTTCGACGTCCAGCGGGTTGCCCGCCTGCAACTGCGGGCTCGACAGCTTCATCCCACTGTATTCGAAGGTCGTGTAACTCAGCCCGTGCCCGAATCCATACAGCGGCTCGCCCGTGAAGTAGCGATAGGTGCGGTTCTTCATCGCGTAGTCTTCGAAGTCGGGCAACTGTTCGGTGCCTTTGTAGAAAGTCACCGGGAGACGTCCGGCAGGATTGTTCACTCCGGCCAGGGTCTCGGCGATCGCCGTTCCGCCTTCCTCGCCCGAATACCAGGCATCGAGGATGGCATTGGCGTGATCGTTGGCCCAGTTCACCGCCAGCGCGCTGCCATTCATCAGCACGACGACGAGCGGCTTGCCGGTGCCCTTCAATGCTCCGAGCAGCGCGCTCTCTTCTTCAGGCAGATTGAGGCTGGTGCGATCGCCTCCGCGGAATCCCGGGACATCGACCTTCATCTCCTCGCCCTCAAGCCGCGAAGTGATGCCCAGCACCGCGACGACTACATCCGCTTTTTGCGCGGCGGACGTGGCTTCGATCATCGGATCCTTTCCCGTCGGCTGCCATACCATCTTGATATGGAAGGCGCCCTTGAGGAACTCGACCTTCACAGGATAGCGATGGCCTTTTTCCAGGGTTACGGTGGAGGTCTGCACATTGGGATCGTGCAGTACCGGGTCATCGACAATGAGTTTGCCGTCGAGCCACATGCGCTCATTCGATCCTGCCAGGCCGATCTGGTAGGTGCCCGACTCGCTCGGAGTTAGAAATCCGGTCCAGCGCACCGAAAACTCTTTCATCCCCTCCGGGCCCTTGAAGGCCACCGGATCTGGCCTGAAACGCAGGGTCTGCAGATCGACGATCGGATCAACCCGCGTAACCTGCGGCGAACCATTCATGTCACCCGCGAAGTACTCGCCTTTGACTCCGGGCTTGCCGTCCTCGGTCGTAAGCACCGCCGTTGGTACGGGTTGGAGCTCCCGCAGGAAGTTTGTCCCCGGTTCGTACGTCACCTGAGCCCCGCCGAACTGCTTGCGAATGCCATCCAACGCACTCACCGCATGGGACGCTGTCCCGGCGTAGTTTCCGTGCAGCACCTCCGTCGACTCCGCCAGCGGCCCCACGACCAGGATCTTCTTCGCATTCGGACCCAGCGGCAGTACGCCATCGTTCTTCAGCAGCGTCATCGACTCCCGCGCAATCTTCAGCGCCAGTTGCCGGTGCGGGGCGCTGTCAATCTCCGACTCGGGCGTGTTCGCGTAAGGCACCATCGCAGGAGGATCGAACATTCCCAGCCGCATCCGCGCCGTAAACAGCCGCCGCAGCGAGACATCGAGATCGGCCTCCGTCAGCAACCCTTGCTTCACCGCATCCACAAAGGGCTTGTAGTCGTGATCATCCTTCGTGATGGTGAAAAAGTCCGCGCACTCGTTATCCATCCCCGTCTTGATGGCCACCGCCGCGGCCTCAGCCTGGCTCTTGACGAAATGATGTCCCTGGAAGATGTCGACGATGGCATCGCAATCGGAGACCACATACCCGTTGAACTTCCACGCCCCGCGCAGTTGATCTTTCAACAGAAACGTATTGGCGCACGCCGGCTGTCCGTTGACGCGGTTGTAGGCGCACATCACCGACTCCGCCTTGCCATCCACCACAGTCGCGCGAAACGCCGGCAGGTACGTATCTTCCATGTCGTGTTTCGAGACTTGAACGTCAATGCTGTGCCGCGTCGGCTCCGGCCCGCTGTGTACAGCAAAATGTTTCGGCGTCGAAATCACACGAAAATATTTCGGATCGTCCCCTTGCAGCCCGGTCACGAACGCCACACCCATGCGCCCCGTCAGGAACGGATCCTCCCCGTAGGTTTCCTGCCCGCGTCCCCACCGTGGATCACGAAAGATGTTGATGTTCGGGGACCAGAAATCCAGCCCCTCCATAATGTCCCGCCGCCCGGCCCGCACTGCCTGATTGTGTTTGGCCCGGGCTTCCGTGCCGATCACGACCGCCATCTCATGAATGAGCGAATCGTCAAACGTCGCCGCCAGCCCTACTGGCTCAGGAAAAACCGTGGCGGTACCAGCGTTGGCAACACCGTGCAGCGCCTCGCTCCACCAGTCATAGTTCGGGACCTGGAGCTCTGGAATCGCTCGCGCCTGGTTCACCAGTTGCGTCGCTTTCTGCTCCAAAGTCATGCGTTTGATCAGGTCGTCCACGCGCGCGTCGATAGGCTTGGAAGGGTCCAGATAGAGGGCGCCGCTATTGCTCTGCGCGGCGCAGGGAAGAATGATGAGAAGCAGGGAAAAAGCCAGCGCTACGGCCCTAAGACGTGTTTCCATGATGAAGTTCCTCCTCCGGTAACCCGCACAATTCCACCGCCGCGCGGGCTACGCGGTTCACTAAGAGCGTTTCCGTTAACGATTACGGTCGACCGTCGCTTGTAGCACAGTGCAATCTCGCGGTCAAGGAATGCTTGTCAACCGCGGAGATCCTCCGGAGCGTGCATCTGCAGGAAGAATCTACTTTTGCGGCACCAGATCGCCGGCCGACAGGACATAAGTCGTGTACTTTTCCAGCTTGATATTGGCGTGCTTCGACGTGAGCGCGATGGTGCCGTCACCACTACGCTCCGCCTGAATGTCTTTCATTTGAGTCTTGTGGTTCGACGTAGTTGAGGATGGCGTGGCCGGAACCGACGAACTCTGCTCGGTGCCGTCACTTGGAAACGGCCGGTACACCTTCGAATTGGGATCGGGATATTGTCCCTGCCCGTTCCAGGTCCGGTTCGCAGGCTGCGGTGGACCGTATTGCAGGTTTTGCCCCGCCTCGCTGATCGTGGGGTAATACCAGTCCGTAATGAATACCTTGACGGGTACACTTCCGTTTTTCCACTGTACCGAATCCATGCGAATGGCCAGTCGCGACGGATCGGTCGCAGTCTTTGCGATGGATTCGATGACCTCGCCAGAAAGCGTCGCATTTCTTGGAATCACCGTCCCACCCATCAGGGTGGCTATGGATAGTTTTGCCTGGATCTTGAATCCCACCGGAGTCTTGCCTGCGGTCACGTTCTGTTGCAGCATGACGGGAAACTCAGGTTCCGCGACCGGAGCCGCGACCGGAGCCGCTCCCTGCTGGCCAAACAGAGCTGCCGAACAGAACACACTGAGAATCAGGCTTGGCACTACCGTTCGGTGAATCATCAGATCGGCCTCCCTAACCCCGCTGGCAGCCTGTTTATTGCAGTTGCACCGTTCTTTTCCCTTGATGCAACGCCTGTTGAAGCGAAGTATAGCCCCAAATTTGCCACCCGCTAACCCTTTTACTCCAATACGATAACGTTTTTGTGCTTGACAACGGTCATTCAACAGATGTAACACCGTAAACGTTCACGGAAAACCTGGGTTGGCCTATGCCTGTCCCATACCCGTGAGTGAAACGTAACTTTGGAGGCAGGACATGAGATCCCTCTCGCCCACGAACGTCGGGAGCTTCGGCGTCTTCTTGAAACGCAGCAATCTGCATTTGGCAGTGTTGCTCGCGGCCCTCGTAATCATCTTCACAGCCCAAGGCCTGGCGCAGGAAGCGACCATCCTCGGAACGGTTACCGATCCTTCGGGCGCTGCTGTTGCCAACGCGACGGTCACTCTCACCAACAATGACACCGGGGTGACACGCACCCTCCCCAGCAACAGCGACGGCCAATACGTAGCGCCTGACCTCCATATCGGAAACTACACTGCCCGCGCCACTGCCACCGGCTTCAAGGCCGCCGAGCAGAAGAACATTACGCTGAACGTCGGCGATCGTACCCGCATCGATTTCAAGTTGCAGGTCGGAAGCGCGCAGGAGCAGGTAACGGTCGAAGCCAACGCCATTACCGTGCAGACCGATAGCGGCGAGGCCAGCACCCTGATTACGGGACAGCAGATCACACAGCTCGCTACCAACGGCCGCAGCCTCTACGAGCTGTTTGCTCTGACGCCCGGTGCGTCCAGCATTCAGAGCGCCCGCGTGGGGTTCACCCCAGTCAGTGGCGACAGCAACGTCAGCGTCAACGGCCAGCGTGCGGGCCACAACCTGCAGCTGATTGACGGCGGTGAAAACCTCGACCGTGGCGGCAGCAGCGGCAGCGTCATGCCGTCGATTGACTCCATTGCGGAATTCCGCAATATGACCTCCAACTACAGCGCCGAATACGGGCTGGCGACCGCCGCGACCATCAGCACGGTCATCAAGTCGGGAAGCAAGCAATTCCACGCGGAAGCATGGGAGTTCTTCCGCAACGACGCTCTCAACGCCCGCAACTACTTCAACCCGCGGCAGAACCCTAACGGAACCCTCAACAAGGTCGCCGAACTCCGCTACAACATTTTCGGCTTCAACGTCGGCGGCAAGATTCCAGGCGGCGATGCCCATCCAACGTTCTTCTTCTACAACCAGGAATGGCGCAGAGAGGTCGACGGTGGGTTGCTGAACAACACGTTCCCGCTGGCGAGTTCTTATCCAGACGCGGGGGGCACTGGCACCGGCGCGGTGCTGCCGGCGACCTTCAACGGCAAGCCGACCAATGCTGTGGTGCCCACGGGCGTCGCGAACTTCGGCTCGAATTGCTCCGCTGCGGTTCAGGCGACGCTGATCCCCGGGTCGCCCTTCCCCGGCAATACGATTCCGTCTTGTCTGATTGACAGCAATGCGACCGCGCTGCTGAATGGCGGCGGCAAATACGGCGGCATCTTCCCCGCCCCGAACAATGGCGCGTTCTTCCAAGGTGGAAACAACACACCCACTTATTTGACGGAACAAATCGCTCGCGTCGATCACCAGTTCAGCAGCAAGTTCTCCATCTTTGGTCACTGGATCTCCGAGCAGATTTCGCAGACCTACGGAACCTCGCAGTGGAGCGGCGATAGCACTCCTTCGGTGGGCGATACCTTTGGCAACCCGTCGTACAGCGCCGTCGTTCACGCGACTCACGTGATCAGCCCGACCCTGCTCAACGAGGTCGCGTTCAACTACAACGGGAACCGCATCCACATTCTCCCCGTGGGATTGGTCTCTCAGCCCTCCAGCTTCACTGAGGGTCCGAACCGGCTGTTCAACGCGTTCCCCAACACTCAAACCAGAATTCCATCGATCAACCTGTCCGGCGTGACGGGATCGAACTACACCGTCAACTGGATGCCTTGGAATAACAAGGCCGATGACTATCAGTTCCGTGACGATCTCTCCTGGACCAAGGGTGCTCACCAGTTCAAGTTCGGCTTCAGCTGGGCGATGTACAAGAAGATCCAGGACGCCTTCGCCAATACCCAGGGCAACTTCACCTTCAACGGCGCATTCAGCGGCTATGACTATGCCGACTTCGTCATGGGACTTGCGCAGTCCTATTCCGAGGATGGTGCCAAGATCAGCGGCCACTGGAACAACATCTCTCCGGCAGCCTACGTACAAGACAACTGGCGCGTAAACAACCGCTTGACTCTGAACCTTGGCCTGCGGTGGGATGGTATTCCGCACACCTACGAAGCCAGCCAGTTGTCCTCGAACTTCTACCCCAACCTTTACGATCCCAACAAGGTGGCGACGTTCGACTCCAACGGGCACATCTGCAGCAGCAACTCCGTTCCCGCGTGTGCTGGCGGAGCCAGTCCCGGCTTGGTGGCCAATTCGACCTTCGGCGGCTATCAGTTCTATCTGAACGGGATTGGAGTCGGCGGCAAGAACGGCATCCCCAAAGGTCTCGTTGATAGCAAATGGAACAATTGGGGACCGCGCCTCGGCTTTGCCTACGATCTGACGGGTCAGGGCAAGACCGTGATTCGTGGCGGTTTCGGAATTATGTACGAGCGCATTCAGGGCAACGACATGTATAACGGTGCCGTGAACCCTCCGGGCGATCCGAACCCAACTCTCAACAACGTTTCGCTGTCGAACCCGGGACTCGACGTCACTAGCGGCAACATCATCGCTGCTGCGAACTTGCCGGTTCTCCCGCTCGGCGTGACCGGTATCGCTCAGCCCTATAAGCCGCCCACCAGCACTCAATACAGCCTGGGAGTTCAGCAAGCACTCGGAACTCACACTGTGTTGAACGTTTCCTATGTGGGAAGTCAGGGTCGCCACCAGAACTTCTACCAGGCGGTCAACCTGCCACCTTTGGCAGATCTGCCGGGTATGGTGGCAGCTCATGCGCTCAACAATGAAGATGTCACTTATCCCGGTTTCGGCGGAATCCGCTTGGCCTTCAACGAGGGAAACTCGAAGTACAACTCGCTGCAGACCTCGCTGACTGGAACCGTGCACCACGACCTGCATCTGCAAGTCGCCTATACGTTTTCGAAGGCTGACGATTCGACTACCAGCAATGGAAGCGGCGGCGACCTCAACAATGCAACCAACCCCTACGCGGGCTGGCCGTATAACTACGGTCCGTCTCAGTTTGACCGCAGGAGCGTCTTCTTTGCCAACTTTGTGTACGACATTCCTCTGTTCCGGAGCGATACCAACAAGCTGCTCAAGGGCACGCTTGGTGGGTGGCAGTTCTCCGGAATCATCACCGAGGAAACTGGAGCTCCTCTGAACCTGGGAGCATCCGGGGAAACGGCTGCCAGCATTATCGGCAACACCGGTACCCGTCCCTTTGTCAGCGGGTCCATCTCCTACCCGAAGACGGTTGCGCAATGGTTCAGTGGAAACTTCACCGCTCCTACGCAGGCAAATGGGTTGTGTCTCACAGGGCCCGACTGCTATGGCAACATGCCGTTTAACGGCATCCGTGGACCGGGACGCAACAACTTCGACTTGGCGTTGATGAAGAACTTCGCCGTGTCGGAGCGCTTCCGGATGGAGTTCCGTGCTGAAGCTTTCAACGCCTGGAACCACACGCAGTTTAACGGCGATGCCAACAACGGTGGCATTGGTCTGAACGCAGGCGCTGGCAACTTCGGCGAGGTCACCAAGGCCTTTGACGGGCGCCAGTGGCAACTCGCCTTGAAGGCGATCTTCTAAACGGCACTTGTGCCTTCAACCATCGCCGCCCGCATCCAACCAGGTGCGGGCGGCATTTTCTTGCCCTGAGTACGAACTGATCTCCGCCATATCCCCGCCGCCTGGGCTCACAATTGCGAACTGTGTAGGATTGGATTCAGCCCTATGCCGAATTGGCTAACCATCGCTGCTGCCGTGCTGCTGGTGCCCGTCCTGACGCCAGCCCAGGCCCCGAGCCCCGCGGATGCTATCGCGCTCGAGCAGCAGCAGAAGTGGCCCGAGGCCGTGCAAGCCTGGAAAGCCTTCACCGCGCGCAATCCATCCGACGCCGCAGCCTTCGCCGCCCTCGGGGTCGACCTTTCCAAAGAACAGAAATATGACGAGGCCGCCGCCGCCTACCGCAAGGCTCTCAAGCTGAATCCCAACCTGCCCACCGTTCGCCTCAATCTCGGCCTCGCCGAGTTCAAGCAGGGACACTATTCCTCCGCCGCTACCGCCCTGCGCGCCGCTCTCGCCGCCGATCCCTCCAGCACCCAGGCTCGCACGCTATTGGGCATCTGCTATTACGGCGAGAAGAAATTCGACCTGGCCGCGCAATATCTCGAACCCGCCGCCAAAGCCGACCCAGGCAACGCTGAACTCCACCAGATGCTCGCCCAGAGCTGCCTCTGGGCCAGGAAACTCGATTGCGCCCGCGAGGAGTTTCGCCTTCTGCTGCAGCAGAGCCCTGACTCCGCTCCGACCCACATCCTGATGGGCGAGGCCCTCGACGGCTTGGGAAAGACTCCCGAAGCCCTCGCCGAGTTCGAAACTGCCGCCAGGATCTCTCCCAGGGAACCCAACGTTCATTTCGGACTCGGCTACCTCTACTGGAAGTCGCAGCGCTATGACGACGCCAAAAAGGAATTCGAACTGGAGCTCGCCCTCGATCCCAATCATGCCCAGTCGCTGGCCTACCTCGGCGATATCGAATGGAAGAACAATAACTCCGACGCGGCCCTGCCCCTGCTCCAGCGCGCGATCCACGCGAAGAAGGATCTCCGCATCGCTTACGTGGATATTGGAGCCCTCTATCTAAGCCAGAAGAACTACAAGGAAGCGGAACCCGCCCTTCTGCAGGCCGTGAAGCTCGAGCCAGGTCAGCCCGACGCGCACTACCAGTTGGGCCGCCTCTATCAGGCGCTCGGAAGGAAAGCTGATGCGGAACGGGAGCTGGCCAGGTCGCGTGAACTGCACCAGAAAGCGGAAGAGAACCTCGCCGGGAAAATACCCGCGTCCCCGCCCGCTGTGAACCCGGATGAAACCAAGTAACTAAGCCTTGTCATCCTGAGGCCTGCGTTTTTTGCAGGCCGAAGGACCTCTGTACTCGCTCACACCTTAGCGGTTGCTGGGCCGCAAAGATGCGAAGAAGCGCCCTTATGCCCGCCCCTTCTTCGCCGCCACAGCCGCTTCTTTCCCCGCTACTTCCCACGGACGCTTCGGCCGGTCCACAGTCGCCTTGTCGCGGTTTTCAATGCGGTCATAGTGATACGACTCGCTCACCGTCCCCAGCGACTCGTTGTACAGGCTGGGCAGCGCCAGCGCCACCTTCAACTCTTCGGAGAATGTCTGCAGTGCCTTCAGATGGTCGGCCGTAGCCGCAACTTCTTGCTTCGACGTCTTCAGAAACTGCTGGTATCCACGGTTCACCAGCTTCGATATCTCGCTGCCGATCAAATATCCGGGGTAGGCAAAGATCTTCACGCCGTCTTCCGGCGTCTTCTGGATCGCGGCCGATACGTTATACTTTCGCAGGAAGACGCGGGTGGTCGTGCCCGGTGCGTCCGTTACGTCGAACCCGTTATCGCGCAGCCAGGCCAGCGCTTCTTCATAGGTTCGTGCTTCAATTGGTTTCACCATTGCTTGTTTGTTTCAACCTTTCCTTGCCGGCGACGCTCGCTTATTGGATGCATCTTTATAAGAGCCGGAATATGAACCAGGCGTAACTTTACATGAGCTGCATCGCCGGACGAATCTGATTCATCTAAACAAGGTACTACATACCGCGTTTCCGGCCATATAGCACATTACGTTGGTCACGGCGGCTCAGTTCAACATGACGTACAGCTCAACCAAAACGGCGGCTCTGTTTTCGGCGCAGCTCTCATCCCAACCGCCGGAACTCGGCTCTGGGCTGGGCGAAACGCTCGGCCACAGCCTGGTTGAGCGCATCGGGAACACGCCGCTGGTGCGTCTCGATGCCCTAACCCGCGACCTGCCCGGCATAACACTTTTGGGTAAGGCCGAATGGTATAACCCCGGCGGTTCGGTCAAAGACCGTGCCGCTGCCAACATCGTTGCCGAAGCCCGCGCCAGCGGCAAGCTCCGCCCCGGCAAGATCCTGCTCGACTCCACCAGCGGCAACACCGGAATCGCCTACGCCATGCTCGGCGCCGCCGAAGGATTTCCCGTCACCCTCTGCATGCCGGAAAATGTTTCCCGCGAGCGCAAGCAGATTCTCCAAGGCTACGGCGCCAACATTCTCTATACCGATCCGGCTGACGGATCCGACGGCTCCATCCGCCTCGCTCGCTCCTTGGCCGCCGCACATCCCGATCAGTACTTCTATGCCGATCAGTACTCCAACGACGCCAACTGGAAGGCGCACTACCTGGGCACGGCCAATGAAATCTGGCAGCAGACTCAGGGACGCCTCACTCATTTCGTCGCCATGCTCGGTACCAGCGGCACCTTCGTGGGCACCACGCGCCGCCTGAGAGAGCTGAATCCCGCAGTGCAATGCATTTCGCTACAGCCCGACTCTTCGTTCCACGGCATCGAAGGCGCCAAGCATATGGCCAGCGCCATCGTTCCAAAAATCTACGATCCCGCGCTCGCCGACGGTAATCTCGAGATCTCCACCGAAGACTCCTACGCCATGGCGCGCCAGCTCTCCCGCACCGCGGGACTGCTGGTCGGAGTTTCCGCCGCCGCCGCCGTCGTTGGATGCCTCAAGATCGCCCGCGACCTGCCCCTGAAGCGAGGCCGGGAAGCCGTCATCGTCACCATCCTCTGCGACTCCGGCGACAAATATCTGAGCGAAAGATTCTGGACCGAAGGATGAAGAAAGATTGCTGATTGATGATTTGTGATTGCTGATTGAAAGGCTTGTTTCGCTTGGTTCTCAATCATCAGTCAACAGTCATCAATCAGCAATTTGCACATATGCTGAAGCTCACACGTACCGACTACGAAGCGATACGCCGCCACGGCGAAGAAACGTATCCCCACGAATGCTGCGGAGTCCTCCTCGGCCGCTTCGAAGACGACGGCACTCGCATCGCGACTAGCACCGCCCGATGCGGCAATACCCGCACCGACTCCGCGCACAACCGCTACAACATCGATCCCAAAGAACTGGTGCGCATCCAGCGCGAGGGCCGCGACCGCGGCGAAGACATCGTCGGTTTCTACCACTCCCACCCCGACCACCCCGCCCAGTGGTCGAAGACCGATCATGCCGAAGCCCACTGGCTCGGCTGTTCCTACGTCATCACCAGCGTGGAAAAAGGCAAAGCCGTCCTGACAAACTCCTTTGAACTGACCGGCACTGACGAGTCCGACAAGGCCTTGGCAGACGAAAAGATCGAGGTAGCGTAGCGCCGCCGTCCCGGCGGCTATAGTGGCGGCGTCTCGCCGCCACACCCGACAAGCGCCCAAGCGCTGCTCTTTCCGCCAAAGCCTTTCGGAGATCGATGTCAGTACTGCCGTGGAAGAGCGGCCCTTCCAGGGCCGCGCAAGGCGTGACTCCCTAGAGCGGGCTTCAGCCCCTGAGGGGTTGCTTTTCGCGCGCCCTCGCTCGCAGACTCATTCCCAAACTCCCTGCCCCACGCGGCAAGTGCGTGATTTTCACAGCCGGGCAACAAATCTTGGCGTCATCCCTAATATTGACCGCAGCCGATGAATCCTGCGGAAAGCCGCGTCCCGTGCGGCTTCTGCGAGAAATGTGTTTCCCGGCTGCACCATTTCCGGTCACCGCCCTGTGAACGGCGTGCACTCGATTGAAAATACGTGTACTTACAAACACGTATTTTTCATTGACTGAAAAAATAGAAAGAGTACAACAGGATCGTTCTTTGACAGCTTCTTAAGTTTTTCCGGTTGGTGCGGCGTCCGGGGCTCGAGCACAGTCACCTGTTTGATCGCAAGGTTAGGCAGGAGGGCAAGCAAGGGTCTATAGCAAAGCGCTGGTCGAGGAGAACGGGAAG
>DASQGJ010000040.1:0-227757 GCA_035632675.1 Candidatus Dormiibacterota bacterium
GGACGTGCTCAAGCTGGGCCTGAAAGTGATGGATTCCACCGCGATTTCCCTGTGCAAAGACAACAATCTGCCCATCGTCGTCTTCAACCTGAATCAGCACGGCAACATCCGCCGCGTGGTGCTGGGCGAGAAGATCGGGTCGCTGGTCAGCGCGTAGGATCTCGGGTTGAATTTATACACAAATTAGGAATATTATCGCTTAGACATAATTTCTGTAACTTAGCTATATATTCCCGTGGATGCCGTCAAGAATCCATATTCTCCCGGAGCAGGTTCGCCGCCTCCCGAATTGGCTGGCCGCGACGAGCTAAGAGGGCAACTCAGAGTTGCACTCGAGCGGATCAGACGAGGCAGACCAGCGAAGAGCGTACTGATGGTTGGTCTTCGCGGCGTCGGAAAGACAGTGCTCCTCGATCAAGTCCGAAAGGATGCAGAGGCTGAGGGAATCCATGGGGTTCGGATCGAGGCCCCTGAAAACAAGTCCTTGCCGGCCATTCTGGCACCACAAGTGCGCCAAGCCCTTCTGCGACTCAACCATGTTGAGGCGGCGAAGAATGCCGCACAACACGCTCTGCGCGCCCTAGCAGGATTTGCTAAGGCCTTAAAAGTATCGTACAAGGACATCGAGGTTGGCCTCGACTATGGCCCGGAACCGGGTCTTGCGGACAATGGCGATCTAGAAATCGACTTGTGTGCACTGCTTGAGCAGGTAGGCGGCGCTGCGAGAGCAGCAAATACGGCTGTCGCTCTCTTCATCGACGAACTACAGTACGTGAAGGAGAATCAGCTCGCGGCATTGATATCTGCGCTCCATCGGTGTTCGCAGGGCGGACTGCCCGTCACCATAGTGGGTGCGGGTTTACCACAACTGCGAGGCATGACCGGCAATGCGAAGTCGTACGCCGAACGCCTTTTCGACTTTCCAATGGTCGGGCCCCTGAATGCCGTCGAAGCCGAATCGGCCATTGTCAAGCCTGCAAAGAATGAGGGAGCCGACTACACCGATGAGGCCGTCGCGGCTATTATCGGCCGCACCAAGGGATATCCATATTTCCTGCAGGAGTGGGGCAAGCATGCATGGAATCGAGCCAGCCAAAGCCCGATTACGCTTGCCGACGTCGAGTCCGCCTCGAATGCGGCCATTGCGGCGCTTGATGAGAGCTTTTTCCGTGTTAGATTCGATCGGCTCACGCCCTCCGAGAGAACTTACCTGCGTGCCATGTCTGAACTCGGCCCTGGGCCGCATCGTTCTGGAGACATCGCTGAACAACTTGGAAGATCAGTTTCCTCACTTGGCCCTGTACGCAGCAGTTTGATTGGGAAAGGAATGATTTGGAGCCCTAGTCACGGAGACACTGCTTTCACTGTGCCACTCTTCGACGAATTCATGAAACGCATCATGCCGGGCGCAGAGTGGCAAACCTGAGCTTTTACTGATTTCCGCAACATGCCCTTTAGGCATTTATAATTCGACGTTTTGATCAAGCGAATGGAGCGACGTTATGGCGATCATGGCATCAATCGCAGGGCTGAAAGATACGTACGCGCATCTCAAGACCCGCATGGACAAGGCGGTCGAGGACTTCCGCAAGGCGATGGCGGCCACGCGGACCGGGCGCGCATCGGTGCACATGCTGGATGGCGTGACCGTCGACGCTTACGGCTCGCAGATGCCGTTGAACCAGGTGGCGCAGGTGCATGCGCCGGAGGCGCAGCTCATTACGGTGCAGCCGTTCGACCCATCGCAGCTGGGAGCGATCGAAAAAGCGATTCGCGGCGGAGACCTCGGCCTGAATCCCATGAACGACGGCAAGCTGATCCGCGTCCCTATTCCGGCTCTTACTCAGGAGCGCCGCCAAGAGATGGTCAAGCATCTGCACAAAGTGCTCGAGGAGCATCGCACAGCCGTGCGCAACATTCGGCGCGACGGCAACGACGCCATCAAGAAGGCGATGAAAGACAAAAAGATCACGGAAGATGAAGAGAAGCGCTCGCTCGATGAAATCCAGAAGCTCACCGACGACGAAATCAGGAAGATGGAAGAGATGAGCAAGGCGAAAGAGAAGGAAGTGCTGGAGATGAAGTAGGGGCCTTTCCCGCAAAAGCACCGGGCTGCACCCTATAAGCGTTTAACTTAAGCAGGCTTCATCCATTCCATTACGTGGAACCAAGGCACACGGCGATAGGCCGTTGCTTTCGGCTCCGGCGCGTCGGGACGCGGTGACGGTTCATCAAAATAGGTGAGGCTGAGGCCCGCATCGAGGAGCGCACGCATGTAGGTGCTCATCGGACGATGATGATTCAGCACGCGGATTCCACGATACTCGATCCAAACAGACCGCTCTTGAAGATAGTTGTCGATTGGAAAATAGAGGCGTTCGCCAGCGCCTCCCTTAACCCAGCCACTACACGCCGTATTGAAACTGTTGAGATTCGCGATCAGAACGGCACCGCCGGGATTCAGCACACGGGCCATCTCCGAGATGGCCGCGTGCAAGTCTGGAATGTCGATCAAGGACAGGTAGCTAATGACGAGGTCGAAGGCATCGTCGTCAAATGGAAGGTGTTCAGCTGCAGCTTCGAGATACGTACACTCCGGATCGCGTGCGCGAGCGGCGGCAAGCAGCGCGGGCGTCGGATCAATGCCTGTGACCCTCACACCATGCGGCTTGAGGATGCGGCAGAAGCGGCCTTCGCCACAGCCAACATCAAGGGCTTTCTTGGGTGACCGCGAGAGGGCGCGGGGTAGCATGACGGGGTCGAGCACATAGCGTCGTCCAAAATCGCCAAATTCACCCATGTCCGCGATCCAAGCGTCCGCCGACACCTGCCAGCAATTGTCCATAGTGAACATCATACTGAAGGGTCTCTTCCGACTTGTCCCGGAGGAATTCTGCTTCAAGTTGGCGCGTATGAGTAGGCGGCCCCAGAACGTCAAAGACGGCTGCCCGCTGCGTAGTTCCGTCCCCCACATAATCTCGTTTGGGCCCGCACAGTGGCTCGCCCTCCCCTATAATTCTTGTTTATGAAGAAAGTGGTTCATGCCGCTTGTCCGCACGACTGCCCCGATGCTTGTGGGGTGCTGATTACCGTGCAGGATGGGCGGGCGGTGAAGATTCAGGGGGATCCGGAGCATCCGGTGACGCGTGGGTTTTTGTGCGCGAAGGTGGCGAAGTATCTGGATCGGGTGTATTCGCCGGATCGGGTTCTGTATCCGATGAGACGGGTTGGCCCTAAAGGGCCCGCCGCGGATGCGGCGGGCGCGGGCAGGAGTGCCCGCGCCACACAAACCTGGCAACGGATTTCTTGGGATGAGGCGCTTGACGAGATTGCGTCACGGCTTCGCTCGATTGCTTCGGAGTTTGGGAACGAGGCGATTTTGCCTTACTCGTATGGCGGGACGATGGGGGCGCTGAATGGCGGGTCTATGGACCGGCGGTTCTTCCATCGGCTGGGGGCTTCGCAGCTGGATCGCACGATTTGCTCGGCAGCCGGCGAGGCGGGGCTGAAATCCGTCCTGGGCGTGAAGCTGGGGACGGAGCCGGAGCAGTTCCGGCATTCGAAATACATCATTGCGTGGGCGTCGAACATTCACGGGAACAACGTGCATTTGTGGCCGTTCATCGCCGAGGCGCGGCGGAATGGCGCGAAGCTGGTGGTGATCGATCCTTATCGCACGCGGACGGCGGCGTGCGCGGATTGGTACCTGCCGATCAATCCTGGGACGGACGCTGCCCTGGCGTTGGGGATGATGCATGTCATTATCGGCGAGAATCTGCACGACGCTGACTACGTTGCGCAATACACGCTGGGATTCGAGCAGCTGCGGGAGAAAGTGAAAGAGTACTCGCCCGAGCGCGTGGCGCACTGGACGGGGATTGCCGCGGACGACATTCGCAAGCTGGCGCGCGAGTATGCGACGGTGAAGCCGTCGGTGATCCGGCTGAACTATGGCGTGCAGCGGTCCGAGGGCGGCGGGATGGCGACGCGTGCGGTTGTGATGCTGCCGTGCATTACTGGATCATGGAAAGAGGTGGGCGGCGGGTTGCAGATGTCGCTCAGCGGCGCCGCGGATTTCAACTCCACGGCTCTAAGGCAGCCGGAGCTTATGCAGACGGCGCTGGGGCGAGAAGCTCGCACCATCAATATGGTCGAACTGGGGCGCGCGCTGAATACGGTGAATGATCCGCCGGTCAAGGCGTTGTTCGTGTACAACTCGAATCCCGCGGCGGTGTGCCCGAATCATCGCGATGTGGTCCGCGGCTTGCTGCGGCCGGATCTGTTCACGGTCGTCCACGAGCAATTCTTTACCGACACCACCGACTACGCCGATATCGTGCTGCCCGCGACCACATTCTTCGAGCATAAGGATCTGCAGAAGGGATACGGGCACTACTACATGCAGGTCTCGAACCAGGCGATTGAGCCTCTGGGCGAGTGCCGATCGAATGTGGAGTTGTTCCGGGCGCTGGCCGAGCGGATGGGGTTTGAAGAAGCGTGCTTCCGTGAGAGTGTGGATGAGATGATCGATCTGGCGCTCGAATCCGATGATTTCTGGATGGAGGGAATGAGCCGCGAGCGGCTGGAGCAGGGGCATGTGCGGATGAACTTTTCGGCTTCCGGCTCTCGGCTTCCGGCTTCCGGGTCGGAGCATTCTTTGCGGAGTGTTCGAGACGATTCCGGCGAAAATCCCCACTTCTCCCAAAATCAGGGAGAAGTGGGGCACCCTGCGTTTCTCCCATTTGCGCAGGGCGGGTTCCGCACGCTGTCGGGCAAGGCTGAGCTTTATTCGGAGGCGCTCAAAGGACAGGGACTGGATCCGGTGGCGGAGTTTACGCCTCCGTCGGAGTCGCGGCACGGCGCAAAGCGAGGCTTAAGTTCCATGGAATTGCTCGCGCGAAAAGCCGACAACTTTCTCAATACGACGTTTTCCAATGTTCCTTCCGTGCAGGAGATGGAGGAGCCCGGGTTGCTGGAGATTTCGGCGGCGGATGCTCGGGCACGCGGCATTGCCGATGGCGACCGGGTGCGAGTGTTCAACCGGCGCGGAGACATCGAACTGAAAGCAAGAGTGGATGGCAAAGTGCAGCCAGGAGTCGTCTCCGCGAGCCTCCACTGGGCGAAGATGGCGAAGGGATTTCAGAGTGTTAACAGCCTGACTTCAGAAAAACTTACCGACATGGGCAACTCGGCCACGTTTTATTCCGTCTTGGTTGAGGTAGAGAAAATCGGTGGCCGCTGATTCGTGGTCCTGTGGCCATTGACCTGCGAACGCAATTACTTACAATGAAGGGATTCCTGAGCGACCGGAAGATTGGACATTGAGAGTCGCCGCTTGGACGCTTTCCTGTGCTCTACCGTATAATGACAGTTTTCTTACATCCCAGAGGCTGAGGTCGTAGCGATTCCTTTTCGCTTTCATCCGGAGAACCTTGTCGCGCCCGAGCGTGCCTGCAATTTGAGGGACGCGAGGGGGCCATCTCATTCATTTCAACGGTTTTGGATGAATGTGGGATGGCGTCCGTTTGCCCTTTTGATGGCGCTGGCCGTGCTGTTGGGGGCAACTGGGGTGGCGTCGGCGCAGAACGATGTCGTCTCGGAGGTTAACGTGACCGGGAACCGGCGCATCCCCGCCGAGACCATCCGCTCGCGCATCTTCACCAAGCCTGGGGACATCTACGACGCCGCGGCCCTAGAACGCGACTTCAACTCGCTGTGGAACACGGGTTATTTCGAAGACATCAAGTTCCTGCGGGAACAGACGCCGAAGGGCTGGCGCATTGTCGTGCAAGTGAAGGAAAAGCCCACGATCCGCGAGATCAACTACCTTGGCACCAGTTCCATTTCTCAGAGCGACATATTGGACCGCTTCAAGCAGGAAAAGGTTGGACTGGTGGTTGAGAGTCAGTACGATCCTACGCGCATCAAGAAGGCCGAGGTCGCGATCAAAGGACTGCTCGCCGAGCACGGGCGGCAGTTTGCCACGATCCGGTCGGAAGTGCGGCAGATCCCTCCAGCCGCCGTGAGCATTACGTTCGTCGTCAAAGAAGGGCCAAAGGTTAAAGTCGGCAAGATCAAGTTCGAGGGAAATAAGAACATCAAGAGCCGTGTTCTGCGGGCGGCCATGAAGAACTTGAAGCCGGTCGGGATTCCGCATTCGATCTTCCTGGAAAACCTGTTCGCCAAGACTTACGACGCCACCAAACTCGAGGAAGACACCGAGCGGGTGCGAGCCGAGTATCAGAATCGCGGATATTTCAAAATGAACGTCCCGGGCGATGCCAAGACGGAGATTCACGACACCGGGCACAAGGCATTTCACGTTCCGTTGTTGCAGGCGGGGCCGGGCAAAGCGGTCGATATTACCATGCCCATCGACGAAGGCGACAGGTACCGTCTGGGCAAGATCACTTTCAAGAACAACAAATTCCTCCCTAATAACGCCGCCCTGCGCGGTTTGTTTCCGCTCAAAGACGGAGACATCTTCAGCCGGGAGAAGATCGCCAAGGGCCTGGAGAATCTCCGCAAGGCCTACGGCGAGTACGGCTATATCAACTACACCGGCGTACCGTCGACCACCTTCGACGACGAAAAGAAGCTGGCAAATCTGGAAATCGACATCGACGAAGGCAAACAGTTCTACGTACGGCGCATTGAGTTTCAGGGCAACACCACGACGCGCGACAAGGTGATCCGGCGGGAACTGGCGCTGGAAGAAGGTGGAGTCTACAACTCGCGCTTGTGGGAACTGAGCCTGCTCCGTTTGAACCAGCTCTCCTATTTCGACCAGCTCAAGCCCGACGATCCGAACATGACCGAGAAGCGGTTGGACGAGAAGAACGGGCAAGTCGATCTGACGCTGAAAGTGCATGAGAAGGGCAAGAACAGCATCGGTCTGAATGGCGGCGTCAGCGGGCTGGAAGGAGCGTTCATCGGTCTGAACTACTCCACCAACAACTTCCTGGGACGCGGCGAGACCCTGCAGGTGCAGATCAGCCTGGGGAATCTGGCGCGCAGCGTGCTGTTTGGCTACACCCAGCCCTACATGTTCGACCGCCCGCTGCAATTCGGATTTACGGTTTTCGGGAATAAGGTCAGCTATAACCAGGCGCGACAGCTTTCGATTTTCAGCGGACAGAACCTGAACTTGCCCAGCGCGGTGCTGCAGAATCTCCAGAACTATTCCCAGTCGAGTGTGGGCTTTACCTCATCGTTGAGTTATCCGCTGCGCCGTTCGTTCAAACGGGTGGGGATTACGTATTCATTCGATCGCTCGACTCTGCTGCCCCTGAGCACTGCTTCGAAGACGCTGTTCGACTTTATCGCGTTCCGCGGCATTTCCGGGCCGAACGCGGTCAACGGAATTGTCACCAGCAAGATCTTCCCCAATTTTTCGTTCAACACGCTCGACAGCGGCATCTCGCCACACCACGGACACTCGCTGACCTTGGGAATGGAACTTGCGGGAATCGGGGGCACGGTGCGGTCGGTGCGTCCCATCGCTCAATACAAGAGATTCGTTCCTGTCCAAAAAGGGCGGAATGCGATTGGGTTCACGTTGAACGGATCGTACATCAGCGGGTTCGGAGGGCTGGTGGCGCCGCCGTTCCAGCGCTTCTATATGGGCGGCGAAAACGACATTCGCGGATTCGATATCCGGTCGGTCTCGCCGGTGGCTTTCCTGCCCAGCTCGAACGTGATCACTCTGACCAACCCGGATGGAACTCCGGTGCCGAAGAATCCGGCAAATCCGCGCCTCGGCAACTGGACGGTTCCCATCCCCGTCGATCAGATCGTGTTTCCGGGCGGCGACCTGAGCGCGTGGAGCAATCTTGAATACCGCATTACCATCGCCGGACCCGTGGTGCTGGCTCCCTTCGTTGATACCGGAATCGACCCAATCCTCCGGCGTTCTCAACTGCAGATCGCGACCGCGCAGTACGACCAGGTGATCAGCACACCGTTTGGCTGCCCGCAGCTGGATGCGGGCTACAACTGCGCGGGCGGAGGCATCCTGAATCCGAAGCCTTCCAACTACCTGCAGGTGCTCAGCGCAACCAACTGGAAACCGCGCGTCTCCACCGGACTTGAGCTGCAGATGTTCCTGCCCGTGATCAATGCGCCGTTCCGGATCTACTGGGCCTACAATCCGGTGCGGCTGGACACGCCGGCCAATCCGCCGATTCCGATTACGCCGCAGATGTTCCCGGGCCGGCTGGATCCGGTGACCGGACAGTGGCAGATGACGGCGGCGGGGGCGTACACGTATAAGCTGGCGAAAGACACGTATGCTCCGAGTTTCCTGTTGCGGGAGCCGCGAAAAACGTTTCGCTTCACCGTGGCCACGACGTTCTAGCACGTTTGACGCTGTAAGAGTGAGATCACTATAATGTTTCTGGACCATGCCATTGACTGAAGATTGGTGTGGAAACGCACGCCCGCATGCCCGGCGTGTGATGCTGGCAAATCTAGTGCGCCTTTTCCGGTGGCGGCCGCTATGGCAGCGGAGACCTCATTCAGTGCGGCCCAGCGTTAACTGAAGAAGCGATCTGAGAGCGAGATTCGAAGTCATTCCCGGAACCATGTTCCAAGGAGTTCAATCGACCCAATGAAAAGCAAGTTTCTGCGTGTTCTTCTGGCAGTTGCGGTGACCTACACATTTTCCGCACTCGCCCAAACCGGCAGCGCTGCCACCCCGTCGAATTCCGCCGCAACGCCTTCGGCGCCTGCCACAACCACCATCCCGACCACGACCAAGGTCGGAACCATCAACATCCAGGACGCCATTTTCGGCAGCAACGAAGGCCGCCGTGACATGGATCAGCTGCAGAAAAAGTTCGAGCCCAAGCAGGCTGAACTCAAGAACGCGAACGACGAACTCGAGGCTCTGAAGAAGCAGCTGAGCACCCAGGGGCCCAGTCTGAACGAAGAAGCCGCAGCCAATCTTAAGAAGCAGATTGAGGGCAAGCAGAAAACCTTTGATCGCGCGGTGCAAGACGCCCAGGAGGAGATCGGCAACCAGCAGCAGGACATCGCCAGCCGCATCCTCTCGAAGATGGCTCCCATGATCGTCAAGTACTCGCAGGAGAACGGCTACACTTTGATCGTGGATACCTCCAAGCCCTGGCCGCAGAGTCCGGTGCTGTGGTGGAATCCGGACGCGGTCGACATCACCAAGCAGGTGATCGATGTGTACAACGTGCAGTCGGGCGTGCCTGCCCCGGCCGCGGCGTCCGGCACAAAACCAGCCGCTCCCAAGACGCCGGCCGCTACGGCGCCGAAACCGGCCGCACCCAAGCCGAGCGAGCCACAAAAACAGTAGTCGAACCGGACACCTTGAGTGTCCGAAAAGTTCCAGCAGGCCGCGTAACTACGCGGCCTTTTTTCTTGCACGCACCGCTCCCGGCTTGAGTGTTTGTGGTGTCCATAGCAGCAAACAGTTTCACACTGGAGGACACCATGTTTGCCGATAGTTTGCTGGAGACTTCATGGGCCCATCGTTCGCGGCGTAGCTGGACTACGCTCACGTCGTTCGGATTACAGGCGGTGATCATTGGATTGCTGCTGCTGGTTCCGCTGCTGACCACGGTCGGACTGCCCTCGACACGCGTGGTTTCGACGCCGATCAGTATGGGACATCGGGATCCCGGCCCGGCACCGCAGACCCACGTAGCGCATAGGGGAGTCATTTCGATCGTCCCGGTCACTGGTCGAATCATGGCACCCACACGAATACCGACGCGGATTCCGAACGGAGACGACGGCGTTCCGCAGCCTTCTGGCCCGGTGGGTGACACCGCCAACTGCCTGAATTGCGTGGATCTGCCCGTAGGTTCGGGACCAAACTTCCCCATTCCGTTCAGCGGAGAAAGGGCCGTCCCGACACCAGGGCCTCCACCTCCTACGCGCACTTTTCGCACTTCGATCATGCTGCAGGGGAGCCTCATTCGCCGGGTAGAACCCGTGTATCCGCAGTTGGCGAAAGGCGCGCGGATCCAGGGACCGGTGGAACTTGCGGCGGTGATCAGCAAGGCGGGCACGATTGAAGATCTGCGTGTCATCTCGGGCCACCCGATGCTGGTGAAAGCAGCCCTCGACGCGGTCAGCCAGTGGCGCTATCGGCCGTACATTCTGAATGGCGATGTCATTGAGGTCGACACGCGGATTACGGTGAACTTTGTGTTGGGCGGACAGTAGGCGGGGAGTAGCCCCAGCGTAACCTCGGTGTACGGCGTGCTCCCGTTATAATCGCGAGAGTGGCGACTACTGCTGAAATTCTGAGCCGCGCGGCGACGCGTCCGACCTGGGCGGATGTCTCGCTGGCGACCCTGCGGCAAAATTTTCGCACCGTGCAGAAGCATGTTGGAGCCGGCGTCACCGTATGCGCCGTGGTGAAGGCCGATGCTTACGGGCACGGCGCTGTCGAGTGCTCGCGTGCGCTCGAGTCAGAGGGAGCGCGCTGGCTCGGCGTCACTTCGCTGGACGAAGCGATTCCGCTGCGCGAGGCGGGTATACGCGCCAACATTCTTCTGATGACGGGCTTCTGGCGAGGTGAAGAGAGCGAGATTATTCGTCTGCACCTGACTCCCACGGTGTGGGAGCCCTGGCACATCGA
This sequence comes from Candidatus Dormiibacterota bacterium, assembly GCA_035632675.1. GTDB lineage: Bacteria > Acidobacteriota > Terriglobia > Terriglobales > Acidobacteriaceae > Sulfotelmatobacter. The sequence continues at coordinate 10,616 of DASQGJ010000040.1, forward strand.
GTCGCTCGACAACGCGGCATCGGGGCTTGGTGTTGCGCGGCATCCTGTGCACTTGAAGGTGGATACCGGGATGGGGCGCCTGGGCGTGGCCGTCGAACAACTCCCTACGGTTCTCGGAGCGATGCGCGCGGCGAAACATCTTTCACTCGAAGGGCTCTCTACGCATCTCGCCGATTCTGAAATCATGGATGCGCCTTCGGTCGCCGAACAGGAACGCAGCTTTGACACGGCCCGGCGCATGGTGCGCGAAGCGGGCTTTGAGCCAACGTTTGTGCACGTGGCGAATACTGGAGCGGTCATCTCACGCCGCGAGACCTGGAACACGATGGTGCGTCCGGGCGTCGCGCTCTACGGATACTATCTGCCCTTTCAGCGCGCGGGGCGCGAAGTCAGCGGGGGGACGCTGCGCCTGCCAGTCAAGCCGGTTCTCACGTGGAGAACGCGCATTCTTTCTTTGCGCAATTTCGGTGCGAAGCAGGCGCTGGGATATGGCGGAACTTATGTGACCAAGGCTCCGGCACATGTTGCGGTGCTTCCGGTTGGCTATGCCGACGGATACAACCGGCAGCTCTCGAATCGCGGCCGCGTCATTCTGCGCGAGCACTACGCGCCGATCGTGGGCCGCATCTCGATGGATCTGACTCTCGTGGACGTGACCGGAATTCCTGGCGTGGCGGTTGGGGATGAAGTCATTCTGCTCGGAGTGAGTGACGGGCTGAGCGTCGATGCTCTCGAGCACGCTGAACTGGCGAACAGCACCCCGTACGAGGTCCTCTGCAATATCTCGAAGCGCGTGCCGCGGCGGTACGTGAGTTAGGGTTAAGTTCTCCGGCCTTGTGCTTCCATGTATTTCCGCAGCACGGCATTGATGGTTGTCTGGTAGCCGCGTCCTTGTTTCCGAAAGAACTTCAGAACATCAGGGTCCAGACGCAGCGTGATCTGCTGCTTTGGGCCCGGCCAGAGGATGGCGTTGGCAAAGAAGTCTGGGCCCTGTTCCGGGATGTCTGAAAAATCGATGTCTTCATCCCGCATTGCGTCAATTCGCTTCCAGTCCGTCTTGGATTGCCGTTTCGTATTCTTGGCGCTCCTCATTGGTAGCCTTTCTCAGGGAAATAATTCGAATTGTCTCGTAAGGCTCAGCGGTGAATGCCAAAAAAGCCACGTGACCCCTGGTTATGCCAATACCGATCCAACGATCTTCTCCATAGTCCTCCCGAGTATCGGGGCGGGCTAGGAATGGTCCGTCGAACATTTCTGCGGCATCCGCGAAATGGAACCCGTGCTTGCGAAGATTCGCTCGGTTCTTGGCTTCATCCCATTCAAATCTCATTGTAACTCCAAATGTAGTTACATCGCAAAAGATTTCAGCTCATCGCCAGACTCGTGAATATCGCGTCTTCCCGCCTTTCTCGGTGACGGATGTCACAAACGTTGAACATTTCTTGCGGACTGTCCCGTTTAGGGGCGAAATGCCAAGTGCCAACTGCTAATTGCTACCGTTGACTGCATCCCGCCCAAACTTGCCTCCCTCGCTTGTTAGACTAGAAGGTTCATCATGCCTTCCCGCTACGCACAGTGGATGTACGACTGGGAACACCGGCTCACGTCGGTGGACAACAACCGCGTGGTGCGTCCGCTGGACTGGGGTGTGGAGTGGGCGCGGGACTGGCCCTGCCGCAACGGGTGCCCGCCGGGGCAGGCGCCGGAGAATCCTGAGAAGTTCTTTTTGGATTACAACCGGCGGATTGTGGCCGCGAGCGACGAATTCTATTCCTACAAGCGGCCAACCGACTTTCGGCTCGAGACGCGCGAGGTACAGGTCTTCTCGACTCGAGAAGTCCCCGACCTGAGGCTCGAAGCCAAGGTGAAAGGCACTTTCGGAGAATTCCTGCGATTCACGTCCCCGGTCGCGACGCCCTATCCGGAGAACAATCTGGTGAACGCGCGCTGGTTTCCGGCACGCGGACGGCGCGCCGTGGTGCTGCTGCCGCACTGGAACTCGGACGCGATCTCATACGTCGGTCTCTGCCGGGTGTTCAACCTGATGGGGATTGCGGTGCTGCGGCTGAGCATGCCGTATCACGACATCCGCACGCCCGCCGAGATCCATCGCGCCGACTACGCAGTTTCCGCCAACATTGGACGCACGCTCGATGCGGTGCGGCAGGGAGTGGTCGACATCCGGTGCTGCCTAGACTGGCTGGAGCAGCAGGGATATAGCCGGCTGGGCATCGTAGGAACGAGCCTGGGTTCGTGCTACGCCTTCATCGCCGCGGCGCATGATCCGCGGATTCAGGTGGCGGCTTTTAATCATGCGTCGACCTATTTCGCGGATGTGGTCTGGCACGGGCAGTCGACGCGGCACATCCGGCAGGGCATCGAAGAGAAGATTGACCTGGAAGAATTACGGCAGGCATGGCTGGCGATTAGCCCAATGGCGTACTTCGAGCAGTTTGCGCGCTGGCCCAAGAAGTCGCTGATCATCTATGCGGCATACGACCTGACTTTTCTGCCGGAATTCTCGCGGCAAGCCGTGGATGAGTTTGCGCGGCATGGTCTGGATCACAAAGTTGCCGTGTTGCCTTGCGGGCACTACACGACTGGCGAGTCGCCCTACAAATACATGGATGGGTGGCAACTGGTTTCGTTCTTGCGGACGGCGTTTTGAAAAGCGCTCACCACAAAGGGCACGAAGGATCACCGAGGAACCCCGTTCAGATTCCTTCGTGTCCTTCGTGGTTCATCGCAGTTTAGAATTGCGGGATGCAGCGCGTGCACTCTACTGAGCCAGAGGTGATGGAATCGCGGCACGGTGAGTTCGTCGTCAGCACCGACCGTGCTCGCCTTGATCTGAACGTCATCCACGGGTTTCTAACGAACTCCTATTGGGCCAGGGGAATTCCGCGCGAGATGGTGGCGCGTTCGATTGAGCATTCCCTGTGCTTCGGCGTTTATGATGGTAGCGGCAAGCAGGTTGGCTTTGCCCGAGTCGTCAGCGACTTCGCTACCGTGGCTTATCTCGGCGATGTGTTTGTATTGGAATCGCATCGGGGACGCGGGCTGAGCAAGTGGATGATGGAATGCATCCTGCAACATCCCGCGCTTCAAGGTCTGCGGCGGTGGATTTTGCTGACGCGTGACGCGCACGGACTTTATTCGCAATTCGGATTTACGGCGTTGCGGTCGGCGGAGCGCTACATGGAGTTGCACCGTCCGGACGTATACGAGATCAGGAAAACAACATGAAAACTGCTGCGATGTACCGTCCCCTGTTTGAAAACGATCCGCAGATTGCTGCCGCGATTGACAACGAGGCGCGGCGCCAGCACGAAGGGCTCGAGCTGATCGCCTCCGAGAACTTTGTGAGCGAGGCCGTGCTCGAAGCGGCAGGATCGGTGTTCACGAACAAGTACGCTGAGGGATATCCCGGCAAGCGCTACTACGGTGGCTGCGAGTTCACCGACGTGGTGGAGAATCTGGCGCGCGACCGGGCCAAGCAGTTGTTTGGCGCGGAGCACGCGAACGTGCAGCCACATGCCGGATCGCAAGCGAACATGGAGGCCTATGCCGCCATCCTGCAACCGGGCGACACGATTCTCGGGCTGAACCTGGCGCATGGCGGGCATCTGACGCACGGGCATCATCTGAACTTCTCGGGCAAGACCTACAAGATCGTACCGTACGGTGTAACCAAGGAAACGGAAACGATCGACTACGACGCACTGGAGAAGATCGCCGAGCAAGAGCGGCCGAAGCTGATTATCGGCGGCGGCAGCGCTTATCCACGGACCATCGATTTCGCCCGCATGCGCCAGATCGCCGACAAGGTCGGTGCTCTGTATCTGGTTGACATGGCGCACTTCGCCGGACTTGTGGCCGGGGGCGCTCATCCATCGCCGGTGCCGCACGCGCACATCGTGACGTCGACCACACATAAGACCCTGCGCGGGCCGCGGTCAGGAATGATTCTCTCGAAGGCCGAATTCGCGCAGGCAATCGACAAAGTCGTGTTCCCCGGCATGCAGGGCGGGCCCCTGGTTCACATCATGGCGGCGAAAGCGGTGTGCTTTCAGGAAGCGATGCAGCCCGAATTCCGCGATTACGCGCGGCAGATCGTGGCCAATGCCAAGGTGCTGGCGCAATCGCTGGCCGATGAAGGGTTCCGGATCATCTCTGGCGGCACCGACACGCACCTGATGCTGGTCGACGTTTTCTCCAAGGGCATGCTGGGCAGCGAGGCGGAAAAGGCTCTGGGCGAAGCCGCGATCACGGTCAACAAAAATGCGATTCCGTTTGACACGAATCCGCCGATGAAGCCGAGTGGGATCCGCATCGGGACTCCGGCGCTGACTACGCGCGGCATGAAGGAAGCCGAGATGCAACAGATCGGCCACTGGATCGCCGAAGCGCTGCTGCACCGGACGGACAGCGCGGTGCTGACCAAGGTGCGCAAGCAGGTGCTCGAGCTTTGTGAGGCGTTCCCGCTTTATGCGGAACGCCGGGCCAAGGCACAGGCTGAGGTGCGAGCGTAATTCATTTGGATTCGTCTCTACTGCCTGTGTTTAAATTCCATCAGTGAAGATCGCCATCGACATCCGGCGCATGACGGAGTTTGGCGTCGGCACATACATCCGCAATATTGTTCGTACGCTTTGCCGCCTCGATCAGGAAAATCAGTATTTTCTGATCGGGCTTCCCACTAAGGTTCAGGAAATCGGATCTCTGCCCGCGAATTTTCAGACCGTGCCGGCCCTGGCGCCCGAGCGCTCGATTCAGGGATACCGCGAGTTTCGTTCTGCTCTGCAGCGGCACAACTGCGACCTGGTACACGTCCCCAACCTTTTCTCGGTACCGCGTTTTCTGCCATGCCCCTACGTCATGACGGTGCACGACCTGCTTGAGCACATGTCGCGGGCGCGCCAGCAAACCGGGTTCTGGGGCGCATGGCACCTGCAGATGACCAAACGGGTACTACGGGGCGCGGCACGGATTTTCGCGGTATCGAATTTCACGCGCGCCGAGATCGAAAAATTGTTTGACATTCCATCCGACCGTATCGAGGTCGTCTACAACGCGATTGACGAGCGCTTTCTCCACGGGCACGCCAGCGCCGCCGATCGCGAGCTGATTGTGCAGCGCTACCAGGTGACGTATCCATTCCTGCTGTACGCCGGGCGCATCAGTCCGCATAAGAATGTCGTGCGCATGATTGAAGCTTTCTCGGCATTGAAGACAGAACTGGAGAGGGACCAGGCTTATCCCGATCTCAAACTGATCATTATTGGAGACGACCTTTCCGGCAACCCGGATCTGCGGAGGACGGTGGTGCGCAGCGGCGTGCAGAATGATGTTCGCTTTCTGGGGTTCATTCCGATCGAAGTGCTGCGGATCTTTTACGACTCGGCGAAGATCTTTGTGTTCCCTTCCCTGTATGAAGGGTTCGGTTTACCTCCGCTCGAGGCCATGGCGCACGGAACGCCCGTGGTCACATCGAATGTGTCGTCCCTGCCGGAAGTGGTCGGGAACGCGGCGGTGCTGGTGAATCCCGAGAACGTGTTCGAGATCATGCGTGCGCTGCACCGCGTACTCACGGATCAGGCTCTGCGGGACCGAATGAAAGAGCGCGGATACCGGCAGGCGACGAAGTTCTCCTGGGAGATCTCGGTGCGCCGGCTGCTGGACGTTTACCAGAAAGTCGCACGGGATGGCGGCAGCGAGCCGACCCAGCACGCCGCGGATTGAAAAGCGGACACTGCTCGGCAACCGCTAGCGTGGGGGCAAGACGCCCCCCAAGCTAGCCGGCGGGACGCCGGTGCTACTTCAGGAGCGGTTGGCCGGGAGACAAGACGGCCAGCTTGTGCAACTTGGCTGTGAGGCGGGTGCGGTCGGCATCGGTTTTGGCGGCAGCCAAACGCTTGCGCAACTGCAGAATCTTCTCTTTGCGAGTACGGCGCCGGCGAATCTCTGGCCGGCGACTGGGTGCGGACATGGAGTCCTCCTTGAGTTGAATGCTGAAAGTTGTGGCAGCCGGACCTGTAAGCCGAATTCGCCGGACTGCGTTGCAAACGGACAACTTATTTGAAATCAGTAGCCGTGAAGAGTCAATGATGGCATCTTTGTCGGTGTTGGCAGGTTTTGCGTCACACCGGCGTCCCAGGTGCAGTTTGACTTACGCTACTGGAGCCGATTCTGCAATCAGAGACGATGGCCCTACTGCAGCTTGGCGTACTCGGCTTTGGCTTGCTTGAAGATAGGGATGTCGGGGTCGGCGTCTTTCCAGAGGGTGAGGAAATCTTTGTAGGCGGCGAGTGCACGGACGCGGGCGGCATCGGCATCCGCTCCCTGCGAGGTTCTTGACTGCAATGCGTTCGCCCTCGCCACGCCCAGATGCGCCAACGCTCCGGTCCAGCAGTTCCAGACGATGCCACTGTGGTCGATGATCTTCTGAAACTCGGCGGCGGCTTCTTTGCCCTGTCCGGCTGCCAGGTATGCCTCTCCGCGCACATACACGTGATAGAGGCAGGAAATATTGGCGACGAACCCAATCTGCCCCAACTCGATGGGGAAAGCAGCTTGCAGCGCATTCAGGGCAGCAGCAGGGTTCTTCTTGTCCAGCGCCAGTTGCGACTGAATCGCAGGCAGCCAAAGCGATTGCATCTGCGTGTCCAGCGGGAAGCGTTTCCCCAAGTCTTGCGCCAACGATTCGGCTCGTGCCGTATCGCCCGCCATGGCAAACGCCAGCGCGGCTTCCACCTCGACGCCCTGGCTCGTGGGAGCCAGCTTCAAAGCCTCTGCCGCTGCCTGCCGCGCTTCCGCAGGATTGCCGTAAGCGGCTTGTTCGATAGCGGCATTCTCCTGCCAGATCGCCCCACTTTCTTTGTTGTCCGCCCGAATGGCCGAGTCAACAGCCTGCTTGGTCAGTTCCCGCGCCTTGCCCAGATGACCGCCATAGGCCTCGGTGTCGGACGCCAGCGCCAGCCCAAAGTTCTCTTCGGGCTTGCCCGCAAACCACTGTTGCTGTTCCGCTATCGCCGCTGAATCCGAGCCGAGAAAGGCAAGGGCGTAGAGCGTAATGGGGAGTAAGAAATTATCCAGTTTTCGCGCTTGCGCCTCGTGGATGATCTGCCGCGTTTCGTCGAAGCGTTGCAAGGAGATCAGGCTGTTGCCAAGGTTCCCGTAGGTGCTGAGATTGTCTGGGGCGAGGCGGAGGGATTGGCGATACGACTCCGTAGCCCGCTCATACTGTCCCTGCGCAGCGTACACATTGCCCAAATCGAGATGTGCCCGATAGTCTCGCGGGTAGCTCTCAATCGCTTCCTGAAATGTCTGGGCCGCTTTACCCAGTTCTCCGGTTACGTTCTGATAGTAGGTGGCGCTGATATACAGCTTTTCTCGTTCGCTGGCATGTTCTCGCAACTGGAATGCCTTGGTGTAGTAATCGCTGGCCCGCCCTGTCTCGCCGAGACTGGAGTAGTCGGTACCCACTGCGCTGTAGCCCATGGCAAAATTTGGATCAAGCTCGATGGCGCGTTGATCGTAAGGCAGGGCTGCTGCGGGGCCTTTCTCGTTAGCCGCCTTCATTCCAAGGCTGTACGCTTTCAGAGCTTCGAGCGAAGACGTGGTGGCCTCTGAAAGCGGAACATCTAACTTCTGCACTGTGGCCAGCGACTCGCCCAGCTCAGTGCGCAGCTTGGACGCCGCCTCACCCAACGCGTCCAGCACTTTCTCTTTGGACGCTGCCGTCACCTGCTGCTCGGCCAGCGGGTCTCCGCTCTGGCAATTCACCGCCTTCAATCCCAGCACATATTGGCTGCCCAGGCTGGCAATCGAGCCAGCAAGGTATGCCTTGCTGTCAGCCCGCTGGCAAAGCTCGCGTGCGACTTCGGGCGTCAGTTTCGTGTCGGCGGGTCGCGTCATCAATTTCAACGTCGCCGCGACTTTGTTCTCCGAGAGCACATTCAGAAACGGCGACTGGTTGAGCGAAACGCTGAGCGCCGTCTTAAGCGTGTCGTCAAACACCGCGTCGCTCGTGCTGTTGGCGAAATCGGCGAGCACGATGGTGTCTTTGTCGGTGAGAGCGTGCGCAGCGTGTTGGCGGGAGCGGTAGTAGAGGCCGCCGGCGATCAATGCAGCCACCAGCAGAGCCGCCACAATATAGCCGTCGGCTCGCGAGAAAGCGCGTGGAGCGGCGGACGCCCTCCTCCGCCCGGTCGAGAGAAGATCGACAGCCGCGGCTGACGGCGCAGGTGAGGCCTGGGGCGATCCCAGGCGCCTCGCTTCGCTCGGCGGGACGGCCGAGGCGGCCGTCCCCACATGATCTGAGCTAGCAACCGGAACCCGCCCGCTTTCCGTGTCCCGCTTCAGCCGTTGCAGATCGGTCCGCATTTCAGACGCATGCTGGTACCGCAACTCACGGTCTTTCTCCAGCGCCTTGCGGACAATCAGTTCCAGTCCAGCCGGGGAGTCGGGACTCAACGACGAAATCGCCGCCGGCTCCTGGTGCAGAATCGCTCCGCAGATTTCGCCCGAACTTGCGCCCTCGAACGGCAGCTTGCCCGTCGCCATCTCATACAGCACCGCACCGAAGGAAAACAGGTCGGTGCGGGCGTCGAGTGTCTTTGCCTTCACCTGTTCCGGCGACATATACGCCACCGTGCCCAGCATCGCGCCGGGGCTGGTCAGCTGATCGGATGTCGCCATGGTCGCGGTCTCTCCGCCCGACGAGCCGTGCTTGTCGGTAACCTTGGCTAGCCCGAAATCGAGAATCTTGGCGTGTCCGCGCTTGGTGACGAAAAGGTTCGCAGGCTTGAGGTCGCGGTGGACGATTCCCTCAGCATGCGCGGCATCGAGGGCATCGGCAATCTCGATAGCGAGCGAGAGAATCAATTCCGTTTCCAGCGGACGCCCGGCGATGCGGTGCTTCAGCGTCATGCCGTCGAGATACTCCAGGGCGATGAAGTGCTGACCTTCGCGTTCGTCAATCTCGAAGACCATGCAGATATTGGGGTGGTTCAGCGCAGACGCCGCTTGTGCTTCGCGTTGGAAGCGGGCGAGAGCTTGCGCGTCCTTGGCGACGTCATCGGGCAGGAATTTCAGGGCGACGAAGCGATGTAGCTTCACGTCTTCGGCTTTGTAGACGACACCCATACCTCCGCCGCCGAGTTTCTCGACGATCCGGTAATGCGAGATGGTCTGGCCGATCATGAGTGGCGCAGGAGACGAACGGTCCGCCCATGGTAAAAACGAGGGTGGGGTGAAGTCAAACGAAACTCGGGCGTAGTGTTGCGGCGCCAGCGCGTTACACCCGCGTCACAACGGCTTTACTGACTTTGGAAGTGATTGAAAGTAAAGCTTTGTGGCAGCCGGACCTATAAGCCGAATTCTGTCCGCAGGATTGCTCTTGCGGGACGACCATTCCTCTGGGCCGCACATTGCTGCGCGGCTCTAGCGACCTACCCGAAGGTTTGACGCACCGAGCCGGCACGTGTCCGAAACCGAAGTCCCGAACTTCCTCCCTATTTGGTCTTGCTCCGTGTGGGGTTTGCCCTGCCCGCGGCATTACTGACGCGGCGGTGCGCTCTTACCGCACCTTTTCACCCTTACCCCGTTGCCGAGGCGGTATGTTTTCTGTGGCACTTTCCGTCCATCAGGCTTGAACCTGACGTCCCGGACGTTATCCGGCACACTGCTCTGCGGAGTTCGGACTTTCCTCTCCTCGCATCCGAAGACGCGGGAAGCGGCCGTCCGGTCCGGCTGCCTACGTGGATCATTATATGCGATTGGGAACGGACCCCGGACGGCTGGCGTCGGACCTCGGACCTCAGGGGCCGGCACTGCAGCCCATGCCGTGCGAGGCAGCAGAATTCGCTGTAAACTGGACTCGCGTCCTGGAACTACCCAGAGGCTTGACGTCCCAGGTCTGAAGCCCGAGGTCTGAGGTCCGACGCCCGATTTCCATGAACTACATAGAAGCCATCCGAGTCGCATTGCGGTCCCTGTGGGCGAACAAGCTCCGCTCGGTACTGACGGTGCTGGGAGTGGTCATCGGCGTGGGCTCTGTGATCGCGGTTGTGACCTTTGTCTCCGGCATCAACGATTACGTCGCCAAGAAGATCTTCAATCTCGGAGCCGATGTTTTTATTGTCGCTAAAATGTCGGCGGTCGAGACCAACGTCGACCATTTTCTGGAAGCCGAGAAACGCAAGAATCTCGACATGGAGGACTACCAGGCCATACTGGAAGCATGCCGTCACTGCGAGTATGTAGGCGCACTGATGAGCACCAGCAGTCGCGTCAAGCACAATGAACAATCGATCAATGACACGAATGTGCAGGGCCTCACGCCTTCGGTTGCGACCATCCTCGATACCGACCTGACCGCTGGACGGATGGTAAACGACACCGATCTGAACAACCACTCTCAGGTTGCCGTAGTCGGCGCCGACATTGTCGAGCACCTGCTCGCCGGAGTGGATCCGCTGGGGCAGGAAATCAAAGTAAACGGCTGGACCTACCAGGTCATCGGAGTCGGCAAGAAGAAGGGCAAGACTCTGGGACAAAGCGCCGACAACTACGTGATGATTCCGATCACGGTATACCTGAAGCAGTACGGGGCGCACAACAACAGCATTGGAATTTGGGGCAAAGCCTCCGCCACGGGAGCACCGCTGAACCAGGCGATCGATGAAGCGCGCGTTGCCCTGCGCTCGCACCGGCATGATCAGCCGGGGAAAGACGACAGTTTCGAGATCGAGACCAACGCCAGCCTGTTGGGAATCTGGTCCGGGCTGAGCAATACGTTCTTTATGGCGACCATTGGGATCGCGGCAGTTTCGCTGGTCGTAGGCGGCATCGTGATCATGAACATCATGCTGGTCTCAGTCACGGAGCGCACGCGCGAGATCGGCATTCGCAAGGCGCTGGGAGCGCGGCGCGACGATGTCCTTCTTCAGTTTCTGATCGAATCCGTGATCCTGTCACTCATCGGCGGCGCTCTTGGGGTTATCTCGGGTGTGTGCATCGCCGAAGTGGTGACCTTCCTCATCGGGATGCCTTCATCGATCAAGCTCTGGGCGGTGGCTGCCGGATTGACAGTGTCGGCGACTGTGGGCGTGTTCTTCGGAGTCTATCCCGCGCGGAAAGCGGCGCGCCTGGATCCGATCGTCGCGCTGAGATTTGAAATGTAGAGAATTGAGTCATCGAGTGATGGAGTCATCGGGCGATTGACAGTCAAAAGCAAGTTGGGGCCAGTCCTTCAATCGCTCAATCACACAATGACTCAATCACCAAATTCCCCATGATTCGCAAATCAGAATTCGGCGAAATCGTTCAGATGGCGACGGACACGATCCGCGGCAACAAGCTGCGCTCGGCTTTGACTGTGCTCGGGATCGTGATCGGCGTGGCCGTGGTGATCGGCGTGTCGTCCATCGGGCGCGGGCTCGACGATAACGTGCGCGAACTGGTCGCCAGCATCGGCTCGAACATCATTTTTGTGTTTCACATCGAGCCCTTTACTTTCGGCCGCATGTCTGACGAAATGCGGACCCGAAGAGAACTGACGTATGACGACGCACTGGCGATGCGCGACCTGCCCCACATCAAAGCCGTATCGGCCGGGATACGCCTCTTCCGCCCGGAACTCGGGGTCGGCAGTTACTCGGTGAAATATCAGGACAAGAAAGCGAAGAACACCATTCTGGAAGGGGACATGGCCTCGGCCAAGGACGTGTTCGATCTGCCGATGGCCAGCGGCCGATGGTTCAGTGACTTTGACGACGAGCATCACTCCCCGGTCGTCGTGATCTGCTATCAGACGCAGCAGGAATTATTTGGCGACCTCGATCCCCTGGGCAAAGAAGTCAACATTGAAGGGCGCCTGTTCGAGGTGGTCGGCACCGTGAAGAAGATTAAGTCGGTGTTCGGCGGGGGTAAGGACCCGAACGACAATCGCGTCATCATGCCTTTGAAAACCTTCAAGACCCTTCATCCGGAATTGAAGCAGCACTGGATCAGCGTCAAGGCGACCTCGCACGACGATATGCCGAAGGCGATGGACGAGATTCGCGAACTGCTGCGCCGGCGACGAAAAGTCGCGTTCGACAAACCCGACAACTTCGCGGTGTTCACCTCCGATTCAATTTCCGATGTCTGGAACCAGCTTACCGGCGCGCTGTTTATCGGAATGTTTGCGATTTCCAGCGTTGGACTCGTGGTGGGCGGCGTGGGCGTCATGAACATCATGCTGGTCAGCGTAACGGAGCGAACACGCGAGATCGGGGTGCGCAAGGCGATCGGCGCCCGCAAGCGCGACATCCTGTTGCAATTCACGCTGGAAGCGATCATGCTGACGGCGGTCGGCGGCGTGATCGGCATCTTGAGTGGAGCGGTGATCGTGTGGGTTATCCCTCAGATATGGCCCTCGTTGCCGGCTCGCTTATCAATGTTCTGGGTTTCGTTTGGATTCAGTTCCGCGGCTGGAGTGGGGCTTGTCTTTGGGATTTATCCAGCATGGAAAGCCGCGAATCTTGATCCGATCGAGTCGCTGCGGTACGAGTAAGCGACCTGTCCTCACGCACGATTCACATCGGCATCACCCCGGACCACCTGCATTATGCGCAAAAGTGAATTCGGCGAAATCGTTCAGATGGCGACGGACACGATCCGCACGAACAAGTTGCGTTCGGGATTGACCGTGCTCGGCATCGTGATTGGAGTTGCCGTTGTCATCGGAGTTTCGTCGATCGGCCGAGGACTCGACGACAACGTTCGCGACCGCCTCGCCACCGTCGGATCCAACGTCATCTTCGCCTTTCATATTGAGCCCTTCACCTTCGGGCGAATGTCGGATGAGATGCGGGCTCGCAGGGAACTGAAGCTGGAGGACGAGGAGGCCATTCAAGAACTGCCTCACATCAAGGCAGCAGGGGCGCTGCTTCGTTTGTTTCGCCCCGAGATCGGGACCGGCACCTACGCGGTCAAATATCAAGGCCAGAAGGCGAAGAACACCATCCTCGAAGGGGACACACCTTCGATGAAGGATGTGGTCGATCTGCCAATAGCCAGCGGCCGGTGGTTCAGTGAATTCGACGACGAGCATCGCTCTTCCGTCGTTGTGCTTTGCCACGACACCACCGAAGAACTGTTCGGGAACGAGGACCCGTTGGGCAAAGAGGTCAACATCGAAGGGCGGTTGTATCAGGTGATCGGCACGGTGGGCAAGATCAAGTCGGTATTCAATCGGGGGAAGGATCCGATTGATAATCGCGTCTTCCTGCCAATCAGAACGTTCAAAGCGCTTCATCCCGAGATGAAGGCGCACTGGATTGTCGTCAAAGCCACATCTCACGAAGATATGCCCAAAGCCATGGACGAGATCCGGGAGCTGTTGCGGAGGAGACGAAAGGTTCCCTTCGACAAGCCAGACAACTTCGCGATCTTTACTTCCGAATCGATCACCGACGCCTGGAACCAGATTACCGGTGGTCTCTTCGTCGGCATGTTTGCGATTTCCAGCGTGGGACTGGTCGTGGGCGGAGTAGGCGTGATGAATATCATGCTGGTCAGCGTAACCGAGCGAACGCGCGAGATCGGGGTGCGCAAGGCGATCGGCGCGCGCAAGCGCGACATCCTGCTGCAATTCACCCTGGAGGCGATCATGCTCACCGCGGTGGGCGGTGTGATCGGCATCCTGACGGGAGCAATCCTGGTCTGGTTGATTCCGGCGATCTGGCCATCCTTGCCGGCCCACATGTCTATGTTCTGGGTGAGCTTCGGTTTCAGTTCGGCCGCCGGCGTTGGGCTCGTCTTCGGAATTTATCCTGCCTGGAAGGCGGCGAACCTTGATCCGATTGAGTCGCTGAGGTACGAATAGATGGCCGGCGCTCGCGCATGATTCATTCCATCGTCAGGATCTTCCAGGTTGTCGCGATCTTAGGGTGCGCCTCGAGTTCGATCTACTACATTTTGTGCCTCCGGGCCGCTGGCGTTTTTCTTCGCGCACGCCAGACGGACCGGGGTGTCCGTCCCACACAGGCCTTGCCGCCGGTTTCCATTCTCAAACCGTTGAAGGGCACCGACCCGGACATCTACGAGAGCTTCCGCAGTCACTGCCTGCAGGATTATCCCGAGTACGAAATTGTTTTCGGTGTCAGCGATCCCGCGGACCCGGCGATCGCCAGCGTGGAGCAGTTACAAAGAGAATTTCCGGAGCGCTCCATCCATCTGGTGGTTTGCCCGAACCTACTTGGCGCCAACGTGAAGGTCAGCAATCTCGAGCAGATGGTCGGAAAATGCCGATACCAGCACTTGATTGTCAACGACAGCGACATCCGGGTCGAGCCTGACTACCTCCGCCGAGTAATGGCCCCACTGATGGACGACCGCGTCGGCATGGTCACGTGCCTTTACCGGGGAGTCGCGGGTCGGACGCTCGGCTCGCAGCTCGAGGCGCTCGGCATCAGTACCGACTTCTGCGTAGGCGTTCTTGTGGCCCAATATTTGGAAGGTGGCTTACGCTTCGGACTCGGCTCGACTCTGGCCTTCCGGCGCCCGGACCTGGAAGCAGCTGGAGGGTTTCACGCTATCGTCGATTTTCTCGCCGACGACTATGAACTTGGCCGGCGCATCGCAGGTCTTGGGCTGAAGGTAGTGCTCTCCGATGTGGTCGTCGAGACGCACCTTCCGTCCTATGGGCTGCACGGCTTCTTCGCTCATCAGATGCGTTGGGCGCGCGGCGTGCGGGATGCACGGCTGGGGGGATACATCGGGCTGGCGTCGACGTTCGGATTGATGTGGGCTCTGGTGAACCTGATCGCCGCTCAAGCCGCCCCGTGGTCATGGGCTGTGCTTGGCGCAGTTGCGCTGCTGCGGGTGGCGGTGGCGCTGGCGGTCGGCAAGGTTGTGCTGCGCGACCAGCAGATGCTGCGCCAGCTATGGCTGCTGCCGGTGCGAGACCTGATCGCGGTTGGAGTGTGGATGCTGAGTTTTGCAGGTCACACAGTGACGTGGCGCGGGGATCGATTCACTCTGAAAGACGGCCGCTTGACACGAATCGCGACATGATCCACTAAGCAAGGTCTCAATTAAGTGTCAGAACTCCCCTGGTCTGTCATCCTGAGCAAAGCGAAGGACCCCCTTGTGAGCCCGCACTCCCAGCGGCTTCCAGGGGATTTTTCACCACGACCATGGGTGCGCCTTAGGGACCTTCGCCGGACTTAAGCGCCAGATTGTGCGATCAGCACAAACCGGCCGTCGGCAAGCAGCCGGTACCGCCGCCCGCGCCAGGAGATTGTATTTCCAAAGAATCCAGCAATCCAGAAACAGAAGCCAATAACATCCTCGACCGGCAACAGCAGCCAGTTAAGATTCGACTGCAACACGCGAGCGGAAACGGAATAGGCAGCGATTACCCGCACGATCACGGCAACGGGAAGAGCCAGCCACAACGCAGGCCAAAACGCACAAGCCAGCAACGCCAGAGGCAAAGGCATGGTGAATAACTGGCCGACATATCCGGCAGGACGGGATCGCCGCGTGCTGCGGGCCCAGCGCAGCCGGTGCGCAGCGTTCTCTGACAGGGTTGCGCTGCCAATGTGGTGCTCGACGACGTAGGAAGACAGAATCACACCGTGTCCGGCTTCCGCGGCGAACTTACCGATCACAAAATCTTCCGCCAGATAGTCTTTCACCCTGGCCATACCGCCGATGGCGTGCAGGACGCGGCGGCGCGCTACGATCGTCGGGCCAACGGCAAAGCGCATGCCTTCGAGCATGCGCGCGACCAGGGCCCCTCCCCAGAAGTCCGTATTCATGCCGGTCGCTTCCAGCCGTGACCAGAAACTCGCTCCGGGAACGGCACGGTAGGGGCAAGTGGCCACTCCGAGCTCTTCGTCTTGAAACTCGGAGGCGATTCTGCCAAGGAAATCGGGTGTCACTCGAATGTCGCTGTCACTCATGACCACGAGATCATTCGCTGCCGCCGACAGCATGTTATCGAGGCTGAAAACTTTTGCGTTGGGGTAGGGCGGCTCGCCCGTGATCAAAAGACGCGAAGGAATGGCAGGGAATTCCCGTTGAAGTCCCGTAACCACCTTCACCGCGGGATCGTTTTCGTTGCGAACTGCGAACAGGATTTCGAATGCGGGATAGTCCTGCTCGAAAAATGTCCTTAGGTTGGATTCAAGGTCGAGGTCAAGACCTGCCAGTGGCTTGAGGATGCTGACGGGCTCGGCAACGCGCAGTTGCGGCGGCTTGCCCGACAAGTAACGCGCCGCCGCAATCACCTGCATCAGAGAGTAGACAACCGCTCCACCGAGGATAAGAAGGAAGATCCCCGCCAGGACTCTGCCTGGCTGCGGGAAAAGGAGAAGCCCGAAGAGCGCGCATCTTGCGCATGGGAGCATGGAGCCGGGACCGCCAGTCATTATACCTAGGAGCCAGAATGGTTCTTCAGGTTAGCGGTTCTGGCGCTGGCCGGAATTCGCGGGATGGTCGAGAGCGGCGCGAGCCTTCAACGCGAGTTGCTTCAAAGTGTACGGTTTCTGCAGGAAATTCGTTTTCAGATCCACGACTTTATGGTCGAGCACAGTCTTGCCGGCGTAACCGGACACGAATACAGCCTTCGTATCGGGCCGAACTTTCGCCAGTGCATTCGCCAGTTCGCCGCCGCTCATGTTGGGCATAACCACGTCGGTGATCAGCAAGTGAATGGTATCCGAGTACCCTTGCGCCAACGAGAAGGCGTCAACACCATCTTTTGCCTCGATCACGTTGTAGCCCTGTAGACGGAGGAATTCTGCGGTCGCGCTCCGGACGGCCTGTTCGTCTTCGACGAGCAGCACGGTCTCTGTCCCGCGAGTCTCGCCTTCGGGTGTATGGCTTTCCGCTTCGTCGTTGCGAGCGCGCGCTTTCACACATGGCAGGTAGATCTTGAAGACTGTGCCCGATCCCTTCTCGCTATACACCCAAATGAAGCCCTTGTTCTGCTTCACAATGCCGTACACCGTGGCCAGCCCGAGGCCAGTGCCTTTGCCCGCAGGCTTGGTGGTGTAGAAGGGTTCGAAGATGTGAGGCAGATCCTCGTGAGGAATGCCGCTTCCGTCGTCGCTGACCGTAATGAGCGCGTAATGTCCTTTGGGAATGACCGCGGGTTTGTCGTGGACGTAATCGTCGTCGAGTTGTACTTCGGAGGTCTCGATGTGGAAGTGGCCACCCTGCGGCATCGCATCGCGTGCGTTGGCAGCGAGGTTCATGAGAACTTGTTCGAGCTGAACGGGATCGATCCGCACCCGGCCCAGATTGCCGCCCGGTGTGAAACTGAACTGGATATCTTCTCCAATCAGCCGTGGCAGCGTCTTGGCGATGTTGCCGACGACGTCATTGATTTCCACAACGCGTAGAGCTTGTGGCTGTTTTCGGCTGAAGGCCAGAAGTTGCCGCGTCAACTCGGCGGCTCGCCGCGCTGCCAGCAGGATCTCGTGAAGCTTGGTCTCCAGCGGGCTATGTGGCGGCACTGCGTCGAGAGCGAGTTCAGAGTAGCTCGTGATGATGGTCAGCAGATTGTTGAAGTCGTGAGCGACACCGCCCGCGAGGCGGCCGATCGCGTCCATCTTTTGCGCCTGCACTAATTGCGCTTCCAGTCGCATGCGCTCGGTCAAGTCGCGGCCATTGGAGATGAAATGGGTGATCTGTCCGTCAGGATCGCGAACCGGGCAGACGCTTTCCTTGACATAGTAGAGATCGCCGTTCTTCTTCCGGTTCACGAGAATGCCGCGAAAGACATTTCCGGCCAGGATGGTCTTCCACAGTTCCTGATACACTTCGGGCCCTTGCTCGCCTGATTTCAAAATGCGAGGAGTCCTGCCTCGGGCTTCGTCACCGCTGTACCCGGTGAGGGTCTCAAATGCCGGATTTACATACTCGATGACCCCGTACCGATCGGTAATGACAACCGAGTCCGCGGATTGTTCAACGGCACGAGACAACTTACGCAACGATTCTTCGGCGCTGTGCTGTTCCTGCTGCAAGGAGTGCAGTGCGACCGTATTCCGGATCGTTCGTACCAGCGTCGCGCCATCGAGCCGCGATTTGGCCACACAGTTCCAGGTCCCGGATGTGATAATTTCGGCGACAGTTTTTTCGTCCGCATCCTCCGTCAGGAGGATAAACGGCACCGAAACCCCGGCATGGAGAAACTCAGCCACCAGATGCACCGCCTCCACGTCTCCCTCATCGTGCTCGAAGAGGATCAGCCCGTAGGGTTTCTGCTGCAACATTGTTTTCGCGTCATCCAGTGAGCGGGCATGCTCGAGGTCGGCGGCGAGCATGCTGCGATTCCGCTCCAGGATCTCGCGAATCAGGAAGAAGTCTTCTTCCTGCCTGCCCACAAGCAGGACTTGCAGAGGCGTCAGAGCGGTTTTTGCGGCTGTCAGCACTGAGATTGCTCCGTACTTGGTTACTATCGGAATCTGCCGGGCGGAAGTTTAGTGCAGCCTTCCCTCGAGAATTCCGACACCAACCCCCTGAATCAGTGGTGGACCGGTTCTGGAAGCGGAAACACGGAACGCTCCTGGACAGCGCCCTACGACCTGAGCTTGCCAAAAGGGGGGAGTCTTAGAACATAATTACAGTCCGTCTCAGGAAGTGCGCTATGTGCAGAGCATGGATTCTACTGTTCGCCGCCCTACCGGTTTCAGTTCTCGTCACAGCTCAAACAACCTCATCCGCACAGGAATTTACGTTTCAGGTTTCGACGGCGCAACCCTGGACCGATACCGGGCTCGATCTGCAGGCGGGAGATGTTGTGATGATTTCAGCCGGCAAAATATCGTCGGGCTCCTCTGAGAGCGATCCCGCCCCGGCCTGTGATCCCGCCGGACTGAGTGGCACGTCCGAGAAGGCCCCGAACCTGCCGCTGCCGAGCGCGAATGCCGGAGCGCTCATCGCAAAGCTGCATGCTCACGGCGCAATTCCGGTTTCGGTCGGAGCGAGCAAGGAACTGCACATCGACTCGCCCTCTCAATTGTTTCTTGGTATCAATCTGTCTGCATCGCGATGCCAGGGAGAACTCGAGGTCAAAGTCCGAAAGATGGCTGCTGGGGAGACGGTCGATAGCGCCACGCAAAAGAGCCGCGGAGATCAACTCAAATCTCAACTATCCGCCGCAGCAGGCGTATTCATGTCAGGGCAGTTTGGGATGGGCAAGTCGGAGTCGGGTGCCTCGAACGCCACTTCCTCGTCGAATTCAACGACTGCAACAAATTCGTCCGCCGATGTTCTGTTTCACGCTTCCGACACACCACTGGACGCCGATCTGCGGAACGAGCTCGACAGTCTTCCACGCCGGGTCAACGATCAGTTCAATAACCTCGGGGACATGGTGAACTTCGTCATCGTCGGGGCGCAGAAAGATGTGCAGGCGGCGCTCGAGGCCGCAACGTGGCATGCAGCCGACACCGACAACAGGAAAGCTGTGCTCAACGCGCTCATGGAGACCTACGACAAGAAAGACTATCTCGCGATGCCGATGAGCACTCTGTATCTGTTCGGCCGCAAACAGGATTTTGGATATGAGATGGCCGAGCCGATTGCAATGGTTGCCAGCCGCCATCACTTCCGCATCTGGAAGGCGCCTTTCACCTGGAAAGGACAGGAGGTCTGGGTAGGCGCGGGCACGCATGACATTGGATTTGCCAAAGATAAACGGAATAACACGGTGACGCACAAGATCGATCCCTCAGTCGATGGCGAGCGCGACAACATCGGCAACAGTCTGCAAAAGGCCAACAAGGCCAAGACGTTTAGTTATTACTTACCACCCAACCCGGTGCAAACGGCGAAAAACGCCACGGGTGACGGCTATCATTCCGACGGCCGCTTGCTGGTCATCCTCTTGCAATAGAGCGCGCTGGAGCGCTTCGATCGTCCCAAAGAAGTGACATCTTTTTGTTAACCAATTCGCAATTGTGGCGTCTAATCTGGCAGATTCTGGTGGACCTCGATTCTTGCGGAAATCGATGGAACGCCACAGGAGCATCGTGCGTATAGAACCCTAAGCGGGGTTACGTCCGCCCGAAGATAAGTCGCTCTTACAAACGTCCGCTTCCGCGAATAAACGGGCTCCACGATGCTGAACGTCGGCAGCGCCCTGATCGACTGCGTCCAACGTTTCTGGGGGAAGTATGGAAAATGTGGAAAGATCCAATGGCTCGCTCAGGCCGATCGAACGTTATGATGTCGGCCACGTGCAGGAAGTGATCCGCCAGGCTCACGATGAACTGCGGCAGTTAATGCAACAGCGTGCTGAGATCATGAAACGCATCGGCACGGTGAAGCAAACCATCTCCGGTCTCGCAAATCTATTCGGGGATGGAGTTTTGAACGAAGAGTTGCTGGAATTAGTCGACCGCAAGAGCAACGGGCGTCAGCCCGGCTTTACCAAGGCCTGTCGCATGATCCTGATGGAATCCGGCCGCCCCATGAACTCCCGCGACATCTGCGACTATTTCCAGGAGAAATTGCCGGACTTGCTGGCTCGGCATAAAGATCCAATGGCGTCGGTCACGACCGTATTGAACCGGCTGGTGGAATATGGCGAAGCCGAAGCCGTAGTCTCCAACGGGAGACGCGCGTGGCGCTGGGTGGCCGATGTGGCGGACCCGCCGTCGGCTGCAAGCGGCCAAGTCAGCCTGCTCGCCTAAGCAGTCTCGTCGCGCACGGGTTCTTCTTCAGAAGACTGAATCCGTGCGCGATTGTGTTTTTGCGCGGCCTTGCGAGTTTGATCCCAATCCCGCAGGCACCTGCTGCGGTTCTCCTAGCGGCCCGGAATTTCTTCCGGCGGCAGCAGCATCCCTTTTTCCAGGTGCCGGGTAATGTGCGCATACGACGCCGCATGCGGGTCGTGTGTCACCATCACGATCGTTTTGTGGAAGTCTTCATTCAGCCGCTTCAGGATTTCCAGAACCTCTGTCGCCGAATGGCTGTCCAAATCGCCGGTCGGTTCGTCCGCCAGCAACAGAGTTGGATCACTCACAATGGCCCTTGCGATCGCCACCCGCTGCTCCTGCCCGCCGGAGAGTTGCTTGGGCAGGTGATGAACGCGATCCTCCAGCCCGACCAGCTTCAGCGCGGTCATCACGTGGTCGCGGCGCTGCTGGGAAGTAAGCTTCGTCAACAGCAACGGCAGTTCTACGTTTTCAAACGCGGAGAGCACGGGAATCAGATTGAAGGTTTGAAACACGTAGCCGATGTGTTCGTTGCGCCAGCGGGCAATCTGCGAGTCGTTGAAACGAAAAATGTCCTGGCCCTGCACCAGCAATTCCCCCGCAGTCGGCCGATCGATCGCCGCAATCATGTTCAGTAGCGTGGTCTTCCCGGAACCCGAAGGTCCCATAAGAGCCATGAACTCGCCCTTGGCGATGTCGATCGAAACGTCATCAAGCGCGGTGACCTGGAACGCATCGCGCTTGAAGATCTTGCTGACGCCGCGGACCTGAACGACTTTCGTGACTGTGGCAATGTTGGGTTGTGCGACTGTGCTCATGATTGCCCCTTAATTTTGATTTTGTCTCCATCTTTCAAATCTGCCGGACCAGCGGTGATCACGTCTTCGCCACCACTGAGGCCATCCACCAGAACTCCGCCACTGCGCTGCGCGATGACCCGTACGTCTCGCTGAAGGATCCTGCCTTTGAAAACGATGAAGACGACTTTCTTCCCCGCATGGTCGCGCACCGCGTTGGTGGGCACGAATACTCCGGCCGGCCCCGCTGCGCTCGATTGCTTGGTGGATTCGTCCGCAATGAACTTTACGGTCGAGTTCATTTCCGGGCGCAGGTACTCGTCCGGATCAAGGATTTGCACCTTCACCTGCACCGTAGCCTTTTGCCGATTGGCCTCTGGAGAAATCTCGCCAATCACGCCGTTGTACTTGCGGTCGGGGAATGCGTCGACCGTGACGATGCCTCTTTGCTTGGGCCCGAGCCGGGAAAAGTCGTCCTGTGCAATATCGAGTTCGACTTGAAGGTCTTTCAAATCAGCCATCGAAAAAACCGGGCGGGCCGCGCTGGCGAATTGTCCGGTGAGCAGTTCACCCTTCTCCACGCTGCGATCGAGAATCGTGCCGCTGATGGGAGCCCGAATGACCGTGGCATCGAGTTGCGACTTGGCGTAGGCGGCTTGTCCCTCCGCCTGCATGAGCGCGCCCTTGGCGCGGGCGATCTCCTCGGCCCGCGGGCCAAGCTTCGCCAGTTGATAGCTCTGCTCGATCGAATGCGCACGCTGCTGACTGGCCTCATACTTCGCCGTGGCATCATCGAGTGCCTGCTGAGAGATGACTCCCTGAGCGAAGAGATTTTTGGTGCGGTCAAGGGTGGCTTTGTCGTTGGCGGCTGTAGCCTTGGCCTCGCTGAGGTTGTGCTCCGTCTGCTGGATTTCTTCCGGCCGCGATCCGTGCTCCAGTTCCAGAAGCTGGGCCCGTGCGCTCTCCGCCGCTCCAGCCGCCTGCTCATATTGCGCCCTGAATTCCTGATCTTCGAGGCGGACCAGCACCTGGCCTTCCTTGACGTGGTCGCCTTTTTCCACGCCGATCCACGCCACCCGGCCCGTCACCTTGGAGTTGGCCTCGATCTTGTGGTGCGCCACGATATAGCCGGTTGCGGTGAGGACGATGCCCGCGGTCGGATCGCCGCTGCTCTCCACCGTGGCGCGCGCCGTTTCCACCTCGGGTGCGCTCGACGCGAACACGCGATAGACCAGAGCGCTCAATCCCAATAACACGACGATCGAGATGCCGATGATAATCGTGCGCTTCGCCCAGGGAGAAGCCTCTCCTTCGCTACCGCGCTCCGTGCGGTCAATGCGCAAACCTTGCAAGTCCTGATGTTTCGTATCCAGTGCCATGAATCAAGTCTCGACTTCCACGTATCTTCTTACCGCAATATGAAACTAATCTCGCAGCGCCGCCAGAATCTCCCGCCGGGACGCATGCCAGGCTGGAAAGATTCCACCGAACAATCCCATGATCAGGGCAAAAATGATGGCGGCTGTCACGACGCCCGGAGTCATCTGCAGGCCGAATACAACCTCACTGAAAGTGACCTGGTTCTGCGTGCCGGTCGTCATTCCGTTGAAGGGCAGCATCAGGACGATGCCCACAACCGCTCCTAACAGCGAAAGTAGAACGGCTTCCAGCACGAACGAGGTCAAAATGCTGGGCCGCGAGAAGCCGATTACGCGCAACGTAGCAATTTCGCGCGAGCGGTAGGCGACCGCGGCGTACATTGTATTCATCGCAGCGAAACTGGAGCCAATTGCCATGATGGCCGCAACCAGCCATCCGATGAATTGAATCACGGCACCCGACTTGGTCTGCGTGGCGTAGTATTCCGGCTCGAGCATGCCATCAAGTTTCAGGCGCTGATCGTCGCTGACGCGGTGCTTCAGAGTCTCAGCCGCAAGGGCGTCGGTGGCGCGCAGGTACGCGGAGCTGTAGACCCCCTGGCGATCGAAGTCCGAGGTCATCTGGTTCACGTCGCCCCATATCTCCGACTCATACGCCATGCCGCCCGAATCGAAGACGCCCACCACCTTCCAGGAACCCTTCCCGAACTCCAGTGAGTCGCCGACGCTGGCGTGGGTAAAGCGCTTGCGAATGCTGTTGCTGACCACGACTTCCCGCTGGCCGGGGGTAAACCAGCGCCCCTGCGCCAACTTCACCGTCGGTCGGAGTTCCAGACCGTCCTGCATCAGGCCACGCACCGTCACATTGGCTTCGCCCGAGCCGTCTTTCCGGGACAGCACAATGACGACCGTGATCTCGCCCGAGACCAGAGGATCGCCGTTCTTGTCCCTAGCGATGCCGGGCAAGGTCTTCAGAGTTTGAAAATTTTCCTGTGCGAATGGCCCCGTAAGCTCGCTGGTCGATCCCTTGCGCAGCACCAGCACATTCAAGGGATTGCCCGTGCTCTGGAAGGCTTTCTGCAGGCCGGCCAGCAACGCCATGATGAAGACCGCCGTGGTCACCGTAAGCGCGATGCCCATGGCAGTCATCACGGTGAGACCCTTGCGCAGGACCATGTTCCGCACGTTGTATTTGATCGGGATCGCCATATTGTTAGCCGATGTGACGCAGGCCCTCCACGATTCCTAAACGCGACGCGTTGTAGGAAGGAATGATCGCGCTGATGAAACCCACTAGCGCCGCTACCACCCATGCCACCAGCATCGTGGGCCCGTTCACCTGGAGCGCCCCGGCAAAACCTCCCGCTTTAGCGGCGCCCATTCCCAGGACGAATGCCACCAATGAGCCTCCGATGCCGCCCACAAGCGCCAACACCACGGCCTCACCTACAAAGAGACTCAGGACCGTGCCCCGCGTGAAGCCCAGCGTCTTGAGCACCGCCACTTCCCGCGTGCGCTCGCGAATCGACATGGCCATCGTGTTGGCCGAGACCAGAAGAATCGCGAAGACCACCGCACCACAAATGCTCAGAATGAATGCCTTCACATTTCCCAGCATCGCGAGGAAACCCAACTGAAAGGCGGCTTCGGTCTCGGTCCGCGTCGGCTGAGGAGAGTTACGGAACATCTCATCGATGGCCGGACCAATCTTCTGCACCGCCCCGGGCGAGTCCGCCAGGATCGTGTAGAAGCCCTGCTGCCCTTTCATGTACGGCACCGCTTCTTCCACATATTTCTGGTTGTAGTAAAGAGACTGGGTAGGACGCGGCGCGGTGAAGATTCCGCGAATCGTGAGCTCGAGATTGACCGGAAAAATCGTACCCGTAACGATGATCTTCTGGCCCACCTTCCAGCCATAGTCCTGAGCCTTCTTGCTGTCTACGACGCAGCCCGCGCGATCGCGTTGCCACGCCTTGATCTGATCCTCGGGAATTTGCCAGTCCTTGTAGACGTTGAAAAACTCGTCCGGATCGGTGCCAAATTGCGCGAAGAAGTTACCCGACTTGTCGTCCTTATAAACTCCGCCAAACCAGTTTTGGGGCAAGACCGCAGCCACCCCGGGAATAGCACGGATCTTTTCGCGATAGTAGCTGGGCATGGAAAAAGCCAGAGAGACCTTGTGCCGCGTGACCAACCGCAAGGCCGACTCCTCGGTGCCCTTGGACATGTAGAAGTTGCGCCAAATGGCCATCATCAGGGTCAGCAAAAGCAGGGAAAAACCGATGCTCAACACGGTCAGGATGCTGCGCCGAAGGTTGCGGAACGTGTTCTTTCGGACGAATCGGGCCAGTGTCATGGGTAAACTCCAAGGTGTGCCGAGAACAGCGCGCAGGAGGCGGCCAAGCGACGCCCGCACCAGAATAGACGAAGGAGTCCCAGGTCGACAACCGCTCCGGACTCGGTTCGTGGGACGTTCAAGTCTATGATCTCCCTGGGAATTATGACGGCTCCAATCTTGGCGCGCTGTGGTTCTGCTCACAAGTGGAGATCGTCATCGCGCCCGGATGACAAATGTCACCCGGACTCCATCTCTAGAAGTTACAACCGGGGCACCATGAGAAGGTTACGCTTTGGTTTCGGCGATCCAATGGTTGCACCAGTCAAAAGCGCCCCTCGTCTGCCGATGGCCCGTAGAGGGCCGGCACAGAGGCTTCATTGAGCCGCAGATATACCGTTAACTGTCCCCGGTGGTGCGCGAGATGGTTGAATACGGCATCGGTGATCATGATGTGGCGCGGATTCTCGTCGGCCACGTGGCCGCCCACTACGAACCTCCAGGGCCTCAACAGGTGTTCGTCGGTGGTATTGCGCAACGCCTCCCGTGCCTCGGCCGTTCCGGCTTCCAACGCAGAGACCAGTTCGGTGCGCCGGCTCCACTCTAAGGGTTTGAATTTCGCTGCATCGGGCGACTTCATGTCGAATTCGTCCTGCTTCACCATCGCCACGATCCACGAATGCATGGTCGCAACCAGGGATGCCAGATAACCCAGCGGCATCGACCTGGGATGCGGCTTCCAGTCGTTGCGTCCTTCGGGGACACGCTCCAGGGCCGCGCGTGTGATGGCCGCTTCGCGCTCCAGTTGGCTAAGTAGCAGCTCAGTGAGTTTCATGTTTTGTCTCCGCGACGATTCGCCTCGCAGAACCGGGCAGAATCGACTGGCGGAAACCGTAACAGCGATTGAGGACAGATTTGGTCCTCGATCCATGGCACAATGAAATCATGTTGCAGACCTCAGCGCGGCTGCTCCGTCTACTCTCGCTTTTCCAGGCGCAACGATACTGGGGAGGCGGCGAACTCGCGCGCCGCCTGGACGTGACGTCGCGGACGCTGCGCCGCGATGTGGACCGCCTGCGCAGCCTGGGATACCCGGTCCACTCGACTTCAGGCGTCGCGGGCGGCTACCAACTGGGCGCCGGCGCGACGCTGCCACCGCTCTTGCTCGACGATGATGAGGCCGTGGCCGTTGCCCTGGGATTGCGAACCGCGGCCAGCGGCAGTGTGGCCGGCACGGAGGAAGCTTCCATGCGCGCTCTGCTGAAACTCGAGCAAGTCCTGCCCCCGCGGCTGCGCAACCGCGTGGCCGCGCTGCATGTGTACATTGTGCCCATGTCCAGTCGCAGACAGGTCGTCGATGCAGAGCGCCTGTCTGCCATCGCGGGCGCGTGCCGCGATCGCGATGGCCTTCGCTTTCACTACCAGAAGCGCAGCGGCGACTCTGGCGGTCGAGCGGTCGAGCCGCACCGCCTCGTCTATACGGGTTATCGTTGGTACCTGGCTGCCTGGGACTTGAACCGCCAAGACTGGCGTACATTCCGCGTGGACCGGATCGAGGGAAAGCTCAAGACTTCCACCCGATTCAAGCCCCGCAAACCTCCCGAGGGAGGCTTTGAGGCTTTCGTCTTGAAATCGTTGTCGCAGGCACCCTATCCGATTCGCGCTCGGGTAACGCTTCACGCTCCACTGGAGGCCGTCTCCAAGCGCATTCCTCCGTCGGCCGGGGTGCTGGAAGCCATCGATGAGAGCTCCTGCAGGTTGCACACGGGATCGCATTCGCTGGAGACTCTCGCGATTCATCTATCGTTGATCGGCGTTGACTTTCGCGTGCACGAACCTCCCGAGCTCCTTGCCTATCTAAGCGGGCTGGCGGATCGTCTGAAACGCGCTGCCAGCTAGGCTTCCGCAGTCCGCGCCCAGCCGCTTTCCGCCGCCCATCCGGCTTACTTTGGTAACTCGAAGCCGCGCACGCACAGCGATATCCTAGCCATACTCTGTCTCGATGTCCGCCCGGCGCAGGTGCGTCACTCTAAGCCATGGGCGCTTGATGGATTGGGAGCAACGAAGCAATGTCAACGAAAATCGGCCAATTTGAAATCCTGAGTGAACTGGCGAAGTCGCCAACCGGCCTGGTCTACAAGGCGAATGACCCGGAGTCGGGGCAGACCGTCGCGCTGAAAGCGATCCAGATGAGCGCATTTGGAGATAGCGCGGAAGCACTGGAGCAGGCGTTACTGGCCGAGGCCGAGAGCAGCAAAGTCCTGAGCAGTCCTAACATCACGAAGGTATTCGGCGCCGGAAAAATCGACGGAGTATTCTGCGCTGCCATGGAGTACGTGCAGGGCAACAGCATTGCCACGATGCTGGCGCGCAAAGAAGGATTTTCGATCTGGGATCTGCTCGACATCGGCCGCCAGCTCTGTAGCGGCCTCGATCACGCGAGTTCGCATCATCTCGTGCACTACAGCCTGGAGCCCGCCAAGATCATGTGTGGCTGGGATGGCACGGTAAAGATTCTCAGCTTCGGCATCTCCAGCGTCGGAAACTTTGCGCAGCACGTCAACGATGGAGTTCCTTCCTTCGTGCACTACATGTCGCCGGAGCAGGTGCGTGGCGACGCCACTGACGGGCGCTCGAATCTCTACACCCTGGGCGCCATGTTCTACGAAATGGTGACCGAGCGGAAAGCATTTGATCGCGAGGATCTGGAATCGCTGCGGCAAGGAATTCTCGAGAGCACGCCAGTCGCACCGGCTCATGTGAATCCCAAGATTCATCCGCTGCTCAGCAACCTCATCATGAAGGCGCTGGCAAAGGATCCCGCTCAGCGTTACCAGAACGGCCGGGAATTGCTCGATGACCTCGAGAAATGCAAAGAGTCAAAGCCAGCCGCGGCGAAGAAAGCCGAAGCCCCGAAAGGTCTGGTAGTCCCGAACAGCACCAAGGCGGCGGCGCAGACGAAGTTTGTGAGCACGGGAGCGCCGAAACAGGCGGCCCCGGCTGCAGCATCAAAGCCCGCTCCCACGGCTGCGCGGCCTTCCGCACCTCTGGCCCCGTCGCAGCCGAAAACGCTTTCGGCGACGCCTCGGACGACCCCTGTAGCCGCAGCCGAAGTCCGGCCCGCTTTAGCGAAGCCTTCGAAACTGGCGATGCCCAAAGCCGCTGCGGCAGCCGCGGGCATCGGAGCCAGCGAAGGAACCTTACCCGCTCCTCAAGCCTCTCCAGCGTTTGAAGTTCAGGAGCTGGATTTGTCGGACCAGTTCGTCACGCCGGCGAGTCCAACGATGGAGTCGGAGCAGCCTTATGCCACCATGTCCGCCGCGGTGGCCGATGAACCGCAGGTTGAGACATTCGAGCCGCAGGGCCAGGAAGATGGTCCCAAGATC
Organism: Candidatus Dormiibacterota bacterium; assembly: GCA_035632675.1. Taxonomy (GTDB): domain Bacteria; phylum Acidobacteriota; class Terriglobia; order Terriglobales; family Acidobacteriaceae; genus Sulfotelmatobacter. The sequence goes on from DASQGJ010000040.1 coordinate 39,236, forward strand.
GCGGTCGACCCCATGATGGCCGAAGGCGGCGCCGTTGCCAGTTCCGGGACGAGCTTCTCCGATATTGCCGAACTGCCTCCGCTCAAGGAAGCCTACGTTCCACCGGCGCCTCCGCCTCCGGTTGAGGTTTCGCAGGCACCGGCAGCAGCCCAAGTGGCAACGTATCGCAGCACACGGAGGGTCGACGAGAAGCCGAAAATTCAGCCCCGTGAAGTCGCGCAGAAGGCGATCAAAGAAATCAAAGGTGTTCCGCCGAAGCTGATGTTCTACGCGCTGGGTGCGGCCGGCGTACTGATCCTGGTGATCGGTATCGCTGTGACGCTCTACATTCACAGTCAGAATAGCGATGACGACGCTGGAGCACCGCGTGCCGTCGCTGTCACCCCAACTTCCGATCAGCCTGAAACCAGCCCGCCGGCTCCAAAACAAGAACCGGCTCCCGCCCCGGCTCCGGTTGCGTCCCAACCGGTGGAAGTCCCCGAAGCCGCCGCGGCCGAGCCAGAGCCGACTGGGCCTGCAAAACCCCGAGGAGCGAACAAAAAGAGGGGAGCGGCAGCGCCACTGGTCATCCCTGGGCAGCTGGCCGTTGACTCCACGCCTCAAGGTGCGCAAGTACAAGTCGACGGAGCGAGCGATCCCAGCTGGGTAACGCCGTTCGCGCTGACGAACCTGAAGCCCGGGCAGCATTCGATCACCGTCAGCAAGGCGGGCTATTCGAGCGATTCACGGACGATCAATGTAACTTCCGGAAACCGTGCGACGGCTTCCATCCGCCTCGCGCAGTTGATGGCCACGCTGGTCGTGAAGAGCGATCCGCCGGGCGCCAGCGTCTACGTCGATGGCCGGAACATGTCCGCGAAAACCCCCGCTCAGGTCAGCGTCGACAAAGGCCAGCATGTCGTGCTGGTCCGCATGTCCGGCTACCTGGACGAGACCATCACTACGCAGTTCACGCTCGGACAGACTTTCAGCTTCTCGCCCACGCTGCGGCAACTCGGAAATGTCGACAGCATCAAGACGGTCGGCGGAAAAATGTCGCGGCTGTTCGGCGGAAAGAACTCCCAACCCGGCCAGGGCACACTCAGCATTCGCACCCAGCCGAAGGGCGCTCAGATCGCGATCAACCAGCATATGCTCGACAAGAACTCACCGGTCGATGTCTCGCTGGATCCGGGGAGCTACGAGGTCGACATCACGCTATCGGGATACGCGCCGGTACGCAAAGTCATCACTGCCGGCAAGGGCGAGAAGGTCGTCATCGACGAAGCCCTGCAGCAACAGTAGGCGCGGGACAAGCGGCCCGGTCGGACGGGGACGAACTGTTTAGTGACTTTTCGGCACGTCTCACCCGCTAGCCGCACCTTGCTGCACGTGCCTCGTTCCCGGTGGGCGCCAGATTCCGGGCCAGTCCGCAACTCCTCAGTTCAATGAGACGAACTGGGAGTCTCTACTGGCGTCGAGGCTATCAGGCTGAAGGTGCGTCCCAATTCAGATTTTCTTCCCGACCTTTGCGGAAGTTCTTTGCGTCCTTTGCGGTTATAGCTCTTGATTTCCCAGGCAAGTCTTAAAGACTTGACCGGAAAGTTACGCCTCATAGAAGCGCTAAATTCGCAAAGAGATCCGAACTCAGACACCACCAGTCGGAACGGCTTGCTAGACTTCACCAGCGTCAAGGCGCCAAAGCTCGCACTGGGCCCGATCACTGGCTTCGTGCGTAGTTTGTCGCTGGAAAGTAAGAAGGCCACTCTCATCGCGAGGTGGCCTTCGTCATTCTGATATCTGACGGTTCGGTTTAGTGAGGCATTTTGAAGTTGACCGTGACCTCAGTCTGGATCTCAACCGGTTCCCCGTTGAGCAGATACGGCTTGTACTTCCACTGCTTGACCGCATCGCTGGCGGCTTTGGTGAGCTGCGGATCTCCACTCAGGACTTTGATATGTGTGATCGCGCCCTCTTTGGAGATCGTGGCCTGCAACTCCACCGTTCCCTCGATGTGCATTCTGAGTGCATTCGACGGATACGTAGGGGCGACTTTCTTGTAAAGCAGCCCTTGCGATACACCTTGCGAGATGCTCAAGGTCTGCAGCCTTGGTGTAAGGCCACTTGCTGGAGTGGCGCCTAAGTTGGGCAGTGAAGCCGCATCGGGCGCGGCCAAACCAATCACGCTCGGGGCAGGCGCATCGGCCGCAGCCGGCTTGGAAGAAACTGTGGGGGCCTTTCCACCCTTTACCACCAGCGCGTTCGATTCTGGCTTGTCCTCTACCACGGTCTTTGCCGGGGCGGGCGAAGACGACGCTGATGCTTTCGTGGAACTGGCGGCGGTGTGAGGGCTGCTTTCCTTAACTGGCGCACCGTCGTCATTCGCGTCCGGATTTGATGCGGGCGCAGCCGCGGCTGCCTCGGGCTTTGACACCGGCGGCGCAGAAGTCACTGGCGCACTGGCCGCAGGCGCAGGCATGGGCGGAGCACCGCTCGGCTTCGGCGTCGGCGTCGCTGTGCTGGCGATTGGCGCTGGCTGGGACGGAGTCGATGGGCCGCCGCTTCCCTTGGAGTGCGTGAATCCGAAATAGGCGCCTGTGACCACAATCAGGGCCGCAGCCACGCCCAGAAAGATCTTCTTGTTTCCGCCGCTCGATTGGGCCTCTGCGCTGGCGCCGAACGTGAAAGATGGTGCGGATCCAACGTACGCGGCCGGTTCGCTCGCGGCACCTTCGACTGGCTTTTCGAAGAGACTATCGGCGGTGCTGGCCGGAGATTTTTCTGCGATTGCCGGAGCCTGAGGCTCACGGGCAGGAGCGGGCGCGCTGGCAGCTCCGCTGATGCTCGATGCGACGTGCGAAGGCTTGATGTCGGCGACAATCCGGGCAGGCGCGTGCGGCTCAATCGGAACTACCGGCGCTGCCGGTTTTTCCGTCTCGATCCCCAGAAGATCGTCATCCGGAGCCGCTGGTGTTGCACTCGCTGCGGCTGCAGGCCAGGCTTGCGTGGCAGGTTTCGGAACTGCTATCTCGGGCGGACGCGCCGCCACCGGCTTGGGTGGCAAGGACGCGGGTTTGACCGGAGCGGCAGGTTTCGCTGCGACCGGTTTCGGAGCAGCGGGTTTCGCCGGCGCAGCAGTTGCGGTCACCGGCGCTGCAGGAGCCGTTGCCGCAGGAGCTGCCGGCTTGGCCGGCTCGCTCTTCCGCAGCAGCCCACGCGCCACGCGCAACGTTCCTTTGGCTTGTTCGATATTGATGGGTTTGGTCAGGACGAGGTTCGCGCCAATGCGAAACGCCTTGGCTACCCCCGCCTGACCTTCCACGACGGCAACGGCAAGCGACGTTTGGTTGGACGTCGAGTTGCGCGCGCTTTTGAATAACAGGGTGGCATTCTGCTCGTTATCGCAGTCCACCACAACGGCGTCGAAGTGTTGGCCCATCAGCTTCTTGACCGCCGCGAAAGGCTCCAGGCAAGCCTCGACGTTGAACTCGAGCTCGCTCAGAACCTGCGTCACCGTGCGAGCGGTCTTGTCATCAGGACAGAAGAGAAGAGCGTGGTAACCCATGGAGTAATCGTAGGTACAGCCGTAAGCCCCATCAAGTTACGCAGGTAATTTAGAGCGGACCTCGGACTGCGGACCTTGGCCTTCAGGCTTCAGACCTCGGAAGTTGGCCCGGGACATCAGTCGCTGGTACGGCTTAAGCTTGCGTCAGAGGTCTGAGGTCCGAAGCCTGAGGTCTGAGGTCTGACGCCCGACCCCAATAGTCTAAGAGTCCCATACAATGGCCGCCATGCGCCTACCCCTCTGGCTCAAGATCGGCTGGACACTCTGGCTGATCGTCTGGGCGCCCGTTTACTGGCGGCAGTACGGCCCGCAGAATTTCCTCTTCTTCTGCGATATCGGGAATGTGCTGATCGGCCTCGGTCTGTGGCTGGAGAGTCCGCTGATCTTCTCCTGGGTAGCCTGCGGATTGTTATTGTTTCAGTCGCTCTACACCATCGACCTGGCGGGCACACTGTTCACCGGACGCCATCTCATCGGCGGCACCGAGTACATGTTTGACCCGCATATAGCGCTGGCCATTCGCCTGCTCAGTCTGTTTCACGTGGTCACGCCACCACTGTTGCTATGGGCGATCTGGCGCCTTGGGTATAACCGGCTGGGATGGATACTTCAGACTTTCACCGCGTGGATTGTCGTGCCAATTAACTATTTCTGGCATGCCGACATGGACGTGAACTGGGCCCGAGGCCTGTTCTTCCACGAGCAGCACTTGATGGCCGGCTGGGCCTACCTGCTCGGCTATTTAGTCGTGGTGCCTCTGTGCATCTATTTCCCCACGCATTTGTCTCTAAGTTGGCTCAGTCGCCGGTGGCGGCGCGACAGTTAGACTGAGCCGCAGGATTCGCTATGCCTTGGTCATGTTCGCGGCTGACCAGTTCCGAACAAATTCTCCCAGCCGGTCCAGGGCGTCGGGAAATCTATCGGTCATCGCCGCGAACCCAAGGCGAAAATGCGAAGGCGCATCCCAACAATCGCCGGGGGCGAGCAGAATGCCCTGTTCCGCGGCCGCCTGGCAAAAGGCGCGGCTGTTCTCTCCGCTGACCAGCCATGGGAAAGCGGTCAGTCCGCCGCGAGGAGGAATCCAGCCAATCGTCTCGCGATGCTCCGACATGAAGGCGGCAAGGTGCCGCAGATTCTGCGTTGCAATTTCCTGCGTTTTCCCCAGGACGATATCCCGGCGGCGCATCGCAATCTCCGCCAGCATTTCTCCGGCAGTGTTGTTGGAAATCGAAAAATAAGTGCGCGCATTCCAGTAGCGCTCGCGGCGCTTAGGATCGTGCTCGATCATCCAGCCGGTCCGCACTCCGGATAGCGGGAAAGCTTTCGAGAAATCATGGATGACGGTTGCATGCGGCAGACGGGAAGCTGATCTGGTCGCGTGTCCGCCGTTGCTGGAGTGATAGATCGGATGGTAGACCTCATCGCTCACAAGTTGAATTCCGCGAGATGCGGTGAACTCGTGCAAGCCGTCCAGGTCCAAATCGCTGATCGTGGCGCCAGTGGGATTGTGGGGACTATTCACCAGAATCAACTTGGTGTTTCGATCCACCAGTTGCTGGACCTCGTCGAGATCGATGTGGAAGTTGTTCTCCTTCCGAATCCCGTAGTAGCGAGTCTCGATCCCAAGCGATTCGGGCAGGGCGGAGAAGGGCGGATAGCCCGGTTGAGGCAACACCACATTGGCTCCAGCTTCCGCGGCCAGCCAAAAGAGAACAAGCAGCGCCTCGGAGGCACCGGTTACGACCTGGACAGTGTCGACATCCACTTCCTGCATGTCGGCGATCGCCGCGCGCAAGCCGTCGGCTCCGGCCGGGCGGCTGTAGAACAATTTGTGGTTCAGGAAGCGCTGCCGCTCCTCCTCACTGGCGAGGCTCAGAATCTCATTCAGGGTCCAGCGCGGTCCTTCGCTTGCGGCCAGGTTGAACTCGATCTCGTGCTCGTAGGCGGCCAGCCACATGTCCAGCAGGAAGGGCTTCAATTGCATGTCGCACCTCGCAGAATTAGATGCGGCCGATTCGCCAGCGATCTTGGACGGCATTCGCCCGCCAGGAGGACTCAGATGTCACACCCTACCTGGTCTTACCAGGGTCACCCTGCGCCTTGCGCAGCGTCGACTCCGCCGGCGGATACTCGATCGATCCCTTGAACGTCGAAATATCCTCCTGGTGAAAGTCGGGGAAAGGCAACTGCTTCCCGTCTCGCAATTCCACGATCTTCTTCACCGCACTGTCCGCCTTCTCTTTCTCGATCCCCGCGTCGCGACCCAAATACAGAGTCTGCGCCGGAAGTGCCAGGCCGCTGCCGGAGTCTTCCACGATATCTATCATCCGCAGCAGAAGGTCTTCGCGGATCGCGGCGAATTCATTGAAATCCTGCGTCAGAATGTAGGCGAGAATTTCCACGCTGAGGGAAGTGCCTGCGATGTCCGTGAGCCGTACGCGAACCGTTTTTGTTTCCACCTTGGGATGGCTGTAGAGCAGGCGGCGCAACTCAGAGAGTATGAAACGGACATGGTCCGCCTTGGTCTCGGGCCGCACGCCGAGATTTGTCTTGAACAGAATCTTGTCGCGGCGGCTGAGGTTTTCCAGATTGATGGTCGCCACGGTTCCGTTTGGAATCGCGACCAGCGTCCGTTCCTCGGTGCGAATGCGGGTCGAGCGCAATCCGATGTCCTCGACCACGCCGGTGCGATCGCCGAAGCGGCAGACATCGCCCACGCGAAAAACTTCATCGCCGAGTACCGAGACGCCGCCGAAAAGGTTCTCAATCGTCTTCTGCGCGCCGAAACCGATCGCCAGTCCGCCAATGCCGAGGCCGGCCAGCGCCGTGCTCATGTTGAAGCCGAGGCTGCCCAGCACCGCGAGCACGCCGGCCACAAAAATAACGGCCTTCAGGATGCGCTCGCCCAAAAGCATGAGCGATCCCGTCCCCGCGTGTCCGTAAGCGAGAGCGCGCGTGCGCACGCGGCGCAACGACCATCGCACACCCCGCCACACGATCCAGGTGGTGCCCACGATGAGGGCGATCGAAGTGATCTGAAAGTAGTAGTGCCGCAGCAGCAACGGCATGCGCAGGTAGATCACGCACACCTGATGGATCAGCGTGCCCACCAGCAGCCACGCGGGCCCCGACACTGAGTGCCAGTTGGCAACATCCACGTGCCCCCGCCGCCGCGCCCACCAGCGCACGGGAACGGCCAGCAAAGCCAGCAAGAGCCAGCCCAGGCCTGCCCCGACCGGCATCGTTAGCAGCAAGGCCACCCACTGCCATAGCGGCATTCCGCCAACCTGGTGTTTGACCAGAAAGTTCGGCAGCTTGCTTTCGACCTGTCGCGCTTCGACCTGGTCGTAGAGTTCCGGGAGTTTTGCGAGGGTGTCAGCCGAGATGAGCCAGATCTTCCCAGCACTCGGATCGGAGACTCGCACCACATCGAGATCGACTTCCACATCGCCGGCTGACATGGCGCCCAGTTTCTGATGGCCGAGAGCGACTCCTTCCTGGGGAAGTCCTTCGGGCTGGTTGTACCGGCTGTAGTTGCCGTTGAACGCCTTGTCCAGTACGAACTTGAGCTTAGTGGCAGTCTGCTCTCCTTCAGACTGCCGGCGCGCGGTGCTCATCTGCAAGTATTGAGCGGCGATGCTGTAGTCTCCGGCGGTCGCCGTCTTGAGGAATCCCAGCACCGTGTTCGAAGGCGTGGTTCGGCCTAGCGGGTCGGTCGGCCCATTCGTCGTGTTCGCGGGCGGGTTGGGCTGCAGCGCCTGCGTGAGGGCCGATTGCCCGGCTGAGGAGAGGCAGGAAGCGACGCACAAAATAAATGGCAGGATCGTTTTGGGGAAAGAGCACATGATCGTCTCCCGCGAGATTGGATGCGGGCGCGCATCAGCGCGGCAAGGAATCATTGTATCGGACGGCGTACGTCGCCATGACGCGATACCAACGCTATCCCCGCTTCGGGCGATAGATGTGGGTGCTGGTGCCGAAGAAAACTTCCGCGGACTCCATCACAGTTTCCGACAGCGTCGGATGCGGGTGGATCGTCAGTGCGATGTCGCGCGCCAGCGCCGCCATTTCAATCGCGAGCACACCCTCGGCGATCATCTCGCCCGCCCCGGCACCGACGATGCCGACTCCCAATACGCGCTCCGTCTGCGGATCGAAGATCAGTTTCGTCATTCCGTCGGTCCGATCGATAGTAACCGCGCGCCCCGAGGCGGCCCAGGGGAATTTTGCGACTTTGATTTCACGATTCTCTTTTTGCGCCTGCGTCTCCGTCAGGCCACACCACGCAACTTCGGGATCGGTGAACACAACCGCCGGAATGGCGTTCGGCTCGAAGGCCACTTTGTGTCCGGCAATCGCTTCGACGGCGGTGCGGCCTTCGTGAGAAGCCTTGTGCGCGAGCATGGGCTCGCCGACCACGTCGCCGATCGCGAAGATCGCAGGATCGCCGGTCTGCAGCTGCTTGTTCACTTGAATGAATCCACGCTCACCCACTTGTACGCCCGTCTTCTCAAGCCCGGGGATTTCAGAGTTAGGCTTGCGTCCGACCGACACCAGCACGCGATCGAAAACCTTTTCCTGAGTGTTGCCGTCTTGCCCTTTCAGCGTGGCGCGGATGCCGTTGCCCTCGTCTTTGACGGAGGCAACCGTGGTGTTGAGCAGGATTCCCTCGAACATCTTCTCCAGCCGCTTGTGAAGTGGAAGTACCAGATCGCGGTCTGCACCGGGCAACAATCCTGGAAGCATTTCGACCACCGTCACGCGCGAACCCAACGCGGCGTAGACGGAGCCGAGTTCCAGACCAATGTATCCACCCCCAACAACCAGCAGCGTCCCCGGAATGTCTTCGAGATTCAGGGCCCCGGTCGAATCCATCATGCGCGGCGTATCGAGCTTCAACGTCGGCACGATCGTCGGGCGCGAGCCGGTCGCGATGATGATGCGATCGAAAGTCAGAGACTCCTGTGCGCCGTCGGACTTCGTGACGCTCAGAGTATTCGAGTTCTCAAACGCCGCGCGCCCTTGCACGTAGTGAACCTTGCGCTGCTTGGAGAGCACGCCCAGGCCGCCGGTCAGCTTCTTGACGACGTTCTCTTTGAACCCACGAAGGCGGGCCAGATCGATCTTCGGCGCGCCGAATTCAATTCCCCAGTCCTTGGCCTGATGCGACTCCTCAATCAGTTTCGCGACGTGCAACAGCGCTTTCGACGGAATGCAGCCGCGGTAAAGGCAAACGCCGCCGGGATTCACTTCCGGATCGATGAGCGTGACGCTCATGCCGAGATCGGCAGCGAGGAATGCAGCGGCGTATCCACCGGGACCGCCGCCCACGACTGCAATGTTCAGGGATGGGGTATCAGACATGTGTGTTCGAACGTTTCACGCTTTTCGAGTTTCAAGATTGAAGACTTCTTGGCTCGTTATCCCTGGACTGACAACAAGAACGGCTGCTCAAACGCTTCTGCAATCCAGCGCAGGAATCGGGCCGCGTCCGCGCCATCAATCAGCCGATGATCGTACGAAAGTGACAACGGCAGAATCAGCCGCGGCTCGAACTTGCTGTTGATCCACTCCGGCTCCATGCGCGACCGCGACAGCCCGAGGATCGCCACTTCCGGAAAATTCACAATCGGCGTAAATCCGATGCCGCCGATACCGCCCAGGTTGGTGATGGTAAACGTACCGCCTTCCATTTCAGCCGGAGTCAGTTTCTTCTCGCGAGCTTTCTTCGAGAGTTGCGACAGTTCGACCGCCAGTTCGACGATGTTTCTCTTGTCCACGTCACGAATGACGGGCACAAGAAGCCCACGGTCCGTGTCGGCGGCCACGCCAATATTGATGTACTGCTTGTAGACGATCTCTTCCTTCTCGATATCGATGCTGGCATTGAATTGCGGGAAAACTTTGAGAGCCGCCGCGCAAACCTTGAGGGCGATCGCGGTCACTGTCATCTTTCCGCCGGCCTCCTCGGCCTTGGGCGCGAAGCGTGCACGCAATTGTTCCAGTTCCGTGATGTCGGCGCGATCGTGCTGGGTCACGTGTGGAACGGTATTCCAGGCCTCGGCCAGATGTTCAGCCGTCTTGCGGCGAACTCCCCGCATGGAGACGCGCTCAATCTTGCCCCACTTAGCGAAGTCTGGAAGCTGGGGCTGGGCGAAGTGTCCGGCGCGTGGAGGAGCCTGCGCCGCGGTCGCGGCAGCCGACAGCACAGCTTTCGCATGAGCCTTGACGTCGTCTTCGCTGATGCGTCCACCCGGCCCGCTGCCCTTCACCTCATAGATATCGATGCCAATTTCACGAGCGAGCCGACGCACGTGCGGGGCTGCCGCAACCGCCTGCCGCTGCTCGGTGCCCGCAACTTTCCCCAGTTGCACCGGCATAGTGAATACTGGCGCTGCCGGCTGGGGCTGGTCCGGAGGCAGTGCCTGCTCTTCCGTTTTTCCCTCGGCGCGGATCGCGGCCTGAAATGCCAAGCGTGCGCCATGCTGTCCGGACACATGCTCCACCGGAGCGGTGCGCGAGCGCGCAGCAGGGGTCGTAGAAACTCCGCCTTCCAGAGTGAAGATCACTTGCCCAACCTTGATCGTTTCTCCCTCTTTGACTCGAACTTCCTTAACGACGCCGCTCACCGACGATGGCACTTCCACCACGGCCTTGTCGGTCTCCAACTCCATCACCGGCTGTCCTTCGGAGACTTTGGTGCCGGGTAAAATCATCAGGCGCACAAGATCGCCTTGCGAGATGTTTTCTCCGAGTTCGGGAAGCTTGAATTCGCTGGCGCCGGATGCCGGGGCAGAAGGAGCGCTGGGTGTCGCTTGCGGCGTGGGCCTCGCTGCGACAGGAGCGGCCGGACCTTCTTTCGGAACGGGAGTTGAGGTCGCCGCCTGGCTTGGCCCTGCGGCAGCAGCTTTCGCTTCCGCACCGTCCACCGTGAAGATCACCTGGCCGACTTTGATCTTGTCGCCTTCTTTGACGCGGATCTCCTGTACAGTTCCACTCACCGACGACGGAACCTCGACCACGGCCTTGTCGGTTTCGAGTTCCATGACGGACTGCCCGGCGTTGACCGTGGCGCCCGGTGCGACCATCAGGCGCACCAAGTCTCCTTGCTCGATATTCTCTCCCAGCTCGGGAAGCTTGAATTCAATCACCGCGTCTTGTCCCTCGTCTGTATTCGTGATCTCCGCCGAATAACGCGCGCCTCTAACATAGCGCCGGCGTCCCGCCGCCTGTCCCAAGCGCGTCTCGCGCTCGGCGCCGCTAGCTAATCGCCGGATTCGCCTTCTCTGGATTGATCCCCAGTTCCTGCACTGCGCGCTTCACCACATCGGAGCCAATCTTGTTCTCCCGCGCCAGCGCTCCCAGCGTTGCCAGCACGATGTGCTTGGCGTCGACTTCAAAGAAATCGCGCAACGCGGCCCGAGCCTCGCTGCGCCCGAAACCGTCGGTCCCCAGCGACACAAGCTGTCCTGGCACCCACTTGCCCAGACTCTCCGGCAGCACCTTCATGTAGTCCGATGCAGCGATGAACGGGCCAGCGGCATCCTTCAAGGTCCGCGTCACGTACGGGACCTTCGCCGCATCGCCCGGATGCAGCAAATTCCACCGCTCGCAATCGTTCGCGTCGCGGTACAGTTCCTTGTAGCTGGTCACGCTCCACACGTCGGCGGCGACGCCATATTTTTCTTCCAGAATCTGCTGCGCCTTGAGCACCTCGAACATGATCGTGCCGCTGCCCAGTAGCTGCGCCTTCAGCTTGGCGTCGCTCTTCGCAGAGGTCTTGAAGCGATACAGGCCCTTCAGAATGCCCTCGCGGACATTGGGCCCAGCGGGCATCTCCGGCATCGGCAGAGGTTCGTTGGTGACGGTCAGGTAATAGAAGATCGATTCCTGATCGATGTACATCCGCTTGATGCCATCTTGAATGATGATTGCAATTTCATACGCGAATGCCGGGTCGTAAGCGAGCAGGTTCGGCACCGGCAGCGCGAGCACGTGGCTGTGGCCGTCCTGGTGTTGCAGGCCCTCACCGGCGAGGGTGGTGCGTCCGGCCGTACCTCCGACAAGGAATCCGCGACAGCGCATGTCGGCTGCTGCCCAGATCAGATCGCCGATCCGCTGGAATCCGAACATCGAGTAATAAATGAAGAAGGGGATTGTGTTGATGCCGTGGTTGGCATACGCGCAGCCCGCCGCAATCAGCGAGCACATCGATCCGGCTTCGGTGATGCCTTCTTCGAGGATCTGCCCGTTCTTCGCCTCCTTGTAATAAAGGAGCGTGTCCATGTCGACGGGTTCGTAGTTCTGTCCAACGCTGGAATAAATACCAACCTGGCGGAAGAGCGCTTCCATGCCGAAGGTGCGGGCTTCGTCGGGGACGATAGGCACGATGAACTTTCCTTGCTCCGGATCGCGCAGCAACTTCGCGAGCAGCCGCACGAAGACCATCGTCGTCGAGACTTCGCGGCCGTCGGTCCCTTTGTGGAATTCCTCGAAGAGCGAGTCCGCGAACGGCTTCATCGGCGTCGCGCGCACTTTGCGCTGCGGCATGTAGCCGCCCAGTTGCTGCCGTCGCGCCTGCATGTACTTGATCTCGGCGCTGTCGTCGGCGGGACGATAGAACGGCGCATTGTGCAGTTCGTCGTCAGGGATTGGAATCCCGAAGCGCGAACGGAACATCTCCAATTCGTCGTCGTTCAACTTCTTCTGCTGGTGCGTAATGTTCTTGCCTTCACCAGCTTCGCCGAGCCCGTAGCCCTTGATCGTCTTCGCCAGGACGATCGTGGGCGCCCCGGTGTGATTAACGGCCGCACGGAAGGCCGCGTGAACCTTGATCGGATCGTGACCGCCCAACCGCAGGCGCGCCAATTGATCGTCCGAGAGGTGTTCCACCATCTTCAACAATCGCGGATCCGTCCCGAACAGGTTCTGGCGGAAATAAGCACCGCTCTCGACAAAATACTTCTGATACTGCCCGTCGCTGACCTCGCCCAGTCGCTTGACCAGCAGCCCATCGCGATCGTTCAGAATCAGGCTGTCCCAATCGGAGCCCCAGATGCACTTGATCACATTCCAGCCCGCGCCGCGGAAAATCGCCTCCAGTTCCTGAATGATCTTTCCGTTGCCGCGAACCGGGCCATCGAGACGCTGCAGGTTGCAATTGACGACGAAGATCAGGTTGTCGAGTTTCTCGCGCGACGCCAGCGTAATCGAACCGAGGGATTCCGGTTCGTCCATTTCGCCGTCACCGAGAAAGGCCCAAACCTTTCCGCCAGTGGACTGCTTCAGCCCGCGGTTCTCCAGATACTTGATGAACCGTGCGTGGTAGATCGCCTGAATCGGCCCCAATCCCATCGAGACCGTCGGGAACTCCCAGAAATCAGGCATCAGCCAGGGATGCGGATATGAACTTAGTCCTCCGCCAGACTTCAGTTCGCGCCGGAAATTCTGCAGTTTCTCTTTCGAGATGCGGCCTTCGAGATAGGCCCGCGAATAGATGCCGGGAGCGGCATGGCCCTGGAAATAGACCACGTCGCGGTCACCGTTTTCCGTCTGCGCGCGGAAGAAATGGTTGAACGCCACTTCGTACAGCGTGGCGGCGGAAGCGAAGGTCGAGATATGTCCGCCAATGCCTTCCTGAATCTTATTGGCACGGACGACCATAGCCAGCGCATTCCACCGGACCAGGCTCTTGATGCGCCGTTCCATCTCCTGGCTGCCGGGAAACGGAGGCTGCTGCCGCACCGGAATCGTGTTCTGGTAAGGCGTTGTCGCCGTGAAAGGCAGGTTAATGCCGGCCTCACGACGCGCATGCAGAGCCAGTTGCTGCAGCAAACGGCCGGCCCGGTTGGGCCCTCCGTGCGACAAAACATAGTCCAGAGAGTCGACCCATTCTCTGGTTTCCAACACTTCCAGGCCATCAGTTTCCGTCTGAGCCACGTCTGGTTTCTCCCCCAAGGAATGCCGAATACTCCATCATAATTCAATCGCGAGGTTTCTTGCTGAGGCCACCGGGCACGAGTGAGTTAGAATCGCAGCCGGAAACCTTGTGGCTGGGAGGATTCTATGTTACGCATCGTCTTGTTCTTGCTGGTTGTCATTGTTGCTGTGCTTCTGGTCCCGCGACTGTTGTCACACTCGGCCGCGCCAGCAGAGGGCGCCGCTGCCCCGGATTTCACCCTGCCTTCGCAGGAAGGACCTGTCAGCTTGAGAGATTATCGCGGCAAGTGGGTGGTCCTTTATTTCTATCCCAAGGATCAGACACCCGGTTGAACCCGCGAAGCCCACCAGTTTCAGGTGGACCAACCCAAGTACGCCGAACATAACGCCGTGGTCCTGGGAGTGAGCCTCGACAGCATCGAGTCGCACAAGAAGTTCTGCGCCAAAGAAGGTTTGAACTTTAAGTTGCTGGCCGACAGCGATCATAAGGTCACAGACTTATACGGATCTCTAACGAACTTCGGGGTCGTGAAATTCGCCTCGCGGCACACCTTCCTTATCGATCCGAATGGCAAAGTCGCGAAGGTGTACACCAGCGTAAATCCGTCGAATCACAGCGCCGAAGTGTTGTCGGCGCTGGAGCAGCTGCAAAAATCGGGCGCGGCCGCTCCCTAGATGGGATCTCGCACCGCGTTCAAAATGCCCCGCTGGTTTGTGGTGGCAAGAAACAGATTCTCGTAGTCTCCTGGTTTGGTTTTCTCTGCGACCTTAGCGGAGGTTCCTCGCGTGCTTTGCGGTTAGCTTTTGATTTCCCAGGCAATTCTTAAAGACTCTACCGCAAAGCACGCAGAGAACCCCCGCTAAGGTCGCGAAGAAAATCTAACGGGGACACCACGCATCTTCTCAGGCCAGCACCGGCTCCCCTGAACCAGGTTTACACTAACCAGATGGCAACGGCCGCTAGAAACGAAGTTCGACAGCGTGCCGGACGGCCCTCCGGTTACCACTTCCCGCCCGGCTTCCAGCGCAACCTGCTGTGGTTTGCATGGCGCAAGTTTCGTCCCGCGAATCCGATCACCCTGTTTCAGCACCTGGCTGACGAATACGGCGACATCGCGCACTACAAAATCGGCTGGAACCACATCGTGTTCCTGAATCACCCCGACTACATCCGCGAAATTCTGGTCGTACAGAACGACAACTTCACTAAGGAGCGCACGGTTCAACGCACGAAGATGCTGCTTGGGGAGGGCATGATCACCAGTGAGGGCGCGCAGCATCGCGCGCAGCGGCAAGCGGCGCAGCCGGCGTTTCACCGCCAGCGCATTTCCGAGTACGCCGACACGATGGTGAAGGAAGCCGCCAGTATGCGTGAGACGTGGCGAGACGGCGAGCAACGCGATATCGCCATCGACATGATGCGTCTTACGCTGAATGTGGTCGCGCGCACCCTGTTCGCCACCGACCTGCGCGAAGAAGTCAACGAACTGGCCGACGCCATCAACCGCATCATGGGCCTCTACAACTTTCTCGTAATGCTCCCGGCTGCGGAGTGGCTCGTGCACGTGCGGCCTCCCGGTCTGGCAGCGTTCGTGCGAGCGCGCAAGCGAATCGACGCCGTTGTCTACCGCATGATCGCCGCGCATCGCCGGCATAGTGTGAACAGCGGCAGCCTGCTCGATCTGATGCTGGCCGCATCCCCCGACCAGAGCGCCGCCTCAGAGGAGTCGCTGCGTGATCAGGTCATCACGATCTTTCTCGCCGGTTATGAAACCGTCGCCAACGCGCTCTCCTGGACGTGGTATTTGCTGTCGCAGAATCCTGAATGCGAGCGCCGCTTCCACGCCGAGATCGACCGCGAACTCCAGGGCCGTCTGCCCGCCTACGACGATGTTCCGCGTCTGCACTATGTCGAGATGGTGCTGGCTGAGTCGCTGCGGCTCTATCCTCCGGCATGGGCAATGGGGCGTTACGCGCGACAGGATTTTCAGCTTGGCGATTATTTCCTACCTGCCAAGACCACTGTGCTGATGAGCCAGTTCATCACTCATCGTGATGCCCGCTTTTTCCCCGATCCCACACGCTTCGATCCGGAACGCTTCACTCCCGACGCCAAGGCTCGCCGCACTAAGTTCACCTACTTCCCTTTCGGCGCCGGATTCCGCCAATGTATCGGAGAGTCGTTCGCAAACATGGAAGGCGTGTTGCTCCTGGCTACGCTGGCTCAGAAGTGGAGACTAAAGCTGGATCCGAATCACCGTGTGGAACCGGAACCGCTGATTACGTTGCGCCCCAAATACGGGATGCAGATGCAAATCGACGCCCGCGAGCGCCGATAGTCGCGGCTATTTCTCCGCCAGATACAACTCCGCAACGTGCCGCGTAATCTTTCCCGGTTCCGCGTCGGCCAGGTTGGTGAGCGCGACTACGGTCAATCGATCATCCACATAACGGTCAATCGCCGTCTCAAATCCCTGCCATGCTCCGTCGTGATGAATGCAGCGATGCCCACCTCGGTCGTCGATGAACCAGCCAAAGCCATAGTGGCCAGAATTCGGCCGACCACCGTTTGGATCGCCGCTCTTTAATTTGGCGGGAGTCCACATCAACTCAAGGCTGGATCGCTTGAGCAACTTCTCCGTGTACAACGCAGCATCCCACTTGGCGAGATCGAGAATCGAGAAGTAAAGGCTTCCATCGGCCGTGGTGTTGACCATGGGCGCCACCCACTCCTGGTTCTTCAACTCGCCTTTCTTTAAGCGGTAACCGGAAGCGCGGTTGGGAACGATGTCGGCCTCGCTGATGATGCGCGTGGAATTCATCTCCAGCGGGTGAAAGATCCGCTGCTGCAGAAAGTCTCCATAAAACTCCCCCGTCACGCGGTGAATCAGAATGCCGAGAGTCAGAAACCCAAGATTGCTGTAGGCCCACTTCGTGCCCGGCGCATAGGCCAGAGGAATACCCTCGACCAGCTTCAGCAATTCGCCCTCGGTCCAGTCTTTGCGGAAATCGAAATTCTTCGGGTAGTCGCCAAAGCCGGCGGTGTGGCTCAGCAGCTCGCGAACTGTCACGTCGGTCCAATTTGCCGGAGCATCTTTGAAATACTTTGTGATCGGATCGTCGAGGCCGATCTTACCCTCTTCCACCAGCATCATGACCGCGGTGGCGGTGAATTGCTTGCCGACCGATCCGGACTGGAAGATGGTCTCCGGCTTGACCGGAACCTGCAATTCCACGTTAGATAGCCCGAATCCCTCGGCCCGAACGATCTTGCCATCTTTCACAACCAGCAGCGACAGGCCGGGGATGTGCTGCCGCTGCATCTCGGCCTTCACGTACTCGGTGACGGCGGCCGTTGTCTCGGGGGTTTGCGCGGACGTGGGGATTGTGGCGAGTGAGACCAGAAAAGCGAGTGGGACGATTGCAAGGCATCGGCGCAGGCTCATGAGTTTCGGAAAGCGCTCCGTCGCGGGATGAGTCTACAAGCAGGAGCGCGTCTCCAACAAGGATGTCGCGTCCCCAGCTACTTTTGGTCGCCAGACATGTCAGCCAGGCGATGGACGCCGGACCGGCGAAGCGCAAACAGAATCGCCCACCCAATCAATCCGGCGGTGTAGAAGAACGCGAAGAACAGCGGGAGTCCCCCTAACAGAATCGAGTGCACGGGCTGGATGTGAATGGGGAGCGGCGGATCAACGTTGGGCACCGAGGCCGCGATGTCCTCGCCTCGTTTGATGGCCGTCACTACACAAGCAAGAATGAGCGTCATGAACACAATCGTCGTCTTTGGAAAGCGGAATCCGTTTCGCATGGCAAGCCTCCCCGTTACAAGCGATAGTCCTTCTCGAACTTCGAACCATACCCGCAAGTGCTGACGCAGCGCCCCAGTCACAACCCCGGAAATCTCGCGGGCGAAGAACCGACCCCGCGCCATCAACTTCTTGTTCGTGTTGTCGGCAATTTCCTCGCGCAGAACCGCAATCATCTCCTCGCCAAACAGTTCCCGATGTTCGGCTGGATACAGTCGCAAAAGCTTTCGATAGAGGGTGAGCATCGCTCAGCGCTCCTTCATGGCCACTCGCAGAGTCGCCAGACGGGTGATGTGCTTCATTCGGTCAATTTCGAGTTGCAGGTTACGGCGTCCGTGCGGCGTCAGACGATATGCTTGACGCCCGCGCGAACTCTCTTCTTCCTCATACCGTTCAATCCAGTCGTCGTCGAGCAACCGTCGCAGCGCGCCGTACAGCGTGCCGGTGCTCAGCACGACGCGCCCGGCGCTCATGCGCTCCACATCTTTGAGGATGGCGTAGCCGTGCTGCGGCTGTCCCGCCAGGCTCAGCAGGATCAGCAGGACGGGTTCGGTCAGTGGCAGGGTTTCCATAGTGGCATCACGCGACATGTCGCACAACGCCATATTGCCACCGACACGAACACCTGTCAAGCAAAACAAATCGCGTAGCGCCGGACGCACTCGTCCGGGGCCGGGGCAGGGCTCACGCTCGCTCCGCTTCGCGGGACGGACGAAATGCGCCCGTCCCCACATGTTTTTATTGGGTAACCGTGATCTGCTTGCCGGAGTACTGCACCACTCTGTCAGCCACGTCCGCCGGATTCACGCCGACCCCGTGGTTGTCGTGAACGAACACGACGCGGAACGTCCGGTTCTCCAACATGCCCGGAAATTGTCCTTTGCGATCGCCGATGGTCAGGGTGCGTGCCGCTTCGTCCCAGTGCAGAGGAATGGTCGCGTACGCGCCCTTTTCGTAGTTGTACGTGTCGTTCTCATCTTCGTAGAACAGTAAGTCTCCGTCGGCGCCGCGATAAACGCGGAGTTCGATGGGGTCCGCCGGCTTTTCCGTGGACCATTCTTCGTCCGGCCCCAGCGGCAGTATCGATCCGGCCCGCACATACAGTGGCAGCCTTTCCAGCGGCGTGATGGCAGTGATCATGCGCCGTCCATCGACCGTTGATCCTTGCCAGAAGTCATACCACTTGGCATCGGGCAAGTAGAGTTGCCGAGCCACGGCCCCGGGCTCGGTCACCGGGTTCACCAGAAACGCCGGTCCGTACATGAACTGATCGCCAATGTTCTCGGCGCGCTCATCGGTGCGGAAATCCATCACCAGCGGCCGCATCGGCGTGTAGGCTTCGCTAGTCGTCTTCCACGCCAGCGAATAGATGTAGGGCAGCATGCGGTAGCGCAGACGATCGAAGTTGACCAGAATGTTCTGCGCATCCGGCCCGTACGACCACAACTCGTTTTCATCCGGATGGCGCGTTCCATGGACCCGCAGAATCGGATTAAACGTCGCGTACTGGAACCAGCGGACGAAAAGCTCGCGGAACGCCGGGTCCGTTGGGCTTCCGAACACGAAGCCGCCCACGTCAGTTGTCCAATAGGGAACTCCGGAAACGGCAAAGTTTAAGCCGGCGGGAATCTGGCGACGATAGCTGAACCAGTCCGAGTTGATGTCTCCTGACCAGGCGGTCACGGCATTGCGCTGCGATCCCGCGAACGCCGAGCGCGAAAGAATGTAAACGCGTTTCTTGTCTGACGTGGCCCGCTGTCCCTGATACACCGCCTGCGTGTCGAGCAGCGGAAAAGCATTGACGTAGCGGTTGCCACTCCCAGCCGCGAGTTTGTGGTTCAGGAGAATGTTTTCTTCCTGCCCTTCAGTCTCGGGCTCCGTCGTATCCATCCACCAGGCGTCGGCGCCGATGCTGAACAATCCCTTGTTCACCTGGTCCCAGTAGTACTTGCGGGCCTCGGGGCTGGTGGCGTCATACACCGCCATCGCATCAGTGTGATAGGGCGGCTTCGCAAATTTGAATTTGTCGACGAACCATCCCTTGCTCTGCATGTAGTCGTAGTTCGCGGAGCCGGGCTCGAAGAATGGCCAGATGGAAATCATCAAGTGAAAATTCTCACTGTGCAGCTGGTCGATCATGGCCTTCGGATCGGGATAGTTCTTGTTAAAGACGAACTCGCCCTTGCGGTTCCACCAGAACCAGTCCTGCACGATGTTGTCGACCGGAATATGGAGATCACGATACTTCTTCGCCACGCCCAGAATTTCGTCCTGCGATTTGTAGCGGTTCTTGCACTGCCAGAATCCGTAGGCCCACTTGCCGAACAGCGGAGCCTGCCCCGTGAGGTCGCGATATCCCGCAATGATCTTGTCGAAATCCGGCCCGTAGAGGAAGTAGTAGTCGAGAACGTCGGCAACTTCCGAACTGATGTACAGGTAGTTCGCGAACCGGTTGTTGAAGCGACTTCGGGCAGTGCTGTTCCAGAAAATGCCGTATCCCTTGCTCGAAAGCATGAGCGGCACGGCGATGTTGCTGTTGTCCTGCGAAATGTCGACGGACTCGCCACGATAGTTCCACACGCCGGCCTGATGCTGGCCTAGGCCGTAAAGTCCCTCGTGCGATCCGTAAATGCTGATGAACGACTCGGCGCGGTAAGTGTCTTCGCCATTCACCTTCACCGGGGTCATGCGGCGATTTGCTTCCTGGACCAGCGGGCCGCCGCTGGCCTCGGAATAGGTGATGGCGCCGTCTTTGCGCGTGACGGTAATCTTCAGCAATGAAGTGCCAAGAATCACGGCATCGTCGTTGGATTGCAGGGTGAACTTCGCCGCCGGCCAACTGTCTTTCAGGACAACAAAGTCCGTGCGCTTCGGAAACGATGCCGTGGGCGAATACAACACGTGAATCACGGAGTCGGAGCATACCTGCACCTTCAGCGTGCCCGTGCCCATCGAGAAAGTCGCGCCGTCCGCGTCCTGTTGAACTTTCTTCACAGGATTCATCGGCGTCCACTGCGCCTCGGCAGCCGAGGCAGTCAAGAAGCAGATTCCGGCAGCGAGCAAGAAATAGGATTGCAGTGTGGGTCTCATGAGTAGTGTGTCTCCTATCGGTAAACCGTGAAATCTATAAGAACGTGGTCACTCACTGTGCGGCCGGTGTGGCGCCCTACTGGCTCGCAACTTCCAACGCCACGCTCGAAGTCTCGGCCGAACTCGGTCCCACCATCAGGTCGAACGTCCCCGGCTCAACCACAGAATTCATTTTGACATCGATCAGCGACAGGTCGGCCGGAGTCACCATGAACTCAACAGTAGTCTTCTGTCCGGGCTCCAGGCTGACGCGCTTGAATCCGCGCAACTGCATCACCGGCCGCGTGCGCGACGCCACGCGCTGGTGAACGTAAAGCTGCGCCACTTCGTCGCCCGCACGGCTGCCGGTGTTCGTAACGTCGACCGAAACCCTGGCGCTGCCGCCCGACCGAATCGTCTTCGGCTCAACCCGCACATTGTCGAAGTGGAATTGGGTGTAGCTGAGTCCGAATCCGAATGGAAACAGAGGCTCGCGGCTGCCGAACAGGTAAGTGCGATTGCGTGACGGCTTCCGGTCGTAGTAATCGGGAAGTTGCCCCACGGTGCGTGGGAAAGTGATCGGCAGCTTCCCGCCGGGATTCACGTCGCCAAACAGAACATTCGCCGCCGCCGTTCCTCCCTGCTCTCCCAGATACCAGCCCTCCAGAATCGCAGGAACATGTTCCTTCACATAGTTGATCGAGAGCGGCCGCCCATTGATCAGCAGCACAACCGTCGGTGTGCCCGTCTCAACGACAGCGCGCACCAGCGCCTCCTGCGATCCCAGCAGGTCCAGCGAATCCCGGTCGCCCAGATGCTGTTCCGACCAGGCCTCGCGATTCGTGCTCTCGTTCTCGCCGACCACGACAATCGCGACATCAGACTTCTTCGCAATTGCCGCCGCCGCCCGAATGCTCTCAACTTCCTTCGCAGGATCAGGCTGCTCCACCTTGTTCTCGTACCATGCCGCCCATCCCTGCTTTCCGGTGGTGATCTTGCAACCCTCGGCGTAGAGCACCCTCACCGTATCGGGGACACGCTTCTTGATGCCGTCGAGAATGCTGACTTGATTCCCCGGCCCGGGATCGCGGCTATATCCGCCGAGATGAACGTCTGCCGCATTGGGCCCAATCACCGCAACGGTCTTTAACTTCTTGAGATCGAGGGGCAGGAGATTCTTGTCGTTCTTCAGCAGGACAATCGCCTTCTGCGCCACCTTCAACGCCAGTTGCTGGTGCTCCGCGCTATTCGTAATTTTCTGCGCGTAGTCGGGATCGACATAAGGATTCTCAAACAGTCCGAGACGGAACTTGGCCTCAAGCACACGCATCACTGCGCGGTCCAACTCTGCTTCTGGAATCTTGCCGTCGCGCACCTGATCGAGCAAAGTCGCGTACACCGATCCGTTCGACAAGTCGTAGTCCACGCCCGCAGCCAGGGCCTTGCGCGCCGCCTCTGCGAAGTCAGCGGCTACGTGGTGGGTCTCCACCAGCATCTGCAACCCGCCTCCGTCGGAACTCACATAGCCGCGGAAGCCCCACTCCTGCCGTAAAACTTTGTCGAGCAGCCACGGATTCACATGGGCAGGGATGCCATCAATCTCGTTGTATGAAGCCATCGCACTTCCGACGTGAGCTTCCTGCACCGCCGCCTGAAACGGCACGAGAAACGTTTCCCGTAGCTCGCGTTCCGAAAAATTCGCCGGAGCCGCATTGGTGCCGCTCTCCGGCTGCCCGTGCGCGGCGAAGTGCTTCATCGTCGCCATCACGTGATGCCGGTCGATCATCCACGAAGTGCCTTGCAACCCGTTGATCGCCGCCACCCCCATGCGCGCAACCAGAAACGGATCCTCCCCGTAGGTTTCCTCAGTCCTTCCCCAGCGCGGATCGCGCGCCAGATCGAGCACGGGAGTGAACGCCTGATTCACGCCAGCGGACGCCATTTCGTCCGCCGCCGCATTGAATGCCTGCTGCACGAGTTCCGGATCCCACGTGCTGGCCAGTCCCAGCACCTGCGGGAAACTTGTGCTGCCATATGCCATGAATCCGTGCAGGGCTTCGCCTTGAAAAATTGCGGGAATCCCGAGCCGCGTCTTCTCCATGAGATAGTGCTGCGCCTTGTTGCGGGCCGCAGCGGCATCATGGGCACTCACCTGGGCATCCTCGCGATACAACTTGCCCAAATCTTCAAAGACCTTCTTTTCCTCGGGATCGGTCGAAGTCATAGCGCGCCGCCGTCCACCGGACAACTGGTTGACCTTTTCTTCGAGCGTCATGCGCTTCAGCAGATCGGCCGCCCGCTGCTCGATGGGAAGACTAGGATCGCGATAAGCCGGCCGCGCGTCCTGAGCGAGAGAGCTGAGTAAAAATGCATTCAGAAGGATGAAACCAAGCAGCATCTTGCGGGCACGCATCGAGCCTCCTCGAACTGCGCCGATGGAAGACGAACGTAAACGTTTACGCACAATGGGCAACGCGAAGGATAGCATGGACCCGGCTTCACCGGCTGTGAGGGGACGACGCAGGCGTACAGGGAATGGAGTCTCAGGTCGGGATCGAACGGGAGCCACGGAGCGGGTTTCGGCAAGTTGAAGCGGGTTCTATCGGAGTCCAACTTATGGTGGATGCGGGCCCAATGGCCGTCGTCTATCCTGTCAGTTTCGCCCGTCGCACTCCTGCGAGGAGAAGCGGGTTCTTGCATCAGACGCAAATCGCAGCCGGAGGAGTTACAACAGTACGTCCACTGGAGGAAATATCGTGTCCAGAGCAGTGATCTTCGCTGTAGCGATCCTTTCCCTGCTGCTGCTGACTCGCAGCAGCAATGCCCAGGAGTATGCGGTTGGGGCCGATGTCTCATTCCTCGCACAAGCGGAACAGCAAGGCATCATTTTTAAGGATGGCGATCAAGCCAAGCCGGGCCTGCAAATTCTGCGCGACCACGGATACAACTGGATCCGGCTGCGGCTGTTTCACACTCCCACCACGCTGCCGAACAATCTCCAGTACACGATTGCGCTGGCCAAGCAAGCCAAGGCTCTCGGTTTCAAGTTTCTCCTCGATTATCACTATGCCGACGACTGGGCCGATCCCGGAAAGCAACCCACACCCAAGGCGTGGCAAAACCTGTCACATGCCGACCTGGTAAAAGCTGTGTTCGAGTACACGCGAGATACGACCGCGGCATTTCGCGATGCCGGCGTGTTACCAGATATGGTCCAGATCGGCAACGAGATCATCAACGGCATGCTCTGGCCCGACGGAAGGCTTCCCGCCAACTGGGATCAGTTTGCCGAACTGGTGTACGCGGGGATCAACGGGGTCGATGCCGGGCGCGGCAATGGAAAGCGTCCCAAGATCATGATTCACATCGATCGCGGCGCTGATGTAAAGACGACGAAGTGGTTCTTCGACAAGCTGAATTCCTACGATATCCCTTACGACGTGATTGGACAGTCGTACTATCCGTGGTGGCATGGGAGTCTCAATGATCTCCGGCACAACCTGCAGTTCATGGCCAGCGAATATCAGAAAGACATCATCGTGGTCGAGGCCGCTTACAACTGGAAGCCCGGCAACTACATCAACAAACCTGCTCCGTTTCCGGAGTCTCCCGAGGGACAACGCGAATTCCTCGATGAGTTAAACCGGGTCGTGATGGAAACCCCCAATGGCCGCGGCAAAGGCGTGTTCTGGTGGGAACCGGCGGTGCAAGGTCCGCTGACCATCCGCGGACTGTTCGATGATCAGTATAAAGCGCTTCCCGCCATGACAGTCTTTGACCGCTTCACTCGCAGGTGAGGGCGGTGCGAATTGCCGGGCTGCGGCTGCACTCCGCGATAGAATGCCTAGGGAAAAAGGCAGGAGAACTCGGGTGTTTCGCGCTCTTCAGCGAAGTCTGGTGTCTGGTCTATTGATCGTGGGCTCGTCCGCCATGGCGCTGGACGAGCCGTCCGTCACCTACACCGCGCGTACCTGGCAGATGCAAGACGGTCTTCCAGAGCAGACGGTGCAGGCATTCGCGCAGACCAGGGATCGATATCTGTGGATTGGAACTACCGGGGGCTTGCTGCGTTTCGATGGCGCGCATTTCATTCTGTACGATCGCGACAACACGCCTGCGTTCTCCGAAAACAATATCTTCAATCTGACCGTGGCCCAGGATGGCGCGCTTTGGATCGCGACCGAAGGTGGCGGGTTGATCCGCTACAAAGATGGCAGCTTCGTTTCCTACTCCGCCAAGGATGGCCTGCTCAATGACTTTGTGCGCACCGTCTACCAGGACTCCAAGGGAGTGGTCTGGATCGGCAACGACACCGGTCTGTTTCGCTTCGTCGGCGGACGCATCGAGCGAGTCGATAACGCGGGCAGCGTTCCGTATCTCGCAGTCCACTCCATCTTCGAAGATCAACGCGGAAGGCTCTGGGCCGGAGGCTCCAAACTACTCTGCCTCGACGGCGACACCGCGCAGGAATTCCACTTGCAGGGAGAAGGCAGCCAGAACCGCGTCAAATCCATCGTGCAGACGCGCGACGGCACGCTCTGGGTGGGGACCATCGGCGGGCTGCACAAGATGGTTCCCGGATCTGATTCATTTAAGAAAGTAAACGAGACCAGCGGAACGGTTCGTTTTCTGCACGAGACGTCAGACGGCACGTTGTGGATCGGCACCATCGGTCACGGAATCTACAAGTACAAAGGCAGCGTCTTCACTCAACTGACGGCACCTGCGAACCTGCCCAGCAACACCGCCCTCAATCTTTTTGAAGACGCCGAGAACAACATATGGATCGGCACACAGGCCGGAATGGTGCGCTTGAGCAAAACACCGATCCAGACGGTAGCCCTGCCCGATTCCTCCGACTACGACGCGGAGACGGTCTTTCAGGACCGCAATGGCGATCTCTGGGTGGCGGCGGCGAATCTGTTTCGCTTCCACGACGGCGTGGTCACACGAGTGAATTTTCCCGGCATTGCGGGCGTGCGGGTGCGAAATGTTTTTCGCGATCGTGAGGGCGCGCTTTGGATCGGAACCGAGGGCCGGGGAGTCTTTCGCGAAAATGGCAACTCCTTGACGCACTACATGTCCAAAGACGGCTTGGTGAACAACTTCATCCGCGTATTTCTCCAGAGCCGCGACGGCAGCGTGTGGATCGCCACCGATGAAGGCGTCAGCCGCTGGCTCCACGGCAAATTCACGAACTACCAGATGCCCGACGGTCTCTGTTATTTCAGCACCCGCTCGCTTGCCGAAGATCACAATGGCGACATTTGGGTCGGGACGGACCGCGGCGTGACTCGCATTCACGATGGCCACCCGGTGATAGATGTCGTCACCGAAGCGCTCAAGAGCGAGAAGATTTGGGCGATCCATGAGGATTCCGATGAGGGACTCTGGTTTGGAACCAGAAACGGCGGACTCTATCGCTGGCGATCCGGGAAAATGGCTCACTACACCACGGCTCAGGGGCTTGCCAGCAACAGCATTTATGAAGTGCTCTCGGACCAGGCAGGGACTTTCTGGCTGAGCGGCCCCAACGGTATTTCCGCCATCGATCGGAAAGAACTGGACCTCACCGCCGGTGATCCCTCTCACCCGCTCACGCTTCGACTGTATGGCATTTCCGATGGGCTGGAAACTACACAACTCTACGGAGCCGAAAAGCCTGGTGGAGTCGTCACCTCGAAAGGGGATGTCCTGTTCGCCAGCAATAAGGGATTAGTTCGCGTGCCCCCGGATCGAGGGCGTCCTTCAGGGCCGGCGCCGGTGGTCATCGATCAGGTGCTGGCCGATGGTCATGACACTCCGGGGCACGTCATCTCGCTGGCGCCCGACAATTCGAAGCTGGAGATTCACTACAGCGTGATTCAGCTGAGTTCGCAGGAGCGCGTGCGATTCCGCTACAGGCTGGAAGGCTTCGACAAGAACTGGACGGAAGCTTCGTCGCGCAGAGTGGCCTACTATACCAACGTTCCGCCGGGAGATTATCACTTCCGGGTTGCGGCGTTTGAGATGAACAACCCGCACCAGGTTTCCGAGGCGGTCGTCGAAATGATCCAGAGACCGCATTTCTATCGAACGTGGTGGTTCCTGACCGGCTGCCTTTGCGTGATTGTCGCAAGCGTCTGGGGTGGACATAAGATTCGGATGCGCGCCGTCCACGCCCGCTTTCAGGCTGTGCTGGCGGAACGAAGCCGGCTGGCGCGCGAAATGCACGACACGTTAATTCAGGGATGCGCCGGTGTTTCCGCCTTGCTGGAGGCCCATTCCAGCCTCGATGACAATGAACCACTAGCCAAAGAGAGTCTGTTGAGCTACGCCCGTACCCAGTTGCGCACGTCGATCAACGAAGCCCGGGAAGCGGTGTGGAATCTTCGGAACACCAACGGCCGCCCAGCCAGTATCGGCCCGATGCTCAGCAATATGGCGCAACAGATGACCACGGAATTTGGCGTCCCCGTCGAATACCAGTTTTCCGGAAAGCCCTTTGACCTCACTCAGTCCGCGGCCCACGATCTCCTCATGGTGATACGCGAGGCCTTGCACAATTCGATCCATCACGGCCAGCCACGCAGCATTCAGATCACCATGAATTTTGAAAGGAACGCCCTCTCCGCCCATGTACGGGATGACGGACGAGGATTCGAAGAGGCCACCCCGGACTCGAGCAACGGACATTACGGGCTGGTCGGCATGCGCGAGCGCGTAAAACGCATTGGAGGAACGCTCAATATCAAAAGCGCATCCGGAGCCGGAACCGAATTGATATTGCGCATTCCACGCAGAACTTCAACGGTCCACAACGGCAGTTCGCTGACAAAAGTGTAATGAGTATGACCAGCAACGAGAAGATCAAAGTAATGGTTGTCGACGACCATCCGTTAATGCGCGTGGGAGTGGCTTCAATCGTCAACGCGCGATCGGACATGACGCTCGTAGCCCAGACTGGCACCGGCGAAGAGGCCGTCTCTCTCTTCTCCAAGCATCATCCCGATGTGACCCTGATGGATCTGAGGCTGCCCGGAATCAGCGGCGTCGACGCCATCCGCTCCATTCGTGAAAAGCACCCCGGCGCGCGCTTCATCGTCCTGACCACCTACGACGGCGACGCCGACATTCACCGCGCCCTCGAGGCCGGCGCATCCGGCTATGTGATCAAAGGCATGCCCTACCAGACTTTGGTCGAGGCCCTGCAGCGAGTGCATAAAGGGGGGCGGTTCCTGCCGCCGCCCGTCGCCCGCGCGCTCGCCTCCCGCATGCCTGACTCGGACCTCAGCCGCAGAGAAGAGGAAGTCCTCTCTCTTCTCGCGGGCGGAAAGAGCAACAAGGAGATTGCCGCGCAATTGGGGATTACAGAAGCGACCGTGAAGTGCCACGTGAGTGCGATTCTGTTGCGCCTGAACGCGAATGATCGTACCGAGGCCGTCGTTACTGCGATTCAGCGAGGCCTGGTTCACCTCTAGCCCTTCCTTCCGGCACAGGTTCCAGGCCGTTGTCAAGAAAACTATTTCTTCACCACTCCAACTTTCGGTGGATTCGCTGCTTCACCGCCTCGCATACGATTCCCGACCAGTAGCGGGTCCGGGTGTGTTCGATGGAGTGGTCCCGGCGGGAAGCTGTCAGGTTCCTGGATGCATTGAAGCGCCACTCTCGAGACGGGATTCAACTTGGGAGGCTCCGTGATGAGTCTGCAGACGATTCGAAAATACGGCTGGATTTTTCTTGTGGTGTCCGCTTGCGTGGTTGCGAGTCCGGCCTTCGCTCAAAATGCCAATACTGGAGAAATCCGGGGAACGGTGCAGGATGCCACCGGCGCTCTGCTCAGCGACGTCAGGGTCACCATCACCAATGTCAACACCGGCGTTACGAACGTAGTCTCCAGCAACTCCGCGGGCATCTATGATGCTCCGTCGGTCCCGCCCGGAGAGTACACGATCTCTTTTTCGAAGGACGGCTTCAAAGAGTTCGTTCGCAAGGGCGTGACCCTGCCCGTCCAGACCATCGCTGTCGATGCCACCTTGCAGGTGGGCAACACGAAGGAGCAAATCACGGTCATCGCCGAAGCTCCGCTCCTTCAGACCGAGACCTCCGATCAACAGACCAACTTCAGCACCAGGGAAGTACTCAACGCTCCCATCACCGGCGGCGTCTGGTTTAGTGAGTTGACGAAAGTGCTACCCGGAGTTGGAGGCGGCGGTGGCAGGAATGCCTCCGGCGGCGAGGGCGTGGCGGTCAACGGGACGCAGTCCTATTCTGCGAACTTCCAGATCGAAGGCTCATCGGCCACCGATCCGCGGGATCAGAACGCCAGCGACAACTATCCCCCTATCGACGCGATTGGCGAGGTAAGCGTGAATGCCGCGTCTGGCGCGCAGAGCGGGAACAGCCTGCTCTCGCTCAACGTGAACCTCAAGAGTGGCACCAACCGCTGGCACGGCTCGCTGTTTGAGTTTGTGCAGAATGACTTCTTCAATTCGCGGAATTATTTCCAGAACACGGGGAAAAAGGCGGTGGAGCGCTGGAACGAATTCGGCGGCAGCGTTGGCGGTCCGATTGTGAAAGACAAGCTGTTCTTCTACTTCACCTACCAGCGGAACCCCGTGCAATCCGGCAGCTTCCGTACCACCACCGTTCCCACGATGGCAATGCGCAGCGGCGATTTCAGCACGCTCAACGGACAGGGCAATCCCCTCTTCCCGACAATCTATGATTCCACCAGTTGTTCGGGCTTCTGCAACCGGACTGCGTTGAATGGAGGGTCCAACGTTCTGCTATCGACCCAGATTGATCCGGTGGCGCAGGCGATTCTTAACTACTTCCCTAACCCCACCGATACCGACAATACACACCTCGTCAACAATTTCAGCGCGGTTGTCGCCACTCCGAGCCTGGGGCAGTGGTACGTGGGCAAGATTGACTACCAGATCTCGTCCAAACATCGGCTCTCCGGATCAATTCTCGAATACCCGATCACGCTGACCTTCAATCCCGACGCTTTGTGTGGACTTGGATTTGACTGCACGACGTCGACTCCCAACAATCGCAACCAGACGGCGCGCATTACCGAAACCTGGGCGGTGAGTCCTTCGGTGGTAAACGAGTTTCGCGTCAATGGAATGCGCGAGCACGATCAGTATGCGGGCGCGACGTTCGGGAAAGGGTACCCGCAGAAACTGGGAATGCAGCCTGCGTACGGCACGAATGCGCCGGCAGATGCTTTTCCCAACATCACAGTGAGCCCGAACGATCAAATCGGCGTGGGCTCGCAGACGTTCATTGGTGGCGGGATCCACGCCAACCTGGTGGAAGACATCGTAACCAGTTCCGACGTAGTTACGTTGATTCGGGGCAAGCATACGATCCGGATCGGAGGAGAATTCGACCGCCAGTTCCAGCACGATACGACCTGGGGAGATGCCTCTTCCGGCGATTTCACCTTCAACGGCGTTGGCTCGAACAGCGGCACATCGATCGATCCCAGGACCGGTGGCGCCAGTACTGGCGTCCCGTTCGCCGACTTCCTGCTCGGTCAGGTCGGCACCTGGAACATCTATAACGGCGACCCGACGAACTCCGCTACCTGGATCACCGGCGTTTTCGCTAATGACGACTTCAAAGTCACGCCCCATCTGACCCTGAATCTCGGCCTCCGCTACCAGCACCAGACCGGCTGGTCCGTCGCCGATGGCCGCTTCGGGAACTTCAATCCAAGTCTTGCGAATCCGGGCGTGCCGATTTCGTGGTACCCCTCGAACCCGAATTGCCAGACTGGCACGAATTGCCTGGGCGCGATGCAGTACGGCCAGATCAACGGTCACAACACCGTCGAGCCAAGCGCCAACTCCTGGTCACCCAGAATCGGATTTGCATGGGCGCCGCGAGATAAGTGGTCCTTCCGCGGAAGTTACGGCGTCTTCCAGGTGGCACGAGGATCCGAACTGTATGCCCACGACAATTTCCCGGGCACCCTCGGATTCGGATTTAATCCCCACGGTTCGATCTTCCCTAACTCCAGCGACAACGTCGCAGCGTTTTCCTTGCAGACCGGGCCGCCTCCCGGTTCGGTCATCTTCCCGACCGCGGCGAACCTGACGCCCAACCAATTCAACTACCAGCAGGTCGCGTATTATGCGCCCCACATTCCGCTGCAGTATTTCCAGCAATTCCTGCTGAGTGTGCAACGCGAGTTGCCCGCGCATCACGTTCTGGATGTGAGTTACGTGCACACCAAGGGCACGCATCTCAACTTTGCTACGGATATCAATCAGGTGCCTGCGGCCGACCTGGCCAATGGCGGCGACTTCAGTTCGTCTCGCCCGGTCCCGTGGTTCCGGAGCATTCTGGGCCACGATTTCACCGGTTGGTCCAACTACGACGCCCTGCAGTTGCGTCTGGTAAAGCAGATGTCCCACGGGCTGTCGTACCAGTTCAACTACACGTGGTCGAAGATGCTGGACACGGGCACCAGTTCCGGGCACGATCAGGGTCTCGACTACTGGCAGATTGCAGGCAATCCTGCCCTCAACTACGGCATTTCTCAGTTGGACGCTCCGCACAATTTCAATGGATCGATCACCTACGAACTGCCCTTCGGCGAAGGCCGCATGATGGCTCTTCACGGCGTTCTGAACCAGATCGCTGGAGGCTGGCGGCTCAGCGGTATTGTGCAAGCGCACTCCGGGGCTCCCTTTACTCCGATCGTGGCTCAGGGCAGCACCGACTTCGCGAATGCGGGTTCCATCAACTGCTTCTGCGGATACTCGCTCTTCCCGAATCGAGTGGGAAACGGCAAGGTGTCGAATCCCACGCTCTCGCGGTGGTTTGACGTTTCGGCCTTCACAAATCCAACGGCAGACGGGCCCGCATTCGGGGACTCGGGAAGGAACATCCTGAGGGGCCCGCGACTCGTGAACTTCGACTTGAGCATGGCCAAGAGCTTCCGCATCCGGGAGGGCATGAACCTGGAACTTCGGGCCGACTCTTACAACTTCTTTAACCACCCGCAGTTCAACAATCCGGACAATAACATCCTCGATCCGCAGGCGGGGCAGATCACTTCCGGTCAGGGAGCCAACAATTTCGGTCCTGGTCGCCTATTCCAACTCGGAGGACGATTCACGTTCTGATCGGAACAGCCTGGGGAGCCCAGATGCGATCGGAGAGGGGTCGGATCTGGGCTCTTCGAGTCTTTGGTTTGTTTGCGACACCCGTGGGTAGAATTCTGGAATGCGACCCCCTGTTGACGTTCTCCCGACCTCCTCTGCTGCCGCAGCGTGGCTCAGCCGTGCGCTGGCGGTGGGTTTCGTTGTGATTCTCGTATCCGCCATCGTCTGGGCGCAGAATACCCTTACGACCGAGATCCGCGCTCATATCCTCCGCGCCGAGCAGGCACTTCAATCCAAAGACATCGAGAGCGCCGCTCAGGAATTTCGTGCCGTGCTGGCTCTCGATTCACGCAATGTCGAAGCCCACGTGAATCTTGGCGTCATCGCAATGATGCACGGGGATTGCCAGGTGGCCTCGCGTGACTTCCGGGCAGCACTGGCCGTTCAGCCGTCCCAGCCCAAGGCCAACGCACTTCTCGCGATTTGCAGCCGGCGGTTGGGTGATCCCTCAGCCAAGGTTCTGCTGCAAGGTTCATTTTCCAAGCTCACCGACGCGTCCTTGCGCACGCAGGTTGGCATGGAACTCGTCGCTCTATACGACCGCGAGGGAGACGCCGAGCATGCTGTCGCAGTGCTTCAGAAACTGGTCGGGCTCAATCCCGATAGCGTTGACATCCTGTACGCAGCGCAGCGGCTCTACCGTGAGCTTGCCGACGAAACTCTCAACAAGCTCGCCATTGTTGCGCCGGCATCCGCGCGCATGCAGCAAGTGATCGCACAACATCTCATCAACGCCGGTGAAGTTCGGGGAGCAATCAATCACTACAAGCGCGCGCTGGAGATCGATTCCAGGATTCCCGGAGTTCATTACGAATTGGCGCAGGCGATCCTTGAGTCGGATTCATCCAGCCCCGCGATACAGGCCGCGGCCCAAAAAGAATTCGAGACTGCGATTGCGGTCGACGGTGACAGCGGAAGCATTCAATGCAAGCTCGGCAGAATCGCGCTTCTCCTCGCCGACACCGACGGCGCTCACACTCACTATGCTCGCGCCTTCGCCATCGATCCTCAGGATGCAGAATCGCAGCTCGGCCTCGGCACCGTTTTGATGATGAGCGACAAACTGGAAGATGCGAGGAAGTATCTCGAGATGGCGGTACGCTCCGACCCGCTGAACGACGCCGGCCACTACCGCCTTGCCCAGGTCTATCGCCGTCTGCAGATGGCGGACAAGGCGAAAAAAGAGGTCGAGCTGTCGATCGAGATCAAGAAGACCAAAGAGCAGGTGGCTGCGCTCTACCGTCAGATGAACGAGCGCCCGAGATTCAAAGGCGACGATGGCCCGCAAACCGGTCCTTCAGACACGAACCAGTAGATCGACATGGGGACGAATCTCAAATTCCGGGCGCGATGGGGCGAAGCGGCAATCTTCGCCGGAATTCTGGCCGCCTGCACGGCGTGCGGTGGAGGCGGCTCGTCCACTCCTCCCCCTCCAACGATTCAACCGCCTAGGATCTCCAAATCGTTCGGGGCGTCCGGCGTTGCCCTGGGGGCGAATACCGCACTCACCTTCACGATCTCGAATCCCAACAGCAGCCAGTCGTTGAGCGGAGTCGGATTCACAGACAATCTGCCGTCGGGCTTGCTGGTCTCGAACCCAAACGGACTCAGCGGTACCTGCGGCGGTGGAACGATCACCGCATCAGTTGGCGCGAGCTCCGTCAGTCTGTCGGCGGCATCGCTGGCAAGCCAGGCATCCTGCAGCTTTTCGGTGAACGTCACCGGCAACGCGATGGGAAAGCAGAATAACGTCACGACCGCTGTGACCTCAACCGAGGGTGGGAATGGCGCCACTGCTTCGGCATCCATCACCGTGGTCGCCGCCAGCCAGCAGCCTCCCGAGCCGACGGACATTACTCCCATCGACGGTGAAGTTTATTACCTCGTGAACCAGTTGAGCGCTCTTCAAGTTGATCTCAACAGCGGCTCGATCACCGCCGGCGATCACATCGTCCAGCAACCGCGTAGTTTCACAAACACGTCCCAGAGGTGGGCCTTCACCAAACTGTCGGCGAACGCCTGGCAGGTCCGGAACATTTCCAACCGCTTCTGTTTCGACAGCTCGACCGTTTCAGGCGTGGTATATGTCGTCCAGAACCCGTGCGTTGGCAGCACCACCCAGCAGTGGACGCTGACCCCCACCAGCAACGGCTACTACACGGTCGCGAACCTCGCGACCGGACTGGCTCTCGACGTGTTTCAAGCCTCCACCGCAGGCGGAGCCGTTCTCGTCCAAACCGTGTCTTCATCGGCCCAGAGTCAGCAGTGGCTCCTGCGCCCGGCCTTCCTGCGCGGCGTAGATAACGCCCTGCTCGAAAAGCAGGAAGCCGGACGAGTTTCCACTGGCTTGACCTGGTGGAACGATGCCGGCCAGCCCGCCGACGTTCTGGCGATCATAAAAAATCATGGCGTCAACACGATTCGCCTGAGGCCCAGCTCGGCCCCGCCCTATGTGAATCCCTCTCAGACCGGCTGCAGCGGCAACGCATGCTACGCCGAAACCGACGCCCAGGACCTCGATCTCGCCAAGCGTGTCCGGAACCTCGGCATGAGTCTGGAGTTAACCCTGCTCTTCGACGGCGGCAGCTCCTCCAGCGTCCCATCCGCGTGGGCGAATCACACACTCTCTCAACTGCAAACCGACATCTACAACTACGTCCGATCCGAAATCACGCTGTATCGCCAGAACGGTGTGATGCCCGACCTCGTCTCGATTGGCAACGAAGTCGACACCGGATTCCTCGGCTCCATCGGCAGTCCGACCGGAGCGAACTTCGGCGGCTTCGCGGCCTTGCAGATGCAGGCCCTGCAGGCGGTCAAAGATGCCGCGGCCGACACTTCCATCGGCCCTGCTATCCCTGCCCCGCTCACCTGCATCCACATCACGCCCGCATGGGACATCACTCAATTCTTCACGCTCGCCAACCAGTACGGCATTCCCTACGACGCGATTTGCCACAGCTACTACCCGATCTTTCACGGGCCACTCACCGATGCACAGGCCGCAGCCAGTAATCCCGGGAACAAGCCTATCGAGCAGGATGTCCTCAACGCGGCTGCCAGCAATCTGGGCAAACCGATCTTCATCATCGAGGCCGGGGAACACTACGAGAACGGATTTGACTCCAACGATCCCTGGTACGCTCCCACCGTCGCGGCGCAGCGCCAGTTCCTGCTCGATCTCGAAGGGGTGCAGGACGCTGTTTCCAACAACCTCGGGATGGGCATCGCGTACTGGGATCCCCTGGGCGTCAACATTCCCAGCCTGAATGGCGGCTTCATCAACGGCGACAATTCGTCTGACGCTATCTACACCTGGAATGGCCTCACGCTCTTCGACAATGCCGACAGTTCCGGCACAACCAACGTGAGTGCGCCGAACTACTCGCAACTGCTTTCCGGAATGGACGCGCTCGGCGGCAAGCTCGACTCCAACCTCAGCTACAAGTTTGTCAATCACAGCAGCGGGAACCTCCTGTCCGTCTTTCAAGGCTCCAACTCGTCGGGCGCACTTCTGGATGCGGAAGCCGATAGCGGGACGCCAAGCCTGAGCCAGCAGTGGCGCATCTCGAGCAATCAGGACGGATATTTCCAGGTCGCCAGCCAAAATCCGGGCGCCGCTGCTACCACCAATGTTCTGGATGACTCCGGAGCCTCCTCGACCAGCGGCACCGCCATCGTCCAGTCTTCGTCCAATGCCAGCCAGGAACAGGAGTGGAACGTGGTATCCGTCGGCGGTGGCTATTTCGCGATCATGAACCGCGTCAGCGGCATGGTCATCGACATCAGCGGAGGCACAGGTTCTCTGGCGGGCAAAGCGGTCCAGGAGCCTCTTAGCAGCTCAAGTACGACCCAGCAGTGGCAGATCATCCCGGTGCACTGAGTCTGCGCCGGAGAACGATAAGAACAGTTTTCGATCCGGGAGATGTATGCAAGCCAAGAATGAAAAGGAACCGCAGCTACTCTTGAATCGGCGCGATCTCTTGAAAGGAGCGGCAGGCGCCGCAGCGCTCGTTTCCGTATACCCCTGGGGAGATTCCGTCTTTGCTGAGTCTCAAATACAAAATCCAACCGGCAGAGTCCGCGAAAGTTTTGACTTCGGTTGGAAGTTCCAGCTCGGCGACTTCCCCGGCGCGCACGTCCCCGAATTTTCTGACTCCTACTGGAATAAGATCGACCTGCCCCACGACTGGAGTATCGACGGCCCCTTCGATGAACACGCCCCCTCCGGATTTTGCGGTGGGTATCTGCCTACCGGCATCGGCTGGTATCGCAAGCGCTTCCATCTGCCAGCTTCCCTGCAGGACCAGAACCTCACGATCGAGTTCGATGGTGTCTACGAGAACAGTGAAGTCTGGATTAATGGCCGGTCACTCGGTAAGCGTCCCTACGGCTACGTTTCGTTCTACTACGACCTGACGCTCTACGTGGCGCTAGGCCAGGAGAACGTCATCGCCGTTCGCGTCGACAACTCCCGCCAGACGAATTGCCGCTGGTACTCCGGGTCGGGCATCTACCGGCACACCTGGTTGCTCTCCACCAACAAAATTCACGTCGCTCAGTGGGGCACCTTTGTCCGCTCGACCGCGGTATCAAAAGACAGAGCTTCAGTTCAAATCAGCACCTGGATCAGGAATGACGGTAGCCACCCGGCAACTTGCGCTCTGAAAACAACTCTTCGCGACTCCGACGGAAATCCCGTGCAGGACGCTGAATCCAGCCAGGACATCCCCGCCGGCGGCCAGCACGAATTCCAGCAGGAGATCAGCCTCAGTGCTCCGCAACTCTGGTCGGTAGTCAGTCCTTATCTCTACAGCGTCCACAGTGCCGTTTCGACGAATAACCAGACCGTCGATGAATACGCCACCTCCCTCGGCATTCGCAACGCCGTTTTCGACGCCGATCAAGGCTTCTTGCTGAACGGCGAACGTGTGAAGCTCAAAGGCGTTTGCCTCCATCACGACGGAGGTTGTGTCGGAGCCGCCGTCCCCGAGCGCATCTGGGAGCGCCGTCTCGAGATTCTCCGCGAAATGGGTTGCAACGCCATCCGCACCGCCCACAATGCGCCTGCCCCCGAGTTCCTCGATCTCTGCGACCGCATGGGATTCCTCGTGATGGACGAGGCCTTCGATGAATGGAGAGTCCCCAAGGGACAGATCGGTCCCAACGGCTACTCCAATTACTTTGAGGAGTGGTACGAACGCGACGTGCAGAACTTCGTGCGCCGCGATCGTAACCATCCCTCCGTTGTGCTGTGGAGTGCCGGCAACGAAGTGGGCGACCAGCAAAGCCCGCAGGGCGCCGAGACCCTGGCAAAGTTGCTGAAGGTTTTTCGAGCGGAAGATCCCACGCGCCTGGTGACCGTTGGCTGCGATCACATTCGCTCCGAGCCCCCATCGGAGGCAGCACTGCCCGGCTTCCTCGCCTTACTCGATGTTGTCGGCTACAACTACGCCGACCGCTGGCGCGACCGCCGGGAAAAGTACTACAGCCTTGACCGTCACACTTTTCCGCAGAGGCGTTTTATCGGCACCGAAAGCGAGTCTATGGGCAACATCCGTGGCGATTACCGGTACCTGTTCCCCGGCGATCCCGCCTCGGAGGAAATATTCCTCCAACCTCTGTGCGCGAAGAATATCGATGTCGAACAACTGTTCCGTTTCGTCACCACCTATGACTACGTCGCCGGAGACTTCATGTGGACCGGCATCGATCATCTCGGCGAAGCCCGCTGGCCCATGAAAGGTTCCGCGACCGGCGTCATCGACACTTGCGGATTCAAGAAAGACGGCTTCTTCTTCTATCAGAGCCAGTGGATCGACAAGCCTGTCCTTCACGTATTTCCCCACTGGAACTGGAAAGGCAAAGAAGGACAAACGATTCCTGTCACCTGCTACACCAATTGCGACACGGTGGAACTATTCCTCAACGGCCGTTCCCTCGGAACGAAAGGTTACGCATTCCCCCGCCTCGGCATGGAACTTCGCTATGCCAACTATCCAGCCAGAGCCAGAGCGCCTCGCACGACCGCCGACCTTCACTTGTCCTGGGACGTCCCCTATGAACCTGGCACTCTCCGGGCAGTTGGGACGAAAGACGGGAAGGTCGCCGCCACGGTTGAGATTCCCACTACCGGCGAACCGGCCGCAATCCGGCTGACACCGGATCGGCAAACCATTTCCTCCGATCGCGGTGGTATCGCTCATGTGAAAGTTGAAATCGCGGACGCCCAGGGACGCGTCGTGCCTACCGCCAACAGCGAAGTCACTTTTGATGTCCAGGGTCCCGGCAAATTACTCGGCGTTGATAGCGGAGACCCCCACAGCCACGAAGATTACCGCTCCAATCGGCGCCGCGCTTTCAACGGACTCTGCTTCGCAATCTTGCAGGCGACCGGCAACCCCGGCGAAATCCGCCTGAAGGCAACCTCTCCGTCCCTGCAGGCCGCCGGCCTTATCGTGAGGGTTACATCGTAATGTTTCCGACCCGCCCGTTGTCCGGAGACCTCCGCTACCTGAAGCACTCAACTGGATACGACTGATCAATAATTTCAATTTCCCAATTTTCAGCGAATGCTATATGTATGAACTGTGGGGGCAGGTCCACCTCGATCTGTAGCACTTGCCGCGCGTGGATATCCCGCCTGACAGCATTCAACACACAGGGAAATTCTTGCTCAACCTATCGCAACACAGAAAGGCAAAAGTCTATCTTGTTGGCGCGGGACCGGGTGATCCGGACCTGCTGACGGTAAGAGCTGTGCGCACGCTTGGCTTGGCCGATGTGGTGCTGCACGATGCCTTGGTGTCCCCCGAAGTGCTCGCGCTGGTGTCTCACCGCGCCCGGATGGTGGACGTCGGCAAACGATGTGGGCCAAAGAGCATCACCCAGGACGAAATCAACGACTTATTGATTCGGTTCAGTTCCACCGGCGAGGTAGTCGTGCGTCTGAAGAGTGGTGATCCGTTGATTTTCGGTCGTGCCGGAGAGGAACTGGAGGTTCTGCGGAGAGCCGGCATTGAGGTCGAAATCGTACCGGGTGTGACCGCCGCCCTCGCTGCCGCCGCAACCGTACACGCTTCTCTGACCGACCGTCGAACCGCGGATCAGCTTCTTGTTATCAGCGCTCACCGTAGGCATGGAAAAAACAACTCAGACTGGCACTGCGCACTGACCAGTCGTACCACCGTTGTCGTCTACATGCCGGGGGAGTATGCCGGTGTTGCCGAGGATCTGCTTCGAGCAGGGTTGAGCGCCTCTACTCCGTGCGCTGTGGTATCAAGAGTATCAAGCGCGGATGAACAGCGGTACCAGACCACGCTCGGGCTGCTGGACCGTGCTCCGATCTTGCCGTCTCCGTGTGTTCTGATTGTGGGAGAGACCCTGGCAACGGCAGAGTCAGCGGAAATGCGGTCGACATGTTTACTCGGTGCCTCACTTCCAGCGGACCTTCGTCAGGCTTCCGAATCCTCGCCCGAATTTTGACGGTTACTGTCCGCTTTGAGTGAATCTCGAAAACTTTCAAATGCGGACGCACTGGCTTGTTCGCGCAGAATTCTGCGTCGGGTCTCGCCGTCGAGTCCCTTGTCCTGAAACAAACGGCTGCGTACGTCTCCAAGGCTCCTGACCCAGGGAGCGTATTCCTCGCCAAACCGTTCTTCCAATTCCTTGCGCAATCTTTGTGCGAGAGCAGGACTTTTCCCTGCTGTGGAAATCGCAATCTGTAGCGGGCCGCGACGCACTACAGCGGACGCATAGCAACTGCAGTGCTCGATGTCGTCCACCGCATTGCAGAAGATTTGGAGCACTTCGGCTTCTTCAAAAACCCTGGCATTCGTCTCGGTGTCAGCGACAGACACCACAAGGAAGGCATCTCGCATGTCTCCTCTTTCATAAACCCGAGTTACCCATTGCAGCCTTCCCGCCTGAGACCACGCCGCAACTTGCTCCGTCACCGCCGGAGCGATGACGCGGACCTTGGCGTCCGCATCCAGAAGCTCGCGAATCTTCCCCTCAGCCATCTCGCTCCCGCCGACAACGACGCAAACGCGGCCCTGCAAGTTTAGGAACAGCGGGTAAAGGGTACTCATAGGCGCTCCTCAGTTCGTCTTGGGAGCTGTCCCCGTTTCTGGCGAAGAATCTCGGGGCTCTTCTCTGCCGCTTCCTGCACGAGAAATCCCATCTTTGGGTGCGTGCACTCGATGTCGACGCTCAAATCGCGGTTATGAAGTTCCTCCGAGGTCAACGGCCCGATAGAGGTAATTACTACTCTGGAAAGGGCCTCCTGCAGTGCCTCGCTTTTCCCCATTCTGCCGGCGACCTCGAATAAGTGCCGGATCTGCACCGAAGATGCCACGAGCAGCACGTGCACTTCGCCGCTGATGATCGACTGGACAGCCTTTTCCAGAGGACCGAGATCTTCGGGCAACGCCCACTGATACACATTCACTGGCGTAACGATTGCTCCACGCTCTTCCAGTCCCGCCGATAAATCCGGATTTGTCACTCCATACTCCTGTATCGCGATGCGGCGCCCCGCCACGGGATATGTGGCTTTGCTCTGGTCGAGAACTGCCAGCAGATCCCTCCACGTGTTGGGCTCCGGGACGCTAACGCTGACTCGAACTCCCAGTTCCCTGAGGGCAGCAGTGGGTTTGGGCCCGCGCGCAACGACAACCACTCGGCTCAGATGGCTCGACAGTTTATCTCGCGAGCACACTCCCTCTACCGCCGACGCCAGCGCTTTGACTCCGACACCAGTTGTGAAGACAACCATGTCAACTTCGCCAGCAGCCAGCTTCTGCGCGAAGTCCAGGGCTTGCGCATTTGATTCCAAGGGAACCTCCCTCACGGAAGGCACAACCATCGGGACGCCGCCAAGATTCGCGATGAGCTTTGCAATCTCGCGGGCGCGCCGGCTCTCCAGCGCCAGAACACAGAGTCCTCCGAAAGTAAGGGGCGCCATCTCTGAACTCTTCCAATCTTTCTCAGAAAGCGAAGTTCGTCTCCAGGAACACGTACTGCCCACTGGCATCTTTAGGATAAATCGCAGCGACCAGGCAGGCGACGTGAAATGTCGAGACGGCATGGCCCGAACTCATTGACGGCCGTTTCAAACGCAGACACTCCAAGCGCTGCGACCGCCACCATTCGGCAAGTCTGGATCGCCAGTGCGCCGATCGTGGCTTAGTCGGCGGACATGAATGCAGTTGCCGGCTCGAGTTCAGGCAGAGACACGCTGGCCTCACGAAAGCGCAGCAGTAGCGCGCAGAACGAAGTTCCCGCAACGACGCCTCCCAGGATAAGAAATGCGTTCGATCCGGAAAGGCTTTCCGACTTGAACAGCAGCGCAGCCAGAACGGCTCCAAGATTCCCGCCGGCGCCGACGATCCCGGAAACCGATC
Organism: Candidatus Dormiibacterota bacterium; assembly: GCA_035632675.1. GTDB lineage: Bacteria > Acidobacteriota > Terriglobia > Terriglobales > Acidobacteriaceae > Sulfotelmatobacter. The sequence goes on from DASQGJ010000040.1 coordinate 80,163, forward strand.
CCACCGCCCGCGGGCGAATCAACGGAACCACCGCGTACGTGACACCGCAGGCCATGCATACAAACAATCCAAAAAGCAGGAACGCAGCCGTGGCTGGACCAAGAATTGCCAGCCGCGAGAACCACACCAGGAGCGCGCCTTCGACGAAGATCGTCAGTCCCAGCAGTCGAGAACGGCCAGGCAGGCCCCACCGGCGGCCGGCCCAATCGCCGGCGATTCCGCCTAACGCGCGGGCAAAGATGTTCATCATGCCGATCAGGCTGGCGAGAAGTCCAGCCAGCTTCAAGGTCACGTGAAAGGAATCCTTGAAATAAAGGGCAGCGACGTTGTCTACGGTAATTTCGACTCCGAAGCACGCACCGTACAAAAAAAAGAGCAGCCAGACGCGGTAGTCGCCAGCAGCTTCCCAGAAGGCTTGTCCGCCAGGTCGCGGCACGAAGGGTCTACCATCCGGAGTGTCTTCGGCGAGGCGATAGTAGGCGAGGCCGGTGATGAACATGAGCGCGCCAGGAACGATCATCGCCAATCTCCAGCTAAGGAACCTATCGGCGCCAAATCCGACGATAGCGCCAAACAACAGAGGCATGGCCCATTGCGCGACACCGCCGCCCAGATTTCCCCATCCCGCTGTCACGGCGTTGGCCGTACCGACAACGGATCGCGAGAACATGATCGAGGTATGGTACTGAGTGAGGACGAATGAAGCGCCAATCAGACCGATGGCCAGCCGAAAGAACAGGAAGGATTGGTAGCTATGGGATAAGCCAATCCCCATCACCGGCAAAGCACCGAATACAAGCAGGGCCGAATACGTGCGGCGCGGCCCGAAACGATCACATAGCCAGCCCGTCAGTAATCGCGCGAAAATCGTGATCGCCACGGAGGCAATCACCGTGTTGCCGATCTGCGCCTTGGTGAGCTTTAGATCGTCACGCACAACCGCCATGAGTGGAGCGATACCAAACCAGGCCACGAAGCTCAGGAAGAAGGCGATCCATGATAAGTGAAAGGCGCGCATGGGCGCACTGTGAAAGTCCAATAGCTGAATGCGGGCCGCCTTCCCGTCGGAATCCGGCTCCAACTCAGCGTTGCGCCCGAACTCAAAGGCTTGTTCCTTTAAGCGTGATTGCATGATGCTTCTCCATCGGCGAGCGTAACCGGCTTTACGCAAAGTAACGGCAGATCTCTCGCGCTCGTGCCCTCGGATGACACAACAGGCGCAGCGATCTCAAGGAAAATGACTCCATGCTCGACGCGCGTGCGAAAAGTCTCAACGCAACTCGACGAGTTCGCCCGGTTCGCACCTTCTCCGGTTTCGAGGCTGATCTTCCACGCGTGCAGCGGGCACACGACAGAACCACCGGAAACAATGCCGTCCGCCAAAGGTCCGCCCTGGTGCGGACAGCGGTTATCGACGGCCAGGAAGCGATCCCCGAGATTGAAGATGGCGATTTCGCGATTCCCGACCTTCACGGCCCGGCCTTCGCGCAGTGGTATGTCGCGGCACTGGGCAATGCGGGTCCATCTTCTTGTTACCCCTTGCGTTTCCTTCATGCGAAAACCTCCTCCAGCGGCTTGATCTGGATGAACTGAGTGGGATGGCGAGGTGTGTCGCGCTCCAGCCATGCGTCGCTCGATCGTTCTTTCGACTTGCGCAGGCGCTCCAGAAGACCGTGCTTGGCCGGGTCCGGGGCATAGACCGTTTCTTTGCGGACTTTTTCGATACCGATACGCTCGACGAAGTCGTACGTCCGCTCCAGGTAGTTGGCACTCTCGCGGTAGTACTGGAAAAAGAGGGCGGCGGCGGTAAGCGCCTGTTCGGTGGTTTCCACCGTGACCAGCAGATCTGCTTTGCGCACCTTCTTGCCGGCCGCCCCGCCGACGACCACCTGCCAGCTTCCCTCTTGTCCGACCAGGCCAATATCTTTGACGGTGGCTTCGGCGCAATTCCGCGGACAACCCACGGCTCCCATCTTTACCTTGTGCGGGGTGAACAGGTTCTCGAAGCGGCGCTCCATCTCGATTCCGGCGCCAGTTGAATCCTGCACACCGAAGCGGCAGAAGTCAGTGCCCACACAGGTCTTCACCATCCGGACGCCCTTGGTGTAGGCCTGTCCCGAGGGCATTCCCAGGTCAGCCCAGATTTCAGGCAGGTCCGATTTCTTCACGCCCAGCAAATCGATGCGCTGGCTGCCGGTAATCTTGAGCATCGGGACTTTGTATTTGTCCGCAACATCCGCGATGCGGCGCAGTTCGTCCGGCGAGGTCACGCCGCCGCGAATGCGGGGCACGACGGAGAATGTTCCGTCCTTCTGAATATTGGCGTGGACGCGGTCGTTGATGAAGCGTGCCGAGCGGTCTTCGTCATGATCGCCGCACCAGAGCATGTCGAGCATGTAACTCAGCGCCGGCTTGCAGATTTCGCAACCGATTCCGTTGCCGTAGATTTCCAGGACCTCCTGCACAGACTTCAATTGTTGGCTGCGCAAGATCTCGCGAAGCTGGTCCTCGGCAACGGGAATGCATTGGCAGATCGTCCGCTTTACTTCTTCCTCAAACTCGGGCACGACTGCTTTCAGCAGCGACTGGCAAAGGCCAGAACAGCTTCCACAGCCGGTTGAGGCGCGCGTGCATTCCTTGAGCTGCGCCAGAGTATTGACACCTTTCTCGTGAATGGCGTGAATGATCGTGCCTTTCGTGACCCCCATGCATCCGCAAATGGTTTCGCTGTCGGACATCTGCGCAATGTCAATGCCGATGTCCTCTGTCGGTGCGGGGAACAACAGTTGCCGCCGAAGCGGAGCCAGATCTTGTTGGGTGCGCAACCAGTCCATGTAGCGGTGGCTGTCGGCTGTGTCGCCGACAAGGATCACCCCGGCGAGCTTGCCGTCTTTCAAATTCAGCTTCCGGTAGATGCCGAGTGCTGGATCTTCGTAGCGGATGACTTCCGATCCATCCAGCTTGTCGCCGATTTCGCCCGCTGAAAACACATCGACTCCCATGATCTTCAGCTTGGCCGCTTGCACGCTGCCCTGATATTTCGGCCCTTTATTACCGGTGATGGTTGCGGCCAGAACTTTCCCCTGTTCAATGAGCGGCGCAACTAGCCCGTAGCAGATGCCGTTATGCTGGACACATTCCCCGACAGCGAAGATGTCGGGATGCGAGGTCTCCATGTAGTCGTTGACCACGATGCCGCGTTTCACCTCGAGCCCGGCTTCGTGGCCAAGTCCGACGTTCGGGCGAATTCCGGCAGCGATCACCACCAGGTCGGCGGGAATGCTGCCGCCACCCTTGAACTGCACGCCTTCCACCTTCCCGTTTCCGAGAATGGCGCTGGTACTGAGCCCCAACAGCACGGTAATGCCCATCTGGTTCATCTTGGCCGCCAGGTAGCCGCCTCCAGTCGGGTCCAGTTGTCGTTCCATCAACCACTCCATCAGATGAACGACTGTCACCTCGCATCCCTGCACTTGCAGTCCGCGCGCGGCTTCCAATCCAAGCAGGCCGCCTCCGATCACGACGGCCTTGAGCCCGGGACGGCAGCGCTCCAGCAACGCGCGTGTGTCGTCAAGGTTGCGAAAAACAAAAACGCCCTCCTTTTTCACTTCCTCGATTGAGGGAATGAGCGGCACGCTCCCGGTCGCCAACAAGAGCTTGTCGAAGCGAGTCACGCTGCCGTCATCCCCGGTAACAGTTTTGGCCAGCGAATCGACGCCGGCGATGCGGACACCGACCCGGAGATCAATGCTGTTCTGCTGGTACCAGTCGAGGCCGTTCAGGACGATGTCGTCACTTCTCTTTTCTCCGGCCAGCACCGACGAAAGCAGAATGCGGTTGTAGTTCACGTGTGTCTCGTCGCCGAAGATCGTGATATCGAATTTCGGCGAGTGCCGCAAAATCTGCTCCACGCAAGCGACGCCGGCCATGCCATTCCCTACGACCACCAGCTTTTTCACTGGCTCACCCCCATCGAGATTTTCTTTCGCCGCACTTTCTTGCCGCGTTGTTCCTTTGCAGAGCCGCTCAATTGAACCGATACAGCGCACTGTTTGTAGTTCGGCTCGCGCGAAATTGGATCGAACGCACTCTGCGTGACCCGGTTCACGTTGCTTTCAGCGAAGTGAAACGGCATGAACACCTGGCCGGGCGCAACGATTTCGGTTACTCGCAACTCGACGTTTCGAACCGAGCCACGCCGCGAGATCACATCGACGCGATCATGGGGCTTCAACCGCAAGGACTGCGCGTCGCGCGTGTTCATCTCCAGCCATGCGTTCGGCGACATTTTTTCGAGAATCGGCACCTGCCCGGTCTTGGTGCGCGTATGCCAGTGCTCTACCGTCCGTCCCGTATTAAGTACGAAGGGAAACTGCTGGTTTGGTTGCTCGGGAAACGGCGCCCACTCGATGCAGAACAGCTTGGCCTTGCCGTCTGCGGTGGGAAAGCACCCGTCGGCGTAGAGGCGAGTCGTGCCTACCTCGGTCGTTCCGTCCGGAAACGGCCACTGGATTCCATGGTGCTGCTCGAGCAGTGCATACGTCAGTCCGGAATAGTCGCAGGCCCGGCCTTGCGAAACGTGTTTCCATTCTTCGAAGGCGTGTGCGGGGCAGGTCCAGCCGGGGAACAACTCGTCGCGGCAACCGAGCTTTTCAGCCAGCGCGAGAAAAATGTCGAAGTCAGACTTCGCGTCACCAGGCGGTGCGACCGCGCGATTCACTTTGCTCACGCGCCGCTCGGAATTCGTATACGTCCCCTCTTTCTCACCCCAAATGGCGGCGGGCAGCACCAGATCCGCAAGCTCGGTGGTAGGTGTGGGATGAAACCCATCCTGCACCACCAAAAACTCCAGCGTCTCCAGCCCCTGCTTGAGTACATCGAGATTCGGGAACGAGACAATCGGGTTTGTGGCGATGATCCAAAGCGCGCGAATCTTCTTGCTGACCGCCGCCTCGACAATATCCGGATACGCCAACCCTCTGGATGCCGGAATGCGATCGGCATCGATCTTCCACAAGCGGGCCAACTGATCCCGATCTTCGGCGTTCTCAAACTTGCGGTACCCCGGCAAACTCGACGTGAATCCGGCCTCGCGTGTGCCCATCGCATTGCACTGTCCGGTGATAGAGAAAGGAGAAGCGCCGGCACGTCCTATATTCCCCGTGATCAATGCGAGGTTGTTGATCGCGTTTACCGTCTCTGCGCCCTGCGTGCTGTGGTTCACCCCCATGGTCCATCCGATGAACACAGCCTGCGCGTTTCCGATGAGATACGCGGTCTTTAAAATCTGGTCTTCGCTTAGGCCGGTGATCTGTCCCACATACGCAGGGGTATATTTCTCGACGAACCGGACGAGCTCGGCAAATCCAGTGGTATGCCTTGCGATGTATTCGCAGTCAATTTGACCGGTCTGGATCAGCACGTGCATCAGTCCGTTCAGCAGCGCGATGTCTGACCGGGGCTTGAGCGGCAGGAACAGATCGGCCATCATCGCGGTTTTGGTGACTCGCGGATCGGCGACAATCAGAGTCTTCTTCGGATTCGCGTCCAAATGCTGGCAGAGGATCGGATGGTTATCAGCGATGTTCGCGCCGACAAGAAAGATGACGTCGGCTTTCTGCAGATCTTCGTACGTCCCGGGCGGGCCATCGCTGCCAAACGACCGCTTGTAGCCGGACACAGCGCTGGCCATACATAGCGTCGTGTTCCCGTCGTAGTTCTTTGTGCCGAATCCCAGCTGGACAAGCTTCCCCAGCGCATAGAACTCTTCCGTGACCAACTGGCCCGTGCTGATCACACCCAGAGTGTCACGGCCGTAGCGCTTCTGCGTGGTCCGCAACTTTTCCGCCATCGTGTCGAGGGCTTCGTCCCAGCTCACCGGAACCAGTTTTCCGTTCTTCCTTAGCAGAGGGTGCTTTGCCCGGTTCGGCGCGTCGAGCGTGTAGTGCTCCGACAAGCCCTTGGGGCAAAGCTTCCCAAGGTTGACGGGATGATTCGGGTTGCCGCGCACGGTCACGGCGCGGCCGTCTTTCACTCCAATGAACATCCCGCAGCCAACCGAGCAGTATCCGCAGGTGGTGGATATCCAGTGATCCGGAATCTTCTGCTCCGAAGTATGCCCGTACTGGGGATCTTCGCCATACGCATACTCTGCAGCCAGAATGTCCAAGCCGAGCATTCGCCTGAAACTCATGCCGCCGGCTCCTGAGACGCGAGGTACGGGGCCGCCATGTTTTTCGGAACCACGCTGACGTAGAAGAGGTAACGGCCAAGAATCTCTCCCGCCAGAGCGACAGGGAGTGCCGCGAACCGCGCCAGGTGTGAGCCATAGAGCGGCAGGGCGATACCGCCGGCGAGCATAAGAGCGCCACGCAGGAGGAATGGGCGTGCCAGCTTCGTACACAGCAGCCGCGCAGAGGCGTGCAGTTCAAACGAGTCAGAAGCGATCAGCCATAGAAACCGCAGTGCTTGATTCAGCAAATGCGCAAAAGCGGTTGCAACGCCGATCAGCACCAGCGGGCGTCCTTGAGCAGCGCCAATGGCGATGGCAAACAACGGGCCCAGTAGTGCCGCCGTCAGGAAGAAATCGGAGACTGTAAACCTCGTGTTCCAGGACGGACGCGCCGGAACCAGGTAAATGAAACCACTGGCAGTAATACCAGCGGCTCCCAGTATTGTGGCGGTCCCGCCAAGCCCACGGCTCAACGGCAACCTCAGCCAGAGCGCAGCGGCATAGAGTCCGGCCATCATAGAGAAGCAACCGAAGAGCAGCACTTCTCGGCTGAGCCAGGAACGCCTCCACATTTTCAGCGCTCGATAGGCATGAATCGGGCGGCCCAAATGCGCCGTGGAGGACGCCAGCGCCACACCTCCCAACAGGAGTGATCCCAGGGCGGCGACGCCCAGCCTCGTCGTCGCTCCCACTAACTGCAGGAACCAGATCGTGGCCAGCGCCCCCACCGAAAGCTGCGTCAACACCGTCATCACCACGAGCGGCCAATGCGGAGCCTGGGGTCGCACGCGCCAGTAATCCGCCTTCCTGATCTCTGGGGGAAGTTTGTCCGGAAGGGTAATGCGAGTCGTGGAAATACTGTCATCCGCGGATGGAAGCCCGGGAGCGTTCGCACTGCCCGAGTATTCCCCCCTCCACGCTTCGGTCTTCACAATCTCGATGCGAATTGCACCCTCGGGACAAGCATTGACACATGCGGGCTCCCGGCCTTGCGTGAGCCGCCCGTAACACATGTCGCACTTACCGACGACGCCGCGCTCTGCGTTGTACTGCGGCACGCCATACGAACAATTCCAGGTGCAGTACTGGCAGCCAATACAAGCTTCGGCACTGTGCAGCACAATGCCGGTGGCGGAATCCTTCGTGTAGGCCTCGACCGGACAACCGATCAGGCACGATGGCTCCAGGCAGTGATTGCAGCCCATCGACAGATACAGACGATGCGTATCTGGATACCAGCCGCCTTCGATCTCTCCGACCCGCCGCCAGTTGATGTCCGCCGGATTTCCGTTTTGCTCATTGCAGGCCACGACGCAGCATTTGCAACCGATGCATTGCGTCATGTCAAAATGGAAGCGATACTGCTCGCCAGGTTCCGGCAGGCGTTGGGGAATTCGCGGGACCGATGCGAGCGGCTCGATTTCGTACAAGGGCTGTGGGCTCGTCTGTGGCCATTGCTGGCTCAAGACGAACCTGATGCCATCGTTTTCCGCTCGCTCGATAAGAGGTAAGGACATCGCTCCCCAGTTTCCTGCTGACCCCACGTCAGCCATCCAAAGACAGAACTTTCAAGAAGCTCTCCGTCAGACCCTGGCGCGTTTCGCCAAAGACGCAGGCCGATCCTCTAGCTTGCAACCTGACTTGAGGGCTGATGGATACGACGGGGTATCCGCGGTAACCGAACTATCGGGAATTACACGCTGGACCTCGACCGGGAGGTACGCGCCTGTTTCGATCTTGAAGAGCAAACCGCGCTCTGTTTGTGGGCACTGTAGCGATACCGAGATTCGGCCGGAAATCAAAAAAATCTATGGCTGCGATTATCCAGAACTCATCACCCGTACGCCCCGGCTTCTCTACTCACAGCCTGTCAACTCCGAGTCACGGCGCTGATTCTCTTATGCGAACGATCACTTCTTTGCATTTGTACTCTGCGGGTTTTGTCGGCTAACTAGAAGAGGATCCTCTGGGCCACAGGGAGGGATGTGAGCAAATCGCCGTCACGTTTGTCGGGAGAAAAGGCCCCGCTGTTTCCGATGTTTGTGAAGCTCGCCAAGCGCCGTTGCCTCGTGGTAGGCGCCGGGACAACGGCAGAAGAGAAGATACCCACGCTGCTTCGATGCGGAGCGATCGTGATCGTGGTTGCTCCGGTGGCCACTCGAACCATTAAAGCCTGGGCGGCTACCAACCAGATCATTTGGGAACAGCGCCGCTTCGAAGTGAGCGACCTTGACGGCATCTTCATCACCGTTGTGGCGACGCCGGTGAAGACCTTAAACAAGATGGTCTCTGAGGAAGCGCGGAAACGTCAGATTCTTTGTAATGTCGTTCGCGATCGGCCACTCTGTGATTTCTATTACCCCGCAGTCGTGCGACGGGGCCCGCTGCAGATCGCCATCTCAACCGCAGGCCACAGTGGGGCGCTCGCGCAGCGGCTGCGCAAACAGATGGAAGCCCAGTTCGGTCCGGAATGGGAGAGCTGGTTGCGATGGCTGGGCGAAGCCAGGTCTTCCCTCTACGACGACCCTCTCTCCCCAAAGCGGCGCCGCACCATGCTGCATCGGCTGGTGAGCCAGAAGAAACAGGCAGAGTTTTTCGATCGCTGGGGTATCCCGACCGGCGGTATCCAGCACGCCAGAAAATAGGTGGCCTGCCGCCCGTGTGCGCAGTCCCCCGATTTCGATCCTATGCGAAAGACGAAATACGGGCTGCCCCTTACATCAACTCTTCAATAAACGAACGGGACGTGAGCGGTGGTACCCGCGGGTCGGAGTGCAGGAGCGTACCCGCGTTTAGAACCGGCTCGGCGGCGTGCAACGCGGGCAAATCGGTCCGCTGGAAGAACTTTCCGATCGGAATTTCATCACCCCATAGCAAAGATTTCTCCATCGCCGCCATCCAATCCGATGGATCATAAGCCGTGTCATCCTCGAGCTTCTTCACCCGCGGCCGGAACCACTGGTATGTGTTGTCGTGGTTATAGGTGACACAGGGACTGAAGATGTCGAGAAACGAGAATCCCTTGTGCTCGATGCCTTTCTTAATGAGCTCGGTGAGATGCTTCTGTTCGCCGCTAAAGCCGCGCGCGACGAACGTGGCTCCCGCAGCGAGAGCTACCGCGATAGGATTCACCGGCGATTCGATATTGCCGAAGGGCATACTCTTCGTTTTCATGCCGACGCGGCTGGTGGGCGACGTCTGACCGGTCGTCAGGCCATAGATCTGGTTATCCATCACGATGTAGAGCAGGTCAACGTTGCGGCGCATGGTGTGCATGAAGTGATTGCCGCCGATACCGAAGCCATCGCCGTCGCCACCTGTAACCAGCACGGTTAGGTCGTGGTTCGCGAGTTTGACTCCGGTGGCAACCGCGAGCGCGCGCCCATGCAACGTGTGCATGCCATAGGTGTTGATGAAGCCGGGGAAGTTCGAAGAACAGCCGATCCCGCTGATCGTCACCACGTTGTGGTTCGGAATCTGCAGCTCAACCAACGCCTTCTCGACCGCTGCCAGCACGCCAAAATCACCACATCCGGGACACCAGTCCGGATCAACCTTGCCCTTCAAGTCGGCCATTGTCACGTGCCATTGGGGTGCTAGCGCGGTCGCCATGAGTTTGTCTCCTCGAGCCTGGATTTCACCACATCACAATCTGCGAACTTCTACACTTCTTCACACCAGAATCTCGTGCATAGGCACCGAAAGCCGAGTCTTGCCCTCGAGTTGCTCGATGACCGCCTGAACAATGTGGTGCGGCATGAAGGGCTCGCCGTCATACTTCCGGATGTATCCGTCGGGAACGAAGCTGGTTTCGCTGCGCAGGTAACGGGCGAACTGGCCGCTGTAGTTGTTCTCGACAATGATCGTGTGGCGTGCGTCTTTGAGTATTTCGACGATCGCTTCGCCGTGCAGCGGCACCAGCCAGCGAATCTGAAGTTGATTCGCCGTGATTCCCTGCTCGGTAAGGATCTCGCACGCTTCCTCAATGACGCCCTTGGTCGATCCCCAGCCAATCAACGTGACATCAGCGTCACGCGGTCCCCACAGCTCGGGCGGAGGGGCTGCAGCAGCGATACCGGCAGCCTTCCGCATGCGCTTCTCCATCATGTTGCGCCGCTTGGTTGGGTTGGTGAATTCATCACTGATCAAGACACCGTCCTCGTCGTGCTCGTCGCTGGCCGCGGTGTGAGTGTAGCCGGCAACCCCAGGAATCGCACGCGGGGAGATCCCGCTATCGGTGATCTTGTAGCGCTTGTAGCTTCCGTCTTTGGTTGACTGGGGAGCGGTGATCAGTTCGCCGCGGTCGATTGCAGGTGCGAAATCAAGGTCCTTCGGATCAACGCTGAGCCTGCCTTCCGAGAGCAGCAAATCGCTGAGCACGATGCCGGGACACTGAAAACGATCGGCGATATTGAAAATCTCGGCAATGATCTTGAAACTGTCAGCAATGTCCAGGGGACACGCAATCACACGTGGGTAGTCGCCGAAGGCAGCTCCCAGCATTTGCCAGAGATCTCCCTGCTCAGTTTTTGTGGGTACACCTGTGGAAGGTCCGGCACGCTGGCAGTCGATCACGACGACCGGCGTCTCCATCATGGCCGAAAGGCCGAGGCCTTCACTCATCAGGGCGAACCCGCCGCCGGAGGTGGCGCACATGGCGCGAACCCCGGCATGAGCGGCGCCAATCGCCATGTTTACGACGCCAATTTCATCCTCGACCTGGCGCACCATGATGCCGGCCTTGCGGGCATGCGCTGCCATCCAGTGCAGAACTCCGGTCGCAGGGCTCATGGGATAGGCACAATAGAACTTCACACCGGCAGCCGCGCCTCCCATGGCCATGGCAATATTTCCACTGAGGACGGCGTAGCGGTTTCCGGTCATCGGAAGTGGCCAAGCGAACGGCCTGAAGTTTGCCGAGGCATAGTCGTAGCCGGCGCGCGCGATTCCAACGTTTTCGGCAACGACCGCGTCGCCTTTTTTCCTGAACTGCTCGCTGAGGACTTCTTCGAGGGCCTGGAACCCCACGCCCGCCATGCTCAGACCCGCGCCCACCGCAAGCGTGTTCTGTGCGACTTTGTTGCGGGTGATGTCAGCCAGCCTGGAAACGGGAAGCGGGCAGAGCTGAACGCCCGGCGCAGCGTTGCCCGGCTTGATCGTGTCGGCGTTATAAACGCACGCCGCACCAGCGATCAGCAGGTTGAGATGGCGGTTCATCGCGTCCTGGTTCAGCGGAATCAGCAGGTCGATGCGGTCGCCCATGTTCGTAACCTTCTCAGGGCCGGTACGAATCGTCAGAAATGTGTGCCCACCGCGAATAATCGACTGGTAAGCGTTGTAAGCATTCAGGTGCAATCCACGACGGCTAAAGATCTTGGCGAAGATGTCGCCAGGCGTAGCCACACCCTGTCCTGCCGCACCTCCGATGCCGATAGCAAAGGTCTGCTTCATAAAGGAACTCCTTAGCCGGGATAGGCTCCCGTAATGTAGCCTTCCAGTTCCTGGATCGTCTGCGCCTGGCCCGTAATAATCCACTTCACTAGATCGCCGATCGATACCACGCCGATCACGATATCGTCCTGCAACACCGGGAGATGACGGAAACGGTGTTTGGTCATGATCGCCATACACTCATCCACCGTATGGCGTGGGTTTACGAAGACAACCGGGCTGGTCATGATGGCACTGACCGGAGTCTCTTTCGAGGAATGTCCCATCAAGATTACTTTTCGCGCGTAGTCGCGCTCGGACACAATGCCGACAAGTCGATCCTCGGAAATCACGAGCATGGCCCCGACGCCGTGCTCCGCCATCTTCTCGATTGCTTCGTACACCGACTGGTCGGGAGCGACCGAGAGAACCCGATTCTCGTCCTTGCTTTTCAGAAGCAACCCGATCGTTTCGGAAAGTTTCATCGCTGTGCTCCAAGATCACCCAGCTTCGCCTCGTCCACGATCCGCCTGGTCTTGCTTTCGGTTTGGAGGTCATTCCTGGGTGAGGCGTGGGATGGGTTCTGTGTGGGCCCTGAGGAGACGCAAGGAAGCAGAGACAGAATGGCGCGAACACGAACCTGAGCGCCCAGGGGCCGCGAGATGGGATGATTCGCGCCGAGTGACACGGCATTCCCCCCAATGCAGCCGAGGACCGCGCGTCGAGATGCCACTCTATCTTCGGCATGCCCTCGAGAAACGTTCGCAGTTCTCGGGTTGCCTGTTAGCTAAACCTACGATAAGGCCGCGACTCAGGTGGCGTATGCGCAAATAAGCAGCATCCTACACCAAGCCGTGCTTTCAGACTAGCGCAATAGGGCGAGCGGCATTGGCGACCCATCGCATACCACGCCCTGAAGACGACTCCTAGTACTCGACCAGGAAGATCTCGCACTCCAGGGAGACGGGGTCCTTTTCGGCTGACGAACAATGAATGGTAAGAGGTTGGTCCGAGTGCAGGTCCGCACGATGGATCTCCCCGACGGCCCAGGATAGCCCGCTCCAGATCACCTTGTCATAATTGACCTCGATCGGGACGTTGCTTCCCGATTGGGTTGCCTGCAATACAAGGACTTTGCCGACCGAAGTCCCGTTGGGCGGGCCTCCGGGCCAGCTTCTCTGCTGGTGTCCGTCTTTGCCAATCTGCCTCAGGATGATTCGCAGGTCGCCCTTCTGTGGCACTGGGATTGTGGCCTTGATCGCATTGACGCCCTGAGAATCAAAATGCGCCGCCACCGGACTGATTTCGCGCGGGATGCGCACATCGTGTTGAACGCCGAGGTCGTATTGGGTGCCGGCATAGCGGCCGAAGCCGACTGTGGCCATCTGTCCCGGCCCTAAGCGGATCCGGTTGCCGGCCAGCACGGGCTTGAACCCTGCGTCGGTGAAGAGGATGCGTCCGTTGTCTATCTTCCCCTGCACTCGCGTGAGCTCGGGCATCTCGATTTCCTCGATGCTCTGTGCCGGATTGACGACGGTATAGAGAGCGCCGTCCGCGTCGATTGACCCAAACCCGTAAGGCCGAGCCTCGCCGGGGATGCCACCGAACGTCTTGGTTCGCCCCGTGGCCTGAAGCGGCGCGTACATGGACTGCACCTTGGCAAACCATCGGGTCTGCTCGTCGCTCAGGAATTCGAGGTTGCCGTGGATGGTATTGATCCAGCCACCGCGAGCTACCATCAGCAACAACATCCCTTGCCAGGCATTCGTCTTGCGATAGTAGATGGTGCCGGTGTTGCCGATCATGAAGCCGGTGGAATCAATGCGTTCCAGGGGCAGAAAGCTCTGCTCGTAGCGCCGCACCATGTGGTCGCTATAGATGTCGACCGAGCGCCAAAAATTCATCTCGGGAACATCGGAAGGGCGCGGGTCGCCGGAATAGAGCGCGTCAAAAGCCTCCAGCCAGCGCAGATCAATCGGATGCTGGAAAGGGAAAGGCGCGTCCGTGGACTCGACGTCCCCGCCAAAACCGTTGAAGCCTTCGAGCACGACGTCGAGATTCTTCTGACGAAACTTCTTCAGCGCCTCGCGAAACGCGTTCTGGTTGCGGGCGTTGATTTCCTGCGGAGTCAGCGATTTCTCGGATTCTGACGTGGCCGCTCCAAAGTCGACGAAGTCGAACTTGAACATCCGAATGCCATGGTCGTACCAGTACTGCATCACAGTCATGAAATCGGGAAGGAAACCGCCTTCGTAAAACGACATCGAACCTTTGTTCTTGTTCAGCGAATCCTGCCACTGGGGCGCGGCATTGATTTTGACCAGAGTATTCGTGCTGAACCAGAGCCCGGGTAGGATTCCATTGCGGCGGCACTCGGCGATCCAGCGATCCGGGCCGTTGGGCCAGTTCGGCTTTCGCCAGGTACGATATGCCCCGTCAGGATCGAACCAAAAGGCGTCCATCATGTAGTAGTCGACGTGCACGCCCAACCGCTTCAAACGCACAATCTGCGCCAACTCCCGCATCGCCAGTTCTTCAGTTAGCGGAATCCGGTCCGACAGTTCGTCATAGGATGACCAGTTGTTGTAGACCCAGATGGGATCGCGCAGCAAAGGCGCGCCGAGACTTTGAGGATTCCAATCCCCAGCCGCAAACGGCATCGCCAGCCCGAGCAAGCCTGTCAGAATCAAGGCCGCTCGCCAGATTCGAATCCAGAGGTTACGCAGATCAATTCTTGGCATTGAATTCATCCGTGAAAATCCGTGGTGATCCGTGGCGTTTGATGTCTTACTTCACGTCAGTGATCCCCGGCCAATCGTCAGTTCGGAAGGGCGAGGCCGGCAGGCCTTCTTTATTGAACAGATTGCAAGGCGGACTGTCACCCCAGGCGTAGCGTACCGCCACCGGCTTCGCAACGTCGCGGCTGGACACGACGACGGTATCACCCGCGATGTGCGCGTCGGCCCAGTGAAATTTATGGTCCGCGCCAGCGACGGCGAACCCCTGCAACTCGGCGTCCCCGCGCGCCTCGAGCCCGGAACCCACGTGCTCAAAGTGCAGATGGACTTCACCTCCTTGAATCTGCATGGAGTGATACAGAGGTCCTGACGGCTCGATCGCTTGTCTGTACGTGGTTCCCAGCGCCCACGCGGCCAGGCGCTCACCAACTTCCATCTTGCGATGAGGATGGAGATCGTTTGGATCGCCGACATCGATCGTCACGGCAAGCCCGGTATGTGGAACGTGCTGCACCGTCATCAATTGTGCTTCGCGCACCTCAGCCCACGCCGATTCGCCAGGTTCCACGGGAATCGCGCCGTGGTTGGGAAGCTGCACGATCAGAAAGTCGAGGTCCGGCTGGTGAGAGGCGTCCCGCCAATTCTGGATGAGTGCCGGAAGCAGCTTGCGATATTGATACGGTTTCCACGCGTTGCTCTCGCCCTGGTACCAGAGGGCACCGCGAAAACCGTACGGCAGCAGCGGGGTGATCATTCCCTCATACAGTCCAGAGACCGGCATCGGCGCATATTCCAGGCTGGTAAGACATTCGAGCGAAAAACCGGTTAATGCTGCGGGGGTGAAATCTTTGACGACTCCCCAACCGTCCTGGTGAAGATCGTGAAACGGGACTGTAATCGGCCGCCACTCCGCTGTCGCTTTCAGCACCGGAGTGGCGTAATCGTCGTAATCGGTGATCGCGGGCTGCTTGGACCGGAAGCGAAACGATCCGTTTCCCCGAACCCAAAATCGGATTCCGGCGTAAGCCGAGAGATCCTCAGGAGATCCATCAAGACTGTAACTTGCCGCCAGAATCGAGTCGTTCGTCCCATCCAGTTTGCCAGCCACCCGAGCGGAAAATCCGCTGGAGCCACGGCCTGGCGACACAAGATCAAACGTGGCATCCGGGGATTCGGTCCACGAGTATGAGAATGCTCCGCCGGTGGTCAGGCGCGAAGTTCCATCATCGAAGTTCGCAAGCAACTTGCTGGCTGGCTCTCCAAGCGTCGGGACGAGTTCGAAGTCGTCGAACTCGAGATTGAAAGGTTGAGCGCTCTCGGCATAATGTTTTTGCTCAGGACTGGAGCGGTCCCACTCATCAAAAACGTTCTTCAGGTCCGCATCCGCGCGTAAGACCTCAGGGGAGATCCATGTTTGAATTGCGGTTCCGGGCCATGCACTCTCGACAACACCGACGGGGACATTCAGTTTGCGCTGAATCTCGCGCGCAAAAAAATAAGCTACAGCGGAGAAATTCTTCGCCGTGTCCGGCGTGCAAATCTCCCAGTGCGCGGGCAGGGTGTTTTCCTGCGGCGTCAAGGCAATCTTCTTTGGAACCGTGAATAGCCGGATCTGCGGATAGTTGGCTTTGGGGACCTCCGTCGCCGCATTCTCCGCGCCGCCGAGCGAGTACGTCATGTTCGACTGGCCGGAGGCGATCCAGACCTCTCCGATCATGACGTCTTTGACTGTGATTTCCTTCTTGCCGCGAACGACCAGGGTGAACGGGCCGCCCGCAGTCATGGAGGGCAGGTGGACGCTCCAATCGCCGTGAGCGTCGGTGGTTGCATGTGCGCTCCGGCCGGCAAAAGTGACGTTCACCACTTCGCTTGGATCAGCTTTGCCCCAGACATGTATCTCGCGGCCCTGCTGTACGACCATGTGGTCGCTGAAAAGATTGGGGAGTACCGGATCGGCGAAACCCATGCCGGCAAGAGCCAAGAAAATGATAAACAACCGGAGCGCTACGAGGCGACACAGCGAACTACCAGCATCTTCCATTGGCATTGATGATGACACAAGCCAGATTCGATCACGAGACTACCGAGCCGAAGAGCACTCTTTCAATTCCGCCGCTCCGCGGTCGGCAGATCCGCATTGCGGAACCACGGTCCCGAAAAAATCTTTGCCGCCATTGCTTTCGATGCGTTTCGCGGAGTTGACCGCAGGAGAGTGACTTTGCAGCGCATACCCTGCCAGCGTTTGACGTCCTACTCCGGCGTGCCCCGGGTTCACCAGCAGCGGATCTGAAGCCAGCGCGTGGCCATCGTCAGCGGGCGCCACTCCGTAATAGAGGTTGAAGTCATAGACGTTATTGCTGCTCTTGCCAGGCCCGGGCGCACTCACATAAGACCCGTCCTCGTTGCCCTTCACTCCGTAGCCAAATTGCGCTTTGCCTTCCACATAGAAGATGTTGTTGTAGAAGTAGGTGTCGCTGGCCCATCCCGTCCAATCCGTGTGAAGGACAAGGTCCACGCTCTCATCTTTCCCGACGTAAATCGTGTTGTTGTAAATCGTCGTATTCTTGACCGGACCCGAGAGCTTGATCGATCGGTGGTGATCGTTCTGGCTGATGTTGTAGCGAACGATGGTCCCCACATTCCCCGCGCTGTCGTTCGGACTCTGGCTGCCCTCGTTGCAGATCAGCAGGAATCCGCCTTCGTTGTCATGGCTGTAGTTGTACTGGATGATCGTGTTGCGGCTGTTCCAGTCGGAGTCGAAACCGAAGGAGTCGTGCTGCCCCCTGGTTCCATAAACCTCGTTGTACTGGATGACCGTGTTGTCGGCGCTCCACGGCCAGATGCCGACGTTGTACTCCTGCGAGCGCTGGCTGGCGCGGGACACCACGTTGTACTCGACGAGAGCGCCGTCAGTCGCGACGTTCACAATGCCGTCGCCGCCAGTGTCGTCAACAGTGTTGCCGCGAATGATCAAGCCCAGGCTGGGATACCACTTTGAGCGCGTCCAGTGCGTTGACCATCCGAAGATTCCGCTGCGGTCCACGTGCCAGATGTGGTTGTTCTCGATGCGCAGGTCGACAAAGCGGCTGGGCTTGGCATCGCCAATGGAACGGTAGTGGATGCCCCCGTTGGCCTTTTCTTTCAAGCTGCCATTGACGTCGTGGACTTTGAGGTCTTGCAGATAAATGTGGTGCAGTTCGCCGACGTTCTCGGCCACCACGTCAACGCCGCGCCGCTTGTCGGGGGTCGTGCCGGTATTCGTGACTTCGAGATTGCGGACTTCCCAATACTCCTGATTCTTCAGCAGGACAGCATCCTCGGCAAGCCCGGCGCCATTGATGATCGGCAGCGCATCGCCGCCGTACTTGTCGATCGTGATGGGCAGTTCGGCAGTACCCGAACCCTTGGGCCAAAGTTGGCCCGTCCACGAATCACCCGACTTGAAGAGGATGCGGTCGCCAGGGTGGAAGGTAATGGCGTTGACTTTGGCGATAGTCTTCCATGGGCTGGTTGATGACGTGCCGGCGCTACCATCGTTTCCAGAGTTCGAGTCTACGTAGTACGTTGTTCCGATGTGAGCCGTAGCCTGGCCGGCGTAGATGGTTAGGCTGCACGGTGCGACGACCAGTAACACAGCGCAGAACCACGTCCTAGGATGCTGGTGTCGAAAGGTCATTTTGAGCAAGGCGCCGGGCCGGGCAACCGGTTGTTACGGTTACCCGGCGAAAGACTCTATGTAGGTCGGTTGGCCAGTTAGAACTCGAAGTGAAATCCAAACTGTCCCTGCCGCGGGTTACTGTTCACACCGTTGATGACACCAAAGTTTCCCGCTCCAATGGTGGCGCGACTGCCTCCGCAGCCGACGATGTCATAGTAGTGCCGGTTGAACACATTGTAGAACTCAGCCCGGAACGAGAGCCTGTACTGCCCCTCGGAGCCCATGGGGAAATACTTCAGAAGGCTCGCATCCTCATCGGCAGCGCCCGGGCAGCGCAGAGATCCAATCGCCAACGGTCCTGTACCGAGTTGTCCGACAGCGGGTTGAGACGCCACACTGGATGGCATGTAGACGGTTTGCCCCGGGAACTGTCTGGGATCGTTGGGCCCCTTGAATCCGCTGAGATTATAGTTTGGATAAATGTTTCCCCACTGCGGCCAGTAAGGGTTCTGAGCGGATATCAGGAAGGGCTGGCCACTGTTGTACTTCAGCAGCCAAGTCATGTTCCAGCCGCCAAGGACTCCGTTCACCCAGCGATTCTGACTGGCCATCCAGCGTCGCCCCTTGCCGAAAGGCAGTTCGTACGTAACGTAACCTTTCACAACGTGAGTAAGGTCATAGCCCGTTAGAGAATGCGCGGCTACGCCAATATTGTTGAAGTCCTGAATCGCTGTGTAGTAGCCGTTGCCCTCTTGCTGAGCCGAATACGTGTCCCCTTCCTGCCGTGACCAGGTGTAGCTCAGGTCCATGGTCAATCCGCGCCCGGTGCGTTTCACGAAGTCGACGACGAAGGAATCGTAGTAGCTCTGGCCACGCGGAAGTCCAACGTACAGCAGGTTGGGATAGAACCAGAAATTGGATTCCGCCTGGGCCAGTTGTGGATAGGGGGCAACCGCCGACAAGACGGGACCGCAGAAACCGGCATATGGATATGTCACCCCATAGCTGGTTGCGTCGGCCGGGCTGCAGACGTAGTGGTTAAAACCGTTGAGATCTGGGTACTGTTGCCCAAGACGCAAGAACGTGGATGTGGGTCCTTCGTTCCAGGCAAGCGACGTATCGGTCAGTCGATGCCCACGATTCCCGATGTAAGAAACGTCGACCCTCATGTCGGGCGTCAGTTCGTACTGCGCTCCGATATTAAAGGCGTCACTGTAGCCGACGCGCAGTGCATGGGGATCAACGCTCACGTTCGGGAACAGGAACGTGGGATCGACATTTTGACTGCCCGGCTGGTAAACACCCGGATAACCGCTGTCCCAGTTGAACGGCGTGGTGGCCTGGTTTATGCCCTTGAATCCCGGAGCGAAGCCGTTGGGTGTGCCCTGGAAGTACGATACTCCCACCGGGTTGTAGATCAGTCCAAAAGCGGCGCGCAGGACGAGTTTGTTCCACGGCGAATAGGCGAACCCAAGTTGTGGGCCAAAGTTGGCCGCGTACTCATTCTTCTCAAAACTGTCGCCGCCATTCTTGGCGAAGACCAGTCTTCCGGGAACACCGTAGGTGGGATCGACTTGCGTCAGATCAAAGTTGGCCCAGTGTCCGTACTTTTCGTGGAAGCGGAAGGTGTAATTCCAACGCAATCCCATGTTCACCGTGAGTTTGCGTGTGACCTTATAGCTGTCGTCGACAAACAGCGACATCGCCTTTTGCCGCCCGTAAAGGTTGTAGGGGGTGGTCTGAGTTGCAGTATTGGCGGTTCCTAAGAGATAGCTGGCGAATCCGAATCCCACGTACTGAGCATAGCCCTGACTCGGCGCGCCGGTGGTGTTGTTTGCAAAATTGAAGGCGAGCGCTCCCGAACCACTGTGGCTGTTTACCTGATGTGCCGTGAAGTCCCCACCAAAGGTCAAGCTGTGGCGACCCTTGACCCAGGTTAACGTGTCACCCGTGATGATATTGGCTCCGGAGAAATCGCCCTGGAACGAATTTCCGATGAAGGTTTCACTGAAACTGTTGTTGTCTCCAACCTGAGCCCCATCGAACGAGATGATCGGGAAGTTCGTGGCCCCGGTGTTGCCAAACCCGAGCTGCGACGTCCAGTTGCCGGAGGCGGATGGCTCGTCGCCCTGCCAATCGTAGTTGTAGGTGAAGTTCAACACGTTCAGCAGATTGGACGTGAACGTGTGGGCCTCGCTCGCTCGATATTGATGGGAGCGAAAGAAGTTATTCCGTGCCGCTGAGAGCGGGCCGCCATCCGTGGATCCCGCTTCCCACACACCTCCACTATCGACCAGCGTTCGAGGCTTGTGGTCATAAATCCAGGATCCCGAAAGGTGATCCCGCTGCGTCAACTCATGGTCCAGCTTGATTACAACCTCGTTCGGTGTCTGCGTCGGAGAGTTACTTAAAGGCAGCCGATCATTCGGGGTGATAAGCCCCGATCTCTGGGGAGCATAGGACTTCTGGTAGATTGCGTTAATTTTCTGCGCCACGGAACTAAAGCGGCTGGAATCGATCATGTTGCCGGTGAATTGATTCCCACTGACCGGATCGAAGATCATGCCTTCCTGCAGAAGGACGGACTGTCCGGCATTATTCAGAACGGAGATGGGAGTAGTGCCGGCACTGGTACAATCCGGCGCCACGCTGGTATCCGCTTGCGTGCAAAGTTGCGAACCCAGCAGTCCACTGAAGTTGCCATTCAGAAAATCCGATGTCGGGACAAAACTGGAGTAGTCACCAAGTCTGCGGTCCACCTGAGTGTAGCGCTCAAATGCGCCAAAGAAGAACGTCTTGTTCTTGATGATCGGTCCACCCACGCTGAAGGCGTAGTCCCACGCCCTGCGCTTGGGCTTGCCGGTGGTATTTCCCCAGGTGTTGGCGTCGAAGAGTTCATTGGCCCCATACAGCAACGCTGACCCATGCAGCTTGTTCGTTCCCGACTTCAGGGTCATGGTGATGACGCCACCGCCGGTAATGCTGCTTTGCGCATTCAATCCGCTGGTTTGCGCTTGCAGCTCTTGTACAGCCTCCATGGACGGGCCGTTCTGCATCGAGTTTCCGGGGATATCCCCCGTTCCCGACGTACCATCCACGGTGTAATCCTTGGTAAACCACTGTCCACCGTTGATCACCGCTCCGTAGGGACTGCTGTAGATGGAGTAGCCTGGCGTGATATCCACCGCAAAGGATTCGACGAACCGGCCACCGCCGTAGATGCTCAACGGCAGTTCGTTGATGACGCTGGCCTTCATATTGGTGCCTTCGGTTGGACGTTCCAACTCCAGCACGGGCGCATCCGTGGTGACGGTGACGGTGGAGCTGACCACTCCCACTTTCAATGCGGCATCGATGCGGGCCACTTCCGTAGACTCCAGCGTCACCGAGGGGCGCACCAAAGTATCGAATCCATCTTTCTTGAACTCGACCGAGTAGATCCCCGGAAACAGGTTGGGAATCACGTAGATCCCATCCTGGTTGGAAGCCGCTTTGGTCGGGGCGTTCGTGCCTTTGTTGGTGGCAGTGATCTCGACCCCCTGTACATTTGCGCCGCTGGCATCAGTCACAGTGCCCGTAATCGTCGCACGATTCGCCTGCCCTGCCGCGTTCTGCGCGATAAACGCTACCATCGCGAGGACCAGCAAGCTAAGGAACACTCTGTAAGACTTCATGGTCTTCATATCCCCTCCCGCCGCTTCGTAGCTGCTTCCGAGCGCTGCCAAACATGAACTGGACCACTGAGCTCTACTTGTTCGCTCGCGCTTTCAACCATTGCACCTCGACCATCCCGATCGAGCCCGGAGTTGTGACGATTCCATTGGCATCGGGCCCGGCCCCCGAGACCTTCTCATTCGCCGTGTACAACAGCGTGAACAAATCTTTTCCCTCGTCCACCAAACCGAGAGGAGTTCGTACCTCGGTGGCCCAAACGTCGTTTCCTTCTTGAACTACCAGATGTTGCCCCGAGGACCAGTGGACTCCATCTTTCGAGAGCATGTATCCGATCGCGTTGGGCGCGTCCGTGTCGTAAACGGCCACGTAAGTCCCATCGCCCAGGCGGCTGACAATGGGATTTTCGATAAAGCGGCTCTCGACTTTCAATGGGTTCAATTCAGTGCAACGCTTCCACGGGCCAGCGATGGTCGGGGCAGTCGCGAGGCCGACCTGCCAGAGCGAGATCGGGAGCTTCTCCGTGTGGGCGCTGCCATACAGCGCATACCAGCGGTCGCCCACCAGGTACGGGAAAAATGAGTCTGTCCCCTGCAAGCCTTCCCAACGATCGGAATCTTTTCCGCGTTGCATGATGATGCCTGCGTCCTCGTAAGGTCCGCCGATTCCTTCCTCGCCCGAAACGGTCGATACGGCGCGCCAGATGCGGCCCTCGTGATTGGTCAACCATCGATCTTTTGTGTCAGGAGCAGCCTGGTACGCCACATAGAACAAATTCCACCGGCCGTCTCTCGGGTCGTAAACCGGCAAGGGTGACCACAGCGCCGCGCGCTGATCCTTGCCCGTAAAGTCGCCGCTTGATTCCGCGAGGGTTGACTGGCGTTTCCAGTGCAGGCGATCCGGACTGGTCCAATGCGCCAGCCGCATCTTGACCCAGTGCGGATCGCCTACCATCTCAGACGTAAACAAGTGGTAGGTGTCTTTGATCTTCAGAACTCTCCCGCCCTCGAATCCGTACCTGTTTCCTTCGGCGCCCTCGGAATGAATCGTCAAGATCGGGCTCGACCAGCGCTGCGTCACTTCCAGTGCCGGGCCCTGCGCGTCAAGGTGGAGGCTCTTCGCATCGACGTAGATAAGGACGACAAAGGCTACCAGCCCGAATAATAGGAACGACCTGGGCGGCCGTTCAGACTTTTGAAATGCTGATGTCTGATGTCCCAACACCGACAATTTCTACTCTGTCGTCGGCAACGTACTCAAGGTAATCGAGGTTATGACGACGTTAATCGGGCGCATCCCCTCTGGATTCAGAGGCATTCCGCAGAAGTATCGACAGCTCGGTTCACGTTTCAGGCGCGGGAAAGGGGCACGCTTGCGATCTGAGAGATCAAATCCCGTTTATGCCTCGTTTTTACTCAAAGGTTTGGATCGAACAGTGGTTTGTCCTCCGCGAAACTGCATCCTGGAATAACCGCAACTAACTGCTCAAGTAACCGTTAGTTGCCACTGGTTGCGCTTCTGGCTTCGTGAATTGACGGTTATCGGCGGGCGGTGCTATCGTCCGACGGGGGACGGGAAGTCCGCCCGGCGCCTTGCCGGGCACTTCTCTTCGCGCCGCGAAATAGGCAGCCAAAGTGGGTTCTGTTCATACAGCCGAAGTACCTCTGGTTCCTCTCTTCGAGAAAAGAGAGGAACTCCGCCGGGTTCTGGAGAGCAAGATCTTCGTTAACTCTCCCAAGAAGACCCGCTTTCTCGATTTTGTTTGCGAGCAGACCTTCCTCGGTAACGGAGAAAAGCTGAATGAGTACTTGATCGGCGTCGAGGTCTACGAGCGCGGCGTCGACTTCAACCCGCAAAAGGATCCGATCGTACGAGTGCAGGCCCACGAAATTCGCCGCCTGCTGAAGAAGTACTACGAAGAGGATGGGAAGGCAAATCCCATGCGCATGGATTTGCCGGCGGGGCATTACGTCCCAATCTTCGCCCGTAACGCCGAGCAGGCGCCGGCTGACGAGGTGGGACCCACCCCCGGCACCGAGGAAAAGCAAGATGCAGGGGCCCGCTTGCCCTGGGCGCTGGCAGTCGTCTTCGGTGTGGCATGTGTGGTTCTGGCGGGTCTTTTCGCCTCAGGCTGGAATCGGCGCGGCCCAGAAACCCGGCTGCAGCCCACGGTGATGCCCGATAGCCTGACTTGGTTCTGGAAACCATTTCTGCCGCCGGCCGATGCTCCCCTGATTACGATTCCCAATCACCCTCTTCTGCGTGCGGCCCACGATGGCGACAGCGCGCAAACCCTTGCCGGCGGACACGAAATTCCCAAGTCCAGCCTGCCCGAGTTTCGCGACACCATTCACTTTCATGAGCTCAAACGCTTCATCTTTGTCCCCACCCTGACGGATTTCACTTCTGTGGGTGAGACCCTGGGCGTGGTCAATCTCTGCGACATGTTCTCCAGCGTTGGACAGAAATGCCGCGTCCAGCAGTCGCGCCTGGTAAATCTCGACGAGATCAAAGGCGACAATGCGATTCTCCTGGGCGGCAACCAGGCGTGGAGCGGCAGGGTCTTTCTCAATAAGGAGGGCTTTCAGTTTCAGAGCGGCGTCATCTTCAATCGCAGCCCTCACCCGGGGGAGCAACCGGTCTACAGGCCGGAATTCGACTCGGTGACGAATCAATTGACGCGCGATTATGCCTTGGTGCTCCTATTGCCAAACGAGACCAACGACAAGCGCGTCCTGCTGATCTATGGAATCTATACCCAGGGCTCACAGGCGGCGATCGAATTCCTCACCAATCCAGAACACATGTCGGAGCTGCGGAAGACCTTGCTTGACCTGGCCCCTGACCACAAAACGATACCGCCTTACTTTCAACTTCTGCTGACTACAACCGTCGAAAATTCCGTTCCCGGCAAGTCATCGCTGGTGGCGGTCAGAACCATTCCGGGGTGAACATTAATGAAGAGATGGCAGAGAGAGATGGCAGAGAAGGCCTTCTGCTACCTCCACTGCCGCTACCTGGCTGTGGATAGCTGCATGCGAGACAAGCAGCTGCAAGAAGAGATTTGGAGGCGCGGGTCGGAATCGAACCGACGCATAAAGGTTTTGCAGACCTCTCCCTTACCACTTGGGTACCGCGCCCCTGCTCAATCGATGTGTGTTCCGTAGCCGAACCGGTCAATCTGCGGAGCACGAGCAAGCTGGAATCAAAGAAATCTGGAGCGGGAGACGGGATTTGAACCCGCGACTTCGACCTTGGCAAGGTCGCACTCTACCACTGAGTTACTCCCGCTTAACGTTTGATTTTACAGCACCGGCGTAGCCCCTGCCAATGCCACCCCATCCGCTTCAGCTTGAGACCTTGAACCGCTATTCCTGCCGCAACGCATTCATGGGATCGAGTCGCGCCGCCCGGCGCGCCGGAATGTACGTCGCCAATACCGCCACCGCCAGAACGGCAAGCGGCACCAAAAAGTAGAGGCGGGGCTCATTCACATGCAAATCAAAGAACATTGCCCGAAATACCTTCGGAAGTGGCGCGGACATCGCCAGCCCAATGGCTGCTCCGATCGCCGCCATTCTCATTCCCTCGCGAAAAATCATTCGCAATACGTCCTGGCTCCTGGCGCCCATCGCCATGCGGATGCCGATCTCGTAGGTTCGCTGCCCCACCGAGTACGCGATGAGCCCATAGATTCCAATAGCCGCCAGCAAAAGCGCCATAAAAGCGAATCCCGCGAGCGTCCGCGTAAAGAATTGATCGCCGCCCTTTTGCCGGTCGATGATCGCCGACATACTCATCAGACGCGCCAGCGGCAGTTCAGCATCCACCTGCGCCACGCTGCTGCGCATGTCCGCGATGAGATTGTTGGGCTCGGTCGTGGAGCGCACCATCACTGAAAAAGAAGACACCGGACGCTGCAGGAACGCCTCGTACACCCCGGGGTCTTCCGCCGTGGCTTCCGAGTACGTCTTCACATTGTTTACCACCCCAATGATCTGGCTCCATCCGGCTGGCGCTCCGCCCACCTCCGCTTGAATCTGTTTCCCCAGCGCTTCCTCGCCGTTCAGGTAACGATCCACGAATTTCTGGTTGACCACGACCACGCGCGGCGCCGCGGCGTTGTCCTGGTCTGAGAACTGGCGCCCCTTCAACAGCGAGATCCCGGCAGTCCTGAAATATTCCGGCGTGACCACAGTGTCAAATGCTGTGAGCACCTGGCTTGCCGGCACCTCGGGCTGGCCCTGGATACGAATGTTCACTGCGCCCAGTCCCGTAGCTGGCAAGTCTGAAGTTACGGCGATGAGTTCGGCACTCGGTATCTGCCGCAGCCGAGGAAGCAGGTCGCGCACGAAAGCTTCCTGATGCGAATGATCTTTGTACCGTGCATCGTCGAGTGTGATTCCTGCGGTCAGCAGATGATCGGGCTGGAACCCGAGTTTCTGGTGCTCGATGCGGAACATCGTTACAAACAGCAAGCCCGTTCCGACCAGCAGAAACAGCGCGAGCGCAATTTCACCGGTGACCATCACCTTCCGCAGACGAGAACGGGAACTCCCTGCCGAGGCGGTGCGGCTTTCGTCTTTCAGGTTTGTCGCAACGTCGGTTCGCGACGCTTTCAGCGCCGGAGCGAGCGCGCACAGCAGTGCGCAGGCCACCGAGATGGCCGTAGAAAAGACCACGACGTTCGAGTCCAAGCCGAGATCCAGCGCATTCACGGCTTCGTTGAAAGTCATGTTCACCCGAACGAGCGCAATACCCCAACGCGCCAAAAGAAGTCCCAGCCCTCCGCCCGCGAGTGCAATCACCATGCCCTCGGTCAGCAATTGCCGGATAATTCGCAGGCGTGCAGCTCCCAGAGAGAAACGAATTGCCAATTCCTTGCGGCGGGCGGCCGCGCGCGCCAAAAGCAGACCGGAAACGTTGGCGCAAGCGATCAGCAACACAAATCCAACCGTGGTCATGATGACCGCCAGGCCCCCGCGAATGCCGAAGCCGTAGACGAGGAAATCCGGCAGAGTCCGCACCTTCGCTCCCCAGCCTTTTTCCGAGTCGGGGAAGTCTTGTTCAGCGCGATGGGCCAGCGTGGCGAATTCGGCGCGCGCCTGCTCCAGAGTCGCCTCGGGCTTCATGCGTGCAAACAGAAAAAGAGAACGTTCCTTGCGGGCGGCTGCGGTTTGATCTGCCGGAGTTAAGACGAGAGGCATCCAAAGGTCGGTCGGGAAGCCCAACAAGCGAAAATTCGCCGGCATCACGCCGATTACCATGTAGTTCTCGCGATTCAGCCGGATGACGCGTCCCACAACCGCAGGGTCAGACCCGAAACGGCGTTCCCAGACCTGGTGGCTGAGAATCACGACGTGATCTTGTCCGCTCTGGTCTTCGCCGTCTCGGAACGTGCGTCCCATCTGCGCGCCGACGCCCAACACGTTGAAGTAATTGGCGGAAACGGCCGCCGCAGGCACCACCTCTGACTCACTCTGTGCGGTCAGACTCGCCGAGCGATACTCATCGGCGGCGCCCATCTCCGAGAAAACGTGATTGCCCTCTTTCCACGCAAGATAGTTGGGTGCGGACACTGTACTGATGTCCGCCTGGAAGCCCGCTGCCGGATTGATGGCGGCCACCACCGCCACGCGGTCTGGATCGCGTCCCGGTGGCCTGCGCAAGAGAATCGCGCTCACCATGCTGAACATCGTGGCGTTTATCCCGATGCCCAATGCCAGCGTAACCACTGCTATGGTGGTAAATCCCGGATTCTTCACCAACTGCCGAATGCCGTATCGCAGGTCTTGAACAATCGTGTCCATGGGTGTCACTCCGATTGTGCTGGTGTTGTGTTACTGCCCGCAGGGAGCCTTACCGGTCAAGGAATAGTCGCAACTAGCAAACCAAATGCTCGGCAGGATTGCAGATTGGAAACAAAGGGGAAGAGGAATCTACCTCAGTCGGACAAACCGCTGCGCGTCCAGTCGTGGACGCCGGTGACCGCGAATGGACAGTCGTGCCGCTACGCCGTTTCTACGACAATCTTCTTTGTGGCGCGATCGATCTGCGCGATGCGAAAACTGCGGACCTGCCCGGCCCGCGCGGGTTCTGCCTTGACGGGTGCACCTGCACCGGTTTTCCAGCGCGCCTGCAGCATGGAACTCAGGGAAGACAGGTCCGCCTTCGCCGACGTCGCAGCCTCAGCCTTACTCTTTGCTGCCGGAACCGCCGATCCAGCCTTGCACGCGGCATGAATTCCTTCCCCAAGTTCCACGCGCGTGCCGGACTCGTCCACCAGACGCCCCGTGACCATATCACCTTCCTTATGTTCGGCCAGGTATTCGTCGATGCCCGTCGGCACAAGCTGCTTCATGCTGAGCTTCATCTGGCGCTTCTCGGCATCGATGCCAAGCACCAGGGCCTTGACGACCTGGCCCACGCGCAGCACTTCCGCGGGCTGTCCGATCCGCTTCTCCGCGCTGATCTCACTGACGTGAATCAGGCCCTCGACTCCCTCGGATAACTGCACGAAGGCCCCGAATTTCATCAAGCTGGTCACCGGACCTTCGACCTCTGAGCCCACCGGGAAACGTTGCGGCACGTCAACCCACGGGTCGCCCAGGGCCTGCTTCAGGCCCAGTGAAATGCGCTGCTCGGCCGCTTTAATCCCAAGGATGACGACCTCGACCGTCTCGCCAGGTTTGACCACATCGCTGGCTTTTCTGATCTTGCCCTTCGACCAGGACATCTCCGAAATGTGAATCAGCCCTTCGATGCCGGGCTCCAGTTCGACGAACGCGCCAAATTCCATCAGCCGGGTCACCGTGCCGCGCACGCGATCCCCGGCGTTGAACTTCTGTGCGACCGCGTCCCAGGGATGCGGCTGCAACTGTTTCAGGCCGACTGAAATCCTTCGCTTCTCCGCTTCGGTTCCAAGTTTGAGTACCTTCACCTCGACGGGTTGCCCAACGGAAAGCACATCGGCCGGCTTGTTGACACGTCCCCAGGAAATGTCGCTGACGTGCAGCAAAGCATCCACTCCACCGAGGTCGACGAACGCGCCATATTCGGTCAGGCTGCGCACCGTGCCGCTCAACGTGTCGCCTTCTTTGAACTGCGAATAGAGCCGCTCTTTCGCCGAGCGTTCCTCTTCCTCGGCAACGACTCGGCGATCGACGACCACATCTTCATCGGTTACATCGAGCTTGATAATCCGGCAACGAATCTCCTGCCCAACCAACTTCTCCATGTCGGCCGCGTCGCGCACCCCGCTGCGTGAGGCCGGCATGAACGCACGCACACCGACGTCGACGCTGAATCCGCCCTTAATCACTGCCGTCACGGTGCCCAGCACCGATGATTTATCCGCGAAGGCCTTTTCGAGCGCCGACCAATCCATGGGCCGCTCGACTTTGAAGCGCGAGAGTTCGTAGTACCCATCCAGGTCCCGCCCCTTCACCGTGACCAGTGCCTTGTCCCCGGGCTTGAGCGTCTCTCCCTGCAGCGCGGTCAGAGGCAGAATTCCCTCCGACTTGTACCCGATGTCAAAGAACACAGCTTCCGCCGTGACTGCTATGACGGTTCCATTCAGCTGTTTGCCACCATCAGCTTTGCGCGAGTGGCTCTTCTGGAACTGCGAGAGAATATCGCCGAACGATTCTGAGCTTTCGGCCACAGGTCGAGTTTCAGGATTTGTTGGGTTGGAAGTCACTGGATCAGCCATGAAAGAAGACAGCCCTCGTCGCAGGATAGCAATTTACTAGGATATCACCGCGGACCGCCGCGCCGCCGTCCCGTCGGCTGTCGGGAAGGCGCCTCGCCCTGCCCGTCGGCAGCAGAACAACAGTGCAGGATTCCTGGAAAGAACAGTTTCCGCTAGCAGGCTGCCGAGAAGATCCACCGGCGCATCGGTCTTGAAAGGGCGCGGCTTCAAGCCGCGCCGTACGTACAGCAACATCAATCGCGGCTTTAGCCGCTGAGGTCACACTGGCCTATCTAGTGCCGCGCCCACTGCGGATCTTCTTCCGGCTTCACAATCTGCCCATCCCGCATGTGGATGATCCGGTCGCCGTAGCCCGCCGCCTCCGGATTATGCGTGATCATCAACACGGTCTGCCCCAGTTCCTGGTTCGACAGCCGCAGCATGCCCAGCACAACATCGGAGTTCTTCGAATCGAGATTCCCCGTCGGCTCATCCGCCAGCACAACCGCGGGCTTGTTGATGAGCGCGCGCGCCAGCGCAACGCGCTGCTGCTCTCCCCCGGAAAGCTCCGAAGGACGATGCTTGAGCCTCTTGGTCAGCCCGAGCAGGTCCGTGATGCGATTGAAGTGCGCGGGATCGCGGTCGCCGTTCCCCGAGATCTCCTGCGCCATCATGATATTCGACCGCGCGTCGAGCGTGGGCAGCAAGTTGAACTTTTGAAACACGAAGCCGATCTTGCGTTTGCGCATGCGGGTTCGCTCCGCGTCCGAGAGTGACGCCAGATCGTCGCCGTCGAGCACCACGCTGCCGCCATCGGCGCGCGTCAGCCCGCCCAGAAGATAAAACAGGGTTGACTTTCCGCTGCCCGAAGGGCCCACCACGCTGACGAACTCGCCCTTCTGCACGCAGAAGGAAATTCCGCGCAGCGCTTCGACCTCCACCTTTCCCACGTGGTAGGTCTTACGTAGTTCCTTCGCTTCGATGAATGCTCCGGCCATGCCTGAAGAGAATCTTACACGAAGGCCCACGCCCAGTGCGGGATCGCACTGTGGCAGTTGCGAAGGTGTCTGAAGCTGAAGCTAAAGGCTAAGAGCTAAACGCTAAGAGCTGAATCCCTCACGCTGCGCCGATTTGCCGCGCCATTACCGGAGGCCGTTGCTGCAACCGCTTCGGCCCGCGCTTCCGCACCAGCAGCAAGCGCACACGCTCCAGTAAATCCGCCGGAGAGTACATCCCTTTGGTGAGGAACACGTCCGCCTGCGAGTCGTGATCGTAGATGCGGACCTTGCTCGAAATCAGAATCGCGGGAGTCTGCGGCGACATGTCCTTGATCTTGGCGATGAGTTGCGGCCCATCCAAGCCCGGCATCGCCATGTCGGCGATCACCAGATCGACCCCACCTTGTATGAAACGCTCCAGCGCGTCTTCTCCCCGCGAGCAACTGGTCACGCGGTAGCCGCGTGTTTCCAGCATGATTTTCCGGTGGGAAAGGGACTGCTCGTTGTCATCGACACACAAGATCGTGCGCTTTGGTTTCATCAGCCTTCCGCAATCCGCTGGCACAAGGTGGGCCGCAATGCCAACGGAGGCTTTTCTCAATATGAAGAGTTGTACAGAGCGAATTGCATGCTAACGGGAAGCGCGCTCGCTGTAAAGTGCCGCCGATGCCAATGGAGCTTTCAGGCTATTGCTTTCTTCAGCGTTGAATGCGCGTCAATGTTTTCCGCATCTTGGGGCACGTGCGCTAGAGAAAAACTTCTCCGCGGATAACTTCGATTGCGTTGCCTCCAACGCGTACGTTAACTATCCGGTTATCGCGGCGGGCGGCGCGAACAAAAATCCGGCTCGGCCGTTTCATTTCGATACCTTGTTCGATGAGCACGCGCTGCTCCGGTTCGGCCACTCCGTGCGCCACCATCCACGCCGCCGCGCACCCGGCGGCCGAACCGGTGGCCGGATCCTCGCCGTTGTAAAACAGCATCCGGGCGTGCAAACCGGCCGCCGGATCGGCGGTCTCCCGCGTCACAAAATACACGAATTTGCTGCCGGTCTTTTCCAGATACTCCCCGGCGCCGTACAGATCGATTCGCAAGTTCTGGATGGTCGCCAGCGATTTCAACGGCGTCACCGCATAGGGCAGCCCAGTCGAAACCGTCTGAATCGGCAACGACGCGTCGAAATCCTCCACGCGCAATCCGGTCGCGCGCGCCATCGCCTCGCGATCGTGCTGCACTCCGAACTCGGGATCGACCTGCGTCATCTCTCCGAACGCCGGCTGCCCTGCCGCATCTTCAAACCGCACTGGAACCTTTCCCACGTTCAACTCAAGCGTGACTTCCTTCGCGCCACTCTGCCCGCGCAGCGCAAACGCCGTCCCCAGCGTCGGATGCCCCGCAAACGGCAACTCTTCCTGCACCGTGAAAATTCTTACCCGCACGCCACGCTCCCGCTGCGTCTCAGGATCGCGCGGAAGGATGAACGTCGTTTCCGAAAGATTCATCTCCTTCGCGATCGCCTGCATCTCAGAGTCGCCGAGTTCGCGACCATCGAAAAACACCGCCAGAGAATTCCCCTCCAGCGGATTCGAACTAAACACATCCCACTGCGCCATCGCCAGCCGCCGCGCCTGTTTGCCCATCAGCGTCCTCGATCATCCGGAAATAAAGCTGTCACGAACACGATGAGAATAGTCCCGTCCACGATGCAGAAAAGATCAAATCAGCGCCCATGACAGCGCGCCGCAGCGTTTGACACCGGCACTCCGCGCGCCTATCCTATCCGATATGTTTTGCCCATTCGCCACCAGCGCCATGTGTTGTTGTCGCCTGATGCCGGCGTGTGGGTAGGGACTTAGCGAAATTCTTCCCACCCACCCGGCGAAAAGCGGGTGGGTTTTGACTTTCATCCGCTTGCACGTGCTGGGAGCCGGGCCGGGCCGACTTTCGGAATCTTGAGCGAATAAGAATCGAGAAGGAGAAACCATGACTACCGCGACCGCAGAAACTCACAGCGTCCCCAGGATCAACGACACCGCCCCCGATTTCACCGCGGACACCACGCAGGGCACAGTCCACTTCCACGAGTGGATCGGCGACGGATGGGCCATCCTGTTTTCCCACCCCAAAGACTTCACGCCCGTCTGCACCACCGAGCTCGGATACATGGCGAAGCTGCAGCCGGAATTCGCCAAGCGCAACGTCAAGATCATCGGCCTGAGCGTCGATCCCGTCACCAACCACGCCAAGTGGGCGGCCGACATTGAAGAGACGCAAGGCGCCAGGGTGAACTATCCCATGATCGGCGACCCGCAACTCACGATCGCCAAGCTCTACGGCATGCTGCCCGCCGAAGCCGGCGACAGTTGCGAAGGCCGCACTCCCGCCGATAACGCCACCGTCCGCACCGTGTTCGTGGTCGGACCGGACAAGAAGATCAAACTGCAGCTCAGCTATCCCATGACCACGGGCCGCAACTTCGACGAAATCCTGCGCGTGATCGATTCGATGCAGCTCACCGCCAAACACAAAGTCGCCACCCCGGTGAACTGGAAGCAGGGCGAAGACGTGATCCTCACCGCAGCCGTCTCCAACGAAGAAGCGCAACAGAAATTCCCCGGCTTCAAGACGATCAAGCCGTATCTCCGGACGGCAGCTCAGCCGAAGTAGCTGGCTTGTGAAGTAGCTGGCTTGTGGAAGAGGAGATTGTGGAAGAGGGGTTTGTGGAAGAGCGGCCCTTCAGGGCCGCGTTAAGGTCTCCTTAAAGAACAGGGCTTCAGCCCCTGTTCTTACCACGGGCAACAAATCGCCACGGATCACAGGGACGTCTGAAGATCGGAGCCAAGCCATTCTCACGATCTGCAACTCCGTCGTCCGTGGCATTTGATTGTCTGGCTGCGGAAGCGCATGCGGCCGGGTGGCCCCAATATATCGCCGTTGAAAGAATGAGAGAGTTTGCACGTTGAAGTCCGTGGTTTCCCACCCTTTCGCAAAGAACGCGAAAGGATGGGGCACCCGGCAAACAAAGTTGTTGCGTGTTTCGCCTGCAACAACATAAAAAGGGTGTGGGACAAACAGCACAGAGATGCCGACTTTCCGGGTGTTACGTTGCCGGAACGAGTGGATCGGGCAGGCAAGAGCGCCTGTGAGTTCATTCAGAACCGATACTCGAAAATTGATTCGGACTACACACCACGTGCGGCCTAAGCGCGGGTCTTGTTGAAGTCTGGTATATTCTGGAGCCGTTATGCCTAAAAGATACCCGAAAGGCCACTACAATCCCAACGTTGAAGTACGCGTCAAGAAAACTGCAAGGAAGGGGAGGGCGGTAATACTTACTATTTTTCTACCCGAGGGGGAAAGTTCAAACCTCTACGCTCAACTTGAAGCCGCGCTGAAGAAAGGCCGCAGTAAGAAGTGATGTCGAGGCATAGGTTGCTCATCATCACCTGTGTCCAAATGTTGGGAAGGCGGCGGTGCAGGGTTTGTTCGTTTTCAACCTACGGAACCGGGGCCCCATCCTTTCGCGTTCTTTGCGAAAGGGTGGGAACCACGGACTTCAACGTCTAAACTTTCATTCTTCAAAAGCGAGCGTGTGTCCTGTTTTCACAGACTTACGTTGCTTCCGGGTGTGTGGGAGTACGCGTCTTTTCGACCACAATCGCCGCGCTCGTCAGAGTCACACACTAACCATGCACCAGCCTCCGGCAAGCACGCCAGCGGCCCAAGTCTCCATCATCGAAGGAATGTCTCCAGAAGACCGATCTGCTTGATCAGCCCACTAAACCCATTCGCAATGAGCTCGCGCTTCCGTTCTGTGTTTGGAGGACCAATCGCCAAGCTGTTCACCGTGCCTCTGACTCCATCGTCGCTACCGGACACGGCCATGAGGTCCACGTCACTCTGCAGACCTGTCAATTTTTTCTTCAACATCGTCAGGAAGTGCTGCTCGGTCGCGCGCCAGCCGATCGTGATCATCTTCGTCACACTAGGTAGCACATCAGCCAGGGCCTTGAGGTGCTCCGGTGGACACAGGAACTCACTCTTCTTCTCGACTGGGATCGCTAGAGCAGGGAACCCAAAGTGGCCGTCGTCGAATACTGCGGGAGTTCTAACTACCTTTCGGTACTGTTCAGTCACCTTGACACCTATGACCTCAGCATCTCTTATGACCTCAGCTGGCGTCTTCCTTGCTGGGAAGTCCTTGAACTGAAGTGCCCAGTCTATGGAGCCGTGTAGCTTAATCAATTTGAAACGAGGGTCCGAGATGTAGGCATCGAAGCTCTCGAACGTGCAGTTCCATAAATCCTTCATCGATCGCTCTATCATCGTGTCGTAGTTGAAGGTCACGTAGCAAACTTGCTCGCTGCTCTCGTAGCGCCATCGATCGATCGAATCCAAGAAGGTGACGTAGTTAGTGATACCCTTGTGGTAGTTTCCCCAGTTGTTCTGACAGTTCCACAGCATGTGGTGAAGATAGTATCTGATCGCGGCGAGCTGGCTGTGACGCGGGGGGAAAGTCTTAGCTTCTTCTTCGAACTTCGCAAGCTGCCGTTCCACCTGGACATTCCCTCTTAGTTGGTTCACCAGAGGCTTGCAGGCTACATACTCCTTCATGACCGCCACGAATGGCCCGCGATCATCGAACAACTGATTCGCCAGCGGAGGACGAGAATCTTCGTGCAATCCTCGCTCGACCACTGGAGGGAAACCGAAGTTGCTCTGACCGCTGGGTCGTGGAGATGGTGGAAGGAGATGAGAGACGGAATCGTAAGACGCACCGGCGCCGAAGACGACGAGTAGCATGCTCTATCTTAACTCTAACCAGACGGCTCAACCCTCGGGATCGGCGTGCCGGGTGCCCCATCCTTTCACGTTCTCTGCGAAAGGGTGGGAACCACGGACCTCACCCCAGTTGCGAGACCGCAGGCATCGCTGCCATGATGGAGTTGGAAGCGCATGCGGTCCGGTGATCGTCCCGGTCTTCAAAACCGGCGATCGTTATCTCGCGATAGCGATGATGGGTTCGACTCCCATTCGCTTCCGCCATTTTGGGTTCCCTCGGCTTCGCTCGGGATTTCGCCCGCGGGCTCCCGCTGCGCTCACGCCCGCAAGACGGCTCAACTTCACAACCGGCGGGTGGCGGGCAATCCCGTCACCGGTGGGTTCGACTCCCATTCGCTTCCGCCAAGCTTCAATGACTGAGCCGCCGTCCGAGCGCTTCCATCGATTGCATCTTTGGTCCCTCCGGGCCACACAAACGGGCCGGGCAGGGTTCACTGTGACGGGGGCTTACTAACGACGGTAGGCGCCGGGAGCGCACTGCCGGGAGCATGGTGCCGGCTGAACCCACCAAATGAATACACGATCAGACCAATCACAAACAGCAAGATTGGAAAATGCAGCCAGCGCACAGTGGGGGAAAAAGCCACC
Source organism: Candidatus Dormiibacterota bacterium (assembly GCA_035632675.1). Lineage (GTDB taxonomy): Bacteria > Acidobacteriota > Terriglobia > Terriglobales > Acidobacteriaceae > Sulfotelmatobacter. The sequence goes on from DASQGJ010000040.1 coordinate 116,011, forward strand.
TTCCGAAGGCTCATCACCTCTGACGAGAACGGACTCGTATCCAACGAATACAGCTTGGTTTTCGGGTCTGAGTCAACGACTTTGACATACAGCTTCCGGAAAAGTTTTTCCTGCCGCAGATAGTAAGCATCCATCCACCAAAAACAGATGGCGGGGAATAGCAATGCGCATGACAGGCGCGGATTGGAATCTTTTGCCGCCAGTCCACCCAGGACGGTGATCAATCCGACCGCCCACGTTTTTACCGAGAACGAGTTGCCGGCCATGCGGTTAATCACGCCCTGGATCAAGTCGAGATGTTTGCGAAAGTCATCGTTCATTGCGTCCCTCCCTGCCGTCCCTCGAGCAGATTCGTGAATAGGCCGATGTAATTCGTCTTCAAACGGAGGAGTTGCAACTCGGCCCCATGATTCTCATGGAGGGCCGGTGCTTGCTCTGCAAGCAGTCGCGACTCGCTCATCCACAGCAGCCGCGCCGCGGCCCCGGTCGTGTAGACCGGAAAGCGGGGCACGGACGGCCTGTGCCTGCGGAGCAGTTCATATTCGTCCTCAACCCCCTCCATGCCCCCGATGAAGAAAGCTGCGGCGAAGGGTTCGCTGTGGATCATCTGCATCCGCATACTACGGAGGCTCTCGCCGCGGTCTCCTCGCACAGCCTCAGTCTCTTCGTAACGGAAGAATTCCAAATCCTTGAGGTAATGATCACGAAAGAACTTCGACTGAAACATGCGCACTCTGCCAAAGGCGTCCAGTTGATCGGCAACCCATTTCACCATCGGCGTAATTGCAGGATGCCCGCCAAAGACGAGCTTGGTTTGCGGAAGGACGACCGTGACCAGGGCGATAACCGCATCCCGAATCGCGATGGTATCGCCCGTCCGAAAATACTTTTCATTCCGCCGCGGATCGGGAACGCTGGCCGAGAGAAACACCGGACCTATCGACATAGGGTGCTGAGCCATGGATCCAACTCGAATACCTTCAGCATTCTTACTGGAAGATAGCCGCTCAACCAGTCCAGGTGTGCCTTCCAGCTTGCGGTGACATTGAGTGAATCGTAGAGAAGGACCACCTGCTTGGGATGGACGCCGTCGACGGGGGCAAGCGCGCAGGCCTGAAGGCCCTCTGAGTCAGGCACGCCAACGCTGGGGATGACCCTCACGAAGGTGCCAGCATCGCAATGTAAGTCTACAAATCGCGAGGGTTGAACGGATGTCGTCATCTGCTGCTTTTCGGCACGATCGCGGAGGGTCCCTACCAGTTCGGCTTCACGCCGGGCGAGCGAACTGGCGCGCAGACTCTCCACCATGGAACAGATCTTCAAAATCTCGGACTCGACGACTCGATCCCCGGGAGTGACGCCGAAGTCTGCGGGATTCAGATACCAGGGTTCGAACAATTCTGTTTTTCGATCGCGCGCGACGCCCGGCCAAATCAACTGGAGTACGCTGATCTTCATTCCGATGGCCCGGTCAATCTCCTTTTCCACCCACCCGCTCCGGTGCACCGACTGGGTGTAAAGAAGGATGACGACATCAGAGTCAGTCATGCGGTGCCACAGTTGCTCCTGGAAGTCATCGGCGGGACGCACACTGAGAGTATCGAGGAATACGTCGAAGGAGCGTTCGTCCAGGGCGTGATAAAGCTGTTGCGCCACGGCTGCGGATTCGCTTCTCTTGTAGCTGATAAACAACCTTCTCCGCTTGCGCAGCAACCCCAGCAGTTCGAGAACAAAGCCGGCGACCTTCTCCAGATTGGCATCGACCGGGTCCAACTCCAATCCATTTGTCGCCTGAAGTGCGGGCGGCACCTTTGAAGAGAAGTCGGTCAGGGAGCTTACCGCGGGCAAGACAACGGCGGGGCTGTCCAGTAATATCTGGACCTGCGCAGCAAACTGCAGGGCCGCCGGACCATCGCTGAAGAGCACGCCCACCCGGCGACAGTCCGTCCGCAGGCGATGCAGGTTATTTTCGTCCAGGAACTCGGCATCCGTCTCTGGAACGATCTTCAAGTCACGAAGCCGGGACTCCAGTGTGGAGCGAAGCACTCCAGCTTTGTTCCCGAGCGCGTCCAAAATCGCGATTTGGTACATCGACAAAGCGGCTCCCAGCCTAGCACAACGTAGGGCCGTAGTCTCTGGGCACCAGTGGTATGCTGCTGTTCCCAGCAGAAAAGGGTGACTTAATCAATGGCGGGCAAGCATATCTTCCTTTCATATGCGCGTGAGGATGGGTCTGAATTCGCCTGTCGACTATATGAAGATCTGCAGAAGAAGGGTCACGAGCCTTGGCTGGACGTAAGCCATTCTAAGGCGGGGAATGCCTGGACCGAAGACATTGAGAAGGCCATCGATAGCTGCGACATTCTACTGGCGATCCTAACTCGTGACTACATCAACTCAAAGAGCTGCCGAGTCGAGCATATGCGGGCCCTGCGCATCGGTAAGACTGTCATTCCCTTGCTTCTTGACTACGGGGCCGATCGGCCGCTGCAACTTGAGCACCTCAATTACCAGGACTTTACCGATGTTACTCAATATGTAACTGGCTTCCGCACCTTGCTGAACGCTCTTGATGGGGGATCTCTTCTACCTCTCCCGGAAAAATTTCAATCAACCCTCGTTATTGCGCCGCCCTTACCGCCCGGTTACGTGCCTCGTCCCGAAGAACTGGAAAGGCTTCGCAGCGCGGTGATCGGAAGCGCCGGCGACCGGCATGTGGCACTGACCGCCTTACAGGGAATGGGTGGTGTCGGCAAGACTGTGCTGGCCATGGCGCTCTGCTATGACCCTGTCGTACAAGCGGCGTTCCCGGACGGCATCGTCTGGACCACGATTGGAAGAACTCCGGGAAGCCTGGTGCCGCAAATGCAGTCCGTTGGTACAGCGTTCGGCGACGGGCCCGAACACTATCCCACGCTGGAAACGAGCGCCACGCGGCTCAAACGGCTCTTGCGGAAAAAAGCGGCGCTTCTCGTTCTCGATGACGTATGGGACCGGCGGCATGTTGAGCCATTTCTGACTAATGAGGTCCGCTGTCGTACGCTCTTCACCTCTCGCGACCCTACCATCGCCCTGAACCTTGGCGCTACGGAAGTCAGACTCGGGACTTTCACTCCTGATCAGGCGGTCCATGTTTTGCGGGAATGGACTGGTTCCTCCGATCCTCTGCTTTCCGAGATTGCCGAGTGCTGCAGATACCTGGGCCTCGCGCTGAGACTTGCAGGGGCGCGCATGAAGGGAGGGACAGAACCTTCGGAATGGTTGCGGCTCTTCCGGTCCAGCCCAAGCCTCTTGCAAATGGAACAGGGATACCGCACGCAATCCGCTCAGGACGATTTGATCACCTGTTTTGATCTCAGCCTGAACCCCTACCAACCTGCACAACGCCGGCTATATTTTGCGCTTGGCATCTTTCCCGAAGATCTACGCGTTGCGTTTCCTGTAGTGTGCAGACTGTGGCGCCAGCTCGACGCCAACCTGGATGAAAACCGATGTCGTGGATTGCTCGCTGACTTCGCGCGCATGGAGTTACTCGATCTCGATGGGTCGGGTGCAATTGCACTACACGACCTGCTGCAAGAATATGCCAGTACTAAGCTAGATAAAGAAACTTCTTCGATTAGTTCACGGTTTCTTGATTCCTATGTCAATTCGCGCAAGCAATGGTGGGGCGCGCCAAACGATGGTTACTTCTTTCGCCATGCCGCGCATCATTTTGTAACGAGCGACCGGAGTGGTGAACTGGAGAGGTTGCTGCTGGATTTTCGTTGGTTGCAAGCCAAGCTGGCTAACACCGAGCCGGATGCGCTGATCGAAGACTTCGATGCCCTTCCTAAATCGACGGAACGAGCCCTGGTCCAATCCGCAATTCGCTTGAGTGCGCACGTACTCATCCAGGATCGCAATCAGCTGGCAGCGCACCTGACCGGGCGTCTCTTGGGACATCCATCCCCCGCCATTTCCCGGTTGGTCTCCGACGCCGCTCGTCATACGGAGCATGCATGGCTTCGTCCACTGGCTCCTGACCTGAGGAGGGCCGATGGGGCGCTGGTACAGACTCTACGCGGCCACACAGCCGGCGTGTCCACCGTGATTCTGCTGCCGGACGAAGTGATCGCGATTTCGGCATCATTTGACAGCACCATCAAACTCTGGGATTGGCGTCGCGGCATTGAGCTGAAAACCCTGGCCGGTCACGCTCGCCAGGTGAACGCCCTTGCCATCACCCCGGACGGCCAATTTCTGATCTCAGGATCGTCTGACTGCAAGGTCAAGGTGTGGGACATCAAGTCGGGAACTGTTGTCGCTACATTTCCGAGCGGTGACTTTCCGGTGGTTAAGGTTGAGGTAACGGCTGACGGCTCGCGAGTTGTGGCAAGCCTGCTCAACGAACAAGCGTACGTGTGGGATCTGAAGAATAAAACGCTGATCGAGCAGACCGCAGCCAATCTTTCCAATCCGAGGCAAGACTTCGCAGTGACTCCAGACAGTCGCCGCGAGGTCCGCATATCGTCGGCCAGCTTGGAGGTTTGGGATCGAAGCGCCAATGCACTGATCAACACCTTGCCGGGACACCCCAGTTACGTTTACTCGGTCGCCATTACAAACGATGGGAGGTACGCGATCACAGGCCACGACGACCACCGCCTCCGCATCTGGGACTTGAATGTCAGCGAACCGCCGCTCGGCGCCACGCTCGAACAGCGGCCTGCGCTTGTGGCTATGCTGCCTGGTGGGCGTCGGACCGCGACGACCTCGGTGGATGGCTGCTTGCGCATTTGGAAACGCCAGCGCTCCCAGCCGCTGCGCAAGCTGCTGCGAGCTCCTGACCCCATAGTTTCCTTGCGCTCATCGCTGAGCGGTCTTACTCTCGTCGCCGTCACCTGGGACCTCCGCCTCCGGACTGTAGACCCCCTGCTCGGACTGACCATTCCATCGTTGTTCCAGGTCTGGGGATCGCTGTTGGCGCGTATGGCCGACTTTGCGCACTATGGCAAACACATGGTTTCCACCGCTGCTACGTCAGCCGCCTCTCTCCGGATTATCTTCAGTTCCCGCGAGCCGACATGGTCCGCTCTCAACCTGATCACGGGCCGCATCAAGACCTCTCGGTCGAAGCATCGAAGTGCCATCACCGCGCTCGCAATCAGCGCGAACGGACGCTACGTGGTGTCCGGGTCGGAGGACGGCTCTGTGAAGCTTTGGCGTTCCTGGACGCGCCGTGAGCTGCTGACCCTGGATGGACATGCTAGCGGTGTCTCCGGAGTCGCAGTCAGTGCGAACGGAAAATATGTTGTCTCGGCGGGATTTGCCGATCACACGCTCAAAGTGTGGGACACTACGACCCGGCGTGAGATTGCTGCATTTACTCCCGATTCCGCGGTGCAGTCCTGCTCCATCAGTCTGCTGGGGCGGACTGTCGCGGTGACTGATGTTGCAGGCGGAATTCACTATCTTCGTCTGGAAACCGGCCGCTAAAGATTTTCAATAGCCTTCCATCCGAAGAAATTGCTGAATCTGAGCGTCGCCACTTGAAAAAAATTCGTCGCTGGTTCCGAAGAACCTCACATTGCCTCGGTCCAGGAATAAAACCCTGTCGGCCACTTTGCGCGTCAAGAGAAGATCGCGCGTAGGCAATAACATGCAGAAGTTGAGTTGTATCTTCAGCCGATTCAAGATGTGAATAAGAGCATCGGCGGAATATGGATCCGAGTCTGCAGTCGGTTCGTCAAATAGAATGCATTCCGGCCGCCCGGCCAAACCATGTAGAAGAGCTAACATCCGTCGCTGACCGACCGGCAGGTCCGCAGGCTTGAGATGGCCTTCCGTGGGAAGACCTCCCATCTGAAGAAGGCCACTTATGATTTGACTCTGTTGCTCCTCGGTAAGATCACCCGGCAGATAAAAGGGGTAGCGCAAGTTGTCAGCCGCCGTCAAAGCTTCAAGGACCATCCCAGATTGCGTTATGAAACTAAGGTTCCTTCGGTACGAGAGGTCGTTTGCCGACCATTCCGTCTCCGAACGACCGAAAATCCGCTGACCACACGCGACAATCGTTCCCTGGTCAGGCCGATCGAAGCCCATCACTAGTTGCAGAATCAGCGATTTTCCGGACCCTCTCGGCCCAAGAATTGCTAGCGCTTCTTTCGCGTCGACGTAAAAGCTGCAGTCCACAAGGGCGGGTCGTTCGAATGTCTTGTAGACGTGGGCGAACTCAATATAGTGGGAGCGTGAAGGGGTTGCCGCGGTCGCACTCATTTCCTGTTTCACCAGTCAGGTAGAAGGCGCTGCCGCAATCATGCGGGAGAAATGCCGGTGCCGTTCAGCAGGTATGAGAGGGCCGTGACATTGGTTAAGCTCTAGCAGCCAACTCTTGCGAGAGAGTCAACAGCGTGGACGCATGTACCGTCACAGCCCCTGATGCGATCACTGCTTTCGCAGTTCCGAACCCCAACTGCCCCTCGCAGGACCGTCGGTTTTTTCCGGTCCGGTCGCTCGCCTGGTCACCCAGTCGAGTTGATCACTCAGTCTACTTCGGACTGGCCAATTCAAGTTGTGCCAACCCTTTCGACCGTCGACGGGCGAATGTTAGTCGGTCCATGACCCTTTGTCAATGGCATGGCTCGCGCACGGCTCGCGCCTGCTACATGTGCCCAACAGCCTTTTCGCGCGGAACGAGTTCATCATCTACTCTGATCGTAAGTGAGTGACCCTTGCGCTGATGTAGAACGTAGGTGGCAGGAAACGATCTTACCTATCTTCGTCCCACAAGGTGAATACCAGGAAAGCATCTGTTAGTGCAGGCAAGTTGGCGCCCACCTTGACTGCTGTGGGGGATGGACGTCCCAAAAGCCAAAATCATTGCCCACGACGATCTGCAGGCGTATTATGCCGCTTGCCTATGTCGGAGTCACAGCAGGGCTCGCCACCGTCCCGCACTCGCCTTCACCTGCACCGCTACCAACGGGTGTTTCAGGGACAGATCGGATGGTTGACGAGAAATGTTTTGGAGATCAGGAACGTCGCCGACCCGGAGACCGTGAGTCGCACCTTGCTGCTTCTACCTGAGGACGCAGTCAGCCCGCTGTCGTCATCGGTGCGTCCGCTCATGGATCAGCTAGGTGAGGAGCTGCGCACTGAATTAGATACGCTCGGTCGAACTGGCTCCAGCAAGCGTGTAGTAAATGACGTACTGAAAGGTACCTCAGTCTTCAGCGGCAATCCGAGTATCGTTGTACCGATTTACAGATACGGGGCAATTCCTGCCGTAGCTATCGACTCACGTGAGGCCTATACAGTCGCCATCTTCCACCGTTTCAGGGACAAACAGGTGTCTGCACAGCCCTATGAGGGCGCTCTTCTGGAGAGGCTTGAGAGTTATTGGTTGTGCGGACTTCCCCTTCTCCTCTCGCACTACTGCGAAAACATCGCTGCCAGAATGCACGATGTGGAATGGTGTCGGTCAACCGAGGAAGCATGGCAGGAATGCTGTCGAATCCGTTCCGAGGTCGATCGCTCGCTGTTTTCAAAGCTTCGAGACGTCGAAAGGGGACTCAAGTCACGCGATCCTGAAACGCGGCGCTTCGCTGCGCAACTGTCTCGAGAGTCGTCCGGCATCCATGCGGGAAAACTCGCTGGATGGATTGCGTTGAATCTCGTCGAGCGTTTCTGCAACACATTTTCGCTAAGGATGGAGTCTACCAATCATTCCAGCCTCATCTCTGGAATGTGCGCCTCTCCCTCAGTCGACTTCGATGGCAATATCGTTCTCCGTGGGTTGCGCGACATGTGGGCAGCGTCCTTCAATCACGACGTCGAGACACTCAGATTTGTGGCGACCAATACCGAACCTTTGTGGGTAAGAGAGTTTGCGGAATTTGCCTTGGCGATTCTCGCTCTTGAGGGACGTGCGTCGGAGCAACTCAACCGTGATCGACAGGACCGGAGAAACGACTGGCAGAGGCCCAAAGTGTTTCTCTCCTATCAATTTGAATCGTCTCCCACCGTCACTAGAAACGTGGCCCTTCTTCCGGGTGTTGTTCGTGAGAAGCGAATGCCTTTCGAAGTCGAAACCGGCGTCGCAGAAGAGGGTGATATTGTCGAGAATGTACGCCTGAGTATGCTGCCAACGTCGATTGTCATGCCATTCTTGTCTTCGCAGTCCGAGACATCGATGAGTGATTATTCCTGGCTCATCAGGGAAATTGAACATGGTCTGCTGTGCTGGAAGAAGATCATCCCGGCCATCCAAGAGGGTGCTGGTGTCGAGGCTTTGCGGGAACAACTTAAGTCATTTGAATCGTGGCTGTTTCAGAACGATCCCAGAGTGGCATCCCATGACGCGCGGCGTCTGCAGGTAAACAAGGCATTGAACAGAGCATGGGTGGAGCTCACAAAAAAGGCAGCCGGCAAAGTAGATGAAGGTCTGCTGGAACGACTGGGGCGGGAAGCTGTGGACTCAGCCGTGCGCAAGGCGGAGCACATTCTTTCATATTTTCTCGCTGGCATGGATGAAGATGTGAGGCGCTGGGCGATCATGGTGTTGGTAGCCACCATCGATGGACCGAAACTGAAGGAAGACCTGTTGAACTCCTTCCGCCATCATTGGCCGCAACTTACCTTGCGGCGCGTGACGAAACTCGACCGATTCTCGGATCAGGCGTTCGATCAGATGCGGCAAAAATACTATCGATTTTCCGCAAGGCTTCTTACTGCCGCGGGACCGAAACCAATCGTATTTCAACAGAGCAAAAAGTATTGCGGCAATCTTGATCTTCTCTTCGAAAGTGTGGGCTTGACATCTCTGGGCCCGGACAAAAAGCGAGAAACAAAGTTCAAGGTGCTAAGGGCAGCGATCGGAAGCCGATTTGCTGAAATCTTTTAGAGATTGTCAGTGCTGTTCTTATCCGAATCTTTGGTTTGACGATTTCGAGCGGTATCGCCCCCGCCGCTTCCGCCAACCCGTTACTCCCTGAAACTGAAACCTTGCTGCCGGCGCCGAATTTTCCCATGCAACGCCTTCCCTCTCAAGTTCATAGCTTCCCTGCCGATGATGGACTCGTGCGGAGAAGGCGGTTGGATTCCACCGTCTTCCCGCGGGCAGGCGAATCTCACGGAGCGGCCCCGCGTTATGGACGAAATCGTCAAAGACTTTCTCATCGAAAGCAACGAAAACCTCGATCGGCTCGATCAGGAACTGGTCGAGCTGGAGTCCGACCCAACTTCGAAGCCGCTGCTCGACGGAATTTTCCGCACGATCCATACCATAAAAGGAAGCTGTGGCTTTTTGGGATTTGGCCACCTGGAAAAAGTAGCCCACGTCGGCGAGAGCCTGCTCTCCAAGCTGCGCGACGCCAAACTGACGCTCAACGCGGAGATTACCAGCGGCCTGCTGGCCATGGTGGATGCTGTCCGCCGCATGCTCACCGAAATCCAGGTTACCGAGCAGGATGGAGACAATGACTACCCGGAACTGCAGGCACGGCTTAAGAGCCTGCAGGGAGAGGAAAAAGCTGCGGCCCCATCCGTTCCGGCCCCCTCCATTCCTAAGCCCGACCCTCCGCCTGCTGTCAACGCAGTCCGCATTCCCGGAGCACAGGTTCCCGCGGCACCCGTAAGTTCGCCACCCTCGCCCCAGTCGGTGGAGATCACCCAACCATCCCCCGCCGCCGCAGGACCGCAAGACGTGCCGCAGTTTCGGCCGTCCGCATCGAAAATCGGGGGATTGCTCGTCGATCGTGGTGCCCTCGAACCCCGCGATCTGGCGCTCGCTCTTCAGGAACAGGAGCGTGGCGACCGGCGCCGCCTCGGCGAGATCCTCGTTGGCCTGGGCTTTTGCCGGCAGGAGGATGTCAACGCCGCACAACACGCTCTGGAGACCCGTTCCCAGGCCGGGGTCGAAACCGTGCGCGTCGGCGTCGATCTGCTCGACACTCTCATGAATCTGGTCGGGGAGCTCGTACTCGCGCGCAACCAGCTTCTGCAAGCCTCCAACACCGTCGAAAATTTGCCTCTACAGTCGGTCGCGCAGCGCATAAACCTGATTGTCACCGAAGTACAGGAACAGGTCATGAAGACGCGCATGCAGCCCATCGGCAACGTCTGGAACAAGTTCCCGCGCACGGTGCGCGACCTCGCCCTGAGTTGCGGCAAGGAAGCCCATCTCGAAATGGAAGGCGCGGACACCGAACTCGACCGCACCATCATCGAAGCCATCAAAGATCCGCTCACCCATCTGGTGCGCAACGCCATCGACCATGGCATCGAAACCCCAGAGGTCCGCCGTCAGTCCGGCAAAGATGCCGCCGGACGCCTTATCCTGCGCGCCTTCCACGAAGGCGGAAGAGTCAACATCGAAATCCGCGACGATGGCGCGGGCCTCAACGTCGATCGCCTCATCCAGAAGGCAATCGAGCGCGGACTGATCACCACGCAACAGGCGCAGCAGATGAACGAACGGGACGTCTTCAACCTCATCTTTCTGCCCGGATTCTCGACTGCAGAAGCAGTGACCAACGTTTCCGGCCGCGGTGTCGGCATGGATGTAGTGAAGACCAACGTCGAAAGGATCAGCGGCACGATCGATGTCCAATCTGCCGCCGGAAAAGGCACAACCGTGCGCGTGAGCATTCCCTTGACGCTGGCGATCATTCCCGCGCTGATCGTCAGCTGCCGCGACGAGCGTTTCGCCATCCCCCAGGTCAGCGTGCTCGAACTGGTCGGGCTCGACAGTGAAAGTGGTCACACCATCGAGCTCGTACACGGCGTCCCGGTCTACCGCTTGCGGGGAAGCCTGCTTCCCCTGGTTTACCTCGACCGCGAACTGCAGCTCCGGCCACTCGACGCGGCAGGGGCACCGGCGGAAGGCGGCAGCATCATCGTGCTCCAGGCCGTGGGCCACCAGTTTGGTCTGGTTGTCGATGACGTACTCGACACCGAAGAAATTGTGGTCAAGCCGCTGAGCGAGCAATTCAAAGGAATTACTGCCTATTCCGGAGCTACCATCATGGGGGACGGCCGGGTCGCTCTGATTCTGGACGTCCTCGGACTGGCCGAGCGGTCCAAAGTGATTGCCGAAGCGCGCTCTTCGGCGCACGAGAGCCGGCAGCAGGAAGTCCATACCGCGAAATCCGACGATCGGCAGACCCTGCTGCTCGCCCGCAACGGGCTCGATGGCCAGGTGGCAATCCCATTGTCGAATGTCGCCCGCCTCGAGTGTTTCCCAGCCCATCTCGTCAAGCGGGTCGGCGACCGCGAGGTCATGGAATACCGCGGCCAGGTCATCCCCGTGGTGCGCCTCTCGCAGCTCGTGCCAACGGAGGGGTCCGCCGAGGATCAGGTCGCGTCCGGCGCAACGATCGAAATCGTGGTCCATTCCGAACACGGACACACCGTCGCCGTGATCGTAGACTGCATCGTCGACATCGTTGAGGAACACGCCACCATCGACTCGCTGGCCTCGCGGCCCGGGGTGATGGGCTCGTTCGTAACCGGAGGCAACATCACCGAGTTGCTGGACTTGCCCTCGATCGTGAGAGCCGCCGTGCCCAGCCTGGCCGAGTTTGCGGATGGCGCCTCTGTTGCCGGATAGGAGTAGCCCGTCGGCGGATGCGAAAAGATTAGGGCCCACCAACGCACGAGGGTTACCAACGAGGCATCGAGGAATGGCCCAAGGGATACGTCCAGAAGTGTATCGCCAGGCACGGCTTTGGTGCAGGATTTTCAATTCGTACATCATCCGGGCGGCCTGCGGTCTAATCCGGACTGTCCCGTCGTCACCCCGAGTCTGATGCTCTCATTCTGAGTCGGCGATCCTCGCCTAAAGACTTCAACTCCAACGCCGATAGACGTAGGGTGTGGGCCACATCGGGCAGCGCCCGTTTCTTGCCCGCGAAGTGTGGCTGCCCTGCAGCCTGGGGTTATCGCCGACACAATCGATGGAGGATCAGCCGTGATGACTCTAAGTCTCAAAACAAAGCTTGCCGGCGGTTTTGGCGCCCTGCTCGTGGCTATGGGCGTGATGGGATTCGTCAGCTACAAGTCGATCAGCAAGCTGTCGGACCTCACCGACGAAATGGCCAAGCAGATGGTCCAGAAGCAGCATGCCATCAAAGTCGATGGCGGACTGGAACTGCAGACAAGCTCGACCCGCGGTTTTGTGCTTTCCGGCAAAGAGGACGTGCTGAAACGGCGCGATGAGGGGATTGAGGAGTTTACCGCTGCAAGAGTCAAGCTGGAAAAGCTCATTCAGACCGAGACCGGGAAAGCTGCCCTTTCCCGCATCGAATTCGACGGCAACAAACTGCGAGACATGCAGCAACACGCCGTCGAACAGCGTCGGGCTGGAAACACAAAGGCCGCCGAAGACCTCTTATTCAGCGATGTGTCGACCCAGCTGCGAAGTAGTTTGGAACAGGAAGTCGACGATCTGGTTGGGACGATCGATAAGCTGCAGCAGAGTGCGTTGGAGGAGCATGAGGCGACAGAGAGCAGGACGGTAATCGCCGTTGTGACGCTTGCGGTCGTGGCGTTTGTGGTCGGCCTGTTGGTGGCCACCCTGATCGTCCGCTCGATTTCGCAGTCCTTGTCGCGGATGCTTGCCGTCATTCACGAAGTCGCAAATAGAAATCTCACGATCGCCGACATGGAGATCACCAGCGACGACGAGATCGGCAAGGCGGGTCGTGCGCTCAACGAGATGAAGAGCAGCCTCCACGAGGTGATTCAGTCCATCGCGGGCACCGCACAGCATGTAGCGAGCGCCAGCGAGGAACTGTCGTCCACCAGCCAGCAGATCTCCGCCAACTCCGAAGAAACCTCCGCTCAGGCCAATACCGTGTCCCGGGCCGCGCAGCAGGTCAGTCAAAATCTGCAGGGCGTGTCGGCCGGGGGCGAACAGATGACCGCGACCATCCAGTCGATCGCTTCCAACGCCCACGAGGCCGCCACCATCGCCAGCAAGGCCGTGCAGACTGCGCAGGCCGCCAATATCACGATCGGAAAGCTGGGAGAATCCAGCGCTGAGATCGGCGAAGTCATCAAGGTCATCACCTCCATCGCGCAGCAAACCAAGCTTCTCGCTCTGAACGCCACCATCGAAGCGGCCCGGGCAGGGGAAGCCGGCAAAGGCTTTGCCGTGGTCGCTAACGAAGTCAAAGAACTGGCCCGCCAGACCGCTAAGGCCACCGAGGATATCAGCCACAAGATTGTCGCCATCCAGAGCGACACCAACGGCGCGGTAGAGGCCATCGGCACCATCACTGCGGTGATCCACCAGATCAACGATATTTCCGGCACCATCGCCACCGCCGTCGAAGAACAGAGCGCAACCACTAACGAAATGACGCGCAACGTGGCCGAGGCGGCCAAGGGCTCGGGAGAGATCACGCAGAACATCTCCGGCGTAGCCGAAGCAGCGCAGGGTACGTCGACCAGTGCGCAAGAGTCGCAGAAAGCGGCCAACGACCTGGCCGAGATGGCGGCCCAACTGCGTACCCTCGTCGATCAATTCAGAACCGGCGGCGGTAGTTCGGAAGTCAGCCACAAGTCAGTTCCTCCGTCTCACTCCCGCGGCATGGCCGCTCACGCCTGAAACGGGGTTCACCGTTTTCACGGGGCAGGAATGTCGTTCCTGCCTCGCTCTGCTTATTTCGAGTCCGCCCGATTCCAAATCATTTAGAATCTCTGCGATTTCATCGCAGGGTTCGAGAGCAGGGTTCGACTCCGCCGCTTTTCTTCGTAATTGGCGGGGCGCGCTGTCCGAGCCTTCCGGAAGCTGATGCCCAAACTTACCATCAAACCAAAAAACGACTGCATGTGGGATCTTGTCAGCCTGGGCGAGGTCATGCTGCGACTCGATCCCGGCGACGAGCGCATTTCCACCACGCGCCACTTTCGTGTCTGGGAGGGCGGCGGCGAGTATAACGTGGCCCGCGGCCTGCGCCGCTGCTTCGGCATGGAGACTGCCATCGTCACCGCGCTGGCCGACAATCCCGTCGGACGCCTGGTCGAAGATCTCATGCTGCAGGGCGGCGTCGCCCAGAACTACCTCCGCTGGGCGCCCTTCGACGGCGTGGGCCGCACGGTGCGCAACGGATTGAATTTCACCGAACGCGGCTTCGGCGTGCGCGCCGCTGTCGGCTGTTCGGACCGAGGACACACCGCCGCCTCGCAGTTGAAGCCCGGAGAGGTCGACTGGCAGCAGGTTTTCTCGAAAGATGGCGCGCGCTGGTTTCATACCGGAGGAATTTTCTGCGCGCTTTCCGAAACCACGCCACTCGTCGCGCTGGAAGCCATGCGAGCCGCCAAGCAGAGCGGCGCGATCGTCTCCTACGACCTGAACTATCGCGCCTCACTCTGGAAATCCATCGGAGGAAAAACCAAGGCGCAGGAAGTGAACCGCCGCCTCGCCCCCTACGTCGACGTCATACTCGGCAACGAAGAAGACTTCACCGCCGCCCTCGGATTCTCCGTCTCCGGCCTCGATGAACACCACTCCCAAGTCGAGTCCGCCGGATTCAAGAAGATGATCGAGGCCGTCGTGAAAGAGTATCCGTCGATGGCCGTCATCGCGACCACTCTTCGCAACGCAAAAACTGCGACCCGCAATGACTGGGGAGCGCTCTGCTATCACGCTGGCCAGTTCTACGAGACGCCCACGCGTGAGAATCTGGAGATCTACGACCGCGTGGGCGGCGGCGATTCCTTCGCTTCCGGACTGATCTATGGATTTCTCTCCGGGAAAGATCCGCAGTGGTCGGTGGAATGCGGCGCAGCGCACGGCGCCCTCGCCATGACCACGCCAGGCGACACAACGATGGCTACGCTCGCGGAAGTGCTGCAGGCGATGACGTCACGCACCGCGAGAATCGAGCGCTGATCGAAAGCGAGGATGAATGCCGGCGACTGAACTCAGCATTGACGACGTAATCCGCAGGATCGGCGAAGTTGGGATTGTCCCTGTCGTCCGCGCCGCTACTGTGGATGAGGCCAACCGCGCGGTCGAGGCAATCTGCGCCGGTGGCATTCCGGTCGTCGAAATCACCATGACCGTTCCCAATGCCATCTCGGTCATCCGTGAACTCGTGCAGCGTCGCGGCGGCGACGTTCTCATCGGCGCGGGTACCGTCACCAGCGCCGAACAGGCCGAATCGTGTCTTCGCGCCGGAGCTCAGTTTCTCGTCAGTCCGGGATTGGCAGTTTCGGTGATGTCGGTGGCTCGCGCGAATGCCAAGCTCGCCATTCCCGGAGCTCTGACGCCGACAGAATTGATGAATGCCCAGGACCACGGAGCGCGGCTGGTAAAGATCTTTCCCTGTGGAAATGTAGGCGGGCCGAAGTATTTGAAATCGTTGAAGGCGCCGTTCCCGCACGCGTCCTTGATTCCCACCGGAGGCGTGAACGCCGCCAACGCCGCCGAGTTCATCGCCGCCGGAGTTTTCGCGCTCGGCGTAGGCGCAGATCTGGTCGACGCCACAGCCCTGCGCGAAGGCAACCTGGAAAAGATAACTTCGGCCGCGCAGGAGTTAGTAAAAGCTGTCAATGCAGCCCGCGCCACGTTGCGGGAAAAGAAAGCGCGCTGATCTTCAGGATTCCTACTGGTTCACCCCGCTAGCCAGCACCCCGCCGTCCACCGGTAAGATTGTTCCGGTGACGAAGCTAGCCGCGTCCGACGCCAAAAAGATCGCCGCTCCCACCAACTCTTCCAGCTCCCCAAAGCGATTCATCGGTGTGCGCATGATGACTTCCTTCCCACGTCCCGTACCGACCAGCAACTTCTCGCTGAGAGGCGTCCGAAAATATCCCGGCGCAATCGCATTGACACAGATTCCATACTTCGCCCACTCGATCGCCAGTGATTTCGTCAGCGACGCCAGACCCGACTTGCTCGCGCTGTACGCGGCCACTTCGTAGAGCCCGAGGAACGATCCCATCGACGCGATGCTGATGATGCGTCCATATTTCCGCTCGATCATGTGCTTGCCGAACACCTGGCAGGTCCGCAGCATCCCCGTCAGGTTGGTGTCGAGAATCCGATTCCAGTCGGCCTCTGCATAATCCACCGTGGGAGCGCGTTTCGTGATGCCCGCCGCATTCACCAGAATGTCCACTTTGCCGAACGCATCCAGACAAGCCTGCAGCAGCTTCTCCAGCGAACTGCGGTCGGCCACGTCACAGGTCACGCGTAGAGACTTCCGGCCAAGCGCTTCAATTTCAACCGCGAGCGCATTCACCAGGTCGGCGCGCCGGGCACTCGACACCACATCGGCTCCGCCCTCCGCCAACCCGAGCGCAATCACCTTGCCGATGCCCGAACTCCCACCGACGACGACCGCTACTTTCCCCGCCAGGTCCAACTTCCTGTATCCCATAATTCCTCAGTTTCCAGAAATGAAGAGCGATTCGTATCACGGCACGCCTTTAGGCGTGCCGCACAATCAGAAATGAACCGCGTGCTTCGTCGTGAAACGCGTGCTTCGTCGCGAACCGCGGGCCTCGCCGTGAACGCGGGCTTCGCCGTAGAAGAGCGGCCCTTTAAGGGCCGCGTAAAACGCATGACGTCAACGCGGGCTTTAGCCGCCGTGGTCGCCTTTCTTCGACGGGTTCCAAAACAGCTCACCAGTTGAACATCGTTCCATCCAGCTTGCGGTTCACCGGTAAGTACGCGCGCTCGTACGGAAATTTCTCGCCGAGTTTCTCGTCATAGTCGACGCCCAGCCCCACCGCGTCTCCCGGATGCAAATACCCGCCCTTGAACGAATACGCGTGCGGAAATACTTCATCCGTCTCGCGCGTGTGCCGCATGTATTCCTGAATTCCAAAATTATTGATGGAAATATCGAAGTGCAGTGCCGCCGCCATTGCCACCGGAGAAAGATCCGTCGCCCCGTGACACCCGGTGCGCACATGATAGACCTCAGCCAGCGCGGCGATCTTTTTCAGATGTGTCAGCCCACCGCCATGCACTACGGTCATGCGCAGATAGTCGATCAACTGCTCCGTGATCAGCGTATGCGTATCCCAGACCGCGTTGAACACCTCGCCCACGGCCAGCGGCGTCGTCGTATGCTGGCGAATCAGCCGGAACCCTTCCTGCAACTCCGCCGCCACTGCGTCTTCCAGCCAGAACAAATGGTACGGCTCCAGGCTCTTCCCCAGCCGTGCGGCTTCAATCGGTGTCAGCCGGTGATGGACGTCATGCAGCAAATGCAAATCGTCCCCAAACTTCAGCCGCAGCGCCTCAAACAACTTCGGCACGTGCAGCAAATATTTTTCCGTCGACCACGAATTCTCCGGAGGCAAGCCTTTCTCCGCCGGCTCGTAAAACAACTTGTCTTTCGCCACGCCATAAGTCGACGGCAGCCCCGGAATCCCCGACTGCGCGCGAATCGCGAGATATCCCTGCTCTTTGTACTTGGCCACTTCGTCGGCAGTCTCTTCGATATCCCGCCCGTTGGCGTGCCCGTAGACCATCACCCCCGTACGGCTCTGTCCGCCGAGCAGGTTGTAAACGGGAGTCTTGAGCGCCTTGCCCTTGATATCCCACAGCGCCATGTCCACGGCGGCAATCGCAGTCATGGTCACCGGACCGCGCCGCCAGTAAGCTCCGCGATACAGGTATTGCCACACATCTTCCGTCTGAAACGGGTCACGCCCGATCAGGCACGGGGCCAGATGGTCCGCCAGATAGGAAGCCACCGCCAGTTCGCGCCCGTTCAGAGTCGCGTCACCCAGACCGTAAATTCCCTCATCAGTCGAAATCTTCAGCGTGACGAAATTCCGTCCCGGACAACTGACGAACACTCTCGCATCCGTGATCTTCACTCAGCTCTCCTCACGTTCCGAACCCAAAGCCCGCAACGAACTCCTGAACCCACGAGTGTATCCAAACCTCAAATTCGGCGCACCAGCCCCCGCTCGGTCGCCTCATTATTCCGCAACAGCAGCAAAGTCAGAATCATCCCGATGAAAGGGATGATCCCCAAAATGATCATGATGGGATCGAAGGAGTGCGTTCCCATAGCCCGACGCGCGTCAGAAACGTGGCCGACCAGCAGAAAGGCCACGATTGTTCCCAGTCCCGTGCCCGTTCCTCCCAACCCGCTCACCGATGCCACCGACCCGCTCTCAAACAAATCCGAGGGTAGCGTGTTGGCAACGATCGTGAATCCCGCATACGTAAAGGTCACGATCGCAAACAGAAACGCGATCACGTAAAGATTGGTCGTGAAGATGGTGAGGATCAGCAGGGTCATCCCAATGCCGCCATAGATGATCGGCACTTTCCGCGCCCACCCCAGCGACACTCCCCGCCGCACCAGATATCCGGAAAACCAACCCGCAAAGAGACTCCCCACATCCGCGGCAATAAACGGAATCCAAACCGCAATCAAGCCGCTCCGCAGCTCGATTCCCTTCGCGACCAGATAAATCGGGAACCACTCGGTGATGAAGAAGAAGACCGGGTCGGTCGATGTCTTGGCGATGATCGTTCCCCATGTCTGCGGCAACTTCAACAGATCGCGCCATCGCGGACGAACGCTCTCCACCTGCGGTTCCGATTCCCTCCGGTCGGCCGCGATCATGTCGCGCTCCTGCTGGCTGATCCTGCCGTGCGTCTCCGGCGGATAGTAGAGCCATCGCCACGCAATCAGCCACAGAAAACCCAGCACCCCGGGAACCGCAAATGCAGGACGCCACCCCCAGTGGAAATAAATCCAGAGAACAATGAAGGGCGCGACCGCTCCCCCGATGGACGACCCGCTATCGAACAGCGCCGTCGCCAGCGCCCGCTCGCGTTTCGGAAACCACTCCGAGACCGCTTTCGTCGCGGCTGGCCAGTTCGCCGATTCCCCCGCCCCCAGCAGAAAGCGAAACGTTGCAAAGCTGTAAAATCCCCGTGCCAGCGAAGTCAGCATCGAAACGATGGAATAAAAAATGACCGTCGCCGTCAGCCCGCGCCGTGTGCCGACGCGATCCATCATCTTGCCAAACGCACTCTGCCCGATCGAGTACGCCACCCGAAACGAGATTGTGAGAATCGCGTAGTCCGAGTTCGTCCAGTGATATTCCAGCTTCAGATATGGAGCAAGAACGGAAAGAGTCTGCCGGTCGATGTAATTGATGACCGTGGAAGCGAACAGGAGCCCGCCAATCCACCACCGCAACGACGAAATGGGCTTCGAGCTTGTAGCCATTAACGGGTTCACGTAGGGGCGGACGCATTCGTCTGCACCGCGAAGCGAAGCGATCGCCCGAACCCCGGACCTCTCCCTCAACGCTACTTCGCGGCGCGCCGCATTTCCGCACTGAGCAACGACGCCGAGTCCCTATCCAGATAAATCGTCGTATTCGCATGCCGCCGCAAAATCGAAGCCGGAGCCGTCGCCCGAATCTCCCCTTCCAAACACAATTGGACCGCGCGCGCCTTGCGCATATCCGGCACGACAGCGACAATCTCCCGCGCCTTCAAAATCTGCCGCGGCGACATCGAGATCGCGCGCGTGGGCACCTGAGACAGATCCGAAAACCAGCCCTCACCCACCTGCTGTCTGCGACAAGCCTCGTCCAGTTCAACAACGATGTACGGATCCTCGGTCTCAAAATCCGCGGGCGGATCATTGAACGCAATATGCCCGTTCTCCCCGATGCCGACGAACGCCAGATCGATAGGCGCAGACGTCAGTTGAGTCGACACTTCGTGAATGGCCCGCGACAAATCGGCAGCATCCCCCTCCACGAAATGAAAATTCACAATTCCCGTTTTCCGCACCACCCGCTCCAGCAAAAATTTCCGAAAGCTCGCCGGATGACTTACCGGCAGCCCGACATACTCATCCAAATGAAAAGCCTCAACCTTCTTCCAGTCGATCCCTGCCGTCCCCGTCAAGGCTTCCAGGAATCGAAGCTGCGAGTTGCCTGTCGCAAGAACGATCCGGCAACGACCGCTCTCAGCAGCAGCGCGCCGGATCGCCGTAGCAGCTTGCTCCGCCGCCACCCGCGCCAAAGACTCCGTATCTCCGAAGAGTCTGACAATCATCGTGCGCCGGCGCCCCGCCGGCTGTCGCGCGGGCGCCTCGCCCGAGCACGTCGGCGAATTATACAAGCCATCTCATTCTGTGAAAGTCGCGCCCGCCGCCGCCATTCAGATCTCCGCCCGATCCAGCCGCGGCGCCAGCGCCTGCACAAAACACAACGCCACCATATAAGCCGACCCCGCCAGCACGAACACCGGCACATACGAGCCGGATCGCTGTAGAACGAACCCCACTACCTTCGCGATCAGCATGCTGCCCATCGTTCCCGCCAGGGTGCCGAATCCAACCACCGAGCCAACCGCCGCTCGCGGAAACATATCCGAAGCGAGCGTGTAGATATTTGCCGACCACCCCTGATGCGCTCCCGCCGCAAGCGCAATCAGGCCCACGGCAACCCACGCATTGCCAGTTCGCGCGGCGATCATAATCGGCGTCACCGCCAGCGCGCACACCAGCATCGCCGTCTTGCGACTGGCGTTCACGCTCCAACCTCTTTTCAGCAGCGATGACGAAAACCATCCGCCCCCAACGCTTCCCACGCTCGCCCCGCTATAGACCACAAAAAGCGGCAACGCCATGCCCTTCAAATCAAGATGCAGATTGCGGCTCAAGAAATCCGGCATCCAGAACAGGTACACCCACCAGATCGGATCGGTGAAAAACTTCCCGAGTGCGACCGCCCACGCCTGGCGACGCATCAACAAAATCTGCCACGGAACCGAGACCGCCGGCTCCGGCGGATCACTTTTGATCAACGCCAACTCCCCAGCCGAAACCAGCTTGCTCTCCTCCGGCCGCCGGTACAGGGCCAGCCATGCCGCGATCCAGACCAACCCCAGTGCGCCGGTCGCGATGAAAGCCATCCGCCAACCAAACCGCAGCGTCAGCCATCGCACAAGAAGAGGCGTCACAATCGCGCCGACGTTGGTGCCGGAGTTAAAGATCCCGGTCGCCACCGCCCGCTCTCTCTTCGGAAACCATTCGGCAATCACTTTGATCGACGCCGGGAAGCTGCCCGACTCCCCGATTCCCAGGCTGACGCGCGCCGCTGCAAACTGCACAACCGATCCCGCTGCAGCGTGCGCCATCGCGGAAACGCTCCAGAACAACACCGCGAACGAGAATCCTTTGCGCGTGCCCAGGCGGTCGATCAGCTTTCCAACTAACAACGACCCGACGCCGTACGCCAGCGTGAAGGCGAATACGATATTGCCGTATCCGATTTCGGTCCAGCCGAACTGGACTTGCAGCGTCGGCTTCAGCAGCGCGATCACCTGCCGGTCCATGTAATTCACCGTGGCCGCAAAGAACAGCAGCGCGCAGATCAGCCAGCGCACCTGGCCCGCCGTCTGTTCTGTGCGCGAAACTGATATATTCATCGCTTACTGGCGTCCCCGTAGCGAAGAAACGCAGCCATGAAGGCCTTCCTCGACGAGAACTTCCTGCTCTCCAATGACGTTGCGCAGCGACTGTACCACGAGCGCGCCGCTTCACAGCCCATTCTTGACTACCACTGCCATCTTTCTCCCGAAGACATTGCGACCAACCGCCGTTTCGCCAATCTTTTCGAAATCTGGCTCGAAGGCGACCACTATAAATGGCGGGCCATGCGCGCCAACGGCGTCCTCGAAAAATTCATCACTGGCGACGCTACTCCCTACGAGAAGTTCCTGGCGTGGGCGCGAACCGTTCCCTACACGCTGCGCAATCCTCTCTACCACTGGACGCACCTCGAATTGCAGCGCTACTTTGGAATCACGGATTTGCTGGACGAATCCTCCGCGCCAGCAATCTGGGAGCGCGCCAACTCTCAGTTGGAACAACTGACCACCCACGCCATTCTCAAGAAGTTTGGCGTCGAGGTCGTGTGCACTACCGACGATCCCACTGACGACCTACGTCACCATCGCGACCTCGCGAAGGCAAGCCTGCAGGCTCGCGTCTTCCCTGCCTTCCGTCCCGATAAGGCCCTCACCATTGGCACTCCCGACTTCACGGGATGGACTAGGAAACTCTCCCAGTCCGCGAATGTGGACATCCGCGACCTCAACACTTTTCTCGACGCCCTTCGCCGCCGCCACGACGATTTCCATTCTCTCGGCTGCCGCCTGTCCGACCATGGATTGGACTATTGCTTCGCGACACCATGTTCGGATCAAGAAGCATCGGCGATATTCGACAAAGGCCGCAACAGCAAGTCCGTCACCGCAGAAGAACGCATTCAGTTCGCGTCGTTTATGATGCTGTTCTTCGCCCGCCTCGACGCCGAGAAGAACTGGACCAAGCAGCTTCACCTCGGCGCCCGCCGCAACGTCAACTCCGCCGCCCGCAAAGCGATCGGCCCCGACACCGGATACGACGTCATCGGCGATTTCCCGCAAGGCGCCGCGCTCGCCGCCTATCTCGATCTCCTCGCGCGCGAAAATGCCCTGCCCCGGATGATCCTCTACAACAACAATCCGTCGGACAATTTCGCGTTCGCAACCATGATTGGAAGTTTTCAGAGTGGAGAGCAACCCGGCAAGATTCAATACGGCAGCGCCTGGTGGTTCCTCGATCAGAAAGAAGGCATCACCGCGCAGATCAACGCTCTTTCCAACGCCGGCCTGCTCTCGCGTTTCATCGGCATGGTCACCGATTCCCGCTCATTCATGTCCTATCCGCGCCACGAATATTTCCGCCGCATCCTCTGCGACATCATCGGCCGCGACGTGGCCAACGGCGAACTACCCAACGATCAAGCGCTCCCCGGCCGCCTGATCCAGGATGTCTGCTACCGCAATGCGCGCGAGTACCTGCAGCTTCCCACCAAGTAATTGGGGAATGGAATCCCGCCACGATCGACACACAACTCATGTGGCGACGGCCGCCTCGTCCGTCCCGCGAAGCAAAGCGAGCGGCCCCAAGCACGAACGCCGCCGGATGACGGTGCCCGCGCTATACTCCTGAGTCAAATGGCCAACATCCTCTACGGAGTCAATGGAGAAGGCGCCGGCCACTCCACCCGCGCCAAAGAAGTCCTCACCCACCTCGTCGCCGAAGGCCACAAGGTCCACGTCGCCTCCTTCGACCGCGGCCTGCAGAATCTTAAAGACAAGTTCGACGTCACGGAGATCTACGGATTCCGCTTCGCCTACGTCAACAATCGCGTCCGCTACAAGCGCACCATCGCGAAGAACCTGATCACCATCCCGCACGCCGCCAAAAGTCTCTCGCAGCTCAACGCGCTCGTCGACGATGCGAAGATCGACCTCGTCATCACCGACTTCGAGCCGCTCACCTGCCACGTCGGACACAAACGCGGCCTCCCGGTGATCTCCATTGACAACCAGCACTGCCTCACCAACGCGGCCGTGTCGTACCCCAAGCAGTACCGCCGCGATGCCGCCGCCGCGAAGATCGTCACCCGTCTGATGACGCCGCGCGCCAATGCCTACCTGGTGATCTCTTTCTTCACCGCGCCCATCCGCAAGAACAATACGTTTCTGTTTCCTCCGCTGCTGCGCCAGGAAATTCTCCGGGCCAAGCCCACCGAGGGGGACGACGTTCTCGTCTACGTGACATCGCCCGCGCCGGCGCTCGCGAGTTTATTGAGTTCCGTCCGCTGCCGCTTCGTCGCCTATGGCTTCGGTCGTGAAGGGACCGAGGGCAACATCGTCTACAAGAAGCCTTCGCTCGACGGATTCTTCGCCGACCTGGTCAGCGCCCGCGCCGTGATCGCCAACTCCGGCTTCTCTCTCGTCACCGAGGCGTTGCACCTCGGCAAGCCCTACCTCGCGGTTCCGGTGAGCCATCAATTCGAGCAGATATTCAACGCCTACTGGCTGGAAAAATCCGGCTTCGGCGCATACTGGGAAGAGTTAAATAGAGAGCGCGTGGAATCTTTCCTCTACAACGTCCCACACTATCGCGAGTCCTTGGCCGGATACCCACGCCAAGGCAACCAGGCCCTATTCGCGAAACTAGACACCCTGATCGCGGATTATTCAAAGGCGTAATCACCACAGGTCATGTGGCGATGGCCGCCTCGGCCGTCCCGCGAAGCAACGCGAGCGGCCCCGAGCACGGACGATGCCAGTTCGGTTTCCCCCTTTATTAATAGGCCTTTAGCCTTGCCCACCCTCCCCTGTACGAACGTAACCTCAACCTACCCCGCCTTCAGCGATACCATCAACCGAGCGTCCCGCTCTCGGCGGACCGCTGCCGGAGGCCTTTCGATGCGAAGATTTCTTAGCTTGCTAGCCGCGAGCGCGTTCCTGTGCGCATTCTCGTACGCCCAAGACCCGCAACCGGCCGGCGGTTCGCAGTCTCTCGGAGACATCGCCCGCCAGTTGCGCCTGAAGAAGCAACAAAAGGAAGCCCAGGCCAAGCCAGCTCCGGCAAAAGAAGTTGCCAATAACGACACGGCCATCAGCAACGCTTCAGACGCTGCACAGCCGAAGACTCCGCACGTCCTCACCAACGACGACGCGCCCGAGCAAGCCGCGACCTCAACGTCCGCTCATCACGCAACCGGTGACAAACAGCAGACGCCCGGCGACCACGAAGCCCAGGGAGAACAGTGGAAGTCCCAGATTTTTGCGCAGAAGAATGCCATTACTTCTCTGCAGCAGGAAATCGCCAGTCTGAGCAACTCCATCCACTTCGCCGGCGGAAACTGCATATCCAATTGTGAAAAGTGGAACGAGCGCCAGCAACAGAAGCAGCAAGAAGTCGAAACCATGAAGGCGCAACTCGAGGAGCAGCAGAAACACCTGGAAGAAATGCAGGACACCGCCCGCAAACAAGGCTTCGGCAGCGCCATTTACGACCCGTAGGAAAAGCGGGCGGCGGACCTCAGACCTCAGGCGTCAGCCAAAAGCAGACCTCGGACCTCAGACCTCAGCCAAACAAAATCGTCGACGGTCTGAAGTCCGGAGTCCGAGGTCTGCCGCCGGAAGCCGGAAGCCGAAAACCTTATTTCGCCGGATAGGGATTCGAATACCGCAGCACCGTCGACAAATCAATCCCGCGAACGATGTTGTCCGAGTGATAGAACAATCCCCACGAATCAATGGTCGAGTTGTCCGGAAAGATGCAGGCTTCGAGCACTAGATCGACGCCAGGGCCGACCCATCCGCCGCCCGCTAAATCGGTTGCGCCAATTTCCGCTCCACCCAGCTGCGTGCAGTAATACGATGCCGGATTCCCGTTCCCCTGCCCATTCCATGGAACCTGTGCGTAGTATGCCAGCGCCGCCAATGTCGGCTTGGTTGTGTAAAGCGTATTGAGGTCCAGGTGGATCCTCGATCCATCGCCGGCTAACGTGTACTCGCAGAACGGCTCTACGCCCGCCAGCAGCAGCCAGCTACTCTGTGCATTGTTGGTTCCGTAGACTGCATGGCGCGACTCAACGACTCCACCCGTGGTTGTACAGTAATCCTCTGCCGCTCCAGGCTTCGCCGGCTTGGCCGTCTTGGTCTTTGCCTTTTGCGCCGCCGCCTGAAACGCCGTTCCTGACAGAATCAAGATCATCCCCACCGCTGCCAATGCTCGCATAATCCGCATTCCCAGTCCCCCTCCGTGGCTGAAAGCAAAATCAGCCGCGAAGTCTATCACACGTAGCGCCGACGCCTGCCCTGAGCGACATCGAAGGGTCCCGCGGCTGTCCGGGAGGCGTCTCGCCTCCCGACCCCGCCCCAACCCGTCTGGGACGCCAAATTTTTCACACTCCCCAAAACTCCCGCCTCGTGCGAAATTAGTTCATGGCTCTGGTTGTGCGCCCTTCTCAAATTCACGCCGTCGGCGTCTACACGACAACTGCGATTCGCAGAGGATCTCGCGTTGTCGAGTATGCCGGCGAGCGCATCACTCCCGAAGAGGCTGACCGCCGCTACGAACACGCCGAGCGAACCTATCTCTATGGGCTGGACGACGGCAAAACGGTGATCGACGGTGAGGGCCTAGGCGCCTACCTGAACCACTCCTGCGAGCCCAACTGCGAAGTCGACGAGATCAAAGGACGGGTCTGGCTCTTCGCCCTGCGCGACATCGCGCCGGGGGAGGAACTGGTGTGGGACTACAACCTCTACGACGACGAAGACCCCGCCCCGTGCCACTGCGGCTCGCGCAGATGTCGTGGCACGATGTATTCCCGCGAATGGATGGCCACCATGCGCCGCCGCGAAGCCCGCAAAAAGAAGAAGCTGGAAGCCGCGAGTAACGGCAAGAAAACGACAGGGTCCGGATCGGGCCTTGAAGGGGCGCGGCTTCCAGTCGCGCCATAAGTCGGAAACTCAATGCCAGCTCTGGCCGCTGAGGTCCGCTCTCCAGATCGCGCGAGCAACAGCCCTACCGATGCTCCGGCGCCTTCCCGTGCTCCCGCCACCCCTCAATAATCAAATACAACACGGGAATAAAGAACAGGTTCAAAATCGTCGACATAATCATTCCGCCAAACACCGTCGTCCCCACCGAATGCCGTCCGTTCTCTCCTGCGCCCGTCGCCACCACCAGCGGCACGACGCCCAAAATAAATGCCAGCGAAGTCATCAGGATCGGCCGCAGCCGGATCGTCGCCGCCTGCACCGCCGCTTCCACCAGCGGCACCCCGCGCTCGCGCAATTGCTCGGAGAACTCCACGATCAGAATCGCGTTCTTGCTCGCCAGTCCCACCAGCATGACCAGCCCCACCTGGCAGAACACATCATTCTGCAACCCGCGAATTGCCTGCGCGCCCAACGCTCCCAGCAACGCCATCGGTACGGCCAGCAGCACGATAAACGGCAGCACGAAACTCTCATACTGCGCCGACAGGGTCAGATACACAACCAGCGTCCCCAATCCAAACAGGATCAGCGACGTGCCCCCGGCTTGCAACTCCTCCAGCGACAATCCCGTCCAGCTGTAAGAGAACCCCTGCGGCATTTTTTTTGCGAGATCCTCCATCGCCGCAATCGCCTGCCCAGAGCTGAATCCCGGCGCAGCCGAACCGTCGACTTCCGCCGACCGGAACAGGTTGTAATGGCTGATCACCTGCGGCGTCGTAGTCTGCGTATAGCTGATCAGGTTGTCGAGCGGCACCATCGCCCCGCCGTCGGACCTCACGTAAAACTGTTTCATGTCCTTCGCCGTCGCACGGAACTGCTTGTCGGCCTGCACGTACACGCGATACGACCGGTTGTTGAAATCGAAATCGTTCACGTAGGCCGAGCCCATGAATACGCCCAGCGTGTCGGTAATCTGCGACAGGGGAACGTGCAGGCTCTTGGCCTTCTCGCGATCGATCGTCACCAGGTACTGCGGATCGTTCGCGGTAAATGGCGAGTAGAGCCCGACGATTTCCTTGTGCTCCGCCGATTGCCGCATCAACCCTTGCGCCGCGCCGGCCAACTCCTCAAGCTTGTGCGCCGCCAGATCCTGCACGACAAACTGAAATCCGCCAAACTGTCCCAGTCCCTGCACCGCAGGGGGCAAGGTCGCAAACACAATCGCTCCCTGGATGCCAAACAGCATGGGCCGCACGCGATTCACGATCGCCTTCGCCGCATGCTGTTCCCCTTTGCGCTGCGAATACGGTTTCAGCGGCACGAAAATCAACCCCTGATTCGACGCCGATCCGGCAAAGCTGAAGCCCGCAACTGAAAATGTTCCCTCCGACTCGGGCACATTCGCCAGCATGTCGGAAATTTTCTTGCCGATGTCTTTCGTATATTCCAGCGACGCCCCCGACGGCGCCTGGATCACGATGATGAAATATCCCTGATCCTCATCGGGCACAAATCCAGTCGGCACGCGCGTAAAGACGAAATAGGTAAGCCCCAGACCGGCCAGGAAAAGCACTGCCATCGCCACTTTGTATTCCAGCAGGTGATGGAGCAGGGCGCGGTATCCGCGGGTGAGGGCCGCGACGCCATCGTCAAACTTCTGCAGCCACCACCATTTTTTCCGGTGGCCACCGCTCAGAAAAAAGGCCGCCAGCACCGGAGCCAGCGTCAGTGCGTTGAAGGCGGAAATCGCAATGGAGAATGCGATGGTCAGCGCAAACTGGCGAAACAGAATTCCGGTCGTCCCGGGAAAGAACGCCACCGGCACAAACACGGCCACCAGGACCAGCGATGTCGCGATGACGGCACTGGTAATTTCGGCGGTGGCTGCAGCGGCTGCTTTGCGCGAGTCGTGTTCGCCTCCGGCGATATGGCGCTCGATGTTTTCAATCACGACGATCGCGTCGTCCACCACCAGGCCGGTGGCCAGCGTGATGCCGAACAACGTCAGCGTGTTGATAGAAAAGCCGAGTAACTTCACAAAGATGAAGGTACCGATCAGCGAAACCGGAGTGGCGATGAAGTGAATCATCGTCGTCCGCCAGTCCCCGAGGAAGATGAAGATCACCAGGATGACGAGAAAGATCGCCGAACCTACCGTGAAGGTGACGTCGCGAATCGACTCGCTGACCGCGTCCGTCGTGTCAAACGCCAGCTTGTAGTGCATGCCTGGCGGGAAGGTCTTCGACAGCCGGTCCAATTCAGCGATCGCACGCCGATCGACGTCGAGCGCGTTCGCTGTCGACAGTTGCGCGACGGCGATGCCGACCGCATCCTGCCCGTTGAATTGCAAATCCGACGCGTAGTTCTCCGCCCCAAGCTCCGCGTGTCCAACATCTTTGAGCCGCACCAGCGTGCCATCGGCATTCGTTTTGAGAATGACGTTGTCAAATTGCGCCGGCTCGCTGAGCCGCCCCACCGCGCGCACGCTCACCTGATACTGCTGTCCGGCAATCGCCGGCTGCTGTCCCACCTGCCCCGCCGCAACTTCGACGTTTTGTTCCGCCAGCGCATTCACCACATCCGGAGCCGTCAGCCCGCGCCCCGCCATCCGCACCGGGTCCAGCCACAGCCGCATCGAATACTTCCGCTCACCGAAGATGAAGACCTCGGCAACCCCCGGAATGCGCTTCAGCGCATCCCTCACATAGACGTCGAGGTAGTTGCTCATGACCAGCGTCGAATATTTATTGTTGTCGGAAGTGACGGCGGCGCCAAACACGAAGTTCTGCGAAGTTTTCTGCGTGGTGATGCCCACGGCTTTCACCGAGCCGGGGAGCCGCCCCTGCGCCGTGTTTACCCGGTTCTGAATGTCGACAGTCGCCAGATCCGGATTGCGCGTCAGATCAAATGTCACCAGAATCTGGCTAGTCCCGTCATTGCCGCTGGTCGACGTGATGTATTTCATGCCCTCGGCGCCATTGATCTGCTGCTCGAGTGGAATCGTGACCGCGCTCTCGACGGTCTGCGCGCTCGCCCCAATATAAAAGCTGGAAACTCCTACCTGCGGCGGCGAGAGATTGGGAAATTGTGAGATCGGCAGCGTGGGAATCACCGCCGCGCCCCCCAGAACAATCAGCAATGCGCACACCGTCGCAAATACCGGCCGACGTAAGAAGAAGTTAACGAACATAAGAAGCTCTAAGTATGTTCACTACTGCATGAACCGACTTTTGGCGTCCGGCGTCCGAAAGCCGAAAGCCGACTGTCAGCTTTGCGGAATCACCGGCGCTCCGTCCATCAAAAACTGCGTGCCGGAAATAATCACCTTGTCCCCCGGCTTGATTCCGTCGCGCACCTCGTAGTCGTTGCCCACCGTCTCGCCGATGGTCAGCGGCTTCTGCTTTGCCACAAAAGCTCCGCCGCTCTGGGGTTCCGCAACGAACGCAAAATACTGCCCCGCCAGCCGCGAGACCGCCAGAATCGGCACTTCGGGATTCTTGTGCGTCCCCCACACCACGCGCGCGCGAATGAACTGGGACTGCCGCAACGCATCGTTTCCATTCGCAATGCGCGCCTTCACCAGCACGGTCTGCGTCGTGTTATCCACCTGCGGAGAAACGAAGCTCACGCGCGTATCCGCCAGCACCTTGCCGTTACTGTCGAGCACCTGCACCGGCAAGTTCATCTTCAATTGCGATGACCGCTCGATCGGCACATACACGTATGCCTCCAGGCTTCCCGGCTCATCGACGGTGGTCAACTGTGTCGTCGTCGTGACCCGGTCGCCGACCCGCACCGGAATGTCGCCGACAATCCCGGCTCGCGGCGCGACCACCTTGTAGTAGTGAAGTTGGACCTGCTGCTCGCGCACCTGCGCGTCGAGCGCATCCATCTGCGCCTGCGCCGCATCCATGGCCGCCTTGGCCTGGTCGAGATCCTGCTTGCTCACCACGCCGGCCGCGGCCAGTCCCTGCGCCCGCTCGTATTGCTGCTTCAGCCAGCTCACGTTCGCCGCCTGCGCTGCCCGCGCGCTCTCCTGGCTCTTCACCGTGGCTTGCTGCTTTAGCGGATCGATCTCCATCAATGCGCCACCCGCCGCCACCTTGTCACCGGAGTGCACGAAGATCTGCGTGACCTGCCCCTCCACCTGCGGCATCATCACGGCCGAGTCGCGCGACTTCAGCGTCGCAACGTACTCCGACGTATCGTCGACAGCCACGGCCTTCGCTTCCATCACCTTCACCGGCATCGCCGGCATCTTGCCCGCCATCGGATTCGGCGCCGCACTCTTCGAGCACGCCACCGTGCCCGCGCAAGCAGCCAGAGCGAAGCAGAGCAAACCATTCACCACGTGTTGTTGAACGTTATCTGCCATAAGCAGTGTTACCTCTGTACGCCTGTGAGCCCTGTGGTGAACGATCTTATTCCCTCGCCCCTATGGCTTCAAAGTCAGAATCCCCACCGAATACCCGTTAAGGTCGACCGTGATCTGCCCGGCCGGAGTCACCGCAGTCGGAGCCGGACCAGTCGCGGCGCTCGTATCCTTATCGATAATCAGCAGACTCCCACTGGTGAATGTCCCCAACGCCGACACATCGATCTGCACGTTGTACGACACGCCCGGACCATTGTTGTCCGAAGCCGGATTCAACACCTCGTGATTCGCCACCATCACCACCACGCTGCCGTCGCTGTTCACGAGGGCCAATGTCTCCATGTCGGCGTCGTCCGTCGATGTGAACTGCAGCAATTGAGATCCCGCCGTCGCCGGAAACTTCTGGCCCAGCCAGTAGTCGACCCAGTAGCTCAGGTGCAACGCGCCGTTACCACCGTCCACTTCGCCAAACTGCGGATCGGCTGCGAAGTCCCAGTGATAGAGAGCCTGTGCGCCGGCCTTCCCTAGCTGAGAAAAGACGTAGGGACGCCACCCCGCAAAAAACGGACTCGATCCCCGCTGGTCATCCACAAACACTTGTCCCGGGTTGCACGCGCTCTTGCCGTTGCCGGCGTTGAAATCCGCGTTGACGTTATTCTCCGTTACCCATATGGGTACATTCATCAATTGCGGGTTCGTCGACAGGTTGGTATGGATGGTCTGTACGCTGTTCGCAAAACCCGGCACGGTACCCATCAGCATCGCATCCGTGTCTTTCTGATTGCACGATGAGTAGTAGTGCGACGCCACAACATCGACCGGAGCGGTTACGTTCTGCGCGAATGTCAGCGCCCAGTCCTCCGATCCGCAGCACAGCTCCAGTCCCACGAACTTTATCGAAGAGTCAACCGACTGCATCGCGGGCACCAGGGCGTTATACATCGTGGTGTACTTGGTGGCATCGAGACTGTTGTTGATGCTTGGTTCGTTGTAGATGCCCCACCACGTGATCTTGTCGCCGGGCCACGCAGGCGAGACATAGTCCTGCATGTTCGCAGTAAATCCACCGGTGTTGTAGTACTCCACCAACTTTTGAGCGTACCCCGCAAACTGCGCGAAACTCAGGTCCGCAAAAGTACTGCCGCTGTTGTTTCCGGCGTACATGAATGCCGGAGCCTTCGCAATCTGAAACTCCGGACTATGATCGCCCACGCCCAGCACAGGCTGCGTGATTGCGTCGAGCATCGCAAAATTCCACGCCGTCGAAGTCGTCCCCTCCGACCCCTGCGGCACGCCCTGCGAAATTCCCTGAATCCGAACATGATTCGGCCCCAAATTTCCGAGTGTAGTAGTCGCACCCGGATTCTGAGTGAAGAATGTATAGTCCCACTCCGCCGGCTGGAACGATGTCGACATCGCTACGCTGAACGCGCCTTGGGTCGCATTCCCAACCGTCACTACCGGCCCAATCCCCAGCGTCAGCGGAGCACTGCCGGAAACCGTTCCGTCACTCGCCCGAATTGTCAGTGCATATGTGCCGGCAGCCGCGGTCCCAGCATTGAGACTGATGCTGCCGCTACTGCCAGCCCCAGGCGACACCACCGTATCGGTGGCGCCCGCAGGCAGTCCCGTCACCGTAAAGGTGACGTTTCCAGTCGTTCCGGTCCGCGTGATATTTGCATTGACCGTAACCGAACTCTGGCTTTGATACGCTTGCGCCGAACCGCTCGCCATCGCCAGAGTCAGGCTTCCACCACCCCCACCCGGCATCGCGCCGCCTCCGCAGCCCAAGCCCCAAGCCAGCCAAACGCACACCGTCGCTACTTTGATGAATTTCATGACCCGGAATTGTACTCCGTAAAATGGATTTCCTCTGTGAGCCACTGCGCCCGCTGTGGTGCAGGTTTTACCTCGCGATCATCCTCCCCAGAATCTCCTTAACCACCTTCGCCGCCACCGTAGCCGTCATTTCCGCAACATCCCGCACCGGGTTGTACTCCACGATATCCGCGCCCACGATCTCCCCCTCGATCGCATGCAGATGCGCAATTGCCTCCCGCACCGACATTCCTCCCGGCTCACGATGTGAAACCCCGGGCGCAAACGCGGGATCCAGCACATCCATATCAAACGTCACATACACCGGCCCGGCAGCCTTCAACTTCTCGTAAGCCGGAAGTCCGCGCATCTCCACCACCTCAACTCGAAACTTTCGCGCCTGCTCCCGCTGATGCCGGTTGGCAGTGCGAATCCCCACCTGCACCAGCCGATTCGCCAGCCCAGCCTCCATGATCCGCGCAAACGGGCAGGCATGCGACAGCCTGTTCCCCTCAAACGAGTCATACAAATCCGGGTGCGCATCAAAATGAAAAATCGTCAGCCCAGGATAGCGCTGCGCCACCGCCTTCACGACCGGATAAGTAATCGAATGATCCCCACCCAGCGATACCGGACGCTTCTCCGCATCCACCAACGCCCGCACCGCAGCCTCAATCGCGGCGAACGCGTCTGAAGTCGTCGTGTCCGAGGTACCCGGGTGCCCCATTTCTCCCTGATTTTGGGAGAAGTGGGGATTTTCCCCGCGATGGCTCCGACCCTCGCCATCAGACGACAACGACAAATCTCCCGCGTCTTCGTATGTCCCTGCAGCCCCCAGATCCACCCCCAACTCCGTCCATAGATTCGACGCATCACATCGCATCGCCTCCCGAATCTTCGGCGGAGCATCCCCCGCTCCCCGCAAGTAAGAAGACTGCCCATCAAACGGAATTCCCAGCAGAGTCGGCACACCGCGATTCGTCATTCTTAATCACCCGAAAACCGGAAGTTCTACCGAAACCACCCTACAGAGTTTGGCAACCTGTGCAAAGCTCATGCCGTAGCCTTAAGTTCGTCAACAGTCCCACCATCAGCGACCTGATGGATCTGTTCAACATCAGCCCCACAAAAAGTAGCCACCAGGGGCCCTATTTCTCGCACGTACTTTTGCGCGAGAAGTGAGGCCTTTGCCTGTGTAGGGACGGACGCCTTCGTCCGTCCCGCGGGCGTAGCCTGCATGGGAAAGCCAAAAGAATATCAACTCTCAAGGAGAAGGCCAGCGCCGCCACAACCGTGGAAGAGCGGCCCTTCAAGGACCGCGTAAGAGCGCACAATATTGGTCTGGGCCTTAGCCCCCGTGCTTTCTCCGGCCGGTGGCCTGCCTTTTAATGATATTGATATGCGAGCACTGCTCCACTATTGCTGCTGCGACGCAGCAGGGACGGTGTTCCCCGCCTCATTCATGGCTTCGCTCACCACTCTCAGCCTTTCGTCCTTCCCTTGGGCGGTCAACACGAAAGCATTGTTTTTCTCTAAACGGAAGTGAATCGCATCACCGATGGCGATCTTCTTCTTTCCACCACATTCTCTTGGCGCGACAATGGGAATGGCTTCCATATCATAGGGACACTCCAGCACAAAAACTCGGGCGTCCGTCTTAACGGTGTAGGTCCGATGTACGTGGGTGAACACGGGAGTCGTCCCTCCACCCGTTGTGTCCTGACTCGTCCCTAGCGCAGTGACAGTACCCTGCATCGGGTGATCTTTGCCGCCAGCAAGCAGCATGCTCGGGAAGGCCACGAAACAGAGGATTACCAGAGGCAGTCCCAAGTGACCGAACACAACGGTTTTTGTCGACTTACTCATCCGTGACCTCCTGCCGTCTTCTCGAGTGGCACTCAGTCAGAATCTACGTGGACTAAGAACAGGTGGTCAGTGATTCCCGTCACCAAGATCAAGAGCCCGGGCCACCCGGCTCGACAGGCCGACCTTCCGTTACGATGTCAATGACGACCACGCCAGCCTTCTCTCCGGTCTGGACGTAACGATAGGCATCGGCAATCGCGGCGAAAGGATATCTGCGATCGATAACAGGGACGAATCGGCCGGCTTCGATCTTGTCTTTCAAATCGTTCACAAACGCCTGTTCGCTTCCCCGCTTCGCCAGGGGAACGACGACCCGCCCGCTTCCGCGAGTTGTCAGAACCGGTAGACCGCACCCGCGGACAGGCGAATGTTGTTTTGCGGAGACACGACGATGCCGGAATGATCGGTGCGGATGTAATCCGCCTGAATGAGGCGGACGGCAAAATGTTGCGCCACTTTATAATCCACGCCACCTCCCACAGCCACGACGAACGCGGTGCGCGATGGTCCGTAAGATCCCAATGTGCTTCCACCAACCAGAGCGTGAACGAACCCTGTGGCCTTCTGATCCGCCGGGCTGAACATCACCTTGGGACCGGCCATAAAGAAAAACATACTTGTTCCCGAGGAGAAACTGCTGTAGTGGCCTGAGAAATCTCCCTCCACGCTCAGATGCTTGAATAGTTCGGCGGAAATCGACGCTTCCCCACCGTTCGCGCTCAGCCTTAAAGATGTGGCGCTCGTCCGTTTCAGATCGAAGTTGAGATATGAGTAGCCACCAAACAACTCGATATTGCGGCCGCTCTGGCCCAAAGCGGCAGTCGGCCCGAGGAGGCAGGCTAGGGCGCAGAAAAGAGAGATTTTCATAACTTGCCCTTTCGTCTCGAATCTTGTGAGCATTCCCGGCATCAACTCGATTCCGAGCAAGACGATACTGCCGCCGACCTCTCGCGTCAACCTACTGTCTCTACCGAAAACTCGATCTCAGCAAACTGAAGTAGAGTAGCTGCGAGAAGTGCATCCCTCGGTGCCTGCTTGCCAGTAGATTCCAACTCGGCCGAATCCCAGTCGGATGTCAACTGTCGAAATCTAGGATTTCACGCATTCACCTCCGGCGCCCGTTCTCGCCCCTGGGCCACCAGCGGCGCTTAGACCCAAGATCAAAATCAGTTCCGTTGTGGGTGTGGGCAAAAACGTGTAGGAATTTTCACGTCGCCTATAGCTATCTCCGTCCCGTCAGATGAAATTGGCGCTTAGCCCCTGTTTTCCCCGCGGAATCCCCCACCATCATCCCCGCATCCTTTATCCTAGTATCTGCATTCTTATGACCCCGAAATCCAAGCTTTCCGCCGCGGTCGCAGACCGCGCCTCGACCAACGGCTCCAACCCCGAACGTGAACGCGTCTTCAACGCCTACCGCCAGTTCGGATACCTTGAAGGCGACCTTGACCCCCTCGGCTTCCTCCGCCCGCGGCCCACGCCCGAACTCGAAAAAGATGGCGAGTACGCCCGCGAAGCCCGCGCCGTTTACTCCTCGACCATCGGCGTCGAGATCAACCACATCTATTCGCCCGATCGCCGCCGCTGGATCTACGACCGCATGGAATCGGAAGCCCCCGCGGAAGATCAAAAGCGCATTCTCGACCTGCTGATCCGCGCCGACATCTTCGAGCAGGTCATGCAGCAGCGCTATCTCGGCTCGAAGCGTTTCTCGCTCGAAGGCGTCACCGCTCTCATCCCGCTGGTCGATGAAGTTCTCGACACCGCCGCGCAAAAAGGCGCTATCGAACTGGTCATGGGCATGAGCCATCGCGGACGCCTCAACGTCATCGCGCACGTCGCCAAGCGCCCGCCGCAGGAAATTTTCGCTGGATTCGAAGACGTCGACCCGCGCAGCGTCCTCGGCTCTGGAGACGTGAAGTACCACATGGGCGCGACCGGTGAATACGTCACGCGCAGTGGCGGCAAGGTTCACATTCACCTGGTCTCGAATCCCAGCCACCTCGAAGCCGTCGATCCCGTCACCGTCGGCCGCACCCGCGCCAAGCAAGACCGCACCGGTGAAGGTGGACGCGAACAATATCTCCCGCTTCTGGTCCACGGCGATGCCGCTTTTGCCGGACAAGGCATCCTCGCTGAGACGATGAACTACGCCGACCTTCCCGGATACACCGTCGGCGGCACGATCCACGTCGTGGTTAACAACCTTTTGGGATTCACGACGAGCTACACCGAAGAGCACTCCACCAGATTCGCTGCCTGCATCGCGCGCCGCCAGTCGATTCCCATCTTCCACGTCAACGGAGAAGACGTCGACGCCGTCGTGCGCGTCGCCCGCCTCGCCACCGAATACCGCTACGAGTTCGGCACCGATGTCGTCATCGATCTCATCGGATACCGCCGCCACGGCCACAGCGAAGTCGACGATCCCACGATCACGCAGCCGCTGCTCTACAAGCGAATCAAAGACCACTCTCCGCTCTGGCAGATCTACGCCGAAGATACCGGAGCCGCCGACGCGCAATCGCAGGCCGATGCCATCAAAGCCGAATTCGAGGCCGCCCAGAAAAAAGCTGGCTCTGTGAAGCACAAGCCGCTGATGCGCGAGTTGCCCAAGTACTGGAACAACTATTTCGGCGGCATCCATCGCCCAGAATTCGAAGTCGAGACCGCACTCTCGCCCGACGAGCTTTCGGAACTCACCGCGAAGCTGACGACCTATCCCGAAGGCTTCCACATTCATCCGAAAGTGAAGAAGCTTCTCGAACAGCGCGCCGAGATGGGCGCAGGCAAGCGCCCGGTCGATTACGGGATGGCCGAAGCCCTGGCCTTCGGCAGCCTGGTGAAGGCGGGAACGCACGTGCGCTTCAGCGGACAAGACTCACGCCGCGGCACCTTCAACCAGCGCCACTCCGTCTTGATCGATATCGAGAACGAAAACGAATACGTTCCACTGGAAAACATCGCGCAGGGGCAAGCCCGCTGCGAAATCTACAACTCGACACTCTCCGAAGCCGGCGTACTAGGTTTCGAGTACGGATACAGCCGCGACTATCCCGAAAGCCTTGTCCTGTGGGAAGCCCAGTTCGGCGACTTCGTCAACGTCGCCCAGGCCATCATCGACCAGTTCATCAGCGCCGGAGAAGCCAAGTGGAATCTTCTCTCCGGCCTGGTGATGTTGCTCCCCCACGGCTACGAAGGCCAGGGCCCGGAACATTCGAGCGCGAGAATCGAGCGCTTTATCCAATTGGCCGCGAAACACAATATCCAGATCGCGCAGCCGAGCAACGCCGCGCAGTATTTCCACCTGCTGCGCCGCCAAGCCCTGCGCCACTGGCGCAAACCTCTGGTGGTCTTCACGCCGAAGAGCATGTTGCGCCATCCCGACGCCAGTTCACCGATCGAGGATTTCACCCACAAGAATTTCCAGAACGTCATCCCCGACACGACTGTGGGCGAAGCCGACCGCATCCTGATCTGCACCGGAAAAATTGGCCACGAACTTCAAGCCGAAAGAAAGAAGCGCAAAGACACAAGCACGGCAATCGTCTTCCTCGAGCAGATGTACCCGTTCCCCGAAGAAGAAGTGGTCGCCGAATTCGACCGCCACGGCAAAACCTCCGACATCGTCTGGGTGCAGGAAGAGCCGGCAAATATGGGAGCCATGTTCAACATGCTCCCTCGCCTGAAACGCATTGCTGGAGACCGCCCGGTGCTGAGCGTAAAGCGAAGCTCAGGGCCAAGCCCCGCCACGGGCAGCGCGAAAGCCCACGAGGTAGAACAAAAAACGCTTCTGACCTTGGCCTTCACGATCAAGTAGCAGCAAAGTTCGCGTAGGGACCGCCGCATCGGCTGTCCGCCGAAGCGCAGCGAGGTGAGGTTCTATGTGGCGCGGGCACTCCTGCCCGCGACTGCCGGCGCCGGATAAAACTCCCTCACCGTCCCGGCCGCTCCGTCACCGCCTTCCCGCCACTACCCGGCAACTTCGCCGCAGGCGCGCCGCTCAATAACTCCTCCAAACTCCCATACGCATAAATCGTCGGAGCATGATTCGCCATCAGTCCGCCCGTATCCGCTGTCGGCCCGTAGTTGCTGTGGACGTCGCGCCCCAGCATCCGCAGCATCGCCATCAACTGTCCGCGATGATGCGAGGTATGCGCCACCCTCCGCACCATCACCCACGCCCGCGACCGCCGCACATCGAAAAATGAAGTTTCACCTTCCCACCATGACTCGCTCTTCGCTTCCAGCGCCGCCAGCCGCTTTCCGCTGTCTTGCGCATAGCGTTTCAGAAACTCCAACCGCGTTTCCGAAGCGGGCAGCGGCGGAGCCCCCACATCAATCCCCAACATATTCCGGAACCACAAATCCTCGCTGACGCACTGGTGCACCATCTGCTCCAGCACGCTGCGCCCGCGCGGATCGCCCTCCCGCGGCCGCACCGCCAGATCTTCATCTCTGAACTCGCTCCACACGCTGACCACCTTCACGCGCTCGGTGGCGTAGGTCTCGACAAGAAATGCATATCTCATAGCCGCAAATGTTACCCTAATTTTCCAATCATCCATGCCCCGCCGCCCCCAACCCCTCCGCATCGCCATCGACACCGGAGGCACCTTCACCGACTGCGTCTGGATCGATCCCGCAAGCGGCCGTGTCAAGATGCTGAAAATCTTTTCGACGCCGCACGATCCCTCGCAGGCCATTGTCGAAGCGATCCAGAAGATCGCTCCCAACGAAGACTTCATTTTGCTGCACGGCACCACCGTCGGCACCAACACGCTACTCGAGCGCAAAGGCGCCCGCACCGCCCTGGTCACCACCAAAGGATTCGAAGACGCCATCGAGATCGGACGCCAGGCCCGTCCCAAGCTCTACGACTTCTTCTTCGACCGCATCGCGCCGCTAGTCCCAAGAGATCTCCGCTTCGGCGTCAACGAACGCATCGCCGCTGATGGCGAAATTCTCACCGAACCCACGCCCGAAGAACTGCGCTCACTCGCAGACCAAGTCGCGAGAGGCAACCCACAATCCGTCGCGATCTCGCTTCTCTTCTCATTCGCGAATCGCAAGAACGAACAAGCCGTCGCGCAAGCTTTGACCCGCTTGCGACTCCCGCTCTCCGTCTCGCACGAAATCCTCCCCGAATTCCGCGAATACGAACGCACCTCCACGGTCGTCATCAACGCCTACCTGCAACCGGTGATGCAGCGCTACCTGGAGAATCTGGATACCCGCGCGCGCGAATCCTTACAAGCACGGCTTCCGGCTTCCGGCTCTCGGCTTTCGGAAACCCAACGCCTTGTGCCGAACGCCGAAAGCCGAAAGCCGGAACGCGTCCCCCGAATCTTCGTCATGCAATCGAGCGGCGGCATCACCCCCCTCTCCACCGCCGCCCGCGAACCCGTGCGCACCGTGCTTTCCGGGCCCGCCGGTGGCGTTGTCGGAGCGCTCTCGACCGCGCGCGCAAGCGGATTTGAAAACATCGTCGCCTTCGACATGGGAGGCACTTCCACCGACGTCTCGCTTGTCGAAGGCGCAATCAAAACCGCCAACGACGCCCACATCGCCGGACTCCCCATCAGCGTCCCCATGCTCGACATTCATACCGTGGGCGCCGGCGGAGGCTCCCTCGCCCGCTTCGACGCCGCAGGAGTCCTGCGCGTCGGCCCCGAATCCGCCGGTGCCGATCCCGGCCCGATCTGCTACGGACGCGGCCTGCAGCCGACCGTGACTGATGCGAATCTTATTCTCGGCCGCCTGCAGCCCACGAAATTTCTCGGGGGAGATTTCACCCTCGACCTCGACCGCACTCGACACATCACGAAAGAGTGGCTGAAAAAGCAGCACTCTACTCTGACACTGGAAAAATTCGCCGCCGGCGTAATCCGTGTCGTCAACGCCACCATGGAAAAAGCGATCCGCGTCGTGTCCATTGAGCGCGGACGCGATCCCCGCCAATTCGCCCTAGTCGCCTTCGGCGGCGCCGGGGGTCTCCACGCCTGCGCCTTAGCGGAGGCCCTCAGCATCCCGCACGTGATCGTCCCGGCGTTCCCCGGCGCACTTTCGGCGCTCGGCATTCTAGCCAGCGATGTGGTGAAAGATTATTCGCGCACGATTCTCTGGCGCGTCGCGCGCGACGTGCCACATACAAAACTGAATCGAGAATTCTCTGCCCTGGAAGAAGATGCAGCGAAAGATTTTCGCGAAGAGTCCTGGCACGGATCTCCGCACCACGCCCGCACTGTCGACCTCCGCTACCGCGGCCAGGGATACGAACTGAATCTTCCCTTCACAAGAAATCTGCTTGCAGCCTTCGAGCAGGAACACCACCGCCGCTACGGCTACACCCACCCCAATCGCGAAGTGGAACTGGTAACCCTCCGCCTGAGAGCAACCCTGCAATCCACTGCGGTTCATGTGGGGACGGGTGCTTTCGCCCGTCCGGGCCGAGCAAAGCTCGGCAGGCCTTCCCCACCCGAAACCGAAGTCCTATTCGATGAAGAGAAAATGAAAACGAAGATCTACTCGCGAGAAGAGCTAGACCCCAAGAAGAAGTACAAGGGCCCAGCCGTCGTAACCGAGTACAGCGCGACCACAGTCATCCCGCCATCTAAACGCTTCCACATAGACAAGGCCAGCAACCTGCTCATCTCAGCCTGATCATCGGAAGGACTCCCCGTGATCCTTCGTGACTCCTGGGGTGAAAGGTTTTCGCTCTAATTGTTAACATCCGATGAAAATCGCCTTCCAGGCGCCCCACTCGCTACTCGGCACTAGGTGCTCGCATCTCCGCTTCGTTACAATATCCTCGTGAAGCCCAGCATCTTTGTTGTCGAAGACGATCCCGACATTTCCCGCCTCGTTCGTCACCATCTGGAGAACGAAGGCTTTGTCGTGCGCGTCTATCCTACCGGGGTCAATGTTCTGGCCGACGCGGACCGCCAGCGCCCGGCGCTGTTCGTGCTCGACATCATGGTTCCTGGCAAAGACGGACTCGAAATCTGCCGCACCATCCGTCATACTCCCGGCCTGGCCGCGGTTCCCGTCATCTTCCTCACGGCGAAGAGCAGCGAAGCCGACCGCGTCCTGGGGCTCGAACTCGGCGCCGACGACTACATCGCCAAGCCTTTCAGTCCCCGCGAACTGGTGGCCCGCGTCAAGGCCGTGCTGCGCCGCTTCGAGCGCCCGCTTCCGCCGAGTCCCATGAAGGTCGGCGAAATCGAGATCGATCCCTCCGCCATGACCCTGACGGTGCGGGGCAACATGGTTCCGACCACCGCCACCGAGTTCCGCCTGCTCGACTACTTCGCCCGACACAAGGGACGCGTCTTCAGCCGCGACCATCTTCTCGACTCCGTTTGGCGCGATACCGCCTACGTGACGCCGCGATCCGTCGATGTCTACGTTCGCCGCATCCGCGAGAAAATCGAGCCCGACCCCGAGAACCCGCGCTACCTGAAAACCGTGCGCGGCGCCGGATACCGCTTTGAGGCCCCCAAGTGAAGATGGTGCCGGCACAATTTCGAAACGAGAAGAGCCTCGTGAATCGTGAGGGGCAGCGCTCGACGGACGGCGAAGAAAGCCGGGAATGCCTGCGCCGCCGTGGAAGAGCGGCCCTTCAAGGGCCGCGTCAAGCGAGTTCGATGGGCTGGGGCTTTAGCCCCCGCGTCCCTGGAAATCCACTCCCGTGAAGAACCGCATCTTCTTCAAACTGCTGGCCGTCTTCCTGATCGTGATCGCCGCCACCGCCGCCATGTTCGACGTGATGCTCGGCAAGGCTTGGGAAGCCTCACTGCGCGCCGAGATCGAGCGCAACCTCACCCAGAAGACGCGCCTGTTTGCCTATCGCGTCGAAGTCGACAAGACGCACTCTCTCGCCGAAATCGCCGCCCAGGAAGGGCTGGCGGCCGGGGCACGCGCCACCATCATCGACGCGTCGGGAAAAGTCCTCGCCGACTCCGAGGGCAATCCCGCCATCATGGAGAATCACGCAACCCGGCCCGAATTCGTCGCCGCCCTCGCGGGCCGCACCGGAGAAAACGAGCGCCGTAGCGCCACTCTCGGCATTCCATTTCTCTACGTGGCCGCGCCCATTTCCGGCGGTGCCGTGCGCCTCGCCTATCCACTCTCCGACGTGGAAGCGGTGCAGGCCAAGGTTCGCGGCCACCTGCTGTGGGGTTCCCTCTTCGCTTCTTTCATCGCGCTGCTGATTGCGGCCGCAGCCTCGATCTGGACGTCTCGCCGCCTCGAGCGCATCGTCGATGTCGCCGCCAGAATTGAGAGCGGCGATCTGCGCGCCCGCGTCAACGACACTCCCATCGACGAAATCGGCCGTGTCGCCGCCGCCATCGACAAGACTGCGGGCCAGGTGGAGCGCAGCTTTGCCGCCGTGCGCTCCAGCCAGCGCCAGCTCGAAACTCTGCTCAACAGCATGCAAGACGCCGTCATCGCCGTCAGTTCCGACGGGCTCGTGCGCTGGGCGAACCAACCCATGGACCGTCTCGTCCCGCAGCGCACCCGCCTCAATGCGCCCGTGGTCGAGACCATCCGCGATCCTGATTTTCTCGCCACCGTCAAAGCCGCCACCACCACGAAAGAGGTCAAGACGGCGCGCGCCACCTCCATCGTTCCCGGACGCGCCTTCGACGTCACCGCCGCGCCTCTGCCCGACGGGGGCGTCGTCGCCGTGCTCCGCGATCTCACCGAAACCGAGCGGGTTGAAAAGACCCGGCGCGATTTCATCGCCAACGTCTCTCACGAACTCCGCACGCCGCTCACGTCGATTCAGGGATACACCGAGACTCTGATCGATACGATTCCCGAAGACTCCGCGCCCACCCGTGAATTTCTGGAAATTATTCGCAAGAACACGGTGCGCATGTCGCGCCTCACTGAAGACCTGCTGACGTTGGCGCGCGTGGAGTCCGGCGAGACTCGTTTTGAGACCGAGCCGGTGCCGCCCATCGAGATTCTGCACGACGCCGAAGAGAGTTTCCGCGAAATCGCCCGCGGCCAGGGCGTCGATCTGGAAATTATGGACGCCCGGGAAGGGTCCGGCTCGGTGGAGACTCTTCCCTCAGTGCTGGCCGACCGCGAGGCGATCCACCAGGTCTTCGCCAACCTGATCGACAATGCAATGAAATACGGACGCTCGGGCGCGCGCATCGAACTCGGCGCGCGTGCGGCCGAGCGCGGCATCGACTTCTACGTCCGCGATTTCGGTGCGGGCATCTCGAGCGAGCATCTGCCGCGCCTGTTCGAACGCTTCTACCGGGTCGACAAAGCCCGCTCCCGCGAATCCGGAGGCACCGGCCTCGGCCTCGCCATCGCCAAGCACATCATGCGGGCCCACGGCGGATCCATCCACGCCGAAAGCGAACTCGGCCATGGCAGCACCTTCGTCTTCACCCTCCCCACCGCCTGAACTCACGTCAAACTCGCGTTGTGGTCGTATGACATCGCGGCGCCGTCATCTCGAGCAGCCGGACTTCTGGCGGAACGAGGGATTCTCGCGCGGAGCACCTCAAGTCCTACCCACCCCAATTCCCTTGCCAGACTCTACCCCAGGTGTTATTAACTACCCTGTAACTGCCTCCGCGCGAGGCACGAAAAATAATCGAAAATTCACAGCCTGTTAACCGCGGCGTGAATCAAAGTATTTATGCTTAGCCGTTGGCAATCCGATCCCAGAAACGGCAGAACAGCGGCGACGGGCCTCGCAGGCCCCGCCACCGCTCACCTTCTCGCCCGGCGGACACATCTATGAGCACTGCCATCAAGAGCCCGAATCCGGAACCGGCGCACCACTACATCGT
Source organism: Candidatus Dormiibacterota bacterium (assembly GCA_035632675.1). Taxonomy (GTDB): domain Bacteria; phylum Acidobacteriota; class Terriglobia; order Terriglobales; family Acidobacteriaceae; genus Sulfotelmatobacter. Next base: position 160,172 of record DASQGJ010000040.1, read on the forward strand.
GCGCCGCACGGTGGAAGCCTGTCACATGGCCAAAGAGGCCGCGGGCGCTGCCGCCGAAGGCATTGCCACCGGCTCCAGCGCCTTGCTCAATTCCCTCCGCCAGCGCGAGCGCGAACTCGACACGCTCGATCTTGAAATTGACAACGGGGTCACCACCGCCATCACCGAAGTCGGCCCCGCCGAGGCCCGCGAACTGCTCGCTTGCATGAAATTCATGATCGGCCTCGAACGCATCGGCGATCTCCTGCTCAGTTTCGGCAACAGCGCCCAGTCGGTCAGCGGACGCATCGACTCCGAGGACACCCGCGATCTCACTCAGATGGCAACCCTGCTGGAGAAGATGCTCACCGATTGCGGCGATGCCTTCTCGGAGCGCAGCGTCAGCAAGGCGGTCGAAGTCCTGCGCGCCGACGCCGAAATGGACCGCCTGCGCAACCTCATCTTCCTGCGGCACATCGAGAATCCCGAAAATGTCGCACGCCAGGCCAGCCTGCAAGTCATCTTCATGACCCAATCGCTCGAGCGCGCCGGCGACCACGCCAAGAATCTTGCCGAGGAAGTCTGCCACTTCGTCTCGGGACGCCCCGTCCGCCACGTCCTCATCGCCTACGACAAGCCCGTCGAACAAATGTTCATCGACTACCTCCGCCGCCGCGACCACAAAGGCTGATTGTGTGAGCTGATTGTGTGGGGCGGACACTCTTGTCCGCCAGGTCTTGCCATCTCCGAGAATTGTTCGCCGCACGCTACCCGGGTCGTCCACGCACTCTGCATTGCGAGCGTTCTGCGTCTTTTTCACTGAATCGAGAACATGCTCACCGCACTTTGTCAGATTTCTGTTGCGGACTGCATCCGGTGTTCCCACGTTACTAACGTTCGGCTCGCGATCACTCGCCCAGATGTACGATGCAGTATGAAACGAATCAACACCTTCCTGCGGCCATTGAGTGCGCTTGTGCTCGCCGTGCTCGTCTTACAAGGCTGCAACGCACTGAACCCTTTGTGCGGAAGCGCCCGTCCGGCCCCGGCCATTGCAACTCTCTCTGCCAGCTCCATCAGCTTCGCTCAGGTGCAGCAGGGGTTTCTTCTCACCGTGAATGGCAGCAGCTTTGTCGCGTCTTCCGTCGTGGTGGTCAATGGAGTGACGCTGACCACGCAGGTCGTGAGCAGTCAGCAGTTGCAGGTCACGATCGCGACCACGCTGATCTCCGCTCCAGGAACCGCCAGCGTAAGGGTCACGACTCCTCCAGGAAACTCAGGCGCTCTTGGCTGCAGCAGCGGCGGAACCAGCCACGCTCTCACCCTGACCATCACCTAAAGCAGACAGTCGCTGTTCTTTTCTTAGTGGGCACGCGGCCTCTGTCTGACCTCGATTACATTGCGGGCTGGAAGAGTCTTCGGCCGACGATGGCGGCTCACTTTCCGCTGGCGGCGGATATTTGGGGGCGCTAAGCTGTTGCTGTCTATGGGGTCACTCCTGCGTCGGCGGTGGGTTCTCGCATTACTTTTTGTCGCCCCGGCTGTCATGCTGGCGCAGCAGGTATGTCCGCAGCCTCCGGCGCTGGAGAAGGTCACGGGCAGAAACATCTTCACCGACCCGCAGGAAGTCGACCTTGGCGATGCGATGGGAGAGAGCGTGGCTCGGGAAGTTGCCATCATTGAAGACCCGCGCGCTACCGCCCATCTCGAGGATCTCGGCGCACGACTGGCGCGCTATCTTCCGCCCAACAATCTGCGGTTCCGCTTCTTCCTGATCGACCTGTCTGAGGCCAACGCCCTTAGCCTGGCGGGCGGAAGAATCTATGTCGCACGCAAAATGGTGGCGCTCACTCGCAACGACGACGAACTCGCGGGCGTGCTGGCGCACGAGATGGGGCATATCGTCACCCATCAGCATGCCATCGAGATGACCCGCGCGTTGAAGCAAATCCTGGGGGTCACGCAGGTTGGTGACCGGGCCGACATCTACGACAAGTTTCAACGGCTGCTCGAAAACGAGCGGCGCAAACCGACCCACAGCGGCGGCGAGGGCGAGGGCGACCAGTACATCGCCGACCAGGTTGCGCTCTTTGCCATGGCGCGCGCCGGTTTTGCGCCCCAGGCCTACGTCGACCTCTGGGACCGCTTCAACGCCACCCACGGCAAGACGGGAACCTGGATCTCCGACTTCTTCGGACAAACCAAGCCTGAACAGAAACGTCTGCGGGAACTGCTGAAATCGGTCTCAGCGATGCCCGCCGATTGCGCGCGGATTGCGGCATCTTCAAGCGCAGAGTTCCAGACCTGGCAGGCGAGGGTGATTGCATCAAGCACTGGCACCCATGCGGAATCTCTTCCCGGGCTCCTGTTGCGCCAGAAGTTGTCTCTTCCGCTGCGCCCCGACGTCAACAATTTGCGCTTCAGTCCCGACGGCAAGTACGTGCTGGCGCAGGACGAGGGCGGGATTCACGTGCTCTCGCGCGATCCCTTTCAAATGCTCTTCTTTATCGAGGCTCCGGGCGCGGACCGGGCGTCGTTCAGCCCCGACTCGAAGTCGGTGGTGTTCAACACGCCGTCTTTGCGAGTGGAGGCGTGGGACATCGCCACTCAAAAGCAGTCTTCGGTGCATGAGATCGTGTTGCGCAACGGCTGTCTGCAGAGTGAACTCTCGCCGGACGGGCGTTATTTTGCGTGCATCGATAAGGAATTCACCTTGCAGATGCTGGAGGTGGAGAGCGGGAAGGAACTCGCCTCGAAAAAGAATTTCTTTCAAATCCGGTCGTGGGTTTTCTGGCTGCTTTTATACCTCGAACAGGAAGAGAACGTGAATCTGAGGCTGGCGTATTTCGCATTCTCGCCGGACGGCCGCTATTTTCTTGCCGGGACCCAGTTCTCGCATTTTGCCTACGACTTCGCGGAGAATCATGAGGCGAAGCTGCCTTCGTCCATTCAGAATGCCACACGGGACGAGTTCGCGTTTGTCGACAGCGGGCGGCTGCTCGGGCTGAACTCCTCCAATCCCGGCAAATCTCATTTGTTGAGCTTTCCTGGCGGGGAACGGCTCCAGGATGTGGGGCTTGCCTATGGGCTGAATCTGGAACCTACGGCACACGGCAAGTATGTCGCGGTAGGCCCGCTGAAAACCGGCAAGCGCGGATTCATCGACACGGCTACAGGAAGGATGAACGGGATCATCAAGGAGGACGCGGGAGACATCTACGACAATACGGTGGTGTACGAGGAACTCGATGGCCGTATTCTGCTGATCGAGGTGCCCTCCGCAAAGGTAGTGGCGCACGCGCAGTTGACGGAGGCGCATCTTGGAGATAGCCGGACGATCGCGGTTTCGGAGGACTTCAACTGGCTGGCGGCGTCGACCACGAGCCGTGGTGCGGTGTGGGACATCGCTCACAATTCACGCCTGCAATACGTTCGCGGGTTTACCGCAGGATGGTTCGCCGACGACGATTCCTTCTATGCGGATTTTCCCAAGCACGACAAACAGGAACGGGCAGTGGTTGAGTTGAGCAAGGCGGGCGGAAATTCTCCGGTGTTCTCGATAGGTGAGCTGCTGGCGAGCCAGACGGGGCCCTACGTGGTTGTACGTACACCGTCGCGGGATAATCCCTACCAGCGCAAGAACTGGACGTACGAGGTGCGGGACTTTCGCACGAAAGCGACTCTTTGGACGCGTCATTTTCCGCAGGAAGCGCCATACCTGGCGCTGACGCCTGACTATCGCGCGGTTTTGATGGGTTGGGCCGTTTCGAGCGGGGCGGCGCACGACGAGATGAAGCAGTTCCCCGACTTGAAGGGTTCGACGGAGAAAGAGGACATGTTTTTTGAATTGGTCGACCTGAAGACCAACTCGGTTCTGGGCAAGGTGGTGGTGAAGACGAATAAGTATTCGGTGCGGATCCAGAGCGCTCAGGTAGATGGCGATTCGCTTGTTTTGCAAGTGACCGGCGATCGCGTGCTCACCTACTCGATGGCGTCCGGCAAGGAACTGGGACATGTTTTCGGACATTCGCCGGTGACTTCGAATCACGGTGGCGCCTATGCGGTCTCGACCAGCGAGGAAGAAGTCAACGTCTACGGCCTGGCTGACTCACAACTGCGGCGTACGTACAAGTTCCCGGTCTCGGTGGCTTATAAGAAGTTTTCGCCCGATGGCAAGAAGCTGTTCGTGCTGACGCGGGATCAGACGGCATACGTGCTGGATTTGACGGCGGGTCAGGGGCTGGAGGGTGCGGTTCAGAAGGCAGCGAAGGAGTGAAGGCGGAAGAGATAACCGTGTCGGCTCCTCGCGGCCTCTTCAGGGGACTGTGTAGCGGGCGTGAAAGACGATCACGCGGGCTAAAAGCCAAACCTGGAAATGTTTTGACGCGGCCCTGAAAGGGCCTCTCTTCCACGGCTGTGCGAGAATCTTGGGATTCCAGTTCACAATGGGGGGACACGTGCGATTTCCGACAATTGCGTTTGCGGTTCTATTGATCGCCAGCCAGTTCGCACCGGCGCAGAACGTGGTGCATTACACGACCACCAATGCCAACGTGAAATATCTGTTTGCGACGGCGGAGCCGGTGTTGCATTTGAAGCCGGGGGACATTCTCGACACCAACACGCTCGACTGTTTCGGCAACGGGCTCAAGAAGCCGGGCGACACGCTCGATATGGCCAAGGGGGACAATCCGTTGGCGGGGCCGTTTTACGTCGAGGGGGCGGAGCCGGGGGACACGCTGGCGGTGAAGATTCTCGATCTGCAGGTGGACGGCAACTACGGCGTGGGCGCGTTCTCGCCCGGGTTCGGATCGATCAACTCGTCGCACTACACGCCGGTGCTGGGCGGGGAGTTGCCCGAGCGGGTGTGGTTTTATCCCATCAATCATGCGGACAACACGGCGACGTTCAAGGCAGTCGATTCGGATTTCTCGGTGAAGATTCCGATGCATCCATTCTTTGGGTGCATTGGCGTGGCTCCGGCGAATGGAGAGGCGCGCAGCTCGATTGTTCCGGCGGAGTTTGGCGGGAACATGGATTCTCCGGAAGCTTCGGTTGGCAACACCGTTTACTTTCCGGTGAACGTGAAAGGCGGGCTGCTGTATCTGGGCGACGGGCATGCTGCGATGGGAGATGGCGAGGCCGCCGGGTCGGCGATCGAAGTGCCGCTCAAGGCGCGCGTGCAAGTCAGCGTGATCAAGGGGCGCAGGATCGAGTGGCCGCAATTTGAAAATGAAGACGCGATCATGACGGTGGGGGCGTACCGTCCGCTGGAAGACGCGACGCGGATTGCGCTGACGGAGCTGGTGCACTGGATTCATCGCGATTATGGACTGTCGGAGCTGGATGCGTACGAGTTGCTGTCGAAGGTGGGGAAGATTCATCTGAACGAGATGGTGGATCCGAATTACGTGGTGGTGGCGTCGGTGGAGAAGAAGTATCTGCCGGGGAAGAGGAAGTAGGAGTTCCCGCGGAAAGTCAAAAGCCCCACTTCTCGCGCAAAGGGCGCGCGAGAAATGGGGCACCCCTCCGTGCAGTATCCAACAAATTCAATAAATAGCGTTTAGTGCCCGAGGATGATTGCACTGCCGAAGAAACCAGGGCTGTCGGAACCCGGGCGGCGATCGGGGAGTGGGAGGTTGTCGAAGTCCAGTTCGATGCGGGTGTGGCCGGTCTCTTCGGGGTAGCTGACAGTGAGAGGAGTTCCGGGGCAGACGCCTGGAATCCGACGATCGGAATGGGTCCAGTCATACAAAATGACCTGCTTGATTCCTACCGGACTGATGCCGGGCTCGACGGGACCTTCATTCTCAAGGAACTGCCTGGCCATGTCGCCGGGATTGGCGGGCGTTTCGTTCTTGCCCAGAGGGCAGGTGCTCTTGGCCATTTCCTCGGTAAGAACCAGATAGTCGGCGATGCGCAACGGAACCCGGCAGGAGGCCGCTGCCCAACTCCTCGGGCTGGCAGAGCAGAATCCATAGCCGGGCAGGAAGAACTCACCGCTGGGGACTATCAGTTGATTCTGGTCCTTGTCATGAAAGACGGTGAAGGCCAGGAGAAGGTGGGCGTGCACCGGGGAAGACTTCAGGCGGTCGTACTCGTCGTTCTTCATATAAAAGTCAGCGCTCATGGAACTCTGATCGGGAAACACGGGCATGCGGCTGGCGAGCCAACCCGAGTCCCAATGTGCGCCTCGCGAATTTGTCAAAGTGATGATGCGGCCGTTCAGCAGCACGAACGAATCTTTGGGGAGGCCGGAGACACTGAACGACAGATGGACGGGCATATTGTTACCGAAATTGTAAGTAGAGCCGACGCTGGGAGGGGGAGGCGGTAAGAGAGTCAAATGCAGGGGAGCGCTGGCAGCTGTGGCCAGTGGATATTCGTGGGCAATCAGCGTGCGATAGGGCGTGGCTACGAGGACGAGGGCGATGGCGGCGGCCAATCCGACGAGCATGAGACGCGACTGGCCTGTCTTGCGGAGCGAATACTGTTGCAGAAGCACGGCGGAAACCGTGGCAATCGTCAGCAAGAAGATGACATTCGCGGAGAAATTCGCGAAGCCTGAGTTCGAGATGGCCTCGGAAAGTGCGCTCAGGGCGATCACGAACACCACAACGAAAAGCAGTGCGAGCAGCATCTGTCCGATGCTGCGGGTCACGGCGGCCAGCGCAGCGGTGGGCAGGAACAGGATAAGCATCCAGATCAGCTGTAACCAGAACAAAGGGCCGACGTAAGACAAAGGTGAGAATCCGGCTTTCGCTAACAGAAAGATATCAGCGATGAATAGAGGAAGACTGATGAAGGCCAAGATGAAGAGAAGTTTCGCGGCTGCCAGATTCTTCCAGTCGTAAGGACGAGTGATCCAGAACTGACGGTCGCCGACGAGAGATTCGCCTTGCACGGCGCGCACGATCAGGAACATCCAGGAGATGGGCACGAGAGGGACGACTAGCTGGCCGAGGAAGCCAAAGATGGCAATACTGCCCAGGTCGTATGCCTTCACATCAGAGTGCGCCCATTCTTGCAGTTGCATCCACATGAAGCCGAGCAACAGAGCGAGCGAGGCGGCGATTTCTTTCCAGTGGTGGCGGATGTCTTTGCGGAAGATGTTCAAGACCTGATTCATCGTGGGCCTTTCTCTAAGCCGAGTTGCGTCCGGACTTAGCCATCGCCAGAAAAATCGAGCGCAACGACATGGGGGAGAACTTGACGTTTCTTGGTTCGCCGAAAATCTTTTGGATGTCTGTGTTGGTGCGCTCGGCGTCGAACCGGCTCTCGGTGAAGCGGACTACTGCGGCGGAGGCGCTGAGTTGCACCCAGGTGTCGGGTGGCTGCTGCGGCAACGCGGGCGGCGCGTCGAATGTGAGTTCGACTTCGCGGAAGCGATCGACGAGGCTGCTGAGTTCTTCGGAGAAGCGCAGTTTGCCTTCTTCGAGATAGGCGACGTGGCTGGCGAAGGTTTCGATTTCCGCGAGATCGTGAGAAGAGACGAAGATGGTGGATTCTTCGGCGCGGTCGAGCAGGCCCTGAATCAGTTCATCGCGCACGAGGGGGTCGAGTCCGGTGAAGGGTTCGTCGAGGACGATCAGCTTGGGATGATAGGCGAGCGAACTGGCAAGGGCGGCTTTCATGCGCATGCCGCGGGAGAGGTGGCGCAGTTTGCGGTCCCGCGGGAGATCGAATTGCTTGATCAGATCGGCTTCGAGATTGGAATCCCATGCGGGATAGAAGGGGCGCAGGTAGGCGAGCAGGGCGCCGACGGTCATCCATTCGGGCATTTCCTGGTTCTCGGAGACGTAGCCGATGGATTCGAGGAGGCGTCCGCGAATGTGGGATGAATCGATGCCGAGGACTTCGGCGCGTCCGCTGGTGGAGCGCAGGATGTTCATCAGGATTTTGATCGCGGTCGTTTTGCCCGCGCCGTTGGGTCCGACGAGAGCATAGACAGCGCCCCGGGGCACGGTGAGAGTCAGGCCTTGCAGGGCTTTGACGCGGCGGAATTTCTTGACGAGATGGTCAGTCTGGATGGCGGTGGTCATTTCTTGCCGCGTCCTCCTCGGTCGGTGTCTTTCGCGCTCAGGCGCTTCCAATGGGCTGAGACGGAGGCGAGTACTTCGTCGATTTCGATTCCGAGATGTTTGGCTTCTACGACCAGCTGTTCAATCTCTGGGCCGAGCAACTGGGTGCGTTCGGATTTTGTGGATTCGGGAAGGAGAGCGACGACCGTGCCAATGCCCGGTTGAGTTTCGAGCAAGCCCGCGGAGGAGAGTGCGGCGACGACTTTGTGGGCGGTGTTGGGGTTGATTTTGAGTTCGCGGCTGAGGGCGCGCACGGAGGGGAAGGGGTCGCCGGGGCGGATCTGTCCGGAGATGATCGCTTTCTTCGCGGCGTAGACGATCTGGTCGCAGAGGGGGACGCCCGGCCGGAGGTCTACGCGGAAGGGGATCATTCGCGTGTACTATGACACGTAGTACGGGGCAGGTCAAGGACCCGGGGCTAACGCCCCGCAGGATTTCGACGGCTAACGCGGCGCTCAAGCGCCGCTCTTCCACGGTGGGGGATGGGTTCCTTTGGAGAACTTGCGTTGGTGACAGGCAACGTCCCCACTTCTCGCGCACAGAACGCGCGAGAAATGGGGCACCCGGAAGAGCAAAACCTGACGGACGAATGCGTCGTCCCTACACGCGCATCGTGCTTATTAGGCTTCCAGGGCGATTTGGCAGACGCGGCCTACGAGGTAATCGGCTGGGGATTTGCCGGCTGCAATCGGGAGGACTTCGATGGGGGAGGAATGGCTGTGCGGGCGGAGGATTAGATGATCTTTGGCGAGTTCGACGTAACGGATCGTGCAAGTATCGTTTTTCAGAACAGCGTACATATTTAATTCGCCCTTGCGATATGGCTTAAGTGAGTTGTAATGGCGGTCGATGAGGAGCGTGGCTCCGGGGGCGAGGCGGGGAGCCATGGCTGGGGCGTCCCGGGGAGCCAGCTTGATCAGGACGAAGCGCTGCCAGGTGGAACGTTCGCCTTCAGTCTCGGCCCGGAGCTTGTGAAGGAAAGACTTCTTGAACTTGAGGATGCCTTTCACTCGCATGCTGACAATGAGGGGCTGAGTGGCGGTGGCGGGGTCGGTGAGCAGGACGTTTTCGAAATCGTCGGCGCTGGGAGGAAGGATAGAGGCACGCTTGTTGACTTCGGCGGGATCGAGAAGGTCGAGGATGGAGAGGTGCTGGACCTGGAGGACTTTGTCCATGCCCTCGATGCTGAGTCCGCGTTTGCGGTTGAGGAAGTTGGAGATATGGGCCTGTTTGAATCCGGTCTGTTGGGCGAGACGGAGTCCGGTCAGTTCACCTGCTTCGATGCGGTCCCAAAGGATATTCCGAAGATTATCTTGCAGGATTTTGAACTTCATGGGCGGAGTATAGCACCGGGTTCAGGGGAAGAAGTCAAAAGAGGAGTACGTGGCAGAGGCTGAAATTCGAAAATGCTTCTTTCTGCTGAGAAGAGGGCGGCAGGAGCCGATTTTTCGTGACTTGGTGGCGATATGTCGGCAGTGGTGCGAAAGGTTCAGTGTGGGAAAATCCCCATGGCTTGGGCAAAAAGGCGCGAGAGAGAAATTGGGCGGACGAGCCCGTTTCAAAATGGAAGATCTAAATATATGGAATTCGAAATCATCCAAAAGCAATTATGGATCAGCAATCATAACTGAGAGAGGTCACCACGACAGGATCGCGGCATCTGAGGAACCAATATGCTCTATGGTGGAAAGCCATGACGAGTCAACCAGATAACTCAAACGAGGAGAGGAACTTCGGAGAATTTCGGCGAAAAGTCAAGGCAGCCGAAGTACTGTCGGCATCTATGGAGCGCTTGCTGTTTTCCCTTCGCTTTACAGGGAAGGTGAGCGTGGTGGTACAGAACGGGCGCGTACTGAAGTCGGGTTATGAGGAAGGATATTTCCGGCAACGGGACAGCGGGGGGACAGAGGATGAAATGGCGCACAAACTGTAGACGTGACCACGGTCGTGGCAAAGGTCGTCGCGATGATTGGATGAAGGTGACAGCTTCTCGCACTAAGAAAGCGCGAGAAATGGGGCACCCCATTAAATAACTAAATAGCACAAGCAGGTCATCGTAAGAGAAACGAGCCCTGCGTTCGGTTCCCGCACATGGGCGGGGAACGACGCAGGGCTTTTGTGTCTTTGGGCAGCTCTTATTATCGACATCCAGCTAACCCACAGATTGGCGATTAGTTAACCGAGTCAGAGCTTAGATTGCGACTCACTCTGGAGGAGTAAATGAGTAGAGATCACAACAACAATGACGTCGACATGCGGGTGGACCTAAAGTACTGCGAGCACTGCGGGAAATTGTATCTGCGCGAGAGCGGATCAGAGATGGTGTATTGCGAGAAGTGCCACGTGAAGGTGGCGGATCTGCCGATTCCGAAGAAAAAGCCGGGGAGAGTCCGACTGCCGGTGCATTTGCAGTCTCTTCCGGATTTTCCAGGGGAGAAGTACGGAATTGAGATTTCGACGGAGGAGTTGATTGAGATGAAAGCGGTGGGGGGTGTGGCGTGAGAGAAAAGATCGAATGGATCGCAGCTGAAGCGGAACGGCCGGCGAATGGGGAAGGCAGGAAGCAGAAGAAAGCGTTACCCGCCGGGCGTGGGGTTGGAGATTTGCCGGCGCATCAGTTTCCGGGGAGGAGTACAAATCGAAGTCAACATTCCCACACTGTCGCACAAAACGGGACAAGCACAAAGCACCTTCATGGTGTGAAGCCAGTAGAGCATGAGAATCGGCAGGCGATGGAAGCCAAGGTTCTTCACTATCCTTACGAAGAGGAATGGATGAGGGGGCTCTATCGGAGACGGACGGTAACGATGTTGCGGCGGTATATGAGGCACTCGATGGAAACGGGGCGACTGCCGTCGTTGTTGGGGCAGGAGTTCTTTCGGACGCAGGTCACTTCGTACACAGTGGTCACGTTTGAAGATCGGGTGATCTTTGTGCATGACATGGAGAAATGCCTGGAGCGGCTGGATGAGTTTTCGCAGCAGTTAATTGCGCGGCACATTCTGCAGGAGCACGATCAGGCGGCGACCGGCAAGCTGTTGGGATGCACGGAAAGGACAGTACGGACTTACATTCCGATTGTGGTGGATATACTTAGCGACATTCTTATCGACGTCGGGCTATTGGAGAGAATCTGCTCAAAACAAGAAGTTTCTTGTCAAGTGGGAGAACACGATCAACTCCTCGTAAGCAGTTGTGAAGGAAGAAGAAATAAAGTGTAGAACGGTTCCGGTTGGGCTTTAGTAATTTGATATACTGGAGTTAGAGAGTACGAAATAGTGAACTCCTGCGGAAGGCGCGCCTAGCGGCGCGCCTTTTGTTTGTTGCGTTTGTAAGTGGAGCAAGTAGTAACATTCATACGAAACTCAGGGATTGGGCATGATAAAGAAGAAATCCACGAAAACAAGTACGGCAAAGACAAAGACGAAAAAGCGGGGTAAGGCTGGAGGCAAGAGGGAATTGAATCCGGCGGAAGTGCGGAAGGAAATCTCAGAGTTAGTTAAGTCTCATGCAGAGACCATGGCGGAGGCGGTCATTGGCGAAGGGGAAAAAGGGCAACTTGCGACGGTGAAATATCTGTGGGAGATGGCGGAGATTTATCCATCACCCGCGGCAGGAAGCCAGGCAACTGCGGATGAAGACAGCCTGGCGAAGACGCTGCTGGACAGGCTGAACATCCCAGTCAGTCCGGTCGTGCATGATGAACTTCAGAAGGATGAAGACGAGGTTGTGGTTGTGATCCCGGCGAGTCATGAGGAAAAGGAGGAGAGTAGCGACGAGGGCAGCAAAGAGAAGAAGGAAGTTCTGGCGGGTGTGACGAGAGCGGATTACGCGGGGAGTGGCAAAGTCCAGTTCCCCTTCGGCTTCGCTCAAGGCAAGCCCTGTCGCACAGAACGCGACCGGGGTGTGGTACCCCGACTCAGTCTTCCTCGATACCGTAGAATGAGGCGGAGTTGTGAAACGAGAACTGGTGGCGGTTTGGGTAGGGCCGGCCAAACGCCCTATTTCTTCGGTAGGCTTAGGGCCGGACGTATATCCGCAGCAAAGGCGGAGACGAAGGCGGCGCAACCTCGAGGACTCAGACGGGATGGGAATGGACATCAGCTGGTTGACGGATCGGATCGCGGTGGGGGGCGGGATCTGGAACGCCGAGAACATGGCGAACGTGGCGCGGGCGGGCATTACGCACATCATCGACATGCAGATCGAGTTCGATGACACACCGCTGGCGAAGGAGCACGGGATCGAGGTGTTGTGGAATCCGACCGACGACGACTTCGACATGAAGCCGGCAGAGTTGTTTCGACATGGGGTCGAGTTTGCCAATGCAGCGCTGGAGGGAGCAGAGGCGAAGCTGTTTGTTCATTGTGCGGCGGGCGTACATCGGGGGCCGATGATGGCTCTGGCGATTCTGGGATCGATGGGATGGAGCGTCGAGGATGCGATGCAGTTGATTGAGGCGCGGCGTCCGGTGGCGGATTTCGCGGGAGTGTATGTGGATAGTGTGGAAAGGTTTTTGAGCGGAGAGCAAGCGTGAGTTAAGGGCAGAGGAATTCAAAGACCTCACTTTCCGGGCAAGAAGCGCGCGCGGAATGGAGCACGCGATTTGCAACACCCGGGCTGACAAACGATTTGGAGGATGAGATGAATGACGCGGGCCGCCGCCCTATGGGGCGGCTTTTTTATTGGGCGATGATGCTACTAGCCGCTGTCGGCTTCGGACTTCCGGCCCTCGGAATGCCGCCGCAGGGGGGAGCGCCGACGACTAACGTGGCGGACACCGTGTATAGCGCGGATGGAACAGCGGCATCGGGAACGTTGATCATCACGTGGCCGGCGTTTGTGACTGCAAGCGGAACAGCGGTGGCTCCTGGGACGAAGAATGTAACGCTGGGGGCGAATGGAGCGCTGAGCGTTGCACTGGTACCGAATGCGGGCGCGACGCCGGCGGGGGTGTATTACACGGTGGTGTATCAACTGGGGGCCGGGCAGGTTAAGACGGAAGACTGGTTGGTGCCGACGACGTCTCCGGCGAATCTGGCGGAGGTGCGGACGACGCCGGGGTCGGGCTTCGCCGCGCAGCCGGCCTCGATGCAGTACGTGAATTCAGTACTGGGGACGAAGGCGAACGACAGCGCGGTAGTGCATCTGAACGGGACAGAGACGATCAGTGGGACAAAGTCGTTCGCGAATGCGCCGAGTGTTCCTGCGCCGACGAGCACGGGGCAAGTTGCGAACAAGGCGTACGTAGATCAGTCGGTCGCAAATGTGGGAGCGGGAAGTTATCTGTCGACGGCGGGCGGGACGATGACGGGACCGATCACACTACCGGGTTTGCCGTCATCAGCGCTGCAGGCAACGACGAAAGGGTATGTGGATCAAGGATTCTCAGCCAAAGCGGATTTGATAACGGGGCTGGTGCCGGCGAGCGAGTTAGGCACGGGAAGTGCTGCGGCGGGAAGTTGCTTGCTCGGCAATGGGACTTCAGCGGGAACGTGGGGAGTGTGCGGCGGAGGAGGTGGGACCGGAAATGTCTCGACCGCGCCAGCTGCGAGTCAGAATGTAGTGCAACCTCCCGGAACGCAATTTTCGACAAACAACTTAGCAAATGCGCGGTATGTGACGCCGAGTTGGAATTGGGGGCAGTCGCCGGCCGATAACCTGGGTGTGGCCGGGAATAATACGATCCATTTGAGTCCGTGCCCACTGGGACTAGACACCTCCAATAGTGCGACTGCACAGTACTACGTGTACATCAGCGGAACGGGGACGGCGGAAGCGGCGCCGGTGACGGGCGGGAGTTGCCCGGCGGGCGGAAGCGGCACGATTACCGTTACGACAGCTTATACGCACACTCTCGGATATACCGTTGGGTCGGCCAATTCGGGGATTCAGGAAGCGATCAATGATGCGGGGGCCTGGCACGCAACGATTACGCTGCTCCCGGCTTCGGCTTCAGGCACGCCTAACTACACGGTCTACGCTCCAGTCTTTCTGAATAGCAGAAAGGCCCTGTTGAGCGGATATGGCGCTTTAGTGCAGTGCTTCACGCGGACGGCGTGTTTGATTGACGGCAACTATGTGGGATCAACAGGGCAGTGGAATACGATCGCAGGAATCGAGTTCCTGCCCGGCTTAAACATTGATGGGGTACAGATTGCGTCAGTGGCAGCGGCGAACGGCACTTATACGATCACGACTGCGACGAATCACCCATTTGTAACCGGGGACTACGTCATTCTGTTTTACTCAAACGCCAACCAAACACAAGAAGGGCGATTCAAAGTTACGGTGACGGCAGCGAATCAGTTCACTTATAACGTGAGCACCTCTTCGTTTGCCCCGTCCGCCTCGTATGGGTGGGCAGCGATTGAGAATACCGCGATTGAGGATATCGGCAACCATGTGACGGTTCGCGATATCAAGCTGACAGCGGGGAGCGGCCAGTACTTCCATTGGGGCATTGTGGTCGGGAACGATCAGTCATTCAAGCTGGACGGGTTGAGCAACGGGGGAAGTGGCGTGATTCGCTGTACGGCGAACTTTTGCGGAGCAATGGTGTACGCCCGGGGAGATCAGGGTGCCGCGCCGGTTGTGAACATCGATCATCTGGAAGCCAGCATGCAGTGCAGCGGAAATGGCGTGCGCTATGCAGCCGGGAATACCTTGCACGTGATGAACAGCGTGGTACAGGGATTCAACCAGTATGGAATCTATTATGCAGGCGGTCTGCAGGATGTATTAGTTGGGGGAACTTATGAAGAGTCCTCGGGATCCTGTTACAACCCTGTCTATCCAGGGTCCATTGGTTCGAATGTAGGGATCATCACTAATAATGATCTCAGCTATCTTGGGGACGATCCGATCGGAGGGCAGTTTCCGGCATTTGTAGCTCAGAATGCAGGGTCGCAGGTAAATAACTATTACATCACCGTGCACAGCTCGACTGTTGGCAATATGGGAATGTTTTACATCGGCAATTGCCTTACGGCAGGAACAGGGAGTTGCACAATATATTGGCCCGAGATCGATTTAGACGGCCTGGGGACTGTTACTTACGATGTGCTGAGGACGGTCGGGGCCAGCGCGATTCCTCCAAACGGAAACGGGTCGTATGCGGTGGCGACGGGAGTGAGCGGATCCTGCAGCACGGCGGGGATCTGCACGTATGTTGATCCCCAGACGGGCGTCAGCAATTACACCCTGGCGACGGCGGTAGCCACGCCGCGGATGAACTTCTGGCCGGGAGCGGTGGTGTTGGGAAAAGGAGCGCACCTGCACATCAACAGTTGCGGGCAGGCCGGGGGCATTATCGCAACGAGCTACTTACCTACCGTGTACTGTAACCATGCAGTGCCGGGGAGCGGCGGAGGCTACACACCATACTGGGCAGTGTTCCGAGAGGGCGATTCGGTGGGAAACAATAATCCCGGAATCGGAGCCATTCTGGAGCAGGCGGGTCCGGCGACGGGCTCGGCATTGTCTGGGTTGACAGGACTGCGCGGGTTCTTGAACCCAGGAGGACTCGGACAGACAGACATGTTCACGTTTGCCTACAGCAACCCGTTCCTGACCCTGGCGACACCGGGGTACCGTCCAGCGGCGGCGGCGACCGACACGGCGATCGGATTTGATTCTGCAGGTGGAACCCAAGCGACATCGGCGCAGCTTGCGTTGCGGGCACCGGTCGCGATCTCGGAGTACATTGGCAGCGTTTTTGACAACGGGAGTTACAAAGAACGGCTGACAGCGGCGGCTAAGACGTTTAACGTTCCGGTGACGATCAATGGGACTTTGACGGTGACAGGTACGTGCACCGGATGTGGTGGCGGCAGCGGTGGAAGCATGACGTGGCCGTCGTCAGGAGGAATCGCTGTATATGGGGGATCGTCGGCCTGGAGCGCATCGTTGGCAGCACCGGGGAGCGGGATCGTTGGAGTGTCGGATACGCAGACACTTACTAACAAAACGATCGATGGAGTAAGCCCGGCAGTGATGGGATATCTGGATGCTACGAGCAGCATACAGACGCAGCTGAATGGCAAGGCACCGATTGCGTCCCCGACATTTACGGGGACAGTGACGCTGCCGGTCACGGGCTCAGTCCCGCAGTGCCTGCATGTAAGTTCGACAGGCGCGGTGTCGGGAACGGGGTCCGATTGTGGAAGCGGAGGAGGCGGCGGGTCGGGCACAGTGAATTCTGGAAACGTTAATCAGGTTGCGATTTACGGGGCGAGTGGGACAGCAGTAAATGGGGACAGTGGGCTTACGGACAATGGAGCAACCTTGAGTTACTCGGGGAGCGGGGGGGTGTCGGCCAACAGTGGAACGTTCAGCGGGAACCTGACAGTGGGCGGACAACTGATCGTGAGCGGTCCGTGGCTGGTGGATAGTCCGATTCCAGCGTCAGCGATGGCTGCGGCGACGAGCGGTACGAGTTCGCTGGGAATTTCGAATGACGGCAATTTTTACATTTCAGCGAATGCGGGCGCGACGAGCAAGGTGCTGACCGCTGCGACCGATGCGGTCGGATCGGTTTTCGGGAGAACCGGAGCGGTGTTGGCTCAGACTGGAGACTATTCGGTGGCGCAGGTGACGGGGGCTGCGCCGCTGGCGTCGCCTACGTTCACGGGGACGGTGACGGAACCGGTTCCGGCTTTGCCCAGTCAGACTGCGAACCAATTCTTTGCGGCACCAAACGGGAGCGCTGGGGCTCCGGGTTTCCGGGCGATCGCGGCGGCCGACATACCGACTCTGAATCAGAACACGACCGGTTCCGCCGCGAGTTTGAGCGGGATATCGGCGCTGCCCAATGGGACGACGGCAACAACCCAGACAGCGGGGGACAGCGGCACGAAAGTGGCGACGACGGCGTTTGCGACGGTGAATTTTGCGGCGATGAATGTGTCGGGCGCGGTGGGGGACTATCCGAGGATTAACGGGAACTATCCGGCTCCGTCGATCAGTGACAGCGGAGTGCTGGCAGGTCCGTATGCGATTCCGTGGATCACGGCCGTGCGGGGCGGAACAGGAGCTACTTTTTCGCAGAATACGGTGAAAATGTGGGGAGTGGTGCTCACATTTCCGGTCTTGACGACTTACCTCACTTATTATGTTGTCGCGGTGGATAACACGGCGGACAATTACGACGTGGGGATCGCCAACGCGTCTGGAACGATCGTGTTGAATATCGGCGCGACCGCGGGCACAAGCTTTGCGCCGGCGACGGGGCCGAGGACACTGAGCTGGACGCAGGGGACGAAGGCGCTGCAACCGGGGAAGTACTACGTGGTGATCACCACGAACTGCGCGGCATCGTGCGCCACGGTTTCGGCCGACAACAGTAGTCTTGCGGTGACTTTTCAGAACGCCGGTACTGCAGGCACGACTTCGGGCGGAGCACTTAGCAGCTTTACGCCACCAGCGGATGTGTGGAGCTGGGGGGCAAGTCTGCCGGCCTTAGTGGTGAAGTAAATATCCACAAATAATCGAGACAACTAAAGAGATGCTTATGCGCAAATTCATCCTATTGGCGCTTGTGGCGTGGTGTGCCCGGTGCGGGGCCACGACATACTACGTGTCGAGTTCGAGCGGAAACGATCTGACCGGAAACGGGACGCCTAACAGTCCGTGGCAGACATTTGGCGGGCCGAACAACCACATTAACTCGGGCAGCTTCAATCCGGGGGACTCGATTTACCTGAAACGAGGAGACACGTGGAATGAGCCCCTGATTCCGCCGTCGAACGGATCGAGCGGGAATCCGATCACGTTCGACGCTTACGGGAACGGGGCTGCGCCGGTCATCACGGCAGCGACGCCGATCACATTTGTGAGCGGGTCGTGGACCTACGTATCGGGAAATGCGTGGAAAGCGCAAATTGTTTCCAACTTGCCGTCGGCCGGAGCGACCGCGAATATGGTGCAGTTTGGAAGCCTCTACGGGCGTAAACAGCCTTACGGGAGCGGTTGCGCGAGTTCCATTGTAAGTAAGTACGACTGGTGCGTGTCGTGGCCCTGGCTGTATGTGTATTCGGGGAATAGCAGCACGAATCCAGTGACAACTTACGCCTCAGACGGTGCGATTGTGCCGATTGTGGCACAGGCCGCAGGGCTGGCCATGATCGCTGTTGCCGGGAATAACTGGATTACCTTCCAACACATTAAGGTGCAGAGTTTTGACTACGCCGGAGTAAGTGTGACGGGAGGGGCTGACAATTTGGTGTTCGCAAACATGGAAGTCGATGGAATGATTCCTTATGGAACGACTCCCTTTGGTTTCTATGTGAACGCAACAAGTCCGGGGAACATTCAGTTTCTAAGTGACGACGCACATCTGAATTATGACGGGTTCAGATTCGACGGTGCGGCAAGCGCGATCACGGTAAAGAACTGCCGGGGTTATGCCAATCGGGATACGGGGTTGAAGGACAACACGGGGAAGGTGACGTATTCGTATTCGCATTTTTACGGGAATAATCTGGCGCAGTTTCCAGCGAGCGATGTGGTGGGTGGGATTGCGGGGAGCGGGAACGTATCGTCGGCGATTGCTCCGGTTGTAACCAACTTCTCGGCATACCCAGCCAGGTTCTCGTTTACTGTGGACGACGTTGGGTCGGCGGCGGGGACGGAAGCGTACATCAACAGCTTTCTGACCATGTTCAGCTCGCGCGGAATCTCGTTCAATGCGGCGGTGGTGCCGTCATACACCGTGGACTGGACAAGCGTGAACAGTTGGTACGGGAGCGGGAATGAGATTGATTCACATTCGTGGTCGCACCAGTACTACACGACGAATACGAATCCGCAGAACGCGACGCCATATCCGAATGCGCCGGCGCTGGACATCCGATACACGGGCAGTGGAACGGCGGCGACGCTATCGATCGCGGGGACTATTCTGAGCACGACGGTGACGGGAGCGCCTGGGGATAGCATCAGCAGCATTGATTTGTCTACTGGGGCGTATGACACCATGGCGGAACTAAAACAGTATCTTGCCGGCCTGGCTCACTACACAGTGACTTATGACGCTGGCGGTCCGCTGGTGCGTCCGAACACGCACAGCGTGAATTTGCAGAATGTGTCGAATCAGGACATTAAGAGTGCGACTTACGTCATGGTGTATGACCAGACGAAGCTGGTGCCGGATGAGTTATCGTCGTCGAAAAGTTCGATTCAAGCTAACGTGCCGGGGCTAAGCGAGACGTTTTACGTATATCCGGACGGGATAGAGGATCCGACGATTGAGGCTGATGCGGTGGCGGCGGGGTATACAGCGGCGCGTGGCAGCCTGGCGATGAAGGGGCAGGACAACACGACGGCGAGCGCGAATTCTTTGTACTCGAACGGCGTGAATGTGCAGAACATCACGAGCGTAGCGGCAATTCAGATTCACGGGATGACGCAGGCGCAGGTAAACCAGATGGTGGGGAGCCTGGTATTTCGGGCGAGGGCGTGGGGTGTGCCTTACGGGCTCTTCACGCATAACAACTCGCGCGGCGATGGCACGCCAGACATCAGCAACACGGAGCTGGGGTGGCTGCTCGATGCGGTTACGGCGAACGGCGGCACGTGGCTGACGAATACGGTTCTGGCGAGCGCCATCAAGGCAGGGACTGGATTCAGCGGGACCAGTCGATACATACAAAACCCGACGGGCACAGGGGTGAATCTGGCGAATGCGGCTGCTAACTCGCCGACGGTGGGTACAGGCACGGCGACGTCGTATCCGGTCGATCTGAGCGGAGTGGACCGGTCGGTGCTTGGGGCGTGGGACGTGGGAGCGAGCGCTTACCTTTCGCAGAGGTACGGAGCGGGAGGCGGAGCGGGGAGTACAGCGATTGGCGGGTGGCCGACGGCGGTGACCGTGGCACTGCCACAGACCTGGGTGAATTCGAACGAGTGGGTGGGAACGACGACGAACTCGATTGTGTTTCCGTCATCGGGGAGCGGGGGCGGGTGGTCGTGCGGGGCGACGAACTACGGGCCTTACACGGCGGGGAGCCAGGCGAGCCTGCAGCAGGCGATCAATGATGCGGAGACCTGCCGCGCGGCGAATGGAAGTGGAACGACGATCACGATTCCTGGAGGCACGGTATACAGCGCGAATCCGGGATTGACGCTGCCGCAGAGTGCGGGAGACACGTCGTCAACTTTTATTGTGCTGCAGAGCAGTACGCCGCTCCCGGTGGGGCAGACGGTGTGCTCACACGGGATCCAGGACAATGTTGCGACATCGGTGCAACCTGGAATTCGGAATCTGGGGTGCGATGGATCGTCGATGAGCTACCAGTTGGGAATGACAGTAACTCCTGTGAGCGGAGCGTTCACGCTGGCGAACGGAGCAGCGACAAGCTCTTCGGCGTATGACGATGTGGCGTCGATGTACACGATCGAGTGCGCGGGGAACAACTGCAATGCGGTGCAGACGGCAGCGGCCGACGCGAATGGAGTGGGGCCGCATCACTTTGCGATTTTGAATGCGGAGATCCGGCCACAAGCGGGGCTGGCCGCGGCATTGGCGCCGGTCGCAATTGGACAGGGGACAGAAACGGCGGTGAGCCAGATACCGGCGCACATTCATCTGGCGTATGACTACCTGCACGGAGACTGGACCGACGCTGCGGTGAGCGGGGGTGTGGCGACGGCCGGGCCGACGGGAGCGAATTCGCTGCCGAATGATGTTTCAATGAACTGCATCGGGTGCTCGATTTCGTATAGCTACGTGGACCGGTCATTGCGTCCTGGAGCTGAGGGACACGTGGCCGCGGTGAAGCTGGGGCAAAACCTGAAGTTCGTCCATAACTGGTTCGAGGGGCAGTCGAGCGGGGTGTTTTGCGGGGGATGGTCGGCGGCGATTCCGATCATGGGGTTCGTGACGTGTCGTGATGTCGAGGATCGCGCGAACCGATATACGTACCCCTACTCGTGGATGCTGGCGTGGCAGGCTCAGCTGTGCGTGAATGGACTGTCTTGTGGCGGCAATAGCTATGTGCGGAAAAATGCGCATGAGAGCAAGTTCAGCCAGCGGTATCTGTTGGACGGAAACATTCTGGAGAACGTGGATAACTCCGGAGCACAGAATGGGACGATCATGAGTTGGAAGACCGACAACACGTCGGGGGGACCGCAGGGGAATAACTACTGGATAAGCCAAACGGATGTTACGGCAACGAATAACATCGAGCGGCTGTCCTGCAATGGGCCTAACTGGGGTTCGAGGTCAGCCAGCGCAGGGGGAAATGGCGGCGGGGTGACGAACGCTCCGCAGCGGGCCGCGTTCACGAACAATCTATTGTATGGAGTGAACACGAATAATCCGGGATGCTCAGTTACAGGGTTTACGTCGACACCGCAATATGGCTTCCGTTTCGGAACGGGTGGGAACGGGAATGCGTGGGCGGCGACGGCACAGAGAGACGCGGCGGGATTGACCACGACGCTGACGCTGACGAGCCAGCCTGGACAGTTGCAAACTGACGCTGTGGTGGGCGATCCGGTGCAGGTCTCGGGTTGCTCGGATGCGACATTTAACACGTCAGCGACGACACTAGGGCCGCCGGCATTGCCGGGGACGAATCCGAGCGGGCTGGCCGTGGTGTATGCAAATCCGGGGACGGCGAACGCTTCCACCACGGGATGCACGTTTAACAACATACAGGGATATGGAAGATATCTTACTTATTTACACGACAGTAGCTTCCTGTCTAACCTAACTTATTCGAACGATCCGCAGAACGGGGCAAATGGAGGGAGCGCGCCGTATTCACAGTCGCGGAACGTAACGTTCACCAACGATATTTTCGTGGGGGGCGGGATCAACTCGACGTTTGGCGAGGGGACGCGGACGACAACGAAGGCCTACGATCCTTCGACCCTGGTGTTGAACAACGACTTATTCCCCGGGCGAGACGTAGGCGTGACTTGCCCGGGACACAGCACCGGCGCGGGCGGCATGGCGGCTTGTTATACGGAGTACAGCGCAACGTCGGCGGCGATCAATCCACCAACGACGTTGTATGGGACGCCCACGAGTTACTGCAACGGCAACGATCCTACGACGGAGAATTGCGCAGGGATCGTGGGGGCGATGAGTCAGGGGTCTTTTCCGGCGATGCTGAACGACTGGCACCAGTACCGGCTGTGCCATGCGGGAGATGCCGCATGCAACAGCAAGGCAAGCGTTTATTCGGCGAGTGGCGCTTATAACGCCAGTGACGCGGGAGATCTAGGAGTCGATGTGGGCGCGATTGAGGCGGCGCAGACGGTGACTTATTACGGAGCTGGGGATTCGTATCCGGACCTGCCGCCGGTATCGCCGCTGCTGTTTGGAGTGCATTACAACCAGACGACGACTCCGTTTCCTGCGCCGAACTTCAGCGCGGGATTCCCGGTGATTCGCTTGTGGGACACGTCGACGGGGTGGGCTGACCTGCAGGCGGGTCCGAACTGCACGAATACGGCGACGTCGGATTGCACATTTACGAAGCTGGATACGTGGCTGGGAAAATTTGGCGCGAATGCGCAGATCATCCTGACGCTGGGAAAGGTGCCGAACTTCGATGCCAGCGGATGCGGCGCGGGGTCGACCCAAAACAGTTGCACGGGCACGGGAGTGACGCAGAGCTTGAATTGCAATTATCCGCCGCTGGGAACTCCGAATGGTTCGTGCACACCGCCGAAGGATCTGAATTGCGATGGCACGGGTACGGATGCGACATGGATCCAGTTCCTGACTGCGCTGTGGAACCATACGGGGGTGGGGAAGATTCAGTATCTCGAGATATGGAATGAGTGGAACGTGAACGGATTCTGGGATAACCCGTACATCAGCACTAAGTGTTCGGGTTATACCGATCCAACGATGAAGATGCTGATCCGGATGACGCAGGATGCGCAGTGTGTGCTGCAGGGAAAGAATTGTAATGCGGGGGGGACGTATCCGAAGACGGCAATGGATCCGGAGGTGAAGATCATGAGCCCACCGGTGGCGGGGGCGGGGCCGAACAATCAGGCATTCAATCTGAACGGGCTGGAGTACAAGCTGCTAGCCGATGGGATCGCGAACTATGTGGATCTGATATCGGTTCACGGGTATCTGGTGAACAGCACGTGTACACCGCCTGCGAATTCGGGATGCTCCGTACCGGAGACGATTGACGCGGGGTTGAATGTGCTGAAGGCGGACATGGCGACGTTCGGGATCAACAAGCCGATCTTCATTTCGGAGTTCAGTTGGGGGGCGGTGTCGGGTACGGTGGATCCGCAATATGAGCAGGCGTTCGTGAGCCGATATTACACGCTGATCGCGCAGAAGGGGATTGCAAACGCGGATTGGTACTACCTGTCGACGGGGAGCAACGATTGCACGATTGGTCCGGTGTTGCAGGGGCAGAATGGGACGATTTGTCCGACGGGGTCGGCGGTTCAGGTCATTCAGAGTTGGCTGGCGGGGGCAACGTTTCTGCAGACGGGATTCACGAAGACGGCGAGGAATGATTGCGCGGCGGGGTCGAACGTGTACGAGTTTCCTATGGTGCTGCCGGATCAGAGCCTGGCGCGGATCGTTTATTACGACGGGATCGCGAATACGGCGAGTTGCGCGTACGGCGTGGCGGGGCAGGGATTTGTTCACTATCAGGATATGACAGGGGCAAGTCATTCGCTGAGCGGAGTGACTTCGATTGTGCTGGATAATCGGGCGGTGTTGCTGACGGTGGAGTAGGGGCTGCGGTTGTGGAGAATGGAGGGGTGCGGGCAAGATGGCCGCGCTACAGCCCGGCGAGTCGCCGGCGCTACGGATGGGCCCAGTGCTTACGGCGCTGGGCTTTTCTATTTTCGGGAAACCCATTCACCACAGAGGACACAGAAGGAACACAGAACAAACGGAGGGCGTTATGCGGGGTCGGAATTATGGACGAATGATTTTAGGAATGGTGCTGTGCCTGACGATGATCTTGTCGGGATGCACGACGAGTTGGGTCGATGAGGCGGAGCAGATTGTGTCGGTGCTGCTTCCGGCGGCGGCGAACCTGGTGACGCTGGTGGCGTTGCTGCAGGGGAAGACGGTGACGGCGGAGGATCTGACGGTGATTCAAACCGCGGGGGCGCAGGCGGAGGCGGATTTGCAACTGGTACAGTCGCTGATTGCGGCGTACGACAAGGCGGACGCGGCGGCGAGGCCGGGGATTCTGAATCAGATTCAGAGCGCGATTGGGGCGGTGCAGGGGAATCTGCAGGGACTGCTGGGGGCGTTGCACATCAAGGATGCGGCGACGCAGACGAAGATTGCGGCGGTGGTGGGGATTGTGCTGTCGGAGGTGCAGTCGCTGGCGGCGGTGGTGCCGCTGGTGCAGGGATCAGGGGCCAGCGGTCAGGGACCAGGACTGGCTCGGGCGTCTCTGAGAGCGCAGGTGAGGACGGGGCATCCGAAAACACCTCTCGCTGCGAGCGAGTTCGTGAAATCTTACAACTCGACGTTGACGGCGAAGACGGGGAATGCGGATGTGGATCGGGCGACGGGTTCGTTGCAGATTCATTTGCATGGGAAAGTGGAGCGGGTGGCTTCGGTGGGGATGCTGAAGTAAGGCGAAGAGCTTTTACCACGGGGGGCACAGAGGGATACGGGGGGAGTCAAAAGCCCCACTTCTCGCGCAAACAACGCGCGAGAAATGGGGCACCCGGTCGAGATCACTTTTTGGGGATTGCGCGTGTGGACTGATTTGAGGTTGGTGGAACAATTCGGGAGGCACCTGGACTGTAAGGCAAACGAGCAGAGTGTGAGGGACTTGTTGATTCGGGGGCTGCTGAAGATCCGGGTGAAGAAGGGCGGGGTGCATTACCTCAAGCTGAACCGGGCGCAGCAGGAGTATTCGCGGAGGTGCGAGAAGCGGAACATTGTGCTGAAGGCGCGGCAGGTGGGGATCACGACGTATATTGCGGCGCGATTTTTTATTCAGACGATTACGCGGCCGGGGACGCTGACGGTGCAGGTGGCGCACAACGACGAGTCGGCGCAGGCGATTTTCAATATCGTGCACCGGTTTTGGGAGAACCTGCCCAATTCGCGGGTGCGGAGAGGAGCGCTGGTGAAATCGCGCTCCAACGTCCGCCAGATAGTATTTCCCAATCTCGATAGCGAGTATCGGGTGGAGACGGCGGATAGCAACGCGGGACGCGGGATGACCATCCAAAATTTACATTGCTCGGAGGTCTCCCGCTGGCCGCGCGGGGCGGGGGAAACGCTGGCATCGCTGCGGGCGGCGGTGGTTCCGGAGGGAGAGATCGTGCTGGAGTCGTCGCCCGATGGCGCGGCGGGACTTTTTTACGAGGAATGGAGCAAAGCGGATGAGCAGGGATATGTGCGGCACTTCTTTCCGTGGTGGTACGAGGCGTCTTATAAAGAGCAAGTAACGAAGCTTGGGGAACTGACGAAGGAAGAGAAGGACCTGGTTTCGAAACACGGATTGACGGAGGAGCAGATTGCGTGGCGGCGGACGCGGCTGCGCTTAATGAAAGGGCATGCGGCGCAGGAGTACGCGGAAGATGATGTGTCGTGCTTTCTGGCGTCGGGCGAGTGCGTGTTTGATCTGGACTCGATCGAGAGGGCGGCGGCGCAGGCGGGGCCGGCGGTGGAGTCCCAGGACAATGGGAGGTATCAGGCATGGTTTCCGCGGCAGGAGAAGTGGCAATACATCATTGGTGCGGACACGTCGGGCGGAGGAACGGATGGGGATTACGCTTGCGCACAGGTGATCGAGCGCGCGTCGGGATTGCAGTGCGCCGAGTTGCACGGACACTTTCCTCCGTTTGAACTGGCGCGGCGTCTAGTGAAACTGGGGCGGCGCTACGGAGAAGCGCTGATTGCGGTAGAGCGGAATAATCACGGGTACGGGGTGCTGGCACATTTGAAAGATCTAGAGTACGAGAATCTGTTCCAGCAGGGCGGGCAGGATGGGTGGCTGACGTCGGTGGTGACGAGGCCGTGGATGATCGAGAATCTGGCGGCTACTTTGATCGAGAAGCCGGAGTTGTTTCACAGTCCGCGGCTGCTGGCGGAGTTGAAGACGTTTGTGCGATATGCCGATGGGCATGGAGCGGCGGCTGAGGGGGCACATGACGATTGTGTGATGGCGATTGCGATTGCGCTGGCGGTACGGCGGGAAGATGCGGGGAGAGTGCGTCGGCGGGTGGAGATGGCGTCGTTGGACGTGGGTTAAGGATTAGAGAGTCGGCGGCGGGCTGTGGGAATGTTTGTTCGTCACAGCTTTGGGGGCGCCGGATGCGGTAAGATTGCGGGCTTTTGTGGTTGGGGCCGGAAAGAGCTCTCACCACCCGGGCGGAGTTCTACAGGCCGCGCTTTGCGCTGGCCGGACAGCCGAGGCGGCTGTCGCTACGCGGACAAGTACGAGGGCGAGACGCCGGCGAATTTTGATTGAAGCGGTCCAACACGTTCGGCGGATGCGGGGCGGGGCACAGGGGCATTTGATGCGCTGCTCGGATGGACACTTCTACGTGGTGAAGTTCCGAAATAATCCGCAGCACTTGCGGGTGCTGGCGAATGAGATGCTGGCGACCAGGCTGGCGGAGCGGGTGCAGTTGCCGGTGCCGGTGACTGAGGTTGTTGAAGTTGATGAATGGCTGGTGGAGCATACGCCGGAGTTGCACATTCAACTGGCGCACAACACGATTCGTTGCCAGGCGGGACTACAATTTGGGTCGCGGTATGTGGTGAGTCCACTGGAGGGGCAGGTGTTTGACTATCTTCCAGTGGAGATGCTGGGGCTGGTGCGGAATCTGGAGACGTTCGCCGGAATGCTGGTGCTGGACAAGTGGACGGGGAACGCGAACGGGCGGCAGGCGGCGTTCTGGAAGAAGTTGCGCGAGAAGAAGTTTACGGCGGCGTTCATCGACCAGGGGTATTGCTTTAACGCGGGAGAGTGGACGTTTCCGGATTATCCGCTGCGCGGCGTGTATGCACGGAATGAGGTGTATGAGAGCGTACGCGGGTGGGAGTCGTTTGAGCCGTGGCTCTCGCGGGTGGAGAAGATGGAGGAAGATGTGGTGTGGAATGTGGTGAACCAAATTCCTCCGGAGTGGTATGAGAGTGAGATGGACGAGTTGGAGAAGCTGGGGCGGACTTTGATTTCGCGGCGGGGGCGAGTGCGGGAGTTGATTGAAGCGTTTCGGGTGTCGCCGCGGAGACCGTTTCCGGGATGGTTGGAGCATTAGAGTCAGAGGCACTCACCACAGAGGATACAGATGGGCAAGGAGGAGGCAATTAGCAATTAGCAATTGGCATTTAGTCAATGAGACTCGATGGCGATTACTAACTGCTAATGGCTGAGAGACGGAAACTCGAATTCTTCCTGCTGCGGTATGTGCCGGACGCGGTGAAGGGGGAGTTCGTGAATTTCGGGCTCCTGGCTCTGGAGAGTGGGCCGGAGGGGGCAGCGCTGGTGGATGTGCGGTTCACGAAAGATTGGAATCGAGTGCAGTGTTTGGATCCGCAGGTGGATTTGGATGTGCTGGAGGCTTTGCAGAGGGAGATTCGGCAGGAGATTGGACAGACTCGGGATCGGGCGGCGTTGTTGCGGAGGATGGAGGATTCGTTCTCGAATGTGATTCAGGTCTCGCCGGTGATGCCGGCTTTGACGGAGAAGGTGGCCCTGGCGGAGGTTGAGGATGTTGCCCGGATCTTTCTGCAGACCGCGAAGCTGACGCGGATGCGAGAGCCGGCGGGGCGGCAGAAGATTCTGGAGACGATGCGAACGGCGTTCGAGGATGCGGGGGTGTTGCGGCTTCTGAATGCGGTGCCGGCAGAGCCTTATACCAAGCTGGGGGATCCATTTGAGTTTGATTTCGGGTACAGGGTGGGGAGTGAGATCAAGTTGTTTCATGCGGTGTCGATGCGGACGAGCGTGGATTCGGCGGTGATGCTGGCGGCGAGGTATCCGAAGATTGCGCCGGTGCTGGAGAAGGTTGCGGGAGTGGTACCGCTGCTGACGGCGGTGGTTGAAGATGGGTTGGATCGGAGTCGGAATGAGGTTGCATTTGCGTTGGAGATGATGGAGGAGAGCAGGATCAGGGTGGCGGGGGCGGGTGAGATGGCAGGGATTGCGGAGGTGACGAGGCGGGAGTTAGGAGCGTGACAGCTGGCGAGAACATCGTCGATACGGTGCTGATCTTGCTTGCACCGATTGGCATGCTTTATGCATGGCTTTTCTTTTTGATGCGAATGCGACACGAACCCGGCAACTGGCGAAATCGGATCAGCATGGTTTCTCTGGTGTTGATTTTTTTGGCAGCGCTGTCGTGGCTCATCATGGCATCGCTTATGCCAAGGGCCGATTGGGGAAGCGGAATAGGTGTGGGGCTCCAGGCCGAATGGGTTGAGGCGTGGCACAGGCCGATTTTTCGAACGTTGCTGGCGGCTCTGGTTCTGTGCTTGTTTGGGCGGCCACGACTGATCTTGCCGCTTGCGGTTGCCTGCATCGGCACCGCGCTGTTTTGGCTGTTCAGCACGATGCCTTAGCGCGGGAGAGTCCTTCTCAATAAAAGCTTCGCTGCGGCGGGGCTTTTTTGTTGGGCGGAATCAAGAGCTTTCACCACAGGGGGCACACAGGGGAAGTCAAAGTCCCACCCTTGAGTTTTTTGCTGATGGATGGAGTTCGCGGGCATGAGTGCCCGCGCCACATAGGCACGATCGGGTAGGAACAAAAACTTATGAAAATTACAGAGGCGGTACGCGGCGCGTTGCGCCGGGTGGCGGGAGTGTCGGCGGCGGGCCCGACGACGGCGATTGAGAAGAAGCGGCGGACCTCGGGGCTGCCGTCGATCTTTAACTCTTATGGACCGATGACAGAGGCGATGCCGAAGCCGACTCCCTATAACTTGCGGCGGTTCTCGGAGACTCCGATTGCGCGGCGAGCGATCAACTGCATTAAGGACCGGATTGCAGGGATGCGGTGGAGAGTGCAACCGCGGCAGGGACTTGCTCTGGAGTCGACTCCGGATGGAGCGGCGCGGGCGGGGATCCTGGCTGCGAACTTTGCGGAACCGAATCCGGATGATTCGTTCCGATCGCTGGCGGAGCAGGTGCTGGAGGACATTATCGTCGGCGGGTTCGGTGCGATTGAGGTGCAGGAGTCAGGGGATCCGGCGCGGCCGCTGGCGATGTGGGCGGTGGATGGGGCGTCGATCCGGATGAACCTGGAGTGGGATGGGTCGCCGCAATCGCAGCGGTATGTGCAGGTGGGCGATCAGTCAAACTCGCAGATCAAGCTGAATGATGACGAGCTGATTTATATCCGGCTGAATCCGCGGACGCATACACCGTTTGGGTTGGGGCGGCTGGAGGTGGCGTTTGAGACCATCAACGCGTTTCTGGCCGCGCACCGGTATGCGTCGCGACTGGCTTCAAATTCAGTGGTGCAGTATGCGCTGTGGTTGCAGGACTTGACGCCGGAGCATCATGAGCGGCTGATCCGGTGGTGGCAGGACGAGATTGAGGGCACGGGGAAGGTGCCCATCCTATCGGTCGAGAGCAAACCGGAAGTGCTGAGGTTCGGTGGAGGCACCGATGCAGACTTGCGACTGCAGTGGCAGGAGTTCCTGCTGCGAGTCGTCGCTTCCGCGTTCGACCTTCCTCCGTTCTATCTCGGGGTGGAGCGGGATGTGAACCGCTCCACCGCGGAGGAAATGAATGAACTGGCGTTCCGGCAGGCGATCGTTCCGACGGCGCGATTGCTGGCGGAATCGCTGACGCGTGGGGCGATTGGGAAACGGCTGGGATGGAGCGATCTGGAGTTTGTGTTTGCGGACGTGGATGCGACGGATCCGCTGGAGGAAGCGCAGATTCAAGAGATTCTGCTGCGGAACGGAGTGTTGACGGTGAATGAGGTGAGGCGGATGCGGGGGCTGGCGGAATTGGAGGGGTAGCCGGCGCAGACTCCGCGGACCTGTTGGCGCGATTGTTATTGAGGTGTCTGGGAGTGTTTCTGGAGCGCCTTGTCGTAGCAGCGAGCTTCGTCGTCAAAAGATCCGGCGGCTTTGCACGAACCTGGGAAGAACTTCTGGAGGCCGTGTTCTGCCGCGTCAATGATATTCACGCAAGCAGAGTTCAGGGAACGAACTAGATTCGGCGCCGCTGCGCGGTAATTGCAGCGGGCAAAGGATTCGACTGCTGGTGCCCATAACATGCAGCCGACCGGATAGCCCTCATCGAAGTTGACCCTGCGATTGAGGCGCGCGAGGGCACGCTGATCGCAACGTTGGGCGAGGTAGTCGAGCGGGAAGAACACCTCCTCGCTGTCTGGCCCAGGCGGCAGATGATCGAAGGCGATCGAGCGCATGAACGTTGCAACTCTGGGGTCGTCGATGTGCCAGAGTGCTTCGGCTAGATACTGGCGTTGGGTCTTGTCTGCCTTAGCGTAGGCGGTGATTAGTAGATCGGGATGCTTGCGGCGTCCGAGTTCCGCGGCGATCCAAAGAGGGTCGCAATAGGGATCTTCGAGAGGACAACTGGTTGGCTTCTCTTTCAGACAAGCGATGAGCTGTTGACGACTGAGGGGCTGCATTCTTGCACTGAGTTCCTCGTAGGTCGGCGGGGCGGATTGAGCAGGGCAGAACGGTATGAGAGCCAGAACGACGAAACTAATGCCTACGAGCCGCTTCATAAGCTTGGAGTGAATTTAGCACAGGTTAGGGCGAACGAGAGAACTCCTTGCGAGGCCGGTGGTGGTGCGGGCTGGCGCGGGGTCCTTCGACTGCGGTTGTGCTTCGCTTTCAGCGAAGCACAATCCTCGCTCAGGAAGACAGAACAAATGCATAGGTCCTTCGCTTCGCTCAGGATGACAAAGTTTGGGGGGATGGAAGGGGAACATGACGATTGCATTGGAGAGTATGGCGGTGGAGATGCCGGAGGTAGAGGGGCATCCGAACCGGGCGGCGTTTCGGGGAGTGTTGACGATGGTAGATGTGGCGTCGTCGAGGGCCCCGTCGGGATCGGAGGGGCGGAGAGTGGTGCTGACTCGTAAGGCGGCGGAGGCGGCGTTGCCGTCGCTGTTGGGGATGGCGCTGGATTATGCGCCGTCGTTTGACCGGCACGACGTGCGGCGGAAGGTGGGTGTGATCACGCGCGCGGAAGTGGTGGGGCGCTATCTGGAAATCGGCGGATATCTGTATGCGAAGGACTTTCCGGACATCGTGGAGGAGATCGGGAAGTTTGGGCGGAGGCCGGTGGCAGCGGCGCTGCGGACCTCGGACGTCAGACCTGGGGCGTCGATGCTTGGGATTTCGAGGGGAAGGCGAACCGAAGGAACGCGGCTACGAGCTTCGTTGAGCGCGGCCGTTGAGCAGATTCGCACACTGATCGGCTCGGCACGTGATGAGCGTTCATCTGGTGAACAACACGCCGCACTGCAGGCTGAGGCAAAGGGCGGAACCGGGTTGGGGATGTCGTTCGAAGTAACGAACGTGGATCTGGTGGACCGGCGGGCGCGGATTTGGATTCTTGAGAAAGTGACGTTCACGGGTGCGGCGATTTTGTGGAAGGAAAAGGCAGCGTTTCAGGAGACGTGGATTGAGTTGAGTTCTTAGTACCGAGTGGCGAGTGGCGCGTACCGAGTACCCAGTACCGAGAAAGCAATGCATAGGTCCTTCGCACAAAGAGCGCGCTCAGGATGGCAAGAAAGAAAATTATGGAGGAAACAAACGGATGAATGAAGAGATGATGCGGCAGTTGATGGCGACGGCGGAGCGGCTGGCAACGGCAGCCGAATCGCTGGATCGCGTGTTGGGGCGGCTGGATGCACAGCAGGACGCGCTGAATGCGAAGGTCGACCGGATTGTGGCATCGGTAGATGAGCGGGCGTCTTACGAACCGGTGCAGAGCGAGGCTACGCGGCAATTGCAGGAGCGCGTGGCGGAGTTGGAGAAGTCCAATACAGAGTTGAAGGCGCAGGCGACGCGGATGGTTCGGAAGACGCTTCCGCCGATGGTGTCGGCGATCCTGGCGAAGAGTGAGGAGGCGGGCGGCGAGAAGATCGAGAAAGGAGTGCTGGATAAGACGCTGCAGAGTCTGAGCGTGGAGCAGCGGATTGCGGTGAAGGCGGAGCTGGCGCGAGCGGGGATGATCGATTAGGGCGTCGGACCTCAGACGTCAGGAAGAACAGGGCGCGACTTTGTCGCGTCCTTCTTTTTTTCTGACGTTAGGTTTCATGAGGAATTCGGGGAGAGAACTCCTTGCGGAGGATGCGATAGCGCAAACGAACACGGGGTCCTTCGACTTCGCTCAGGATGACAAGGGTTTTGGATGAGTTTCAGCGCGAGGTTTGGGAAGAGTTTCAGACGGACAAATCAATCATTAAGGAGAAAACATGCAGGGACGATTTTTGGACTTGATGGCTGCGGCGGATTACCTGGGACCGGGTGCGGTGGAAGTAAACCGGTACCAGACAGAGATCTTTGACATCGTGAGGCGGCGGGGAGTGTTTGGGCAACGGATGAAGCAGGTTCCGGCGACCGGACATCCGTCGCGATTCTTCGAGGAGACGGCGATTGCCTCTCCGACGGCGGCACAGGCATTCATGGACCCGCGGAGCATCGCTCCGGTTGCACAGGCGCCCACCAGAGTGGAGATGTCAGTGCCACTGAAGGCACTGGTGTCACAGATCAATTACAACCTGTTCGATCTGGAGGTAACGGCGCAGCAGAGTCAGTTCGCGTATTTGCAGGCAAAGGATCTTGCGGACGCGGTGGACGGACTGATGCGTACGCACGATGTTGCGCTCTGGAACGGAACGGACACCTCGCTGAGCGCTCCAACGACTGCGCAATATTTTGGGGTGATCGGGCAGATCGATGCGGGGGGCAACACGATCACGATCGGAACAACCAAGAGCATTGTGGATGGGATCAAGAGCACGGTCGCATCCATGGTCGCAAATTCGTCGTACCAGGTGAGGCCGACGGCGATCTATGCCAATCCGGTGCTGCTCGATCTGATCGACCAGGAAATGAAGACAGAATTCAACGTTGTGCTGAACACGGTGGATATCACCGCGGGCTACAAGGTGAAGGCTCTGTCGACACAGGCTGGAGAACTGCCGCTGATCCCGGAATGGGCGCTGGGATACACGGGAGTACCGGGATCAGGATCGGCGGTGTTGCCGGCGTACATCGTGACCGAGGACCTGATCGAGTATCACTGGCTGACGGATCCGAATCCGCGAGTGTTCCGGCTCGGATTGCCGAATTCGTTG
The DNA here is from genome assembly GCA_035632675.1 of Candidatus Dormiibacterota bacterium. Taxonomy (GTDB): domain Bacteria; phylum Acidobacteriota; class Terriglobia; order Terriglobales; family Acidobacteriaceae; genus Sulfotelmatobacter. Next base: position 193,497 of record DASQGJ010000040.1, read on the forward strand.
AGCCAGCAGCAGGTGGTGGTGAAGTTCGGAGCTCCGGTGGTAAAGGGGGCGAACTTTGCGCACTACGAAGTGAAAGTGCAGCGGTAGGAGCGCGGACGGTGGTCTAGCAAAAGCCCCACTTCTCGCGCAAAAAGCGCGCGAGAAATGGGGCACCCACTTTGGAGACAGGAAAGTCAGGAAGTCAAAATCCCCACCACCACACGCGTTTATCGCAGAAGAGACATCAATCATGAACTATTTGGATGCGACCGAGTATTTGACGTACGGGCTGGAGGCGACGACGGACCCATCGTGGGTGACGGCGGCGTCGGCGATTATCGATGCGCACTGCCGGCGGACGACGCTGGGAGTGAACCAGTATGAAGAGCGGTTGAAGATGCCTCCGGACCTGAACACGGTGAGATTGAGTTATCTGCCGCTGGTCACGGTGTCGCCGGCGACCACGCCGATCGTCACGCTGCAGGGGCGGTACGGGATTCCGCGGCGGGGGGAGTGGCCGTTTCCCGAGCTGAGCCTGGAGTTTGCGTTGATGTTTGGGTTGCCGGGATCGTGGACGGCGATCGATCCGACGACGGTCGATATCTGGGCGGAGAGCGGGGAGATCACGTTTCCGGTGAATGCGCTGGGATTGTTCTTCAACGAAGTGGCTGTGGTGTACAACGCGGGGCTGGCGACGATTCCGCCAGGTGTGAAGGTGGCGTGCGCACAGATTGTGAAGAATGCGCAGGTGACTCCGGCGCTGAATGTGAAGTCGGGGAAGATCGACCGGATGCGTCTGGATTATTTCGGCGACACATTGATGGATGACACGGTACGAAGTTTGCTGGAGCCGTTTGTGGCGAGGAAGGGCGCGTAGAGGTTGTGGTGAGAGTCGCGGGCTGAAGCGCCGGCGGCACATTTGGAGGGGATATGGGTGGCGGTATTTGCGGGTCGGGTTTGCTGCGGGCGGCGGATGCGCTGTTGAGGGCGCTGGGGAGAGATACGATCACCCTGCTGTTGCCAGCGACTGCGATGGCAGGGGACGCTGGGGGACAGTTGGGGCTGGTGGATCCGGGAGTGCAGGAGTTGCTGATTTCACCGGTGGTGATGCGGGAACTGACGACGGGGAGTATTGGACCGCGACGGAGGGTTGAGTTCTGGCTGCCGGCGTCGGTCATCGAGGGTCAATTGCCAACGCTGGGGATGGCGACTGGAGACGATCTGTTCAACGCGGTGATTGGGTTGAACCATGGCAACGAACTTTTTCATGTCGAAAAGGTTGTGCCGGAGTGTCTGGCGGGGACGGTCTGTTTCTATGTGGTGACGGCAGTGGAGTGAGAGGGCAGGGGGCCGGGGGTCGGAGCTCAGGAAGACCGCTCACCACGGAGGACACAGAGGGACACGGGGAAACTAACCCCGGGAGCGCTCGCTTTACTTCGCGGGACAGCCGAGGCGGCTGTCGCTACGTGAGTCGTGGTCGTTGGGTCGAGGGAATTCTTTATGCAATTTGCGAAAGACAGTTTTTTTCTGGCGTTGCAGCAGAGGCTGGCGGGATTGAATCCGGCAAGGACGGTCACGCTGAATGGGACGACGGTGCCGGCGGTGGTGGTGGTGGAGAATCTGCCGCCTACGACTGCAGACCCAATGCTGAACACGTTTTACATCGAGTGGGGAAAGGCGGAGGTGGTCAGGGGGCATACGGGGACCGCTCCGCTGATCGGCCTGGATGTCTTCATTTCCTACTACACACTGGGAACGGTTGCGAGCATGGTGGATCGCGGCAGGCTGCTGGCGCAGCTGGACGACGAGTTGCTGAGTATCTGCCAGCCGCCGAACGCGGGAAAGCAAGATTACACACAATCGCCGAGCATGGACCTGGGCACAAGTGTGTTTTGGGCGCAGCCGTCATTTGGGGAGGGCAAAGGCTCGGGGATGTTCAGGGAGCGTATCGCCGGAGCCACTGAGGATCAGTACGATGCGCGCCTGCAGCGGAACGTGAAGCTGACGATGTACTTCTTTCCGGAGGTAACGCTGTCATGAGCACGACTCCTTTGCGAGCGGCGATGGTGCCGGTGACGCGGCAGATGCGGGCGTATTTCGCGCCTGTGAACCGGGTGAATGAGACACCGACAATTTTCGATCCGGGGCAGTCTGGGGCATTTCTACTGGCCTCGCCGCCTGACCCGTGGCTGGATTTGGGATGGATCGAGAATTTCGAACGCTGGTATGAGACTCCGACGGACACGGTGCGGACTGGAGTGAGGAGCATGCCGGCGGCACAGTTTCGTGGGGCGCTAGAGGCGCGAGTCGAGTTCGACTTTTGTCAGTGGGGCAAGTTGCAGATGGCCCTGGCGGGCGGGTCGGAGCATATGAATGTGCTGGCACCGATGTCTGGGAGCATATCGGCGGCTCCGTCAGGCGGGCTGCCGGCTCCGGCGGTGGCGGTGCTGGCGGGATCGACGGCGAGTGAGGTGATTCTCGGTGCTGGGGCGACGGGTTCGTTTCCGGCCGGTTGCCTGATTGCGGTGGACGTCGACTACCAGCAGCAGATCGGGTACGTCGGGTCGGGAATTGCGGCGGCGTATGTGAGCGGCGCGGCGGCGGTAAAGCAGGATCCGAACTATGTGCGACGGGTGACTTTCAACGTGGGGCGTGTGGCGGAGGTCACGGCGACGTCGGTGCTGCTGGCGCAGCCATTGCTGGGGGGAGCACCGGCCGCGGGCGCATCGGCGCAGGTGGTTGTTGCATTTGTCGATCGCGAGGGTGGGTCGTTCTTCCAGGAGTGGTCCGCACTGTTTGTGGCGCAGGAGGAGTCTGGCGGGCGGGTGTGCTTCTACTATCCGCGGCTGAGCGCGAGCAGCGCAGGAAAAACGGCGGGGAAGGGCTTGCGGGAGGGGTTCGCTGCGGTTGCGAAGGCGGTGTCGGCGATCTCGCTGCGGGCATCGTTTCTGGCGCTGCCGTATACCGACGGGAATGATGGGCAGACGGTGTTGTGCTATCGAAGTTACTTTCCGGCGGCGCAGGCGGGGGTTTATTAGGGCGGCGACCACGGGGGCTGAAGCCCGTCTCTTTTGGCGACGTTTTTGCGGCCCTGGAAGGGCCGCTCTTCCACGGTCGTTCCTGGCAGTCGTTGCGTTGCTCTTCCACGGTAGTTGCCAGCAGTTGTATCGGGGGCCGCTCTTTCACGGCGGTTTCAGCAGTCGTTGAGGCTTTCTTCCATGGTGGTTCCAGGCGGTTGTTGGGAGCGCTCTTCCGGTGGCGATGGCGGCCACTTACTGAGGACCTTTCACCCAGGGGACACACAGGAACACAGAGGGGTTTGGGCAATCACGATGAAATTGACGATCGACAATTTGAGTGGCCTTGGGCCTGTTGACTACACGGCCTGCGTGGATGCGACGGTTGCTGCTCGGGTGGAAAGAACGTTGAATCAGCCGTCTGGATTGCGAGTGAGCCTGATTGCGAACCAAGATGAGTTTGTGGTGCCGGTGATCGGGGCGCGGATTGGGTTGACCAAGACGGACGGGACTTTCGTCTTCACGGGGTATCTGACGCAGGCGCCGCAGTTCGAGTGTCTGGGATGGGGAGAGCATGGAGCGGTGTACCGGTATCAATTGATTGCGGAGAGCGATGAAGTGTTGCTGGATCAGAAGGTCTTGTCGAACCAGAAGTCATTCATCGCGCGGAGTGCGGGGTCGGCCTTACGGCAACTGGCACAGGATCTGCTGCCTGGAGGCTTTGATACGACGGCGGTGCAGGATGTCGATGTGCTGGCGGCGTACACGGTGAGTCCGGAGAAGAAGTTCTCATTTCACGCGGGCGAGATCGCGCTGGCGGCGCGGGGCAGCTACCGGGCGATGAACGGGGCGCTGGTGCTGGCTCCGGTAGGAGCAGTCTCGTACACCTTGAGTGAGGGTGATGGAAATTTTTCGCCGATGGGACTGAAGCTGGTTCAGCCGAATTCTGTGGTTAACGACGTGACAGTGATCGGGCTCGACGAACCGCAAGCGTATGTACGCGACTATTTCGTCGGGAACGGGATGAGCCAGCGCTTCTACCTATCGCAGATGCCCTTTCAGCAGATCAGGGCGGCACTGATCGACGAAGAGTATGCGGGATCGGGGTTGGATCCAGCCACGTGGACGGCGAGCGATCCAGCGTCTGCAATTTCTGTTGCGGCGCAAACGTTGCAGATCAGCGGCGGAAGCGGACAGGACGGACAGACGATGGTGTCGTTCACGGAGCAGATTGAGCTGGGTGGCGCACTGGAATTGCAGCACGGCGACGTGAGCTTTAGCGGCGCTTCGCGCGGAGTGATCGGAGGACTCTACGCGGGAGGGATTGCGGTGGCGCGGTGCCTGGCGGGATTTCAGGTTACTCCGAATGGCAGTGCATCGAATATCCAGGCACTTATCAATGGGGCGGCGACGGGGCCGGTGGTGCCGACGACCGCGGGACACCGGTACGTGTTGACCACGTATCTGTATTCGATGGAGGTGTACCGTTCGGGCGAGATCTATCATTCGTGGGCGCATCCGGCGGGGAGCGCGAGAGGGGGAGCGGCGGTAGCGGCGGATGTGCGACTGGTGCTGGAGTTGCAGGACATCGACCCGGCCAACCTGGCGACGTTGGTTGCGCCGGCTACCGTGCTCTACGACAACATCATCGCCAACGCTGCGGGATTCTGCACGTACGCACTGGTAAACGCGATCAACATGCAGTGCAGCATCGCGTACACCTATGGGACACACATTTCGCTGCCGGAGGTGCGGACCGCGCTGCCGAATTCGGGTTACGTGACGCAGCTTGTGGGGTCACTTTCGAATGGCGGGCAATGCATGATTGCAAGTTCCACGACCCTGGATTTTTACCCGCAATACGTGCCGCCACTGAACACCCTGATTGTGGCCAGTTATCGCGGGTCGGGACGAGCGGTGGCGGAGGTGGTAAACAGCCAGAGTGTGGGGAGCCTGCAGCGCGGGGGGGACGATGGAGTGCGGGGACTGGTGAGGGCGATGAAGATTCCGGGGGCGCGGACACAAGCAGACTGCGAAAACGCGGCGCTGGCGATTCTAGACGATGCCGCTGCGCAAGCGTGGAGCGGCAGCTATCAGACGTGGAGCGACTTCCTGCCGAGTGGCGCCAATGACATTTTTCCAGGGGATGCGGTGGCGGTGAATGTGCCGTCGCAGAACGCGGTCTTCAGTGCGATCGTCCGGAAGGTTGCGGTTGATGTGAGCGATCCAGGGAACGACCGCGGCACGTACACGATCGAGTTTGCCAATGATCCGGCGGTGGCGTTTGGGTATCGGGATCAAGCGAGCGCCGTGGTGGTTCCGTTGCAAGATGCTCCGCCAAGGATTTCCACGACGCAGGCCGGTGCTTACTATGCCGCGAATTTGACAGACGCGCAGCTGACGCAGGTGACTTCGACGACGGTGCAAGTGGATGTGGGAATGACCCCACCCAACGGAGGAGTTGAAGTGCGAGCCCATGACTATGGATGGGGGGCGGCGAACGACAGGAATCTGCTGGGCCGATTCGGCACGCAGACGTTCACCCTGCCACGGTTGAGCCGCACGCAAAACTATTTCTTGCGGCTGTATGACAACTCGTCGCCGCCCAAGTACTCGCGGTACGCGGCCGCGCTGCATGTGGACTATCCGTTATGAACGAAGACAACGTGCTGAGGCAGCAGAGACATCGGTCCGGCGCGGAGAGACCGGCCCAGCCAGTGCAGTACACATCGAAGGACTTCCAACTGGAAGTTTTGGACCGTCTCGAGGAGATGAGGGGCCTGGCTGAATCTCTGGAGGCCTCATGGAGCAAGGACGCGGAGGTCGGCAAGGGGCAGCAGCGGCTGTCGAGGTTCGACGGACGCACATTGGTGGCAATTGGGGCGATCGGGCTTTCGATAACCGGCTACGTTCTTCAGGATGCGCGGAATTCCTCCAAGCGCGACGCTGAAATTGAGACGACCAGGGCGCGGGTGTTGCGGCTGGAGCAGATTGCGACGACGAATTCGGAAGCGCGGATCCGGACGGAAGTGCAGTTGGGCGAATTGCGCGACGGGCAAAGCGAGATTAAGTCGATGATTCAAGCGCATGACAGTGGAAACCGAAAGGGCCCGATAAAGAAGTGAGGGGATTCGCTATTCGGTGTCTAGATTCGGGATTTATTTGAGGTTCAATTTGAATTGGCGCGTGTGAGTGGGTCTTACAAAGGAGAGGATATGAATTTCTTGAATCAATTACTACGGGGCATTTCGTTTATTCCCGCACTCGTAAATGGGATTGAGGGTCTGCTTGGCGGACGATCTGGCGCGGAGAAGAAAGACGCGGCGATGTCGTTTCTGGAGAATGCGATTGCCACAGTGGACGCGGTTGCGGCGCGGGAGATCGTGAATCCGGAAAAATTTCGCGAGGGGATTTCCAAGATTATCGATGGCACAGTGGAATGCCTTAACGCCTCCACCTGGGCCAAGAGCGCTCCGGCAGCGTCGCCTGGCGTGGGATCGAATTAAGCCCCAGAGTCAAAATCCCCACCCTGTCTCCGCGAAAAGCGCGCGGAGACAAGGGTGGGGCACCCTTTTGGTCTTTGGTCTTCAGAATCTCTGGTTAGCCGACTTCTTCGCTCCAGGTTTCCAGATTCTTCCTTACCTGGGCCATGAACTGGTCGGCTACAGCGCCGTCGATGAGGCGGTGGTCATAGCCGAGCGTGAGATGGACTACTGAACGGATTGCGATGGAGTCGTTGCCGTCTTTGTCGGTGATCACCATGGGCTGCTTGGTGATGCCGCCGACGCCCATGATGGCCGAGTTGGGCTGGTTGATGATGGGCAAGCCGAACACAGCTCCGAACTGGCCGGGATTGGTGATGGTGAAGGTAGAGCCTTCGACGTCTTCGGGCTTGAGCTTCTTGGTGCGGGCGCGCTCGCCGAGGTCGGTGATGCCGCGCTGCAGGCCGAGGAAGTTGAGGTCTCCGGCATTCTTGAGAACGGGGACTATCAGTCCCCAATCGAGAGCGACGGCGATACCCATGTTGATGTGGCGGTGATAGCGGATGTTGTCACCTTCGATGCTGGCGCTGATGATGGGCCACTGCTGGAGAGCCATGACGGCGGCGCGCACGAAGAACGGCATGAAGGTGAGGCGGGCGCCGTGGCGCTGCTCGAATCCGGACTTGTGCCTGGCACGGAGGTTGACGATGCGGGTGAAGTCCACTTCGTACATGCAGTGAACGTGCGCGCTGGTGCGGCGAGACTCGATCATGTGCTTGGCGATCAGTTGCCGCATCTTGGTCATCGGGACGAGGTCGCCCGGATAAGGCGCGGGGGCTGCCGGGCGCGGAGCCGGCGGGGCGGTTGCGGGAGTTGGAGGCGCCTCGCTGCGCTCGGCGGGACGCACGAATGCGTCCGTCCCCACACGAGATCCCTGGCTCTCGATGAACTGCATGATGTCTTGCTTGGTGATGCGGCCGCCGAGTCCGGTACCGGAGACTTGCGAAAGGCTGATGCCATGTTCGCGGGCAATTTTGCGGACTAGCGGGGAGGAGCGGGCCTCTTCGTCGTCTTCCTGAGCGGCGGGGGCTGCGGCGGGAGGAGCAGCAGCAGCGGGCTTCTTCTCTTCTTTCGACGGCGGCGCGGCGGCGGGGGCAGCTTTCGGCGCAGCGGCGGGTTTGGCTGCGGCTTCGCCGTCAGCAGCGATCGTTCCGACAATGGTGTTTACGCCAACCGTGGTGCCTTCGGTGACTTTGATTTCCTGTAGAACACCCGAGGCCGGGGCGGGGATTTCGGCGTCAACCTTGTCGGTGGAGATTTCGAAGAGCGGTTCGTCGCGCTGGACTTTGTCGCCGGGCTTCTTCAGCCATTTGGTGATAGTGCCTTCGACGATGGATTCTCCCATCTGGGGCATGATGATGTCAGTTGGCATGATTCTTCCTTGAGGCCCACGGTCTTGTGAAGAGCGTTGGGCGCAAACGGATATTATAGCGGAGGCAAGAACACGGGGGCTAAAGCCCGCGTGCCTATTTGGCCTAAACGCGGCCCTTGAAGGGCCGCTCTTCCACGGTGCGGCAAAAGTTCTGTTGAATCCCGCCAGCATGAAGTGCGATTTCGCGGCTACCGGAATACGTTCCGATCGTTGTCATGGGCGAGAATCAGTGGTGATCGTGCTTTTCTTTGCCTTCGTTCTTCTCGTCTTTTTTCTCTTCAACAGCGGGAGCGACTCCGAAGCTTGTCTTCCAGTATTCCTGGACTGCGGGTGGGAGCTTGTCCATGTGGGAGAGGAAAGTGGTGATCTTCCACATGTCTTGCTCAGTGAGGGTCTTGTCCCAGGAGGGCATGCCGGTGTAGCGGACGCCGGTGCGGATAGTGTAGAAGATGTGCCACTCGGGGTCGTCGGGCGGATCGGAGATGAAATTCGGTGGAGGCGGGTAGAACGAGGTGGCGAGGGTGGAGGGCTTGCGGTCGAGGCCTCCGTGACAGAGGGCGCAGTTCATGGTGTAGAGCTTCATGCCGTCTTTGAGATTGTCGTCGGTCGCCATGAGCGGGTTAGTGATGCGCGGAGCGTGGCGTTCCATGGAAGCGTCCATGGCACTCGTGGCCAAGTGGCGCTCGAGGCGCGGAGGCTCGACATTGGCGGCGGTGGGGATAAAGCCGAGCATGGCGAAACCGAGTCCGCCGAGAACCAGGAGCAGGAGCGTGATGATGACGCCGAGAAAGAATTTGCCCATGAGGTATTGTGGCAGATTGGTAGGGCGGGAGGCTAGTTGGGCTTCCAACCCTTCACCACGGGGGCCACAGGGGAATTCAAGATAGAGCGCGAGCGGACGAAATGCGTCCGCTGCTACGTGGGTCAGTAGGCGTTCAGGCGTCTCGATTCGCGGACTACGTCTTCTACTTTGGGCAGGTAGTGATGCTCCTGCGGGGGGGAGAATGGAATCGCGGAATCCAGACCGGCTATGCGGACTATGGGGCCGTCCAGGTCATCGAAGGCTTCTTCGTTGATGATGGCGGCGATTTCTCCGGCAAGGCCTCCGGTGCGGGCGTGCTCGTGGAGGATGATGACCTTGTTGGTCTTCTTCACGGTCTGCGCGATGGCATCGCGGTCTAGCGGGGAGACGGTGCGCAGGTCGAGGATTTCCAGGTCGATTCCTTCTTTGGTCAGGATGTCGGCGGCTTCGAGCGCGGTGTGGACCATCGCAGCGTAGGTGATGATGCTCAGGTCTTTGCCCTCGCGCGCGACGCGCGCCTTCCCGATCGGGACGACGTAATCATCCGCGGGGACTTCTCCTTTGATGCGGCGGTAAAGATATTTGTGCTCGAAGAAGATGCAGGGGTTGTTGTCGCGGATGGCGGACTTGATCAGGCCTTTGGCGTCGTAGGGCGTGGCGGGGCAGATAACTTTTAGGCCGGGGTTGTGGACGAACCACATCTCGGGATTCTGCGAGTGGAAGGGGCCGCCGTGGACGTATCCGCCGCTGGGGCCGCGCAGGACGAGCGGGGCGGGCGCGCCCCAGAGGTAGTGCGTCTTGGCAACCATGTTGGAGATCTGGTTGAAGGCGCAGCCGATGAAATCCATGAACTGGAATTCGGCGACGGGGCGCATGCCGGTGAGGGAGGCTCCGAAGGCCGCGCCGACAATGGCTGACTCGGCGATGGGAGTGTCGATGACGCGCTCGGGGCCGAAGCGATCGATGAATCCGTCGGTGACTTTGAAGGCGCCGCCGTAAATGCCGATGTCTTCGCCGAGGCAGAAGACAGTTGGGTCGCGGTCCATTTCTTCCCAGATTCCCTGGCGGATGGCTTCGAGGTAGGTAAGTTGCATAGAGTCAGGTTTCAGAGTTTCAAGGTTGCAAAGTTTCAAAGACAAAACCGTTTGGCCACGGATTTCCGCGGATTCACACGGATACTTCTATTTCAAATGCACGGCGGCTTCGGTTTCTTTGTAGCCGACTGTTCCCTTCTTTGCCTTTGGCATGCCATATTTTGGTTTGATCTCGTGGCAGCCGTTTTCGCAGAAGACTCCGCCTTCGGCTGATTCTGGCGTTGGCATCGGGGAGTTCACCGCGATCTCTCGCTCGGCTTCGATTACTTCTTCTACTTCCTTGATCAACGCTTCATTCTCTTTCGGCGTCAGCCACTTCTTTTCTTTCACCAAGTAGTTCTCGAATCTGGCGATCGGGTCACGTTTTTTCCAGAAGTCGAACATCGGCTTCGGCACGTAGCTGGCGGCATCGTGGATGGCGTGGCCTTTCATGCGCATCATCTTGGCTTCGATCAGCGTGGGGCCTTCGCCTCTGTGTGCGCGCTCTACCGCTTCGTAAGCGGCGTCGTAGACCTGGCAGGCGTCGGTGCCGTCGACGATCACTCCGGGAATGCCGTATCCGATGGCGCGTTCGGCTAGGTCTTTGCAGCGGTACTGCATTTCTGACGGTGTGGAGTAGGCCCAGAGATTGCTTTCGACGAAGAGCACGAGGCCGAGATTCTGCACGGCGGCGAAGTTGATGCCTTCGTAGGTGACGCCGGTGGACTGGCCTCCGTCGCCGATGTAGGTCATGACGGCGACATTGCGCCCCTGGAGGCGCGCGCCGAGCGCCACGCCGGAGAGAACCGGGATCAGGTCGCCGAGCATGGAGATGGGCGAGACCATGTTGCGCTTTTCGATGTCGCCGAAATGCGAGGTGCCGTCGCGGCCCTTGGTGGGTGAGTCGGCTTTGGCCATGTACTGCATCATGGTGTCGGCGGCGCGAAAGCCGCGAACCAGCAGCGACCCTTGGTTGCGGATCATGGGCGCGAACCAGTCGTCCTTGTCGAGCGCATAGGCGGAAGCGCAGGAGCAGGCTTCCTGGCCTAATCCGAAGTAGACTCCGCCGACGACCTTGCCTTGCTTGTAGAGGTTTTCGAGGGCGATCTCCATTTTGCGGTTGAGCAGCATGTAGCGGTAGATCTCGATGGACTGCTGCTGGTCGAGATACTTGGAGTCGCGAATCGGCGGGACGGGGGCGTTCAGATCGCCTTCTACTTCGTAGTGGACGTGCTCGTGGCCGGCTTTGTCTTTTTCTGTCAGCTGGCGGACGGAGAATTGCGGGTGCTCTAAGCGGAAGTCGGGGATCTCGTAGGTGCGGAGGTTGTGGCCGGGAGAACCTGTCGAGCTTCGCTCGACCCGATGGCCGGGGGGGGCCATCGCCACACGAGCGGTGGTTGGGCGCGATCCATTGCGCGGACGGTTTCCGTTGGAGCTTGCTTTGGACTTCTTCTTGTTGTTCCCCATGTAAGGCGGCGCGGGAGGCGCGGTGTATTGATGGTATCGCGAGAGCGGGGGGAAGGGCTAGGGGAGACCGGCTCACATCAATATGGTGTCAAATAGCAACTAGGAGACACGAATGCAGAGCAGCGAATTGGCATTTCGGCACCGGATTTCGATGTTTCTGCGAAGCTGCGCGGCGAGTCGGTTAGGATGGCTACTCACGGGTATCCATGCATTATGGTTCTACCTCGGAGTCCAGAGCATGGGGCCTCCGTCACGAGCAGCCGCGAATTTTCTGGATGGTCTTCAGGGGGCGGATTGGACTTTCTTTGCCGGAAGACCATTTCACTATGCCTACCAGTCTTGGGTGTTGAAGTCCCTCATCTTGGCGGATATGCCTGCAATGCTGGTCGGATCGTTCTTCAGTCTATTGCTGACACCTTTCCAGTTCCTCTTGCACATCGGTACCTATGAGGGCTCCTACATTGGAGCGATATCTCTTTTTGTTCTGGCCACAGGACAGTGGTTGATGGTCGGCCACCTCGTCCAGAAGCGATTCTGGCAGAAGTCGGCGTGAACTATGCCCAGGTGGTGTCGTCTTCTTTGTGGAACTGGCGGAGTTCTGCAGGGGGCTTCATTGGCACGCCCACTGCACGGCCTAGGAGGGCATCGAGCGTCTCTACCCAGAGGATCTGGGATTGGAAGACCACGCCGACGTTGCGGGAGATGGATTCGGCTACGGCGTTGAGGTCGAGTTCTTTGCCGAGCTCTTCTTGCATTGAGGTGACGGGCTTCGACGTGATGCCGCAGGGGATGATCAGGTTGAAGTAGCTTAGATCGGTATTGACGTTCAGGGCGAAACCGTGGGAGGTGACGGAACGCGAGATGTGGACGCCGATGGCGGCTAGCTTGGACTCTGGTTGTTTGCTCGTGGTCAGTGCGGCTGTCGAGCTTTGCTCGACCGGGCGGACGAGGGCGTCCGCCCCTACACGAGCATCGTTCTCCCCGGCATCGGTCCAGACTCCCGTGAGGCCTGGTACTCGCTTTGTGGGGATGGCGAAGTCGGCGCAGGTGCGCATTAACACTTCTTCCAGGCGGCGGACGAATTCGATTACGCCTAGCGTTTGGCGCTTTCCATCCGCTGCGTCGAAGCCGCGGAGATCGAAGATGGGGTAGCCGACGATTTGGCCGGGGCCGTGGAAGGTGACGTCGCCGCCGCGGTCGCATTCGAAGAGTTCTACGCCGCGTTGCTGGAGGAAGTCGGGTGAGGCTACTACGTTGGTGGCTTTGGCGTTGCGGCCTAGTGTGATTACGGGGTTGTGTTCGAGGAGGAGGAGGACGTCGCCGACTTTTTCTTCTTTGCGCAGGGTGACTAGCTGCTGCTGCAGCGCCAGGGCTGTGGCGTAGTCGACTGTGCCGAGTTGGATCAGGGAGATCAAAATCTTTCACCACAGGGGGCACGGAGGATACAGAGGAGTGCATGGGTCCTTCGCGCAAAAAACGCGCTCAGGATGACAAGACTACTTTTGACCACACGATTCATCTGTGTTCATCCGCGTTCATCTGCGGGGTTGAAGTTCAGGCGTTGATCGCCATTCCGTAGACGCTGTTTGACGCGTCCAACATCGCCTCGGCTAGCGTTGGGTGCGCGTGGATTGTCCATGTCAGGTCTTCGACTGTCATTTCTGCTTCCATCGCTGTTACTGCTTCGGCGATCAACTCTGTGGCTTGCGGCCCGATGATATGGACGCCGAGGATCTCGCCGTAGTCGGCATCGCTCACAATTTTGATGAAGCCTTCGTGCTGGCCGACGATGCTGGCGCGACTGTTTGCGGTGAAGGGGAACTTGCCGATTTTGACGTTGTATCCGGCTTCTTGGGCTTGCGTCTCGGTGAGGCCTACGCTGCCGATTTCGGGATGGCAGTAGGTGGCGCCGGGAATGCGCTCGCGGTTGATTGGCTTGGCCGGCTTGCCGGCGACTTTCGCGACGGCTACTAAGCCTTCCATCGCGCCAACGTGCGCTAGTTGCGGCGTGCCCAGCACGATGTCGCCGATGGCGTAGACTCCGGGTTCGGTGGTCTGTTGCCAGGAATCCACCTTGATGAACTCGCGCTCGGGCTTGATCTTGGTGCGTTCGAGGCCAACGTTCGCGGTGCGCGGCTTGCGGCCGATCGCGATCAGGATCTTTTCGGCATCGATCTTCTGTTGCTTGCCATCAACTGTGATCGTGACGGCTACTCCTGTCTTCGTTTTGTCGACCTTGTCTACCTTCGCGCTGGTGTGGAAGTTGATGCCACGCCTGCGGTAGACACGAGCGAGTTCCTTGCTTACTTCTTCATCTTCTACCGGGACTAAGCGCGGAAGCATCTCGACGATCGTGACTTCGCAATCGAAGGAGCGGTAGATCGATGCGAACTCGACTCCGACAGCGCCGGCACCCACAATCACGAGCGATTTCGGAATCTCTTTCAGGCTCAGGATCTCAATATTCGTGAGCACGCGGTCGCTGGCCTCGAGGCCGGGAATCATGCGTGCTTCGGAACCGGTGGCGAGGATGACATTTTTCGCTTTAAGATTGCTCGGCTTGCCGTCGTTGCTCACGTCGATAGTGTGAATCCCGTTGTGCGCAGGTCCGGTGAGCTTTCCGTAGCCTTTCACGGTCTCTACCTTGTTCTTCTTCATCAGGAATTCGAGACCCTTGGTGTGCTTAGCGACGATCTTGTTCTTGCGGTCCTGAATGGCGGCCCAGTTGAGCTTGCGGGCATCGACGCCTTCGATTCCATATTCCTTGGCTTCTTTCAGATGGTCCCAGAGTTCGGCGTTGAAGAGCAGTGCTTTGGTCGGGATGCAGCCGACGTGGAGGCAGGTGCCGCCGAGGAATCCGTCTTTTTCGATGAGCGCGGTTTTCAGGCCGTACTGGCCGGCGCGGATGGCGGCGGTGTATCCGGCAGGGCCGCTGCCGATGATGGCTACGTCGTAGATGGTGTCGGGCAAGAGAGTCCTCTATAGGAAGAGATGAGTTAGGGCAAACTTAAGATTCTAGAACAGGGTGGGTGGGAGCGTCCAAGGTGCTTGCGTGGTGGCACGCTTGGCGCGAAAAGACATTAACCGCAGAGAGCGCGGAGAAAACCCGCTGAGGACGCAGAGAGAACGCTAGGACCGATGAGGCGAGGGAGGCCCGGGCGATCTCGCGTCAAATGCTTGAACCACTAAGGACACTAGGGCTCACGAAGAAAAACAACAAAGGCCGCCTTCGACGGGCGGCCTTTGTGAAACTCTGTTCGCTTCAGTTGTTTTCGTTGCTGGCTCGCTTCCAGGAGATCAGCTCGCCGATCGTGGAACTGGTGCTTGAGACCGGCTGCTTGTAGGCTTCGACTTCCGAGCGCGAGGCTTCTTCGCCCACGGCGCGGATGCTGAGGCCGACTTTCTTCTCTTCCGGATTCATCTTGATGATTTTGAAGTCGTGCTCCAGGCCCGGCTCCAAGTGCAAAGGCTGCCCGTTCTCGTCGGTGGCCTCGGACTTGTGGCAGAGGCCCTCGACGCCCTCGGCGATCTCGACGAACGCACCGAACGCGGCCACGCGCAAGACTTTGCCGTGGACGACATCTCCGACGTGGTGCGTCTGGAAGAAGGATTCCCAAACGTCGGGCTGCAGTTGCTTCACACCGAGTGACAGGCGGCGCTTGTCGGGCTCGATCGCGAGCACGACCGCCTTCACGCGGTCGCCCTTTTTCAGCACTTCGGAAGGATGCTTGACGCGCTTGGTCCAGCTCAGGTTGCTGACGTGGACCAGGCCATCGATGCCGTCCTCGATTTCGATGAAGGCACCGAAGTCGGTCAGGTTACGCACTCGCCCTTCCACGGTCATGCCGACCGGGAACTTCTCGTGGAGGGAATCCCATGGATTGGAGGCCAGCTGACGCATGCCGAGCGAAATGCGGCGCTCGGTCGGATTCACGTTGAGCACTACGCACTCGACCTGATCGCCAACGTTGACCAGCTTCGACGGGTGCTTCATGCGCTTCGACCAGGTCATCTCGCTGACATGGACCAGGCCTTCGATTCCCTGTTCGAGTTCAACGAACGCTCCGTAGTCGGTCACGCTGATGACGCGTCCGCCGACGTGGGCACCCTCGGGATAGCGATGTTCGGCATCGAGCCACGGATCGGGCGTGAGCTGCTTGAATCCAAGCGACACGCGCTGCTTGTCTTTGTCGTACTTGAGAACCTTAACCTGGATCTGATCTCCGACATTCACCAGATCTTTGGGGTGAGTGAGGCGTCCCCAGGACATGTCGGTGATGTGCAGCAAGCCATCGAGTCCGCCGAGATCGACGAAAGCCCCGTACTCGGTGAGGTTCTTGACGACTCCGGTGAGGACGGAACCCTCTTCCAGGTGCTCTAGAGTCTTGGAACGCTTTTCGTTCTGCTCTCCTTCGAGCAAGTCCTTGCGCGAGACGACGATGTTGCCTCGCTTCTTATTCAGCTTGATAACGGCGACTTCGAGCGTCTGGCCCTTCATGCCATCGAGATTGCGGATGGGGCGCAGGTCAACCTGGGAGCCGGGCAAGAACGCGTGTGCGCCGTGAATGTCAACGGTCAACCCACCTTTGATGCGGTCAATCACCACGGCCTTGATCGGCCGCTTCTCGTTGTATGCTTTTTCGATCTC
Organism: Candidatus Dormiibacterota bacterium; assembly: GCA_035632675.1. Taxonomy (GTDB): domain Bacteria; phylum Acidobacteriota; class Terriglobia; order Terriglobales; family Acidobacteriaceae; genus Sulfotelmatobacter. Next base: position 209,397 of record DASQGJ010000040.1, read on the forward strand.
TTCCCAGGCATGAATGCGCTGGGCCTTCTGGAACGAGAGATTGATGTAGCCTTCTTCAGCCTCGCCTTTGGAGCGCATCACGGCGATCTCATCGCCGGGCTTGAACCTGGGCTTGCCCTCGTGATCGAGCACTTCGGCGAGGGGCAGCATGCCTTCCGACTTGGCGCCGATATCGACGACCACGTGAGTGCCGGTGAGCTTCAGCACCGTGCCCTTGATGACGCGGTCTTCGCTGACAGCCTCTTCGGCTTCAGTGGTGAAGGTTTCGAGCGCGGAGGCAAAGTCCTCGACGGGCGCGGCCTTTTCCTCGGCGGCGGCTTGCTCGCTGGTTTCGGCAGCGCGCGGTTCGGGCTGGTTTTGGTCCATCGTTGGTTGCTCCATCGTCGGCTCAGCTTCGGTGGCAACAGCGGAGGTGGAGTCGGAATTGTGGGCGGTGGTGTCGTCGAACAAGGTTATGCCTCTCTGGTAACCGGATGCGGGGCCTGCTTTGCGGACTGCTGGATGAGTCGTTTGGTTGTGGTGGGCCCACCCTGGCGAGTGAGCTTGGACAATCCCAGCTGTCGGACGTTTAACAAAGAACCCGCGTCCAATGGGAACTCCTCGACTATAGCAATCGTGCGCAAAGAGTGTCAAACGCAAATCCGGCGCATGTTACAGCCATGTTGCAGCGTTACAGTTTCCGAACCGCCCCTCATCTGCTAACCTGCCCCTGCTATGGATTATTTGTGGACCCCGTGGCGCTACGCCTACGTTTCGACCACGGAAAAGACCACCGGGTGCGTGTTTTGCGAGGCGGCGAAGGAGAAGGACGATGCGAAGGCGCGGATTGTGCATCGCGGGAAGCAGTGCTTCGTCATTCTGAACGCGTACCCCTATACCCCGGGGCACGTGATGATCGTGCCCTATGCGCACCTGGACGAGTTGCAGAAACTGCCCGCCGAGGCTGCGGGGGAGATGATGGCACTGTCGCAGCGGATGGAGACGGTGCTGCGGCAGCTATATCGGCCCGACGGCATCAATTTGGGGATGAATATCGGGAAGGCAGCGGGAGCAGGGATTGCGGGGCATATCCACATGCACGTACTGCCGCGCTGGGTGGCGGATGCGAACTTCGTGTCGGTGGTGGGGGAGACGCGGGTGCTACCGGAGACGCTGGAGGTGACTTGGGGAAAGATGCGGGAGGCGATGGGTTCCACAGCGGTCCCGCCCACCGGATCGTTGTCATCCTGAGCGGCGATTTTTGCCGCGAAGGACCTCTGTACTCCCGGCAAGATGCACAGGTCCTTCGCTTTGCTGAGGATGACAAGCCACGAAAATAGCCTCAGCCGGTTAACTCCTCCATAGCTTTCTCGTCGATCACTGCCACGCCAAGCTCTTTCGCCTTGTCGAGCTTTGACCCGGCATCGGAACCTGCTACTACATAGTCTGTTTTCTTACTGACTGAGCCGGTTACTTTACCGCCCGCGTCTTCGATCATCTTCTTGGCTTCGTCCCGCGTGTATTTTGCGAGCGTGCCGGTGAGGACGAAGGTCTTGCCTGCAAGTTTCGTGCCGCGTTCCTTTTTCTTGCCTTTGAACACGAGACCGGCCTTGCCCAGGCGCTCGACCAACTTCCGGTTTGAGGGATTGCTGAAGAACTCGACGATGCTTTCGGCGATACGCGGGCCGACTTCGTTGACGCTCTGCAGTTCTTCGACCCTGGCGGTGGCGAGGGTCTCCATCGATCCGAAGTGCTCGGCGAGGAATTGCGCGGTGCGCTCACCCACCATGCGGATGCCAAGCCCGTAGATGACACGCTCCAGCGGCAACTGCTTCGACTTCTCGATTTCGTCCAGGATGTTCTGGGCGGACTTGTCGGCGAAGCGTTCGAGACTGAGCAGATCTTTCTTGGTGAGGTCGTAGATGTCGGCGACGTTTTTGACCAGGCCCTTCTCGAGCAACTGATTGACCAGCGCTTCGCCCATGCCGTCGATGTTCATGACGCCGCGCGAGGCGAAATGCAGAATTGTGCCGAGCAGTTTGGCGGGGCAGTTGGCGTTGACGCAGCGGTAGTCGACTTCGCCTTCGGTGCGGACGACTTTTGTGCCGCAGACGGGACAGTTCTCGGGCATGCGAAACGTTCTGTCTCCACGCGGATGATCTTTGTCGTCGATCACCTTGGCGACCTTGGGGATAACGTCTCCGCCGCGCTCGACCTGTACCCAGTCGCCGATCTTCGCACCCAGGCGCTCGATTTCGTCCATGTTGTGCAGCGTGGCGTTGCGGACCGTAGTCCCACCGATAGAGACCGGAGCCAGCATCGCTACGGGCGTGAGTTTGCCGGTGCGTCCGACCTGCACGCGGATGTCTTCGAGCTTCGTAATTCCGGCGCGGGCAGCGTATTTGTAGGCGATGGCCCAGCGCGGGGCCTTGCCGGTGAAGCCGAGTTCGTCCTGCAGCGCGGTGCGATCGACTTTGATGACGATGCCGTCAATTTCGTATGGTAGCGAATCGCGTTTTTCTTCCCATTGATGGATGAAGGCCCAGACTTCGTCCATAGAGTGCACGAGTTTGCGGTTGGGATTGACTTTGAATCCGGCGGCGTCGAGGGCGGCCAGCGTTTTCGAATGATGATCAAAATAGGTGCGGCCGTCTTGCAACAGGATGTAGGGGAAGTAATCGAGACGGCGCTCTGCTGTGATGTTCGAATCAAGCTGCCGGACGGTCCCGGCGGTGAAATTGCGAGGATTGGCGAAGGTAGGCAAGCCCTGGCGTTCGCGGTCTTCATTAATCTTTTTGAACGACGCGGTGGGCATGAGCAACTCGCCGCGCACTTCGAAACCCGCTGGAATGCCAGCCTTCTTCAGTCGCTCCTTCGGGATCGACAGGGGAATCGAGCGGACCGTGCGCACGTTGAGGGTCACGTCTTCGCCGATGGATCCGTCGCCGCGGGTTACACCGCGCACGAGGCGGCCGTCTTCGTAGATCAACGCCAGAGACATGCCGTCGAGCTTTAGTTCACAGACGTAGTCGACATCCTTGCGGCCGCTCAGGTCGTGGACGCGGCGCTCCCAGTCGCGGAGTTCGTCCTCGTTATAGGTGTTATCGAGCGACAGCATGGGAGAGGAGTGCGGGACCTTGACGAATCCCTCGCGCGGTTTGCCGCCGACGCGCTGGGTGGGGGAATCGGGAGTGACCAGCGAGGGATGCGCGGACTCGAGGTCTTTCAATTGCTGCATGAATTTGTCGAATTCGGCGTCGCTGATCTCGGGATTATCGAGGACGTAGTAGAGGTATTCGTGGTGGCGGATTTTGTCGCGGAGAGCTTCGATCTTCTTTTCGGCATCTTTTGCGGCGGGCATCGGGAAAGATTATATGCGGGAAGAAACACGGAGAGACAGCCGAGGCGGCTGTCGCTACGCAAACTCAATCCGTGACGCCGGGGATTGGCACTCGGACGAATCGCGGCTTGTAGTCATCGGCACAGACCAGATCGGACCCATCGTTCGCGTTCACGTTGTACGACATCAGGATGCCGTTTGCGTCGGTGAACTCCGAATGGGCTTTCGCGTTGTAGGTCACCAGCGTGCCGGTCTTGCAGCCATTCGCGCCGGCTTCGGGCGCGGTGTAGACCGTCGTCTTGTTTGACCACGGTCCCTGCGGAGAGCAGGAGTACCAGGTCGTTAAAGCATTCCACAAAGGAAACGGCGGATTCTGCGGGTCCATCCCGGCCATCAGATAGAACCTGCCGCCGTTGTAGGACATCTGGTCCACCGAATATTCGGGCGTAACCGCGGCTACACCGCTCATCGCAGTTGCGTTCGCTTCTCCGGTCAGCCACTTGCTTTGGATGGCATTCCAGAATTGCCACTTGCTCGCATTCGTCAGATTGTTCAGTGACGTCATGCGAGCGATGTAAGGAGTCTTGGTGTTGGTCCCGGGATCTTTCAGGCCGTAAATGTAAAAGAAGTTGCCGACCTGCAAGATCTTTGTTCCCCAAATCAGGCTGGTATCCAGGCCTGTAATTGGCGTGATTGAAGTGATGGCCAGACCCGGCCACGACAACGTGGCTAGCGAATGGCCGACCAACTTGAACGCACCCGTCCACTCCATGAGCATCACTTTGATCTGATAGGTCCCGGCGGTGGGCTGGACAACGACCGCATCTCCGACCCAGAACCAGTCCTTCCTGTTGGTCGGAACGAAGTAGGAACTGGTTTTCGGGGGATAGCCAACCGTGCTCCATGATCCGGTGGCCTGATTCAGGATCGTCATCGAGTTGTGGGCGGTGAAGATATCGCTTTTGCGGAGACGTGTCGTTGGATCGACGGTCCCGATGTACGAATCGGACCAGATCCACAGGTTCGTTCCGTCCGGCAGAGGAACCGAGTAGGTTCCGTCAGCGCCAGTCCAGCCCGGACCATTCTGGGTGACGTAGGCGTCGAACGTAGAATCCGGCGTGCCGGTAGAGGGATTTGCGGGCAGCGTGCATTGGCCGAAGACGGCAACGGGAAACAACGCCGAAAATAGAAACGCGATCCGGAGGGTTGCAGAAAACGTCATGCTTTGACTCCATCGGCGACGAAAGAAGGCTATCGTAGCTCAACCCGCGTCGACGCCAATAGAGCCAAATTACCCTGCCCGGAATCGCGTTCTGCTAAACCAGATCCGCTACACCAGCCCGCTAGACCAGCCCGCTAAACCAGGTCGTCAAGCTTTAGTGCCTGTGGCGCACCCTTCCATGACGCGTCAAATTGCTTCTGGACGAACCCGGCGTCATAGTCTTTCTTCTGCCGAAGCAATGACTGCTGGAGCCCGAACAGAGAACGCGGGTTTCTGGGATTGCGGTCCAGGTCTTCGCGGAAAACTTTCTCAGCCCCCGCCGCGTCGCCCGTAATCAGCAATGCGCCTCCCAGATTCTCACGCACGGGGTAGAACCAGTCGGGTGGCTCGCCATAGTTGAGTTTGTCCTGGATGGCGACCGCATCATGGAGCATGGAGAGCGCTGCGGCAGTGTCTTTCTTCGCCATGGCAATCTTCGCGCCCAGGACGTTCTCAGCGATCTTGAGGATGTCTTTGGCTTTATTGTTGATGGGCATCTGGAAAATCACATCCGGCGGCGTGGCGGCCTCGGCATCGGAAACAATCTTGTATTCCGCTTCCGCGCCGGCCATCTTGCCGGTTCCGGCGAGTGCCAATCCACGGCCGAAATGCCAGAACACGGTCGCCGTTTTCATGGCGGGATCGGGCGCGGTCATCTTAAGGATTTCGTTCCAGTGATGAAAGCGGATCTCGACCGCCATGGGGATAGTCATGAAACCTTCGAGCGGAGGCATGTCTTTGACGTGCGGACTGACGTTGGCGACCAGCAAATCTGCATTCTTCCGGGCCTCGGCATAGCGGCCGTTCATTGCGCCACAGGTCGCCACGAAGTGCAGATTGTGGCTGTAGTACATCATCGGATAGATGCCTTGCGCGCCGCTCTCTTTGATATAGGCGCGGTCGACCTCCGCCGCTTTTTCGTTCGTCTGGACAGCTGCTTCGTAGTCGCCGGTGCGGATGTAAACGTGGGCGGGCATGTGGACAATGTGTCCAGCTCCTGGGGCAAGGGCGGCGAGTTTGTTGGCGCCATCCAAGGCGCGCTCCGGGTTGTTGGAGGCTTCGACGGCGTGGATGTAGTAGTGGATGGCGCCTAGATGATTCGGGTCGCGGCGGATCACAGATTCCAGCGTCGCTACAATTTCCTCTGTACCGGCTTCGGGCGTTCCATCCTGGTGCCACAGTCCCCAAGGATGCAGATTCATCCCCGACTCGGCGAAGAGCGTGGCTGCATCGAGGTCGTCGGGAAACTGGCTGACGATCTGGCGCATCGCGTCGCGGTAATCCTCGGCGGCCTTCTTCAGATCGGAATTCGGATCAGCGGGAAAGCGCTTCGCCATGGCTTGGATGTAAGCCTGCTCGCTGGGCGAAGCGCCGGAGGATAGATCGACGGCCTTCTGCACGGCATCATGCGCATGCTTGTAGCGATCGGGATCGGCAGGGTCGTTGTAGTTTGGACCCACCGCCTCAGCGACTCCCCAGAAGGCCATCGCAAGTTTCGGGTCTAGATCGGCTGCGTGCTGGAAGGAGCGCGCCGCCTCGTCGTGGTTGAAGGCGTAGATGTAGCGGAGACCCTGATCGAAGAATTTCTGCGCTTCGAGATTATGCGTAGAAACGGAATGGTGGAGATCTCCGAGCCCCGTCACGAGCGTGACCGTGTGGGACTTCGAGTGGGAAGCATGATCCTGCGCAATAGCACCCGAGCACAACAAAGCACCGCACAATACCTGAGCCAGAATTTTCATCTGGTTGATCCTCCTCAAAATGCGATTCTTGAAATTCGAGCCCCAAAGAACAGCCGTGAGCGGCTGTGGAAAAGACATTCTTGCAAGTGCGGCAAGCTTATGCCAAATTGAAACGCTTGCCAAGGCCCGTGCGCAAGCACAATCAATCATGTCGAAGTCCAGGGAAACGCACGCCGGCGTGAATGCTGAATCCTATGCTGCGCGCCTCCCGCTTGCGTTGCTTAACGCATTCGACACCAACGACCGCATCAATCACTATCTCATCGAGAACCTTCCGCCAGAGGCGTGGAGGGCGAAGCCGCCCGGGGAAAAGGGCCGCACCATCGCCGCCATCGTGGCGCATATGCACAACGTGCGTGTGATGTGGCTCAAGGCCGCCAAGTCCGATGACATCCCAGAACAACTTGAGCGCGCAACTGTTGGTCCGGCACAGGCCAAGCGTGGGCTTGAGAGCAGCCACCGTGCCCTGCGTGGGATCATCCACAATGCTCTCGACACCGATGGGCGCATCAGAGGCTTTCGTCCGGACGTCGTGGGATTCATTGGTTACCTGATCGCTCACGACGCACACCACCGCGGTCAGATCGCGATGCTTGCCCGCCAGATCGGGCATCCGTTGCCCCAGAAGGCGACGTTCGGTATGTGGGAGTGGGGTTCCCGCTGACCACTCTTTGAGCGCTTTCACCTCAGGTACAATCCAGCTTCGATCTCGCCATGCGAAAGGCGGCACTGCTCTACAATCCGGATTCGGGCGGCAGCAAACAACGCCAGCGGGAATTGCAGGCGGCCCTCGAGATACTGAGGGGGGGCGGTGTCGACGCCGAACTCTTCCCGACCGAGTCCCGCGACCATGCTGGCGAGGCGACGCGGCACGCAATCGCCTCCGGCTGTGACACCGTGTTTGCCTGCGGCGGCGACGGCACAGTCAACAACATCGCGCAGGTTGTCGCGAACACCCCCGTGGCACTCGCCATTCTCCCCATGGGAACCGCCAACGCTCTGGCACACGATTTGGGACTGCCCTTGAGTGTGCCGGCAGCAACCCAGGCCGCGTTAGACGGGAAGCCGCGCCGCGTCGCCTTAGGGCGTATGACCTGCCTGGACCTCAATGGGCTCCGTGCCACTCGTTACTTTGTCGTGGCGGCCGGGATCGGCGTCGATGCTCACCTCTTTTACAAGTTGCATAGTGGAGCCAAGCAGCGGCTCGGAATGGCGGCCTATTATGCCAAGGCTTGGAACATGTGGTTCACGTATCCGATGACGCGATTCCGAGTGGAGTACATGGAATCGGGGACGAGTGAACTGCGGCATGCAGAGGTTACCGAACTACTGGCCGTACGAATTCGGTACTTTGGCGGTGTGGTGCGAGAACTCGCTCCCGGGGCATCGCTCGATCGGGAAGACACCCGTTTGATTCTCTGCCGCACGGGAAGCCGTCTCGTGTACCTCGCCTACGTGGCGCGAAGCCTTTTCGGTCAATCCTGGACGATCCCGGGAATCGATCTCGCCTACAGTGCGAAAGTATCCTGCGATTACTTTTCGGGCGCGTCAGGGTTTCAAGGACGCAAGATTTACGTGGAGGCCGATGGAGAACTTGTGGGCAGCCTGCCGGCTGAGATTTCCGTCGCTCGCGACGCATTGACCTTGCTGGCTCCGCAGCGATGAAATTTTGCGTGGTCGTGCCATGGCCAAATAGAATACATCTCACTGCTTGGAACCCTTGACCCACTTTCTGACCGGCGCCTGCATGGGTCGAGCCGGCCTGAACCGGAGAACGGCGCTGGCGACGCTGACGCTCACACTCGCGGCCGAAGCTCCGGACCTTGACGTCATCGGACGTTTCTGGGGAAGAGCGTTTGGCTTCGAGCACCATCGCGGCTTTACGCACTCGTTCGTGGGAGTTCCGCTGGATGCTGCCGTTGTGGTCGGGTTCGTCTATCTTGTGTGGCGACTTCGTGGCCGAAAAACGACGAATCCAAATCTGCCACCGCGCTGGGGCCTGCTTTTTCTCTATGCGTGTCTTGCTGGGTTGAGTCACATCCTGCTGGACTTCACCAATAACTACGGTGTCAGGCCATTCTGGCCGTTCTCGGAGAAGTGGTACTCGTGGGACATTGTCTTCATTGCCGAGCCAGTGATGTGGATACTCCTGGTTCTTGGCCTGGTGATTCCAGCAATATCAGCACTTATCGACAGGGAGATCGGCGTACGGCGCCGAACTCCGCGGGGGAGCGTGGCCGCTACCCTAGCTCTAGTGGGCATCGTTTTGATGTGGGGACTGCGCGACTATGAACATCGCCGGGCTGTGAATGCCCTGCAAGCACAGACTTTCAACGGGGTTGATCCAGTTCGAGTGTCGGCGTATCCGAAGTGGGTCGATCCGTTTCACTGGGATGGCGTCGTCGAGACTCCAGCTTTTTTTGCCTTGGCTCCGGTAAATTCTCTGGATCCCGAAGTCGATCCCGAGGGGCAGATGCAAATTCATTACAAACCGGAAGAGACTCCGGTAACGTTGGCTGCGAAGAAATCGTATGCCGGCAGGGTGTTTTTGGATTGGGCGCAGTATCCGATTACTGAGACCGAAGTTCTCGAGAGTTCGGAGGGGGGGTACATAGTGCATTTCCAGGATCTGCGATATGTTGAGGTTCCCAGCGCGGTTCGCGGAGGTCGAGAGGGCCGCTCGGTGCTCGGAGCCGCCGTCAAAGTGGACAAGGATTTGCGCGTGGTTGGAGACGTTTACAGAGCGGGGGAGAAACAAGTGGTTGTTCCAGACCCCGGTGAACGCTGAGGTCTTGGGATCGGGTCGCCTCGAGTCGGGGGACAGCCGAGGTGGGGATCCCCACATGAGCCTTCCTCTTGACGACAGCCTCGTCAGCCCCCAGAATAGGAACTTCGTATGTGAGGTGAGTATGCTGCCTTATCTGTTTGTGCTGCTGGCTATCGCTGTCCGATTCCTTCCCTTTCTGGGCCCGCTGAACTTCATGCCTCATGCCTGGCATTTCACGCCGCTGGCGGCATCGCTGCTGTTTTTCGGGGCGCGGGGCTCACGCCGGCAGATGTGGGTGCCGCTCGTGTTGCTGGCTGCAACGGATGTGGTGCTGACTCGCTTCATGTGGCACTACGCGTTCACCTGGGACACCCTGGTGACATGGGCCTGGTATGCAGCTGTCCTGTGGCTCGGGACGAATCTCGGTGAAAAATCGGGGATGTTGCGTGTGATAGGCGCTGCAGTTGCCAGCTCCGTGTCCTTCTTCATCATCAGCAACTTCGCAGTTTGGGCGGCGTGGCCGGGAACGTATCCGAGAACCCTTGCTGGATTAGTTATGTGCTACGAGGCCGCAATTCCGTTCTTCCGCGGAACCGCAACCAGCGACCTGTTCTTCTCTGTCGCGATGTTTGGAATTCCCGCTCTTCAGCAGGCGCTGAGCGAGCGATTGCGGGGAGCTGGCCACAATCCGTCCGCGGCCTAAGCTGCGTCGGGATGCGATCAATCCGCTGACTAACGAGTGTTGACGCCGCTCTCCGGCTGGGGGGCGGCAGTTTTGTTTGCCTTCCTGGTTCGAACGAGCAGCCACAGAATCAGACCTGCTTCCAGGACCGCTCCCGAGAATAGCATCCAATGGTTTTTGACCACGCCGCCGAAAAGGCTGACCACTTGTGGTCCGAACCACAGCACGAGAATCGATAGCACGAGAAAACGGACAAACCGCCCGGCGAAGATGGCGAAAAGAAAATCACGAAACCTCATCTCAAACACTGCCGCTGCCAACACAAAGACCTTGAAAGGCATGGGCGGAGGGAGCATTCCCGGAAACATGAGCGCCCAGAATTCATTTCGCTCAAACGAGCGGTGAATTGTCATGAAGCGCTCTTCGGAAATGCGCTTGCGCAGGACCTTCTCCCCGCCCAGATACCCAATCACGTAGAGCGGAATGCTGCCCAATGCCGACCCCAGCGATGCCATGGCCACATAGAGCAACATTCGCTTCCGATCCTGATACACGTAGGTGGCAACGATGAAGTCCACCGGCATGCCGAGTAGCGCGCTGTCGGCAAAAGCAATCACAAAGACGCCCCAAATTCCAAGCACCTTCATTAATCCCAGGATCCACGCCGAGTAACGCGTCAGAATGTGTCCGATGGTTTTCACAGCCAATAGCCAGTGTAACGTGATCGAAAGGAGTGTGTCAGTCGACGCAGTAGCGGCAAGGGCTGCTATGATCCATTGCTTTGGAGACGCCATGGGCAAACTGATTTCGCTCTGCATCGTGTTGCTCTTATTGCTTGGCGCGGATGCTGGCGCGCAGCAGTATGACCTTGTGCTCGAAGGCGGCCGCGTGATGGACCCGGAGACCGGACTCGACGCGGTCCGGAATGTTGGGATCCTCGACCGGAAGATCGCCCGCATTTCCGCCGAGCCGCTGTCTGGACGCCGCACAATTCACGCCGCGGGGCTGGTAGTCGCTCCCGGGTTCATCGATCTGCACCAGCACGGTCAGGAACTCGCAAGCCAGCGTGTGAAAGCGTTCGATGGGGTCACGACCGCGCTGGAGATGGAGATCGGCGTTCCCGAGGTCGCTCGCTTTCTGAAGGCGAAAGAAGGGCAAGCGCTCATTCACTATGGCACCACTGCCAGTCACGTGGCGGCGAGGGCGCTTGTTTTTGGCACGCCGCTCGATCCGGGAGTCAACGGTCCGCATGCAGGCATCGCGGGGATCCTGCCACAGAGCGGGGCTGCCACCGACCAGCCCGCGACGGCCGAACAGATCGGACGCATTCGGCAGCGACTGCAGGAACAGCTTGACGCTGGGGCCCTCGGAATCGGCATGGGAATTCAATACGTGCCAGGAGCCACGCGGCTTGAGGTCATCGACATGTTTCGAGTCGCTGCGGAACGCAGGCTGCCCGTCTACACCCACATGCGCAGCTTCGGTCGGAGCGAGCCCGGCTCGGCGATCGAGTCTGTCGAAGAAGTGATCGGCGCGGCCGCGATCAGCGGAGCGCCGCTGCACATTGTTCACATCAACAGCACCTGCCTGCGCGATACGATCGAGTGTCTTTCTCTGATCGAGGGTGCACGCGCGCGCGGGCTGGATGTGACGACCGAGGCCTATCCGTACATCGCGGGAATGACCCAGATCAATTCCGCACTGTTCAATCCCGGCTGGCGTGAAAGGCTCGGGATCGAATTCGGGGATCTCGTCCTCCCCAATACGGGCGAGCACCTCACAAAAGAACGATTCGAGGAACTGCACAAAGGCAGTGAAGCTCAGGATGTGCTTGTCTTTGCGAACACACAGGAAACCGTTGACGCCACAATCCCTCATCCGCTGATCATGATCGCCAGCGATGGAGCAGAGGGCCATCCACGAAACGCAGGAACCTATTCGCGAGTGCTGGCGCAATATGTCCGCGAGAAGAAGACACTGACACTGATGGAAGCTCTCCGCAAGATGACGCTGATGCCGGCGCAGGTACTGGAGCGCTCAACTCCCGTGGGGCGACAGAAGGGGCGGCTGCAGGAAGGCGCGGACGCTGACATCGTGGTATTTGATCCGCAGACCATCAGTGACCGCGCGACTTTTGAGAAGCCAATGGAGACCAGCGTCGGAGTTCATGAGTTGGTCGTCGCGGGAACGTTGTTGATCGATGGTGGAAAGCTGGTGCCGGACGTATACCCGGGGCGGGCGATTCTAGGGCCGGGGAAAGGCTGGGCGGCGAAGAGTCATTAGGAAGGCGCCGCCGCGATACAATCCGTCGTGCCCGAGCGGACGAGGCGTCCACCCCTACACGAGCGGTTACCCATGCTCTGTCTTGCCGCTCAGCAGGTCGATGGCGTGGGGCACCAGGCTCGCTACGGCCTCCAGTGATTCCACAGCTCCGGCGGGACTTCCCGGCAGATTGAGAATCAGGGCCCGGCCTCGCACACCGCACACGCCGCGGCTCAACGCCGCAAACGGAGTCTTTTTGATCCCCTCGCTGCGCATCCGTTCGGCCACGCCTTCGATGAGACGATCGCACACGGCAATGGTGGCTTCCGGCGTGATATCGCGCGCAGCAATGCCGGTACCTCCGGTAGTAACGACGAAGCGTACCTCGCGTGCCAATCGGATCAGCAAATTTTGAATTTGAATGGAATCGTCAGGAACTACCTCGCGGGTCACAATCTTGAATTGAAGCTTTTCCAGCAGCTGAGCAACTGCTGGGCCCGACCTGTCTTCACGCTCTGCGCGGGCGCAAGAATCGCTCACCGTCACGACCGCTGCAGTCAGGATTGCGGGATCAGCCATCGAGGAGGACATCTTCCTCCTCGTCCCGGGCGCGGCCGACGGGAGCAGAAGGAGTCGTGGCCGCTACTGGGGCCGGAGCGGTCTCTGCAGGAGCGGGTTCAGGTTCCCCGCCGCCATCGCGCGAGGACTCATCAAGCAGGCGCAACCCTTCCATCAGCAGGCCCTGCGTGTTGAGCTGAGTCGTTTCCTTGTCGGTCTTGCCTTCGAAATCGAGTTGAAAATTTCCTCCAGTCCAGCGCAACACCTTGAAGACAGCCTCGTCCCCCACCAGCGACCCATAGGTTGCGTGCTTGACCTGGCCCTCGACGAAAAACACTTCGCACTTCTCACCTTCGTTATTGAGCGAGAGCTGGCAACTCTTGCGGCCCATTTCGAGGGACTGCATCAGGTCGATGACGTTCATCTGGGAGAGGTTTCCGCGAACCACGCCGTCGGATGGTGCGGTCTTGGCCATTTTCTCCAGCGCGATGCGATCAATCATGCGCTTGACGCGGCGGGTAGCGTCTTTCAGGAAGAATGGCTTTTCCAGATAGTCATCGGCTGCGTCCTGCGGAGAGAGGCGCTCGGCGATATCCGCCTTGCTGGCCATCAGTACCGTCGAAAAATTCGCGGTTGCGGGACGGCTCTTCAGCTTCTCAACCAATTGACGACCATCCATGCCGGGCATGCGATAGTCGCAGACGAGCAAATCGGGGGGCTCGTCGACAGCTTTCAGCAGCGCGTCGGCCGCGTCCGTCGCAGTCGTAACCTGGGCGAGCGGCGACAAGGATTGCTGCAGCATCGCCAGCACCATCGGATTGTCGTCCACCACCAGCAGCTTGACGTTATCAGCCATGGATTCGTTGGACGCCGCTACTTAGCGCGCCGGTACTCCCCGCTCTTTCCCCCGCTCTTCCGCTCCAGCATGATGTCGCGGATCGCAATCCCTTTATCCGCAGCCTTCAGCATGTCATAAATCGTCAGCGCCGCAACGCTCACGGCCACCAGAGCCTCCATTTCGACACCTGTTTCCGCGTTGGTTGCAACCCTGGAGGTTATGGCGACGCCATTTTCGCACACGCGCACTTCGACATCAACGAGCGACAACGGCAGCGGATGGCACATTGGAATGAGTTCGGACGTCCGTTTGGCCGCCATGATGCCGGCGATGCGTGCAACTTCCAGCGGATCGCCCTTCGGATTCGAAGGCAGCGCGGCCAGGACTGCGGAATCGATTGCGACAAAGCCGCTGGCTTCAGCCTTGCGTTTGGTCACAGCCTTGCCGGAAACATCCACCATCCGGGCGCGTCCAGCGCGGTCGTAATGGGAGAGTTTCTTCGGCATGGTCTCGTCTAGCTATCTTACATGGAGTAGACAGGGGTGAGGTTCGGGCGCCGGCTTCAACTCATCGCGTCATGAGCGCGACGAATTCGCCGGCCGGAATGACTTCGCGGTCCGGCGGAATGACGATGTAGCAGTTCGCTCGCGCCGTGGCGGCAATGTCACCAGAGCCCTGCCAGGCCACAAGTTCGACGCGGGAATCCTCGAACTCACCTGAGAGAATCGCCGGTAGAAAACGCCTCAGCCCCGTCTTGACGCGGATTTCAGCTTTCAGCTTCGCGTGGACAAACAGTAGTTTGCGCGGGGACATGCCGGCGAGCGCTTCCAACATCGGGCGAGCAAAGAGTTCGAAGGTCACCATGGTGGAGACCGGGTTGCCCGGAAGGCCGAAGAAATAGGTCGACTTCTCGCGGGCGGAAGCGCCCGCGCCACACTTGCCGAAAACCACCGGGCGGCCGGGCTGAATCTTTGCGCCGGTGAAGAAGAATTCGGCGTGCAGCTCTGCCAGAACTTGTTCGACCAAATCGTATCGGCCCATGGACACGCCACCCGTCATCAGCAGCAAGTCTGACTTCAGGCCTTCTTCGATCAAGCTCCGCAGTTTGCGCGGTTCGTCGGGTGCAACCGGCAGGAGAACTGGGTCTCCGCCCGCCTGCCGAATCTGCACCGCAAGGGAATAACTGTTCGAGTTGCGGATTTGGGTAGGGCCGGGAACCGTGTCGGTTCCCACAATTTCGTCTCCCGTGGTGAGGACGGCGACTCGCGGGCGGAGGAACACTTGTAACCGCGATTTGCCTGCCGATGCGGCAAGTGCGATCGCTGCTTCATTGAGACGCACACCGCGCGCGACCAGCAGGCCGCCCTCGCGCGCTTCCGCTCCGCGAGGAACAATGTTCTCTCCGGCCGTCACGCCTCTGGTGATCTCGATTCGGTTGCCCTTCGGCGAACTGTACTCGACCATGACAACCGCATCGGCGCCCACCGGAACGGGCGCTCCAGTCATGATCGAGACAGCTTGTTTTTGTCCGACGTTGGCGGGGATCTTGTCGAGACTCTCGCCTGCCTTAATTTCGCCTGTCAATTCGAGTGTGACAGGAACCTGAGCCACGTCCGCCGACCGAACGGCGTAGCCATCACGGGTGGACCGGGGGAATGGTGGAAGGTCGCGATCCGCCACTACTGGTTCAGCCAGCACGCGGCCTCCTGCGGCGAGGAGGTCGACAGACTCCATTGCGGGCGCGTGAATCCCCGCCGCATGGGCTTCGACCGCACTACGAGCCTGTTCAAAACTAAGTACGATGGAAGGAATCTGTGCATCCGACATGGAGGGAATGATAGAGGATCAGACCGTTCGGATGTAACCGGCCAAGGTTGAGACCCTACCGCGCCAATTCTTGTCCTAGCGCCGCGGGATTGCTGGCGAACGAGAGTCCGGTCTCAAGATCGACGACACGATCCTGCACTAGTTCTGCAATCTCTGCATCGAAATGCTGCATCCCCTCAGAGGCACCGGCTTTGATGGCGTCAAGCAGCGTGCTGTTTTCGCGCTCGCCTTTTTCGACGCACTCGCGGGTGCGGGAGTTCGCTTTCATGATTTCGAAGGCGGCAACCCGTCCGCTGCGATCGGCCTTCGACATGAGGCGCTGGCAGATGATGTAGCGAAACGACTTGGCGAGGCGTTCGCGCACGGATTGCTGTTCGGCGGGTGTGAACGAAGTGACGATGCGTTCCACCGTCTTGGACGCGTCCATGGTATTCAAGCTGGAAAAGACGAGGTGGCCGGTCTCGGCGGCTTCAAGCACGATCTCGATGGTCTCGCGGTCACGCATTTCGCCCACAAGGATCACCTTCGGGGCCTGGCGCATTGCCGAACGCAGGGCATGGGCAAAGCTGGGCGTATCGCTGTGGAGTTCGCGCTGGTGAATCGTGGAGCATTTGTGATTGTGAAGGAACTCGATCGGATCCTCAATGGTGATGATGTGGTAAAACTTCTCGCGGTTAATAGAATCGAGAAGCACAGCCAGCGTGGACGACTTGCCCGATCCGGCGGATCCGGTTACGAGAACGATTCCGTCCCTCAGCTTGGTCACATCGGAGAGTTGCTGCGGCAGCCGCAGGGCGGTGAAATCGGGAATGTTGGTCGGAATCACGCGCATCACAACCGCGCAACTGCCACGTTGAATGAAAATGTTGACGCGAAAACGGGCGAGACCCGGCAGCCCGTAGGAAATATCGCAGGCTCCATGCTCCCGTAGAGTACTAATCGCCTGCTTGTTGTCGCCGATGAGGTCGGCCGCGATGTGGCGCGTATCGTCGGCGGTGAGAACAGTCAGCCCGTGCACCTGCACAGGAATCATCTGGCCGTAGACTTGGACCTGGGGTGGCCGTCCCGGCGAAAAAATAAGGTCACTGATCTTTTCCGCAGCGCGCAACATGGCCCCAAGCAGGGATGGGGTCGCCACCCGGCCGTTTCCAGAGAGGTCGTCTAACGCAACGGAGATCGGAGCAATTGTCGGCGCCGCCATTCGTCCTCACACATCGGAATCGCACGCACCACAAAACGGAAGAGAGCTAATAGTTCAACTGTACCGCGAGGAGCGCTTGCCGCGAAGGACAGTAAGTCCAACACCCTTCGTAACCAAGGGCAGAACGGAAAGGGGCGGCCCTGAGGCCGCCCCAGATCAACCGTAAGTATTTACATCAAAAGGATTTATTTTTTCGCTGGTTTCTTCTTGGTACCAAAGCTGGTTTCCACTGGTGCACCGATGCTGGCCAGAAGGTCTTTGGCGCTTTGGGCATTTGGACCAGTGGGAGCGATTTCAAGATACTTCTGGAAAGCTTCCGCGGTGCCGGGCGGCGCTACCGTCTTGTCGCCTTGCAGGGTCGCTTTTCCGAGCAGATTGACTCCCTTCTGGTAGTAGGCTTCGGCGCGGTTCGGATCGGTCGCAATGCACTTGTCGAATGCCGCGTTGGCGTCGTCGACGCGGCCAGCGTTCGTGTAGACGGCACCGATGTTGAAATAAGCTCCGGCGGCCCCGGTGGGATCCGTCTTAGCCGCAGTCTCGTAGCTCTTCACGGCATCGTCGACCTTCCCAGACCGGGCGTAAGCGTCCGCCAGGTTGGTGTAAAACCCGGCAAGCTGCAAGTTCGCCTTGGCAGCATCCTTTTCCTTGCCAGCGCTGATCGCGTCCTGCTTGATCTGAATTGCCTTCTGATAAGCCTCTTCGGCGGAGTCGTAGCGCTTCGTTCTTTCCGCCTTGTCGGTTTGTTGCATAGCCGAGAGCCGGTACGCGTCTCCAAGTCTGTACCACAGGACGTCCCGAGTGGCATCGATCTGATTCGCCTCGACCAGCGCGGCGATCGCATTGTCATAGTCTTTGTTCTGGATGGCGGTGTTCGCGGCGTCCAGCTTTCCTTGCAAAGTCTTAACCGTGCTGGCCTCTTTCTCATGCTTGGCCTGTGCTTCTTGTCGGGCCTTTATCTCCTCCGCTGACAGGCCTTCACCCTTCGCTTGGCTTTCTGCTTCTTTCTGCAGATCGAAGTCCCGATTGTTTTCATCTCCGATTTGCACCGGGAAGCCATTGTAGTGAAAGAGTTCTTTGCCAGCTTTCTGATCGTCCGGAGTCTTGAACAGCGTAACCTTGTACTTGCCCGAGCCGAGACCGAGAGAGAAGTACTCGCCCTTTGCATTGGTCTTGATGGTGTACTTCTGACCATTGTCGAGATTCTCATACAGGACGACGCCGCCGGCGATGGGCTTGCCTTCCGCGTCCTTACAGACTCCCTTGACCGATCCCGAAGCCTGCCCGAGGACCATTGGGACGCATAGTCCAAGAACCAGTGCCACCAATCCGATAATTGCCAAGTGCTTTTTCATTTTTCCTCCCGGCAACGAACTTTCGTTGTCGAACAATGTTGTTGATGAAACGGCGTATTCACCAACCCAAACTATTTCGCCGCATAAGGAATCGGGTCCTGAACTCCCGCGGCCTGGAACGCGCGCAAGCGCAGGACACAACTATCGCACGTTCCGCAGGCCTGATCCTCGCGGCTGTAACATGACCAAGTTAAATCGAACGGCGCACCCAGTTCAAGGCCAAGGCGCACAATCTCGGCTTTGCGCAGGGCAATGAGCGGGGTCACAATTTCAATGCGGCCTTCCTTGGTCCCGGTTTTCACTACCTGATTGAAGGCCTGGTAGTACGCAGGACGGCAATCGGGATATCCGGAACTGTCAGGCTCAACAGCGCCAATGTACACCTTTTCCGCGCCCAACACCTCCGCCCAGCTCACCGCCACCGCCAGGAAATGTGCGTTGCGGAACGGGACGTAAGTGACCGGAACGCCGTGGCCGACCGCTTCAGCCTTCGGCACCGCAATCGCGTCGTCGGTGAGCGCCGACCCGCCAATGGCCCGCAGAGCCTCATTT
>DASQGJ010000041.1:0-2107 GCA_035632675.1 Candidatus Dormiibacterota bacterium
TTGGAAATCAGAACGTGAGCGCGAGCGAGGTGCTCAGCACGCGAGATATGAATGTGCGCCCTGGACGGGATGTGACCGAGATCGTCGGCACCTTCCTGACGGTGGCCGAGGCTGTGGTCGCCCACTGGGTCGAGTATTCGAAAGGGCTGCTGCTGTTCGTGATGGTCCCTGGCGACGAACGGTCTGGGGAGTTCTACATATATGACCGGCGCAAAGGCAGTTTCTGGCTGCTGAATCTGGCCGACAGCGTGTTCGGCGGGTACGCCCTTGTGGACATGCGCCAGAAAATCAAAGACTTCCGGCTGTTGGACTTCGCGGAAGATCCCTCCCTCCTCCGGGCGGCGAAAGGGTAGCAGCAACTCGCTTTGCGGTTGCGGGAAACGGGTGTAAAGAATACCTATGCCGGAAGTCTTGCTGGCAACGCCCGAGATGGCGACCGAGTATGCGCGGTGGTTCGTGAACCGACTTGCGTATACGCGGCAGTCGGATCGGCCGCATTCCGAGTCGGGTCGGCATTACTACTACCGGCCACGCGCCGAGGGCGGGGGTGAACTGGGCCTGGAACTGGACGATGTCCGGCGTCACCTGGCCGGCGAGATCACGCTCGGGATCTACGCGATCAATCCAGAAACACAGCGAGTGAAGTGGATGGGGATCGACGCAGATTATAAGCGGTCGCTCGACGACTTGCTGAAATTGCAATATGAACTCCAGCAGGACGGCATCCAAGCGGCGCTGGAACAGAGTCGGCGGGGCGGACATCTTTGGATTCTGTTTGAGACGCCGGTGCTTGCAAAGCACGCGCGGGTGTACATCCGGCACTTGGCCGGCAAACTCTCGGTTCAGGTAAAGGCGTCCGGCCCCGCGGACGGGATCGAACTGTTCCCGAAGCAGGATCGGATCGAACGTGCGCAATTCGGCAATGCGATCCGCGGACCGCTCGGCATTCACCGGGCAGTTAGTCGGCGCTACTGGTTCTACGGAGCACAGCACGACCTCGAAGCGCAGATGAAATACCTGCGTCAATTGAGACGCGTCACGGAGAGGCAGCTCTCCGACCTGATCGATGGCCTTGCGCTCAAAGAGGAGATTCCCCGGCCTCAACGGTTGACCGCTATGCGTGCTGACCGATCGCACTTTCACATTCTCGACCACATAGATCGGGAAGGGCTGCGGCGCATCGGGCGGAACTGGGTCACGCAATGCCCCAGTTGCGCGGTGGACGGTCGTGATCGCGGTAAGGACAACTTGGCCATCTCGGTTGAGGAGCCCTCGAAGTACTTGTGCTGGGCGGGCTGCACAAACATACAGATCCGGGCGGCGCTTGGTGCGCCTGCTCCGGTGAACGCGCGTTAGGAGGAGGAGATGGCGAACGAGTCTCGACTGGTACTGTCGAAGCCGATGATGGCGAAATTGCAATCCCTGGGAATCTATTGCCAGACATGGGTCACCGCCGAACGGCAGGAGCGCGCGAAGCGGTGGGTTCTGCGGGGTGTCGAAAGCGGCGGGAGCGCCAAGGAATTCGGGCGCTACATTTCCTTCTTCGCGGCGGATGGGTCGCGGATGGAATGGCTGCAGAAGGCGGATCGCATCGGCGCGAACGGCGTTCACGCCGTGGCGATTGGTGAGGCTCTGATTGGCGTCGAGATGGCGCGCGTGGATGAAACCTACCAATTGGTGATCTCAAGACACCAACTAGGAAAGCCAAAGACAGAAGGGAAGCGGCCACCGGTCGAGTCGTCCGTGACCTTTCGAGGAGTGGACGGCCAATTGTCCGAGAAGCTGCGGAAGCAGGGGTTGGCGCCAGCCTTCCTGACCCGGAGCGGCGAAGTGAAGGCGGTCCCCAGCGATTTCCTGGAGGCGGTGAAGATTGTCACAGCTGGAGTTTCGTGCGTGAACTGTAGGCACGTTCATGGCTTGGTTGGCAGCGCGGGCTCTGCCGAAAAGGACACCGCGGGGACCGTGATAGCGATCGCGTCTTAGGAATGGCGGGAGTCCCGCCATTAAAAGGGAGCCAGAAGATGAAGGATTATTTGACGAAGCTCTGCATGTTTCTATTCTTGGCTGCGTTGTTTTCGGGCCGAACGAACGAGCTTGGGGTTCTGAC
>DASQGJ010000042.1:0-37852 GCA_035632675.1 Candidatus Dormiibacterota bacterium
ATTGCTCACACTTTCGCCGACGGTCGGGTCGTTCAGGTTGGACGCTTGGAGCAGCCAGCCGTTCATCTCCAGCCCAACGCGGGCTTGGTCACCCAATCTGTGACCGCCGAAAAAGCCAAGCGCGAAGGTTGGCGTCCGGTCACGGTGAATTTGGTCGGACGAAAGGCTGAGCTGCCCCTCCCCAATTTCGCCTCCGGCCCACCACGCCCGGAGATTTTGATCTATTTGCGCTTGAGCCGGCTTAACGCCGAGAGAGGTCATGCCAATGAAGATGAGTATCACGAGCGCCTGGCGCATCATTCAGTATCTCCTTTATTCGCCTCCTAAGAGTCATCAACATCTCACACCACCCCAGCAGTGCGAAGATGCCGCTCCCGGGATGGTCCCTCTGGATTCAGGTACTGTCAGTGATGCTCGTCACGCTTGAAATGCCCTGCGAATAGGCGCACCTACAACTCCTCTTGAAAACGGGCAACAATGCCCAGGCGCGGGGTTTTGAGTGTAACGGCCTGTTCTCGACAGTCAGCAGCCAGTGAGCGGATGAGCAAACCTAAAACGGTAGTGAATGACCGACATTCACGCTGCTCTTCCGCTCGTCATCAGTGAACCACTGAATCGAACGAAACCGCGTGTCCTCGATTAGAGCCTTGTGGGTACTGATTGCGAACGCCGTTGTCCCATGACCATCTTTACTGAAATAGAGCCAAGCAGTGTGGTCGCGACGCCAGTCTTGTCAATTGGTGAAAAATCCCTGACCATCACCCAAGACTGTCACCCGCGTCATGAATCGCATCAAAGCCCTGTACCGGGGTGTAATCGAGTCACCCTACTCCAGTGTGATTTTGGACACACGCCAGCATGCCGGGTATCACTGAGCCGCATGCGGTGTATTTCGGACAATACGATCTGAAAAGAGACAATATGCTGTGCTCCGAATTGCCGCCGCGGATTTACGAGTCGCTCAAGACACTGTGCTGCTTGGCGGCTGCAAATCGCCCCCTCCAGGCACATGAGGTTTCCGTTGCAGCCAGCCTTCCCCCAGCGCAAACGGCAAAGATTCTTCAGCAAATGGCGTGGGCCGGTTTCGTGGAATCGCGGCGCGGTACAAAGGGTGGATTTTGGCTGCAAAAGCCAGCCGCGAGCATTCGGGTGACAGATGTCGCCGATTTCTTTCGTCGACCCGCTCAGCTCCAACATCCCGAAGACCCCGTACTGCAAGCACTCGCTCGCGCTACGCAAAAGTGCAACAAGGAATTCCGCCGCATCACGATAGCAGACCTATCAAGGTTGCCGTCATGCAAGACGCCGCCCGTCAAAGAGGAGCGGCATAGGTCCTCCAAGCGGAGGCCATCGACGCCATGAAAGTCCTAGCACAGTACGTTGCCGTCCTCCTTGTGCTGGCGGTCGCGATGCCAGCGGGCGTGGGATTTGGGCACTGCTGTGAACGCAATCCGTCAACGACGCGTGTCATGACTCACCACCACTGTGGTCATGAGCAGATGAAGGAATCGGTGCCGCCGGCAAATTCTCTCTCGGAAAAAGGCTGCCTATGCTCGGTGTGCCCGACTGCGCTGCCCAAGCGTGCAGATGGTCAGCTCCCGGAGATTGCGGTCACTGTATTCAACCAACCTCTTGTTAGCACGATATCTCCAGCCGAAGTTTCCGCTCGACTCTATTCGTATACCGATCCGCCGCCGGAAGACGCTTCAGTCCGACGAGCATCCCTCTGCACTCTTCTGATCTGAATCCTTCTAACGTCTCTGTATCTCTAGCTCGACCAACACTGTCGGTCAGCATCGGCAGTTTCGTCGAAGTCCACCAAATGGGATATGGACGACAGAAAGGAGTCCACTGTGATTTCAAGAAAACATACTGACATCTTGCTCATCGCCGTTTTTGCATTCGTATTCGCAATCATATTTCCGGGCAAATCAGCGGCCCTCCCTCAGTTTGCGCGCCGCTACAACCTAAAGTGCTCTGCATGCCATACCATCGTTCCGGTCTTGAACGAGCAGGGTGAGTTGTTCCAAAGGCTCGGCTATCACCTACCCCCTGCTCTCCAGCCCAGCCACGCTGTTTCTAAGCTCTCCGAACTTCATCAAGGGGCTGATTGGAGTCTGACCAACAATGCCTCGCTCGCGGTAACAGACTTTAGCTATTCAGCGGAGCGGACAACTCAGGAAGGGCAGACGCCCTCGTCAACTTCGGCCTTTCAAGTAGGTTCGTGGAATGCTTATTTCGCGGGCTGGATACCCGACACCAATTTTTTCTACCACGCAGAGTTCGACATCGTTACCGGAGGCTCCACGAATCCGGACCTGTCGAACGCCTGTATCGGATACGGCGGTGGGACCGCCAAGAACAGTTGGTACGTCATCGGTGGCCGGGAGCACTTGCAGGTTGCTCAAGGCACCCGGGCAGCACAGGTGTATAGCTTGCTCCTTAGCCCGCCGCTGCTCTTTGAAAACGCGAGTCCGACAAACTTTGTCGTCGACCAGTCCCCGGTCGGTGTCAGTGCTGGTTATACATGGATTTCAGACAGTTACCGTCGCGTCTTTGCCGCTTCAGCGAAGATAACGAATGGCGATAACGCTGACGGAAGTGAAATCCTGACATCCTCCAATCGGAACTCCAAGGACGCATGGGTAGATCTTGATTTCTGGTACGCACCAGAGAGTGGCATCACGTTCATCGACTATTACGGCAAGAAAGATCAGAACAACACCGACGCCTTGGGCAATGCGTTCACTTTCCATCCGGTCATCCGGCGTCAGGGCATATTTGCAAACTACATGTACAAGAACACAGTGGATTTAACGGGTGGCTATTTGCGCAGCCACGATGACTGGCTGTCGGCACAAAATGCTCCCGCTGGTAGCTTTGTCGGCAATGACTATTTTGTTGGTCTCGACTATTACATCCGGCAAGGTTTCGCTGTCTCCGGGCGGTTTGACCGGCTCAACCAGCAAATCACTGGCGTGGGAGGAGTCGGCAAGCAAAACACTCACGATTGGACCGTCGGAGTGAACAAGACCTTCACTCAAGCGGGAAATATTATCGGGCGCATTGCGTACAGCAAACTTTCCGGGCGCGATCCGGTGGCAGCGGTCAAGAGCACGGACAGACTCGTTCAAGCCGACATTTCAGTCAATTTCTGATCAGGGAGCGATAGACATGAACAAACATTTCATTCCAGTGGCTTTCTTAGGATTTTCAATGGTCGCGCTGCTCTGCGTGACTAACGTTCGATCCGCTAGCGCGCAATTCACTCAAAACCGGGAGAGAATCAAAATTGACACATCTGGTCTTCCTCCGGAAATTTACAAGAGCTACAACACCTTTAAGACCAAGTGCGGTGAGTGTCACACCCTTGATACATGTCTGAAACCGAGCCTTTCTTCCAAACAATGGACGGCTGTCGTTAAACAGATGCAGGCGATGGCAAGCTCACATCTCAACGATAAGGAGGCCCAGAGCGTTCTGGAGTTTCTAAACTATGACGAGACTCATCGGAAGGCTGCACTCAAGTCCCAAGCCCCAACCGCTGCCTCCGGTTCAATCACAGCGGGCCAAGCGTTCTATTCCGCCCAAGGATGTGACACTTGCCACAGTATTGCGGGCAAGGGCGGCGACATGGGCCCTGCGCTGAATGGAGTTGGAGCGAAGTTGTCTCGCGATCAACTTCTGCGGGTGGTGAAAGACGGGAAAGCAAATACGACGATGCCTGCGCTCCCGTCAGGTACAGCCGACCAGCAACTCAATGAGCTTATGGACTTCCTCGCCAGTCTCAAGTAACGAGGGCATCGCCGAGGGGTCACAAAATGAATCTCTAAGGAGGCTTGTTCGATGAAACGTCACCTGGTTCGAGCATTCCCGTCACGTGTCCGCGCCAACTTGATCGCCACCAAGAGCGACTTGGAAGAGCACCTGTTGGTATGCGTGTCGGTCGCCAGAGCGAGACAGAGTCTGGAGAAGTAGTTCGGCCAGCGCCCCATCATTTTCTACAGCAACGGATACGAGCACTGGATTTGGGACGACCAGAACTATCCGCCGCGCAGTGTGCAGGGCTTCTACAAGAAGGACGAGTTAGAGCGAGTGATCCAGCGCCGCAGCACGCGGACCAGTCTGGGCACCGCTGAGATTAACGAGAAAATCGTCGAGCGCTTCTATCAGCAGCGAGCAATCAGGCGCATTGGCGAGGCATTTGAGAAAGATCACGAACGGAAAACCCTGGTTGTGATGGCGACGGGCGCCGGCAAGACGCGCACGGTGATTGCCCTGTGCGACCTGATGATGCGCTGCAACTGGGTAAAGCGGGTGCTGTTTCTGGCTGACCGGATCGCGCTGGTGAAACAGACCGCCAATGTTTTCAAGAAGCAATTGCCCTCGGCCGCGGCTGTGAATGTGCTGGAGCATCCAGAGCAGATCGCGGATGCCAGAGTGCTGGTTTCGACGTATCCGACGATGCTCGGATTGATTGACGAAACCAAAGACGGTCGGAGGCAGTTTGGTCCGGGACACTTCGATTTGGTCATCATCGACGAGGCGCACCGTTCGGTGTATCAGAAATATCGCGCCATCTTTGAATACTTCGACTCGTTCCTGGTCGGACTCACTGCGACTCCCAAGGACGAAGTGGACCACAACACCTACGGCCTTTTCGATTTGGAAGATGGCGTCCCAACTGACGCATACGGTCTCGAAGAAGCGGTGAAGGACAAGTTTCTCGTTCCACCAAAGGCTGTCTCAGTTCCGCTAAAGTTCCAGCGCGAGGGCATGAAGTACGACCAGATGACCGACGAGGAAAAAGAGCGCTGGGATGCGATCGAGTGGGACGAGGATGGCAATATCCCTCGAACGGTCGAGCCGGAGGCTTTGAACCGATGGCTGTTTAATAAAGACACTGTTGATAAGGTTCTGGAACACCTGATGACCCGCGGCATGAAGGTGGCGGATGGAGATCGGCTGGGCAAGACGATCATCTTTGCCAAGAACCATGACCACGCGCAGTTCATCGTGGAGCGGTTTGATGCGAACTATCCGAAGTATGCAGGCCACTTCGCCCGCGTGATCGACTTTCAGACGGAGTATGTGCAGTCACTCATCGACACCTTCTCGGCGGAAACCAAAGCTCCGCATATCGCAATCTCGGTAGACATGCTGGACACCGGTATCGACATTCCCGAGATCGTGAACCTGGTGTTTTTCAAGATGGTCCGATCAAAAACCAAATTCTGGCAGATGGTCGGACGCGGAACGCGCCTCCGGCCAGATCTCTTCGGAATTGGTCGCAACAAGAAGTGCTTCTACATTTTCGACTACTGCCAGAACCTGGAGTTCTTCAGTCAGAATCCAGACACGGTCGCGTTCAGTCAACGAGTCACTGACCAAGAAGCTGTTTTCCAACCGTGTGGAACTGATCGCGGAACTGGACAAGCAGAAAGACCCCGAGGGTAAGGACGAGTTGAGGAAGGAAGTAGCCGAGCGGCTCCGCCAGGAAGTTGAGCAGATGAATGTGAACAACTTCATCGTGCGTTCCAAACGCAAGCTCGTGGAGAAGTATGCCGACGCCAAGGCATGGGACACTCTTGACGTGGACGAGAGGAACGAACTTGTCCACGACGTGGCGGGCCTGCCGTCCGAATTGATAGATGACGATCAAGATGCAAAGCAGTTCGACCTCCTGATGCTGCGACTGCAGCTTGGGCTGTTGAGGCACGAGCATTCTTTCGCCCGGTGGAGCGAGAACGTGCGGGATATAGCAGGCAATCTGGAAGAGGCGGCCAGCATCCCGATGGTGCGAGCCGAGTTGGAACTAATCATCGAGGTACAGACCGACGAGTTTTGGCAGGACATGACCGCCGCCATGCTCGAGGATGTCCGCAAACGCTTGCGGAGCCTGGTCAAGTTCATCGAGAAGAGCAAGCGCCCAACCATCTATACCGACTTCACAGACTCGATGGGCGAGGAGCACGAAATCGAGTTGCCGGGATTTGACAGTGGCCATGACGTAGAACGCTTCCGTGACAAGGCACACCAATTCCTCAAGGCACACGAAAGTGATCCGGTTATCCACAAATTGCGGTTCAATGAGAGATTGAACCAGGCTGATTTGGAAGTTCTGGAGAAGCTGCTGGTTGAGGCTGGAGCGGGAACGCGGGAGTATCTGGACAAGGTGCGGGCAGGTGACGGGCTGGGTCTTTTTGTTCGTTCCCTAGTCGGCCTTGATCGCGAAGCAGCCAAACGCGCCTTCGATGGGTTCCTGACTGGGAAGACACTGAGTGCCAGCCAGATCCAGTTCATCAACCTGATGATTGATTACCTGACCCAGAGCGGCTGGATGCAGGTAGGGCAACTCTACGAGTCGCCGTTCACAGACTTCAGCCCCAGGGGCATAGATGGAATGTTCAATGCCGAGCAGGTGGCCCAACTGGTCGGAGTTCTGAATGAAATCCGGAAGAAAGCGGAACTGTAGCTGACCTAAATAGACTGTGGAACGGAAACATTGATAAGGAACTGGCTACAAGTATTCGCGGTAAGCATATTGCCTTTACTGGCAAGGCGTGGATATCAAGGCAAGAATTGCAGCGCCTTGTTCGTCACAAGGGTGGAGTTCCAACTTCGGGTGGCAAGGTAAATAGCGCGACGACCGTTCTAGTGAGTATTCATCGCGGAACTTCGGCTGCCTGCGAAACGCAATACTCGGAATGACGGCGAAGGCGGCGACGAGGATTACCCGCGCTGGCATCGGTTGCAGTTGAATACTGTCGGATCGCCCAGTACAGCTCTCTAAGGGATTCAGCGGTAACCTGCCCCTCAACGCGCAGGAGCAGAACCTCGTTCTCTGGGCAGAACTCAAACCTGTACGTCATTTTGGAGGCCGGGTATTGGACAACCTCAAACGACAAGATCAATTAGGCCGTGGTCACTTCTAGTCTAGTCTCTACTGTTAAGGCAGGCTGGCAGATCCAGTGGGGATTCTACTCGGGCTAGACACATGCGCCAAGGTTTTCCGGCCTGCTTTACAGGCGCGGTCAGTCCAGAGGCTCAAAGTTTGGGGAGTGAACGCCGAGCGCCGCCAGTGCCTCGTCTAGGCTGCGCACTACTTGCAGGAGTGGACGCTTGTCCTCTCCGTGAATTTGAAACATCCGCGAGAGGCCGAACAGGTGCGTGTCCGGTGCGATCATAAAGCACGGGCGGTTCGCCGCGTCTGGCATGGCCGGGTCTTGTTTGGCGAATCGACGGATAGTGTCAGAGGCAACCGTGAACGCGGTGACGTCTGAGAAGTCCCAGATGCCTGCCCTGGCATCCGTCGCGGTGCCGCACTGCCGAATCGCCGCGTAAAAAGCCGCGCCCGACTCCTCCGTCAAGTGGCCCTCAAACACTCCCAATAGAATTGTATTCGTGGCGTCGTACTCGAAGCGGAACCCCATAGACGAATGATAAATGACAGGGAGTGGCGTTGCCGCTAGCAGCGATCTTGATCTTCAGTGCCATTACCAGTGCCATTACGGAAGCCATTCGACTGGCCGGTTGCGGCACGGTACCGTTACGAGTGCGAGGAATTCTTCTAGCTGCGGTGGCGTTAGTGTGTTTGATCCTGGTCAAGCTGGGGTTCGACAGAATGGAGGCTCGCGCCAAGCGGAAAAAGAACGAAGACAAGAAGGACTGACTTAATTACGCGGCACCACACGTAGGGAGCTGACGTTCACCCCAATGCCGAAGGAAAACGTATTGAGGACGCTGTACACGCTGCAGCTGTATCCCGCGCTCAAATCGAGCGAGCGCGTCAGGTTGTAGTCGATTCCGAGGTTGATTCCATCATCTCGAGTCAGGCTGACGCCTCCTTTCGTCGATCCTGATGAACTCTTGGTGCCACGGAGAAAGATCTGCTGGGGCCCCCATGGAAGTATGTAGTAGCCGGAAGCTGTGACACTGAATTTGTCGCCCAGATCGAGTTCCGAGCCTCCCTCAAAGTGCGCTACGTCGCCGTAGGAAATGTAAGGGCGGTGCAAGAACCGTGTGTCGGGAATCGAGTTGGCAAGGCCGACTTCGAGAAAGGGCGTGAACAAATCAAACTCGTGGGCAAAATGATTGCTCCGGTCCATCCTCACGAGGCCAGTGCTCAGTCCTTTCGCCGTGCTTGCCGTTGGGATCGCGCGGCCGGCACAAGCGCAGCAAATCCTGTACGGCGGTGTCACTCACTGCCTTTGAACTTCGCGACGATTGCCGTTATGTCGTCGTGCTGTTCCTGAGAGCCGAAGCGCCGAACCCCGTCCACGATTGCAGCCAGCAGAGCCTGGCAGGACAGGTCCCGATGTTGCCGGAGCGCTTCAATCAGAAGCCGCTCACCAAATTCTTCTCCTCGATCGTTACATGATTCTGTGATGCCATCCGTGTAGAGTGCAAGCACGTCGCCCGGAAAGAGTTCTTGCTCCCGCATGGAGCAATCCCATTCCTTGAAGAGCCCCAACAGCGTGCTGGTCGACTCAAGCTGCTCAAGCTTGCCGTCTTTTCTTAACAAGAGACCCGACAAATGTCCGCAATTGGCGTAGCGCAATCGCCGCGTCGCGTCGTCGTAATCGGCAAACAAAAGCGACGCGTAGGCACTTTCGGTAGTGTTGTCATAGAACAGGCGGTTCACTGATCGGAGCAATGCCTCAGGCTGATCGAAGGCCAATGAGGACTGGCTCCGTAGGCTGGCCTGCAAATTCGCCATCAGCAGCGCGGCGGCCATCCCTTTGCCGGAAACGTCGCCGATGATCAGGGCCAGCCGCTGCGGTCCGAGGTTCAGAAAATCGAAGTAGTCCCCTCCTACTTGTCGCGCTTGCAGGCAGATGCCTGCATACTCCACGGTCTTCAACTCCGGTTGAATCTGTGGAAACAGACGCGCCTGCACCTGCCTGGCGATGTCCAGTTCCTGGGCGACACGGCGTTCGGCTTCGAGTTTTTCTGCCTGCGCCCGCCGTCGCGATTCAAGGCTTCGCTTCACCTCATCGAACCCTTCCAGGCCAAACGCATTTCCGTCCGGATCTTCAAACCGCGTATAGGTCCCGCCCCACCCCGGCGTTTCCGGCGCAAATAAGAAATGAACGCCGCGCTCGCTCCATTCTTTGTACGTGGCGTGGACATCTTCCGTCATAAAAAGAACCCAGCGGTAGCCGCCAATCAGCTTGTATTCGGGCCGGTCGGGCTTTGGCTCGACGAGGGCAAGATTCGCACTGCCGTCGGGAGGCGCCACTTCAATCCAGCGTACGCCGGTGGGAAGGCATTGTTCGGTGATGAGTTCGAAGCCCAATTGCTGCACGTAGAACTTCTTACTCACCTCCAGATCACGGACGAAAACGACGATGTCCTGGATGCTCAGGTAGGGCTCTTCGCGTCCCGGGCGAAGCACGGTTCGGTCCGCCCACGAGAGGAAGGGGTCGCTGGCCATCGGCGTGATTATAGTGCAGCCAAACGCTCAGAAGACTTTGGGGGCCGTAGAACGAATCGCAGGGGAGCCGTCAATTGCTGTACACAGGCCATTACACTCAAAACCCCTCGGCTGGGGCATGATGAGTGAAATCACGATGTTTCGCCAATTGACCACAACGGCTACCTCATTGTTCTAATCGCAGCGTGTAGCCCTTCGCAAGTTTTGCTCTTTCGGGACGGATGGCGTCCCTCTCCACTGGAATCCGAAGTTCGACACCGTTTGGATATTTCAGCACAATTGAAAATGACATCGGCTCTCCAATTAGGTTGAGCGATCTTTCCAGATTGGTCCCGGTGGAAACGAAGACCTGTGGAGCCTCGTAATACTCCGTCTGAGACACTACGGAAAACCGTTGAAGAACATCCTTGTCGGTTCCGTATTGCAACTGTGGATACTGGCTTTGCTTGTCCAGCACGGAATAGCCATACCCCACGTACCTCGCGTTGCGTGGGCCTTCTCCGAACCACAGTTCGAGCAGGTCGGAATTTGTGATATACAGTTTTTTTGCATTCAGGATGCTGTAGTACGAATAGACGGTTGGCACATCGCAACAGCCCCATTGAATGACTCGATAGAACCTGTCTCGCACATCTCCTTCATTACCACTTGCCTCGATAGCCCAACGTTGCTGGCGATCCTTCCCCTGTATGAGACTCCAAGAATTGACTGTGACCCTTCCTCTGGTGCCTTCGACGCCCGGGGTTCTCTCGTTGTGGTAAGTTTCCTCTAACAGAAGCACCGCTTCGTAATTGCCCGTGTCACCTAATACTTCCTCAAAACGAAATGAACGGTTTTCGGTCACGTATGTCCAAGCATCTTGGCCCTCGATGACATACGCGGAAGACTCTGCTTTGTACGTAGACGAGGTTTTCTGGTTGGCAGTGGAGCTGACATCGCGCTCCTGAGCCGAGACTGTATTGACTGAGAACAACAACGCGAAAACAACAAGCGCGTGGCGTTTCATGCTCCAAAGCGTATCATCCGCAAGGAACGCGAGGTTAACTATCGAAATCAGGCCATAGCACTCAAAATCCCCCGGCACGGGTTTTGAGCGTAATCGAGAATTTGCGACAGTTGACCAATGTTGCTTGGGCCGCATCACAGTTTGAATGGTGGACTTGTCGATGGTAAGCTCCCAACCCATGAAATATCAGGGTGCCTTCGGATGCCTAGCTGTGCTTCTCTGCTGGCTCAACGCTGCCGGGGCGCAGATCATGGTGGTCCGAGCGGACGGTACCGCGTGTATGCAAAGCGGGCTCTCCAGCAATCTAAAAAATTGCGATGTACCCGAGTGGTACGCGTACGCTTTTATTGGTTCCATTTCTGCCGTTACCCCTATCGAGCACGGCGAAAGCGAAATTCAAGTCAGCCCTGAGGAAGTTTTCCACGGAGACCCCGGAACTTCATTGACAGTACGGACATCGCAGGGCGCGTGTCTACCGAACCTGGCGGTTGGGGATCGATGGCTTTTCTTCCTGAGGAATGCGAAGCCTTTTGTTCTCGATTACTACGGCAATGATAGCCGCCCTGTTGCGGATGTGCAGGAAAAGATCGAGATGCTACGCCATCTGCAGAATACCGGTGATTTCGGCATTTTGCGCGGCCACGTGCAGCGGGGTTCGTCCTCGCTCAGTGAAGGCGGAGGCGTGCCAAACGCGCATGTCGTAGCACGCCGGACATCGGACAATACTCAGTTCGTAGCTATTAGCGACGCGGACGGTCGATATGAATTTCCACCTGTACCGTCCGGCAAGTACAAAGTGAACTTGGACCAAATTGTTCCACTTGCGGCGGGCGGCGGTGAACTTAAAGTGGGTCGGGGTGCCTGCTGGGATCTGACGTTGGAGGTTCCCAAGGAGAGTGACGGCAGTATTTCAGGCCACATCGGAACACCGGATGGAAAGCCTTTCGTAGTGCATCGCTGGGTTGATATAGCTTCAGTTGACGAAGAACGGTGGACCACTGCTGAAGTCGACAAAGACGGATACTATGAGGCTAGGGGGATAGAGCCGGGGCGTTACGTAGTGGGCATTGGAATCCGAAGGTCCGGTTTCGCACCCCTTCCGATTCCCGTCTACTACCCCGGTGTTCGCAGCGAAAAGAATGCAACGATAATCGAGCTCGGTCGCGCCCAGAAACGCACCCATATTGACTTCGCACTTCCTGTTGAAGATGATCTCAGGCCTTTTTGACATCCCTGCCGTAAACACTGGTAACAACAGTTGACTTCCGGTTTGCCCGTTACTCAGGCTGTTCTCGGGTCTGCTCAGGCCCAGAACAATAATCGCCCTAAGGGGATATGCCCTTGGCCCGGAAACCTGGATGGCGTGAAAGTAGCGCCTGAAACCCACAAGGTCATCTTTGAGAATGAGCACGTCCGAGTGCTGGAAGTAACAATCCCACCACACAGCAAAGAGCCAGTCCATACGCATTGTTTGCCCAGTACCCTCTATTTCCAGCAAATTGGCGACATAATCGTCCGAGACCCTGACGGGAAACTTATCTTCGACTCTCGCCAGATGAAGGAAAACGAAAAGCAAAAGGCGCCTTTTGTGCTGTGGAACCCTGGGGAGGGGCCGCATTCGGACGAAAACCCAGACGATGTGCCGATAAAAATCATTCAGATTGAGAATAAAGACTGACCGTTGCAAAGATTGTGGATGAATCACCTGTGGCTCCGGTGGAGGATGACTCCAAGCTGGTCAGTATGCCACTAAGGAGGATGGCCGATTTCTCAATTGTTGTAATATCCCCATTTCACTCATTGTTCAGCGAAGGGTTCCAGAGATTCCCTGAAAAACTTGAAGTTTCTGCCCCAGACGGGACGACCAAAGGGTCGGTCAATAGGTGTAATTGTAACTTTTCCACACATCAGGCTGGGCATTACTTTTCGGTTGCGAAAGCCTCTTTAGTTCTTCTCGGATCGCTAAGAGACGAGCTCGTCTCAAGTCATTCGCACGCTCTTGTTCCAGAAAGTGGTACCTTCGTGATCGGTACAATTCATTTGCGCGTTGGAGAAAGGCAATCTGGTCTCTCAGCTCTAAAACCCTTCGCTCAGTGAAAGCGTCCACGCCGCAAGTCCCCCGCTTTCGAGGCTACTGAACTTCGTTCAGCTTCTGGTAGATCAACATCGCCACAAGCACCAGCAGAAATAGCCCCGACCCAACACTGAACACTCGTACCGGAATGGTAAGCCGGTTGACCTTGGCCAATAGTTCCGTCTGCTCATCGTGCATGTGCAAACTCGCGTCATCCAGAAACAACTGGTCGTCCCTGTGCATGGTGAGTGTGCTCTTGTAGATCAGGAGGATTACCAGACCAATTGCAAACACTCCGAAGATCAACGCAACGACAGTCAACGTCATGAGCCACCTCAGAAGGTGAACGAGATCCTGGCAATCATCGACGAAGCCGCGTATTACGCGACACATCGTATGGGTCGAGCTTCGCATTCGTAGCCGTGCCAGGGTGTGATCAGGATCACATGTGAGAGTGACGAGGGCACTACTTCGTCTAGCCCTGCAATCATGCCTTGCGTTCCCTGCGCAGCGCAGACGCACGATAACTGGGCGAAAAATCCCCATTTCACTCATCGACGAGGTTCGGGGCCACCTGGGTTGGTGTCGTGGACATGCTCCCGTGGCCGAGATCAAGCCTGGCCGGATCGACACGCAGTCTGCTTCAGAGGCAGTCCCAGAGGCTAAATAAAAGGGCGTGCGTTTCCGCACGCCGTTTACCCCCTCGGACTCATCCTGAAATCCCGCTGGTGGCGACATCGGGGGAAGGCTTGCCAGCCGGACTCAAGAGTTCCGGTAAGATTCCCGTCATGGTACATCAAAACGCTCCGCCGCTGAAAAAGCGTCCCAGACCCAGTCGGAGTCGTGGGACGCAAGAAAGGCACGCTGAACAGCCCCTCCCCCGAAGTGCTGTTCATCGGGAGCTTAGACTCAGACGGAACACCGGCAAATGGCTCCTGCGTGCCAGGCGGCGTCACTTTCAGGCCATTCTGCAGCGGCCAACCGCCTCCTAAGGTTGATTCTGCTGGCGGCATGGGTACTTTCATGAGCGGTGACGAGGCTCAAGTGTTCACTGGTCTACGCCTTCGCCGCCAGTCCAACCTGCACAGTCCTCTTTTCTCTGGTACATGAAGCCTTATGCACGAGCGCCGTATTCGGTGTCACGTTGCCAATCAGATTGTAAAGGCGGGTTACACTTGTAACGCGGCCACGCTGTTTCGGGTTGGAGGGGCGAGGATCTTTCTTCTATCGTGCAAGCCAGAGTTGCTGGCCGAGCGTCTGGTCCTAAATCGTTCCTGGAAGCCAGCTTTTCAACGATGAGCAGCGCCGCAGCAGGAACCTCACCCATATCGGAAAAAGATCGCAAGACCCTCAAGCGTGGCGCGTAACCAATGAGCGATATGGGGATGTTACGCCAATCAACGACCATTCCCGGTCGGGAGTTGGAACTTCTAACCTCTGAAAGAGGTTTAATACAGCAGGACCAGTTAGTTCCTTCTTGGGCTAAGGGCCACCTGAGCAAAAACGGTCCGGCCTGCGTTCATGCTCCGTTGTTCGGCCGCAGACGAGATGAAGGCCGCCCAAGTTGCCGCAATAGAATCCGAGCGAACGTGACAGATCAGAAACCCCGAGCATGACCATACTCACTTCAGCGAGCCCGAACTCCGATTGTTCCATATCCCGTAGGTCACCTTTCCGCGGCCTCAACGACCGGTGCTCCTCAAGGTTGACGACGAAAGAGATTCCTGATTCCGATCGGCAGCCTCCGCGATCAATGTGCGCGGTGATCTCTCGCGTTTCAAATATCACGATTGAGTTGATTGCACAAGCGCACATCCACCAATTTGACAAGGTACGGATACAAACTCAGTCCCGCGGAGTGGGGGGACGAGTTTAGGATCGAGTTGATCCCCCCGCCCTCAGGCGGTGACTGGCGTCACTGACAGCCTTCGTTCTGAAGAAGAAACTTCTGCCGTAAATCCTCTCGCCTCCCCGAGGCGCGATCCCACACGATTGCACACCCCCCTGAGACGAGGGCACCGAACCTCGATCCACTTCGAGGCCGCCATGGAGACAATAACAATGCACACCTTCAATCAAGTTCGCGGTTTTATCTGTCGGTTCGTTCTCGGCATTCTTACCGTCGCGCTACTACTTGGTTTGGGGAGTTGTGGTAGCGGGAGCAACAATGTGGCACCTCCTCCTCCACCGCCAGCGATCTCCGTGAGCATCACCTCCGCTCCTGCCGGGGTCAATGCTGGCCTGAGCTATCGCTTCGTCGCGACTGTTCTGCATACGACGAACACAGCCGTTGCCTGGAGCATCGCTTGCTCGTCGAGTTGTACGGGCGTTGACGCTGGAGCCATTGCTTCCGACGGGACTTACACAGCGCCGTCTTTGGTTGCGCAACCAGTTGACTTGATCGTGAAGGCCACCAGCGTGGCGGATACGACCAAGTCGGACTCCGCGCGCTTCAGCCTCATGCCCGCCATTCAGATATCGATGTTGCGTGCCCCCTCGCAAGTCGTCTTGGGCTTTGTTCACCAGTTCAGTGCTGACGTGCAGAACGATCTCGACACCCGAGGAGTGGAGTGGTCAGTGGGCGGAGTGCCGGGGGGCAATGCGGCGCTCGGCACGATCGATAGCGCGGGCATCTATTCCGCTCCCTCCGGATCCTCCGAAATGACCGTC
Organism: Candidatus Dormiibacterota bacterium; assembly: GCA_035632675.1. Classification (GTDB taxonomy): domain Bacteria; phylum Acidobacteriota; class Terriglobia; order Terriglobales; family Acidobacteriaceae; genus Sulfotelmatobacter. Next base: position 15,187 of record DASQGJ010000042.1, read on the forward strand.
GCTATCGCGGCTAAGTCAGTGACGGATCCGACCAAGACTGCCAGTGCCAAAGTGGCGCTCATTGCGAACACGCATCCGAACTTCACCGGTGACTACACCTTCAGTTTCAGCGGCCCCGACGGACTAGGTCTTACCGCTGCCGCCGGAACGATTCACCTGGACGGCTCCGGCCGTGTCTCCTCAACCCTCGACGTTAACAGTAGTCTGAACAACAACGTGCTTTTATCCGGGTTGTCCCTGACGGGATTCTACGGTTTCGAGCACAATAATTTGGGACATGCGACGTTGAGTTACGCAGTCGGTCAACAGACGCAGACGATGTCGTTTCGGCTTGCCTTACTGAGCGATCAGACCGCGCGCGTGATTGAGTTCGACGGCCAGGGCCAGGGGACCGGGCTGATCGAGAAACGAGCAGACTCGGGTTTGAACACCTCGCTCGATGGCCCGCGCGTGTTATCGCTTAACGGCCTAAACAGCGGCGGGCAGTACAACCCACAAGTGACCATCCTTGGCACATTCAGCGGCGGCAGTGGTGCGCTGAGCGGGATCTACGATACCGCAGGATTCGATCAGACCCCGCTGACTGGCACCTACACTTTCGGCGCCACGAACACTCTCAACATCAACTTCCAAGGCTGGAACAGCAGTGTCCCCGTAACATTCCGTGTCCATCCCATCTCGCCGGACAAGGCAGTCGTCATTTCGATCGGCATGCCGGTGTTAACCGGAGTGATCGAAAGGCAGACCGGCGGACCGTATTCGCTACCAGCCTTTAGCGGCACATGGGGTTTCTTACTGAGGGCCACCGATTCCTCCTTCCACCTGGCGGGAGTGAGGTTGGTTCGCATCCAGGCGGACGGCAGCGGCGTGAATGCAATTGGCGACATGTTCAGCAATAACGATTACAACCCTCTAGATGGGCCGCCGTATCCGGTGACCTTTAACCGATACTATGTCGCGGAGAATGGACGCGGAAACGCGAATGCGCAGTTCGTGATGCCCGAGCCTGTTGTTTGGTACTGGGTTACGCCGCAAAGGGGATACATCATGTCGGCCGAGGGACACGGCGAGTTCTTCTTGCAGAAAGACACACCCTTCACCCTCGCTTCGCTGCAGGCTCCCCTGTCGTTTGTGCTGTCTGGTTTTTCTGACTATTTTTTTCAGCCCAGAGCGGACTATCGTTTGGGAGTAGGCACACCGGATGGGAATGGCAATTTTGTCCTGACCACCTCCGATTTTGATGCCAAGGACGTGGCTGAAACGCTCAAGATGGACGTTACCCGTACAGGTAGGTACACGATCGAGAGTGGGGGCCGCGGCATAATCTCGCTGGACGACGGACAACTGGTGCTTCGCTTCTACGCCCTGTCGGACACAACCCTGTTATTGATGCGACCCGGTTACGACGTGATTGGAGCCGGAACGGCCGAGCAACCCGCACAGCAGTAGTATCGCTGCATTGCATGCGCCGAAAGCAAAAAAATGCCCCAGCCTGGGCTGGGGCATTTTTGGCGCAACTGCTGCACTTTAAAACAACGAGTTTGGTCGCGGAACTCCGAGACCGGGCCGGGTGCATTTGGATCAGTAAGAAGGCGTCAATTGTTGAAACATCGCCATTACACTCAAAATGCCCCCCGGCGGGGTTTTGAGTGCTATGGCCTGATAACGTAAACAATGCGGAAAGTGCTATTGAATTGATTGGATTTCGCATCGGCCACCGCCTAAGATACCTCTCGTCAAGGATTGTTGCTAATGATGTCTGGTTCTCAACCTCAGAAGTCCAAAGTCGATAGGATTGACGGGCTGCTTTCCTTCTGCGCTTTTCTTGCCGTTTTCATGGCAGTCTTGCAGTGGGCCGAGGGCCACTACCTCCGGGCCGTCATGGCAGGAGTGCTGCTTCTCGTCGTTGTGCCGTGGCTGGGTAAGAGATGGATCAACCGCAATGGGTGAGAGGGCGTAGCAGCAACTGGCGAAACATCCCATTACGCTCAAAATCCCCCGATGAGCGAAATTTCCTGTTAACGACAACTGAGGCATCAACATGCCACCCTTTCGATGGGAAGACATCGACCATAGCCTAGTTAGCTTGAGACTGACCAACCTGGCCGAGGAGATGCATAGTCAGATAGAGGCAGATGAAAGGCATATTCAGTTCGAAAATCGCGGCAATCTGAATGGGAACGCCGTACCCTCTCAAGTTCTGAAGATGAAGGAGGACCGTGCCGACGAGTCGGCTCGGCGAACGTATGAGATTTACTGCGACGTCTGGGACAAGCAGGGATACGTGAAGTCCGCCTCTTTTGTGCGAGCCGTGTTTGCGCGTGGGATCGTACCCGTATTACGAGCGCGGAAAGGCGCCATCGCAGGGGAGTTCTCAATGTTTGCTAAACGTACGAGTTTCCCTCCCGTGTTACGAGACGGAATGATGAAGGGTTTCCAACTGAATATGCAAAGGATGGAGGACCGGTGGCGAAGACGTCTTGAAATTGAAGCTAAGGAGTGCGAGCACGCTGAAAAGATTGCAAGGCTATCGCCGCAGATTGCACAAGGCCGACACGCAATGGCAATGGACACCTTTCCAGAAATACAAACGGAACCGAACCGCCAGTTTCCGGCAGGGGAAATCAGCCAACCAGTCCACCCATTACCAACCACGCCGCATACGAAGAAACCGGGTCGCAGTCCAAGACTATCTCAAGACTTTGTTGTTCGTTCGGGCACGCTGTGGCGAGAAGCGATTTTCGACAGTCCCAACAAAGTATCTCTTGATCAGTTGAGGCAGATCGCCTCCGAACTCGATGCCGCGGGCCATTCACCGCCGAGCTCGTATCTCGAAGGCAAGTATGCAAGAGACTTGAAAGAGTTTAATAGTCGCAACTCGAACTCAAAGATCGGTCCTCTTAAGACCTGGTCGCAATTGGTCTCCCACGGAGACAAAGATCATCTGCAGGGAATGCGCCGTCTGCTCTGCCGTTGTGCCGAGAAAGTCGACGAAGACCATCCGCCATCCGGAATTGATTCCGGACAAAAAACATCGTCCTAGCTGGTTCCCCCATCTCGCTGCGTTCGGAGACTCCCGACAGCCGGCTGCTCTTCCCGGATAGTCAGCTCGTTGCCCGATAACGAGGATTGAGGCCAAATGAGGGCACAATGAACAACACCACCGGCAAATTACCCGACACTGCGACAGAGGTCATCAACTCCCCGCAACGATATGAGTTCATCGATAGCAAAGAGCTGGCGGCAAGATGGAATCTCCCAGAGTCTTGGGTTCGTGAGCAAGTGCGTACACGGTCGACAGATCCCACCCCGCACATTCGATTTGGGAAATACGTTCGCTTTCGTTGGGGCAGCCCCGAGCTGGAAGATTGGGCCGAGCGGCGTATAGTATCCAGCAGCAATAGGGAAGTGGGACGGGCTCTCGGAAAGGAGAGCAAATGAAGGGAACCCGTCACCAGGAAGGTTATTTGTATCGCAAAGGAAGTCTCTGGCTGCTTCGATATTACGACTCTGAGTTTTCTACGGACGGTTCAATTCGAAGAGTTCAGAAAACCAAGAAATTAGGCACGTTCGGACTGGAGTGTCCAAACAAGACTGCTGCTCGAGACCTCGCAAGGAAGTTTCTCGAATCGATCAACCTTGCAAGGAACACACCTGAAAGCGCGATGACATTGATTCGCTTCATCGAAGATCGTTATCTGCCGTTTGTAGAGGAGCACAAGCGGATCAGCACCTTCCGTGGCTATCGGAACATGTGGAGGCGTTACCTGAAGCCGCTCTGCGACATCATGCTGCGTGAGTTCAGGACGGTCGACGGGGAACGGATCCTTGATTCCATCGCCAAGGAGCACAGTCTAACGTCCACAACGTTGGCCCATATCAAAGCATTCCTTTCAGGAAGCTTTCGATACGCGAAACGCCAGGGTGTGATCAATTCAGAAAATCCAGTGCGGGACGTGGTCTTGCCAAAAGGCAAACCTGCCGGCGAAACCCATGCCTATTCACTGGAAGAGATCGCGCAGATGTTCAAGGTGCTCCCGGAACCGGCCTCGACGATCGTAGCAGTCGCGGCCTATACGGGTATCCGCAAAGGCGAACTGCGCGGCTTGCTCTGGGAGAATTACGACGGAGAACAGGTACTGATCTCCCAGTCTATCTGGAGGGGGCATGTGCTGGAGCCAAAAACCCGAAAAAGCAAAGCGCCGGTTCCAGTCATCGCGCAACTGGCGCGACTGCTAGATTCGCAACGAAGCTTGTCAGGCAATCCCGCGAACGGGCTGATGTTTACTAGCTCAGTGGGAAAGCCCGTCAACCTGGACGCATTGGTGGCCAAAGTCATCGTGCCGGTGCTCGCCAAGGCGGGGATCCAGTGGCATGGCTGGCATGCGTTTCGCCGTGGCTTGGCGACCAATCTTTACCTGCTGGGAGTTTCCGACAAAATCATCCAGAGGCTCCTGCGCCAAGCTAATGTGGCCGTCACGCAAAACTGCTACATCAAGACCGCGGACTCCGATGCCGTTGCGGCAATGCGGCAATTCGAGCGATCACTCCAATATGCACCTACTATGCACCTCTCAGGCGTTGAGAGAAAGCATTTGATGTGATCGACGGAAGAGAAAGCGCGAGGTAAACGATTATGACTGCGGGATTTAGAACATCTGGCGGAGAGGGAGGGATTCGAACCCTCGGTACAGGTGTTAGCCCGTACAACGGTTTAGCAAACCGCCGCATTCGGCCACTCTGCCACCTCTCCGACGGTCGGTTTTCACAAGTTTACCATGATTGTGTCCGGGTTCCGCGCTTAGCGGGGGACGCATTTCCCAACGAGGCCCACAACTCTCGTTTGAACTGCGAAGTGGATCGTGGCCGTCTCATTTTTTCGCGGCATCCTCGACGCTGGCCAGCAACTTGTTTAAATCGGCGCGGGAGAAGTAGCGGCCGTTTGCGACGACCGCTGCGATCCTCTGTGTGTTCGCAATATCTTCCAGGGGATTGGAATCGAGCAGCACCAGGTCAGCCAGCTTTCCCTTCTCGACGGTGCCAAGGCGATCGTCGATGCCCAAAAACCTCGCTGGATTCAGGGTTGCCGTTTGCAGTGCCTCCATTGGCGTGAAGCCAGCCGCTACAAATCTCTGTAACTCCTCATGCAGGCTGAATCCGGGGAAGATGTAGACGCCAGGCGGGGTATCCGTCCCTGCGAGAAACGCGATACCAGCCCGATGCATGGCATTCACGACTTCAAGCTCTTTCTCCACGAATCGTTTTCTCATCGCCAGATCGTCGGTGTTGAACTCGTGCGTGATCTGCTCGGTGAAGCGCTTCCAGGTTACATCCTTCCAGTAAGCCGGAACGTACCGGGCTCGCGCATCATGCGCGAAATCGGTCTGATCGATCAGATTTCCGCCACGCTCCCACACCAGCGTCGGACACTGCCAGGTGTGGTTTTTCGCCAGCAGGGCGAACAGCGTCTCAGCGCGCTTGGGATCGTAGGTCGAAAGAAATTGACGCTCGGTCTTCTTCCCTTGGATGAACTCGTTTTCGAGCGGCGAGCTACCCTCGAAGATCCCGATCAGGTGTTCAAAGCTCTTCTGTCCGGCATTGGAGGCCTCTGACGCCCGCACCGCGTCAGGCACGTGGCCGACGAACGAAATGCCCTGTTTTCTCGCCTCGTCCGCGATGGCAAAAACTGCATCTCGCGGAATCAGCGATTGCAGCTTGATGAAGTCTGCGCCGCGGCGCTTCAGGTCATCGACGGCGCGGCGCCCGTCTTCGGGCGTCTTGATTGCGATGGAGCTGGGAAAGCGCGGCTGCGGACCATCGAGCATCGGCCCCGACATGACAATGCGCGGTCCAACCAACGTCCCTGCGGAGATTTCCTTGCGCCACTGCTGCAACACTTCTAACTCGCCGCCCATGTCGCGAACACCGGTAATCCCGTTCGCGATGAACAGCGGCAGCGTGACCTCTTTCCCTCGCGGAAACCAATCGCCGAAGACCATGTGGACATGCATGTCCCAGAGCCCGGGGATCAGAAACTTCCCGCTGCCGTCGACATGCACACCAGGTAGCTTGCCGCCAAAGCCCATCCCCGAAGTGTCGATCGCCTCGATCTTCCCATTGCGTACGATCACGGTGCGATGCGGCTGGGCCGGTGCGCCCGTCGCATCAATTATTGTGACGTCGTGGATGACCAACACGGAATCTATCGAGGATTGTGCAAGGCTGGCAGTGACGAGGCCAACCAGCAGCGCGCACAAGAGCAGGCGTTTCATGCGTAGAAGATCTTATGGCTCCCCATGAGGTTCGTCAAAAAAATAACGTCTTCTCAAACAACCAAAGAAGAGGTACAGTTTTGCCCATTCCCCGGGGCATCACTCACAACTCAGTCGCAGGAGACGTTCATGGCGCGTCGAGCATTTCTCACACGAATGGCGCAGCTGGCAGCCTTGCCTTTTCTAACTGCAGCGGGCGCGTTGCAGGCTCAATCCAACCACAAACACCTTAAGATTCTCATGAAGAGCGCGTGGGGTTCCGACGATCCCACCAAGGCCGCTTTTCCCTTCTCGCACGGGCTGGCCCTTGCCGAAGCCGGCCACGAAGTACAGATCTATCTGCTGGGCGAGGCCGTGGTCTTGATGCGTAAGGTGGTGGCAGACGCCGTAACTCCAGTCGGATGGCCCGCCGTCGGCGACTTTCTAAACAAGCTCAACGGCAAGCACGTGCAAATCTACGCTTGCGGCGCCTGCTCGCGCGCACGCGGCGTGACCGAGACCGACCTGGCGAATTACGGAGCCAAGTTCGGCAGCCCGCCGATCTTCGTATCTCTGATCGAGTGGGCGGACCACATCATCACCGAGTGAGTTCTTGCGCCAGAGGCTGGCGTGGCTCTTATCTTGGATTCTCCCTGCTTGGCGGACCCGAGCGCCACTGCCGAGGCCACGTTCTCGATGCTCGGAGGATTGTGACTCGGTGCCGTCCTCCATGCAGGAGTTCCTGCTCCGGAAAGTGGTGGCAGGTCTGGCACAAACGGTTCACCTTGAGCCCCAGGTTGGTCTTCTTTGTATAACTTTGACCGCAAAGTTATGCAAAAGAAAACGCGCAAAGTCTTGGAAATTTCCTGGGGAAGTCAAAAGCTATAACCGCAAAGGACGCCGAGAACTTCCGCAAAGATCACGAAGAAAATTGGGACACCACAGAAGTTTGTTCTTTGCTGCGCCGCGCGCCGCCAGCTAGCTGTGCACGTGCGGGCTCTGCGCGGGATTCGTGCGGTGGGTAGCTGCTCCTTTCACCACTTTCACTTCGAAATTCACCGGAAGTGTTTTCGGCGGGAAGCACTGCGCATTGTCGCAGGCCTGGTAGCGCAGCACTCCGCGCATTATGTATTTTCCCGGCACGACCGACGCCAGCGGATGAACCGCCACGTTGATCGCGAAGTCTCCGCTGTACACGTTCAGCTTCGTATCCGGCGAAAAGGGAAAGCTCATATCCTTTCCTGCCGGATACCCAATTTTCCCCAGCACGATGTCGGTGGGCAGATCCATCTTCAGAGCGGTGGGGATCAGGAATTCATCTTTGGGTGCGTTCGAGTTGATGTGGAAGCCGGACGCAACGCGGAAATTCAGGCTCACCATGGTTTGCGCCGCGCGCGGAGCCGTGACCAGCGGCACGGGAGCCATCGACACCGAGGGTGCCTTGCCCGATTGCGCCCAGGCCGCGCTGCTTATGAGCAGCAGGCAAGCTACTTTCGAGAAATGCTTTGGCGAGATCATCGCTTTTCGATACCGAAGCCCTATCGAATACTAGACGCTTCGCCGTCCAGTTTCTATTGTCACTTCTGAGCCTGTACGGCCACAGCTGCCGGATTTGTGCCCCCTGCGTTGGCTTGCGTGCTCAGCGCCCGCTTGATCGAATCCTCGATATCGCTCCTGTCCCGGAGCCCGACAATCTTATCGACGATCTTTCCGTCGCGGCCCACGAAGAAACTCTCCGGCAGCGCCGGGATGCCGCCATACTCGTCTCCCACCGCTTCCTTTCCGATCAAGACGGGATAGTTCATGCCCATATCTTTCGCGAACCTGGCAATCTCGTCTTTGCCGGAATCATCCATCGCAACGCCGACCACCTGCAGGCCCTGCGCCCCATACTGGTTCTGCAATTCCACCAGCCACGGAGTTTCGATCTTGCATGGACCGCACCACGTCGCCCAGAAGTTCACCAGAACGGCTTTACCCTTCAGGTCCGACAGGCTCAAGTTCTTGCCGTCCAGTGTTTCCAGCGTGAAATTGGGAGCCGGGGTCCCGTAACTGAGGGGACCGGGAGCGCTGCCGCCGGAGCGCCTGGCCATATGGAAGCCGAAGTACAACATGCCCGCGGCCACCACCGCAACCACCACCAGAGCGAGTGGATTGCGCCTCTTCGGAGTCGTGCGCGGCGGGAAAGGATTAGCCGCAGCAGGATCGCCGCTGCCAACCTGCGCCTGCGCGAGCGGCGCCCCGCAAGCTTCGCAAGCGGGAGCTTCAGGAGAAAGCTCAAAGCCACGAGCTTCGCCTTCTTTCAAGGCGGCGCCACACTTCGGACACCACTGCGTGCTTTCGACCGGAGCCTCGTTCGACTTCTCACCCATCAACATAGAACTAGCCTCACAACGCAAATCGATTCAAGAACGACAGCCAACTCGAAATCAGCGTGAACCGCCCGATCACCAGCAAAATGCCCAATGCGATCAACAAGCCACCCGACGCTACTTCCAGCATATGCATGTGCGAGCGGAAGCGGCTGTAAAACTTCAGGAAGCGCTCCATCAGCAGCGAAGTCAACAAAAATGGCACCGCCAGGCCCAGCGAATAAACTCCGAGCAGCAGGATTCCCTTCACCAGAGTGTCCTGCTCGCTGGCCAGCGTCAGAATGGCGGTCAGAATCGGTCCCAGACACGGAGTCCAGCCGAAGGCAAACGCGAATCCAATGACGAATGCCCCGATCGGAGTGCTGCTTCCCTTCACGCTGTGCAGCCGCGCGTCGGTGTAGAGCGCCTTGATCTTGAAGATCCCGGTCAGGTGCAGTCCGAATATAATAATGACCACGCCCGCCACCCGGGCCAGCGTGTGTTTGTAGACTCCCAGGACCTGGCCGAGCTCGGTCGCGGCCGCCCCCAGCGCGATGAAGACGATGCTGAAGCCCAGAATAAATCCAACCGAATTCACCATCACGCGGCGCATCAGCTGCGCCTGAGGCGATTTCAGCTCCTCGACCCCCGCGCCCGACACCAGCGAAACGTATCCCGGCACCAGCGGCAGTACGCAGGGCGACAGAAACGAGATCAGGCCGGCGATAAAGGCTCCGGGAATCGTGGCATTGGTCATCGCTTTTATTGTACCTGCTGCGTGCGAGTCACTAGAAATAAGACGCGCGGGAAAGGATTTGGTTGCAGATTTGGAAGCACGTCACCCGAGAAGGCGTCGAGCTTTCGATCTGGGTGCCCCATTTCTGGCACGCCTTTTGCGCCATAAGTGGGGACTGTCGCCACACCCCAATGCCGGATGCCCGTCCTTCCTTCAGCGCTTCTTGACAGTCTTCGGCTGCTCTTTCTTCGGAGTCGCAGGAGCCGCCATCTCCGGCAATTGATCCGACGAGTCTGCGATCTTGCGAATGACTCCCAGCGGCAAACTCGCAACCAACACCGCCCGGCTGCTTTCCTGCCTCACCTGGAGGCTGTCGAACAGAGCCTTCACGTCCGCATCGGTGCCGGTCGATCCAACCGAAACCTCGGCACTGTGAAACATGGCCAGAAAAACATTCATTTTGTCTGTGATTGCGCGGGCATCGTCATCGCTGCCCGCCCAGGCTTCGGCCCGCAGGTGCAGCACTCCGGTGCGTAGCGGGAGGTGCAGCGGGTTGAAGCTGGCCGATATCACAACATCCGCCGGATGCGGCAGAAAGTCGCTCCATCCCCCAAACTGAGGAGTAGAGGGCGCGACGTGCGCCACCAGCCACACCGGACTAGCCAACTGAACGTGCTTGTAGTAGCGGCGCAACAACGCCGGACCTCCGAACGGCGAGGCCAGCCTCCGCGAGCGATCGACCATGCCCCGGATCACCGTGGGATCTTCGTGATTCGATGCGGCAACCGCATCCACCCCCAGAATCGCTACCCGGAACATCCGCCCATAAATAGGGATAGTGAAGATGTCGACCGAGTTGTAGGGCTCCACCGCCTTCGCCGTCCGCTTCAGATATGCGGTGCACTTTGCGGTGTCGAAGCGGCCTACGAATACCTCGGAAAACCGAGGCTCGGGAGCGCCTCCGCCGGTTCCTCCCCCTGGCCACTTCTCGGGATAGTGAATGGCAAAGGCTACCGAGTCCAGATCGCGTTCGTAGTCAAATCCCGTCTCCTGGATGAACTGCTCGTATTCCGGTTCGTGGGTGACGGGGTTGAAAGGCTTGCCATTGATCTTCCGGACCCAGCTGTAGTCGACGTACAGAAATCCGTCGGCGCCTGGCAGCAACCGGGCGGGCTCGGGCGGGGCATGCTTGCGCAGTTGGACGGCCAGCACAACCGCCGCGGCAGCAATCACGACCGCCAAGACGATGGGGAGAGTGCGTCTAATTCGCATGAAGTGCGGTCAGGAGTGGAATGATAACATTCCTTTGCCAGGTTCGTCCCGGTCGCGGTTGCGCCGTAACTTGACGCTGTGGTACTTTATATAATTGTCCCGGACATCTGGAAGGGATCCGAGGGATTCGTTTGCGCGGAAGCGTGACGTTCCTCCGTGTTGCTGGCGTAGCTCAGTCGGTAGAGCATCTGATTTGTAATCAGAGGGTCGGGGGTTCGATTCCCTTCGCCAGCTCCAAGAACGAGCTCGACAGAGCAAAGCAGCGAGCATCGAGCAAAGAGAAAAGAGTTTTCCGGCAGGCGGCGGACGGTGCAGTAGCGCGACAGGTTTTTCCAAGGCACTCCATTCGGATCTTTTCCCGGCGTGCAGTGATCTTCGCGGTTGTCTTTTGCGCGACCCTGGTTTCCCTGTTTGGCGAAATTGAAGTGTGACTTGTGCTGCGCAGAGGTCTGTGGAAATGAGCGGTTCTGCAGACGCAAAACGCAGTCTGCCGGACGGAGCGCGACGACCGCATCGCCCGAAATTTTTGCACAGGTGGGTGAGTGGTTAAAGCCAACAGACTGTAAATCTGTCCCTCCTAGCGAGGTACGAAGGTTCGAATCCTTCCCTGTGCACCAGAGTTGAGCCGTCTAGCGGGTGAAGCCGAGCGAAGCGAGGTTGGGAGCCCGCTGGCGAAATCCTGAGCGTTCTTTGCGAAGGATCTAGTAAATGATGAATCGCCTAGCGGCAGCTTTGATCGCCTACGTCATTCTTGGAGTCCTGACGTGGACGACGATCGGCGACACGCGGATTCGGGCGGGTACGCTGGTGATTCTTGGGCTGTTCGCGTTCAAGAGCTGGGTGCGGCGCAAAGATGTGATGCATCCGGACAAGAGCGGCGACGCAGAGTAAGGTTTGGCTGAGAGTTGAAAGCTGACGGCTGGTGTCGAGCCGATGTAGCTCAGTTGGTAGAGCACTCCCTTGGTAAGGGAGAGGTCACCAGTTCAATCCTGGTCATCGGCTCCAGAAATTGCTCGGACCGTTTTGCGGGAGCGGTTTGGTGGAAGTGGTTTTGTCGAAGAGGTTTGTGCAGTCGTTTTGTTGAAGGGTTTGGTGGAAGGGCGCGGCTTCAGCCGTGCCGGTAAGAGTTGGGAAGAGAGCGGCTTTAGCCGCTGAGGTTAAGCTGACGGCTGATAGCTGAGAGCTTTTTCAGGGCGGGAGTAACTCAGTGGTAGAGTCACAGCCTTCCAAGCTGTTGGTCGCGGGTTCGATTCCCGTCTCCCGCTCCAGTGAATCTAATGTTTGAGGATGACAGTGGGCTTTGAACAGGCTGCCATCAAGGTAGAGAAGGCGCAGGAATTCGCCAGGCTGCAAGCTGCAATCGAGCAGGCGTTCCTGCCCGAGAAGGTCGAGCGGTTCCTGAAACAGTTGGAGCGCAAGGGAATCCGGATTCGTGACTTTGACGCCCTGCTGTCGCAGGGAATGCTGGACGGCGACACGGCGCTGAACGCGCAGCAGTTGTATCAGTTGCTGACGTTGTCGGACCAGGCGCAGATGCGCGAGTTTTATCTGTCGAAGCTCGAAGGTGTCGACGTCGCGCTGCGACACAAGTTTAAGAAGCTGTATCAGTATTACTAGAAGAGATTAGGTCCTTCGGCGCAAAGATCGCGCCTCGGGATGACAAGGGTTTAGCTAGAAGCTAAGAGCTAGGAGCTAGAGGCTGGTTTATGGCGAAAGAGAAATTTGAACGGACAAAGCCGCACTGCAACGTAGGGACGATCGGACACATCGATCACGGCAAGACGACGTTGACGGCGGCGATCACGAAGGTTTTGTCGAAGCACAATCCGAACATCAAGTTTCGGTCGTTTGATTCGATCGACAACGCGCCGGAAGAGAAGGCGCGTGGTATCACGATTGCCACGGCGCACGTCGAGTACGAGACGGCGAACCGGCACTACGCCCACGTCGACTGCCCGGGCCACGCCGACTACATCAAGAACATGATCACGGGCGCGGCGCAGATGGATGGTGCGATTCTGGTTGTTGCTGCGACCGACGGTCCGATGCCGCAGACGCGCGAGCACGTGCTGCTGGCCCGCCAGGTCGGTGTGCCCTACATCGTCGTGGCGCTGAACAAGTGCGATGCGGTGGACGATCCGGAGTTGTTGGATCTGGTTGAGCTCGAAGTGCGCGAATTGCTGAAGAGCTACGGATTCCCGGGAGACGATGCGCCGGTGATTCGCTTGTCGGCGCTGGGCGCGTTGAACGGTGAAGAGAAGTGGGAGAAGCAGATTGACGCGCTGATGGAAGCGGTGGACAAGAGCGTTCCGCAGCCGGCGCGCGAATTGGACAAGCCGTTCCTGATGCCGATCGAAGATATCTTCTCGATCTCGGGGCGGGGCACTGTGGTCACGGGCCGAATTGAGCGCGGCAAGGTGAAGGTCGGCGAAGAAGTGGAAATCGTCGGCTTCCGCGAGACGCGCAAGACGGTGGTCACGGGCGTCGAAATGTTCAAGAAGCAATTGGACGAAGGCATGGCGGGGGACAACGCTGGCCTGCTGCTGCGCGGTATTGGCAAAGACGATGTCGAGCGCGGCATGGTGCTGGCCAAGGGTGGATCGATCACGCCGCACACCAAGTTCAAGGCGTCGGTGTACATCCTGACGAAGGAAGAGGGCGGACGTCATACGCCATTCTTTAAAGGATACCGGCCGCAGTTTTACCTGCGAACGACGGACGTGACCGGAGTAGCGGAGTTGCCGGCGGGGACAGAGATGGTGATGCCGGGGGACAACGTGGAACTGGTGATCGAGCTGATCACGCCGGTGGCGATGGAAAAAGGCCTGCGCTTCGCGATCCGCGAAGGCGGCCACACCGTGGGATCCGGCGCAATCGCGGAGATTGTTCAGTAACTGCAGCTTCTAGCTACTAGCTTCTGGCTACTAGCTAAAGCGGCAAAAGGACGGAAGCGCGAGATGGCATGGCAAGAGTTCAAATGGATTCTGCCTTTAGTGGTTTTCTTCCTCGTGTGCGTGCCGTGGACCACTTTGACCGGTTGGGCGAAAGACGAAGCGCGGAGTTCGCGCAAGAAAGATGTTCTCTAGTCTGTCGGAGTCGTTTGAAAAAGGGTTGGAGCTAGAAGCTAGGAGCCAAGAGCTAGGAGCTGTTTTATGCCCCGAGAAATAGTGACATTACAGTGCGGTGACTGCAAAGAGCGGAACTATTCGACGACGAAGAACCGCAAGACGACAACCGAGCGGCTGGAATTCAAGAAATTCTGCCGCCGTTGCCGTAAGCACACCGCCCATAAAGAAGTGAAGTAATTGAGCGATTGTGTGATTGGTGATTGTGCGATTGAAAATCGCTCAATGACTCAATCGCAAAATCACTCAATCGATACAGGGGCGTAAGCTCAACGGTTAAACTGTCGGTCTCCAAAACCGAACTTGGGGGTTCGAATCCCTCCGCCCCTGCCAGAGTTTTTGGAGAGAAGGACGAAGGCCAGGAATAGCGATGTCAGTCGAGACGAAGAAAATGGCAAATTCAATCGTGGCAGCCGGTGGCAGCTTTGGCGAGCGGATGAAGTCCTGGCCGGAGAAGGTGAAGGGCTTTTATAACGACGTGCGCAACGAGATGCGCAAGGTCACGGCGCCCACATGGAAGGAAGTCCGGGGAACGACGACCGTGGTTATTATTACGGTCTTCATCTTCGCGCTGTACTTCGGGATCATCGATTTCATTATTCAACACGGCGTGGCAGCCCTATTCAGCTATTTCAAAGTTCGTTGATCGGGATCTCGGGCGAGAGCTGAGAAACGGCTGGCCGGGAAGAAGAAGCACCCCATATGCAGGACGACGAGAAAAACGAAGTGACAACAGGCGCCGAAAGCACGCAGCAGCCTACCGCGGAGGCCGCGACCGCCACCGCAGAAGCGCCCAAGAACCCGAACATGAAGTGGTACATCATCCACTCCTATTCGGGGTTTGAGCGCAAGGTGAAAGAATCGCTCGAGTCGCGGGTCGCGGCTTTCGGGCTGCAGGACAAGATCGGCAAAGTACTGATCCCGACCGAGTCGGTAACCGAAGTCCGCGGTGGCAAGAAGTACACCTCCGAGCGCATGTTCTATCCCGGCTACGTGCTGGTCGAAATGGACATGGACGATCACGTCTGGCACGTGGTGAAATCCACCCCGCGCGTCACCGGATTCGTCGGCACCGGGCAGCAGCCCACACCGCTGTCGGAAGAAGAAGTCCAGCACATCGTCTACAAGGTCGCCGACAGTCGCGAGAAGCCTAAGCTCAAGGTCAAGTTCGAAAAGAACGAGTCGGTCCGCATCACCGAGGGACCGTTCGCCAGCTTTACCGGCGTGGTCGACGAAGTCAACGAAGACCGCGAAACGCTGAAAGTGATGGTCACGATTTTCGGCCGTTCAACGCCAGTAGAACTCGAGTTTAACCAGGTCGAGAAGGTGGCCTAGGCACGGCGGAATGCATGGGTCCTTCGGCGCCAAAATGCGGCGCCTCAGGATGACAAGAGAATTGAGAAGCCTTGGCTAGAAGCTAAGAGCTAGAAGCTAGGAGCTAACGAAGTGGCAAAGAAAGTTACAGGTTATGTGAAGCTGCAGATCGCCGCCGGCAAGGCGACTCCCGCGCCCCCCGTGGGCCCGGCGCTCGGCCAGGCCCAGATCAATATTATGGAGTTCTGCAAGCAGTTCAATGCCAGAACCAGCCAGAAAGAGATGGAGGGGCTGATCATCCCGGTCGTCGTTTCGGTCTACAACGACCGCTCCTTCACCTTCATCACCAAGACGCCACCGGCATCGATTCTGCTGAAGCGCGCGGCTGGCATCGCCAAGGGTTCCGGTACGCCGAACAAAGACAAAGTCGGCAAGGTAACTGCGAAGCAGGTAGAAGAAATCGCTAAACAAAAGATGCCCGACCTGAACGCCGCCTCGGTCGAGACCGCCATCAAAAGCGTCCGCGGCACCGCAAGGTCGATGGGCATTGAAGTAGTTGGGTGATTGAGCGATCGAGCCATTGAGTGATTGATTTCCAATCGCCCAATAACCAAATCGCACAATGACAATAGTCAAACGCACCACGGCTGATCCGAGCAACGATCAGCGGTGGGAGACAAGGAAAAACAATGAGCAGCAAAAAAGAGGGAAAGAATATCGCTAAGGCGCACGCTGCAGTCGAGCCGCGCCCCTATGTTCTGCAGGATGCCGTTCCTCTCCTGCAGAAAGTGAAGTATGCCAAGTTCGACGAGACCGTCGAGGTCACATTGCGGCTGGGAGTCGATCCCAAGCATGCCGACCAGATGGTCCGCGGCACCGTCGTCCTGCCCCACGGTCTCGGCAAGTCGAAGAAAGTTCTGGTCATCGCCACCGGCGACAAGATTAAAGAGGCCGAAGCGGCCGGCGCCGATTACGCTGGCGGCGAAGAGATGGTCGAGAAGATCACCAAGGAAAACTGGACTGACTTCGACGCTCTGATTGCCACACCCGATGTGATGAAATCCGTCGGACGCCTCGGGAAAATTCTAGGCCCGAAGGGCCTGATGCCGAACCCGAAGACCGGCACGGTCACCTTCGACGTAGGCAAGGCGGTTCAGGAAGTGAAGGCCGGTAAGGTCGAGTTCCGTACCGACAAGACCGCGCTGGTGCACTGCCCTGTCGGCAAGATTTCGTTCACGCCCGACAAGCTGATTGAGAACGCCACGGTGCTGATCACCAGCGTGATCAAAGCGAAGCCGTCGGTGGCCAAGGGCAAGTACATCAAGGGCTGCTACCTGAGTTCGACGATGGGTCCCGGGATTTCGTTGGACGTGACTCCGATCGAGGCCGCTGCTAAGGCCTAACGCGGCGCTGAAGCGCCTGGACGGACGAAAGCGTCCGTCCCCACACGAGCACACAAGATTGCGAGGGATGGAATCATGGCGGTTACCAGAGCAAAGAAGACAGAGCAAGTCGAGAAGCTGAGCAAAGACCTGAAGGGCGTTTCGAACGTCGTGGTTGCGACCTACACCAAGATGACTGTCGCCCAGGATTTTGAATTGCGCAAGGCTTTGCGCGGCGCGGGCGCGAAGTACCAGGTCGTGAAGAACACTTTGGCCGAGAAAGCAGCCAAGGGCACCAAGGTGGAAGGCGCCCTGAAGGATCTGGCGGGCGTCACCTCGATCGCCTATACCACGGCCGATCCCGTCGCGATGGCCAAGGCGCTGACCAAGTACGCCAAGGACACACCGGAATTCACCTTCAAGGTTGGCGTCGTCGAGGGCCGCGTCATCACGATCAAGGAGATCGAAGCGCTGGCCACCATGCCGTCGAAGGAAGAGTTGATGTCGAAGCTGCTGTTCTTGATCAACGCCCCGGCGCAGCGCCTGGTCACAGCCATGGGCGCGGTCGGGCGCAACCTGGCGGTGGTGGTCGATCAGGGCGTGCAGCAGAAAAAGTTCAAAGAAGCCTAGCGAGATTCTGTGTGGGGCGGGCACTTTTGCCCGCCTGGTTTTGACCTTGTGGTGAGAGTTCGCGGGCAGGAGTGCCCGCGCCACACATACACGGGTTTGGTTGTCTGCAAGTCAGGGGTTGCGCGGTTCTTCCAAGCGTTGTCTGGCGCGAGGAAACGGACCTGGACGCACTGGAAACCGGGCTTGCGGGTGACGAAAAAAGACGAGACTAAATAAACGGAGAAACAATATGGCGGATCTGCAAGTAATTGAAGACTCGATCGTAGGCTTGTCGCTGCTTGAGGCGGCAGAGTTGGTGAAGAAGCTGGAAGCGCGTCTGGGCGTGTCGGCGGCGGCAGCGGCTCCCGTGATGGTGGCGGGTGGCGGTGCGGGTGCGGCGGCAGCAGCTCCGGCGGAAGAGAAGACTGAGTTCACCGTCGTCCTCAAGGAAGTTGGCGCCAATAAGATCAACGTGATCAAGGCCGTCCGCGAAGTCACCAGCCTGGGCCTGAAAGAAGCCAAGGAACTGGTCGACGGAGCGCCCAAGAACGTGAAAGAGGGCGTCTCCAAGGAAGAGGCCGAGACCATCAAGAAGAAGTTCACCGATGCAGGCGCGGTTGTCGAAGTAAAGTAAGGGTTTGTGTGGAGCGGGCACTTTTGCCCGCTTGGTTTAGACCTTGTGGTGAGAGTTCGCGGGCAGGAGTGCCCGCTCCACACAACCAGACCGCACCAAGATCGGTGCAATATCGTTTTTCTTGTCCGTTCCTACTTGTGAAGCTTGGGCGGCGGTGTTAGCATCTATATAACGTCGCTTCCCAGGGCATCACTCGAGCGCGAGCGAGTCTCGCGAGGGGAAGTTGAGGCATGCTGCTCCGCGGGCAGGCGGGGCGGAAACAGGCCGAGATACTGGCGCGAAAGAGTTCAAATCAGAAATGGCGAAACGCCTTGAATGGCGCTTGCGGGAACCACTGTCCCTGCGGGCGCCCCGTCGTCTTTTAGGTTCTAAGTTGTTCCGGCTCTGCAACTAGCAAGTCCCGCGGCGCGGTTTTCCGTGAAAACGACGCGCCCCACATTCCGCGGTTCCAAGCGCGGCCTTCGGTCGCGCGTGAGATTGGGAGTTTCTTGACGATGAAAAATGCCTTCCGTAAACGCTTTGATTTTTCCAAAATCCCGGCCACTATCCAAATCCCGAACCTGATCGAGGTTCAGAAGCGCTCCTACGACCGCTTCCTGCAGATGGACAAGCTTCCCAGCGAGCGCGAAGACGGCGGCTTGCAGGCGGTGTTTCAGTCCGTTTTCCCGATCACTGACTTCCGCAACGTATCACAACTTGAGTTTGTGGATTACGCCATTGGTAACTGGGAGTGCAAGTGCGGCCACCTCAAAGGCCTGCACCACCTCCGGACTACTTGTAAGAACTGCGGATCCACGGTCATCACCGACCCGTTCCATCCCGGCGAAGTGCTCTGCGGCAAGTGCGGCACCTACAACGCCAACACGCCCGACTTCTGCAACAAGTGCGGCGACCCGGTCGGATTGCAGTTGAAATACGACGTGGCCGAGTGCGAAGAGCGTGGCATGACCTATTCCGCTCCGCTCAAAGTCACCATGCGTCTGACGATTTTCGACAAGGACGCGGAGACCGGCAACCGTTCCATCCGCGACATTAAAGAGCAGGAAGTGTTCTTCGGCGACGTTCCGCTGATGACGCAGAACGGCACCTTCATCATCAATGGTACCGAGCGCGTCATTGTCAGCCAGTTGCACCGTTCGCCCGGCGTGTTTTTTGAGACTGCCAACAACCGCACCTATTTCCTTGGGAAGATCATTCCCTACCGCGGTTCGTGGGTCGAGTTCGAATACGACCAGAAGAACGTGCTCTACGTCCGCATCGACCGCAAGCGCAAGTTCCTGGGAACGATTTTCCTGCGCGCCCTTGGGCTGCGCTCCGGCGAAGACATTCTCAAGACCTTTTACACGACGGATCGCATCGCGGTCCGTGACAAGAAGCTTTTCTGGACGCTCGACCCGGCCAGCGAGAAGCCTACGAACCTGCTGGGTATGAAGCTCGCCCACAGCATCAAGAACAAGTCGGGCGACGAAGTGGCGCACTCGGGCCGCAAGATCAATCACCAGATCTTGAAAGAAATTCAGAAGGCGAAGATCAGCGAGATCGAAGTCGACATCACCGACCTCGAGGGTGCGTGGACTGCCGGCGACGTCGTCGACACCACCACCGGCGAAGTCATGCTTGAGGCCAACTCCGAGCTGACCGCCGACAAGGTTTCGAAGATTCTTGATTCCGGCGTTGTGGAAATGTCGCTGTTCTTCCCCGAGCGCGACGATGTGGGAACGGTCATCAGCCAGACGCTGAAGCGCGATGCCATCAAGACTCCGCAGGAGGCGCTGATCGAGATCTACCGCAAGCTGCGTCCCGGTGATCCGCCGACTTTGGACACGGCTACGGCCCTGTTCCACGGCATGTTCTTCGACCCGCGCAAGTACGATTTCTCGCGCGTCGGTCGTTTGAAGTTCAACATCAAGCTGTTCGAGAACCAGGAAGCTACCTCGCTCGACAAGCGCACGCTCGATCCGGACGATTTTTACGCCACGATTGGGTACCTGCTCAAGCTGCGCAAGAACATCGGCGCGGTCGACGACATCGATCACCTCGGCAACCGGCGCGTTCGCGCGGTCGGCGAGCTGATGGAGAACCAGTTCCGCATCGGCCTGGTCCGCATGGAACGGGCGATCAAAGAGAAAATGTCCGTCTACCAGGAAATGTCGACGGCCATGCCGCACGACCTGGTCAACGCCAAGCCGGTGATGGCCGCGATCCGCGAATTCTTCGGATCGTCGCAGCTTTCGCAGTTCATGGATCAGACCAACCCGCTCTCTGAGATCACGCACAAGCGGCGTCTCTCAGCCCTTGGGCCGGGAGGTCTGTCGCGGGAACGCGCCGGATTCGAAGTCCGCGACGTTCACCCCACGCACTACGGACGCATCTGCCCGATTGAGACGCCGGAAGGTCCGAACATCGGCCTGATCTCGTCGCTGAGCTGCTACGCGCGCATCAACGACTACGGCTTCATCGAGTCGCCCTATCGCAAGATCAAGGGCGGACGCGTCATCGACTACGTCACCATCGTCAACGTCGGCGATAGCGACTTCAAAGTTGGAGATCACCTCGAGAAGCACGAGATCGAGAAGATCAACAACGAACTGAAAGAGAAGAGGAAGAAGCCGGCACAGATCGAGCCGTTCTCGTTCTATCTTTCGGCTTGGGAAGAGGACCGCCACACGATCGCGCAGGCGAACGTGGAACTCGACGACAAGGGCAAGATCGTCGCCGAGCTGGTCAACGCCCGCAAGGCTGGCAACTTCGTGCTGGTCAGCCGCGACGAAGTCGATTACGTCGACGTCAGCCCGAAACAGCTTGTTTCGGTCGCGGCCTCGCTGGTTCCGTTCCTCGAGCACGACGACGCCAACCGCGCGCTGATGGGCGCGAACATGCAGCGGCAATCCGTACCCTTGCTCCGCGCACAGGCTCCGATCGTCGGCACCGGAATGGAAGGTGTTACCGCTCGCGACTCGGGTGCAGTCGTACTCGCCCGCCGCAACGGCATTATCGATTCGGTCGACTCCGAGCGCATCATCGTGCGCGTCGAAGGCGAGCATCATCCCACGCAGCTGTCGCGTGAGGTCGGTAGCGACATCTACCAGCTCACCAAATTCAAACGCTCGAACCAGAATACTTGCATCAACCAGAAGCCGGTCGTGAAAAAAGGCCAGCGCGTACTGAAGGGCGAGATTATCGCTGACGGTCCGTGCACCGATCACGGCGAGTTGGCGCTGGGACGTAACGTCCTGGTGGCTTTCATGCCGTGGCGCGGCTACAACTTCGAAGACGCGATCCTCGTTTCCGAGAAGATGGTGAAAGAGGACTACTACACCTCGCTGCACATCGAGGAGTACGAGATCGAAGCGCGCGACACCAAGCTAGGTCCGGAAGAAGTCACGCGCGACATTCCTAACGTGAGCGAGTCGATGCTGCGCAATCTGGACGAAGCGGGCGTGATTCGCATCGGCGCCAGCATCAAGCAGGGCGACATCCTGGTGGGCAAGGTCACGCCGAAGGGCGAGACCCAGCTCACGCCGGAAGAGAAGCTGCTGCGCGCGATTTTCGGCGAAAAAGCCGGTGACGTGCGCGATGCTTCGCTCTACTGCCCACCGGGCATCGAGGGCGTGATCGTCGATGTGAAGATCTTCTCGCGCAAAGGCCAGGAAAAGGACGAGCGCGCCAAGGCCATCGAAGCCACGCAGATCGCGAAGTTGGAAAAGAACCTCTCGGACGAAATCCGGATTCTGACCGACGAGCGCCTGAAGCGTCTCGACAACATTCTTGGCAGCAAAGAAGTGCAGGCCGACCTGCACGACGAGCGCACCAACAAGCGCCTGCTGACCAAGGGCGCGATCCTGACCCGCGACGAGATCGAGCGCATCTCGACCCGCAACCTGAAGCGCATCAAGTACGCCGATAAAGATCCTCGTGTCAACGAGCAGATCGACGAGATCGAAGAGATGACGTCTCGCCAGATCGACGTGCTCAAGAAGATTGTCAACGAGAAGAAAGAAAAACTCACCAAGGGCGACGAACTGCCGCCGGGCGTGATCAAGCTGGTCAAAGTCTACATCGCCATGAAGCGCAAGCTGAGTGTCGGGGACAAGATGGCTGGCCGTCACGGCAACAAGGGCGTCATCGCGCGCATTCTGCCGGAAGAGGACATGCCGTACCTCGAAGACGGAACGCCTGTCGAAATCGTTCTCAACCCGCTCGGCGTGCCTTCCCGTATGAACGTGGGGCAGATTCTCGAAACCCACCTGGGATGGGCCGGCTTCGTGCTCGGCGAGAAGATCACGAAGTTGCTTCAGGAGAATACGCGCACGGAGGCGATCCGCCGCGAGTTGAAGGCTCTGTTCAAAGACTCGCAGCTCGCCGACATCATCTCCGATATGAGCGACGAGGAGCTGGAATCCGTGGCTCCCACGCTCACCAAGGGCGTGTTTATGGGATCGCCGGTATTCGACGGCTCCAAGGAAGGCGAGATCAAGGCGTTGCTCGAACACGCCGGACTCCCGACCTCGGGCAAGACGAATCTGCGCGACGGCATGACCGGAGAGAAGTTCGAACAGCCGGTCACCGTGGGCTACATCTACATGCTGAAGCTGTCGCACCTGGTGGACGACAAGATTCACGCGCGTTCCATCGGGCCATATTCTCTGATTACCCAACAACCTTTGGGTGGTAAAGCGCAGTTCGGTGGACAGCGCTTCGGAGAAATGGAAGTCTGGGCGCTCGAAGCTTATGGCGCGGCGTTCATCCTGCAGGAGCTGCTGACGGCGAAGTCCGACGACGTATATGGCCGCACCAAGATCTATGAGGCCATCGTCAAAGGCGAAGCCGCCATGGAGCCCGGCGTACCCGAATCGTTCAACGTGCTGATCCGCGAATTGCAGTCGCTCTGTCTCGATGTCGAGTTGATTAAGGCGTCCGAGAAGAAGCCGACCGCGAGCGCGGCAGCGGATTAAGTAGCGGCGCCGTCCCGGCGGCTGTGGTGGGGGGGGC
>DASQGJ010000043.1:0-94036 GCA_035632675.1 Candidatus Dormiibacterota bacterium
GCGTAGGGTAGGTTTATCCGGTTGGCGGTGAGCCCGGAGCCCAAGCGAAGATCGCGCGTTGCGCCCCGCAAGGGAGGCAGCGAAAGCAGGTCGAGCGAGGGTCATTAAGCGAGCTACTGGCCGAGACGAATGGACCCTACACCACCTCGGAACTCTCTTTGTTTTTGCAGCCTTTAGCTCTTAGCTTTTAGCTGTTATCCAATCCCACTGATTTCCGGATGTTGTCCTGGCTCCGACTATTCTTCCCACTAATATAGAGATCCGTGAGAATCTGCGTGAATCCGTGGCGAGGAAGTTGGTTTGCCGCGAAGTGACACCTAGCGCTGAGACCTGACACTTCAGACGAAACTGGTGGACCTGGCAAGATTCGAACTCGCATCTGCGAGCGTCGACCGAAATCGACCCCCGCCGTGTTCCTTACACCACAGGCCCAGCTTCAACGCGTTCCTCAATCCACGTGCTCGCCTTCGGCCATGAAGCTTTGTTCGGATGGGGGCAGGCGGTCTCCGGGGCGCGACCAGAAGACGTAGAGGGTCGGCCACAGGATTACGCTGACCAGAAGTTCTACGATCAGGCCTCCGACGATGACGATGGCGAAGGGACGCTGCGAATCGGAGCCGATGTCGTGCGACATGGCGGCGGGAAGCAGGCCGAGCGTTGCGACCAGCATGGTCATCATGATGGGACGCAGTCGGAGGGCCGCGCCTTCTTTGGCGGCGTCACGCACGGGCAGGCCTCGCGTGCGCAGTTGGTTGATGTATTCGACCATGATCACGCCGATTTCGACGGAGACTCCAATCAAGGCGAGAAATCCCAGGCCGGATGAGACGCTGAAATGCGTCCCGGTGACGAGAAGGCTGAGGAAGCCGCCGAGCGGAGAGAGCGCGACCACGGCGAGGATCAGGAAGACCCACTTCCACGAGTTGAACGCGGAATAGAGGATGAAGGACATCAGCAGCAGGGTGACCGGGACGATGATGGCGAGACGGCGGTTGGCGCGCTGCTGGCTCTCGTATTCGCCGGTCCAGTCGAGGTGATATCCCTCGGGGAGCTTGACCTTCTTTCCGACTTCTTCGATGGCCTGGCGGACGGTCGAGCCGAGGTCGCGTCCGCGGACGCTGTACTTGATGGCGATGTAGCGGGAGTTGCCTTCGCGATAGATGGTGGAAGCGCCATCGTCGAGCGAGATCTTGCAGAGCTGCGACAGAGAGACGCGCTCGCCTGAGGGGGCGACGAGGCGGATGGCGGAGATATCTTCGACCGTGCGTCGGAACTGGGGCTGGTAGCGGACGGTGAGGTCGAAGCGCTGCTCTCCGATCAGAATCTGGCTGAGGGGCTTGCCGCCGACGGCGGTCTCGACCGCGTCCTGGACATCGCTGACGTTGATGCCGAAGCGGTCGGCGGCGGCGCGGTCGACGTTCAAGTTCACGTTCGGCTGTCCGCGAACCTGGAACGTGCCGAGATCGGCGACGCCGGGGACCTGGCTCATGACGCCCTGCATCTCTTCGGCCTTCTGCTCAAGGGTCTTCAGGTCGCGGCCGAAGAGCTTCACGGCCAACTCGCCTTTGACGCCGCTGACGGCTTCCTCGACGTTGTCGGAGATGGGCTGGGAGAAGTTCCAGTCGACTCCGGGGAACTGCTGCAGCTTCTGGTCCATGGCGGCGATCAGTTCGTCTTTGCTGCCGTGGAACTGGGAACGCCACTCGTCGCGCGGGCGCAGGTCAACGAAGAATTCCGTGTTGTAGAAACCGCTGGCATCGCTGCCGTCATCGGGGCGTCCGACCTGACTGACGACCTGGCTGACTTCGGGAAAATCGGCCAGGAGGATACGCGCGCGCTTGGCCATGTCCATGCTCGAGGAGGGGCCGGTGCTGGGAGCGAGGGTTCCGCGCACCCAGATGGCGCCCTCGTCGAGATGAGGCAGAAACTCCGAGCCGATGATTCCGCTCAGGGCGAAGAAGAGCATGACGCCGAGGCCGAGCACACCCATACCGAGGGTGAACTTCATGTGATCGAAGCACCAGTCGAGGGTGCGAGCGTAGGTGCGGTTGAGCCATTCAAGCACCGGATTGCGCCACTCGCGAATTTCCTGGTTGAACAGGAAGCTGCACAGGACGGGGGCGACGAACAAGGCGAAAACGAGAGCGCCGAGGAGGGCGAAGGCGACGGTCCAGGCCATGGGGCTGAAGAGGCGTCCTTCGACGCGCTGCAGGGTGAAGATCGGAAGGTAGGAAACAATGATGATGACGCGGGCGAAGAAGACCGGCCGTTGCACTTCATGGGCGGCGATGGCGATCGTCTCCATGAAAGATTTCTTGCGGTCTCCGAAAGAGGCGTGGCGCAGAATGTTTTCGACCATGACGACGGAGCCGTCGACGACCATGCCGAAGTCGAGCGCACCGAGTGAGAGCAGGTTTGCGGGGATGTGGCGGAGATCGAGGAGAATGGCAGCGAATAAGAGAGAGAAGGGAATGGTGACGGCGACGATCAGAGCGCTGCGCACGTTGCCGAGGAAGAGAAACAGAATCAGGGTGACCAGCAGGACGCCGTCGGTCAAATTGCGCAGGACGGTGTGGGTGGTGTGATGCATCAGCTGGCTGCGGTCGAGGTGGGGGATGAGTTTGACTCCTGCGGGAAGCAGGCCGTTCTTGCCATTCACTCCATTGAGTTGATCGATTTTCTGGTGGAGCGCGTCGAGCGTAGTTTCGGCGACCGCTCCTTTGCGCAGCAGGACGATGCCTTCCACCACGTCGTCCTCATTGAGGATGGTGCCATCTTCTTTGTGGATGGTCCGACCGAGTTGTCCGAGGCGAACTTTTGGGGCTTGTACGACGTTGCCCAGGTCGCGAACCCTGACAGGCGTGCCGTTCTGAACTTTCACGACGGTGGCGGCGATGTCGCCGGTGGTCTGCATGAGGCCGACGGCGCGGACGTTCAAAGCTTGCTGGCCGCGCTCGATGAATCCGCCGCCGGCGTTGATGTTGTTGGCGATGAGCGACTGTTCGACCTGCGGCAGGGACAGACCGTAGGAGACCAGTTTCGCGGGATCGAGCTGCACCTGATATTCACGCGTGGGGCCGCCGAAGGGATTCACGTCGACGATGTTGGGAACGGACTTCAACTGGTTTACGACGAACCAGTCATTGAGGGCCTTCAGTTCCATCACGTCGTACTTCGGATTGGTGCTGGTCAACGTGTAGAACATGATCTGGCCGGTCGGGCTGTAATCCGGACCGATTCCGGTGCTCACGCCCGCGGGCAGCGTGACATTCTGCAGGCGGTCGAGTACTTCCTGGCGGGCGTTGATGGTTGGGATGTCGTCGTCGTAGATGATGGTTATGACGGAGAGTCCCATGAGGGAGACCGAGCGCAAGTGCGTCAGATGCGCGACGCCATTCAGTTCCACTTCGAGGGGAACGGTGATCTGCTGCTCAACTTCTTCGGCGGCGTGACCTGGCCACTGGGTGATGACCTGGGCGTAGGTGTCGGCGACGTCGGGATAGGCCTCGATGGGCAGGGCATGGAACGAGATGATGCCCCAGACGAACAGCACGAGGGCTCCGCCGAGGACCATCAGGCGGTTGGCGAGAGCGAAATCGATGGCCTTACGGATCATTCGCTATTCTCCCGCCCGCTTCTCGGCCACTTCGGTCGAGAACTCGAGGGCGTTGGTGATCAGTTCGTCGCCGGCCTTCACGCCGGAACGAATTTCCTGCATGCCGTCGGGAGCGAGGCCATCGGCTTCAATGGCGATCTTGCGGAAGCGCTTGTCGCCCTCTTTGCGGAAGACCCAGTCTTTGTCGTGCAGGCGCATGATTGCGGTTGCAGGAATAACGACGCGGTCGGTCAGCTTGCGCGACCGGAACGTGGCGACGGCGAACATGCCGGGACGGAGCGAGCCGTCGGCGTTGCCGAGCACGATGCGGACTTTCGCCGAACGCGTGTTGGGATCGAGGACGCGGGAAATGTCGGCGACCTTGCCTTTGAAAGCGCGGTCGGGAAAAGCGTTGAAGCGGATTTCGGCGGAGTCGCCGAGGTGGACACTGCCGAGATCGTTTTCAAAAACATCGCATACAACCCAGACTTCGGAGAGGTTGGCGATGGTGAAAAGGTTGGGAGTGTTGTCGAGGCTTTTGATGCCTTCGGCGCCGGCAACGTTTTGCTCGACGATGGCGCCCGCGACCGGAGCCTTCAATTCGAGGAGCGGGCTGGGG
Source organism: Candidatus Dormiibacterota bacterium (assembly GCA_035632675.1). Lineage (GTDB taxonomy): Bacteria > Acidobacteriota > Terriglobia > Terriglobales > Acidobacteriaceae > Sulfotelmatobacter. Next base: position 4,215 of record DASQGJ010000043.1, read on the forward strand.
TGTACGGGATCACCGCCGAGAATGCGCACGTGATGGTCGGCGGTGTCGACATCCACCTTGGCTTTGTCTTCTGTGCCTTGAGCGACTTCGAGATCCTTGGCAGCGATGGCGCCGCGGTCGTAAAGCATCTGGGCGCGGTCGAGGGCTTTGCGCGAGAGGGCTTCATCGGCTTTGGCCTTCTGGTAGTCGGCGAAAGCGGAGGCGAGGTCAGGGCTGGAGATCACCAGCAGTATCTGGCCTTTCTCTACGGTGTCGCCCAGCTTTACTTTCAGGTCGACAACGCGGCCCGCGCCGAGAGAGGTTACGTGGATGGTGAGATTCACGTCGGGTGTGACGGTGCCGTTGGCAGTGACCTGGGTCGGAAGAGGGCGGATTTCGGCGTGTGCGGTCTTGAAAAGCTCGGGGTGATCGGTGTCGAAGACGTCGGGATCGAGGGTGACAGGAGGCTTGCTAGTCGCAGCGGGAGTTTCGTTGGAGCAGGCGAGTCCCGTCATGAGAGCGGCCATGAGGATGCCCGCCGAGATGGAGCGCACAATTCGCGGCGCACGGGCGGGATTCGGAGCGGATTCGAAAGACGATCTTTTCATTGGATTACCTCGCGGCCGACTGCCTGATTCAGTTGCGCGGCCGCTGTGAGATAGGCACCTACCAGGTTCACGTAGCTCAATTCGACGGTGCGGTACTCGCTTTCTGCGTTTAGAAAGTCCAGCAGGGAAGCGCCACCGTGCTGGTAAGAGAAGAAGACGGTGTCGCGGACGCGAACGGCTTGTTCCAGGTATTGGGCCTTGTAGGGTTTCAGCAGATTGATGTTGCTCTGGAGTGCTGCGTAGGAGGAGTCGACGTCACTGTAGACCTGGGTCTCCACGCCCTCGCGCAGTTTCTCGTTGCGTTTGATATCGATTTTGGTGCGCAGCTTCTCGCCCTGGTTGGTATCGAAGATGCGCAGGGGAATGCTGACGCTCGCGCCGAGAGTGTTGAGGGCGTCGGGGTTATTGAATGAGCCATTGTGCGTGAACCAGACGCCGATGGTGGGGTCAGTCGAGCCGTTGGACTCCGCCAGCTGGTAGTTGGTTTCGGCTTGCTTGACGGAGAGAGCGGCGGCGCGAAGGTCAGGGCGGGCGTCGAGGGCGTCTTTGCGGTAGTCGTCGAGGGAGAGCAGGTCGTCGCGGAAATCAAAGGCTCCGTCGAGGTCGAAGCTGTCGATCGGGCGGCGATCATCGAGGAGAGCCAGAAGATTGATCTTGGTTGTGCGCAGATTGACTAGAGCGGACTGCAGATCGGATTCGTACTGCAAGCGCTGCAACTCGAGGCGGTCGAGGTCGATGCGGGCGATGTCGCCGGCCTGGAAGCGGTCGCGGCTGACTTTCAGGATCTTGTCGTAGTACTCAAGATTGTCTTGCGCAAGGCGCAACACGGCTTTCGCTTGCAGGACGCCGACGAAGGCGCTGCGCAGATTGAAGAGCAGGGTCCGTTCGGTGTCGGAGGCCTGGGCCGCGCCGATGGCAGTGCCCTGTTTTGCGGCTTCAAAGCGAAGTCCACGTTTGTTGCGGCGTTCGAACAGGTAGCTGACGCCGGGCGAAATGAAGGTGCCGGCAAAGGGCTGCCAGACGCCGTGGCTGGGAGTGATCTGGGTGCCGTCGGCGGTGAGCGTGAAACTGGGATTGGGGCGGAGGTGGGCGGTGATCTCCTCGGCTTTGAGTTCGTCGATGTTCAACCTGCCCGCAATCAGGGTCGTATTGTTCAGCTCAAATTGGTCTTTGACCTGTTCCCAGGTCCAGATTTGCGGAGGAGTTGAGGGGGCGGGCTGCGGAGGTGTCTGGGCGCAGACGCCAGCGGTGACAATAGCCATTTTTTGCGATAAGGAATTTCAATCGCATCCAGTACTCCATTCGGCCAGCAAAGGCTTACCGGGCTCGGTTTCAGCGGGAGAGGTGGCCGCAAGTAGCGGCAACACCTCTATCACGACTCCTGCGTATGAATTTCGTAAAAGCAAGGGAGGATCGCGGCTGTCCTTCTTTTAGGACCGATTCGCGATCCGAAGCGAACTAACCGAGGAGGGAACGGGGAGGAGAGCGACCCGCGTGCAGAACAGCCGGGGCTTCCGGAGCGGAGAGCAGAAACTCAGCAAGGTGATACCAAGCCTGTTCATTCGCGACGAAAGACTGCGACGTGAGAGCCAAGGCCGGTTGAGTCTGGCATTTTGAGGCGGGAGGGTTCACTCCATGCGATTGGCCGATGCTGCGCTTGCTGGCAGGAGATTCCTCCATCTCGGCGCGCATGGCGTGCAGGTCGTCGGTGGCCGAAACCACGGGGAAGAGGATGACCAGCATGCACCCCAGAGCCAGAAAGCACTGAAATGCGTTGAACTTACATGCGGTCAGAGGACCTCTGGAGCCGCGCCACAGCCAATAGGCGGGCAACGCCAGAAGCAGCCAAGCGAGATTGAGCAGCAGTTCCATTTACTGACGCAAGGACAAACGGACGGACAGAAACAATCCGACACCACCCCAAAACCCGCTGTTAGTTTTCCAGAAGTTGCCGTTCCGAGTCAATGTGACCTCCGTGTTTCGGGTCGTCCGGATGCAAGATGGCGGGGCGGGATCATTCCTATACGGAGCAGGAAAAGTGTGGGAGAGTAAAAGGTTAGACAAGCCACTTCTCCGAAAACCAGAGAGGCGTGGGGCACTCTTCATATGATCAAGGATTGCTGCCAGGTGCGACGGGTGATTGTTCCGTTCGTTCTCTTTCTCTTTGCGGGTGTGCATGGTGTCGCTGCAAGCTGGGCTCAGGAAGCGGCGGGGCAGGCTCAGAGCGAAGCGGGGCTGGTCATTCAGAACGATCCGGACCTGCCGGATACGTATCCGCACGCTTCGTATGAGCTGCGTTTTCGGGCGCGCGGGGGAGTGCCGGTGCTGCACTGGCGGGTGGAGAAGGGCGGGCTGCCGCCCGGTATGAAGCTCGACGACGACGGCTTGCTGCACGGGCAGCCGGAGCGCAGCGGAGAGTTTCAGTTTACGGTTTCGGTGAGGGATGGCAACCAGCCGCCAGCGGCGGTGCAGAAGGGATTTACGCTGCGGGTGCGGTCGGCGCTGACGTTGAGCTGGAAGAAAGAGGCGCACGTGATCGGGAGCCGGATCGAGGGTAGCGCTGAGGTGTCGAATACCACGCCGGATGACATCGATCTGACTTTCATCGTGCTGGCGGTGCCGTCGAATGGGCGGGCAGTGGCGATCGGATATCAGCACTTTCTGCTGAGGCGGGGGACGGTGGAGAAGGAACTGCCCTTTGGAGAAAGTCTGCCCCATGGGGGGTATGTGGTGCATGTGGACGCGGTGGGGGAAGTTGCCGTGAAGAAGCTGATCTACCGGGAGCGGATGCAGACGCCTTCGATGTTGCAGGTGACGGTTGGGCCTTAGGAAGGGCTGGGCCTGATGAGCAGGACGGGTGCGGGGCACCGGCGCTACTTTACACTGGCTTCCTTCACACTTTGGTCACAGGGTTAGGTGATGCAGATCACACAGTCGTGTGAGGGAAAAGCCCCAAGGTGGGTCGGTTGGCGCTAGCGCTGCTCCATCCCTTGGTCTTGTGGGATTCTGTTAAGTCTAATGTTATAAATGAGATACGTTTCTGCCGGGCCGAATTGGGAAGGTCTTGCCCGAGTGGTGAACCACGTGCCATCCCCCTCAGTGGGTTGAGGCTAAGCAGCCTTTATCCGTAGGAGGTTTCCGATGCGGGCTCCTTATGGTCTAAATATCCTTGATAACTGCACGACGTGCCCTTCCCGGGGCGAACATCTATTCTGCAATCTTTCGGTGCAAGCCAGCCAGCGGCTCAATGAAGTCAAGTCGACCGCGGTTTATCCCAAGGGGGCGATGCTGTTTATTGAAGGGCAGCTGCCTCGCGGGGTGTTCGTGCTGTGTACCGGGAAGGTGAAGCTCTCGACGACGTCGCGGGAGGGGAAGACCATCATCACGAAGATTTCGGATGCGGGCGATGTTCTGGGGTTGAATGCGGTGATTTCCAACCGGCCCTACGAAGTGACGGCAGAGATGATGGAGCCGGGGCAGGCGAATTTTATTCCGCGCGATTCGCTGCAGTTCATGATCAAGGACTTTCCGGAGGCGGCGGGGAAAATTGCGCAACAATTGAGCCGCAACTACTTCACCGCGTATGAGGAGATTCGCACGCTGGGTCTGGCCGCATCGCCATCGGAGAAGTTCGCGAAGCTGCTGCTGACCTGGTCGACGAAGACGACGAATGATGACGGATCTTCGCAGGTCAAGATGACGCTGACCCACGAAGAGATCGCCGAGGTGATCGGGACGACGCGCGAGACGGTGAGCCGGTTGTTCTCGGAGTTCAAGAAGAAACAGTTGATGCAGTTGAAGGGTGCGACTCTGGTGATCCGGAGCCGGATGGCTCTGGAGCGGATCGTGCAATCTTAGTTACTTCGAGTTTTCCCTCCCCCAGCTCCAGTTTGAAGGATTGGAGTAAATGAGAAGGCCGGCCGCGTGACAGCGGCCGGCTGATTTTTTGGGGCTCAGTCTCACGACACCGCGGGGCCACAACGTCCCCGTTGCCCTAGCGCAGCGCTGGCGAGAAGTCGGTCAGGGACATGAACGTGGAGTCAATCTTGTCCACGAGTTTGCCGTTCGCTTCTGATTTGTCTTTGACAGTCTTCCACTCGGGGTCGTCCTGGAAGGATTTCCAGTTGGCGGCTGCCGCTTCGCGGCTGGGATGATGGAGGATATAGATCAGCGTGTTGCTCTTTTCGGGGTCATCGGTGGGGGTCCAGTAGGCGACGCTTTTGATTCCGTGGCGGTCGAAGATCTTTACGGTGTGGTCGCGGAAGCGGGCCAGCAGGTCTGCCAACTTTCCTGCGGCTGCGTGATAGACACGGAGTTCGTAGACCGCGGTTGAGGCCTGCGCTGGATTGGCGTTGTCTTGACGAGCTGCGGCCAAAAGGGATGTTGGGAGGAGTGCCGCTGCGGGAATGGCCTGGAGTAGGGTTCGTCTTTTCACGGGAGGGATTTTAGCAGAATGTGAGCGGTGCCAATCGCGGGATCTTACGCGTAGGCGAGGGCTGTGGATGTTGCGAGTGTAACAGCGATCTTCGAAAGTATCGCATCACGCGTTCGCTTTCCGGGGAAAGCGGTGGGACAATTAGCGAATGGAAAACCACGAAGTCAAACGACATCCCGGTCCTTGGCGGGTGATGCAGGTGGACTCGGAATTTGCCGGACTGCTCGTCGCTGTCGGTTTTCTGGTGATGGGCTTGGTCAGTATGCCTATTGCAACGGTCTTCGTGGTCGGGGCCATTGTGCTGGGAGTGGTTGTTGCACTGCTGCTTCGCTTCACTCCCAGGAAATTCAGCCGAGTGATAGTGGGGACACTTGTCATCCTGGCTGCCTTCGTGCTCTGGTGGGCAGTACATAAACCTCGACGACCGCATACCATCTCGTCCAACGCACTTTACGTCGTACCAGACAATGTGCCGTTTAGGTTGCGCCAGACTGGTTTTTGGCTGGAATGTTGGTTCGATCAGCATGACAATGTTGATCGATGCAAACTTACGGATGAACATGGAACCGTGTCGTTCCAGGACGTGTTCCTCCAATGCGAACGCTGCACGCCACTCCCTCAAAACGAATTGGTCTTCAAATGGGAGACCGGACGCAGATGGATCCAATCCTGTGACAAGAGGGTTAATGTCCCGCTCATCTACGTGGCATACGGCCAAACCCTGCTTCCCCGAAGCCTCTATAAAGAGGCCATGCAAGAAGTCCATTGTGATTGAGAAGCACTTGACCTAAGGCGATTTCGCTCATCGAGCCGATTGCACCTGACGGAAACTTGATAGGATCATTCCGGTCCAAATCGGACGGGAGGACCTGTCCATGATCACTCGCCGCAGCTTCATCATTGCAAGCGGACTTACCGCGCTGGCGTCGACCCGCGTGTTCGGGGCGAACGATACTCTTCGCATCGGAGTCATCGGTGCGGGCCACCGGATGAAGGGGCTTCTCGATGCTGCGGACAAGGTCGGGCCTTACCAGATTGTGGCGGTGAGCGATGTGTATGCTCCGAACCGCGACGCTGTCGTGCAGCGGTCCAACGGGCTCGCCACAGCCCACCTGGATTATCGAGAAGTGCTGGCGAAGGATATTGATGCGGTGATCATTGCGTCCCCGGACCACTGGCACGTGCGCATGGCGGTCGATGCGCTGACGGCGGGGAAAGACGTCTATCTGGAAAAACCGGTCACCCACACCGTGGAAGAAGGCGCCACGCTCACGCGTGCGGTTCGTTCCAGCAAGCAGATCTTGCAGTGCGGCATGCAGCAGCGCAGCTGGGCGCATTTCCGCGATGCGGTCGATCTGATTCAGGGAGGAAGTCTGGGGCGCGTGGTGCAGGTGCGAACCTACTGGTGGCAGAACTATGGAAGGAGCTGGCGAACCAAACCTATCGATCAGCAGGCGCTCGATTGGAAGGCTTGGCTCGGCTCCGCTCCAGACCAAGCGTTCAGCGACGAAAAATTCAGCCATTGGCGCTGGTTCTGGAATTTTGGCGGCGGCGCGATGACTGACTTATTCACGCACTGGATCGATGTGGTGCACTGGGCGATGAAGGCCGATCAGCCGCGTCAGGCGCACATGCTCGCGGACAAATATGTGTTCGAGCAGTGGGATTGTCCGGATACGATTCAGGCGGCGTTTCGTTACCCCGGCTTCGATGTGGTGTATGAGGGGATGATGAATTCGTCCATCGACGATGGCGGGCTGGAGTTTCGCGGGACGGACGCGACATTGAAGATCAATCGCGGCGGCTTTAGCGTCTATCGCGAGCACGTGGAAGAGGAGAAGAATCCTGCGGTCTCGGCACACAGCGTGCTCGATGGGACCATTTCGCACATGGAGAATTTCTTCGAGTGCATTAAGTCCCGGAAAGAGCCGAATGCGCCGGTGGAAACGGGGGTTGCGGCGGCGAGGGCGGGGCAGATCGGCAATCTGGCCTACTTGCATGGGGGGCAGTGGGCGGCTAAGGCGTGATGCAAGAACAGATCGGTCATCCTGAGCGGCGTTTTTGCCGCGAAGGACCTGTGCAACTGGCGGGGAGTTGCACAGGTCCTTCGGGCGCAAAGGGCGCGCCCTCAGGATGACAGAGCTATTTCATTTGGCCAGAGTGAGGACGATTACGCGGTCGACCTCGCCGGCTTTCGGCGCGGGGAGTTTCAGGATTATGCCGTCGGCATTTTGCGTGAAGTCTGCTTTCGCGGCGTCGATCAGGGATTGGGCGGACGACACTTTTCCTGTGATGGGCGGCAGGGCCAGCAGCGGGGATCCCCAGTTCAGCACGTGGACGTAGATCTTATTGTCTTTTTGTGTGGTGACTCCCCAGTCGCCGGGGGGAATCGGACCGCCTCTGGTTCCGTAGATCGAATCTCCATATTTTGAGAGCCATTCGCCCACGGCTTGCAGGCGGGTGACGAACTGGGGATCGATTTCGCCGTTGGGATACGGGCCAATGTTCAACAACAAGTTCGAATTGTTTCCGGCGGCGCGGACCAGCTTGCGCACCAACTCTTCCCGGCTCTTGTAGTTGCTGTCGCCGATGTTGAATCCCCAGGCGCCGTTGAGGGTGTCGGAGCTTTCGAGCGGGATATCGCTGCTCACATATTTGGTGTTGAATCCGGCGGTGTTCTGGCCGGGTAGATCGCGTTCAAAAGTCTGGACGTCTTCGCCGGGGCGCGGCGTCTGGTGGTGATTCGGGATGATCAGCGCCGCCGGTTGCAGCTTGTGAATCAACGCGTACGTCTTGTCGAGATGCCAGTCGGCGTTGGGCTTGTCCCACATGCCGTCGAACCAGATGCCGGCGATGGGGCCGTAGTTGGTGAGGAGTTCGGTGAGCTGGCCGTCCATGTAGGTGTCGAGGTAGGCGTTCCAGTCGCCGTGGTCGGGGCGTCCGTTGGGCCAGTCGGTGGCGCCGCGCGGGTAGTAGTCGGGATTGTGCCAGTCGAGCTGCGAATAATAGAAGAAGAGCTTGATGCCCTGGCGATGGCACTCGTCGGCGAGCATTTTAAGCGGATCTTTCTTATAGGGCGTGCGGGCGACGATGTTCCAGTCGGAAATCTTGGAGTCGAACATGGCGAAGCCGTCGTGATGGCGCGAGGTGATGGTGATGTACTTCATGCCCGCAGCATTGGCGAGGGAGACCCAGGTTTTGGCGTCGAATTTCTCGGGATCGAAGAATGCGGGTAAGCGGTTGTATTCGTCTAGCTTGAGGTGGCGCTCGTGGAGGACCCATTCGCCGTCGCCGAGCACGCTGTAGACGCCCCAGTGGATGAACATGCCGAATTTCATGTCCTGAAATTCGCGGCGAGCTTGCAGGTTCTCGGGAGTGGGGTTGTAGGGGGATTGGGCGAAGGTCGGGGTTCCGCAAGTAATTATGAGGACGACAGCTAGAAGGGTTACTCTGAACCGCAGGGGTTGAGGCATAGATATTCTCCAGGGGCAGTGTAGCCTTTGGCGATCCGGGGTTTCATCCGAAAAAGTCTTGGTGTCGGGGAATCCCGCGGGGATTGGCCATGCGGCCACCCACCGGTATGCACTTCCGGGTTCGGCGGCGGCCACAACTCTTTGTGCACTTTCGTGTTCTGTAATCAAAAAGCCGGATTATTTAGGGTAGAAGCAGCTCGATTCTATGCTTGGGAGGGTCCCCCGTGCAGGTACTCCTTGGGAAGAGTTCTGGAAGGCAGATGGACAAGTCGAATGAGCAGCTTCCGGGTGCGCGGGCGGGACGGCCGCGCGACAGCCGGCGAGTCGCCGGCGCTACGCTGGTGGCCCTGACTCTCACCCTGCTCTGGTCTGGGTGTGCGGGCACGTCATCGAGCCGGAATTCGAATCCACCCACGGTCACGTCGATCTCGGTTGCGCCGACAACTCCGTCGATCGTCGTAGGCGCTACCAAGCAATTCAGTGCAACGGCGAACTATAGCGATGGGTCGAACAAGGATGTCACGAGCTCCGCGACCTGGACATCGACTAATTCGAATGTCGCTTCGGTGCAGTCCACGGGCCAAGCCACTCCGGGTTTGGCGAAGGGCGTGGCGGCGGGCAGCGCCACCATCACAGCAGCGTTCAGCGGATTCAATGCAAGTACGACTTTGAGTGTCACCCTCACGCCGGTGGTGACTTCGATCTCGATTTCGCCCACGAATGCTTCCGTCAGTGTTGGTTCCACGGTGCAGTTCACGGTGACGGCAACCTACAGCGACGGCTCGAACAAGAATGTCACGACGAGCTGCGCCTGGATGTCATCCGACGCGACGGTGGCAACCGTGGCAGTGAGTGGATTGGCGACGGGACTGGCTCCGGGGAACGTGAACGTTACAGCGTCGTTCAGCGGCTTCAATGCCGTAACGGTTTTGAACGTCACGGGCAGTGGGACTCTGACTTCCTTTTTCATCGCGCAGGTTGATCCCAATATTGCACCGAGTTCCACCCTGCAGATGTTCGGTTATGCGGAGTACAGCGACGGTTCCTCGCAGTGGGTCACGAGCTCGACGCACTGGACGTCGTCGAAGACATCGGTGGCGACTGTGGAGGATCAGGGCGCGGCTTCTCCGGGGCTGGTGACCGCGGTGGGATCGTCCGGCACAACCACGATCACGGCAACGTTCAGCGGACTGCAGGCGAGCACGACGGTCACGATTGCGGCAAACGCGAAACCCCTCGACCTGATGGATATGACGGCGTCGGAGAACTACCTGCATTTCCAGGGTGGATTGTACGAGAACAGCAGCGATACGGTGCCGACTGACCACGACACGGCTGGCAAGGCAGCGGCGGTGGCGATTCAGCCGCTCGATCACACCGGCAAAGCCAGCAGTTCGGGAGCAATTGTCTTCCTGGGAATTGGAATGTCGAACGCAACCGAGGAATTCAGCGCGTTTTCTTCGACAGCAGCTGCTGATTCCGGAGTGAACCATGCCACGCTCGCGATTGAGGACGGTGCGACGGGAGCAGCGACGGCATGCTACTGGACCGTGGCCCAGGGGCAAACGGGAGCTACGTGCCCGAATGCGAAGGGGGTGCTGCTCAATAACCAGTACGATCGAGTGCGGGATACGGTGCTCGCGACGGCAGTGGGGGCCCCATCCGCGCCTCCTGGATGTGGAAGTACGTCGAACCCCTGCCTGACGGAAGCGCAAGTACAGGTTCTATGGATCAAGAACGCGAATCCGAGACCCGGGCCGGCTGGCGAGCGCACGCTGTGTGATGCGACGGTGTCCGGTTGCGTCAACAACAGCGGGACGGAAGCCATCCTCTACGAGGCTCAGCTCGGAGCGACGATCCGCGCGGCGAAGAGCCGGTATCCCAACCTGAAAGAGGTCTTTCTGGCGACTCGCATCTATGCGGGCTATGCAACCGACGGGCTGAATCCGGAGCCTTACGCGTATGAATACGGGTACTCGGCGAAGTGGCTGATTGAGGCGCAGATTGTCCAGGAGCGGAATAACACGGTGGATCCGGTCGCGGGCGACATGAGTTATACGAGCGGAACGGCTGCCTGGACTGCCTGGGGCACCTACATCTGGGCCGATGGTGCGACGCCTCGATCGGACGGACTCGAGTGGCTGCAAAGTGATTTCCAGTCGGATGGGACGCATCCCAATGCGACGGGGACAACGAAGGTTGTCGATCAGCTTATGGGGTATTTCAAGGGCTCGCCGTACACGACCTGGTTTCTGCCATAATGCCGCGGCGAGGACGTTCTCACGGGTCCGTTTCCCGAGATTCATTTGGCCACGGGTGTAGCGGGATTGTTCAACGGGAATCCAAGAGTGCCCGCGGCGTTCGATCTGAAATCGTAGATGCCTGTACGCAGGAAAACGTATTGTTTGGGGACATCGATTTCCCTGCGAATCTGCAGACCCTGCTTCTGTACCTTGGCAAATTCTTCTGGGGACAGGGTGACATCGCCTTTGGTGGAGACCAGGTTCAGGGGCTTGCCCTGACTGTCATAGGCGACCAGTAGTACTTCAATGTTGCCGTGCCGGGCGCCGTCGGCGGTGGGCTCGAGTTTGAGATCTCCCACCGCGATTGCAAAGTCCACAGCGTAGCGGATGAAGGGGCCTTTCGTGTCCGGGTTACTGCCAATAGGAGTGGCGTCGGGCGGCGGCTGCGGGTCCGAGGGCTGGACGAGGATCTTGTAAAGGATTTGCGTGTAGTCGGGAAGATTGCGGCCCATGAGCGGCGACAGAGGATCGGAGTCTGTCTTTTGGCCGGCCGCGAGGGCGGTGTCGAGGTCGTCAGCATAATATCCGCGGCGGTAGGCGAGGGTGTATTTGCCATTGGGCAGCTTCACCTGAATATGGTGGTACTTGCCGTCCGGAGTTGGCCTGGTGGGGGAATAGGCGAGGGAATAGAATCGGCTGCCATCGTTGACGACGCGAGCCAGCGCGTCGGCGAGATTGTTGGTGTTGTAGTAGGCCCGGCCCCCGGTATCGTGTGCTAACTCGTCCATCGCGCGGTGGCTCAAATCGCGATCCACGTTGGCGTTTTGCAAGTCCCGCACCTGGTCACGCATCGCCAAAGACGGACGTTTTTGGCCAATCTCTTTGTTGTTGGCCTCAAAAATTGAATCGGTCGCCAGTCCCTCTGCCGCGATGGGATAGAGCGACATCTGGCTGGCAGTCAGCAGGTCGGCAGTCTTTCTGATCTCATCCTGGAAACTGGCCGCGACGTTGAAAGGATCGGGCAAGTCAGAATCCGGGAAAATGCCCGTGGGAAAAGAACCGGAGAACCAGATCACATTCTTGCGGCCGGGAATCCCGGAGAGGTAGCGCGCCATCTGCTGCAGTGCCTGCAACGTAACGCTGATCCGCGCTTCGGTCTGTAGGGCGGCCGTATCGGCCAGGAATTCTTTCATTGCGTTGATGGGATTAATCGAGGCCTGCGCCAAAGTCTGAGGATTGGGGGCGGCGCTATTCTCGATCATGAAGTCGATCATGCGCTGGTTGGCGTCGGCCTCCGCATCGGACGCGCGCAACGGCGACGATTGTGGACCGGCGCTCGCCTGTTTAAGGATGGCTAACAACTGTGAGGAGTCGGTTGTGATCCCTTGCAGCATGCGCAACCTGGAAGCCAGGGTGAAAATCGCAACCCGGGTCCCCGGCGGAATCGTCTTCAGGTACTGGATCATCTGCGAGTGCACATAGGATTGGTCGCGGGAGCGGGTGTTCAAGGCATCCAGCAGAAGAACGTTCACCGAATCAGCCGCTTGCGTTACCGGGAAGTTGGTGTAGACATTGGGGGGCATGGGCGGCAGCTTGATCTGGGTGATTGGCGCGCCGTGATGCTCCTCAAAGGTGGAGATGACCTGCGGCTTGCCGTCTTCGGAAACTTCGAAGTCCTGTTTCTTCAGGCCCTCGACCGGTTCCCCCTTGTTGTTGGCAACGACTACGTCGACCAGAACGAGCCGGACCTTGGATTTGACCGTCGGTAAAGGGTTTGTGGTGTCAGGAGTCTTCGTCTGGGATTGAGGCGACGCAGCCATCGCTGCCGACAGAACAAGGAAGAGGACGTTCCAGCGTAGAAACATTGTTGGCCTTCTTGACCAGAACCTTATCACAGGGGCTGGCCGCACTGAACAGCAAACCGGGCGCGTAAAATGAGGGCGTTTCGATGCTGTGAGGGTGGTACCCCGGCTTCGCGGGAGACGTGACCGGGATGAGGAGATGGAATGGCGAATGAAAGTGGTTTGACTCGGGTTGCCAGCCACTATTCGGTCGATGAGACGATAGGCCGTTTGCGTGCGGCACTCGGCGAGAAGGGGCTGCAGACCTTCGCGCTGATCGACCACAGCGGGGAAGCCGAGAAAGTTGGGCTGAAGATGCCGCCGACGAAGGTGCTCATCTTTGGGAGCCCGAAGGGCGGAACTCCGCTGATGGTGGCGGCTCCGAGCCTGGCGATTGATCTGCCGCTGAAGGCCCTGGTTGCCGAAGACGCGGAGGGCCGGGTGTCGGTGACCTACAACGATCCTGAGTACCTGCGGGCGCGGCATGGTGTTCCCGCGGAGCTGATCAAGAATCTTGCCGGCGCAGGCGCGCTCATTGCCAAGGCTGTGGAATAATGGCGGCGTCAACCGACGCCAGTGACCGAACAACCCAATCTCAACCCTAACCCCAATCGGGCGCGGGATCATCTTGCGAATGAGCGCACCTTTCTGGCTTGGGTGCGGACTGGGGCGGCGATCGTTGTATTCGGATTCGCGATCGGGCGATTCTCCATCGCATTGCGGCAGTTAACGGCGCTGGAAGGGCATCCGGTGCACAGGAGCGGGCTTTCAGTCTGGATGGGAGCGAGTTCGATTGGGTTGGGCGTGGCCCTGGTGGTGGCGGGGCTGGTGCGATATCGCAAGACCCGGGTGCGGCTCGATGAGGGGACGTTTGAGCCGGCTGGGTTTGTGCTCGACCTGGTGACGGCTTTGACGGTGCTGTTTGGGCTGGTGTTGGCGGGATATTTGATTTACATCGAGAAGAGTGTGGGGTGAAGCGGGGGCTGAAGCCCCTTCTCATTTTGGAGCTGGACGCGGCGCTGAAGCGCCGCTCTTCCACGGTTGCGCGGGGAGTTGTGGTTTGGTCGACAGAAGGCGACCGAGCTTTGCTCGGGACGGACGAGGCGTCCGTCCCTACACAAACAAGACTATGGCGAATGATCAGGAAAAAGAGGCGGCGGCGCGGGCCAGTTTGCGATATGTGAAGGATGGGCAGGTCGTGGGGCTCGGGACGGGATCGACGGCGGCATACTTTATCAAGCTGTTGGGCGAGCAGGTGAAGAACGGGCTGCGGATTCGGGGGATCCCGACTTCGGTGCGGTCGAAGGAACTGGCGGAGAGTCTGGGAATTCCTCTGACCACGCTTGACGAGTGCCAGGAGATCGCGGTTACGGTGGATGGAGCGGACGAAGTCGATCCGCAATTGCGCTTGATTAAAGGTGGCGGCGGGGCGATGTTGCGGGAGAAGATCGTGGCGTCGGCCACCAAGCAGCTTGTGATTGTCGCGGATGCTTCGAAGCAGGTGGCGCGACTGGGGAAGTTTCCGCTGCCGGTGGAGGTGATCCGGTTCGCGCAGGCGTTGGTGGCAAAGCGGATTACGGCTCTTGGGGCGCAGGTGCAGCTTCGAACTGGTGCGGATGGGAAGCCTTATGTGACCGACGAGAACAATCATGTGCTCGATTGCCGGTTCGGAGAGATTCGGGATGCAGACGGGCTGGCGCAGGAATTGAGTCAGATGCCGGGAGTTGTGGAGCATGGGTTGTTCATCGGGATGGCGAGCGTGGCGATATTTGCCCGGGGGAGTGAGATTGTGGAGCTGAAGAAGTAGATGGTTGTGGACCGAGGGCCGAGCTTTGCCCGGCCGGACAGCCGAGGGCGGCTGTCCCCACGAAAAGCAGGGTCAGAGTCTGGATATTGGATGGCAACTGGAGCACAAATACCGGCATGGAGCGGGCCGTCACGGAGGCGGGTACCGCGGTTTCGGATTCAGGCGCCGCTGGATGTGACTGTGCTGCGATCGGGGATTCCGGACACCGTGCCGGGACGATCGGTGAACGTGTGTGAGCGCGGCATTGCGGCCATGATCGCAGGGGAACTGGTTCCGGGTGAATCGGTGGGGGTGGAAGTGCGGCTTTCGGAGGCGAGGGAGCCGTTGCGGACGCGGGCTACGGTCCGGTATCAGGACCGGTTGCAGTGCGGGCTGGAGTTTGTGGCGATGTCGGTAGAGCAGCGGGCGGCGATTCGGGATTGGGCAAAAGAGGCGAGGGCCGAGACACAGACCAGCAGTGGGCCGGTGCTCGCGGTGGAGATCATGGAGAAGAGAGAAGTTGTAACGCCTAAAGGGACAGGTTCATCAGTAGGGCCAATGCGAGCGAAGCCAGGAAGAAAGTGGCGCGGAGTGTGGTGGCTCGTTGTCCTCGTTGTGATCGCGGCGACGGCGGTCTTCTGGTGGAGGTGGAACCGCGCCTGGGAAGAGTTGGAATCCGGGCTGAAGAACTCAGAGAGCGCGTCAAGCGAGAAGCCGCGCGCGCAGGTTCCGGCAGAAGTAATGCAGAAGCTGCTGGTGCATCGAGTCGAGCCAGTGTATCCGGCGGAAGCGCGCAAGGAAAAACTGGAGGGGATTATCGCGCTTGACATCGTCGTGGGGCGGGATGGCACGGTGATCAGCATGCGCGCGTTGAACGGTCCAGACGTGCTGGCGCGGGCGGCGATGGATGCGCTGCGCTGGTGGAAGTTCGAACCGTACCGGGTGAATGGCGAACCGGCAGTGGTGGAGACGACCGTGGCGGTGGAGTTCAAGAATCGGACGTCGGGGTACCGGCCTCCGGCTGCTGCGAATACGCCTTGAGCCCGATAAGACTGCTAGCTTCTCTTCTTGCGCATGGCGTGGAGCACGGTGATGCCGCTGATGGCAAAGCAGATCACGGCTCCCAGGGCGGCAACGAACATTACGTTGGCGCTCAGATGAAGGAAATCGGCGAACACGGCGCCGATGGCGAAGACCAATCCCAGGACATTGAGCCACAGCGGCGCACGGATCGAGGCGTTCAAGTCCTTGCGCAGACGGAGTTGCAGCAGCAGAGCGGCCAGCCCGATGGCGGCCACGACTACGAGGGCCAGCGGACTTAAGAACGCTCCACGGCCGGTGTACAAAACCACAAGAGCGAGGGCAAGCAGGAGGAGTCCGGCGGCGACGAGGCTCCAGCCGCGAGCCTTGGGCGCGGGAGGCGGATTGGCAGTGACGTCGGGCAAGAAGATCTGCCCAAAGTTATACAGGGCCGGGCGACCCGGATTCAAATCCGGGTTCAAGCGGGTGGTTGTGCTATTGCCGACGGGCCGGGATGCGCTCCCCGTTCTGAAGCAAGAGCATCCCAGTGACGGTTCCGTCGTTTTCTCGAGCAAATTCAACTCTGCAGTTTTCAGCCCGGTCCACGACGAACGTAGTTTCCGAGAGCAGTGAAATCCTTAAGCGCTGGGCACGACTCTGGCGCCGCCCGCCAGCCATTGGGCCGTGCGGGGATCTCCGTTATTGACGGCGTAGAGGACCAGTTCGACGCGGCTGGAAATGCCGAGCTTTTCGAAAATGCGGAAGAGATATTTCTTAATGGTGTGTTCGCTGAGGTTGAGTTCGACGGCGATCTGGCGGTTGCCGAGGCCCTCGGCAACGAGGGCGACGACCTGTTCCTCGCGCGGAGTCAGAAGGTTGACGCCCGCAGTACTGAGCACGCGCAGCGACGGAACCCCGGTGATCATGTCGAGGATGTAGTTGAGTTGTTCGGTGTTGGCCCAGATCTGTCCCGCGGCGACGCGGACGAGGCACTTACATAGCAGGCGGAGGTTGGCGTCCCTGATGGTGAAGATTCCGCGGACGCCGGAGCGGAACGCGCTGACGACGAGTTCACGGTCGCAGGATTCGAGGAGGAGAACTTTGAAAATCTCAGGATGGGAGTGATGAAAGCGGCGAATCGTCATCACCGTGTCCGATACCTGAGCGCCATTGAGTGACAGAAGGGCGACTCGCGGAGGTTTTTCAATCACCGCCCGGAGGATGGACGCGGTGTCCATCCTGCAGGCGGCGATGCGGAATTCTGGATGGCGGCGCAGAGCGCTGATCAGCAACTGGGACTGCATGCGACTGGAATCGGCGACAAGGACGCCCACGACATCAGACGTGGCGGCGGACGACGAACTCATGAGAACTGATCTCCGAAAAACAAGAGAAGCGATGAACCGATTGTAGGAACACGAGATAGTGCCTACAAGGGAACTCGTCACAAAATGTGGGCACCACTTTCATTTCGGGAATTCAGATTCTCGTATGACTACCGGTTGGAGTGGTTTGGTATTGGTTTGTGGAAGATTTGGCTGCGAGACGTTTGCAGTTGATGATCCGGGGATGGTTTGTGATTGCGATCACCAAGCTGAGTTCCAAGAAGGGAAATCAGCGAAGTCGACTTGCGCGGAATGTGACGTCTCGAACATGCAAGTCTACTTTCGTAGGTACTTCGGAAGAGGATATCCACAGGAGGCCCGTGCTGCGTTCGCCTCACAAACGAATGTCTCCAAGCGATTGATTCGATGTCCCCTCTACGTGCGGTGGGGCAGTTTCATTGCACACGACGAGCGCACTACTTTGGTAGACGACACTTCCCAAGTCTTGTTGGGTTCGACGGGCGGGGGTACCTTGCGCAGTAGAGAGTCACAAATCAAGTGACGCTCGGCGCGGGAAGTAACGGCGCAAGGCCAATGAAGTCTCTTTCTATATTCGTCAGATTCATAATGTTCGCGTTGTTGTTTTTCGCATGGGGCTCGGCCGTTTTTGGGCAGGGTGAGAAGACAAACCCAAGCCGAGACAAGCAAACTTCCCAATCCAGCTTAACCGGAGCAGGAGAGGGAGGCGTTCGATCAACGGCCGCAAAACCCGGGAGAGCGGATGGACTGGGAAACCCCTTACTCGGAGGGGAGCGCCATCCGCTCTACCGGTTACACCCCAGCGATGTCGTAGAAGTGACCTTCACAGTTGCGCCCGAGTTCAACCAGACCCTCACTGTACAACCCGACGGCTACGTCACACTCAAAGAGGCAGGCCAGGTGCAGGCGCAGGGGCTCAGTGTGCTGGAATTCGGCGAGGCGGTGCAAAAGGCATACACGGGATATCTCCACGAGCCGCAGGCAGCGGTCGCCCTGAAGGATTTCGAGCGGCCATATTTTGTCGTGGGCGGAGAAGTCGGAAAGCCGGGAAAGTACGAGTTGCGATCCGATACGACCGTGGCGGAGGCGGTCGAGATCGCCGGCGGTCTGACGCAACAGGCGAAGCACTCGCAGGTGGTCCTGTTCCGGCGCGTGAATGACGATCTGGTGGAAGCCCGGCTGCTCAACCTGAAGAAGATGCTGAAGCAGAACAGCCTGAAAGAAGATGCGCACTTGCGGCCGGGAGACATGGTCTATGTCCCGCAAAACGAGATTTCAAAGATTGCACGCTTCTTATCGAGGCCGTCCGTAAGCATGTACATGAACGCCTCTCAATTCTGATCGGAAACTTTCCCTCACTCGCATGCCAACCGAAGACCCAACTCGCGGGCGGAAGCAGCAGCCGACGCCAACCATGCGGGAGTTGGCCATGGTGCTATTCCGCCAGAGAAGGGTCTTCGTGTGCGTCTCGGTGGCGGTGTTTGGAGTGGCCGTACTGTATGCACTGGTGGGAACGACATACCAGGCAAACATGAAAGTCCTGGTCCGGCGGGGAAGGGCCGAGGCTCCGGTCAGTGCGGGAGAAAACGCCCCATTTGATCTGACACGCACGGCCGTCACTGAAGAGGAGCTGAATTCGGAAGTGGAACTTCTGCGCGACGACGACGTCCTGCGAAAGGTGGTGGAGCAGACGGGCGTAGGAGGGCGTGACTGGCTTCATATTCTGCGACCGGGAGAAGGCAGCGCGGAGCGGGTAGAGCGAGCGGCGCGGCAGCTGGCGAAGAAGCTGAAAGTGGAGCCCGTGAAGAAGACAAATCTGATCGCCATTAGCTACGCGGCGGGTGATCCTCAGGTAGCGGAGAAGGTTTTGCGCTCGGTGGCCAATGTGTACCTGGAAAAGCACATGGCAGTTCATCGTCCAGGCGGGGAACTGCACTTCTTCGAGGAGCAGATTGCTGAATCAAGGCGGCAACTGGAGGAATCGAAGCGAACATTGCTGCAGTTTACATCCACGCATGGAGTTGTGGCCGCAGGCCAGCAGCGGGACTTGGCGCTTCAGAAGTTGAGCGAGGTGGATGCGGCCGACCGGCAGACGGGGATCGACCTCGCCGAGACGCAACAGCGGGTCTCGGAACTTGAGGGTCAATTGGCCAGGTTGCCGGAGCGGACGACGACCCAGGTGCGGACCGCCGACAATCCGGAGCTGTTGAAAGAGCTGAAATCGAGCCTGCTGAATCTGCAGATGAAGCGGACACAGTTGCTGACGAAGTTCGAACCCAACCATCGGCTCGTGCAGGAAATCGAGCAGCAGATCGCGCAAGCAGAGGCGGCAATCGCAGCGGAAGCGCAGTCGCCCGTGAAGGATGAAGTTACTGACAAGAGTGCGAATTACGAGTGGGCGACGCTGGAGTTGCAGAAAGCCCAGGTGCAGATGAAGGGCTTGCAGGCGCGGGAGCATGCGACCCGTACGCAGAAAGGCGGATACGGACAACTCGCGAAGCAATTTGGAGAAGACGCAATCACTCAAGAGGACCTGCTGAGCAGCGAGAAAGCAGCGTTGGAGAACTATCGGCTGTACGTGAAGAAACAGGAAGAAGCGCGGATGAACGACGCTCTCGACGAGCGAGGCATCGTGAATGTGGCGATCGCCGAGCAACCTGTGGCTCCGGCTTTGCCGGTCTGGTCGGCCTGGATGGTGCTGGCAATAGGATTTGCTGCCGCCGGCACAGCCGGGACAGCGACGGCATTTGCGGCGGATTATTTGCAGCCGGGCTTCCGCGATCCCGACGATGTCGTGGCGTATTTGAACGTTCCGGTTCTGGCTTCGCTTCCTAAGGAGTCCCGGGGGAGGCTTCTGGCATGAAGACTGCGGTCATAAGCGCGGGAGTCTGGGGAGTCGCCGGGATCCGGCGAGAGGTCGATCTGGAGGAAGACTCGAGGTCGGAGCGCGTCCTTGAACCGTCAACTGGCTGGAATCCGGAAAGATTCGAGCGCGATCAGATTCGCGGGCTAGTGCTGCAGGCGTTTTCTCCGAGAATGAGCCCTCCGGTCCAGCAGTTGTTGTTCAGTGCGGTCGAACCCGAGACGGATGTACTCGGTATCTGCGAGAGGGTGGGCGAGACCCTGGCGACGGAAACTTCCGCTGATGTTTTGGTCGTCACGGGGAAGGGGTCCCTGGTTCATGGGAGTGGACCGGTCTGCCGGCCCGAATCGGTAGCCTACCCGACTCAGGGTCGGAGTATGCGAGAGTCGGCGACGCGTTTGCGCAGGAATCTCTGGCTCGCGCCCCCGAGAGAGACCGGGGAAGACGACGTCGGCACGGCGTCTGTACGCGCGTATCTGGAAGAAGTGCGCCGGGAGTTTGAGTACTCGATTGTGGCCGCGCCTGCGGCCGGCGAGTCGAACGAGGCGTTGGCGATGGCACAGTTCGCCGATGGAATCATTCTCGTGCTGTCGGCCAAGCACACGCGGCGGGAGAACGCGCGCAGGATCATAGACCTACTGACGCAAGTGCGCCTTCTGGGGACGGTCCTGGCCGATAGAGAGTTTCCAATGCCGGAGGGGATTTACCGGCGGCTGTAACACGCGATACTGCGCGTGATCCAGAGCTTTGGAGTGGAGTTGAAGTGTCTACCTTTGTGGTCAAATCTGGGCAGCAGAAATCCGCTGAGGTCGAATGGGCGCGGCTCATTCCTGGAGAGACGCCTGCATTCAGCGCGAATTCCAGGAAGCCTCCGCAATCGGTCAAGGGGTTCGCGTTGTGCCGGATGGAAACAACAACGGTTGAAGCCAAAGAATCGGAGAGAGCCCTGTCGCTCCTGGTACCTAATCCGCTGCAAGGGCGGATGGCATTGGAATGGCTGTGGTCCATGGCGGCTGACGCCACACTGGTGGCTGTGAACTGGCTTTTGCTGGGAGCGCTGCTGGTTCCGTTGCGGGGGCTGTTTCCAGGCATCCGAACGTTCAGCTTCGAGGCGGGTGCGCCCACTGCTCTGGTAGGCATCGCGCTTTTGCACACCGCGCTAATTACGCTCGTCGCTTACACGGAAGGTTTGCACGCGGCGCGGGGGGATCTGCGGAGGCAGGCGAAGATTCTGGGGAAGGCTGTGTTACTTGCGACAGTGGTGTTGTGCTGTGCCTATGTCATGCAAGGTGCTCCCTGGACGATCAGCATCTTGCTGGGTGCGGCGGGTGTGCTGCACATGGGAGCTCTCTGGACGTGGCGGTGGGCTAACCAGAAGCGAGAAAGGCTTGCACCTCAGGACGGCGATTTGCGGAATGTCCTAATTGTAGGAGCAGGCACAGTCGGGCAGCGGGTCGCATCGGATGTCGAGCGCCACGATCGTTACGGTCGAAGGGTCTGTGGATTTCTCGACGATGAGAGGCCCCTCGGCAATGGGGTAATCGGGCGGGTCGCGGACCTGGCCCTGCTGGCGCGAAAAGGATTTGTGGATGAAGTAATCCTTGCTGGGCCGCGGGATCACGACCTTACGCAGCGGGTGCTGCGCGAGGCAAGGCGGCTACGGCTGGATCTGGAAATCGTTCCCGAATTGTTCGGCTGCACGCCGGCGGAGCAAGAGGTTGAGCGAGTCGGTGATTTGCCGATCATATGTCTGCACGCAGAGCGACTTCCGGCGGTTGGTCTGGTTGTGAAACGCGTGATCGATGTCTTTGGAGCCAGCGTTGCGCTGGTCCTGCTGGCGCCGCTGTTGGCGGGGATCGCCATTTTCATCAAGCTCGATTCGGCTGGTCCCGCTTTGTACTGTGCGCCGCGGGCGGGGCGCAAAGGCAGGCGCTTTCGCTGCTACAAGTTTCGCTCCATGGTTAGCAAAGCGGACGCCCTGAAGAACTCTCTCCGGCAGAAGAACGAGCGAGCCGGTCCGACCTTCAAGATTGCGAGCGATCCGCGAATCACGCGGCTGGGGCGGTTCCTGCGGCGCTACAGCCTGGATGAACTGCCGCAGCTGTGGAATGTGGTGAAGGGTGACATGAGCCTGGTCGGGCCGAGGCCGCATCCGCTCGATGATGTTGCCGCATATGAAATCGAGCATCTGGCACGGCTGGATGTGACTCCCGGCATCACGGGCCTATGGCAGGTGATGGCGCGGCGCGATCCGTCGTTTCAGCGCGGCATGCAGTTGGACCGGGAATACATACGGACGTGGAGCCTGCGTCTGGATGTGCACATCCTCCTGAGGACACTGCTGGCGGTGGTGCAAGGGAGCGGGCAGTGACGCAGGTCCTCTGTTCGCCAGCGATGGCATCTGAGCAGCCCTGGGAGAGATTCGCAGCCGGGGCAATCCAAACGCTACTTAGACCGTTGCACGCGATAACGACGGTGCCATCTCTTCTGTTCTTGACCGCTCTGACGGCCATGCTGCTCAGGCATCCCGACGTCCAGTTTTACGAGATCGATCGTGTGGCGTTCGGTCTGCTGGTTGTCGGGTTGGTGGTGCGCGCGGTTGTGCTACGGCAGCAGATCCTCGTCGTAAGTCCAGCGACCTGGCCCATGATTGGCTTGACCCTGCTGGCGCTCGCGAGTGCTGCTCGACAACCATTCGACCATGAGACATGGAGCCTGTTGGCGTCGAAGTTCATAGTCCCCTTCCTGCTGTTTCATCTTGCGGGATTGGTGTTCACCGAGGAAAGGCATTTCCGGCAATTTGAGATTTTTGGGCTGATCGTTCTGGCGTATCTGAGCTTTACGGCCATCGCGTTCCTCGCCGGGTGGCATTCTCTGATCGTTCCGCGATTCATTCTGGATGAGAGCCTCGGACTTCATGCTGACCGAGCGCGTGGGCCGCTGTTGCAAGCCGTCGCGAACGGCGTGTCGCTGAACCTGCTCGGCATTTTGGCAGTGCATGCATACCGGCGGGGTAGCGTCCGGGGGGCCAAGATAGCGGTCCTGCTGGCGGCGGTGCCGGTCGCGATTCTCGCGACCATGACGCGAGCGGTGTGGCTGTCTTTTGCCGGAACGGTGTGCGCCCTGATCGCTTTATCGAAAACCCGCGTGCTGCGGGTCGCTCTTGTCACCATCATTATTCTGGGAGGCGCGGGACTGGCGATCGTCATTCGGTCGACCACTCTGGGAGGGGCACTCAGTGATCGCCTGGAGGAGCGCGGCCCAGTCGACTTCCGCAAAGCCGTCTACGCGGGCGGCTGGGAGATGTTTCTTCAGCGGCCGCTCACCGGCTGGGGTTTCCACCAGATGCCGTTTGAGCTGCCGCGACATGTTAGCGGATACCAGGGGAAGGTCCTGTACCCACACAATACTTATCTGGAATTGCTTGTAGAACATGGCCTCGCCGGATTCGCGCTTTACCTGTGGTTGATGCGGGAACTGTGGAAACTGGGGCGCGGGGAAATTCCGGTGAGCGAGCGAAACGGGTTCCTCGATCATTCCTTCCATCGCTTATGGCCGGTTCTGCTGGCGGTGTATTGGATCAATGCGGCGATAGTGGTCATGAGTTATCAGTTTGTAAACGGATTGCTGTTCACCATGGCCGGAATGCTTGCGGCACAGCGGCGCCGGGCGGAGAATTCGCAGCCATGCTGACGGTTGCGTATCTGGCGAACGAGTTTCCTTCGGCGGTCGAGCCCTATGTATCGAGCGAGGTCGAGGAGTTGCGCAGGCGCGGGGTTCGCGTTGTGACGGGAAGCGTCTGGAGGGGGAAGTCCGATTCTTCAATCCAGGGGGAGCCAGAGGTCGTTGTGATGCGGTCCGGGACGAACATCATGATCAGCGCTGCCTGGCTTTGCATCGCAGAGTGGAGGCGCATTGCGACTCCGATCGGGCGGGTGCTGTTTCGAGGCAGGGAAAGCCCGATTCAAAGGCTGAAGGCCCTGGCACATACATTCTTGGGGGCCTGCTATGCGGTCCGGTTGAGAGATCGGGGAGTTGATCACATCCATGTTCATCACGGATATTTCGGATCCTGGGTGGCGATGACCGCAGCGCAGTTGCTGGGCGTGCCGTACAGTGTGACGCTTCACGGTTCAGACCTGTTATTGCACGGGGCGTATCTCGACGTGAAGCTCGCCAACAGCTCGTTTTGCCTGACCATCTCGGAGTACAACCGGCGATACATTTTGGAGCACTACCCGGAAGTTGAAGCCGGGAAGGTAATCGTGGGGCGTCTAGGCGTCGGAGTGCCAGACTCTGTGACAATTCCTGCTCCGAGGACGAGGACGACGTCCGGGCCGCTCACGCTACTGGCCGTGGGGCGGCTGCACGCGGTGAAAGATCATGCATTCCTCGTCCGGGCGTGCGCCCGGCTTGCGACTCGGGAAGCGCATTTCGAATGCGTCATCGCGGGCGAAGGGCCGGAACGGAGCAGCCTCCAGTCGTTGATCCGGAGGTCCGGGCTTGAACGGAGAGTTACCTTGTTGGGGCATGTTCCACGCGAGCAGATGGATTCCCTCTATGACCGCGCCGATGTAGTCGTTCTGACAAGCCGTAGTGAAGGTATCCCCTTGGTACTGATGGAAGCGATGGCGCGCGGGAAGATCGTGGTAGCGCCAGCGATCACGGGAATTCCGGAGCTTGTCATTGGGGGAAAGACTGGGTTTCTCTACGAGCCCGGATCGATCCACGACTTGGTCGACTGTCTGCTCTTGATTGACGCGATGATGCTGTCTGAGAACAGGCGGGGTGATCAACGGCCCGACCAGGCGACGGCAGCAACGCCGCTGGACTGGATCCGGCATGCGGCCCGGGTGCAGGTTCGCCATAACTTCAACCGGAAGACAAATCTGGAGTGTTTCGCAGATTTATTCGTGCAGCGGATCGTGAGGCAAAGCAAGAGCATCCCCGATGAAAATCTTGTACTGCAACAAATATAACTATCGCTTCAGCGGGACCGAAGTGTATCTGTTCGAGTTGATGGACCTGATGCGTGCGCAGGGACATGAGGTCGCCCTGTTTTCGATGGCAGACTCGCGCGGCGAACCGAGCGCCTACGAGCAACACTTTGTTCCCCACATTGACTTCAAGGCCGAGTTGCCAGTGTGGCAGAAAGCTCGGAACGCGGTGCATGCCATCTATTCGACAGAATCGCGTCGCCGTTTGCATGCCCTGATTCGGGACTTTCGCCCCGATGTGGCGCACGTGCGGAACATTTATCACCATCTGTCGCCATCGATTCTGTGGGAATTGAAGTCGCAAGGGGTTCCCGTCCTGTACCACGTGAACGATTTCAAGATGCTGTGTCCGAGCTATAACCTCGTATCTCAGGGGGAGCCGTGCGAGGCGTGTAAAGGCGGCGCATTTTGGCGTGCGTTGCGGGCGGATTGCTACCCGGGAACGGCGGCGCGAGCCACACTGGTGACTGAGGCTTACGTTCACCGTTGGGCAGGAACGTACAGAAAGTGTATCGATCTGTTCCTTGCACCGAGCCAGTTCGTACGCGACAAGTTTGTTGAGCATGGCTGGGACGCTGCGAAGTTCGAAGTGCTATCTCATTTTCAGGCGCCCCACGAAGTCGGAGCCTTCGCAAACGATGGGCCGGTGTTGTACTTTGGCAGGCTATCGGCGGAAAAAGGTGTTGACGATCTGCTGAAGGCAATGAGTGGGACTCCTCACCTGCGTCTGGTGATAGCGGGCGATGGACCTCAGCGAACGGCGTTGCAGCAACTCTCGGTTTCTCTGGGCATGGCCAACGTGGAGTTCGTTGGACACGTGAATGCCGCGGAGCGCGACCGGTTGATCGCGCAATCCCAGTTCACGGTGCTGCCCTCTCACGCTTACGAGACTCTGGGGAAAACGATTCTTGAGTCCTATGCGCTCGGCCGTGCGGTCGTAGCCTCGGATCGGGGATCGCGGCGGGAATTGGTTCGTCACGGCGAGACGGGTCTGCTCTACGGCTGCGGCGACGTGGACCAGCTTGCCCAAGCGATTCAGTCGCTGGCGACAAAGCCGAAGCTGGCAGAAAAAATGGGGAGCGCTGGGTGGGAGTTGGTTCGGCAGGAGCATGCGGCCGAGGAGCACTATCAGAGGATGTCCAGTTTCTACGAGCGGCTGATTACGAAAAGAGGAACGGTGAAAAGGCGAGTTTCCACGATGGCGAATCGGCCGGAAAACGGCAGGCCGAAATTGCGAGTGGCCTTTATCGGCGGGCGCGGTGTGATCTCGAAATACAGCGGAATTGAATCGTACTATGAGGAGGTCGGCAAACGGCTGGCAGCGATGGGGCACGAGGTGACCGTGTATTGCCGGAACTACTTCACGCCGGCACTGGCGGAACACAATGGAATGAAGCTTGTCCGGCTGCCGACGATTCGCTCGAAACACCTGGAAACCCTGATCCATACGCTGCTCAGCACGGCGCACGCGCTGACACAACGGTACGACCTCGTCCACTATCACGCTCTGGGGCCCGCCCTGTTCTCGTCCCTGCCGAGGCTTGCCGGAGCAAAGACTGTGGTCACCGTGCAAGGACTCGACTGGCAGCGGCGGAAGTGGGGACGGCTGGCTTCTGCGGTGCTGCGCTTGGGGGAGCGGGCTTCGGTGCAATCTCCGAATGGAACCATGGTTGTTTCGCGGGCACTGCAGCAACGGTATCGTGAGATTCACGGAAGAGAAGCGTTCTATGTCCCCAATGGAGGGATTCTCCGGGAACGGAATGAACCGCGCGCGATTCTGGAGTGGGGTTTGGAGCCGGGGAAGTATGTCTTGTTCCTGGGGAGATTTTCGCCGGAGAAGGGGTGCCATCTGTTGGTAGAAGCCTTTGAGCAACTCGATACGGATGTGAAGCTGGTGATGGCTGGGGCTTCGAGCTACTGCGACGACTACAGCCGCGAGCTGCGAAGCCATGCGAGCGATCGAATCCGGATACTGGAGTGGGTTTCGGGGGAAACGCTGGACGAATTGCTGACCAATGCCATGATCTTTGCGCTGCCTTCGGATCTCGAAGGACTATCGCTGGCGTTGCTCGATGCGATGGGAGCCGGGTTGTGCGTATTGACCAGTGATGTTCCGGAGAATCGCGAGGTCGTCGACGGAGCCGGATTCGTGTTCGAGCGAGGGAATGCGGCAGACTTGGCCGAACGCCTGCGCTTCCTGATTGCGAATCCCGCGGTGCGGGAGGCTGCCGGGAGAACGGCCCGGAAGCGGATTGAAGAGCACTATCAATGGCAGCAAATCGCCGAAGAAATTGAGAGTGTGTATCTCGAAATGCTTGGACTGAAGTCGGCGGACACGACTGGGAAGAAGCCGTCCGTTCGGGCGGACCTGGTCGAAGAAAAGATGACGACACAACTTCGGGCGGGATGATGCAACGCACTCACCTGGCGCCCAATTCCTTTTTTGCGCCCACCGCTGTACAACCGCGTCGAGCCGCGCCCGATGAACAGCCGATGGCGCCTGCCCCCACCTGTTGTCTTCTCCGGCCGGAAGCCCCGGAAACGCGCTAAGCTCCTCGTTTTTGATTACAATCGAGAGACTCGCTTGCTTCGGGAAGCAGTACTCGCACCCGGGAGCAGCGACTCTTTCGCATGCAAGATCGGATTCTCGTCACCGGTGGAGCGGGATTTATCGGGTCTAACTTCATCCTGCAGCAAATGCAGGACGCCACCGTTCCCATTGTCAACCTCGACAAGCTGACGTACGCGGGAAACTTGCGCAATCTGGAGAGCGTGGCGAGCAAGAGGCGATACGAGTTTGTCCAGGGAGACATCGCAGATCGCAGCCACGTTCAGCGGCTGCTTGGAAAGCACGAACCGCAGGCGATTGTGCACTTCGCCGCCGAGAGCCATGTGGACCGGTCTATCCGTGGCCCCGATGAATTCGTTCGTACCAACATCGACGGAACTTTTGCTTTGCTGGAAGAGGCGCGGGCCTACTGGGAGAAACTTCCAGAAAAGGCGCGACAGGATTTTCGCTTCCTGCATGTGTCCACGGACGAGGTGTACGGATCCCTGGGGCCGAACGATCCTCCTTTCAGCGAAACCACACCGTATGCGCCCAACAGTCCGTACGCTGCTTCGAAGGCCGCGTCTGACCACCTGGTGCGCGCTTACCACCACACCTTTGGCTTGCCCACGCTGACGACGAACTGCTCCAACAACTACGGCCGGCTTCAGTTTCCTGAGAAGTTGATTCCTCTGATGATCCTTCACGCGCGCGACGGCAAATCGCTGCCCGTGTACGGCGATGGAAAGAATGTCCGCGACTGGCTTTATGTGGAGGACCATTGCCGGGCAATCGCAACCGTGTTGCGGCGCGGGCGTCCGGGAGAAACCTATAACATCGGTGGCTGGAACGAAAAGCCGAACATCGAAATCGTACAAATGATTTGTGATCTTGTCGACGAAATGGCTCCGCGCCCCGGGCCGTCGCGGCGCGAGTTGATCACATTCGTGAAGGACCGTCCCGGACACGACCGGCGTTATGCCATGAACGCGGGCAAGATCGAACGAGAGTTGGGCTGGAAGCCCAACGAAACTTTGGAAACCGGCCTTCGTAAGACCGTTCGCTGGTATCTTGACAATGAAGAGTGGCTGCGTGATGTAACGACTGGAAGCTACCGGCAATGGCTTGCGACGCATTACTCGGACTAAGCCAGAAGCATTCGTTGCAGTGCGCAAGATCGATTCCAAGATGAGCGAAAGCACGCGATATAAGGGCATCATTCTGGCGGGAGGGTCAGGGACGCGTCTTTATCCCGTGACCCAGGCGATCGGGAAGAGCCTTCTGCCCGTATACAACAAGCCGATGATCTATTATCCGCTGTGTACGCTCATGCTGGCGGGGATACGTGAGATTGTGATTATCTCGACTCCTGAGGATGTGCCCAAGTTTCAGGTGCTGCTGCAGGATGGAAACCAGTTCGGCCTTCACCTCGAGTATCAGGTGCAGCCGAAGCCTGAAGGGATCGCGCAGGCATTCCTGCTGGCAGAGAAGTTTATTGCCGGGAATCCTTGCGCTCTGGTGTTGGGGGACAATATTTTCTACGGACATGATCTTGCCAAGGACCTGCGAGACTCGGCACAGAAGTGGAAGGGGGCGCGGGTGTTCGCGTATCCAGTGCATGATCCTGAGCGCTACGGAGTGGTGGAGTTCGACGCCAGCGGACTAGCGCTGAGCATCGAGGAGAAGCCGAAGCAGCCGAAATCAAAATACGCGGTGACCGGTCTTTATTTCTACGACCGGCAGGTCGTGGAGATTGCGAAGTCGCTGAAGCCGAGTGCTCGCGGGGAACTCGAAATCACCGACGTCAATCAGGCCTACCTGAAAAAGGGGCAACTGGAAGTCGCGGTCATGGGGCGGGGAATGGCGTGGCTGGATACGGGGACGCACGAGTCGCTCATGGACGCCGCACTTTATATTCAGGCCATTGAAAAGCGCCAAGGGCTGATGGTGGCGTGCCCGGAGGAGATTGCCTATCGCTCGGGATATATCACGGCGGAACAAGTGGAGAAGGTCGGGAGTTCAATGCAGAACAGTAGTTACGGCGCTTATTTGCTGCAGTTGTTGCGGGAGAGGGTATTCTGAATGAACGCGCCTTCGGTACGCCCTGCGATGGAAGCTGTCAAGAAAATTTCGACTTCGTTGCCCGGTGTCTTCGTCCTTGAGCCGCGCATGTTTGGAGATGAGCGCGGATTTTTTATGGAGAGCTACAACGAGCGAGTTTTCGCCGGGCTGGGGATTGGCGAACGCTTCGTGCAGGACAATCACTCTCGCTCGATCCAGGGTGTGCTGCGCGGTTTGCACTACCAGATCCAACAGCCGCAGGGGAAGTTGGTGCGCGTAGTGGAAGGCGAGATTTTGGACGTCGCGGTAGACTTGCGCCGCAGTTCTCCCACATTTGGCGGCTGGGAGGCGGTTCGCTTGTCAGGCGATAACAAACGCATGTTGTGGATACCGCCTGGATTCGCGCATGGATTCCGTGTGATTTCCCGTGCTGCTCATGTTCTGTATAAGGCGACGGACTACTATGCGCCGGAATTCGAGCGAACACTGGCGTGGAACGATCCGCACTTGAATATCGATTGGGAACTCGAGGGCGAGCCCGTCGTCTCCGCCAAAGATCAGCGCGGTATCCTGTTGCACGACGCCGAGGTCTTCGAATAGCCCGGCGGAAAACTCAAAACAATGAAGGCTTTGATACTTGGCGCCACGGGGCTACTGGGCAAGGCGCTCCTGCGTGAGTGGAAGCAGGACGACATCGTTGGCATGGGATCGGGCGATGTGGACATTCGCGAAGCGAGCCGAGTGGAACGAATCGTTGGGCAGCATGGGCCTGATTGGATCGTGCTTGCGGCCGCCTACACGGACGTCGACGGGTGCGAGAGCAATCCTGGCATGGCCCTTTCTGTGAATCGGGATGGGGCCGTCAACGTTGCCAAGGCGGCGCGTCATTCGGGAGCAAAGCTGCTGTTTCTCAGTTCCGATTATGTGTTCGACGGCAAAAAAAAGTCGCCGTACGAAACCGGCGACGAGCGAAATCCGCAAAGCGTATACGGTCGCTCGAAGGCCGAGGCGGAGACAGGTTTGCTGGAAACGCTGCCGGGGTGCTGCATCGCGCGCACTTCGTGGCTGTTCGGAGCCGGCGGCAAGTGCTTTCCGGACACGATTCTGAAACTGGCAGCCAGCCGGCTGGTGCTGGATGTTGTCAGCGACCAGCGCGGGAGCCCGACGTACACAATAGACCTGGCTCGGGCCATCATCGAGTTGTGCCACAAGGACGCGAGTGGAATCGTGCACGTGACGAATTCGGGAGATTGTTCCTGGTTTGAATTCGCGCGCGAGATCGTGCAGGGTGGAGGACTCCAGACTGAGGTAAGACCGGCGAGCACACAGCAAATGGCGCGTCCAGCGCCGCGTCCGGCATATTCGGTCCTCGCTGCAGCGAGCTTGCGGCGGTATGGGATCGAGTTGCCTGGGTGGAAAGATGCATTGCGACGCTATTTGGAGGAACGAAAAAGCTAGGTGCGATCGCTACCATTGCCTCTGCTGAGGCGGGGCTGTTAGGATTCGGCGGGGTTCACGCCAAATTGAAGTACATCCAGAATTACATCGATGGGCAGTTTGTGCGCGGCGGCCGCGAGTTCGCCGACGTGAATCCGGCGGATGGCACGGTGATCGCGCAGGTTGCACAGGCGGATCGGGATCTTGTGGACGTCGCAGTGCAGGCGGCCTGCAAGGCTAACCGGGGAGAATGGGGCCGGCTGGGAATTCGGGAACGTGCGGCGCGACTGCGGAAGGTCGCCGATACGATCGAATCGCGATTCGACTGTTTGGTTGCCGCAGAAGTTGCCGATACTGGGAAACCCATTGCGCTGGCTTCGCGGCTCGATGTGCCGCGTGCGGCGGCAAACTTCCGTGTCTTCGCCGATCTGATCGCGACCGCTGGACTGGAATCGTTTCAGACGGAAACTCCTGATGGAAAGAACGCGCTCAACTATGCGGTGCGCAAGCCACTGGGCGTGGTCGGAATCATTACTCCGTGGAATCTTCCGCTGCTGTTGCTTACGTGGAAAGTCGCTCCGGCGCTGGCGTGTGGCAATGCTGTGGTTGTGAAGCCGTCGGAGGAGACGCCGGCGACGGCGACTCTGCTGGGTGAGGTCATGCGAGAGGCGGGGATTCCAGATGGCGTCTATAACGTGGTGCACGGATTCGGCCCGAATTCCGCGGGGGAGTTCCTCACGCAGCATCCGGATGTGAATGCGATCACTTTCACCGGAGAGTCGCAGACCGGGGCTGCGATCATGAAAACCGTGGCGGCTTCGGTGAAACCAGTGTCTTTTGAACTCGGCGGCAAGAATGCGGCCATCGTCTTTGCCGACTGTGATTTTGCAGAAGCTGTGAAGGGGATCGGCGACGCTGTTTTCCTCAACACCGGGCAGGTTTGCCTTTGCGCAGAGCGCGTGTACGTGGAGCGGCCAATTTTTGACCGGTTCGTCGAAGCGCTGAAGCAGAAGGCGGAGGGCCTGCGGATGGGATCACCGCTGGAGACCGGCACAGAATTGGGCCCGCTGATCTCGGCGCAGCACCGGGAAAAGGTTCTCTCGTACTACCGCCTGGGTCGAGAGGAAGGCGCAACCGTCGTGACGGGGGGCGGCGTGCCCGAGTTCGGCAACTCTCTCGACAACGGCTTCTACGTGCAACCAACCATCTATACTGGACTGCCGGAATCAGCGAGGTGCGTAAAGGAAGAGATTTTTGGTCCGGTGTGCCATGTGGCGCCGTTCGATTCGGAAGAGGAAGCGGTGAACATGGCCAACGACACGCAGTATGGACTTGCGGCGTCGATCTGGACGACGAACCTGCAGCGTGGGCATCGAGTGGCGCAGCAGATGAATGTGGGCATCACGTGGGTGAATTGCTGGTTCCTTCGTGATTTACGAACCCCTTTCGGCGGCGCGGGACTTTCAGGGATCGGACGAGAGGGCGGCATGCACTCGCTGAATTTTTATTCGGAACTGAACAACATCTGCATCAGGCTGTGAAGCTGCAGCGTGGGATCGCGATATGGGGAAAGTGGAAAGCAAGGTAGTCGAGGGGAAGGCCACTCCGCGCGGAAAGTATCCGCACATTAAGCGCGCGGGAGACTTTCTCATCGTCTCGGGAACGAGCGCACGCCGGGCGGATAACACGATTGCCGGGGCGGACGTGGACGAACTTGGCACTACGCATCTCGATGTCCGGGCGCAAACGCGGGCGGTGATTGAAAACATTCGGGAGATTCTGAAGTCCGCGCGCGCCGATCTTGCGGACATTGTCGAAATCACGTCGTATCTGGTGAACATGAACGACTTCGGCGGATACAACGAGGTCTACGGGGAGTACTTCGACTATGACGGGCCGGCGCGCACGACCGTGGCGGTGCACCAGTTGCCGCATCCGCATTTGCTCATTGAGATCAGGGCACTCGTGTACAAGCCCGAAAAATAGGAGTCGATATGCCGTCCATCAAAGAATTGAAGGCTTTCAATTTTCAGCGCTGGATCGAACAGAATAAAGAGAAACTCAAACCTCCGGTGGGCAACGCGCAGGTGTGGGAAGACGGCGAAATGATGGTGACGGTCGTCGGCGGTCCCAACAACCGCCGTGATTATCACGACGATCCGACAGAGGAATTCTTTTATCAGATGAAGGGCGACATATTTCTTCGATTGATGGAAACTCCAGGCAAGGCTCCGCTCGAGGTTCCAATCAAGGAAGGAGAGATCTTTCTGCTGCCCAAGCACATGCGACATTCGCCGCAGAGGCTGCAGGCGGGCACGATCGGCGTGGTGGTCGAGATGCCGCGACCCGAAGGCGCTCTGGACGGCTTCGAGTGGTATTGTCAGAAGTGCCATCAACTTGTGCATCGAGCGGAAGTCAAGCTGAAGAGCATTGTGCGCGATCTGCCGCCTTTGTTTGAGCAGTTCTACAGCAACGAGAGCCTGCGCAAGTGCAAGCATTGCGGAGCGATTCATCCCGGCAAACAGTAGAAATGCCAGTCATCGACATCCATAATCATTTTTTTCCGCGCGCATGGCCGGACCTGGCGGAGCGCTACGGCACTCCCAACTGGCCATGGATCAAGCACACCGAAGCCGGCAAGGCGGAGATCATGGTCGGCGACCGGTTCTTCCGCCATATTTATTCGGCGTGCTGGGATCCGGAAGTGCGTCTTCAGGAAATGGACCGGGATGGAATCGAGATGCAGGTTCTGTCGGCTACTCCGGTGCTATTTGCCTACGAGCGGCCGGTCGAGCATGCGCTCGATTGCGCGCGATTGTTCAATGATGCAGCCCTGGAATTGTGCTCGCGCGGCAAGGGCAGGTTGAAGTCGCTGTGCCAGGTTCCCTTGCAGGATATCGATGCGTCGTGCAAGGAACTGAGTCGTTGCATGCGTGCCGGCCACCTTGGAGTGCAAATCGGCAATCATGTGGGAGAAAAGAACCTCGACGATGCCGGCGTCGTAACCTTTCTGCATCACTGTGCGGATGAGGGTGCCGCGGTCCTGGTTCATCCGTGGGATATGTTGGGCTCTTCGCGCATGCCGAAGTACATGATGCCGTGGACGGTGGGCATGCCCGCTGAGACACAACTTGGGATCGTTGCGATGATTGTAGGTGGTGCGTTTGACAAGCTACCGGCGAATTTGCGTATCTGCTTCGCGCACGGCGGAGGCAGTTTCGCGTTCCTGCTGGGACGGCTGGAGAATGCATGGCAACGTCATCCGGCTGCGCACGGCGTTTGTGAACTGCCGCCCCGCCAGTATCTGAAGCGCTTCTACGTTGATTCGGCGGTGTTCGATCAGCGCGCTTTGCAGTTTCTAGTCGAGACGATGGGAGCGGAGCGGGTGATGCTAGGCTCGGATTATCCATTTCCTCTGGGGGAGCACCGCGTCGGAGAGTTGATTCGCTCGAGCCATCTTTCGTCGCCAACGAAGGCGCGGCTGCTTGGTGAGAACGCGGCGGAATTTCTGGGTCTCGCTCGGCCGGAGGAATCGGGGGAGGGGAGAGCTGCCGCGCCAATCGTGCCCCAAGGGCATCAACTCACCTACAGTTCCTATCTCAAGGTGCCGGAACTGCTCGGCCTGCAAGATCCGCAATCTTCTCCGCAGCATCACGACGAGTTGCTGTTCATCATCGTGCATCAGACGTACGAGTTGTGGTTCAAGGAGTTGCTGCACGATCTGGATGCGGTGGTGGCAAACCTGCGGGGGGCTGGGGCGAATCCGGGATCGCGTGACGAGGTATACGAGGCGGCGCGGCTGTTGCGACGCTGTACGGAGATCACGCGTGTGCTGGTGGAGCAGTTTACGATTCTCGAGACTATGCTGCCAACGCATTTCCTGGCGTTTCGCGGGAAGCTGGAACCGGCTAGCGGGTTTCAGTCGGAGCAGTTCCGCGAGCTTGAGTTTCTGTGTGGGCTGAAGGACGAGAAGATGTTGCGCTATCATCGGCCGACGCCGGAGGCCCACGCCCAGCTCGAGCGCCGCTTACGCGAGCCCTCGTTGCATGATGTGTTTTTTGACGCGTTGCGTGCCATGGGCAAGTTGCAGGTCGATGATGCGGCGACGGACCGTGATCGGTTCGATGCACGGGCAAGGGCGGTGCTGGCGCTGTACCGTGATGAGCATAGCCATCGGGACTGGATTGACGTGTGCGAACGCCTCACGGAGTTTGACGAGTTGGTCGTGAGCTGGAGGCTGCGCCACATTCAACTAGTGGAGCGTGTGATCGGAGTGCGGATGGGAACTGGTGGAAGCACGGGGTCGTCCTACTTGAAGCTCACGCTCGACAAGAAGTTTTTCCCCGAGCTGTGGGAGGCACGAACGCTACTCACGGAGTAGCGGGGGAATCCGAGTCCTCTTCATGACTCACAAAGCCGAGACCATTACACTGATTGGCGCCGGGCTTAACGGCCCGCTGCTGGCGCTTGGGCTGGTGAAGCGGGGATTCAAGGTCGAGATCTATGAGCGGCGCGCTGACATGCGGCGTGTGCGCATGAGCGCCGGACGCTCCATCAACCTGGCATTGTCGACGCGCGGCATTCATGCCTTGACCCAAGCCGGCCTGTGGGAGCCGATGCAGAAGATCATCGTCCCGATGAAGGGCCGGATGATGCATTCCGCGGCATCTGAGACGACGTTTCAACCCTACGGCAAGAATGAGAGCGAAGTGATCAACTCGATTTCGCGTGCCGAGTTGAACATTGCGTTGATGGACGCCGCTGAGGCGCAAGGTGTGGCGATTCATTTTCACAAACGCTGCGCCGGAATCGATCTGAAGACGGGTCTGCTCCGTCTGCGTGACGAGGAAACCGGCGAAGAGCGGATGGTGGAAACCGAGGTGGTGATCGGCTGCGACGGGTCGGCATCAGCCATTCGCGGTGAGATGCTGAAGAGAAGCCGCTTCAATTTCTCGCAGCAGTACCTCGATTACGGATATAAGGAACTCACAATTCCCACCGGCCCGGACGGGAAGCACGTTCTGGAAACAAACGCTTTGCATATATGGCCGCGCGGCAACTACATGCTGATCGCATTGCCGAATGTAGATGGGACATTTGCCTGTATTCTCTTTCTTCCGTTCGAGGGGCCGGACAGTTTTGAGCGGTTGACGACGCAGCCCGAAGTGATTGAGTTCTTCCGTTCGCGTTTTCCCGATGCAGTGCCGGTGATGCCAGATCTGACGGACAACTTCTTTGCCAATCCGACGGGTGCGATGATGACGATCAAATGTTCGCCATGGCATTTGGAAGGTCGGGCTCTTCTGCTGGGGGACGCGGCGCATGCGATCGTTCCTTTCTTTGGGCAGGGAATCAATTGCGGATTTGAAGATTGCACGATCCTTCTTGAACTGCTGGATCTTCACGGAGCGGACTGGAGTAGGGTGTTTCGTGAGTTTGAAGAGTCTCGCAAGGTCAATACAGATGCGATTGCCGACATGGCGGTCGAGAACTTCGTCGAGATGAGGGATCGCGTGGCGGATCCACGATTCTTGCTTCGCAAGAAAATCGAATTTGCCCTGGAAGCGAAGTATCCGCGGCGGTTTGTTCCCAAATACGCAATGGTGACGTTTCATCGTGTTCCGTATGCGACGGCTCTGAACAGAGGTCAAGTACAAGATCGAATGCTGACGGAGATATGCGATGGGATCGAGGGAGTCGAAGACCTTGACTGGAACAAGGCTGACCGGCTGATTCAGAGTGAGCTTACCCCGCTGGAGCTGAATTGAGGGTTCCTGCATTTCAACTCGGCGATAAGTTCGCGGCGGAGATGGATGCCGACGATTCTCTGGCACATTTTCGCGAACGCTTTTGTATTCCCCGGACAAAGAGCGGAGCAGAGTGCATTTATTTGTGCGGGCATTCGCTCGGGCTGCAGCCTAAGACCGCAAAGGCATCTATCGAGCAGGAGTTGCAGGATTGGGCACAACTTGGCGTGGAAGGCCACTTCCACGCCAAGCATCCGTGGATGTCGTACCACCGTCTATTAGCCGAGCAATCAGCAGAGCTGGTCGGTGCGGATCCGGCGGAAGTCGTGGTGATGAATTCTTTGACCGTAAATCTGCACCTGATGATGGCGTCGTTTTACCGTCCTACGGCACAGAGACATAAGATCCTGATCGAGTGCGGCGCCTTTCCTTCGGATCAGTACGCGGTGAAATCGCAGATTCGCTTTCACAAATTTGACCCGGCGTCGTCGCTCATTGAGCTGACACCTCGAGAGGGCGAATCTCAGGTGCGCGACGAGGATATTGAGGCACTGATCGAGCGAGAAGGAGACTCGATCGCACTCATCTTGCTGGGTGGCGTGAACTATGCCACAGGGCAAGCATTCGACTTGGGGCAAATCACCAAGGACGGACATCGCAAGGGATGCGTCGTGGCATTCGATCTTGCCCACGCTGCGGGAAATATTCCGCTGTGTCTGCACGAATGGGGGCCGGATTTTGCAGTGTGGTGCAATTACAAATACTTGAATGGAGGTCCTGGATGTGTCGCGGGATGCTTCGTCCACGAGCGGCACTCACGAGCAGGGGAGATTCCGCGCTTTGCCGGGTGGTGGGGCCACGATGAAGAGACGCGATTCCTGATGGGGCCGGATTTTCGTCCCACGATCGGCGCGGAAGGCTGGCAGTTGAGCAATCCGCCGATTATGGCGCTGGCGTCTCTACGCGCATCCCTGGAGATATTTTCGGAAGCGGGGATGGAACGTTTGCGTGCCAAAAGCGTGCGACTGACTGGTTACATGGAGTTCCTGCTCAGAGAGAATGCGTCGCGGAAGTTTTCCATTCTCACTCCCAGTGAGGAGGAACGTCGAGGAGCGCAACTTTCGATTCGCCTGGTGGAAGAAGGGCGCCACTTGTGCGATCGGCTTGCGGTAGAGGGCGTGGTCGGTGACTGGCGCGAGCCGGATATCTTTCGAGTTGCCGCGGTGCCGCTATACAACTCATATCAGGACGTTTACCGCTTCGTGAAGCGCTTCCTCGCGGTGCTTCGGTAGGCAGATAAATCCATCGCAGATGTCGTGTTTGCAGTTACCTTGGTAATACCTGAGGTTCTTCTTAACAACCATACAATTTGTAACGTGGGGACTTTTGCGCTCCAAAGCGGACGGAAGTGGACCACGTGGATCGGCACACTCGTGTGTGTCCACGTTGTGTTGTCCCTTGTGGTGAAGCGCGGCTTTGCCCTCACTGCGTTCGGCGACATCCTGCAAAATGTCGTACTTCTGCTCGCCACCGTAGCATTTCTTGCCAACATCCGAACGGCTTCGCCCAAGTCCCGCCTGTTCTGGGCGCTGATGAGTCTAGGTCTAGCCATGTGGCTGGTGTCGCAGGTCATGTGGACGTACATCGAAGTCTACCTGCGGCACGAAGCGCCGAATCCGTTTGTCGGAGACGTCATTTTATTCCTCCATATCGTTCCCATGATGGCGGCTGTGGCACTCCAACCGCACACGCGACAGGATGACCACACCATCCGAGTGGGGACACTCGATTTCGCCCTTCTGCTGACGTGGTGGCTGTTTCTATATCTCTTTGTCGTGATTCCCTGGCAATACGTGCAACTGTCGGAAACTGCCTACGGCCGAAGCTTTGACCTGCTGTATGTCAGCGAGGAACTCGTCCTGGCCGGCGGACTGCTGCTGGTATGGCGGAGAAGCGTGGGAGCATGGC
This sequence comes from Candidatus Dormiibacterota bacterium, assembly GCA_035632675.1. GTDB lineage: Bacteria > Acidobacteriota > Terriglobia > Terriglobales > Acidobacteriaceae > Sulfotelmatobacter. Next base: position 42,585 of record DASQGJ010000043.1, read on the forward strand.
GGAGCATCTACTTCCATCTATTCGGGGCGACGATGCTTTATTGTGTAGCGTCGCTCATGGCTAGCGAGGCCATCGATTTACATCTTTACTACACCGGAAGTTTGTTGGACGTGCCGCTGGTGGCGTCCATGGCTTGGTTTGTACGAATTGCTTTTCTGGCGCGTGACGGCTCTGCACAGAATCCATCCCAGGAAGCGGCGACACGGGGATTCGGTATCTGGAAGGCGCGCCTCGCCATGGTGGCGGTATTCGTGACTCCGCTGATGATGGCGTGGGCACAATTTGCCGGAAATGTGCCCCAACGCGTTCGAACGTACCGGTTGTTTCTGACCGTCGCGGTCATGCTCGTCATGGGAGTGCTGGTGTTCCTGAAGCAACATCTGCTGGATCAGGAACTGCTCAGCTTATTGCGGCTCTCGCGCCACAATCTGGATGAAATGTGCCGGCTGAAAGATGAACTGGAAAACAAGGAGCAATCGCTTCGCTGGCACAGTCTGGAATTGCAACGCAAGAATCTGGAGTTGCAGGAGATTTCCTTCACCGACGTGCTCACCGGCGTCTGGAACCGTCGCTACATGGAAGAAATTCTGACAGCGGAGGCGGGACAGGTCCTGCGAAATTACCAGCGGGCTCGCGGCAGCGGTATCCGGAAGATGGATCACCGCGATCTCGTGTTCATCATGGTCGACATGGACTTTTTCAAAGAAGTAAATGACGTGCACGGGCATCCGGCGGGAGACCGCTTATTGCAGTTGGTCGCACAAAGGCTGTCGACGGTCGTCCGGAAGTCTGACGTGTTGGTGCGTTGGGGCGGAGAAGAGTTCCTGATTATGAGTCGTTCGACGGATCCCTCGGGAACGCCAGCCTTCTGCAGCCGCGTCCTCGAGGTCATATCGTCAGAGCCTTTTGATCTCGGGCATGGCATTTCGATCGAGAAGACCTGCTCAGTGGGATGGGCGGCGTACCCTTGGTGCCGCGGTGCGTATGAGGCACTTTGCGCGGAAGAATCGATCGAACTGGCGGACGCTGCGCTGTATCGAGCCAAGGCGCTCGGCAGAAATCAAGGTGTGGGCATTGTCGCGGGCGAAGGCGCGAGCCTGAATCCTGAGGCGATCGAACTGCGGTCGGTGCGGGATGGAAAGCCGCCTCTGGCCCGGACGATCGAGACGCCCTGCCCCGACGTTGCGTCGACTGCGGACGCGGCGGTCGAGCCGGCGGAGCATGCTGACAAATTCAAGCTGTAGTCCTTCTGCTCTCTTTCTGCCATTCTCAGACGCTTGACCGGCGTGGGCGCGTTGAATACATTGAAAGCCAGCTTTGCGAACCCGAGGCATAAATCCTAATGAAGAATACTTCAAAGAAGACTGGCCTTCGTCAGAAGGCGCAACTGATGTCTGCATCGGAAATTGAGCGCACGCTGGTGCGGCTTGCGTATGAAATCGTGGAGAAGAACGGAGGCGTGGAGGCATTGGGGCTCGTCGGAATTCGTCGGCGCGGCGTACCGATCGCCGAGCGATTGGGCAAGATCATTGCCCGCATTGAGAATGCGAAGGTTCCGGTCGGTAGCCTGGACATCACGTTTTACCGTGACGATTTGTCAACGCTTGGTCCCAAGCCTGTGGTGCAAGAGAAGGAGATTGGGTTCGAGATCGAAGACAAGAACATTGTGCTGGTGGACGATGTTCTCTTCACCGGGCGCACCACGCGAGCCGCGCTGGATGCCCTCTTCTCGCATGGGAGGCCGCGGAAAGTCCAGTTATGTGTTTTGATCGACCGCGGACACCGGGAGATCCCGGTCGAGGCGACGTTCGTGGGCCGCAATATCCAGACCACGATGAATGAAGTCATCGAGGTGAAACTGCAGGAGATCGACGAGGCGGAGAAAGTTTTACTGATGGAGAAGTAGATTTCTCGAAATCGCAGGCAAAATAAAAGACGGTGGCCGAAACCACCGTCTTTTTGCTTGTCTCTGTTTACGCGATCCGAGTGCAGACCGCCTTGGTTTGCGTGTAGAGATTGAGCACATCGTGCCCCATCTCGCGGCCCCATCCGGATTGCTTGTAGCCGCCGAACGGCAGCCCAGCGTCGAAGATGTTGTAGCAGTTGATCCATACGGTGCCGGCGCGAAGCTGCTCGGCCATGCGGTGCGCCTTGCCGATATCGCGCGTCCAGACGGCGGCGGCCAGGCCGTACTCGCTGTTGTTGGCGCGCGGGATGATTTCCTCGGGATCGCTAAAAGGCATCGCTGCCACTACCGGTCCGAAGATTTCTTCCTGCACAACCTTCATGTTCTCCTGCGTGTCAACCAGCACCGTGGGCTCAACGAAGTATCCGCGGTCGCCGGCCTTGTGGCCGCCCGCGACTGCTTTCGCACCTTCGGAGAATCCGGCTTCAAGATATCCGCAGACGCGGTTCAGTTGCTCCTGAGAGACCAGAGGACCCATTTGGGTATCAGGCTCAAGGCCCGATCCCACCTTGATCTTCTTGGCGTGTGCGGCGACACCCTCGACCACCTGGTCGTATACCGATTTCTCGACATACAACCGAGATCCGGCGCAGCAGCACTGGCCATGATTGAAGAAGATCGCGCTGGCAGATCCGGCAATGGCGGTCTCGAGATCGGCGTCTTTGAAAACGACGTTGGGAGACTTGCCACCGAGCTCCAGCGAGACTTTCTTCAGGTTGCCGGCGGCCGCATGGACGATCAGCTTGCCCACTTCGGTAGACCCCGTGAAGGCGACTTTGTCGACGTCAGGATGGGCAGCCAGCGCGGCTCCCGCCGTCTCGCCATAACCGGGAACAATATTTACTACGCCTTCAGGGAATCCGGCTTCCATGATCAGGTCGCCAAGACGTAGCGCGGACAGTGGTGTCTGTTCGGCGGGCTTCAGGACGACGGTGCAGCCGGTGGCCAGCGCCGGACCGAGTTTCCACGCGGCCATGAGCAGCGGGAAATTCCACGGGATGATTTGGCCGACGACTCCGACCGGCTCGCGCAGCGTGTAAGCAAGATACTTCGCACCGGGCGTGTACGGAACGGATAGCGGAATCGTGTTGCCTTCGATCTTGGTCGTCCATCCTGCCATGTAGCGGAACATATCGACGGCGAGCGGGACGTCGGCGGCCCGGGCAATGGTGAGCGGCTTGCCGTTGTCGAGGCTCTCGAGGTAACCGAATTCCTCGGTGTGTTGTTCGAGCAGATCGGCGAGTTTCCAGATTATACGGCCACGCTCGGAAGCGGTCATGCGGCGCCAGGGACCGTTATCGAACGCGTTGCGCGCTGCGGTTACGGCCTGGTTGATGTCTTCGCGATCGCCTTCCGCGATTTGAGCGAGAACCTCTCCGGTCGCGGGATTGTAAGTGGGGAAAGTTTTTCCGGACGCGGCGTTCACCCATCGTCCATTGATTAACATCTTTCGTGGTTTGTCGATGAACTCCGCAACTTGCGGATGAATTTGCGGGGAAACTGCGATGCCCATACGTCCTCCTTGGTCAACGTGGACTTTCAAGAGAGAAATGATGCCGGGCGCAATGACGAATGAAAACTGCGGGTATGCTAGCCCCGGGCGGGGAGAAAAAGCAATCCCTGTGGACTACTCGCCGTAGGGAACCCAGATATTCTTCACCTGGGTGGCGTGCTCGAGGAACCAGCGGCCCTCACCGAGGGTTGAGTCGAACCAGTCGATGACACGACCTTCGTTGGTCCAGACCTGCTTAAGGTTTCCGGTCGACATCGCCTTGGCGGAAGCCACCGTCGCCTCATCCCCGTAGCACCAGATGGCGTCGATGTCATCGTGCTCGGCGAGCGTCTTCAACAATTGAGAAACGTACCCCGACACGATATTCACAACACCCCCGGGGAGATCGCTCGTGTCAAAGAGTTGGTAGAGATCGCCAATAATCAGCGGGTATGTCTCTGAGGGAACGGCGATCACAGTGTTCCCGACGGCGAGCAAAGGCATTACCAGCGAAAGGAATCCAAGCAATGGCGTCTCGGCGGGGCAGATCACGCCAACCGTTCCGATAGGTTCGTTCATCGCGATGGCAATATTGCGGAAGGGTGGATTGTGAACCGCTCCGTCGAACTTGTCCGCCCACGCCGCGTAAGAAAAAATGCGCTCGATTCCGAGATCGACTTCCGCAGTTGCTTGCCGCTCTCCGACCGCCGCCGCGAGCCGGTGCACAATCTCGTCCCGGCGAAGGCTAAGATTCTCGGCGCAGTAGTAGAGCACCTGGGCGCGATTGTGCGCGGTGACTTTCGCCCATCCTTCCGCCTTCCGCGCGGCCTCCACTGCATTGCGAATATCTTTTCGATTGCCGAGAGCAGCTTCGCCCAAGAGACGGCCGTCCGGCGAGTGTACTTCCATGCTGTAACCAGAATCAGGTCTCGCCTGCTTTCCCCCGATATAGAGTTTGACAGTGCGGTCGATGGCTGGCGTGCCGGCGTCGGTGTCTTCCGGCGGGCGAGCAGAAGTTGAACGGGTAATGCTTAATTTCGGAGCGTGTTTGAACCAGGCCGGCTCCATGTATTCGAGCAAGCCCTCGCGCCCACCTTCGCGGCCGTAGCCACTCTCGCGGTATCCGCCGAAACCACAGGCGGCGTCGAATAGATTGGTGCAGTTCACCCAGACGACGCCCGCCTTCAGCTGCGCGGCCACATGCAGTGCCACGTTGATGTTTTCGCTCCAAACGCAGGACGCGAGTCCGTAGACGGTGTTGTTTGCCAGTTCGACCGCTTCTTTCGGAGTGCGGAACGTCATGGCCGCGAGAACCGGACCGAAAATTTCCTGCTGCGCGACGATCGATGTCGGATGCACATTGCTCAAGAGCGTGGGCGGATAATAAAAGCCGCGCGAGGGCAGGGTGACTTGCGGCTGCCAGCAGGTTGCGCCTTCGGCCACTCCCTGCGCCACCATCCGCTCGATGCGGTCGAGTTGAACGCGCGCCACGATCGCTCCGATGTCGATCGCCTTGTCGAGCGGCGGTCCAATGCGCAGGGTGGCCATGCGATCGCGAATCTTCGAGATGAGAGCCTCAGCAATGCTTTCCTGCATCAGCAACCGGGATCCTGCGCAGCAGACCTGGCCCTGGTTGAACCAGATTCCATCCACAAGGCCTTCGACTGCGCTGTCGAGGTCGGCATCATCGAAGATGATGAATGGAGATTTTCCTCCAAGTTCGAGGGACAAACGCTTGTGGCTGGGCGCGGTGGCTCCGCGGATCGCGCGCCCCACGTCCGTGGATCCGGTGAACGCGATCTTGTCGACGTCGGGATGCTTCCCCAAAGCCTCGCCGGTCGTGCCATCTCCGGTGACGATGTTGACGACGCCGGCAGGAAGACCTGCCTCCTGACACAGTTCGGCGAATGCAAGGGCAGTGAGAGGCGTGAACTCGGCCGGCTTCAGCACAACTGTATTTCCGGTTGCGAGAGCAGGCGCGATTTTCCACGCCAACATCAGAAGCGGAAAATTCCAGGGAATGACTTGGCCGACAACCCCGCAAGGCTCATGGTCCGGGAATTCCTGTGCAAGCAGTTGTGCCCAGCCCGCGTGATAGTAGAAGTGGCGCGCCACGAGCGGGATATCGATATCGCGGCTCTCGCGAATCGGCTTGCCATTGTCCATGGTTTCGAGAACCGCAAGTAGTCGTGCATGTTTCTGCACCAGGCGGGCGAGAGCGTAAAGATAGCGAGCCCGGACATGCGGCGTGAGGCCGCGCCATTTAGGCGAAGCCGCGCGTGCAGCATGGACCGCGGCGTTGATGTCCGCCGCAGAGCCTTGAGCGACGCTGGCCAACTTCTCACCATTGGAAGGATCGAAGGTGTCGAAATATTCTCCCGCGACCGGCGCACGCCACGTCCCATCTATGAAGAGTTCGAAGCGGCGGCTATGACGCTCCAGCCACGCTCCTGCCTCTTTGGGATCTTCGGGAGCAGGCCCGTATTCCATAGCGACGAATTTGTCGGCGATGCTCATTTGGTCCGGTTCAATTTCTCTCGAAAATTTCCTTAGGCAATTGGATGACGATACTCGGCAGAATACCGCCCGGTTGCATGATGTTCCAATTGGCGCTCGATATCCCCGAGCATTCCGCTGGCGCCAAAGCGAAACATTTCCGCTCGTAGCCACGACGGGCCTAATTCTTCCTTCATCATCGAGAGCCAGTCGATCGACTGCTTGGCTGTCCGGATTCCACCTGCCGGTTTGAATCCGACGGCCATTCCAGTCTGTTGCGCATACTCGCGGATTGCGCGCACCATGACGAGACTGACTGGCAGGGTAGCGTTGGTGGGCTCTTTGCCAGTCGAAGTCTTGATGAAATCTGCTCCCGCCATCATGGCGACGAAGCTGGCGCGAGCCACATTGCGCAACGTGAGAAGATCCCCGCTGCCCAGGATCACTTTCATATGAGCCGCTCCACATGCCTGCTTGAACGCAGCAATTTCGTCGTAGAGCGCCTGCCAGCGTCCGCCGAAAACGTGCCCGCGCGTGATGACGACATCGATTTCGTTTGCGCCCGCTTCCACCGAACGGCGAATTTCCGCAACGCGCTCGGCCAGCGGGGATAGGCCTGCCGGAAATCCGGTGGAAACCGCGGCGACGTGAACCCCGCTTCCTTCGAGCGCATGCAGCGCGGTTTCAATAAATGTGTGATAGACGCAGACCGCCGCAACCTTGATTCCCAGTTCTTCAATACCCAGTTTTTGCACAAGTTCGTGCTGGATGGGGTATTGCGCCTTCGCGCACAGGCGGCGCACGCGGTCATCGGTGTCATCCCCGGAGAGCGTGGTCAGATCCATGCACGAGATGGCGCGCAGAAGCCACGCGGCCTGCCATTCTTTCTTGACCGTCCTTCGCGCGACTTGCGACTGGGCGCGGCGTTCTACCGCACTGGTATTTACGCGGACTTCCTGGACCCAGTTCAAATCGAGTGGAATGCCAGCATTCGGTAGAAGCAGCCTGCCATTGAGCGAAGCGATCGAACTCGCGGCGTAGAGGTCGCGGGTCGTGATTTGGCTTTCGAAATTGCGCACGAGTTTGGAGGAATCGTGATCGCCTGCCATTGCCTCTATGCCTTCGAGGGTGCGTGCCGGTGAGACCTGAACACGGCGTCCTTGAGGTGCAATTGTACGGCAGGTGCTGGTTCAACGCGAATTGGGACGGTGATCCTTGCACGCCGAAAGTTGGAAGAACAGCCGGGGCTGTCGCCGAGGGTTTACAATGGCGCACGATTCAGCAGCGTGAGCACTACCCGCGAACCGGAGTACGCCGATCGACTATGCGTAAGACAACACTATCTGCCAGCGTGAGGAAGAAGCTGGAACAAGCGGCGGCCAAGGTGATGAAGAACGCCCATGCGCCGTATTCGAACTTCCATGTTGGTGCTGCGATCCTTCTCACGAACGGGAAAATCTTTTCCGGATGCAACGTCGAGAACGCCTCGTACGGAATGACTAACTGTGCGGAACGGGCGGCAATCTTTTCGGCGGTTGCGGCATTGGGTCCGAAGATTGAGATTCAAGCAGTCGCTGTCGCGAACGATCATGGCGTTGCATGTTCTCCCTGTGGCGCGTGTCGCCAGGTAATTTACGAGTTCGGACCAAACGCCATTGTGTTTTTTCAGGGCGCCAAAGGCCCGAAGCGGGCGCACATTACGGAACTCCTCCCGGAAGGATTTCGCCTCCAGTGAGCCAACCCACATCGCCAACCGGAACGTTCCGTGCGATCGACGTCATTCGCAAGAAGAGGGATGGCGCTGAGCTGTCGCGACAGGAAATCGAAGAACTCGTAAACGCCTACACCAACGGAGGCATCCCCGACTATCAAGTCGCGGCGTGGCTTATGGCGGTTGTGTTGCGCGGCATGTCGCGCCCGGAAACTGCCGCGCTGACCGACGCGATGTTGCGGTCCGGGGAAGTCCTCGACCTCTCTTCAATCCGCGGGAAAAAAGTCGACAAGCACTCGACCGGCGGTGTGGGCGACAAGACTTCGCTTGTACTGGCGCCATTGGCGGCCGCGGCCGGTGTCACAGTGCCGATGATCAGTGGACGCGGCCTGGGGCACACTGGTGGCACGCTCGACAAACTCGAGGCCATCCCAGGATTCAATGTGAACCTGCCTGTGGCCGATTTTCGCCGCGTGCTCGAAGTCTGTGGCTGCGCCATGATCGGCCAAACCGCCGAGATCGCTCCCGCTGATCGAAAGCTCTACGCGTTGCGCGATGTAACAGGAACGGTGGAGAGTCCGTATCTGATTTGCGCGTCGATCATGAGCAAGAAACTGGCGGAGGGCATCGACGGGCTCGTCCTCGATGTGAAGACCGGCTCCGGCGCTTTCATGAAGAACGAAAAAGATGCGGCTTTCCTCGCCGAACTGATGGTGGAAACCGGCGAGCGCATGGGCAAAGACGTCGTCGCGCTGATCACCGACATGGATCAGCCTTTGGGAAAGATGATCGGCAATGCGCTGGAAGTAGTCGAGGTCATCGAAGTACTGCGCGGTACCGGGCCGGAAGATTTGCGCGACCTGTGTCTGGAGCTTGCTGGATGGATGTTGCGTCTGGCCGGCGTCTCGCAGAGTGTCGGCGAGGGAAAGCAACTCAGCGCAAAACTGATTTCATCGGGTGAGGCGCTGGAAAAATTCCGGCAGATGGTGGAACTGCAGGGTGGGGATCCGAGGGTGATTGATGACGCAGGGAAACTTCCACAGGCGGCTCACACGATGGAGGTCCTGAGCACGAAGGCAGGTTACCTGGCCACGATGCAGTGTGAGCAGATTGGTACTGCGTGTGTAATTCTGGGCGGCGGGCGCGAGCGCAAGGAAGATTCGGTGGATCCTGCAGTAGGGATCGTGCTGCACAGGAAAGTTGGAGAGCGAGTCGGCGCCGGGGAGTCGCTAGCGACGGTTTACTACAATGCCGAATCGCGCGCCGAGCGGGCCCGGCAACTAGTCGCAGGGAGTTGTGAAATCGCGGATGCGAAACCGGCGAGGCGCCCACTTGTGCACAGAGTCATAGGAAAGTGCGCCGATTAGTCGGAGGGAGAAACTGAATGGGACGATTTACGGGAATCCTCGGCCTGTTGACGATGCTTGGGTTGGCTTTCGCTTTCTCCACCAATCGGCGCGCCATTCGTGTGAAAACGGTGGCCTGGGGTCTGGGCCTGCAAATTATATTTGCGGTCTTCGTGCTGCGCGTGGAGTACGGCCGGCGCATCTTCCAGGCCGCCGGCGACGCCGCCACGCGCGTGCTCAACTATGCCTTCGTGGGTTCAGAATTTGTTTTCGGTGAATTGGGGAAGAAGAGCTCCAACATCGGCTTTGTCTTTGCTTTTCAGGTGCTTCCGGTCGTCATTTTTATCTGTGCGTTGTTTGCCATCCTGTACTACTTCGGCATCATGCAGTTCATCATCCGCATCGCAGCCTGGCTCATGACACGGGTTATGGGCGCCAGCGGTGCTGAGTCGCTCAATGTCGCGGCCAGTATATTCATGGGCCAGACCGAAGCGCCGGTTACGATTCGCCCGTTCCTTCCCGATCTTACCCGCTCTGAACTCATGACCGTGATGACGAGCGGCATGGCGCACGTCTCCGGCTCGATCATGGCGGCCTATTTCGCCTTCGGCGCTGAGCCGCGACACGTGCTCAGCGCCGTTATCATGACCGCGCCGGGAACTATTCTGATTTCGAAGATGCTTGTGCCTGAGACGGAACAACCCAGGACCGCAGGCCAGGTCGTGATGACGGAAGTTGAAGGTGCGGAGAAAGAAAATCTACTCGGCGCAATCGCCCGAGGCACCGGTGACGGCCTGCACATGGCGCTCAACATAGGAGCTATGTTGATCGCGTTTCTCGCGCTGATCGCTTTGGCCGATGGCATCCTCGGCGGAATTCATAACGGTCTTGCGCACATTGGTATTTCCTGGTTCCCCTCCAGCATGGAAAGTATCTTCGGCGTGTTATTCGCTCCTGTGGCCTGGGTGATTGGAATCCCGAAGCATGATTGCACCGCAGTCGGTAATTTGCTTGGCATGCGGATGGTCCTGAACGAACTGGTCGCATTCAAAGCGCTCGGACCCATGAAGGCGACGCTCGATCCGCGTTCGTTCACCATTGCCACGTTTGCACTGTGCGGGTTTGCGAATCTGAGTTCGATCGGAATACAGATTGGCGGCATTGGAGCACTGGCTCCGAACAAAAGGGGGGAACTGGCCAGGCTAGGTGTTCGCGCGATGCTGGCCGGAACCATGGCTAACCTGATGTCAGCGTCGATTGCCGGCATGTTGCTGTGACGTTCAGTTTTTCCCCAGCAGCAGTTGCCGCAGTGGTTGATCAACCGAAATAGATAGAAAGCGCTGACGTCTTCCTTTCTCACCCGTTGACTTGCGCATAGGTGGCGCGGCGTAAGAACTCGCCTTGCCCGGCGCGACCCAGGAACTTGTCGCCCTCCACAACAACCTTTCCGCGCGACATTACGACGTCGGGCATCCCGGTTACCTGGATGCCCTCAAACATCGAGTAATCCACGCGCATGTGATGAGTTTTCGCACTGATCGTATGCTTGCGCTTAGGATCGAAGATCACCAGGTCCGCATCGCTTCCGACCGCAATCGTCCCCTTGCGCGGGTAGAGTCCGAACAGCTTCGCGGGAGTGGTTGAAACAAGTTCCACGAAACGGTTGGCGCTGAAGCGCCTGCTGGCGACTCCGCCAGAAAAGATCAGGCTCATGCGATGCTCGACGCCGGGGCCGCCATTCGGGATCTTCGTGAAATCATCCCGTCCCAATTCTTTCTGCTCCTTGAAGCAGAAGGGACAGTGATCGGTGGAGACCACTTGCAGGTGATCGCATTTCAGCCCGTTCCAAAGCTTTTCCTGGTGCCACTTTTCGCGCAGCGGCGGAGTGAACACGTATTTCGCGCCTTCAAACCCCGGCGCGTCGAAATTCTCGATCGAAAGATACAGGTATTGAGGGCACGTCTCGGCATAGACAGGGAGTCCACGATCGCGGGCCTCGCGAACTTTCTCAAGCGCATCGTTGCAGCTTAAATGGACGATGTAGATAGGAGCCCCGGCCATTTCGGCCAGCGCGATGGCGCGGGATGTCGCCTCGGCCTCCGCAGTGGTCGGGCGAGTGAGCGCGTGATACTTTGGCGCCTTTTTCCCCTCGGCCAGCGCTTGCTGCACGATCACGTCGATTGCGCTGCCGTTCTCCGCGTGCATGCAAACCAGGCCGCCGTTCTTCGATGTGGTCTGCAAAGCTTTAAAGATGCTGCCATCATCGAGCATGAAGACGCCGGGGTACGCCATGAAAAGCTTGAAGCTGGTAACGCCCTCGTGAACCAGATCATTCATCTCCGAAAGTTGTCCGCCAGAGATGTCAGTCACAATGCAATGGAACGCGTAATCGCAAACCGCTTTGCTGGAAGCCTTGCTCATCCAAGTGTCGAAGGCCTGACGTAATTGCTGTCCTTTGTACTGAATTGCAAAATCGATGAGCGTAGTTGTGCCGCCGAAAGCCGCGGCGCGGGTGCCCGTTTCAAAATCGTCTGCACTGGTAGTTCCTCCAAAAGGCATGTCGAGATGAGTGTGAACGTCGATGCCTCCGGGAAGCACGAGCTTGTCCTCTGCGTTCACGATCCGCGATGCATTCTCGACAGGAAGATCGGCTCCGATGGCAGCAATTCTGCCGTTCTTGATGGCAACGTCTGCCTTGTAGGTATCCGTGGCGGTTACGACGGAACCGTTTTGAATGACTGTATCGAAGCTCATGAGCCCTCCACTTTCCGGATGGGATGAAAGTGGAATTATGCTACACTGCCGCCCTTCAGTTTTTCAGGATCAGCTCCGGGGCACGGGAAGGGGTCCGCCATGCATTTCGGCATCACGCTAAAACCCGACATCTCCGTTGAACGCATCGTGAGCCTGACGCGGCAGGCGGAGGACGCTGGCTTCGAGTACGGCTGGATCTTCGACTCCCATGTTTTGTGGAAGGAGCCGTATCCGCTGCTGACGCTGATGGCTGCAAACACGCAGCGGATGAAGTTGGGAACCTGCGTAACCAATCCCGCAACCCGTGACTTGACGGTGACGGCGAGCCTGTTCGCGACGCTGAATCTGATTTCGGGCGGGCGTATGGAGCTAGGCATCGGACGCGGCGACAGCTCGCGACGCGTGTTGGGAAAGAAGCCGGTGAGTTGGTCGCAATTGGAAGCGGCCGTGAAGGAATTCCGCGACCTGACTTCCGGCGGGGAAGTGCAACATGATGGACAGCCAACGCGTCTAGGCTGGGCGAAAGAGTCTCCTCGTGTGTGGATCGCGGGATATGGGCCCAAGGTGTTGCACATGGCGGGTCGCGTGGCCGACGGGATCATTCTGCAATTCGCCGACCCGGCGTTGGTCGAATGGTGCATGGGGTTTGTAAAAGAGGGCGCTCGGGCCGCCGGGCGTGACGCCGCGAAGATCGAGGTCATGTCGGCCGCGCCAGTGTGGGTATCCGAGGATTTGAACATGGCCCGCGAACGGGTGCGGTGGTTCCCGGCGCTGGTCTCAAATCACGTGATGGATCTGATCCGGCAATACAAGCCAGAAGATCTCCCCCCCGCGCTAACGTCGTATGTGCAGGATCGTGGGCACTATGACTACCAGCATCATTGCGAAGTGGAGAGCGACAATGCCAACTTTGTGTCCGACGAAGTGGTGGATCGCTTCTGTCTGATCGGTCCAGCTGCGGCACATCAGAAGAAATTGCGTGAACTCGCAGCAGCGGGTGTCACGCAGTTCAACATCTATCTGATGTGCGGGGATGAGGAGCAGACGCTGGATATTTACCAGAGAGACGTTCTGCCCTCATTCGTGCGCGGGAAGAATTCGTAAGGATAGTTTAGGCGGGTTCACCCACGGGAATGGCACGCGCCATCATTGCATAGTAGGCAACGAACGAAACCAGGAAGCCGACGAACCACGAATAGTCGTACAAGAAGCGCAGGAGCGGAATCACCAATCCCGAAAGGGCGATCCCCGCGCCCAGTCCCAGCGCGAACACCGCGCGCCAGTTGAATCCTCGGGAATATTCATACGTACCGTCTCGTAGGTACAGATCTTCGAGCTGCAGCACACGCCTTCGGATCACAAAATAGTCGCAAATCATAATGCCGGCAACCGGCCCCAGGAACGCCGCGTAGCCGCCAAGCCAGCCCATGATGAAGGTGCTGTAGCTGGAGAGCAGCTTCCACGGCATGAGCGCGATTCCCATAAAGCAGGTGATGACGCCGCCGGTGCGGAAGCTGATTTTCTTCGGCCACAGGTTGGAGAAATCGTTGGCCGGTGAGACAACGTTGGCGCCGATGTTAACGTTCAGCGTTGCCAGCAGAATTGCGACCAATGAAATCACAACCGCGACGGGAGAATGAAACCGGCTGAGCAGTTGAACCGGATCCCAAATAGCAGTCCCGTAAATGACCACAGTTGCCGATGTCACTACGATCCCGACAAATGCATAAAGGGTCATAGTCGTGGGAAGGGCAAGGGCCTGTCCGATGAGTTGCTCGCGCTGGCTGCGTGCGAAGCGCGTGAAGTCAGGAATGTTCAGGGACACCGTTGCCCAGAACCCGACCGTTCCGTTCAGCGCCGGAATCAGGAACTTGAGAAAATCCGGGAAACTCGTGAACCGCGACGGCACCGAAAGCATGGGTCCGAATCCGCCCGCGGTGTGATACGCCCATCCCAACAGAAGCAATCCGACTCCAAGCAAGACGGGCGCGCTGATGCCCTGGAGCATTCGGATGTATTCGATTCCCTTCAGAACCACGGCGAGATTGATGAGCCAGAACACAAGGAAACAGATGCCTGTGCCGTATGGGACGTTCTTCCAGCCAGGAAACAGAGTCGCCAGCAGCGTGCTGATGGCTTCGCCGCCGATCCAAGTCTGAATGCCAAACCATCCGCATGCAACCAGAGCGCGCAAGACTGCCGCCACGTTGGCGCCCAGCACTCCGAACGAAGCGCGCGCCAGCACAGGGAACGGGATTCCGTACTTTGCGCCGGGGTGCGAATTCAACAGCATCGGCGCCAGCACGATCAAGTTTCCAATGAAGATGGTTGTGACGGCTTGCTTCCAGTTCATCCCGCCTTGAATCAGGCTGGCCGCAAGCATGTAGGTCAGAATGTTCACCGACATCGAGATCCACAGTGCCGCAAAGTTATACGTGCCCCAGCGCCGCTGCTGGGTACTAGCCGGAGCAAGATCGTGGTTGTACAGAGGGCTGGATTCGATTCGGGAGCGAAGGGAAGTGGCGTCGTGAGTCGTCATTCGATTTTACGCTGCAGGATTGCTTCTCGGCACAGACTGCGCGTCAGTCCGCAGCTGCTGAGTTCGTGCTCAGCGACGTTAGTGGACCGTAGCTTTCGGGCCGGCGGTCTCGAAAAAACTGCCACACTTTTCGAACTTCCGCGATCATGTCCAGATCGAGGTCGGCGACGACGACCTCGTCTTTGTCGCGGCTGGCCTGGGCGATGATCTTGCCGCGGGGATTGCAAAAATAACTCTTGCCGTAGAACTCGCCGATGCTCCACGGCTCTTCCGTTCCGACTCGATTGATCGCGCCCACGAAGTATCCGTTAGCGACCGCGTGGGCTGGCTGTTCGAGTTCCCACAGATATTCCGAAAGTCCCGCCACCGTCGCGGAGGGGTTGAAGACAATCTCGGCGCCGTTCAGGCCAAGAATGCGCGCGCCCTCCGGAAAATGGCGGTCGTAGCAAATGTATACGCCCACGCGAGCGTACTTCGTTTCGAAGACGGGATAGCCGAGATCGCCCGGAGTGAAGTAGAACTTCTCCCAGAATCCAGGGTGGCAGTGCGGGATGTGGTGCTTGCGGTACTTGCCGAGATAGCGCCCGTCGGCATCAATCACCGCAGCGGTGTTGAAGTACACGCCCGGCATGTGCTCTTCATAAACCGGAACGACGATGACCATCTTGTGTTTGGCGGCGACCTTCCGCATAAGTTGCGTGGTTGGTCCTTCAGGCACGCGCTCGGTGAGTTCATACCAGCGGGCGTTTTGTTCCGCGCAAAAATACGGACCATAGAAGAGTTCCTGCAGGCAGAGAATCTGAGTCTTCTTGCGCGCGGCCTGCTCGATCAACTTCAGGTGCTTGTCGATCATTGCCTTCCGGATCTGCGCGAGAGGACGCTGGGTCGAGAGCGCGTTGCGGGCTTGAATCAGGGCGCAGCGGACATTGCGAGGCATGGGAACCTCCCATTCTGAGGAACAAAACTATAGCAGAAACAAATGGTCGGGCCCGGGCGCGGTGAAAGCAAAAGAGCGTGCGTGCGCACCCGTTGACATGGCCACTGTTCACTGCATAGACTCGGCCTTCGCCGAATGGGGGCAACAATCATGGCAAAGCGGCCTCGAATCGCAGTGGTGGGCAGTGCGAACATCGACCTGACCACGTTCGCCGGCCGATTTCCCAAGCCGGGCGAAACTATCTTCGGCGAAAAGTTCGATCTCGGCTTCGGAGGGAAGGGTGCGAACCAAGGTGTCGCGGCGCGTCTGTGCGGCGCCGAAGTGTTTATGGTGGCTCGCGTCGGCAGCGATTTGTTTGGTCCAGCAACGATCGAGAACTTTCGCAAGCAGGGCATCGATACCACTCATGTGAAGCAGGTCGAGGGATTGTCCAGCGGAGTAGCTCCGATCTTCGTCGAGCCCAGCGGACAGAATCGTATCCTTGTCGTGAAGGGAGCGAACGATGCCGTGAAGCCGGCTGACGTCGATGCCGCGGCCGAGACGCTAAAATCAGCAGACTGCATCGTGCTGCAATTCGAGATTCCTGTCGAGACCGTTTATTACACGATCGCGTTTGCGCGCAAGCATGGAATTCGCTGCATTCTGAATCCAGCTCCGGCGCAGCCGGTTGATATATCCGCGCTCAAGGATCTCGACTACTTCGTTCCCAACGAGAGCGAGGCCGAGACGATCACGGGCATGCCTGTAAAGACCGTCAAAGATGCCGAGGCTTGCGCGCGCAAACTTGTCGATGGTGGCATCCGGCGCGTGATTATTACGCTGGGATCCAATGGCTCCTTGCTCGCGAGCCGTGATGGGAGTGAACACATAGCGCCCTTCGCCGTGAAGAGCATTGACAGTACGGGTGCCGGCGATGCGTTCATCGGCAGCTTCGCCGTTTTCTTAGGCGAGGGATTGCCAGAAAAAGAAGCGGTGCGGCGGGCCAATCTCTACGCTGGACTCTCGACCACGGGTGTCGGAACGCAAAAATCGTTTTACAGCCGGACAAAGTTCGAAGCAGAGTGGTCAACGCGCTCGTGACCTGACTGCGTTTTCCACAGCCCGATAATTTGAAGCGCTCTCATCTGTCCGAAACTTCTTGACTTACCGGCGGGCGGCAATTTATAAGCCCTGTCTGCGGTCCAAGACCTCCCAACTTCGTAGCCAGGTGACGTCCCAATTCAGTGGGGTAGGGGATGGTCTTTTTCTTTTGGGGCGGACCGTCGAAAGGGTGAAACGATAATGTCGAGCAAGAAGACGCTCCTCGTCGTGTTTTGTTGTGGTCTGTTAACCCTGTGTACTCCTCTTCTGCATGGCCAGGCAACTGGAAGCTTTTCCGGGATAGTCTCTGACAAGGCTGGCGCAGTTATCTCTGGCGCGAGTGTGCGAGTAACGGCCCAAGCCACGGGCATGGTACGGGATGGCAAGACGGACGATTCCGGTCACTACATCGTGCCCCTGCTGCCGGTCGGTTTCTTCACGATCCACGTCGAAGCGCAGGGATTCGGTCCGGCGGAGCAAAAAGACGTACGTCTGCAGGTCAATGAACAGCTGGAATTGAATTTCACACTTCAGCCGGCATCGGTGAGCACGAGCGTGGAGGTGAGCGCGACCGAAGTCGCGGTGGAGGCGACCAATGCCACGCTGGGGCAGGTGATCACCAGCGAGCAGGTATCCTCTCTCCCTCTCAATGGCCGCGAGTTTGTGCAGTTGGCCACGCTGACTCCTGGCACCACGCAGGAGACTAACCCCGCCAGCTTCTTCAATGGCGGCCCAAGCAGCGAAGTATCCGCCCGGGGCACTTTTTCGCTTTCCGTTGGTGGATCGCGGGCGCAAGAGACCGACTGGATAATCGACGGCAATGACGACAATGAACTCACGGCCGGCGGAATCGGTTTCAAACCGTCCATTGACGCCATTCAGGAGTTCAAGGTTCTCAGCTATAACTATTCCGCGGAGTTTGGCACGCGTGCCGGCCCGACCGTTCTGCTTGCAACAAAATCCGGTAGCAACCAGTTGCACGGCTCGCTGTTCGAATTCTTCCGCAATACCAAACTGGACGCCGCTGGCCGCTTCGTTACACCGGGCGCTCCAAAAGACAAGTTCAATCTCAACCAATTTGGCGGCACTTTGGGCGGCCCACTGCAGAAGGACAAGACCTTCTTCTTCGCGGACTATCAGGGGACCCGCAAGCGTCGCGGTATCGTCGAGTCAGGATTGATACCAACGCCCGCGATGACCGGCTTGACGAACGGATTTGGAGATTTCACTCTGGATGCCCTGGGAAATACGGCGAACCTGCTCACGAATCCATACTCGGGCGGGCCTTTTCAGTGCGACGGATCAGGGAACCCGATTGCGCCGAACTCCGATGGTACCCAGGCCGCGGGGACGAACTGCAACAAAATCCCTGTCGGGCTGATTGATCCCACCGGGCAAGCGATGCTCCAACTGTATCCGACGCCTGACGTTAGCAACCCTTTAGCAACCGGCTTCAATTACATCAACATCCCTACTCGCAGGCTCAGCGACGACGAGTTTGATGTCAAACTCGATCATAACTTCTCGGCTAAAGACTCCGCCTTCGGGCGCTTCAGCTACGAGCAGGCCGTATCGTTCGTGCCCGGTGGCTCGCCGGGATTTGCCGAAGTCAGCGCTTTTTCCAGTACGCAGAACATCACCAATCATGCTCGCAATGCGGTTGTTTCCGAGACGCACATCTTCAACGATCGGAATATCAACCAGTTCACGTTTGGGTTTAACCGTATCTTCAACCACATTCTGTCGTTTGGGGACAGGACCTGCGAATCTTTCAAGTTGGGTCTCCTGGGCGCCAACATCAATCCGGTATGCGGTGATCCCAATGCTGTTGGTGTGGTAAGTCAGTCGACGAAAGACTGCATCAGCTGCGGGCTGACATCGTCATTCATGGGCCAATACTGGACGCTCGGCGATCGTGGATTCGCGCCTTTCCTGGGCGGCACCAATATCTTTACCTGGTCTGATTCGTTCGAGATGATCCGCGGCAAGCACGAAATCCGCATCGGCGGGCAGGTGCGTGCCCAGCAAATGAATGTGGAAACAAACGGGTTCCAGGACGGATTCATCCTGAACTTCGGTACGGTCACTGGAGATGGAGCTGCCGACATTCTCCTCGGCCAGATCGGTGTCGGCTCCCTGCACGATCAGACGTTTGCCGGAGCAACGACTGGCCGCCGCTGGAAACTCTTGCGGCCATTCATTCAGGACGATTGGCGCGTCACCAAGAATCTGACGTTGAATCTCGGTTTAGCCTGGGCGCTCGTAACGCCCATCACAGAGGCCCAGGGACGCCAGGCCGACTTTGACTTTGCCACGGGCAAGTATTACGTCGCAGGCAACAGTCCCCAGAGAAATTGTGCGATCTGTGTTCCCAGCGACGGCCGCGTCGGCATCCAGATGGACAAGACGGCATTCGAGCCACGCATTGGACTCGCGTGGAAACCGTTCGGGGATGCCAAGACTGCGGTGCGCGCCGGCTATGCCATGTACCATGACTCCTCTTGGAATCAGGGGGCGCAGGGGCTTTGGCAGAACCCACCGTATTATGCGGAACTCGACAACTTCAGTGGGCCTGCGGCATTTCAAAGCTTGGGAACGACAACCTGTGGTTTTACCGGCAATCAAGGGTGCGGCTTGCGTACGGCGTTCCTGCCAGTGATCACTGCTCAGCCCGATCCTTCACAGTTTACTGGCACGATCCAGTCGCAGAACTTCAACTTCAAGCAAGGACGCGTCCAGCAGTTCACGTTGAACGTCGAACACCAGCTACCCGGTGACGTGGTACTGACGGTCGGTTATGCAGGTTCGCGCAGCCACCATATTCTGATGGACGGCGTGAACAGGAACGTCGACTCTCCCGGCGCATGCGCCGGCGGACCGACTCCTCAGGCGGGCTACACCTTGGGCTGCGGTCCAGGTGGTGCGTTCGTTCCTGCTCCCTACGGGTCGTTCACCGTGGTCGCGAACATAAATGACGTCGGCAATGCCCGGTACGATTCATTGCAAGTCAAGGCCGAGACTAAGAGTGCACGGCACGGACTGTACGCGCTGTTAGGTTACACGTGGGCGCGCACGTTTGATTCCGGTCTACCTGACGGGCTCGGTACGTTTCCCGGCGCCACCTACTGGCCTCTGCCTGGCACTCAGCGGGCCGATTGGGGCCTTTCACAGCTCAACCTGAATGATCAGTTCACGGCGAGCGTGCTCTATCAGCTTCCGTTCGGGAAGGGCAAGAAGTTTGGGAATACTTGGAGCGGCGCAACGAATGCGATTTTTGGCGGTTGGGAATCTCAAGTCATCGAACGCGCCATCTCTGGGTTCCCGGTTTTCGTCGTGGACAGTAACAATGGCGTCTTCAGTGGCTCTGAAGTGAATTTTCAGTGGAACGGATCGAGTTTGAACCGCCCCAATATCGTGGGCGACCCGAACCGTCCTGGGACGGTCGCAGCCAACCCCGGTTGCAATGCTCCTTCTCGTGTTCACGTTGCGGGTGGATACTGGTTCAATCCATGCGCGTTCGTGGAAGCCCCGCTGGGCGAGCTGGGCAATGCGCCTCGGGCTCCGGTCTCAGGTCCGAACTACATCAACACCGATTTCTCTCTGATCAAGCACATTATGGTCAGTGAGCGCGCGAAGCTGGATTTCCGTGCGGAGTTCTTCAATCTTTGGAACCATCCGCATCTGTATCTTCCCGGCAGCCCGGGCGTCAGTGGCATGCAGGATGCTTCGCCGTTTTCCGGTCAGACATTTGGCTTTGCCACCGGTACCGTCAATCAACTGGCCGGAGACTCGCGCGTCATCCAGTTCGCGCTAAAGTTGAGCTTTTAGGGCAAGGCAGGGCGCGATACTTCGCGAAGTCATTCAGGGCAGGTTTAGCGAGAGCTTAATCTGCCCTGAACTTTTCTCCTAATTCTGTACTTCTTTCGTGTGCTCATGATCAGACGCAAAGCGGTGTTCCTTCTCGGACTCCTCCTGTTAGCCGGGTCCGCTTCCTTCGCCCAGCCTCGTCGCAAAGTCATTATCAACGAAGACTGCTCCGGGCCCGGCGGCAGCAACATGCAGACCTTGCTGCTGATGATCCAGTCGCCGCAGGTTGACGTACTCGGCATCACCGTGGTCAGTGGAGATCAGTGGCGCGACGAAGAGGTTGCGCACACACTGCGCCTTCTGGAAATCATTGGGCGCAGTGACATCCCCGTGGTGCCGGGCGCCGCGTTTCCATTGGTTCGTACTCGGCAGGAAGCTCAACTGTGGCAGCAGCGCTATGGCAAGCTGGCATACGCGGGCGCTTGGGATGATCGCTGGTGGCACGAGTCTTCCGTTGTGCCTCCGCTTCCGGAAGGAGTGCCAACCACCAAAGCGGCTGGCGAAGATGCACCACACTTCCTGATTCGCATGGTGCACAAATATCCGCACGAGGTGACGATCTACGAAGGTGGACCGATGACCAACCTCGCGCTGGCCATTTCGCTGGATCCGCAATTTCCGGAACTGGCGCAGGAGCTTGTCTTCATGGGAGGGAGCCTCAGTCCGCAGAGCGACAATCCGGAGTTTCTGAACAATCCCCGGCACGAATTCAATTTCTGGTTCGATCCTGAGGCCGCGGCAATCGTGCTGCGCGCGCCCTGGAAGAAGATTGTCTGCACGCCCACCGACATCTCGGTGAAGACGCGCATGACGCCGGCCATGGTTAAGCAAATCGAGGCTGCAGGGACCCCGGCGGCGCGCTATGTGGCCAAGTTCGCGATGCTGACTCCGGGCGCCGACATCATGTGGGACGAATTGGCCGCTGCCGCGTGGATTGATCCGAGCATCATCACCCAAAGCGAACGCCGTTTTATGAGCGTTGACTTGGACCGCGGCGCCGGATACGGCAATACGCTGACATGGGCCACAAAGGACGACTCTCACCCGGTGGCGCAGTCCGTCGAGATTCAGTTCGATCTCGACGGGGAGAAGTTTTACCGCATGTTCGTGAGCCTGATGACCGCTCCCACGCCGCCCCGCTGAACTTGCGCTAGCAGAGCAGGGCCAACGGTGGCATCGAATTCGCGAACAGCATACAATTAAAGCTTGCGACAGTTTCCGCTTCCCAACATGTCTCCCATTCCAGACGATCTCACTACGGTAAAAGACGACATGGTGGCCTTCATTGAAGGCCACGGCATGCGCCGATTCCATGGCTTCGTGGACTACGAAGAAGTGCAATGCGTGATGTGGGAGATGGGCGACAACCCTGACGGCTGGAAAGACTTCGTTGAACTGGCGAAGGCGGCGGGTGCTGCCTTCCTGACGATGCACTCGTGGGTTCTTGAGCGTACCGAACTTGATGAGATGGTGCAGCGCTTGACGAATTCCGAGTTCAGCGATGGGGACGATGTCGAAGATGCCCGCTGGCTGCGCGCCCACGTCGGCAAGGTTGGATATCTTCAGCTGGGCTGGGCCTACCAGGGATCGATGTTTTTGTGTGAAGTCAGCAGCGATTGGTACGAACGCTACCAGCACCTGCTCGAAGTTTCCGACGAGTTCGGCGGGCTCACCATGGATGAGCCGGATCAGGACGAAGAGAACTAGCAAAGATCTGAATAGCGTTATGTGGGGACGGACGCATTCGTCCGTCCGCGGCAGGTTCGCGGTTTCTGCTGAAACCCATCCACATCCTCTCGTGGAGTAAACTGCCTCATCACCATGCGGTGGATTCCAAAGCCCACGGATCAGAACCTGGTCGATCCCC
Source organism: Candidatus Dormiibacterota bacterium (assembly GCA_035632675.1). GTDB lineage: Bacteria > Acidobacteriota > Terriglobia > Terriglobales > Acidobacteriaceae > Sulfotelmatobacter. The sequence goes on from DASQGJ010000043.1 coordinate 64,640, forward strand.
TGATCGCTGCTCTCCGCGCGGACACTGCAGTTCGCGGCATCACACCGCAGTCAGCGCAGATCCTTGCTCCCCTGCTGGTCCGACGGGGCATCACAGATTCCGATTCCGCGCTGCGTTTTCTTGCTCCCTCGCTTTCCCATCTCCATGCCCCTGAGCTGATGACCGGCCTGCGCACTGCCGTGGACCGCATCGATGCGGCGATCGAACGCAAGGAGCCGATCCTGATCTACGGCGACTACGACGTCGACGGCACGATGGCGGTCATCATTCTGAAGACCGCGATTGAACTGTGCGGGGGGACGGCTGATTTTCACGTGCCGCACCGCATTCGCGAAGGCTACGACATGCGCGACGATGTGATCGAGCGCGCCGCGGCGGAGGGAATTCGTCTCATCATCAGCGTCGACATGGGGATTCGAGCTTTCGGCCCTGCTGAGACGGCCAGCCGGCTCGGCGTTGATCTGATCGTGACCGACCATCACTTGCCGGGTCACGATGGAGTGCCGAAGGCGCTGGCGGTGATCAATCCGAATCAGGTCGGATGCCAGTATCCCTACAAGCAGCTCTGCGGGGCCGGAGTTGCGTTCAAACTAGCGCAGGGACTGATGCAGCGCCGGCTTCCGCCCAACGACCAAAACAAGCTGCTGCTCTCATTTATGAAAGTGGTGGCGATTGCCACGATTGCGGATGCGGTGCCTTTGACCGGCGAGAATCGGGTGTTTGCCTCGTTAGGACTCGACGCGCTGCGCAGAGCGGTGAATCCCGGACTCAAGGCGTTGCTGGAGGCGGCGCAGATTTCGGCGAACCGCGCGCCCACTTCGGGGGAAGTCGGTTTCCGTATTGCCCCTCGCATCAATGCAGCCGGGCGAATGGACGTTGCCCGTGATGTGATTGAACTCTTCAGCGTCAAAGATTCCGCGCGGGCGAGGGAACTTGCCGCGAAGCTCGACAAGCTCAACACCGACCGCCAGGAAGAAGAGCGGAGAATCCTGCGCTCGGTCGAGGAGCGTTTCGCCGGTGACGCCGCATTGTGCGATGCCTACTGTATCGTCGTCGATGGCGACGGCTGGCATCGGGGTGTCATCGGCATCACGGCGACCCGGATTGTCGAGCGCTATAACCGCCCTACCCTTGTCATCTCGCGCGATGGCGAAGAAGCCTTCGGATCGGGCCGGTCGATTCGAGCGTTTCACTTGCTCGATGCGCTTGAATCATGTGGCGAATTGTTTTCGCGCTACGGCGGTCATGCCCATGCGTGCGGGTTCGCCATGCCGGCAGCGAACATTGCAGAGTTGCGCGCGCGGCTGGACCGGTTCGCTCGGGCGCGTCTCACGCTCGCGGATTTCGATCCGATTCTGGACGTGGACGCGGAGTTGAGTCTCGCCGATGTGACGCCTGACCTGTTTCGGGCGCTGGAGATGCTCGAGCCTTACGGGATGGGAAATCCGGAGCCGGTATTCTCGGCTCGCGGCGTGCAGTTGGTTGCGCCTCCGCGAATTATGAAAGACAAGCACATCAAACTGAAATTGAGGGCGGGACGGCGCGTGACGGAATCCGACGGGCCGGAGCTATCAACGGCTGCCATCCTGGCGACGCCCCGCTGCCATCCGGACGGCGCCGAGATCCGCCGCAGCGATCGCGCCGCCGCCGTAGCCGAAGGCCAGGAGGATCCGAGAACTGATTTCAGAAGCAAGATCACCTTTGACGCCTTGGGCTGGCACATGGCCGAGCGCCTGCAGCAAACGCCGCTGCTGGCGGGCGATTCGGTCGATGTGGCATTCACGATCGGGCAAAACGATCATCCCGATTACGGTGGACTCGAACTCTCCCTTCGCGATCTCAAGCCGGCGCCCGCTTAAACTAGACGTTTACAATGTACGGAAACAGCACTATATTCTGGTTCTTCGTTTCCGATGCCAGCTACTCAGATCTTCTGTAACCGTTGTGGATCACCCAGCGCGAGCGATGCGGCCTTCTGTCAAAAATGCGGAGCGAGCGTTGCAATCGCGCCGCGACTAGCCGCACCGGTGATACCTTCCACTGTGGTGCCGCAGTTCGCTGGCTTTTGGGTTCGCGTACCGAGTGCCATCATCGATTGGTTGCTGCTTTTTCTCGCGAACTGGCCAGTCCGACTGCTGGTGAATTCGATAGTTACTACGGTTGCAATGAATGCCCAACTTCCGACTCAGGAAGTACTTGGGATCCGGCGTCCCGTGCGCATCGTAATCGCGCTGGCGATTGGTTGGGCATATGGGGCCGGTATGGAGAGTTCCAGCGCCCAGGCGACGCTCGGCAAGCAGGCGTTTCGGTTGAAAGTTACCGACCTCGAGGGAAGGCGGCTCACGTTCGCGCGTGCAACAGCGAGGCACTTCGCCAAGCTTCTGTCACTGTTTTCCCTGGGTATCGGATACGTGATGGCAGGTTTCGATGCGCAGAAACAGGCACTGCACGACCGCGTTGCTGGTACCAGGGTTCTTTACCAATACCGTGAGTTCTGATCGAAGCGAAAACCTGGTGCGCTGCTTGACCCGGGTGCGCTCCTAACGAATCGTTACCACAAGTGATAATGCCCATCCCGACGCGCCATCTCCACGTCGACGCCAAACAGTGCCGCTAGTCGCTCGACCTGGAGGATCTCTTCCTTCGGCCCGTCCGCCGCAACTCGCCCCTTGCTCATGAGGACGACCCGCTGAACCTCCGGCACGATAGCGGCAAGCTCGTGAGTAACGAGAATGATCGCCGTCCCTGAGCGAGCCAGCGCGCTCATCGTATGCCGCACTTTCTGCTGTGCCGAGAGGTCCAGCGAATTGCAGGGCTCATCGAACAGCAGGGCTTTCGGCTTGTGCACCAAGGCTCGCGCGATCAGGACTCGCCTTGCCTCGCCCGACGACATCGCGGAGACCGGACGGTCCGCGAGATGCGAGATCTGCAATTCGGCCAGGGCGGCTTCGGCCATCTCCACTTGCCGGGGATCCACCGTGTGGTTCGAATAGATCGCCGTGCTGCTGAAGAATCCCGACAGGACGACGTCCCGCCCACAGGCATCCCCAGTGCAGGAAAGCATCAAGTCGTTCGACACGATGCCCAGACTTGCGCGCAGCTTGAACACGTCCCAAGTGTCCTGTCCGAGGATCGACATCGTCGACCCCTCCCGGGCGACCGGGTAGCACTCGCGCGTAATGGTCTTGATCAGGGTCGACTTGCCGCAGCCGTTCGGCCCCAGAATGGCGACGTGCTCATCGGCGCCGATACGCAGGCAGAAGTCGTCCAGCGCGGTCGTTTGTCCCCGCATTACGCGGACATTGTGAAAATCGAGCAGCGGAGGTGCGAGGTCGGGCGTCATTTGCATCCAAAGTGTAGACGAGGTCCGAGGTACCGCGAAACAGAGAACAGAGAACTGAGCGCCGTTTAAGCATTACACTGAACCCAGATGCCCCTGCGGGTCTATCGTCTTCGCCGACTGCTGGCTGCGACCGCCGTGCTCCTCATACTGGTGGTCGCGGGAATGTATAGCTATGCTCGCTGGCGGACCTACAACGTTCTAAGAACGATTCCGGGCAAGATCGGCATCGAGATCAAACAGACGGCGCACGGTTTCCAGTTTTCCAAGTCTGATGGCAAGCGGACGATCTTTACCATCCAGGCCAGCGACGTCAAAGAGTTCAAGTTCGACGGAAACGCCGAATTACGCAACGTTTCCATCGTGCTCTACGGACGCGATTCTTCGCGCTACGACCAGATCTACGGCGACGACTTTGCCTACAACCAGAAGACGGGCGACGTCACCGCCAAAGGCGACGTGCAAATTGATCTGGTAGCCAATCCCGCCGGCCTGGCGAGTCCGGATCAATCGATGCCGAAGGAACTCAAGAATCCGATTCACCTGAGAACCCGCGATCTGATCTTCAACAAGAACTCGGGGAATGCCTCGACTGCCGCCCGCGTAGAATTTCGAACAGCGCAAGCCGCAGGTTGGGCCGTCGGTGCGAAGTATTCCGGCGAGAGCAACGAGCTGACGTTATCCTCGCAGATTCATGTCACGGTCAGCGGTCCGAACGCCATGGTCATCGAGGCGGACCACGGAACGGTGATCAACGATCCGCGCGAGATCGTGCTCGAACATCCTCATCTCGACCGCGAGTCCGGCAGTCTGCAAGCGGAGCATGCCGTGTTTTACCTTGGCGCCGAAAACAAGGTGGAGCGAGTCGTCGCCACCGGCAACGTTACGGCGGAAATGAGAAAGCTGGAACCTTCGACAAGCGCCGCCGCGGCCCCGGCTGCCGCAATCCATGGCCGGGCAGACCGGGCTGAATTCCTGCTGGCCGTCGGCAAGGACTTGCTGCACACCGCCACCCTGAGCGGCAAAGTCCACTTCGAGCAAACGGGGACTCAGGCGATGCAGGGAGATGCCGGGCGGGCGATCTTTGATTTCGCCGGACAGAACCAGCTTCAAAAGATCCACGCCGTTGATGGTGCCCGGCTGAGCCAGAGAGGCGGTTCCCAGCCGGCGGGCCACGGAGCCGACGCCCAGGATTTTGAACTGACAGCCCCGGCAATCGATTTTATCGTAGCAAACGGCCATGTCTTGAAGCAGGGCACAACCTCGGGTGCGGCACAAATCACGATCATCCAACCGCCGTCCTCCGATTCGGTTGCGCCGGCGAAATCGCCGGGGCAACAAACCGTGGTTACGGCAGGCAGATTCGTCGCCGACTTCGCGCCTTCCGAAGGTAAGAACCGTCTCAGCTCACTTCATGGCGCGCCTGATGCCCGTATCGTCAATTCGATCCCTGGGCAACCCGATCGCGTTAGCACCAGCGACTCTGTGGATGCCGCGTTTCTGCCGCAGGGAGGTCTGGAATCCGTTACGCAAAAAGGCAATGTCCATTATTCGGACGGAGAACAGGCCGACAAGAGGACGCAGGCTTGGGCCAACTTGGGGCACTATACCCCTGCCGATCATGTTCTTGTACTGACAGGAAGCCCTCGTGTGGCTAACGGTGGAATGGCGACGACTGCCAACAGCATCCGCATCAACCGCGCCACTGGGGATGCCCTGGCGGAGGGCGACGTGAAGAGCACTTATAGCGACCTGAAGGAGCAGCCGGATGGCGCTCTGCTGGCTTCCTCTTCGCCGATCCATGTCACAGCCAAGAGCATGACCGCTCGTAATTCGCCGGGGATCGCGCTATATACCGGGGATGCCCGCCTTTGGCAGGACACCAATGTGATTGAGGCACCGTCGATCCAGTTCGACCGCGACCGCCGGTTGGTGACGGCGCAGGGAGCTTCAGGTAAGCCGGTCCGGACGATCCTGATTCAGGCCGAAAAGGACGGCGCAAGGTCCCAGAATGCCGGGGAAATAGGGAAACAGTCGTCCCATTGGGCAGAGTCGAGTCCCATATCCATTACAGCGATGAAGTTAACTTATGCCGACTCTGAACGAACGGTGCATTATGAAGGCGGGGTCGTCGCAGAAGGAGCCGAGTTCATAGCGTCTTCGAAGACCGCCGACGCCTATCTCTTGCCACACAGTAAAGCTATGAATAATAAGTCGTTTAACGGTGCGGGCCAGCTTGATCGGATAGTGGCTCGCGACGACGTAGTCATCCAGCAGCCGAACCGCCGAGCCCAAGGCCAGCAGCTGGTCTATACGGCGGTGGACGACAAGTTCGTGCTCACTGGCGGACCGCCTAGCATTTTTGATGCCGAACAAGGCAAGATTACGGGGGTTTCGTTGACTTTCTTCAAACGCGATGATAGGGTGCTCGTAGAAGGCGAAGTAAGTACTCCTGTGGTAACGACGACGCGAGTGGCACGATAAATGCGTACTCTGGCCACTGAAGAAATCGGCAAATCGTACCGTGGCCGCCGCGTTGTAAATGGGGTCAGCCTGCGGGTCGATCAGGGCGAAGTTGTTGGATTACTTGGACCGAACGGTGCAGGCAAGACCACCACCTTTTACGCCATCGTTGGCCTGATCCCCCCCGACACTGGCCGCGTACTGTATGACGGTAAGGACATCACCGACGTTCCCATGTACCTCCGGGCCCGTCAGTATGGCATCAGCTATCTCCCGCAAGAAGCTTCGGTTTTTCGCAAACTAACGGTAGAAGAGAACATCCTCGCGGTATTGGAGGCTCAGCCCATTTCCTGGCACGAGCGCCGCGAGAAGATGGAAAAGTTCATTGATGAGCTAGGGCTTGAGCACATCCGCCAGAACCGCGGATACGCTCTGTCGGGTGGAGAGCGCCGGCGCGTGGAAATTGCCCGCTGCCTGTGCATCAATCCAACGTTTATTTTGCTGGACGAACCGTTTTCCGGGATCGACCCGATTGCCGTACTGGACTTGCAGAAGATCATCAGCAGCCTGCGGGCCAGCGGTATCGGAGTGCTGATCACCGATCACAATGTGCGCGAAACGCTTTCGGTAACCGATCGCGCTTACATCATCGATGACGGCAGAATTTTCCGTCAGGGGCAGCCGGGGCAGTTGGCCGGAGATCCGGAAGTGAGAAGGGTTTATCTGGGAGAGAGTTTTTCTTTGGTCTGAAGTTTCAAGGTTTCAGAGTTTCAAGGTTTCAAAGTACCGGCCGAACCCTTGGATCAATTGGAACCTTGAAACATTGAAACTTTGAGACATGGTGCTCTTACAACACAAACTCAGCGTAAAGCTCTCGCAGCGCCAGATCCTCACTCCTGGCCTGGTGCAGATGGTCTCCGTTCTTGCGCTCAATAAACTTGAGCTCAAGGACATGATCACCGCTGAGATGGTTGAGAACCCGGTTCTCGAGGAACTCGAAGACTCGGTCCCGTTGCTCGACGAAGTTGGCAAGAAGGAAGAGGATCGCGAGCGCGCGGCCGCCGCTACCAACGAAGAAAATCCCATCACCGCCGTTGAGAAGAAAGATCCCTTCGAAGAGATCGACTTCGGTTCGTTTTTTCAGGATTATCTTGACCCCGGCTACCGCACGCACAGCGAGATGGAAGACATCGAGCGGCCGTCGTTCGAAAACTTCCTTTCCAAGCCGTCGAATCTTACCGACCATCTTGCGTGGCAACTGGGCGCGCTGAGCCTGCGGCGTGAAGTGCGCGAGGCCGCCGATCTCATCATCGGCAACCTCAATGAAGACGGATACCTGATCGCGAGCGATGATGAGTTACTCGGAGTAGCGCCTCCGGCAACGCCGGAAGCCGATGCCGCCACCGCGAAGAACATTGTAAGCGAGGCCCAAGCCTTAGGCCTGGCCGAGGTCGCAGCAGAGTCGGAGGCAGTTTCACCCTCAGCATCTGGGGGGATTGCTGAATCGTCCGATCTTGTGAACGATTCCAATTTCGATGTGGCAACGATTTCCGACCCAGATTACGTGGAGCCGGCGATTGTCGCTCCGTTCGTTGAACCGCGTGCGGAAGCGTCTTTTTCGTCGAGCGCTGGCAATGGCGCAGCGGCGGTTGCACCCGCGCCGGAGCCCGTCGCCCATCCCGCATCCACCTACAAGCCAGGGTTCTCCGCTGCGGACTTGCTCGAAGCTTTGCAAGCTGTCCAGCAACTCGATCCTCCCGGAGTGGGCTGCCGCGATCTTCGCGAGTGCCTGCTCGCCCAGCTTCGCTTTCATCAGGCCCAACTGGCGCAGCACAAGAACGGAAATGGCACAGCGCAAGTTCTCCTGGATGCCATGGCCGTGGTTGACAATCACCTGCGTGGATTGCAGAACAAGCAGCACAAGGAGATCGCTCGAGCGATCGGGCGCCCCATCGAGGCGGTACAGGCGGCGCTGGACTATATCCGCACGCTCGATCCGCGTCCCGGCCTGCGTTACAACAAAGTCCAGGCACGGCTGATCGAGCCCGACGTCGCCTTCGTCAAACATGGCGATGAATGGCTGGTCATCATGAACGACGAAGACCTGCCGCAACTGCGTCTCAACCCGGCATACAAGAAGCTGGTCACGCGTGATGGCACCAACGAAAAGAGTACGCGCGATTACGTGAAAGAGCGCTACAAGAGCGCCATCCAGCTCATCAAGAACATCGAGCAACGCAAGCAAACCATCACCAAAGTCTGTTATTCCATTGTCGCCCGCCAGCAGGAATTCCTCGAAAGAGGCATCGATCAACTCAAGCCCATGATGATCAAGGAGGTGGCCGAAGAAATCGGCGTGCATCCTTCGACGGTAAGCCGTGCCGTGGCCAACAAATACGCCCACACACCACAAGGTGTATTCGAGCTGCGATACTTCTTCAGCGAGAGCGTGCAGGGCCCCGAGGGAGGCGGCACATCGCTGCTTATCCTCAAGCGCCGCGTCAAGAAGCTCATCGAAGAAGAAGACCCCAGCCGGCCGCTGACCGACGAGCAGATCACCCGCATCCTGCAGTCGCAGGGCATCCAGGTGACCCGCCGCACGGTGGCTAAGTACCGCGAAGACATGCGCATTCCCAGCACGCACCAGCGCCGGGTCAAGAAATAATGCAGAAGTAGAATTCAAAATGCAGAAATAGACTGGATTTTCGATTCTCCAGTCTGACTCTACCTTCTGACAATAGTTCCAATGTAGTGCCCAATTTAACTTAATACGAATTTTCCAGGGAGGGGCGCTCATGAACGTGGAATACACCGGAAGACAGTACGAAGTCACCAACGCCATCCGCAAAGAAGTAGAAACCGGCCTCACCAAAATCCGCAAAATTCTGGGCGACAGATTCGAAACTAAGGTGATCCTCGCGGTCGAAAAACACCGCCACAAGGCTGAAATCACGATTAATCCGCGCAATGGACCGCTGGTCGGCCTGGCTCAGGCCAAGGACATGACCATCGCCGTCAACGAAGCGCTCGATCACCTGGAGAAGCAGGCGATCAAGCACAAGACGCGCTGGCAGTCGAAGAAGCGTTCTGCCCGCAAGAGCGAAGAAGTCAAGAGGTGGAACGGCCATTCCGCGCAGGACGAAGTTGCCGCCGCCGTCGGACTTTCCGAAAAAACAGCCGTCCCGGTATTAGTCCACAAATACCCTGCGGTCGCTAAAACGACGGAAGTTCACCTCGTCCGCTCGGAAGACGCCGTTGCCATGCGCCCGATGACGTTGGAAGAGGCAATTAAAGAAGCTCACTTCAAAGATCGCGATGTGTTCGTCTTTCGCGATCCCAAAGGCAAAGTCATGGTGCTGCACCGTGCCCGTGACGGCAAAATGCAACTCATCGAAGTGCCATAAAACCCGATCCTGGTTTCGCGCCTCACCTCTACAACAATCGCCCACTTCCCGCGCGGCTCGCGAGAAGTGGGCTCTTCATTTCTGCCATTTGAAACAGGCGGGCAGCACCTCTCTTATCGTGGCAAATCTTATCTTGGCAAAACGACCCTCACAGCGCAGCCGCGCCCGCCCGGCCGGTTGCCGATCTCGATTCTTCCCCCATGCGCTTCTGCGATCTGGCGAGAGAGGACCAACCCGACTCCGCTCCCATTGGGCTTGGTCGTATAGAACGGCGTGAATACATTCGATGGGTTCAACAGTCCCGGTCCGCTGTCTTCGATCGTGAGGGTGACGTCTTCTTTATGAGCCTCCCATCGCACGGCAACCGGGCCCGGCTCTGATTGAGGTGCGGCATGCCCCTCCGCGGAAGCGGTCGAAGACTCCAGAACTGCATCGGCAGCGTTGCGAACCAGGTTAATGAACATCTGCTCCAGTTGGTCCGGATCGGCTTGAAAAACGACTTCGGGTCCCGGGTGCACGTAGACGCTGATTCGCGTTTCCAGACCCGCGACCCGGGAAATCAGCGGTGCCAGGGTCACCTCCCGCAGAACGGGTGCCGGCATCTGGGCCAGTTTGCGATAGGCTTCCAGAAAGCGGTGCAGTGACGCCGAACGAGCTTCAATGATCTCCAGACCCCGCTGCAGGTCGTTGCGAACCTGTGGGTCCATCGGGGTGACGGACACCCGCGAACCGAGACTTCCAGCGATGGATTTAATGGGAGCGAGAGAGTTGCTCAGTTCGTGGCCAAGCACGCGGATCAGCCGTTGCCAGGCCCGCCGTTCCTCTTCGCGCAGTGCCCGGCTCACATCCGACAAAACGACAAGAGTGTGGGGCACACCACTCTGTCGAAAGGAACTGCGACGCAGCAGCCACCGGGCCTGTGAATCATTGAGATTCAAGTCCACCACAGTCTCATTGTCGGCAGTGAGACATTGCTGCAGTCCGATTTCAGCCGCGCTGCGTCCCATCATGCGAGCTTTTGTTTGTCGAAGCAGATGCTCGCCCGCAGGATTCACCAATCGGAGGGTAGCGCCGGGATCGAACGCAAACAACGGCGCATCAATCTCGTCGACCACGCGCTGCAACAGCGCAGTCGCTTCGATGGCGCGCACCTTTTCGTCCGACAACATGTCGGCCAGGGCGTTGACTTCAAGAGAGAGTTCGCCCAGGGCATCCTCGGCCGTGGCGTTTCGGGCGCGAAAAGAATAGTCCTCTTCGCGGAGCGATCCGATGACGTTGGCGAGAGTCTGCAACGGTCGGGTGGTCTGTTCCTGCAGAGCCATCGCCAGCAGCCACCACAGGAACAATTCCGCTCCAATGAGTGAGAGCTTTGAGGTGATAGTCCAGGGTTGCATCCACACCAGCACCGCGCTGACAAGGAGGGCTGGCAGGGCCACAAAGAAGGAATAAAGGCTGATACGGCGCTCGTAGAGTAACCGGGTTCGTTTTCGGGGACGCGACGGTTTTGGGCCAGAGGAGCTAGACCCCATACTTCTCCATCCGCCGATAAAGCGCGCCACGACTCAACCCAAGCGCTTCCGCTGCCTGGCTGACGTTGCCTTGAAAACGTTGAAGCGCCTTGCGGACCAGCAGGCCCTCCACCGCTTCGAGGCTCAGATCCTCGAGGTTCTGCGTCTGAGTGCGCGCCGAGCTCAGCGACAGGTCGGCTGGCTGAATTTCTTCACCCCGGCACATCAATATGGCGCGTTCAATTGTATGTTCCAGTTCGCGCACATTGCCAGGCCAGGCGTATTGCTTTAGTGCCTGGACCGCCGCCGTGTCAAACCTCTGTACCGGACGCCGGTACCGGGCAGCATACCGCGCGAGAAAATGCGCTGCCAGCACCGGGATATCTTCGCGGCGCTCGCGCAGGGCTGGAACCCGAATCTCCACGGTGTTGAGGCGAAAGAGAAGGTCTTCGCGGAACTGTCCGGTGGCGCACGCCGCAGAAAGATCCGAGTTGGTGGCCGAGAGCACGCGCACGTTCACACGGCGGGGCCGTGACGAACCGACTCGTTCCATTTCGCCGGATTCCAGAACGCGCAACAGTTTAGCCTGCTGCCGCAAAGGAACGTTGCCAATTTCGTCCAGGAAAATCGTGCCGCCGTCGGCGAGTTCGAATCGTCCGATGCGGTCGGAGCGCGCATCCGTGAAAGCTCCCTTCACGTGGCCGAACAACTCGCTCTCGAAGATGCCGTCGGGGATCGCTCCGGTGTTCACCGCCACCAGGGGACGGGAAGCCCGCGCCGATAAGGCATGAAGAGTTTGCGCGACGACTTCTTTTCCGGTCCCGTGCTCACCCGTGATCAGGACATTGGCGTCGGAAGGACCTACACGCGCGATTGTCTCAAGCACTGGTTGCATGACGGCAGCGGTCGCGATGAACTCCGGGCGGCCTTCGGCGCGCAGCAGACGGTTTTCCGCCTCCAGCCGGGCGGCCTGCTGCAGGGCGCGGTGGAGTTCAATCTGCGTGCGCAAAATTGCTACGAGCCGTTCGTTCTCCCATGGCTTCTGCACAAAGTCGCGCGCGCCCCGCCGCATCGCCTCAACCGCAAGCTCCACATTCGCCCAGGCAGTCATCACTACTACCGGAACCGTTGAGTCGACCGCCACAATCTCCGAAAGTAAATCCAAACCCTCTTGACCCGAAGTGGTGTCACGCGCGTAGTTCAGGTCAATCAGGATGGCATCGTAGGTGTTGCTCTTCAGAGCGTCGCGCACCAATGCGGGCGAGCGCGCTTTATCGACGCGGTATCCCTGAGGTTGGAGCAGGAGATCGAGCGCTTCGAGAATGTGTTCCTGATCGTCCGCCGCCAGGATTCTCACGGGCGCGGCGGATTGATCCCGGAACGTCGACTGAGCTTCCCCGAGTTTGAGTGAAGTTGGCATGCCTTACGGTGAGTGGTGGGAGACCACCCCGCTGATTGCGTCCTGAATCAGTATGCCATTATGTTCCAAGGTCGCGCCGGTTGCGCGATCTAATTCAACTTTGGCCTTCTCGTAGATGGTCATTGCGCTGACCAGATCCAGTTGTGCCAGGGCGAGATCGCGCTGAGCCGAGAGAGTCTGGTAATTCGAGCCGGCTCCCAGATCCTGCTCCTTCTTCATGATATCGAAGGTGCGTTGCGCCAGATCGCGCGCCTTGCGTGCGGCCTGGACTCGGGCTCCGGTCTGGTCGAGGGCATACTGCGCGTTGCGCACTTCGATTCTGACTTGCTTCTTCAATTGCTCCATGCGCAACTCGGCCTGGCGATATTCCAGCTCCGATCGGTACTGGTCGGCCTTCGCGACCCGGTTGCGAATCGGAATATTCAGATTTAGGCCAACATAGTAGTCGGGAGAAGTGTTGTTAAAAGCATTTTGCAGCGCGCCGGCAAAGTCTGTCGGCACATTAGAAGTGTTCTGGCCCTGGCTGGCCGGGTTCAGCGGTCCTGCGAGGCCCGAACCGCTGTAAAAGCCGACTAAGGACAGCGAGGGCAGCAGCGCGTTGCGCGCCGCGCGCCGGCTGATCTGCCGGTTCACCAGGTCGATATCCGACTCGGCGAGTTCGGGACGTTTATTCTGCGCTTCGGCAATCAGTTCTTGAATCGGCTGTGTCGCTTGTGTCGCGGCCGCCTGCAACTGGTCGGTGGGGACCACCGGCATAGACTCCAGCACCGGATCGTCCAGGCTCTTGGTGATGGCGTTCTTCATCAGCGTCTCCTGCAACTGGAGGCTGGTGCGAGCCACGGTCAGCTCCTGGTCACGCTTCGAGACCTCGGCTTCCGCGCGCATGACGTCCATCTCAGGAACGCTTTCCAATTTTAACTGCTTTCTGGCGTTGTCGAGCGTCTGCTGGGCAAACGCGTACGACTGTTCATTGACCTGTGTCTGCTCATAGGCACTGACCAGGTCCCAATAGATATTTTCGATTTGCGTGACGGTAGCGATGACCTGATCCTTGAACGCTATGTCAGAAATTTTCTTGTTGTTCCTCGCGATCCGCAGGTATCGCAAGTTGGGTCCGAAGCCAAAGCCGGCGAGAAGTTCCTGCTGGATCTGGAAGCGAAACGTGGAGGTGAGGGTTGGGGACAGAGTGAAATTAGGGCTGTTGGTTGTCTGCCTGGAGTTGCCGAAAGAGAAGTTGATGCTTGTTCCTGTGGCAAAAGCCTGGCTGAAAAAAGCGCTCACCTGTCCCGTATTCAACTGCAGCGACGGCACTCCGTAAATCTGGCGGTTCACCACTGGCGACGTCTGGTGCTCATCTCCACCGTTGAGGTTGATGAAAGGGTCGTAGGAAGAGACAGCAGTTCCCGTGCCCAGCGTGGATTGCACGAGTCCCGATGCACCCGCGCCGGCACCGCCAGCCCCGCTCGTTGTGCCGCCGGCTCCAGCTCCAGGCGCACCGCTACCGAAACCCCCGACGCCGCCGCCCGGCGTTCCCTGCACAACGCCAGTATTTACTCCACGAAAGAATCCTCCGGCCTGCGTGCGCAAGATGTCGGTATTCGCAATCGGGAGATTGTAGCGGGCGATGGCCAGATCGAGGTTGTCTTCAAGCGCGAGGTCGATAGCATCTTTCAAAGAGAGGTACAGTTTGCCGTCACGAACCATTTGGTCCAGCCGCCGCGAGTTCGACAACACCGGCTCGGGAACGGAATCGGGTGCGTACGCGTTGAGCGGATTGTGCGACTTCGGCATTTCAAACTTGATTGAAGTTGCAGGCTGAGAAGCGCTCGCAGGACTCTGCGTCTGAGCCAGCAGTCCAGGCAGCAGGACGCTGGTTGCGCCCGCGACAGCAATTCCAACTTTGAGAAACCTGATAGCCCATGAGCTCACGATGCGCTGACCTCCGTCGGCTGAGCGAGTCCCGCATTCGCCGTATCTCCAACCATCCATCCGTCTCGCAGTTGAATCGTGCGGCTCCCGTAGCCCGCGTTCACTTCCGAGTGTGTTACCTGCACAATGGTCGTGCCTTGCTGATTGAGGTCGCGAAACAATTCCATAATCTCTCTTGCCTGGATGGAATGAAGATTCCCGGTCGGTTCGTCCGCCAGCAGCAAGGCAGGCTTATGAATGACTGCTCGCGCAATTCCTACCAACTGCTGCTGGCCTCCTGAGAGCTGACTCGGATACAGATCCTTCTTCGCAACGATCTGGAAGCGATCCAGAGTGTCGGCGACAAGGCTTTGCCGCTCACGGCGGGGAATGTCTTTGTAGGAAAGTGGCAGGTCGATATTCTCCTGCACGGTGAGATCGTCGAGCAGGTGGTAGCTCTGAAACACCATGCCCACATTCCGTTTTGCCACTTCGGCGCGCTGTTTGCGCTTCAGGTCGTGGACGGCCTGCTCGCGAAACCAGTACTCACCCTCCCAGGCATCGTCGAGCAGCGCGAGAACATTGAGCAGGGAAGATTTCCCCGCGCCGGAAGGCCCCATGATGGTGATGAACTCTCCCTCGCGAATGTCCAGATTGATGCGCCGCAGTACCCAGGTTTGCCCGGCCGGCGTTTTGTAACTGCGTTCCAGACTCTTAAGTTGAATCATCTTCACTCTCCGATTTGTTTCTCGTTACTCATACCGCAGCGCGACCATGGGATCGACCCTGGCGGCACGCCGGGCTGGAATGTACGCGGCCACCAGCCCCACAGTTCCAACGCCAATGCACACCAGCGCCATGACGATCGGATCTCGGGATTTCGTGCCGTACAGCATGCTCTGCAAAATCGACGCTGACGCCAAGGCGCTTACGGCCCCCAGCGTGATCCCGGAGGCCAGCAAGATCGCAGCATCGCGCAGAACCATGGTCAACACTGAAGTGCGCGGTGCTCCCAGAGCCATCCGAACACCGATCTCTCGCGTGCGGCGCGAAACCGAGTACGTCATGACTCCGTAAAGGCCGACGATCGTGAGAACGATAGCAAGGCCTGCAAACGAGCTGAGCAGAACCACCGCGAACCGCGGTTCATTCAGTTCAGTGGACATCAACTCTCGCATGGTGCGGACTCGAGTGACCGGGATGTCCTTGTCCATGTCTGAGACCAGGCGTTGGACGCTCGCTCCGAGGCTGGCGGGGTCAAGCGAAGTGCGAACCACCGAGTACAGACAGCACCAGGTATCCAACTGGCTCGCGGGCAGGTACATGGCCGGGCGCATTTCGCGCTGTATCGCGCCCAATCTGATATTCCCTACGACACCGACGATTTCCCGCCAGGGCGGACCACCCGGCGCCCCGTTGCCCGCGCCCGGTTTCAGTTTCTTGCCGAGCACATCCTCACCGGGAAAGAACTTTTGCGCGAAAGCCTGGTTCACGATCATTACCGGCTCCGTTTTCACACTCTCGCGTTCAGAAAAATCGCGCCCTTCGAGGAGAGGGATCTGCATCACGCTGAAATATCCAAGCGTAATTGGAGCGAGGTCTGCGGCAGGCTGTTGGCCCTCGGGCACCGGGTGCTCCGGATCCTCGAAGCTGACGATGATTCCGTCATTCGTCATGGGGAGAACCAGGACGCCTGCGGCGGACTGAACACCAGGCAATGCACGAAGTCTTTCGAAATAGTCGCGATAGAACTGGCCACGCGTGTCCTTGTAGTGCGTGTCCGGCGTATCGAAAAACATCGTGGTCAGATGGTCCGGGTTGAATCCCTCGTCCGCGTGAAGTAATCGGTTGAAGCTGGTGATGAGCAGGCCTGCTCCCGCCGTGAGCAACAGGCCAAGAGCGACCTGGCCAACGATAAGGCCAGAGCGCAGCCAGTCGCTTCCAAGGGCTTCGGCTCGGCCGCCCTCTTTCAGTGTGGATACCAGGTCGGTGCGAGAACCGGAAATTGCTGGAATTACTCCAAAGATAATCGCGGAGGCAAGCGATAACAGCATTGCAAAGGTCAGAACTCGAAGGTCGACACCCGCGTCGGATGCACGCGGGACGGTGTCGCCGATGAGAGAAAGGAGCGCCGGAGTGCAAACATAGGCGAGGCCGCAACCGATCGCTCCGCCGCAGGCGCCGAGGACGAGGCTCTCCGCCAGCAGTTGGCGAACGATTCTGCGTTTTCCAGCGCCCAGTGCCGAGCGCAGCGCCATCTCGCGCTGCCTGTCTCGCATCCGGGCGAGCAGCAGGTTGGCAATGTTTCCGCACGCGATCAAAAGCACAAGAGCAACCGAACCGAGCACTACAAGAAGCGCGGTTCGGGTATCGCCCAGCAACGCATCGACCTCGGGAAGGGCCCGGGCGGAGTCATGCCTGGTATTTGTATCTGGATACGCCCGCGCCAGGCCAACCGCGATCGCACGCAGATCCTGATCGACCTCGGCCACCGTCTTTCCCGGCTTTATCCTCCCAAAAGCGTTCAAGAAGTGCGAACCGCGATTTCGTATGTTTGGATTCGGGTCGGAGGGATCGTCGTCGACCGCCAGCGTGGTCCAGATGCTATTTGTGGGGCGAGTGATCGGAAAGCGAAATGATGGAGGCATCACGCCGACGATCGTGTACAACTCGCCGCTGAGCCGGACGGCTCGTCCTACGATCGATTTGTCAGCCGCAAACTGCGACGTCCAAAGCGCGTGACTGATCAGAATGACCCGGGTCCCGGTCTTTTCTTCTTCGGGCGTGAATCCACGGCCGAGTTCCGGGCGCACGCCGATCGCGTGCACCAGGTCCCAGGAAACAACCTCGCCATCCAACTCCACCGGCCGATCGATTCCCGTCAAAGTGAAGGGCATATCGTGATACGAAACGAGATGATCGAGCGTGTGGTTCTGCGAACGCCAATCAAAGAAATCCGGATAGCTGATGGCGCTGGGCTGAGGGTTGTGACTGTTGATCGACTGCGATTCAACCAATCTCTCCGGTTGGTAGTACGGCAGCGGGCGCAGCATGACTGCGTCGACGACGCTGAAGACCGCGGTATTGGCGCCGATCCCCAGGGCCAGCGTGATCACGGCGACGGCGGCGAAGCCGGGATTCTTGTGCAACTGCCGCAAAGCATAGCGGAGGTCCTGCATCAGGCCGGTCATCATCTGTAATATCTCCTAGTCGTTTCGCAGCGCGACCATGGGGTCGACTCGCATGGCGCGCCGTGCCGGAACGTAGCACGCAGCCAAACTCGCAATTGCTGTCAGGACAGAAACACTCGTGTACGTGACCGCGTCCATCGGACTGATACCGTAAAGCTGCGTGGACAGCAACCGGGCAACAAAGAATGTCCCGGCGAGACCGAGTGCGATACCGGTAACCGAGAACCTGGCGCCCTCTTTCATCACCAGCCACAGGACATCGCTCCGTTGCGCGCCCAGAGCCATGCGGACGCCCATCTCCCTTCGCCGCCTCGATACGAGGTAGGACAGGACACCGTAGACGCCGACAATTCCCAGCGCGAGAGCCACGCCCGCAAAAGACGCAAACAGGAAAGTTGTGGAAGCCGGCGCCGCATTGGCTTCGGACACAACCGCGCGCATCGTTTTAACCTCGCTGATTGGAATGTTGGAACTCGCAGCGGTGAGCACGCTGTGTAGAAGATTTGCCGCGTTGGGATCGTTCGAATTTGTGCGTACCGCGATCGTCATTTCTGCCGGCACTCGCCCATCTTCCAGCGTTGCTGCGCTGGTATACGGGACGTAGGCCGTTCCCTTCATAAAGTCCGGCTCATTGTGCTGAAGATCGTAAGCCCGCACATCCGCCACGATTCCAACCACCGTGCGCCAAGCCTTTTCCCCAACGAAGCGCACGTGTTTCCCAACGGCGTCGCCATCGGTCCAGAATCTTTTCGCCGTACTGGCCGATACCACGACAACCGGGGGGCCCCCTGACTCGTCGCCCTCATTGAACCACCGGCCGGAGATCAGGGGGATGCCCATGACTCGGAAGTAGTCGGGAGTGACGATGTCGAGCCAGAGCAGAGGCTGGGTTTGAGGCGAGGACGCAATCGTGAAGTTCTCAAGATCGAACGAACGCTTGGCGACTCGTCCATTGAGCGGAAGGGTATTCACCAGAGCCGCGCCGTTGACTCCGGGAGAGGAGCGCACGCGTTCGACCAGGTCACGGTAGAACGTCAGGCAGCGCTGCGGATCGCCGCAGAACGACTGGTCGGGCGTGATTCTCGCCGTCAGCATCTGCTGCGTTCGAAAGCCCGTATTTACGTGGGATAAAGCCCAGAAACTACGGATCAGGAGCCCCGCAGAAATCACCAGCATGACCGAGAGGGCCACTTCAGCGATCGCCAACGTTCCGCGCAACCGTCGCGACACGGAAACCGCGGCGCCACGTCCCGCAGCGTTCAGAATGTCCGTGAGGGTGGAGCGCGAGGACTGCAGGGCCGGTGCGAGGCCAAAGCCAAGACCGGTCAGAATCGCGAGCCCGCCGGTGAAGAGCAGAACGCGCCAGTCGAGTTGCGCGTCCAGCAACCGGGGTGTGTCGGACGGCAGTGTTGATTTGAGTGCGGCAAGCCCGGCGGCAGCCAGCGCGAACCCTAACACCGCTCCGACTGCTGAGAGCAAGACACTCTCCGTCAACAGTTGTCGCGTGATCCGGCGCGGCGCGGCCCCTAGCGCCGCACGGATCCCCATTTCTTTTTCGCGGCTGGCGGCTCGAGACAGCATCAGGTTCGCGACGTTGGCGCATGCAATCAACAGCACAAGAGCGACTGCCCCTAACAACAGCAGAAGCCTCGTTCGAATGTCAGCCACCATCCCGCTGCGCAACTCAATGACGGTTACCTCGGCGTTCCACGCTGCGGGCATTGTCCAGGGAAAGATATTGAACACATGCGATTGGAACAGACGGATCTCGGCCCCAGCCTGTGCCATGGTCGCGTCAGGACGAAGCCTCCCGATCACCGGCATAAAATCTCCAGCCCAGTAGGTGGCCGGATTCTGCGGCTCGTTGTGCAACGGAACCCATAGCTGAGTCTTCGGGGAAGGGAAATGAAAGTCCGCAGGCATCACGCCTACGACTTGGCGGCTCACACCTTCGAGTTCGATCGCTTTCCCGATGATCGCGGGATCACTTTCAAAACGTTGTGCCCAGAG
This sequence comes from Candidatus Dormiibacterota bacterium, assembly GCA_035632675.1. Taxonomy (GTDB): domain Bacteria; phylum Acidobacteriota; class Terriglobia; order Terriglobales; family Acidobacteriaceae; genus Sulfotelmatobacter. The sequence continues at coordinate 83,884 of DASQGJ010000043.1, forward strand.
ATCGTGGCTCAGCACGACGTAGTTGTCTCTGCCGGGGGCGTCTTCGCCGGAAACAAACGTTCGTCCAAGTTCGGCGCGTGTACCAAGGATGGAGAGCAGCTCAGCGGAAACGGCGGTGCCCGCCAGCCGTACGGGCTCTCCGGCGTGAGTCAAGTTGAACTCGTGGCCCTCGGCGTACGCGGCGACGTCGATGGTGCGAACCTGTTCGCGCATCGCTGCAAACGCGCCCTTGGGATACGTTCCCGTGATGCTGACCAACTCTGCGGGACGAGGATAGGGCAGCGGCCGCAACAGAATGCCGCTGACCAGGCTGAAGATGGCCGTGTTCGCCCCGATCCCGAGAGCAAGGGTGAATGCAGCGACCGCAGTGAACCCAATGCTCTTGCGGAGTTGCCGCAACCCGAAGCGAATATCCTGCATTAGTCCCGTCATCTATATCCTCTTCTACTCGTACCGCAGAGCGGTGATTGGCTGTACCTGTACGGCACGGCGCGCAGGGAGCGATGCTGCGACGAGCGCAACCACACCAATCGCCAGCACGACTAAAACCAGTGTCCGCGGATCGCTGTAAGAAATGCCATAGAGTTGATTCTTGACGAAGCTGCTGAGCGCAATCGAGGACGGCACCGCTACGGCAACGCTGCAACCCGTGATCATGAAGACCTCGTGCAGGACCAGCTTCAAGATGGTTCCTCTCGTCGCGCCGAGCGCCATGCGAACGCCGATCTCACGCGTCCGTTGCGCGATCGAGTAGGCGAGGACACCGTAAAGGCCGATCGCAGTGATGAACACCGCCACGAGCCCGAAGCTGTTGGCCAGGAAAGAAAGCATGCGCTCGGAAGTCAGGGTGATGTCGATTCCGGAATTCAAGGACTGCAACGTATCCACCACGAGCTTGGAATCGATTTGGGTTACGGCGATACGAACTGCGCTTGCCGCATTGTCAGGGGCCTGTTGGGTGCGGATGTAGACAGCCACCGAGGCCGGTTCCGCATCCTGGAAGAGTGGCGTATAGAAGATAGGGACAAACAAGTCGTGCACGCTGAAGTGTTTTGCATCCTTCACAACGCCCACGATCGTAAACGGTTTATCTTTTGTCTTTCCAACCGTGAATGTCCTTCCGAGGGCCTGCTCCGATGATCCGAAAAACTTGAGCACGAAACTTTCATTGACCACGACGACTCGGTTCGACGTGAGAGTGTCTGCGTCGCTGAAGACCCGGCCCGCCGTCAGGGGAAGCCGCAAAGTGGCGAAGTAGGCGGGCGTTACGTGCTCCCACTCGAAGCTCATTCGTTCGCCTTCCTGAGGTTGATAGCCGGGTATGTCGACCGAGAAAGTGCTGTCGGAGTGAACCAACACCGGGTCATCGGTCATGCCCACTGCTTGCACGCCCGGCTGAGCACTCAGCGTGTCGAGGAGCCGTTTGTAGAGAGATGTCACGGCAGAAGGCTGATAGCCAGCGAGCCGCGGGTCGAGTTGAAAGGTAAGTAGATGATCGGGAGCAAATCCTACGTCGACTGACTTGAGATTGCTGAGCGTGCGACTGAACAATCCGGCTCCCACCAGCAACAACAGGCTTAGCCCGATCTGCATGCCTACAGTGATTCGGCGGAATCGCGCATGGGAGGTTTCCGCGGTTCCTGTTTGCTGTTTCAAAGCAGCAGTGACATTGGGCCGGTAGAACTGGACAATGGGTGCGAGACTGAACAGGACGCTTGCCGAGACGGAGACGAGACAGCAGAACAGCACGACGCTCCGGTCTGGAGTTGCTGAAAGAGGCGACATTCCCCCTGCCGCCGAGGTCGGAGCGATCAAAGCGATCAGAGCCTTGGCAAGAAGAGGTGATAGCGCGAGTCCGAGTGCTCCTCCAGAGATGCCGAGAGCAAGGCCTTCAATCAGCAATTGTCCGATGATCCTGACGCGGCTTGCGCCCAGGGAGTAGCGGACCGACATCTCGCGTGTGCGTCCCGCCGCCCGCACCAGCAGCAGGCTGCCCACATTGGCAGTTGCCATCAAGGTGAGCAGTCCGACCATCCCCATGAGAATCAGCAACGGCACGCGCATGGTTTCCCGCAAAGGTGAGAAGCCTCTGGAGGCATCGAGCAGCGTCATGTAACTTTTTTCCACGAACTGATCGCGGAAGCGCTGGCTGTGCGCGGTGATGCTCTGCAGTTCGGTGGCGCGAATCGATTTCCAAAGTGGAGTGATGCCGGCTTCGGCCTGCCGTAACGTGATCCCGGGCTTCAGACGCGCCACAATGTTCAGCCACTTCGATCTGCGGTCCTCGAGTTCATCCCACCCCGGCGTCATCTTTGCCTTCATGGTGATGGGAACGAAGATGTCCGGGACGGTTCCAGCGATCACGCTGTCGAAGCCAGGCTGTGCCACGCCGATGATGGTGAATGGATTTCCGTTGATGAGCACGTCCTGGTTCACGACCGCGGGGTCGGAGGCGAAGTGCTGCGTCCAATACCGATAACCGAGTACCACCAGTTGAGACGAGCCGGCCGCGGCGCTATCTTCGGATATGAAAAGACGACCCAACGTCGGCTTTACGCCTAAAACCGAGAAGTAATTTCCGCTCACCAGTTCGCCGTTGACCAGGCTCGAAGTGTTTTTCCACCGGATGCCGACCTGCTTCGGGAACATCGCGAACACGCCGGAAAAGACGCTGTTCTGGTCGCGCAGATCGCGATACATCGGGCACGAAAAATACAACTCGTTCGCTCCTCCGTACGAGTCTGTGTGCCCGGTGTCGGAGCCGGCGAATTTGAGCTGCACAAGACGGTCGGGTTCTGAGACAGGCAGCTGCTTCAAGAGAACCTGATCTACGAGCGCGAAAATGGCGGCGTTCGCTCCAATGCCAACGGCCAGAGTGAGCACCGCGATTGCGGTGAATCCGGGATATTTGCGCAACTGGCGCAACGCATAGCGTAGGTTCTGAAAGAGAGCGTCCATGATTCCTCACTCGTACCGCAACGCAACCATGGGATCGACCTGCGCTGCCCTGCGTGCCGGGATGTAGCTGGCGAGCAGAGCAAAGATTGCGAGCAAGATCGCAACGGCAGCCAGCATGGCCGCGTCCCAAGAGTGGAATCCGAAGAGCAGTCCGCGAATATCCTGCAGTAAGGTTTCCATAAGGTTTTTCCTTTACTCGTACCGCAGAGCCACGATGGGATCAATACGCGCCGCGCGCCAGGCCGGCACGCTGCACGCGATCGCCGAGACCGCGGCCAGCAGTGCAATCACTCCGAGATACGTCAGCGGATCAAGACGCGACACTCCGAATAACATCGCCGCGATGGCCTGACTCGCGGCCACGGCCCCGACAAGTCCGAGCGCAGCACCGAGGCAGGCGAGGGTCATCCCCTGACGCAGCACCAGCGCGAGGATGCTTGTGCGGGTTGCGCCCAGCGCCGATCGCACTCCTATCTCGCGCGTGCGCTCCGCAACGCTGCCGGATAGAACCCCATAGATTCCCGTTGCTGCGAGGGTCAATCCGACCAGACCAAAGGCCTCGAACAGAATCAGCACAAAGTGGCGCTCGATCGCGGACGCAGCCAGCAGGTCGTCCATCATGGCTACGCGCACAATCGGTTGATCCCGATCGACAGACCAGATTGCGTTCTTGATTGCGGGCACGAATTGCGCGGCATCGCCGTGCGTTCGAACCACCAGAGACAGCGTTCCGTCGGCCCAGTGCCATTGAGTCGTTGTGGCATAAACCGCGTCGGTATCGCCAAGCGCCAGCGACATCTGCTTCACATCTCCAACCACGCCCACGATGGTGAACAGCGGCGAGTCGACCCGTCCGCCCACATGAACCCGCTTCCCAATCGGATCCTGATTGGGAAATCTGCGCTTGGCCAGCGACTCGCTGATGAGCATGACTGGCGGCGTGTTGGTGGTGTCACGGTCATCCAGGAGACGGCCGCGCCGCAAGGGAATATGGAGCGCTTCAAAGTACCCCGGGGTTACGGCATATCGGTAAACGGAGTAACCGACTTCAGGGGCATCTCCCTCGAACTTCGCGCCGTACACATCGGAGTCACCACTGAGGGGCAGTTGGCTCGTAAATGTCGCTGCCCTGACACCGGGAACCGCGCGCACCGCGTCGAGCGCCTGCGCAAAAAACTGGCGGCAGACGCGATCATCGTCGTACTTCCGTCCGTAGGTCTGCACCTGCATGCTGAGCATGCCGGAGGCTTCGAAGCCCGGAGGGACTGAGAATAGGCGCCGCATGCTGTGCAGCAGCAGCCCGGCACTCACCAGCAGAACTAGCGCCAGCGCTACTTCCGCCACCACGAAGGCGCGGCGAGTCCGTTGATGATCTCCCGCAGCGCGCTGGGAACTTTGCTGCAAGGTGCTGACCAGGTCGCGGCGGGAACTATGCAGCGCCGGAATCAGCCCAACTGCCAGGCCGATGATGACGGTTACGCCGAATGCGAAGGCAAAGACTGCACTGTCGACTCGAATTGCATTGACTCGCGGCAATCCCGGCGGACTCAACGCCAATAACAGGCGGATGCCCACCTCGGTGACAACCATCCCCAAGGCCCCACCGAAGATGGCTAGCAGCAGACTCTCGGTAACCAGTTGCCGGATCAATCTTGGTGGCGCCGCACCTAACGCGGCACGCATAGCGATTTCGCCCCGCCGCTGTGCACCGCGCGCGAGCACCAGGTTCGTCACATTCACGCAAGCAATCAGAAGAACCAGAATCACCGCGCCGAAAACCGCGAGCAGCGCGGGCTTCACGCCGCGCGTAACGTCGTCCTGCAATAAATCCACGATGAGGCCTTGCTTCAGAGCCGCCCAACGGGGCCGAGGAAATTCGGCTACGGGAGTACCCGCAATCAACGCCAAGTCACTTCTGGCTTGACTCTGGTTGACACCCGCGCGCAGCCGCCCCACCATTCGCAGGTGATGTCCCCACTCCCGGGTCTCGGTGGAAGCAATATTTCCCGCGTTGTACTGCAGCGGGGACCATGCCTCGGCGGAGGGTGCCAGGATGTTCTCGAACGTGTTCGGCATGACGCCGATAACGGTGTAGGTTTCGTCATCGAGTCTTATCTGGCGCTGGAGAATTGAGGAGTCACTGCCAAAACGCCGCCGCCACAAGCCATCGCTAAGGATGACCACCTTAGGACCGTGGAACATATCATCGAAAGGCTGGAAGTCCCGTCCCAGCGCCGGAGTCACGCCCAGCGCCCGAAAATACGCGGCACTTACCTGCTGGCCGCCGATTCTTTCCGGTTGATCTGTGCCAACCAGCGTGGGCTGCCACGGCTTCATGACTGCGACTGCCTCGAACGATCGGCTCCGCTCCGCCAGTTCGCGATAAGTATGGAAAGTCTGGGGAGAGCGGACGCCGTCTTCGTCCGCATACCAGATCATCATGATCCGGCTCGCATGGGGATACGGCAGCGGCTCAAATAGAATTGGATTGAGCGTGCTGAAAATCGCGGAAGTTCCGCCGATACCGAGTGCGAGGATCAGAATCGCGGTGCAGGCGAATCCCGGTGCCTTCCGCAACTGGCGAAATGCGTAGCGAAGATCTTGAACGACGGCTGCCATAAGGTTCGCTCACTCGTACCGCAACGCCACCATGGGATCGACTCTCGTGGGCCGGCGTGCCGCAATGTAGCAGGCATGCAGAGCGATCACGCCTGCACTTCCGACATGAGCTTCTTGAGTTCTTCTTCGGCCACGACTTTGCCGTCGAACAGATGCACCTCGCGCTGGGCATGCTTCGCAAAGCGCGGATCGTGCGTCACCATGCAGATGGTCGCGCCCTCGCGGTGAAGATCGGCGAGCAGTTCCATAACGGCTTCACCATTGCGCGAGTCCAGGTTGCCCGTAGGTTCGTCCGCCAGCAGGATCGACGGCTTTCCGCCCAGCGCGCGCGCGACGGCTACACGTTGCTGTTGGCCACCAGAAAGTTGCGAGGGATAATGCCTCACACGGTGCGCCATCCCAACGCGCTCCAGCGCTTCCATCACGCGCGTCTTGCGCTCGCCGCTCGGCATGCGCTGACGATAGGTCAGCGGCAACTCGACATTCTCGTAAACCGTGAGATCGCCGATCAGATTGAAACTCTGGAAAATGAAGCCGATTTCCTGATTGCGAATGCGCGCCCGCTCGGCGAAGTCCAGGTTCTCCACCGGCTTGTTGTTGAGAAAATACTTGCCGCCAGTCGGCGTATCGAGCAGTCCGATGATGGAGAGCAGCGTGGACTTCCCGCAGCCCGAAGGGCCCGACATGGCTACGTATTCGCCTTTGGCGACCGACAAGTGGACGCCGGAGAGGGCATGCGTCTCAATCTCATCGGTGTAGAAAACCTTGGTCATGTCGGTGATTTGAATCAGGGGTTGGGTAGCGTCGGTCATGATTCTTTCGCCTCGATTTTCTTAGTCTGGATTTCTTAGTCCTGAAGCCGGATACGGTCGGTGTTGTCCCACCGCGACATGTCGGAAAGCACGACAGTGTCTCCTTCGTGCAAACCCTCGATCACTTGAATCGAATTCACGGAAGCCCGCCCCACTTTGACCGGAACGCGTGTCGCATCGCGTCCATCGCCGTCAAGCTTGAAAAGACTGATAGTGCTGTTCTCCTGCCCGAATGCTGGACGGCCGACATAGAGAACATTGTCCAGGCGCTCCAGGTCGATCGTGCCATCTACACTCAAGTCCGGCCGCGCTCCCTTGGGCAGGTCGCCCGTTAGTTTGACGTCGACCGTGACCGTTCCGTTTTGCACTGCTGGGTCCACGCGCATGACCGAGCCGGAAATCACACCGTTGTGGGTATCGACCGACGCCGGTTCGCCGATCTGCACGTCGCGAGCCTGGGTCTCCGCCACCTTGAGTTCCGCCATCAGATGATTGGGTTGCACAACCTTGGCAAGCATCGTTCCGGGTGAAACATGCTGCCCGACATGCAGCGGGAGCTCCACCAGAACTCCCTCGATGCCGGCGCGGACTTTCAAAAGATCCACTTGTTTTTGCTTCAACTCTGCCAGAACCCGCATTTGATCGACCTTAGCCTGCAACTCGGCGAGTTGCGCGTCGATTGCCTTCTGAGTGCTGGCCAGGCGCTGGTCTTCGAGATCGTTGCGAACTGTCAATTCGTCCGCTTTGCCCTTGGAAGCTTTGTAGGCGAGGCCTGAGATCACGCCCAGGTCGAACAGTTCTTTATCGGTCTGCGACTGCCGCTGGGTTTGGGCATAGTCCGCCTTGACGGTGGCCGCGCCCGCCTTCTGATTCATCAGGTCGCTTTCCAGTTTCATGCGCTGGCTCTGGTACTCTGCCTCCGCGGCCTTCCACTGAAGGTGCGCGTCGACCGCCGCTTGCTCCACCTGCGAATTGCTCATGTCTAGAAGAAGGGTGTCGGCCTTAACCAGCGAACCGGGCAGCATCCGAATGCGCACAACCGTCGCCTCGGTCTCGGCGGGGATTTGCAGCACGGACTCTTGCGACGGCACGAGCGATCCGATCCCGCGCACCTGGCGCAACAGCGAGCCGCGTTTCACAGAGTCAGTCCACACCGTGCCGCGCTCGACGGTCGGCGCCGCCGGTTTCAGGCGATACACCACCACGGTCAGAGCCGCGACCACAACCATAATCGCAGCGGCCACCAGAATCTGGCGCTTGCGTTTCTGTTCCTTAAACTCGGGTCGAGCGATATCCATCACTAGGGTTATGGCAAGTGCGGTTCCAACCCGGTCTTGCCGACAAACGATTGAAAAATAATTGGTTAGGTTCGACTCCGAGGTTTGCTCGAAGGGCGGATGTGTCCGTCTGAGGATTGCACTGTCCATTCTCGGACAGGTCTGTAACGCTGAATAGTTATCCCGTTCGCCGCAATGCCTCTCGTCGATCACAGCGGAGAGAGTCAGGCCGTGCTCGGGTTTATCACCCGTCTCAACCAGGCCACGCGGGATCGACGCCGCTCCCCCGGCGCCCCTGCGAGCCACGCAGGAGCGGTAGTAAAATCGCTCATTCCGCGGAGTCCACGTGACGACCGAAACTCTCTATAGGACAAAAACTCCTCATGCGACGGAGTGGCGCGAACAATTCTTCGAACTGACCATGGGTGAGCAGACCGTCGACGGCCAACTGGGATACTTCGTGCGCGAGACGCAGTGCTGGTGGGATACCACGGCGAAGCGCACGGTTCGCGTGCAGTACACGCTTTCTCCCCGCGAGGGTTTTGCGACCATGGAGGAGGCGCACGAGCGCTTCAAACTACAACGCGCAACCCGAGCCCGGCACGGTTTTGTGCACTCCTTCACTCCGTGTTATGAGGTGGCGAAGCCAGCCAAGTACGTTCGAATCGAGATTGAAAGGGAAACAAAGAAAGAAAACGAAGACGGAGCGTGACGCCATCCGCATCTCCTCGATTCGGACTTGGATCTTGGGGACATCGTAGCCGACCATGGCGTACATCCCAATTCCACCGCTCACGGGCTCATATCCTGCCGATTGTGCGCGCTGTCGCGTTCATGTGTGATTGAAGTCACACACTGCTTCCTTCCTTCTCAATCGACACCACTTAGCATGAGCATTGTGTCGATCCAGGCCCCTAAAACCCGCGTGGTTCGCGGGTTCTAGCAGATTCCTATTAGTGATCCCACGACGCGGCGTTACTAGAATGGCCGCGCCCATGAATCCGAAATGGAATGGACAGTTCTCCTGTTTCGATCTAGTCGCGAAGACGAGTGAGCGTTCTCGCAGCGTCGTTCAAGTGCGCGACATTGAAATCGGGGGGAATGATTTTGTTGTCATGGCCGGGCCCTGCGCTGTCGAGTCGGAGACTCAGTTGCTCCAGACGGCAGAAGCTGTCGCAGAAGCCGGAGCGCGCATCCTGCGCGGCGGTGCCTACAAACCGCGTTCTTCTCCGTACGCGTTTCAAGGTTTGGGAGTCGAGGGTCTCAAGCTTCTACGCAAGGCGCGTGAAGCGACGGGGCTTGCCATCATTACCGAAGTGATGAGTGAAGAAGATGTCGACCTCATCGCGGAGTACACCGACATCATGCAGGTCGGCACGCGCAGCATGGAGAACTACGCTCTGCTCGAAGCGCTCGGCCAATGTGGGTTGCCGGTTCTGCTGAAGCGCGGCATGACCGCCACCCTCGAAGAGTTACTGCGGTCGGCGCAGGTGATCGCGATGGCCGGCAATCCGCAGATCATCTTGTGCGAGCGTGGCATTCGCACGTTTGAAACGGCAACTCGCAACACCCTCGACATTGCTGCCGTCCCCGTATTGAAGGCTGTGTCGCATCTTCCGGTCATTGTTGACCCGAGCCACGCCGCCGGAGTGCGCAGTCTTGTGCCGGTGCTTTCTCGCGCCGCTGCCGTCGTGGGCGCCGACGGGTTGCTGGTGGAAGTACATCCTTGTCCTGAGTTGGCATTCAGCGATGGAAACCAGTCGCTCACCTTTGCCGAATTCGGCAGCATGATGGCTGATCTGCAGCCCTACCTTGATCTTCAGCAACAGTCTCGCGCGCTCCGCCCGCAACTTCTAGCGGTGGGAGGAGCAGACTAGTGCTTCAGCGGTACATCCCGGCGTGTGCTCTGTTGCTCATTACAATAGGGCCGTTACGCTCTGCGACGGAGAGCGCGGGCAGTTCAGACATCCCTCCATATCTCTATACCGTTGCGAAGTCGTACGCGCCGCTGGCGTGGCTGCAAGGTGAAGACCGCTTTAGGGCGGATGCCGCAATCGTCCTAAGTAATCAGAACGGACGCCATCTGCTGCTGCCAGATTTCGCGGCCTCCGCGGACCCCGCAGTCTCCTTCGACGGGCTGCGAGTGCTATTCGCGGGAAAGCTTCGCGCCCAGGATCCCTGGCAGATTTGGGAGATATCCGTCGCGCAAGGAAAGCCACAGCGGATTACCTCCAACTCCGACGATTGCATTCGGCCCTGGTATCTGCCAGACGATCGCATCGTCTATGCACGCAAGAGTGCCGGGCGATTTGTGATTGAAGTCGCCGATCTGGCTGGGGGGAAGCCACTGCCTCTAACGTACGTTCCGTCGAACTCTCTTCCCACGGATGTTTTGCGCGATGGCCGAATCCTTTTCGAGTCCGCATACCCACTCGGGACTGAGGGCAATCCCGAGATTTACACGGTGTATTCCGATGGGAGCGGCAT